>NZ_JBPPFW010000001.1:0-1234226 GCF_052040145.1 Natronorubrum amylolyticum
AGAACGAGGTGACCGTTCACTTCGAAACGACTGCCCCGCTGTTGCTTTTCTCGTCGCGAGACTCCGGAATGCCGATCGAACTCCCGGTCGAGATCGTCGACGGCGAGGCGACGGTCGAGGTGACCGGCTCGCGAAGTCGGCTCGCCGAACTGGCCGAACAGCTCGAGCACTTCGGGCTCCAGTACCGGATCGAACACGTCCGCGAGCGACTTCACGAGAGCCAGTTGCTCTCGGACCGACAGCTCGAGGTCGTCGTCGCCGCCGTCGACGAGGGCTACTACGACACGCCTCGACGCAGCTCGTTGACGGAGCTCGCGGCGCATCTCGACATCGCGAAATCGACGTGCAGCGAGACGCTTCACCGGGCCGAGGAGGCGATCATCAAACGGTTCGTCGAGGATCTGCCGGGCGTCGATACCGAGGAGCGAATCGAGGACCCGCTCGCGAGCGATTGATCAGTCGGTCCGCCGCGCCAACACGAGCAGTGCCGTCGTGTCTGCCTGTGCTTTCGGAGAGATATCCTGTGCCCCGTCGAATCGAACGACGTCGCCTTCGTGCACATCGTACTCGCCGTCACCGAGCGACATCGTGAGCTGGCCCTCGAGGACGTGGAGGACGATTTCCCGGTCGGGGTGTCGATGCGCCGGAATCCGTTCGCCGTCTGCGAGCGCGAGTCGAACGGTCTGTGGTTCACCGTCGAACAGGTGTGCGTGTGGAGTTTCCTCGAGCGCCTCGAGACGCCGTCGCTCCGTCGGCGTCGGCAGTTGATCGAAATCGGTCATACTCAGGTCTCAGCGCTCCTCGGTCGTAGGTACTGAGCCGAACCGGTTCGGTGGCTGCCGTTCTCGACATAGCGCGCACAGCCAGTTGCGGAGGTAGGTTCAATAGATGAAACTCGACTGAGACATACTTTGAGGCAAACGTTCAGAAACCCACCCAGTTGTTGTCTCTATTACAACCATTTTGGTTCCGGACCGCGTGTATCTCAACCGATCTTCCGTACCTGACAGTACAGGTAGTGGCTATTACGCTCCGTTAAATATAGGCGAACATATTCGCGTCAATTCTCACGTCGTGGAAATCGGCTCAACACTTGAACGTTATCTAGTTATGAGTGCGGTACAGAGGATCCACAGATGACCGTATTCAATTGCGTGTCGGCGTGTAATTACTTCGCATCGAGCGGATTCTCGTCCAGAGGTGTTCGATCGGAATGAGCACGGACGACGAATCTTTCCACCCGCTCGGTCAAGAGTGGGAAACTGAACTAGAGGGGATGCTCGACGAGACCGAGTACGATTCTGATCTCGGTATGCAGATGGCCCAGGACGCGATGCGCGTCACTAAGGGCGAACTCTCGGAAGCCGAATTCCACGAGAAGTATCACGACGACGTGATGGACGAGTTCGGCGTCGACGACCGCCCGACCGAAGCCGCCTACGACGAAGCCCAGGAGGAGTCGAGTGGCGCCATGGGCCGAATGCTTTCGGCCTTCGACGGCGACGGCGAGGAAAGTCGCCGCGACGTCATGAAGAAGATGGGCGTCGGTGCAGCTGCCGTCGGTCTCGGTGCGTGGGGCACCGTCGACGACAGCCAGCCCAGTCTCGGTATCTCTCAGGAGGGTGACAACGACGAGGGAGACGGCGATTTCCAGTGGGGGATGGCCATCGACCTCGAGCGCTGTGACGGCTGTCTCTCCTGTGTCGAAGCCTGCGCCGAGGAGAACAACCTCGACCAGGGTGTCAACTGGATGTACGTCCTCGAGTACGACGAACCCAGAGCGGGCACCCCCGAGACGAGCCGCAACCGGCTCGTTCGACCGTGCCAGCACTGTACCGACGCACCCTGTGAGAAGGTCTGTCCGACGACGGCCCGACACACCCGGGATTCGGACGGGCTCGTCCTGACCGACTACGACGTCTGTATCGGCTGCCGATACTGTCAGGTCGCCTGCCCGTACGGCGTCAACTACTTCCAGTGGGACGAACCGGACATCACGACCGACCAGATCGCCGACCAGGCCGACGATATGGGCATGGACGGCGACCACATGGTCGACGAACGCGAGCGCTGGGTCGACAGTCGCGCCCCGCGTGGCACGATGAGCAAATGTACGATGTGCCCGACCCGACAGGATGGGATGTCGGGCGACGACAGAGTCGGGACGACGGCCTGTCAGGAAGCTTGTCCGCCGGATGCGATCAACTTCGGGAACATGCACGACGAGACCAGCGATCCGCAGGTCTACGCGTCGAACCCGAGCCGCGGTCGCACGCTGTCGCTGCTCTCCGTCGGCGAGGAGTTCGCCGAATCCCTCGAGGAAGACCTCGACGGCGAGGACGACGACCTCGAATCCGTCCTCGACGCGACCGACCTGGACGAGGATACCCTCGGACTGCTACTTGCGGTCCAGATCACCGCTGAGTCCGAGATGGGCGCCGGCGACGGCACCATCGCCGCCTACGAGGAGGACGTCCTCATCACGCTCGAGGCGCTTTCGAACCACGGACTCGACCTCGAGAGCGAGGAGGTGCTCTCGGAACTCGGTCTCGCCGACGCACCCGACGAAGCCGACCTCGGCGGCGAGGACGAGAACGGTGAGGAAGAAAACGGCGACGACGAGAACGGTGGAGATGAAAACGGTGACGACGAGAACGGCGACGAAGAAGAAGCCGAAACCGACTCGTTCATTCAGGAAGACGAGGACGAGGATGAAGAAGAAGAGGAGGACGAAGACGAGTTCGACGGCCCGGACGTCGAGGCCGCACAGAACCTCCTCGAGGCGTTCGCCGGCGTACCGTCGTCGAACTTCCGACTGCTCGAGGATATGGGAACCAACCCGAACGTCATCTACCTCGGCAACGAGCCCGGTCCGAACGCCGAACAGCGTGAGCCGACCGGTACGGGTGTCGACTACGAAAACATCTCCTACCAGCGAGCGGACGGCGAACGCGTAGAGCTCGTCGATAATCGAAAAGACGTGCTCGACGAGAAGACCGTCGGTGACACGGGACTGAACCTCGGAGGGTGGTAACGATGAGTACGAAATCACCGACCGAGGCCGACATCCTCCGTCCAGTCAACAACGTCTCGAAGCAGTACTTCATCCTGTTCGGGCTCTGTGCACTCGCGTTCGGAGCCTTCCTCGTCGGCTGGATGTACCAGCTGGCCGAAGGGATGGCCGTCACCGGACTCTCCGACTGGGGGAGCGGTGGCGGCGTGACCTGGGGGCTGTACATCGGCGCGTTCATCTGGTGGGTCGGGATCGCTCACGGCGGGATCATCCTCTCCGCTGCGGTCCGACTGCTCGGCATGGATCGCTACATGCCGGTCGCCCGCCTCGCCGAACTGCTGACGATCGCCGGCCTCTCCGCGGCTGGCTTCTACATTCTGGTCCACATGGGCCGTCCGGACCGGATGGTCACGAGCGTGCTGGGCCACTACCACATCACGGTCAACAACTCGCCGCTGGTGTGGGACGTCACCGTCATCACGGCCTACTTCGTGCTGACGGCGACCTACCTCGCACTGACGCTTCGGTACGACATCACGCGTCTCCGCGACGATCTGCCGGGCTACTTCTCGCCGGTCTACAACGTCCTGACCCTCGGCTACACCGAGGACGAGGACGAGGTCGTCGAGCGGATGGTCTGGTGGCTCGCGCTCGCGATCATCATCATGGCCCCGCTCCTGCTTCACGGCGGTGTGATTCCGTGGCTGTTCGCGGTGCTCCCCGGCATGCCGGCCTGGTTCAGCGCGGTGCAGGGACCACAGTTCCTGACGATCGCGCTGACCTCGGCCATCAGCGGCGTCATTATCGTCGCCTACGCGTTCCGTCGCGCCTACGACTGGGACCACATCATGACGGACGACGTCTTCCGCGGGCTGCTCCTGTGGCTCGGCTTCTTCTGTCTGCTGTTCCTCTGGCTGCAGCTCCAGCAGAACGTCGTCGGGCTGTTCGCCGCACCGGTGAGCACGGCGGTCGCACAGGAAGCGACGATCACGCACCCGATCTACATCACCGCGATGGTCCTCGTCTTCGCGACGCTCGTCTACATCTTCGCACAGACGATCCGCCCGTCGCTGTTCACGAAAGGGCGAGCGCTCGTCGCCTCGTTTGCGGTGCTGTTCGCGACGCTCATCGAGAAACTGATCTTCGTCGTCGAAGGATTCCTTCACCCCGAGTTCGAGATCTACGCGGCGACGCCCGGGGCGTACTTCCCGAGCGCCATCGAACTGCTCTCGCTGCTCGGAACGATCGGCATGGTGACGCTGATCTTCCTCGTCGTCTCGAAGGTCGTTCCGGTCGTCGAGCTCCACGCCGTCGAACACCTTCGCGGCGACCACGGGCACGGACACGAAGAGACAGATGACACGGCAACCGAACCGGAGGTGAAAGCATGAGTTCCATCGCCGCACTCGCCGAACCGCTCTACCACGGCTACAGCGGAACCGACGGCCTCACCGGATTCCCCAACATCGGGACCTACCTGATCTTCGGGGTCATCCTGGTGCCGATCTACGTCATGGTCGTCTCCTGGTTCGCCGGCGAACCCCGCGACACGAAGACCGGGATGCTCGGCGTCTCCTATCTCGTCGCCATCACGGCACAGATGTGGATCGGGATGTTCATCCTGACCGTCATCATCGGCTTCGTGTTCTACGGCGGCCTGCCGGAGCCACTCGGCTCCCCCGGCCCCACCGGCGACATACCGATCTTCGGGTTCCTGTTCTAACCCGATCGATCGGACCGATTTTCGCGTTCGCTCGTTTCGATTTTTGCTGGCTGGCAGCACTGCTCGTCGAGAGGCAACTCTTCGTGGTCTCACTCTTCGTTCTCGAGCGTCCTCGCTGATCGCGACGGTGGTCACGGGCCGCCGTCATGAGGCCCATGCACAGTCAGGGGAAACCACGACCCCAACGGCTGGTCAAACACACCTATGACACTCGTTGACCTTCTGTCGGCGGTCCTCTATCACGGCTACGAGGCGAACGAGGGGTGGACCGGGTTTCCGAACGAGGGAACGTACATCATCTTCGGGGTCGTCCTGCTCCCGATCTACGTCATGCTCATCGCGTGGTTCGCCGGCACACCCCGCGACACGAAGACGGGGCTGCTCGGTGTCACCTATCTCGTCAGTATCGCGACCAGCATGTGGGTCTCGATGCTCATCATGACGGTCCTGATCGGGATCATTTTCTACGGACAAGCACCCAGTCTCTTCTGAGCCGGGGTCTCGAGCTCGAGTCCGACTTCGCGAACCGGTGGTCACCGGCGGGTTCGAACGCCGAACCATCACACGTATCCCGTTCGGCTCCCTTATGCTCGGATAACGCATACGACGTATTATGAGCATTACAGAACACGAACTCCAGATCAAACTCGAGGGGATCGAGGATCCGGATATCGGCGAGGACATCGTTTCGCTCGGCCTGGTCAACGACGTACGAATCGAGGACGAGACCGCCCGGATCGACCTCGCGTTCAACGCCCCGTACGCGCCCTCCGAGATGGAACTGGGCAACCGAATTCGCGAGGTTTGTGACGAGGCGGGCCTCCAGGCGGACCTGCGCGCACACGTCGGCGAAGAACACGGCTTCGACGACGAGGTATTGCCGCGGGTTCGCAACGTCATCGCCGTCGCCTCCGGGAAGGGTGGGGTCGGCAAGACGACGGTCGCCGCGAACATCGCGTCGGGTCTCGAAAAGCGCGGGGCGATGGTCGGCCTGCTCGACGCCGACATTCACGGGCCGAACATCCCGCGGATCCTGCCGGTCGAGAGCGAACCCGGTGTGACGCCGAACGAGGATATCGTTCCACCCCGGTCGGACGGCGTCCGGGTCATCAGTATGGGGATGATGACCGAGCAGGAGGACGATCCGGCGATCCTCCGCGGCCCGATGGTCAACAAGTTCATGCTGAAGTTCTTGGAGGGCGTCGAGTGGGGCCGACTAGACTACCTCATCATCGACCTCCCGCCGGGGACGGGTGACGCGACGCTGAACCTCCTCCAGTCGATGCCGGTGACCGGCGCGGTCGTCGTCACGACGCCCCAGGAGATGGCGCTCGACGACACTCGCAAGGGGATTCAGATGTTCAACAAACACGACACGCCAGTACTGGGCGTCGTCGAGAACATGAGTTCGTTCATTTGCCCCTCCTGTGGCGACCAGCACGGCCTGTTCGGCACCGAAGGGGCGAAGACGATCGTCGACAAGTACGACGTCCCGCTGCTCGGCCAGATTCCGATCCACCCCGACTTCGGCGCGGAGGGCAGCGAGGGAGCGATCGTCAAGGACGACGAGAGCGAGGTCCAGGAGACCGTCGAAGACCTCGTCGCGGAGGTCGCCGACCGCATCGGCGAGACCAACCGCCGCACGGTTGCCGACAACGTCGAGGGCGGCCCGACGAACCAGCTCCCAACCGAACTCGAGGACTAGCGGCTCAGTATCGCGGTCGTTTCGAACGGCACGGTGACTCGTGAGCCTCGAGCGACGACGCTCAGGGCTCTTTTTCGACTTCCCACTCGAGGGTCACCGTAATCTCTTCACGCGGGCCGCCGAGCATCGGCGATCGCTCCTGTACCTCGATGCCGTACTCGAGTTCCGGCGCGGGCGACAGTTTGAGCATCTTGTTCCCGACGCGAACTTCGGCAACACCGCCGCTTCGAATCTCCTGTGCGAGTTCCTGTACCAGATCCGCTGCCTCTTCCCGCGAGACGTTCTCTTCGGTATTCGTTTTCTCTCCCATAGCAAAACGACCACCGAACGAACATAAATAGGTTGGCCGGGAATCGGCAGGCACGACTTTGGTGGCGGCCGTTTCCGGCCAGAGCTACCAGATCTTGAGACGAAGTCGAGTCGGCAGGAACGAACGAAGCAACGGCGTCGGCGACTCAGGATGTCGGCGGCTCCGGCTCGTCCTCGAGCAGCGAGCGAACGTACTTCGTCACGTGGTCGTCGATCCGACGCTTGTAGCCGGCCTGCCGGGCGAGGCGGTCGAGTTCGCGGGCGACGAGACTGCCGTACTGGACGGCCTTCTTCTCGCGGGAGGCGACCGCTTCGGGAAGGTACTCCCCGGCGACGTGCCGAAGCGCGCGTTTGCGCTCGGTCTCGTCGGCCAGCAACTCGTCGGGCAGTCGAAGCGCGGCGTCGACGACGGCGTCGTGGAGGAGGGGGGAGACGGGCTCGAGCCCCCTCGCTTCGATCGCGTGGACGTCCCGCGGGAGCTGTTCGGAGAGCGTCGCGATCTGTTCGCGGACGGCACCGCGAGTCGTCTCGGCTGCGACGCGATGGTCGAGACGGACGACCTTCTCGTAGCCGCCGAACAGTTCGTCCGCGCCCTGGCCCACCGCCAGCGCGTCGAAGCCGTCGGCGGCGACGCGCTCGCCCACGAGCGAGAGCGGAAGGGCGATCTGAACGTCCATCGCGTTCGTCCGACCGATCGCGCGGGCCAGGTCTGGCACCGCTCGCTCGAGATCCGCTGGCGTTAGCTCGACGACGGTCAACTCCCGGCCCATCGCCTCGGCGGCCGTCCGCGCGGCCGCGACGTCGTGGCTGTCGGGGAAGCCGACGACGTACAAGGGGGCGTCGAGCAACTCGGCGACCAGCGCCGAGTCGACGCCGCCCGAGAAGGCGACGGCGATGTCCCGGTCGGCCTCGAGCGCGGCGTCGGCCGCGGTCCGGATCGCCGTGGCGAGTCGCTCGAGTGCGGCGTCGTGGTCCGGCTCCGGCTCGGGATCGGGGAGCGTCCATCGACGCTCGGGTTCGGCGTCGGGGGTCGTCAGATCCAGTGTGGTGCCGGCCGGGAGGAGCGTCGGGTGCTCGAGGGCCGTCGGTTCGAACGCCCAGTCGGCGGCTGGAGTGCGGCCATCACTCTCGCGGTCGACGTAGACGGGCACGCGGCCGAGCACGTCGCGGACGAGTGCGCCGTCGAGTTCGCCGGCAAAACCGGTCGTTCCCGGGAGCGGGTCGCCGCTCTCGAGGGCACCGCGAACGGTATCGGGATCAGCGCCGCGAAGCGTCACTGGAAGAGCCCCAGCACGCCGTTTCGCACGCGGCGGGTGACACCTCCTGCGGCCTGTCGGAAGCTGATGTGCCACGGCGTTCGTTTCCCTTCGACGGTGGTTCGGCCCTCGCGAATCGCTTCGAGGATCGCGTCGGCGGAGCGGTCGTCCGCCTCGACGCGGGTGACGGCCTGGCCGACCATCTCGCTGATGTGGGCGTCGCTGCCGGCCGTCATCGGCAGGCCGTGGGACTCGGCGAACCGTTCGGCCTGTCGGTTCGCGCGGCCGGTCAAGAGCCGCGAGTTGTAGACCTCGATCGCGTCGCCCTCGGCGAGTTGGTCCCGGGAGATGCGGGCCATCACCCCGTGGCGCGACTCCTGGAAGGGGTGGGGGATCACCGCGAGTCCGCCCTGCTCCCAGATGGCCTCGAGCGTCGACTCGTAGGAGAGGCCGGGCGGGACGGCGTCCTCGAGCCCGAAGCCGAGGATGTGGCCGGCTTTGCTCGAAATCTCCATGGCGGGGATGCCGATCAGTCCGTACTCGGGGGCGCGTTCGGCGGCCTCGAGGCTCGCGTCGATCTCGTCGTGATCGGTGACGGCGATCGCGTCCAGACCGACGGCCTGGGCCTGTTCGAGGATCAACTCGACCGAGTCTCGGCCGTCGTAGGAGAGCGCGGAGTGAGCGTGGAGTTCAACCGACAGCACGGGTATGTGCCCCGGTTCGTGTGGAGCGATCAAAAACACCTCGATACGTGATACGCACGTGAGAATCAGCGGCGTTCGCGCCGATATCGCCTACTCGTCGGTGTCGAGTTCGACCATCTCGAGCGACCGGTCGAGGTGACAGACCTCGTGTGGCGGGTCGCCGAGGATATCGCGAATGCGGTACTCCTCGTCGAACTCGACGGCGTCCGGTTCGCAGTACTCGTGGCTCGGACACTCGACGTAGGGACAAGGGCCGGAGAGACTCGCCTTGCTGCCGGCGAACGCGCCCTTCGAAGGGATGTTCGCGCGCACGGAGACGGGTTCGACCTCGACGGCGCGGACGCCGCCGTCGTGCATCGCGCACTCGAGGGTCTGGGCATTCTCCCGGACGGACGTGATTTGGTACTTGGTATCGGGCTTGAGGTTGAGACACTGACTGCGATAGGGACAGCCGGCGCAGGCGTCGGCCTCGCCGTGGTAGACGAACTCGGTTCCCGGCTCGGCGAGCCGGGTTCCGACGAGCGTAACGGTCGACATACCGGTCCCTACTTCGCGACGCCGGTTAAGACTCACGTGTCGACTCGTCGACCAACGGTGCGTGGGACGTCGCGTTCGTCGCGATGACCGGTTATGCGGACTCCGTCTCGGAGTCGCCGTCTCCGACCGCGCCGGTCAGCTCGTCCAGTCGATCGAAGTACGTCTCGCGGGGGACCTGATAGAGTCCGCGGTAGTCGACCTCGCCGGCGTCGAACGCCTCGGCGAGTTCGAGCGCACGCTCGAGGGCCTCGGCGCGCGTTTCAAACCGTTCGTTGTCGGCGGAGACATCGGGCTCGAGATAGAGGGTGACGTACCAGTCGCTGGTCGG
Organism: Natronorubrum amylolyticum; assembly: GCF_052040145.1. NCBI lineage: Archaea > Methanobacteriati > Methanobacteriota > Halobacteria > Halobacteriales > Natrialbaceae > Natronorubrum > Natronorubrum amylolyticum. The sequence goes on from NZ_JBPPFW010000001.1 coordinate 9,576, forward strand.
ACGGCTGGTCGGGTTGGTTCCGGGGCGACGGGTGCGTTTTCCGTGGGTCAGATACAGTGTGGGAAGACAGGCAGCCGGAAAGTCGTCGCCGTTGAAGACGTCCGGTCGATACGCGAGCACGAGGCGGCCGTCGTCGCCCTGACTCCAGACGGTCCACGCGTCGGGGAGCGACGAACGCAGCGATTCGGGATCCGCGTCGGTCTCCGAGTTCGTCATGCGCGGTCGTTGGTCGGGCGGTCCTAAAGCCTCGTCGTCGCGAGGGACTCGAGACGAAGCCGTGTTGTGTGCCCACACGCCCAGCGCGCACGAGCGAAACCGGCCGCTGCAGGCTCGCAACTTATGCCATCGATCGACCAAGATGTGGTATGGTAGCGTGGGGCAACATATAATCCACTTGACTACTGTGTGGAATAATATTCTGCTAAATATCTTTTGGGGCTAAAGCTAAGTACCTGGATTACTCACTCATTAAATACTATCGGTATCCGTTCGCCGGACCGATCCACTCCGCGCCCGTCCCCGGCGCGCCGTTGGCTGAGCCTCTGACGAGGTCGTCGCGCAACGTGAGTGGTGATCGATCACACATGGCACGACAGACCGCCGCCCGCCGCAGTTCGGTTCGTTTCGAGAGCGAGTTACTCCCGGAGCCTGCCGACTGCCGTGACGATGTGTGGTCGATGGTGACACGGCTCGACGGATCCCGACGGTTCGATCGCGACGAGAGTGGTGGTCGAACGACGTCCGCTCCGACCACTCCGCGTGATCACGGACGATGCAAACGGGGGAGATCGCAACTGGCAATGATACCATGACCGGTGATATCGAGACACTCGAGACGCTCAGTACGGACTACAAGGAATCGATGCCCGCAGACCTGCGGGAGACCAAGTCCTTCGACTGGTACTTACAGGAGTGCTACGAGGACGCGAAGATCACCCGCAACGCCCACCAGCGCGTCGCGGACATGTTCGACTACTACGGGACGGCCTACGACGAGACCGAAGGGGTCGTCGAGTACCTGCTCGCGAGCGAGGATCCGCTCGGCGAGGGTGAGAACACCTTCTACGGGAAGGTGATTCACCAGTCGATCCACGAGTTCGTGAACAAGGTGAAGTCGGGTGCCCGCCGGCTCGGCCCCGAACGACGTATCAAACTCTTGCTCGGCCCGGTCGGTTCCGGGAAGTCCCACTTCGACAAGCAGGTCCGCAAGTACTTCGAGGACTACACGCTCCGCGAGGAGGGGCGGATGTACACGTTCCGCTGGACCAACCTCTGTGACGTCATCAAGGACCAGGACCCCTCCGACGATACCGTTCGGTCGCCGATGAACCAGGATCCGCTCGTGCTCCTCCCGCTCGAGCAGCGCCAGCAAGTGCTCGACGACTTAAACGAGCGACTCGACGCGCCGTACACGATCCGGAACGAGCAGGCCTTAGACCCCGAAAGCGAGTTCTACATGGATCAGCTGCTCGCGTACTACGACGACGACCTCCAGCAAGTCTTAGAGAACCACGTCGAGATCGTCCGCTTCGTCGCCGACGAGAACAAGCGCCAGGGCCTCGAGACGTTCGAACCCAAGGACAAGAAGAACCAGGACGAGACCGAACTCACCGGCGACGTCAACTACTCGAAGATCGCGATCTACGGCGAGAGCGACCCGCGCGCGTTCGACTACTCGGGGGCGTTCTGTAACGCGAACCGCGGCATCTTCTCGGGTGAAGAGCTGCTCAAACTCCAGCGGGAGTTCCTCTACGACTTCCTCCACGCGACCCAAGAGCAGACGATCAAGCCGAAGAACAACCCCCGTATCGACATCGACCAGGTGATCGTCGGGCGGACAAACATGCCCGAGTACAAGGACAAGAAGGGCGACGAGAAGATGGAGGCCTTTAACGACCGCACCAAGCGGATCGACTTCCCGTACGTCCTCTCCTACGAGGACGAGGCCAGCATCTACGAGAAGATGCTGAACAACGCCGACGTCCCGGACATCAACGTCGAGCCGCACACCTTGGAGATGGCGGGTCTCTTCGGCGTCCTCACGCGGGTCGAAGAGCCCGATACCGAGACGGTCGATCTCCTCTCGAAGGCCAAGGCGTACAACGGCGAGATCGACGAAGGTGACGATATCGACATCAAGAAGCTCCGCGACGAGGCCGAAGGGAAGGCCGAGATCGGCGAGGGCATGGTCGGCGTCTCGCCCCGGTTCATCGGCGACGAGATCGCCGAGGCGATCATGGACTCCAAACACCGCTCGCGCGGCTTCCTCTCGCCGCTGACGGTGTTCAACTTCTTCGAGGAGAACCTCGAACACCACGGCTCGATCCCCGAGGAGAACTTCGAGAAGTACTACCGCTACCTCGAGACCGTGCGCGAGGAGTACAAAGAGCGAGCCATCGAGGACGTCCGTCACGCCTTAGCGTACGACATCGACGAGATCCAGCGCCAGGGCGAGAAGTACATGGACCACGTGATGGCCTACATCGACGACGACACCATCGAGGACGAACTCACGGGCCGCGAACAGGAGCCCGACGAGACGTTCCTCCGCAGCGTCGAGGAGAAACTCGACATTCCCGAGGATCGGAAGGAGGACTTCCGGCAGGAAGTGTCGAACTGGGTCAGCCGCAGAGCGCGCGAAGGTGAAGCCTTCAACCCGCAGGACAACGAGCGCCTGCGCCGCGCACTCGAGCGCAAACTCTGGGAGGACAAGAAACACAACATCAACTTCTCCGCGCTGGTCAGCGCCAACGAGTTTGACGACGACGAGCGCTCCTCGTGGATCGACGCGCTGATGGAACAGGGCTACTCCGAAGGCGGCGCGAAGGAAGTACTCGAGTTCGCCGGCGCGGAGGTTGCCAAAGCCGAGATGGATTGATATGACGGGAAACGACTACGTCACCGAGGCCGACCGCACGTTAGAGGAGACTTACGAGGAGCCGATGGACCTCGCGACCTACGTCGATCGGATCTTCGCGAATCCGACGATCGCCTCCCACGCCTCGAAGTACCTCCTCGAGGCGATCGAGGCGGCGGGCACTCGGACCGTGGTCGAGGAAGGCGAGGAGAAAGAACGGTACCGCTTCTTCGACGATCCACACAACGACGGCGAACACGCGATCCTCGGCAACACCGAGGTGTTGAACGGGTTCGTCGACGACCTCCGATCGATCGCGGCGGGCCGGGCGAAAGACGAGAAGATCATCTGGTTCGAAGGGCCGACGGCCACCGGAAAATCGGAACTCAAGCGCTGTCTGGTCAACGGGCTTCGCGAGTACTCGAAGACCCCCGAGGGTCGCCGGTACACGGTCGAGTGGAACGTCACGACGGCCGCAGCCGAAGATCGCGGTCTGAGCTACGGTAGCGGCGATCCAACGGCGAGCGACGACCAGCACTGGTACGAAAGCCCCGTTCAGGCACACCCGCTGTCGGTGTTCCCGGAGGAGGTCCGCGAGCGCGTGCTCGCCGACCTGAACGACGAACTCGACGACCACGTTCCCGTTCGGGTCGACGCGAAACTCGACCCGTTCTCCCGGGAGGCGTACGACTTCCTCGAGGAGCGCTACCGCCGGGAGGGCGAGGAGGCGCTGTTCTCGGCGATCACCGACGACGACCACCTGCGGGTGAAAAACTACGTCGTCGACGTCGGCCAGGGCGTCGGCGTCCTCCACAGCGAGGACGACGGCCCGCCGAAGGAGCGACTCGTCGGCTCCTGGATGCACGGGATGCTCCAGGAACTCGACTCGCGCGGGCGCAAGAATCCCCAGGCGTTTTCCTACGACGGCGTGCTCTCGCAGGGCAACGGCGTCCTCACAATCGTCGAGGACGCGGCCCAGCACGCCGACCTGCTGCAGAAACTGCTGAACGTCCCCGACGAGCAGTCCGTCAAACTCGACAAGGGGATCGGGATGGACGTCGACACGCAGATGCTGATCATCTCGAACCCGGATCTCGAGGCCCAGCTCAACCAGCACTCCGATCGGAACGGGATGGACCCGCTGAAGGCGCTCAAGCGTCGGCTGGACAAACACCAGTTCGGCTACCTGACGAACCTCAGCCTCGAGTCGGAGCTGATCCGTCGCGAGCTGACCAACGAATCCGCCGTCTGGGAGGCCGAGAGCTACGAGGAACTCGAGGCGCGAATCCGCGAGCCGGTGCGCGTCTCGGTCAAAGACCAGGGCGGCGAGACGCGAACGGAGGAGTTCGCGCCCCACGCGATCGAAGCCGCCGCGCTGTACGCGGTCGTGACGCGACTCGACGAGGAGAACCTACCCAACGGGCTGGATCTCGTCGACAAGGCGCTGATCTACGATCAGGGCTACCTGCAGGAAGGCGACACGCGACGCGAGAAAGACGAGTTCGACTTCAACGGCGAGGCCTACGACGGCGAACACGGGATTCCGGTCACCTACACGCGGGACACGCTCGCGGAACTCATCCAGACCGATCGGGACCGCCACCACACCGAATTACCGGTCGAGGACATCGTGATGCCCCGGGACGTGTTGAACACGATGGCCGAGGGACTGTCGGACGCCCCCGTCTTCTCGTCGGGCGAGCGTTCGGAGTTCGAAAACCGGATCGTTCCCGTGAAAAACTACATCTTCGACCGGCAGGAGAGCGACGTCATCGAGGCGATCATGCACGACAAGCGCGTCGACGAGGAGACCGTCGCCGAGTACGTCGAACAGGTCTACGCCTGGGAGACCGACGAGCCGCTGCACAACGACCGCGGCGAGGAGGTCGAGCCGGACCCGCTGAAGATGAAGCTCTTCGAGATCGAACACCTCGGTCGCTTCTCCGAGGCCGAGTACGAGGGTAACCTCCCCCGCGAGAGCGTCCGGAACTTCCGGCGGGAGAAGGTCATCACGTCGTTGAACCGTCACGCCTGGGAGCACCGCGACGACGACTTCGCCGTCGAGGACGTCGATCTCACCGCGATTCCGGTGATCAAGAGCGTCCTCGAGAGCCACGACTGGGACGACGTCCAGCGAAGCTTCGAGGACTTCGACCCGCGTCAATGGGACGACCCGCCGAGCGGGACGGAGACAGCGACCGTCAAAGAGCGAACGATCGACACCATGGTCGATCTCTTCGACTACTCGGCGGCCTCAGCCGAGCTAACCAGCCGACACGTCATGGGACAGGTGAGCTACAGATGGGACTGATTAACGAGGTGCTATTATGGGACTGAGAGACGACCTCGAGCGATTCCGCGAGGTGGGCGAACAGCGCCGCGAGGATCTGGCCGACTTCATCCAGTACGGCGACCTCGCCGGCGGCCGCGGATCGATCCAGATCCCGGTCAAGATCGTCTCGCTGCCGGAGTTCGAGTACGACCAGCGCGACAAAGGCGGCGTCGGACAGGGTGAGGACGGGACGCCCCAGCCCGGCCAGCCGGTCGGCCAGCCCCAGCCCCAGCCGGGCGACAGCGACGGCGAGGACGGCGAACCCGGCGAGGAGGGCGGCGAGCACGAGTACTACGAGATGGACCCCGAGGAGTTCGCGGAAGAGCTCGACGAGGAGTTAGGGCTCGACCTCGATCCGAAGGGGAAGACGGTCGTCGAGGAGAAGGAAGGGCCCTTCACCGATATGACGCGGAGCGGTCCCAACAGCACGCTCGACTTCGAGCGGATGTTCAAGGAGGGACTCAAGCGCAAACTTGCGATGGACTTCGACGAGGAGTTCCTCAAAGAGCTGTGCAAGGTCGAGGGCATCGAGCCCCGCGAGGTGTTCGAGTGGGCCCGCGGCGAGAGCCTCCCCGTCTCGATGGCGTGGGTCGAAGAGGCCTACAGGGAGATTCCTGACGAGGAACGCGGCACGTGGTCCTCGATCGAAGAAGTCGAGGAAAACGTCGAGCGCGAGTCGGTTCAGCAGAAGATTCGACGCGAGGGGATCAAACACGTCCCCTTCCGCCGCGAGGACGAGCGCTACCGCCACCCCGAGATCATCGAGGAGAAAGAGAAGAACGTCGTCGTGGTCAACATCCGCGACGTCTCCGGCTCGATGCGCGAGAAGAAACGCGAACTCGTCGAGCGGACGTTCACGCCGCTGGACTGGTATCTCCAGGGCAAGTACGACAACGCCGAGTTCGTCTACATCGCCCACGACGCCGACGCCTGGGAGGTCGAACGCGACGACTTCTTCGGCATCCGCAGCGGCGGCGGGACGAAGATCTCGAGCGCGTACGAACTCGCCAACGAGCTGTTGGAGGAGTACCCTTGGAGCGACTGGAACCGGTACGTCTTCGCGGCGGGCGACTCGGAGAACTCGAGCAACGACACCGGCGAGCGCGTCATCCCGATGATGGAGCAGATAGACGCCAACCTCCACGCCTACGTCGAAACTCAACCCAGCGGTAACGCGATCAACGCCACCCACGCCGAGGAACTCGAGCGACACTTCGGCACCGACGCCGAGGACGTCGCGGTGGCGTACGTCAACAGCAAGGAGGACGTGACGGACGCGATCTACGAGATCCTCTCCACGGAGAGTGACGACAATGAGTAAACGCAACTCCAACGCGGACCGATTCCGCAAACAGGCGATCGCCGCCGATCTCGAGGAACCGGTCGATGAGGCCAGAAACCTCGCCGTCAAACTCGGCCTCGAGCCCTACCCGGTCAAGTACTGGATCATCGACTACGACGAGATGAACGAACTCATCGCCTACGGCGGCTTCCAGAGTCGCTACCCTCACTGGCGGTGGGGGATGCAGTACGACAAGCAACAGAAGCAGGGCCAGTACGGCGGCGGGAAGGCCTTCGAGATCGTCAACAACGACAATCCGGCCCACGCCTTCCTCCAGGAGTCGAACACGATCGCCGACCAGAAGGCCGTGATCACCCACGTCGAGGCCCACTCCGATTTCTTCGCGAAAAACGAGTGGTTCGGCCTCTTCACCAGCGGTCGGGCCGACGACGATCAGGTCAACGCCGCCGCGATGTTAGAGCGCCACGCCCGCGCCATCGACGAGTACATGTCCGATCCCGAGATCGACCGCGCGGAGGTCGAGAAGTGGATCGACCACTGTCTCTCCCTGGAGGACAACATCGATCAACACCAGGTGTTCAGTCGGCGACTGGAGATCGACGGCCCCCGCGACGACCTCGACGACGACATCGCGGAGAAGCTCGACGAACTCGGGCTCTCGGACGAGATCAAAGGCGAAGTGTTCGACGAGGAGTGGCTCGAGAAACTCGAGGCGGCCGACGAGGCGGTCACCTTCCCCGAGGAGCCCCAGAAGGACGTCCTCTCGTTCGTCCGCGAACACGGCAAGCAGTTCGACGGCGAGGCGGGACGGGCCGCCGAGATGGAGGAGTGGCAGCGGGACATCCTCGACATGATGCGCGCGGAGGCGTACTACTTCGCCGCCCAGAAGATGACGAAGGTGATGAACGAGGGGTGGGCCGCCTACTGGGAGTCGACGATGATGACCGACGAGGGATTCGCCGGCGACGACGAGTTCATGAACTACGCCGATCACATGGCCAAAGTGCTCGGCTCCGGCGGGCTCAACCCCTACAGCCTCGGGATGGAGCTCTGGGAGTACGTCGAGAACCGGACGAACCGCCGGGAGGTCTTAGAGCGCCTGCTCCGCGTCGATGGCGTCTCCTGGCGCAACCTGATGGACGTCGTCGACTTCGAAGCGGTCTTAGAGACCCTTGAACCCCCAGCAGCCATCGCGTCGATCACACCCGAGACGCTCGATCGACTCGAGGCGGTTCCCGAGGAGTGGGTCGATCGGGAGGCGCTCGAGCAGGCACGGGATGGCGAAATCGACGTCGAAACGTACCCGTGGAAGGTGTTGACCACTGAGGGGCTGGCGCGGCGCCACTACTCGCTGGTCAAGCGCCAGCACCGCGGCTTCCTGACCCGGGTGAGTCAGAACGATCTCGAGCAGATCGGTCGCTACCTCTTCGACGACGCTCGCTACGAGACCGTCGAGGAGGCGCTCGCGGACGTCGACTTCTCTGCGGGCTGGGATCGGATGTACGACATCCGCGAGAGCCACAACGACGTCACGTTCCTCGACGAGTTCCTCACGACGGAGTTCATCACGGAGAACAACTACTTCACCTACGAGCACTCCCAGGCGACGGGCCAGTTCCACGTCGCCAGCGACGCCGCCGAGGACGTCAAGAAGAAGCTGCTGTTGCAGTTCACCAACTTCGGGAAGCCGACCATCGCGGTCTACGACGGGAACTACAACAACGCGAACGAACTCCTGTTGGGCCACCAGTACAACGGCGTCATGCTCGATCTCGGACAGGCCAGGGAGACCTTGAAACGGATCTTCGAACTGTGGGGCCGGCCCGTGAACCTGTTGACGATCGTCAAGGACGTCGACGAACACGATATCGAGGTGGCGAAACGACGCAACCGGGAACCCGAACCCGAAGAGCGCGGCAAACTCATCCGGTACGACGGCGAGGACGTGACGATCGACGACGTCCCGTGGGAGGAGGTCGAGCACCTCTCGGCCGACGACGTCGATTACGACACGAAACCCGACGAGTGGCTCGCCTGACCGTTCTTTCGTCCGTTTTCGACCGCAGTAAACACTCGGAAGGCTTTTGCCGCCGATCGCACATGCTCGGGATGTGATGGATGGGGAAGGGGGCGAGGCGGTCGAACAGCGACGAGTCGACGCTGACTCGTTCGATCTGCCGTCAGTCCTCGCACAACTGGATAGGCGCGAACCGACCGACCAGCGAGCGGCCGTCGAAACGATCCGCGACACGCTCGACGAGCGTCCCGGCGACTGCGTGCCGACGGTCCCGAAGCTCCGCGCCCTGCTCGAGCAGCCGGCGCTCGAGTTTCACGAGTCGGTCGCGTACTGCCTGGCCGAACTCGCGGCCGAGTCGCCCGCGGACGTGGCGCCGTCGGTCGACGTCATCGTCTCCTTTGTCGAGGCGAACGCGGATCAGCCGGCGACGCGAGAACTCCTCCGGTGTCTGGCCGTCGTCGCCGACGAGCAGCCGTCGGCCGTGATCGAGCATACGGCCACGATCGCGGACGTGGTCGACCGCCGGTCCGGCTACGACGACTGGGGACTCCGCGTGATCCAGCAGGTGTCGCGAACGACGCCGACCGCGGTACACTCCGCGCTCCCAGTACTCACCGACGCGCTGGCGGCGGATCCGGAAACCAACGGCGTTCCCGTTCTTCCGACGCTGGGTCGGCTGACCCGATCGGAGACGCCGCCGGAAACGCTCGGGTTCGTCGAGCGGGCGATCGATCTCGTCGACCACGACGATCCCCCGCTCCGGCGCAACGCCATCGGCTGTCTGGCGGACGTCGCCCACCACGCCCCCGCGGCGGTCGAACCGGTCTGTGACGACCTCGGTGGGGCACTCGAGTCCGCGGATCCGGAGACGCGCGCGAACGCCGCCGTGTTGCTCGCACGCGTCACCGCGGCAACGGGTCGGGACCTCGGTCCCGCACGAGAGCCATTGCTCGAACTGCTCACGGACGATTTCGATCGCGCGCGGGCGAACGCGTGCGTCGCACTCGGCCACGGACGGGTCGAGGCGGCCGCGGATCGACTCGAGACGCTGGCAGCCGACGATCCGGCGTCGATCGTCCGCGAGCGGGCCGACTGGGCGCTTGACCGACTCTCCTGATTCCCTCTTTGACTCCGTCGACCGAAACACAGTGGAGGCTGGCCGCCGAGATGCGACGTATGTCACGGGAGCTGTTTTCCGTCGAGACCGACGCACGGTTGACGACCGTCGACGTGACCGATCGGATCGCCGCGGCCGTTCCTGTCGACCTCGAGTCCGGGACGGCGACGGGGTTCGTCGAGCACACGACGGCCGGATTGATCGTCCAGGAGAACGAGTCGCGGTTGCGCGGCGACCTCGAATCGTTCCTCCGGGAGTTGGTTCCCGACGAGGGACACGCACACGATCAGTTAGACGGAAATGCGGATTCGCACCTCCGAGCGGCGCTGCTCGGGCCGGACGTGACGATACCGGTCGAAGACGGCGAGCTGGCGCTCGGAACGTGGCAGTCCGTGCTGCTGGTCGAGTGCGACGGGCCGCGGATGCGGACGGTGTCCGTGTCGACTGTCGGCGAGTAGTGGATGCTCGAATCGGTGTCGAGCAGCGATTCGCCGCGCGAGCCCGGCAGTCGATTTTGTTCGTGAGACTTAGTACGATGCTCGACGGGCCGAAGCGTCAGTCCTGACCGCAGAACTATTTTCATAGAGTACCATAACTGTGTGATATGAAAACCGAATACAAGCTCATCTCTGTCGGAACCGTGATCGCTCTCGTCGGTTTTCTCCCGGAGATATAGGTCGCCGCTCGAGCACTGCGGCTGCACCTGTTCCTCGTCGGGTTCGTCACCGCTTTCGTCGGGATCGGTCTGTTGTTGCGGTCCTCCGCCGAATTCGATCTGGCGTAACGCTAGATCCGAATCGGTCGATCCGCAGACACGCAGTCGACGCCCCGCCACTCGAGCAGTTTCGCCGTAAGACGTCGCTCGAGCGACCACGCGTGGATCTCGAGGTCGACGGACTTCGCTCGCGGGACGAGGTTCGTCGTGAGACAGCGCCAGTAGTTCGCGCCGATGACGTCGCAGTCGAGTTCGACCGCGGTCGTGACCGGCGTCTCGAGGCGGCGACTCACCAGCAGGCCCGTCGGCTGGCTGCGATCGATCTCGCGGATCGTCTCGAGTTCGGGCAGCAGAAAGGAGGTCGTGACGACGCGATTTTCGACGTCTTCGATGGCCTCGAGGACGTCCGCCGCTATTCCGGTGGCCTTCATCTCGAGGTTGACTTCGACGTTCGGCGGGAGGGCCTCGAGCATCTCCTCGAGCGTGGGGACGCGTTCGCCGGAGCCGAGAACGGTGTGGGCCTTGAGTTCCTCGAGCGCGGTGTCGGCGACCGTGCCGGTGCTCCCGGTCACGCGGTCGATCGTGTCGTCGTGGATGACGACGAGTTCGCCCGACCCACAGCGTCGGACGTCGAACTCGACGGCGTCCGCGTACTCGGCGGCCGATCGAATCGCTGCGATCGTGTTCTCGGGGGACGTGGCGGCAAAGCCTCGATGAGCGATCAGACGCATTCGGTGGGACAACGACCGCGAGCGGCTTTAGCTTAACCGAGGCGCTAAGCCCCCTTCCTCAACGAGCGACCGAAGGGAGCGAGTAGGGAGGGGATACAGCGTTCACAAGAGCAAGCTCTTGTGCAGCCCATCAGAAACGCGAGCGTTTCTGAGGACGTCCCCAGAAATCGAAGATTTCTGGTGTGCGAACGAGACGCGGAGCGTCTCGTTAACGCCGCACAGTTCTCAAACGTGTTCGGTAGCCGGCCCACAGGCCCACGCAGTCGGTAGCTTTTTTCGTTAGGGTGTCATACTAACCACCGAACCCAATGCAGTACGACCTCGACTCAGGTTCGCATTCGGTCTACTCACTCCACTATCACCTGATACTCACGACGAAGTATCGGCGAGGAGTGCTAACCGAAGAACGAACCAACTTCATTCGAGGTATCATCGAAGGGTTCGCGGACAACTACGGCGTCGAACTCCTCAACCTCGACGGCGAGGACGACCACGTACACCTCCTGTTCAAGGCCAAGCCAACCACAGACCTCGTGAAGTTCATCAACACCGTGAAGGGTGCGACCGCCCGTCGCATCCGTAACGAGTACGAGGACGAACTCAAGAACGAACTGTGGGGCGACTCGTTTTGGAACAGTTCCTACTGCCTCCTTTCAACGGGGCAGGTGTCGCTCGACGTTCTGAAACAATACGTCGATAACCAGCGAGAGTCCTGATGTACTACGCCTATAAGTATCGCCTCACGCCGTCCGACGCCCACCGAGAGGAGTTGGACCGCCACCGAGATATTTGTAGGCAAACGTACAACCACTTCCGCTACCGACTCGGCGAGTACCGCGAGGAGAACGGCGAACTGCCGTCCATGACCTCGCTTCGGTCGGAGCTACCCGGCCTCAAAAAGAGGTGGGACGACCTCACAGACGTGTACTCGAAGGTGCTTCAGACCGTTGTAGAACGGCTGTTCGACAATCTCAAAGGCCTCTCCGCACTCAAGCGGAAGGGGTACGGCGTCGGGATGCTCAAGTGGAAACCGCCACGGGAGTTCCGCAGTTTCACGTACAGTCAATCCGGCTTCAAGCTCGACAAAAAGGGCGGTCGGACGCTACTGTGCCTCTCGAAACTCGGCGACATACCGATACGGCTTCACCGTGAGATACCCGACGACGCGAAACTCAAGCAGGTCACGCTCAAGAAGGAGCCGACCGACGAATGGTACGCTACCTTCGGCGTCGAACTCGACCGTGAGCCGCCGACGAAGCCCGAGAATCCCGAGCGGTGCGTTGGTATCGACGTGGGGATTCTCAAGTACGCTCACGATACCGACGGTCATGCCGTCGGGTCACTCGACCTTTCCGACGAACGCGAGCGGCTTGAACGCGAGCAACGGAAACTCTCGCGGAAGGAGTACGGGTCGAACAACTACGAGCGTCAGCGTCGGCGAGTGGCGAAGTGCCACGCCGACCTGAAGCGAAAACGCCGGGATTTCCTTCACAAGCTCTCGGCGTACTACGCTCGGGAATACGGCCTCGTAGCGGTCGAGGACTTGAACGTGAAGGGGATGCTCGAATCCCCGTCGAACAGTCGAAACACCGCGTCCGCCGCATGGCGAACGTTCCTCTCGCTACTCGAATACAAGTGTGAGCGGAACGGAACGCACTTCGTCGCCGTCGAACCGGCAGGAACGACGAAGGAATGCGCGTCGTGCGGTGTCCCGACTGATAAGCCGATGTGGGTCCGCGAACACTCCTGTCCATCGTGCGGTTTCACGGCGGATAGGGACGCGAACGCTGCATGGAACATTCTTTCTCGGGGCGTCAAGCAGGTAGGAGTGGGACACTCCGAATCAACGCCTGTGGAGACTGCACTCCCTGTGGATACATCAGTATCTGCAAAGCGCGTCGTTGAAGCAGGAAGCCCTACCCTCAAGCGCGAGCCGTCAGGCGAGCGGTAGGGTAGGGTAGTTCACTGACTCGTTCGCTGTCAGAAGGTGGGTATCGCGTCCGGTCGCGTCGCCGATGGACTCGAGGGATATGGCGTACAGTTCGGCTCTCGCCGTCCCCCGATTGCCGGGGACAACTCGACCCGAGTTCCAAACCTATTAGCAACTGTCGTTAACTCGGTATCCAATCTACTCGGAAACGATTATCGCTGCCGATGTATCAGACACGAATACGTTGCACTGACACGAGGTGATCTTTCAGTTATGACTGACCGATTCGACGATCCGATCGACGTGCTCCTCGTCGAGGATAATCCGGGCGACGTTCGACTCACGCAGGAGGCGTTCAAACAGCTCTCGATCGAGACGACGATTCACGTCGCCACTGACGGCGACGAAGCCCTCGAGTTCCTCACCGAGCGTCGGGACAACGATCCGGACTCCGTCCCCGATCTCGTCCTCCTCGATCTGAACCTCCCGCGGGTGAACGGACTCGAGTTCCTCGAGACGATCAAAGACGACGCGACGCTCACGAGGATTCCAGTCCTCGTCCTGACGAGTTCCGACGCCGTCGAAGACGTCCTCGACAGCTACGAACTCTCGGCGAACGCCTACCTGACCAAGCCGACCGACCCGGTCGAGTACGAGGCGATGGTCGAAGCCGTCGCGGAGTTCTGGCTCCAGAAGGCGGCGTTGCCGCCGGTCTCTTCGTAGCGTTCGTCGCGTCCGAGCAGGTCCTCCCCGAGTTTGCGTTCCCTGCGCTTGGGTCGCGTGTCGACTTGCCACCCCCGACATTGATCTAACGGGGCGTGGCAGTGACGGTATGCCTTCGACCGAGTTCGACGTCGACTTCGACGGAACCGTCGCGGTGATCACGGGCGCGAGCGGCGCGCTCGGAAGCGCGGCCGTCGACCGCTTTCGGGCGGCCGGCGCGACGGTCTGTGCCGTCGACGTTGTCGCCCCCGACGACGAGGACAGCCTGCTCGAGACCGACAAGCGAACCCACTTCTACGAGGCGGATCTGACCGACGAAGCCGACGTCGAGCGACTCGTCTCGGCTATCGTCGACGATCACGACCGGATCGATCACCTGCTGAACATCGCGGGCACCTGGAGCGGCGGCGACCCGATCGAGGAGACCGATCTCGACGAGTTCGACCTCCTGATGAACGTCAACCTGAAGACCGCCTTTCTTGCCGCGAAACACGCCCTCCCACAGCTCCAAGAGAGCGAGGGTTCGATCGTGAGCATCAGCGCGCGGTCGTCGCTCGAGGGCGGCGAGGGCGACGGTCCCTACCGGATCACGAAGGCGGGAATTCGGCTGCTGACGGAGACCCTAGCCGCGGAGAACCGCGGCACGGTTCGAGCTAACTGCGTGATGCCGAGCGTGATCGACACGCCGATGAACCGCGAGATGATGCCCGACTCGGATCACGACTCGTGGGTCGATCCATCCGAGATCGCGGAGGTGATGGCCTTTCTCTGTAGCGACGGCGCAGCGGTGACCAGCGGCGCGGCCGTACCGGTCTACGGAGAGGCGTAACCGATCCCGACGGCGGTTCTGAGAACTCGTCCTCCCTGCCATTTCCGTCGAGGGGCACGTGTTCCTGACGAGAGTACCAACATCTATTCGCAACTCTCTTATCAGTATAATATGTATGTCGCCTATGATCGTAGAACTGGCAGCCGCGTTCACCGCCGCCTTTCTGATCGTCGCTTTCGGGGCGTACGCCGGGGCGAAGATGGCGCTTCGGTCGTTCTTCGGAAGGAAGTTCGTCGACGCCGAGACCGGCACGTTCACGCTCCCCGATTCGGCGTTCGACGACTCGACGGGCGAGAAGAGCGAATGAGTCCGTCCTCGAGGACGGCGCCGTCTCTCCGTGTACGGGTTCAATCCGATACGAGTTCGGTCGACTTCCAGACGACGTGTCGACTCTCAGTCGGTAGCCGCTGTAAATGCGTGAAACTGCGGTACAGTGGGGCTAGAGGTTCTCGTCGATCCAGCCCGCGAAGTCCTCGGTGAGGAAGTCGACGTAGTCTATCACTCCCAGCGAGAGGGAGACGATGAGCACGACGAGGATCGGCACGCGAATCGCCCAGATCCACGCCTGGCCGAGCGAGCCGAGGTCACCGATCCCTTTCTCGAGTTCCTGCACAGCGATCTTCGGCGTAATCCAGCCGACGAGGATAACCAGCATGAGCGCACCGAACACCAGCAAGACGCCGTCCGCGAAGCCGTCGAGCAGGTCGAGGAAGATCAGGTCGTAGGTGACCGGCACGCCCAGCAGGTAGATGACGCCGCCCATGCCGAGCGCCGCCTTCCACCGTTCGACGCCCTTCTCGTCGATGACGTAGGCCGTCACGACCTCGAGCAGGGAGATCGCACTCGAGAGCGCGGCGATAGCGACGGTTCCAAAGAAGACGAGACCGAGGATGTGGCCCCCAGTGACGTCCGCGAACGCTTCGGTCATCGAGATGAAGATCGCTCCGGCACCACCCTCACCCGGCTCGGTGATTCCGGCCGAGAAGAAGATGGGGAAGACGACCAGCCCAGTCAGGAACGCGATTCCGGTGTCGAACCCGATGATCGCGGTCCCGTCTTTGGCCAGATTGCGGTCCTCACCGAGATAGGAGGCGTAGGTGATCATCACACCCATCCCGAGCGAGAGGGTGAAGAAAGCCTGTCCCGCGGCCGCCGGGAGCAGTTCCTGCCAGTTGTCGGCGATGACGCCGAACTCCGGCGAGAGGTAGTACTCGTAACCGGCACCGGCGTCGGGGAGCGTAAAGGCCCAGATGGCCATGCCGACGAGCAGGAGGACGATCGCCGGAACCATCACCTTCACGGCGAGTTCGATCCCCTGTCGGATCCCGAGCGCGACGATTCCGATCGTCAGCGCCATGAACACCGTGTGGAAGAAGAAGGCGTCTAATCCGGTCGACAGCTCGCCGAACATCGCGCCCGCTTCGCCGCCGTACTCGGCGAGGTGACTCGAGTAGCTCCCGCGGAAGCCCTCGAGGAAGTAGCGGATGAACCAGCCGGCGACGACGCTGTAGAACGAGAGGATGACGAAGCCGGTGACGATGAAGATGCCACCGACGTACTTCCAGGCGTCCCCGCCCAGTTCGATCAGCGCGCCGACCGGGTTTCGTTTGGTCTTCCGCCCGACGACGAACTCGACGAGGATCGCCGGGAAGCCGACCAGCGCCACGAACAGGAGGTAGACGAGCAAGAACGCGGCCCCGCCACCTTCTCCCGTGACGAACGGGAACCGCCAGATGTTACCTAACCCCACCGCGCTCCCGACCGCGGCGAGGATAAAGCCTGTTCTCGTCGCCCACGTCTCGCGTTGTGCCATACGGCAGCCAATCCAATCCACTTCTAAATACCTTACTAGATATTGGAACTATCATATGAGAACTGTCACCTCGGTTCGATCGATCGAGCGGTCGGAACGGTTCCGATACCCCGTCGCAGGACACTATTTCTCAAATACATCATGCTTGGTAATATCTAACTCGATCGGCAACAGTCGAAAAATATCGGACAAATGACACTTTTCTGACCTATAAGTTATCGTGAGCGGATCTTGCGGTCCGTCCGTTTCGAGGGTTCGTCACCGTTCAACCAGTCGGCTACCCGGACGATAGCGCCTGCTTCGCTCGTTTTCCGCCGAAGTCGGACTGTAAGCACGGCCATCAACGACTCGCCACCCACGGAATTTCGAATTGCGTTTCGGCTGTCAACGACAACCGTTCCCCACCACAACATATAACACACATACGCAGAATCTAGCGACCAGAACGGAGGTTTGTGAATGTCTACCGTCGATACAGTGATCGATCGTGGCCGGGGGATGACCACCGAGCAGTTGCTCCTGCTCGTCGTCGGACTCGGCGCGTTCCTGTTGCTCGGAGATCTGATCATCGGAATCCTCAACGGAACGTACAGTATCTCACGTGTCGCTCGATACGTGGTGGAAGGAACGCTCTACGGGCTTATCATCGGGCTCGCGGGGATCGGGCTCTCGATGACCTACAGTATCCTCAACTTCGCGAACTTCGCACACGGGGACTACGTAACGTCGGGGGCGTTTTTCGGGTGGGGTGTTACCTATCTCGTTGCCGGCTGGGGGGCCGCTAGTTTCGGTCACTTGGTGCTCGTCGCCCCACAGCGCGGCGTCGGTGGGGCACAACTCGAGATCGCGATCACCTCGACGCCGTTTGCGATCATGGCGGGGCTGCTCGTCGCCGGCGTCGGCACGGCGATTTTCGTGTACCTAATCGACCGAATCGTCTACAAGCCGATGCGTGGCTCGGGTGGGATTCCACTGTTGATTACGAGTATCGGGGTCGCCTTCGCACTCCGCTACATTATCGTGTTCGTCTACTCGAACCGCACGCGCGGGACGACCCTCGGTGGACTCCCCTCGTTCGATCTGCTGTTGGTCGACGGCTTTGTCTCCATCGACGTCCACGACGCCACGCTGATCGTCGCTGCCGTGGCGCTCATGCTCGGCGTCCACCTGATGCTTCAGCGGACGAAACTCGGGAAAGCGATGCGGGCGATGTCGGACAACAGGGATCTCGCGCTCGTGACCGGGATTCCGACCGAACAGATCATTCGCTGGACCTGGATGATCGGCGGCGGGTTGGCCGGGAGTGCCGGCTACCTCATGGTGCTGTGGACGGGAACGATCGACTGGCAGTTCGGCTGGCTGCTCCTGTTGTTGATCTTCGCCGCGGTGATCCTCGGCGGGATCGGGTCGATCTACGGCGCCATCTTCGGCGGGCTGATCATCGGGATCAGCATGCACCTGTCGATGGTGTGGCTCCCCGGCGGTGACTTTACGACCATCACGGCGTTCCTGATCATGATTCTCGTCTTGATGATCAAACCATCCGGTCTCTTCGGAGGGAAGACAACAGCATGAGTACGAACACAACGGACAGACGGGCCCAACTGGAATCGCTCTGGGAACACGACGCCGTCAAGATCCTCGCGGTCTTCGGCACGATCTACATCACCTACGCGCTGGTCGGCCTCGCGTTAGGCTACTCGCTCGACGGGATCGTCAACACGTTGCGGCGGATGACGTACCTGATCGCCGTCTACGGGATGGTGACGCTGGCGTTGAACCTCCACTGGGGGTACACCGGTCTCTTCAACATCGGTATCGCCGGCTTCATGGCGGTTGGATTGTACGTCACGATGATCCTGGCGAAACCCGCCGATCCGACCGGTGCCGCCCAGTACGCCGGACTCGGACTGCCGATGCCGATCGCCATCATCGGCGGCGTCGTCGCCGCCGGACTCGCCGGACTGATCGTCGCGATTCCGGCGCTCAGGTTGCGCGCGGACTACTTCGCGATCACGACGATCGCGTTCGCCGAGATCGTTCGGCTCGGGATCACCTCCGGGGCGCTACAGGAGTTCACGATCTTCGGCACCCAACTCGGCACCGGCGGCGGCCGCGGACTCATTCGGAACTACGGCGACCCGATGAACGTGATCTTCGAACTCGAGGTGTTCAGTTCGTTCGTCGATCTGACCAACAGCCTGTTCGGGTTCGGACCGACGCAGGCGCGGGCGCTCGCCTACTCGATGGTGCTGGTGCTGGTGCTCGTCGGGATCTACTGGCTCATCCAGCGAACCAGTCGGTCGCCGTTCGGTCGCGTGCTGAAGGCGATTCGCGAGGACGAGGAGGCGGCCCAGTCGCTCGGGAAGAACACGAACCACTTCAAGATCAAGGTGTTCGTGCTCGGCTGTGCGCTGATGGGGCTGGCCGGTATCCTCTGGCGCTTCCGCCGAACGGGTGTCACGCCGGAGGCGTTCCGCCCGCACGTGACGTTCTACATCTGGATCGCGCTGATCATCGGCGGTGCGGGGTCGAACACCGGCAGCGTGCTCGGGTCCGGGCTGTTCGTCGCCATCCTCTTCGAGGGGCCACAGTACTTCCGCCGACTCGTCGATCAGGTCGTCACGTTCGGCGACGCGCCGAACACGTTCGCTGGCTCCGTCGCACCGATCCTCTCGGGGGACATCGCTCCGTTCGTGCGGTACACCTTCGAGGAGTTCACGACGCTCCAGTTCGTCCTGATGGGCGTCGCGCTCATCCTCCTCATGCATCGTCGGCCCGAAGGGTTACTGGGCCATCGTGAGGAGACGGCGGCGGCGATACCGTTGACGAGACGGCCGGGCGACGAGAGCACCGCCGGTCGCGGGGGTGATTCGTCGTGAGCGACACCGAAATCGAATCCTCGGAAGTACCGAACGACGCTGTGGACCCGGAACCGCAGCGAAACGACGTCGAGCTGTCCGTCGACGGCCTCGTCAAGCGCTTCGGCGGGATTACGGCCGTCGACGGCGCGAGCTTCGAGGTCGAATCCGGCGCGATGACCGGACTGATCGGTCCGAACGGGGCCGGGAAGTCGACGACGTTCCACTGCATCACGGGCATTCACCGACCGGACGGCGGCACGGTTCGGTTTCAGGGGCGGGATATCACAGGCATTAGACCCTACGAGTGTGCCGACTACGGACTCGTCCGCACCTTCCAGATCGCCCGCGAGATGGCCAACATGACGGTCCTCGAGAATCTCATGCTCCCGGCACAGAATCAGTCGGGCGAACAGCTCTGGCGCTCGGTGCTGCCGTTCGCCCGCCAGGAGGTCGAACGGGAGGAACGCGAACTGCTCGAGCGTGTGTGGGAGGTCCTCGAGTTCTTCGAGATCGAACACATCGCCGAGGAGAAAGCTGGCAATCTCTCGGGCGGGCAACGAAAACTGCTCGAGATGGCGCGAGCGCTGATGATCGAGCCGGAGATGCTGTTGCTCGACGAGCCGTTCGCGGGCGTCAACCCGACGCTCGAGCACAAACTCCTCGATCACATCCACGAACTTCGCGAGGAGGGCTACACCTTCCTCATCGTCGAACACGACATGGACCTTATCATGGAGAACTGCGAACGCGTTATCGTGATGCATCAGGGGTCGGTGCTGGCCGAAGGGGAACCCGAGACGATCACGTCGAACGAGCAGGTTATCGAGGCCTACCTCGGAGGTGAGGTCTGATGTCGATGCTCGACGTGAGCGGGCTCGACGCGGGCTACGGCGACCTGCAGATCTTAAGCGATGTCGACCTCGACGTCGCCGAAGAGGAGTACGTGGTCATCGTCGGCCCTAACGGGGCCGGGAAGTCGACGGCGATGAAGTCCGTCTTCGGACTGACGACGTACATGGGCGGCTCGGTCGAGTTCCGAGAGGAGGAGATCACCGGCCGCACGCCCGACGAAATCATCCACCAGGGGATCGGCTACGTCCCCCAGAACGACAACGTCTTCGCCTCGTTGACGGTCGAAGAGAACCTCGAGATGGGGGCGTACATCTTGGACGAGGTGCCCGAGGACGCACTCGAGAGCGTCTACGACCAGTTCCCCATCCTGCGGGAACGAAAGGACCAGAAAGCCGGCTCGATGAGCGGCGGCCAACAGCAGATGGTCGCGATGGGCCGCGCGCTGATGCTCGATCCGGATCTGCTGTTGCTCGACGAGCCGAGCGCCGGGCTGGCGCCGGATCTGGTCGACGAGATGTTCGATCACGTCGACGCGATCAACGACAACGGAACCGCGCTGCTCGTCGTCGAACAGAACGCGAAGAAGGCGCTCCGGCGCTGTGACCGGGGCTACGTGCTGGTCCAGGGCCAGAACCGCTACGTCGACTCCGGCGACGCGCTGTTGAACGACGAGGAGGTCCGCCAGCAGTTCCTCGGCGGCTAGTCGTCGGCTGTTCTGGTTTCAGTGTCTCTTTTGACTTCACGGTGGCTCGAGCGAGTGCTGGCTCGATACCGTTCTCTACGGTTCTGTTGAACTCCTACGGGAGTCCCACCTCTACGGTAAGTACAGAAGATGGCGTTGCCGCTCGGACCGATCGAACCACGTGCGGTGGCGTGCGCTGAGACGTGGTGAACGATGAGTGAACCACGGCTCAAATTCGCACGAGGGATGAGGGAGCGAGTCTGCGAGCGACCGAATCGGCTGGGGTGGACGTGGTAATCACTGCCGCCAGCGTGAGCCGATCACTCGTCTTCAGTTCCCGTCGTCTACAGTCGAGTGTCCACTAAGCAGGCGCAGTGACGTGCGTTTCGCGCTAAAACACCTCAGAAGAGTGTGGTTTCACAATGTTTCCGATGCCACAGTGAACTGGGAATCCCCCAGACGAACGACGGTCGCGATAGCTTGAGTGAGCCGTCCCTCGACACTGACGCAAAAGAAATCGGATCTATCCTCGGTCGTCGCTTACTCCGACAGCGCGGACTCGAGTTCGCCGCTGTACGAGCCCTGCTCGGATTCGAACGAGACCTGGTTGAGTCCCTCGCCGCCTTGGTCCTCTTCGAAGGCGGTGACGAACTGCTCGGACAGCTGTTGGCCGTAGTCGTTGTTGACGTACATCGTTGCGACCGTCTCAGCCCCGAGGCGGTTCGCCGCCACTTCGGCCATAACCTGTCCCTGCAGCAGGTCGCTGGGGGCGGTTCGGAAGAAGTAGCCGTCGTCGTCGATGTCCGAGAGGCTAAGCGCCGTACTGGACGGCGAACACTGGACGACGTTCGCACTGCTGCTGTCCCCGACGAACGAGACGGTGTTCCCGGACGACCCCGCGCCGACGATCGACGGGTAGCCGGCGTCGATGAGGGCACCACCGTTGCTGATGGTGGTGTCCTCGTCGGTCTCGGTGTCCTCGACCTGCAGGTCGATGTCGAAATCGGTACCGTCGAACTGGTCTGCGGCGAGTTCGCCCGCTTGAACCATCGGTGTCCCGAGCTGTCCCAGGTCACCTGTCTCCGGGAGCAGCATCGAGACCATCACGTCGTCGCGGTCCGTTCCGCCGGGAGAGTCGTCGTCCATCTCGCCGCCGGGCTCCGACCCCTCGAACGTGACCGTATCGACCGTCTCGATACCGTCGCCGAGTTCCCAGACGTCGTAGGCCGCCTCCGCCGGGTCGCCGACGTCGTCGAAGTCGACGGTACTCGAGGCTCCCTGGTAGTTGATGTCCTCGCCGTCGGCAGCCGCTGCGGCCGCCTCCTCGAGTTCGCCCGGACCGTACTGGTCGCCGTTAGGGTTCGCGATCCGTCGCATCTGGCCGCGGATCGCTTCGCCGTCGTTCTCACCGGCCGCGATGTTCGCTAGGATACACACGGCGACGGCGTCGAACGTGTGTGCGGTGAAGACCCCAGGAGTCGCGTCGTACGCGTCCTCGTAGAGGTCGGTGTACGCGTCTTCGTTCGGCCCGTCAGAGGACGGACCCGTCCCGGTGACGTTCTCCATGTCGTTCCCCACTTCGTTCGGCAGGTCGCCGTCTTGCATCCCGTCCGGGACGATGATCTCGGTTCCGTTGTCGTGGTCGGAGTAGAAGTCCCGGAAGATCTGAATCCCACTCTCGGGATAGCCGATGATGTTCAGTACGTCGGGTCCGTCACCACCGACCTCGTCTTCGTCCCCAATACAGCCGGCGAGGCCGACTGTACCCACAGCACCGATACTACTCAGCACGCGTCGTCGGTTGAGTCGCTGCACCATGGGTAACAGTGGCAATACCTCATATATATGTCTTGTGTGAACGGAGACCAACGTCGATTCGTCAACTAGAGGGGGTATTGTCCGACGAATTCCAGGAATTACCGTTCATATCGGTACGTATTCCGTACGTAGGTGTGCGCGTTACCGATAGAGTGTAACGAGCGGAGCGCCCGTTTCGACGACCTCCTCCTGATCAACCATGATATAGTTACGCACACCCATAGATGGGATAATACTACGAGTTACCGAACGCTTTTGAGGAACGTGGTCGTTGCCTCGGGCAATGAACGGGAGGGTTCATCAATGACCATGGAGGATCGGATCGACGAACTCGAGGAGCTTCGCGAAGAGGCCCGTCTCGGCGGTGGTGAGGAGCGAATCGAGAAGCAACACGACAAGGGGAAGATGACGGCCCGCGAACGGATCGATTACTTCCTCGACGAGGGAACCTTCACCGAGTTCGACCAGCTTCGGACCCACCAGACGAGCCAGTTCGGGATGGAAGAGAAGAAGGTGCCCGGCGACGGCGTCGTCACGGGTTACGGCGAGGTCAACGGGCGCACCGTCTTCGTCTTCGCCCACGACTTCACCGTCTTCGGCGGCTCGCTCGGCGAAGTCTTCGCCGAGAAGATCTGTAAGGTCATGGACATGGCGATGGAAGTGGGCGCTCCCATCGTCGGACTCAACGACTCCGCCGGCGCCCGCATTCAGGAGGGCGTCAAGAGTCTCGCCGGCTTCACCGAAATCTTCCGCCGGAATCAAGAAGCCAGCGGCGTCGTTCCGCAGATCTCCTCCATCATGGGTCCCTGTGCGGGCGGTGCGGTCTACTCGCCGTCGATCACCGACTTCATCTTCATGGTGAAAGACACGAGCCACATGTACATCACCGGCCCCGGCGTCACCAAGACCGTCACCGGGGAGGAAGTCACACATGAGGAACTCGGCGGCGCCATGACTCACGCCGGCAAGACTGGCGTCGCCCAGTTCGCCTGCGAGAGCGAGGAACAGGCCCTCGACGATATCAAACGGCTGCTCTCTTACCTCCCCCAGAACAACGTCGAAGATCCGCCGCGCGTCGAGCCCTGGGACGACCCCGACCGTCGCGACGAAGAACTCAAGTCGATCGTGCCGCCAAGTCCGCAGAAGCCCTACGACATGACCGACGTCATCGACAGCGTCGTCGACGAGGGCTCGTTCTTCGAGGTGGCGGACAACTTCGCCAAGGAGATCGTCGTCGGCTTCGGCCGTCTGGATGGCCGCTCGGTCGGCCTCGTCGCCAACCAGCCCCGCGTCAACGCCGGCACGCTCACCGTCGACTCCTCGATGAAAGGGTCCCGATTCATTCGCTTCTGTGACTCCTTCAACATCCCCATCGTCACCTTCGTCGACGTCCCCGGTTACATGCCCGGGACCGACCAGGAACACCGCGGGATCATCCGCCACGGCGCGAAACTCCTCTACGCGTACTCGGAGGCGACCGTCCCGCTGCTCACCGTCATCACCCGCAAGGCCTACGGCGGTGCCTACTGCGTCATGGCCTCGAAGAACCTCGGCGCCGACGTCAACTACGCCTGGCCGACCGCCGAGATCGCCGTCATGGGCCCCCAGGGCGCGGTCAACATCCTCTACCGCAAGGAACTCGCCGAGTCCGACAACCCCGACGAGCTGCGCGACGAACTCATCGAGGAGTACCGCGAGGAGTTCGCCAACCCGTACACTGCAACGGACAAGGGCTTCCTCGACGACGTCATCGTCCCGACCGAGACCCGACCGCGGCTGATCGACGACCTCGAGATGCTCGAGACGAAACGCGAGTCGAATCCGGACAAGAAACACGGCAACATCCCACTGTAACGCATGGCATCACAGAAACAGGCCGAGTCGGGCGATGCCGGTCGGTCCGCGGCGAACGAGAGAGGCGAAGCGGCCGCGAGCGCGCTCCCCGCCGACGTCGCCCTCGAACTCCCCGACGATGCGAACGACGAGGAAGCCGCGGCCATCGTGGCGGCCGTCGGCGCCCACCTCCACGATCACGCGCTGGCGGTCGCCGCGGCGGCGGCCGCGGACGACGAGGAGACGTGGGACGAGAAACGCTGGGCGTTCGCGGGTCGGATCCAGGCCCAGCAGTCACGGACCGTGCGCGTCCCGCGAGACGCGCCGACGAACGTCTGGTCGGCTGCCGGGCGAACCGATCGGTTCTGACGCGGCCCCAGCCGCGCGTTTCACCTCTCGATTCGGCCGCACTCGAGGAGCGTCTCAGCCCTCGACTGGGGCTCTTCTCCAGTCTCGCATGTGGGATCGACGAGTCTGGCGTTCGACCTCGCGTGTCTACCGTCTTGCGAGTCAATGAATGCAATTAAGAGACCCCACACACAACCCCCGAGCATGGCCACGGAAACCGAGTCTACGACGGATATGGGTGTTGGACTGGCGCTCGCGCTCGGCGCAGTCGCGTCGATCGGTGCACTGTTGATGTTTGTCGGCGCGCCAGATATGACGGCTGCCTGGGGGTTCGCGGCGGCGATGCTCTTTAGCTCGCTGGCAGTCGTCGGCATCCACCTCTACTGGGACTAACTCACACACCGGTCGAAACGCCGGTGACAGTCAGCGTAATCGACCTGAAACGGCCTATAAAAGTTAAGAGCAACGACGCCCTAGAGGCAGCCACGGACGATGACCGACTACTCCAACGAAGAGCAGCGAATTCTCTCACACCTCCGAGAGAGCGCCGCCCGAGGTGAACAGTACTTCCGGGCGAAGAACATCGCGGACGCGATCGGATTGTCCTCGAAACAGGTAGGTGTCCGTCTCCCCCACCTCGCGGAGAAAGCCGACGAGGTCGACATCGAAAAGTGGGGCCGTGCCCGTTCGACGACCTGGAAAGTCACCATCAGTTAAATCCGCATACCGCGCGTTTTCGCGCTCGGACGTCGATCCCCGCTCGGTCCACGGTCTTTTTAATAGTGACTCACGCAGGTAGAGCCATGACTGTACGGGTCGACCGTTCGTTCGAGCTGTCGGCATCACCCGAGCGCGTCTGGGAGTTCATCGCCGACCCGGAGAACCGGGCCCAGGCAATCAGCGTCGTTCAGGAGTACACCGTCGACGACCCCGAGGGTCGGCGAGTAACCTGGCACGTCGAATTGCCCATCCCGCTCGTCCGCAAGACTGTCGCCGTCGAGACCGAAGACGTCACTCGCGAGCCGCCGGAGTACGTCGAGTTCGTCGGGAAATCGAAGGTGATGCAGGTTACCGGAAAACACGAGATCGTCGAGACGGAAGCCGGCTCTCGTCTCGAGAACAACTTTACCGTCGACGGGAAACTTCCGGGCGTCGAGAAGTTCTTCAAGCGCAATCTGGACGGCGAACTCGAGAACCTCCGTCGGGCGCTCGAACGGGATATCGAGCGGACTCGGTCGGAGGAGTCGTGATGGCGGCTTCGACCGCGGACGGACTCCGGATCGCGCTCGCCCAGATCGAGGTCGAACCCACCGAGGTCGACGCGAACGTCGAGCGAGCGCTCGAGGCGGTCTCGAGGGCCGCCTCCCGGGAGGTAGATCTGGTCGCGCTGCCGGAGCTGTTCAACGTGGGCTACTTCGCGTTCGACAGCTACGAGCGCCTCGCCGAGCCGTTCGAGGGAGAGACGTTCACGCGACTTCAAGAGGCCGCGGCCGAGCACGAGATCGCCGTTCTCGCGGGGAGCATCGTCGAGGACCTGGCGGCCACCGAGACCGTCGCAACGCCCGCCGAGGAGGGACTCGCGAACACGGCCGCGCTGTTCGACTCGAGCGGCGCGTTACAGCTGGTCTACCGGAAACACCACCTCTTCGGCTATCAGTCAGCCGAGTCGGAGCTGCTGGTGCCCGGCGAACGCATCGAGACTACCGAAATCGGCGGCGTCACCGTCGGCGTGACCACCTGCTACGACCTGCGATTTCCGGAGCTCTACCGACGGCTGATCGACGCCGGCGCAGAACTGGTGCTCGTGCCGAGTGCGTGGCCGTATCCGCGGATCGAACACTGGAAGACGCTTTCACGTGCCCGCGCGATCGAAAATCAGTGTTTCGTCGCGACGATCAACGGTTCCGGCGAGTTCGACGACGCCGACGCGACGCTGCTCGGCCGCTCGACCGTCCACGACCCCTGGGGGACCGCGCTTTCCTCGAGCGGCGACGAGCCGACGCTGGTCGTGAGCGACATCGATCTCGACTCGCTCAAGCGCGTGCGCGAGGAGTTTCCGGCGCTCCGGGATCGGCGGCTGTAGTCTCGAGGCGCGTAATCGACGATCGCGACCGACCGAGCGCGGGCGAAATCGTCAGGCGACGAGACGATCCCGCGACCGCTGACTTTTTATCCCGTGGCGGTATTTATTCGAGTGCCGGTTGACAGGCGCTTTTCACGTCACGACCGGCATTGCGCGTCGCTCCGGCCCGTCGCTCGCTCGTCTCCCGGGAACGAGCGACTCACTCCGCCCCACGTCTCGCCCACTCCCTCGTCCACATCCCTTTCGGACGAACGAACTCGAAACCGAGTACATAGCCGTTGCCCCATCCATCCAGCGGCGACCCGTTGCGAAAAAGTAACGTAGCCGGTTCGCGTCTGTTTTGCCAGGAATGTTCAGGAAGGTTCTCGTCGCGAACCGAGGGGAGATCGCTGTCCGAGTGATGCGAGCGTGCGAAGAGCTGAATATCGGCACGGTCGCCGTCTACTCCGATGCCGACTCGGACGGCGGCCACGTCCGCTACGCTGACGAAGCGTACAACGTCGGCCCCGCCAGAGCAGCGGACTCGTACCTCGATCACGAGGCCGTCATCGACGCCGCACGGCGAGCGGACGCCGACGCGATTCACCCCGGCTACGGCTTCCTCGCGGAGAACGCCGAGTTCGCGAGCAAAGTCGAAGCCGCTGACGGGATCACCTGGATCGGTCCCGCGAGCGACGCGATGGAGTCGCTGGGCGAGAAGACCAAGGCGCGGACGATCATGAACGAGGCCGACGTCCCGATCGTTCCCGGGACCACCGACCCCGTCACCGAACCGGAAGAGGTCAAAACGTTCGGCGAGGAACACGGCTACCCGATCGCCATCAAGGCCGAAGGTGGTGGCGGCGGTCGCGGGATGAAGGTCGTCTGGGACGAAAGCGAAGTCGAAGACCAACTCGAGAGCGCCCAGCGCGAGGGTGAGGCCTACTTCGACAACGACTCGGTCTACCTCGAGCGCTACTTGGAGCAGCCGCGCCACATCGAGGTCCAGATCGTCGCCGACCACCACGGCAACGTCCGCCATCTCGGCGAGCGCGACTGTTCGCTCCAGCGCCGTCACCAGAAGGTCATCGAGGAGGGGCCGTCGGCGGCCCTCTCGGACGAACTGCGCGAGAAGATCGGCGAGGCCGCCCGTCGGGGGGTCTCCGCCGCGGAGTACACCAACGCCGGCACCGTCGAGTTCCTCGTCGAGGAGGAAGAGCGCGAGCCCGGCGAACTGCTCGGCCCCGACGCCAACTTCTACTTCCTCGAAGTCAACACCCGGATTCAGGTCGAACACACCGTCACCGAGGAGATCACGGGTATCGACATCGTCAAGCGCCAGATTCGGATCGCCGCCGGCGAAGAGCTCGACTTCGCACAGGACGACGTCGAGATCGACGGCCACGCGATGGAGTTCCGGATCAACGCCGAGAACGCGGCCAACGACTTCGCGCCGGCGACCGGTGGACGGCTCGAGACCTACGATCCACCGGGCGGTATCGGCGTCCGCATGGACGACGCCCTGCGTCAGGGTGACGACCTCGTCACCGATTACGACTCGATGATCGCCAAACTCGTCGTCTGGGGCGAGGACCGCGACGAGTGTATCGAGCGCTCGCTGCGCGCCCTGCGGGAGTACGAGATCGCGGGCATCCCGACGATCATCCCCTTCCACCGACTCATGCTCACCGACGAGGAGTTCGTCCAGAGCACCCACACCACGAAGTATCTCGACGAGGAGATCGACGAGAGCCGAATCGAAGAGGCCCAGGCGCAGTGGGGCGGCGACGTCGGCGACGGCGGAAGCGGCGACGACGAGGAGACCGTCGAACGCGAGTTCACCGTCGAGGTCAACGGCAAGCGCTTCGAGGTCGAACTCGAGGAACACGGCGCGCCCGCCATCCCGGCCGGCGACGTCGACGTCGGCGGCGGGGGCGCCCAACCGCCACAGCCCGCGGGCGGGGACAGCGGCGGTAGCGAACTCGAGGGCAGCGGCGAGACGGTCGACGCGGAGATGCAGGGGACGATCCTCGACGTGAAAGTGGAGGAAGGCGACGAGGTCGCCGCCGGCGACGTGCTGGTCGTCCTCGAGGCGATGAAGATGGAAAACGACATCGTCGCCTCCAAGGGCGGCACCGTCACCGAGATCGCCGTCGAGGAAGATCAGAGCGTGGATATGGGCGACGTGCTGGTCGTCCTCGAGTAGGGCGGCTTCGGTCTCGGAGCGTACGAACAGCTCTCTCGAGTCGGGTGAATTCGATCGCGTCGATTTCTCCGGTCGATTCGACTCCCGCAGATCGAACGAAGAGCCGATTCTCGGCGCTGATCGGGATTCGATTCCGGTTTCGTCAGTGAATATGTGCGGGCCAGCAGTGAAGTGGGGACGGTCGAAACGGCCGGTGCACGCGGTCTCGAACGATTTCAGTTCGACACCGCTGCGACGACAGTGTCGCCCGATTGTCTTCGGGCGATCGGTGCGCGGGTGACACGCCGAACGATCGGTTCGGGTGAACGGAGCGACGCCGGATTCGGGGTGGTGCCCGACGCCGGCGTCTGACTGGTCAGTCATTGGTGCTTCGGTCATCCGCCGACCCGTTCTCGGTCACGGTCGCGACGGCTGGTCTCGTTCGCGGAGGTCGGCTATTCTACGAGGTGTGTCTCGAGTCAGCGTTCGATTCTCGAGTGCTACGCATCGCTGCACACGGTTCGATCGCCGGCGTTCGTTCGATCAATCGCCGACGGAGACGCCGTCGCTCGAGTCCCACGGCAACGGTCCGTCGTAGCCGTCGGGGACGAACGGACAGAGCGGATCGCTCTCGAGCGGATCGCCGGTATGGGTGTAGGCGCGGGAGCGACTGCCGCCGCAGATGGTTCGGTACGGGCAGGCGCCGCACTTCCCCTTCAGCTGGTCACGGTCGCGCAACGACTCGAAGAGCGGCGACTCCCGGTAAATCTCGTGAGCCGGTCGATCACGGACGGTACCGGCCGATTTCGGGAGGAATCCCGAGGGAAAGACCTCGCCAGTGTGGCTGACGAACGCGAAGCCGTCGCCGGCGACGATACCGGTGCGCCGGTGTAGACCAGAATCTGCCGTTTTGCCGTCCGAACTCTGGTCCCCTCTCTGTCGCTGGCGCTGGATCGACACCCGCCGGTACTGTGGGGCTTCGGTCGTCTTGAGTCCGAACGGTGCCGATTTCCTCACCTCGTCAAGCCAGGCCATCACCGCGTCGGCCTCGTCGGGATCGATCGGCTCGAGGATCGTCCCCCGACCGATCGGTACGAGGAAGAAGACGCTCCACATGACCGCGCCGATTTCGGACAGCAGGTCCCGAATTGCGGGGAGTTCCCCGACCGTCTGCCGGCAGACGGTCGTGTTGACCTGCACCGGGAGCCCGACGGCTCGAGCGTCTTCGACGGCCCGAATCGTCTCCTCGAAGCTACCGATCTCGCCCCGAAAGGCGTCGTGGGTCTCGGACGACGCGCCGTCGATGCTGACGGCCATCCGTTTGAGTCCGGCGTCGGCCAGCGCGCGAATTCGGTCGGGCGTCAGTGAGCGGGTCCCGCTTGGAGTGATCGTCATCCGCAGGCCCAGATCGTCGCCGTAGGCGATCAGCTCCTCGACGTCGTCCCGGACGAGCGGGTCGCCGCCCGAGAGGACGACCAACTGGCCGTCACCAAACTCGGCGGCGTTCTCGAGCAGCCGTTTGCCCTCCGCAGTCGAGAGTTCGTCCGGATGGCGATTTGGTTGTGCGTCGGCGCGGCAGTGGTCACAGGCGAGCCCGCAGGCCTGGGTGAGTTCCCAGATGAGGACGAGCGGTCGCTCGGCCGTGTCGAGGGTACCGGGGCGCATCGGTGGCTATCGACGACGATCGGTTGAATAGCTCTCCGTCGTTCCCGGCGGTCGGGAACACCGCCGAACGCATTCGGTAGGTGGGCGGGAAGTTCCCACGCGATGGGAGTTTGGGTGAACGCTCTTCGACCGGGTTCCCTACGTGCCCGCATGGTCGAGAAGGCACGACGCGAGCGCGTAGACGCGGACGAACGGGGGAACCCGACTCAGCAGTGGGAAGTGTTCTGTCGGGACGAGTCCGACGATCCGCTGCGTCACGTCGGCAGCGTGGCCGCCGCGAGCGGCACGGAAGCCCACGAACACGCCTCGAGGCTGTTCGGCTGGTACGCCGTCGACGTCTGGGTCTGTCCGGCGGACGACGTGGAGCGCTACTCGACGCGAGGGCTCGAGTCGGACGCGAAAGAGCCGGACGACCGAAACGAAGACCCCGGCGAGCGCCACGAACCGTGCGTCTACGAGGAAACTGAAGGCGAACCTCGCGACGGGGAGGGTCGGGTGACCGACGCGTGATCTCGATCAGCAAACTCCTCTGTGATCTCGACGCCGAAGGGGACGGCCTGCGCTACGACGCCGCGGCCGACTCCTCGAAGCCCCAGATCACCGCGGAGAAACAGCGCAAGCCGGTTGTCGTCTGGAACGCGACCCGACGGTGTAACCTCTACTGCTCGCACTGCTACGCCGGCGCCGACCTCGAGGCCGCGCCGGGCGAGTTCTCGACGGACGAGGCGAAGACGTTCCTCGCACAACTCGCCGACTACGGCGCCCCGGTCGTGCTCTTCTCCGGCGGTGAACCGCTCGTTCGCGAGGATCTGGTCGAACTCGTCGACTACGCCGCGGATCTCGGACTCCGGCCGGTGCTCTCCTCGAACGGCACGCTGCTCACGCGCGAGAAAGCCGCGGCGCTGCGGGACGCTGGACTCCAGTACGCCGGCATCTCGGTCGACGGCCTCCCCGAGCGGAACGACCGGTTTCGGGGGCGAGACGGCGCGTTCGAGGCTGCCGTCCGGGGCATTGAGAACTGTCTCGAGGTCGGCCTCAAGACCGGGCTGCGCTATACGATCACCGAAGCCAACGCGCCCGACCTGGAGGGCGTCGTCGATCTGCTCGCCGAGAAGGGACTCGACCGATTCTGCTTCTACCACCTCGATTACGGCGGCCGCGGGGCCGATATCATCGATGTCGATCTCTCCCCCGAAGACAAGCGCGAGGCCGTCGAGCGCGTCGCGGACCTCACGCTCGACTACCACGCCCGCGGCGAGGAGATCGAGACGCTGCTGGTGGGCAACTACGCCGACGCCGCCTTCCTCGTCGAGTACGCCCGCGAGGAGTTCGGCGAGGCGAAAGCGCAAGCCGTTTACGACCACCTCGAGCGAAACGGCGGCGACCCGACGGGCGAGCGAATCGCGGACGTCGACTACGCGGGCAACGTTCATCTGACCCAGTTCTGGCAGGGGTACAGTCTCGGCAACGTCCGGGATCGCCCGTTCGGCGAAATCTGGGAGGACGAGTCGAATCCGCTTCTGTCCGGCCTTCGAAATCGGGAGGAGCACCTAACGGGAACGTGTGCTGACTGTCGCTACCAATCGATCTGTCGCGGTGGCTCCCGACTCCGCGCGCTGGCGACGACGGGCGACCTGTTCGCCCCCGACCCGCAGTGTTACCTCCGTGAGAACGAACGACGCCGCGGCGGGCCGGCCGGCGGCGTCGCGGACTGAAACGGCTGGTGAGGGCGATCCCGCGATCTCAGATCGCCGGCCGAGATCGGCTCACTCGGCGCCGACGCGGGCGCGAGTCACGTGTCCGCCACAGCCACACTGGTCGACGTACTCGAGCGAGAGGTCGTCGAACGTCTCCTCGAGCGCCTCCCAGAGGTAGGCCTCGGGACGTCCGTGATCGCGGTGCGTGACCAGATTGACGTGCGTCCCGCTGGCCGTCGCCTCGACCGCGTCGCCGGCCTGTTCGACGACGAGGTCGCGGTCCGCCGCGTGGTAGGGCTGCTCGAGGTTCGCGGACCACGAGACGTCGTGGTCGCGTCGGGTCACGGGTTCGATGATCGGGTCGGTGCTGTTGCTCATACTCGATAGTCGGATACTGTCGGCAGTAAGCCCTGAGACGAACTGGTTCGGGACGCGATGGTCGTGTGTCGCGTCCGAGCGGGTCACGGCGCGAACAGGAACGGATACAGGAGGGCGATTCGGTCGCCGTCCTCGAGGCGTGTCTCGAGACCGGCGAGGTTGTCGCTGAACTGGCCGTTGCAACAGATCCGCCCGTAGGGTCTGGATCGATCGCCGTCGGGCGGTCGCCAGCCCGGAAACTCACCCGGCGGGCGGCCCCAGAGACGTGCCATCGGATCGGACTCGCGTTCCGGATCGACGGCGAAGAACGGCTCGAGGTCGTAGGTCGCGTCGAACGCCACGAGAAACGCGCGGAGCCGCTCGCCAGCGAAGGTGAACTCGAGTTCGTGGCTGCCGACGTGCTCACGCACGTGGCCGGTGCAGCGAACGTCGACGGTCGTCGTTCCGTCGGCCCGACCGCAGTCGATCTCGGCTGACATCGTGTGCGAGCGTGTCCGCGCCGGACCCAAACCGTTGCTCCGAACCCGTTCGGGCGCCGGCTCAGCAACAGAACATGAACGGATAGATGAGGGCCACGCGGTCGCCGTCCTCGAGTTCGGTCTCGAGCCCCTCGAAGTGTTCGTTGAACCGCCCGTTGATGCAGACGCGAGCGAACGCGCGGGTCTGTTCGCCTTCGGGGTTCTTGCGCCAGGTACCGGGCAGTTCCTCGGGCGCACGCGCCCAGCCGTGAGCGGTCGCCTCCGCTTCGGTTTCGGCGATCAGCATCTCTTCGACGTCGTACTCGGCGAAGAAGGCCTCGAGGAAGTCCCGGAGCCGGTCGCCAGCGAAGGTGTACTCGAGTTCGTGGGTGCCCACGGCGTCGCGAACGTGGCCGGTGCAACGGACGGTGACGGTCGTTTTCGGCTGTTCCTCCTCTGGCGCGTCTTGGTGAACCTGCTCGGCGGTCATACCCGATCCTACGGCCGCGAGCCGCAACCGTTCGATCCCGAATATGTTCGGACACAACTGGACGGCGGTGGATACCCGACTGTCGAATATGAACCAGATTCGAGGCGACCTCCAAACGGACCAGCAACCGCCGATGGCGATTCCACTCGGCCACTTCGTCGTCGGACTCGCCTTCCTCGTGGTAGGCGTCGTCGGGGGAACCGTCATGGCCGTCACGACGGTCCCCGGGCTGTCGAACGCGGCGCACATCCACCTCCTGTTGATCGGCTGGATCGCGATCACGATCATGGGGGCGATGACGCAGTTCGTCCCCGTCTGGTCGGGGGTCGCGATTCACTCCCGACGGTTGGCGGTCGCGCAACTCGTCCTCGTCACCGTCGGCGTGGTCGGCTTCGCGGCCGCGTTGCTCGCGACAGCGCTGTCCTGGCTCCCCATCGCAGCCGCGTTGCTCCTGCTTGGGCTCTGGATCTTCGTCTACAACGTCGGTCGAACCCTGGTACGGGCACGGCCGTTCGACCTGACCGAGCGACACTTCGCGTTCGCACTCGGCTGTTTCGCCCTCGCGGCACCGCTCGGATTCCTTCTCGCCGTCGACTTTACGGTCGGCGTGTTTGACTCGACTCTCGTCGATAGAGGCGACGTCCTGCTGGTTCACGCCACCCTCGCTCTCTTCGGTGCCATTCTCGCGACGATCGTCGGCGCGCTCGCCCAACTCGCGACGATGTTCACCCAGACCGATCGGACGCCGTTCGACGACCGACTGCTCGGACTCGAGCAACTGCTGTTTCCCGCCGGCCTGCTCGTCTTCGCCGCGGGTCGCGGACTGGCCGCAGAGTCGCTCGCCCGAATCGGTGCGCTCGCCGTCCTCCTCGGCCTCGCCGCGTTCACCGTCGTTATTGCGCGCCAACTCGCTCGGTCGACCGTCGGCCGCTCGCCGATGACCGCGCGGTACTGGGTGGTCGTAGCGTCGCTGTGGGCCTGGATCGCCCTCACCGTCTCCGCGTGGTGGCTCGAGCCGGCGAGCTACGCGACCCTGTTCGGCCACCCCGACGCGACGACCCTGCTCGTCTTCGGCGTCTTTGGGTTCGTCATCGTCGGCTCGCTCTACCACATCGTCCCGTTCATAATCTGGCTCGAGCGCTACAGCGACCAACTCGGCTTCGAGCGGGTACCGATGGTCGACGACCTGTACGACGCACGACTCGAGCGGGCTGACTTCTGGCTCACGCTCGTCGGTTTGCTCGGCATGACCGCTGGGCCGCTGTTCGCGCTGCCAACCGCGATGACGGTCTCGAGTGCGGTGCTCGCCACGCTCGGATTCTGCCTCTTCGTTCTGAATATGCTGCTGACGCTCCACCGGCACGCACCCGACGGAATCAGTGGGGTACTCGCGGGAAGCCTTCGAATCGATCCCACCGTGGGCGATACTGGCGATCGCGAAACCCGGGAGGATGTCGGAGGCGTTGGGCCCCGTCCGTAGCCACCGATGGCGAGTTTCAGCCGTCTCTCGATCGGTTAGCGGACTCTCACCTACTCGGACGGGGAGTTCGGTATCGATCCAGTTTCCCGAATCGAGTGCTCGAGTCGCTCGAGCGAGGCGTCGAGCGCGTCGGCTTGCTGGTGTGACGGGTGAACTCGAACGCGGACGAGATCGTACTCGTGACAGCTCGAAAGACCGTTCCACGCCCGAAACGCACCTTTGATTAGCGCGTCTGCCGCCGGACAGAACTCGGTTGTCGGGGTGAACTCCGCCCGCAGGACGGCGGGTTCGTCGGCATCGACGGCGTAGCGAAAGCCGGCCTCCGGATGTCGTCGGTCGAGGTTGAGACGCGCGAGATTGTAGCCGAACGTCGCATCGTAGACGCCGCGTTCCTCGAACAGGGCTCGAGTGAGACGGTGAAAAGCGGCGTGGTCGTCGCCCGTGAGCACGGCGTGTCCCTCGAGGAACGGTCCGGGTTCGGGGACGTGATCCGGGTCGAACGCGTCCCATCCGTCGAAGCCGTCGGTCGTCCGCTCGGTCTCGGTCGTCGGGGATGGATCTGTCGCGAAGGGATTCATCACGACTAGCTATGGAGTCGGGCTGTTCCAGTAGGCGATCCCGAACATATTCGCAAAGGTACCCTCACAACGACTGCCTGTACGATG
The DNA here is from genome assembly GCF_052040145.1 of Natronorubrum amylolyticum. Taxonomy (NCBI): domain Archaea; kingdom Methanobacteriati; phylum Methanobacteriota; class Halobacteria; order Halobacteriales; family Natrialbaceae; genus Natronorubrum; species Natronorubrum amylolyticum. The sequence goes on from NZ_JBPPFW010000001.1 coordinate 45,420, forward strand.
AATCGACTTACGCTGATCGTTTAGAATACCATCTATGTACTTATCTCAAACCCCTTCCCGGGAAAAATATGTGTGCCAATGTACATTTATATACTTTAGTGAACTCCACTGACTAACAAGGTGAGGTTGGGGCCAGAGGATTTATAATCAGTGACTGTAAGAGTCTGGCCAATGCTACTCTCAGTCGACCGATCGGATACCGCTGCCGTCCACTCAGTCAGTTTTGACGTAATTGCTGCAATCGCCGAGCGTGAGGGTGTCGATCCGATGGATATCGAACCGCCGGAGTACGAAGCGCTGTACGATGCGATCAACCCGGAAGCCCTCGATGCACTTTTCGCACCGCGAGAGGACGGCAGCCCTCGAGCCTCCGGCCGCGTCGAATTCCCGTTCTGTGGCTATCTCGTCGTCGTCTCGAGTGATGGTGACGTAGACGTCGAAGAACTAAACAGTGGGAGATAGGGGTCGGTATCGAGGCGGTTCGTAGTAGCCGCTGATCGACGCCCCTCAGTCGCCTGCCCCGTCGATCCGCCGCCGCCACTCGCTCGGAATCGGTTCGGACTGCCCCGTTTCCCGATCGACGAGCACCTGGACCGTTCGCGCCGTCGCGGCCGTCTCGCCGTCGGCTCGAATCTCGTACGCCATCGTCAGACTCGAGGCCCCCAGTTCTGCCACGCCTACTGCGACGGTGACTTCGGCATCGCTCTCGATCGGTCGGACGTAGTCGATGGTGAGGCTCGCGATTACGGTTCCGACGTCGGTCAGCGAGACGCCGATGACGTCCTCGAAGTACGCCTCTCGAGCCTCCTCAAGGAACGTCGCATAAATTGCGTTGTTGACGTGGCCCATGAAATCGAGGTCGCGGAGGCGAACGTCGATACTGATCTCGCACTCGTAGCCGGTGTCTGGATCACTGTTCTCGTCTGACTCGCCGCGCTCGTCGCTCATCGTTTGTTCTGTACCGAGTACTGTGCCCTATACGTTTCCTCGGCGCTTCGAAATCCTCTCGGCTCGCTACTCGCCGGCACAGGCCGCTTCGAAGACGGTCTCGTGAAGCCGGTCCGTGACGATCTCCATCAGCGGTTCCATGTTTTTCGTGTCCGCTCGGTTGTACTCGACGAGCGTCTCGAGTGCCGCCTCGTCGCCCCGTTCGTACTCGTGCCAGAGTCGGACGGCGTCGCGGCCGGAGAGATCGGGCATATCCCGATCGATCCCCAGATCCTTTTCGATGGTCTTCAGTCCACCGTCGAGACCGATCTTCTTGCAGGGGTACATGAGATCGACGTGCGGCGTCGCCACGTCGATATCGTAGCAGGTCTCGAGGAACGGCACGTCGAAGCGCTGACCGTTGAACGTCACGAGCAGCGAGGACGCTTCGAGTTCGTCCTCGAGACGCTGACTCGTTAGGTCCCGGCCCTGGACGAAGGTCTTCGTCTCGCCGGCGCGGTGGACGCTGACGGTCGTGACGTCGTTACAGCTCGCGTCGAGACCGGTCGTCTCGATGTCCAGAAAACAGGTGTTCTCGCGGACGTTCTCGTAGCAACGCCAGCGGCTGGCCGCGGGCAGCGCTTCCGTGAAAACGGAGACGTCGCCGCGCTCGAGGTGGGTTCGTCCCTCCTCGATGAACGACTCGATCCGGTCGGCGACCGTGTCGCCGACGACGCTGCCGTCGAACTCGTCCCAGTGGGTGATCCCCGCTCGCCACAGCTTGCGTTCGGTGGTTTCCCCGACGCCGCGGACGGGAATGAAACTGTTCTCGATTCGCACACCAGTGTCGGGGGGCCGAGCGAACTAAAAGCGATTGGATCCCTCCGAGGAACTGTCGACCGTGGGTCGGACTCGAGTTCGCCGGACGGGAGCGAGCGTACGCACTGTGGACGGATCGGAAACGAGCTGCAGATGAACCGGAGACGATCACCAAAGGAGTCACAGACGGACACCAGAGTGATTGAAAACTGACTGCAAAACAACCGCAGACCGATCGCAGGTATCCCCGATCAGTTATCGTCGGAGCTGTTGTCCGAGAGGTACAGCGTTCGATCGATGATGCTGACGGCCGCCTCGCCCCACCGCTGGACGGCGGCCCCGTCCGAGTCCGGAATCTCGATGACGATTCGGTCCCGTCCGATACGCACGTCGCTGTCGGGCGTCGAGTCGCGGTCCGCAAAGCTCCGCATCTGATACTGGAGGAGTCGCTTCGTCGACCCGCTGATGTCGACCGTCTCCGTGTCGAACTCGAACAGCAAGGCGGCGCCGTCGCGGTCGTCGTCCTCACCCTCGAACACCTCCGCCGTCACGTCGAAGCGGTGACTCGAGAGTTCGGGGGCCGGTGCGTCCTCGTTGATCGTCTCGACGGCCGCTTCGACGGTCACGTCGTCCACGGCGTCGAACGCAAACGCCTCGACGTCGCCGCCGACCGGGTCGATGGTGCCGTCGTCGGTCTCGGATACGGCGCCGTCGTCCGTCTCGACCGTGTCGCCGTTCTCGTCCGAACTCGTGTCCTCGAGTGCAGTCTCGTCGACCGGTTCGATGCCGGTTTCCGTCGTCGACTGCTCGCTCGACTCGGTTTCGGGATCGACGGTGGCGTCGGTGGCGTCCGCGTCAGCGGAGTCCGTCGGGCTCAGATCCTCGCCAGCGGTTGGTCCGTCTTCCTCGAACGCGAGGACGTCCGCGCCGGTCGACGCCGAGTTACTGGTCTCGTCGGGCTCGTCGACCTCCTGGGTAGCCGAGTCGACGTCGTCCGTCTCGCCGACGGCCGATCCGTCGCTCGGATTCGTCCCGTCGTGATCGTCGTCCCGATTTGTCTCAGCACTGATGGACGGCTCGTCCGACTCGTCCGAATCACCGTTGACCGTTTTGTCTGGATCGCTATCAGTCGTCTCGTCCGTATCACTCACTCCGGCCGTCTTGGACACGCCGTCCGCTTCGGCTGCCCCGGACGGCGCGGCCGATTCCACGGGTCCCGCAGCGATAATCTCTGAGTCGTCGACAGCCGCGTCCGAACCGTCGGTCAGGGCACCGGCAATCATCGGTTGCGACGATCGGATCGTCTCGCGGTCAAGCGGGGTCGCGTACCAGGCCGTTCGATCGGGCGAAGTGGTAAATCGACCTCGGCTTCGCTCCGCTCGCGAGTGGACCGATTTTGATGGTGCCGTCGACTCGGCGGCATCGTCGTCGGAAGTGGACTCGTCAGTCGGCACGTCGTCTCCGTCAGCACGCACGTTGTCTGCGTCTGCCGTACCGTCGGCTGACTGCTCGAGACTGCCGTCACCGTCTCCACCTACGGGGGCCGACGGCTCGTTCTCGCCGTCGACAGCACCGGGATCACCGGCCTGTGACGGCTGCTGGCCCGTCCGGGGCTGTTGGGACGGCTGCCGCACCGTTTCGTTGGCAGCCTGTTGCGGCGCCTGCTGTGGCCCCTGTGGCTGTCCCTGCGTCGGCTGTCCCTGCTCCTGTGTGCCCGAGCTAATCGTGCCGCCGCTCAGATGAAGCTGCGTCCCGCCGTTGTTCGATCCGTTCGAGATCCCGTCCAGCGCGTGGGCGATATTCATCAAGTCGTCGTCGATATTGTCCTCGAGTTTGTCGATTTTGTCCCCTACGCTTCGAAGTGCGAGGGCGACGTCCCAGAGCACGACGACGCCGAAAAAGATGAGCGCAAGGAAAACGGTTACTGCAGCCCCTACGAGAAGCTGAATGTCAAGTTCAACCATATATGGTACTCTGTAATCCGATAGTCCGTTCGATATATAGACCTTCTGCCGTAACACCAATAACACTGGACTGAGACCGTTTAGAACGGTCGTTACAGGCGATTTCGTTCGGTGAGGATTCGACACACTATCCGACGTTTCACACTCGAGCGTCAGGCATCTCTTCCAGATTACTGACACCACTTCCGGCATTCGAGCAACCACAACAGGAGTCGGTCGGTAGAACGCTCCGTCGATCGATCCGAGAGCCGGGTCCGACCGAGAAATCGACCGACCGGATTTTTGCACTCGGCGTCCGTAGGCCAGCTATGGCCGATCACGACGACGATCTCGCCGACGCCGTCCGCGAGCTCACCCGGACGATCGACGACCTCCGGGCGGAACTCGAGTCCACACAGAGCCGTCCCCGACTCCGGCCGCCGGCCCCGCGACCGCCGACGCCGCGGGAGCTCCTCCGCTTTGCCGACGAGATCGCCATCCCGGCCGCGATCGCCGTCCTCGAGACCAGCGTGCGGGCGCTCGAGGGATTCCAGCGGGCGCTCGAACTCGCACGCACTGAACGTGAGGTTCGGGACCGGACCACGGAGGCCGCGGACACCGCCGGCGAACGAGCGAACGCGCTGCGGCGGACGACGCTCTCCCAGCTCGACACCGTGTTGGCCCAGCTCCAGCGAGCGACGACCGCGGAGGACGACACGTCGAACGAGGGGCTCGACGAGTTGCTCACGCAGGCCCGCGCGCTGCGCGACGACGTCGACAGCCGACTCAGAGACGTAGACGACGACCTCGAGCGAACCGACTCCTCGGCGGACGCGATTCGGATCGATATCGACGACGAGGACAGCGACGGTCCCGGCGAGACGGAACGCGACGACCCGGGTTCGCGCGTCGACGTCGACGCCGAACTCGAGACCCTGAAAGATCAGTACGGCGCCGAGGAACCGGACTCGAGCGGTACGGATCACGGCGAGGAGGACGAACACGCTGCCGGCGAATCCGACGCTGACGATGGCGACGACGAGTCCGTCGAGAGTGACGAAAGCAGTACGGACGACGCTTCCCGATCCGATTCTCGCGGGGACGATGCTAAGGAAAACAGTGCTGGCGACGATCCCGATACAAACGGTGACGGTATCGACAGCGATTCCGACTCGTAAACCGGTTCGAGCTACGGTCGGAGCGAAGCTCTTCTCTGATTCTATCCGACTTTAGTCTGCGTCTATCGTTCAAGGGTTTTCGCGACAGAATGCAGGGATCAGACCGGTACGAGCCACGGTCAGAGCGAAGCTCCTCCCTGATTGTATCCGACTTCAGTCTGCGTCTGTCGTTCAGGGGTGTTCGCGACAGAATGCAGGGATCAGACCGGTTCGAACCACGGTCGGAGCGAAGCTCCTCCCTGATTCGAACCGGCTTCACAGCTGTCTCTGTTGCTCACGGGTGTTCGCAACAGAACACAGGGATCAGACCGGTTCGAACCGATACCCGTCCCAGTCCTGGCTCTCCGGCTCGCGGATGCCGGCTCCGGGCTCGCGCAGTTCGTCGACGTACACCGGTTCGACCTCGTCGCCGGTTTCGATCTCGTCCGTCGTGGCCTGTCCGATCGCGCGGACCGATTCCCCTTCGACATCGAACTCGACGATCGCGAGCGTGTTCGGCTCCCGGACGCCCGGCGGCGTCGCCATACTCGTCGTCCACGTGATCACTTCGGCGCTGTACTCGCTGAGATCGATCGTTTCCACCGGCTCCGAGCCGCCGGGACCGCGGGGGTGGCCGGGGTAGCTGATCGAACCGTCCTCGTATCGCGTGGCTTCCATGGTCATTGTGCAGCCTCCATGATGGTCGTGATAACGCAGTTTCCAAAGCCGCCGACGTTACAGCAAAGCCCGACGTCCGCGTCGACCTGTCGCGGCCCCGCCTCGCCGACCAGTTGTTCGTAGATCTCGACGCCCTGTGCGACGCCGCTGGCTCCGAGCGGGTGGCCCTTCGACTTGAGCCCGCCGGAGGTGTTGATCGGGAGTTCGCCGGTGTCGCGCTCGGTGTACCCCTCCTCGACTAACTTCCACGCCTCGCCCTGCTCGGCGAAGCCGAGCCCCTCCATCTGCAGGAACTCGAGAATGGTGAACATGTCGTGAAGCTCCGCGACGTCGATATCGTCGGGGCCGTAGCCGCTCATCTCGTAGGCACCCTTGCCGCTCTCGACGACGCCGCCCATGACGGTCGGATCCTCGCGCTCGTGGACGACGTGGGTATCCGTCGCGCCGTCGATGCCCGAGATGACGACGTAGTTGTCGGTGTACTCCTGAGCCACGTCCTCGGGACAGAGCATCAGCGCGGCCGAGCCGTCCGTAATCGGACAGAAGTCGTACAGCCGCAGCGGGTCGGCGACGATCGGCGACTCGAGTGCCGTCTCCTCGTCGATTTCCTTCCGGAACTGCGCGTGGGGGTTGTCCACGCCGTTCTTGTGGTTCTTGACGGCGACCTTCGCGAGACTGTCCCGTGGCGCGTCGAAGCGCTCGAGGTAGTGTCTGGCCGTCAGCCCCGCAAAGGAGGGGAGCGTGACGCCCGTCTTGTACTCGACGGGATGGGTCAACGACGCGATGACGTCCGTTGCTTCGCCGGTGGTCCGGTGGGTCATCTTCTCGCCGCCGACGAGCAGCGTCATGTCGCTCGCCCCGCTGGCGACCGACTGCCAGGCGGCGAAGATGCCGGCCCCACCGGACGAACTCGTTTGGTCGACGCGCTGGGTGTACGCCGGCATCGCCTGCAGGTCGTGTGCCAGCGCGTTTGGCACGCCGGTCTGTCCTTCGAACTCCCCGCTCGCCATGTTCGAGACGTACAGGTGCTCGACGTCCGCGGCGTCGACACCCGAATCCTCGAGGCAGTCGATCCCGGCCTCCGCGAGGAGATCCATCACCCACTCTCCCTCGCGCTGCCCGAACTGGGTCATCGAGGCTCCGATGATCGCAACACGTTCCATAGTTGTCCAGACTCCGGGACCGCGTTAAAATATTTGGGTAGTAGAATCTTCGAACAGAGGGACACTATCCGAGCAAATACTCTCCATTGGTTCTGCTATTAGACACTATTCCAGATGAGGTGTGCTCAAAAACATCCTGTGGAATACGAATAGTAAAAAATACATGTGTTTCACCGACTATAATAATATACTGTTGATGGAATCCAGCTCTCTATCCAGACGAACTGCTCTCGCCGTTCTCGGTGGTCTCTCAGTCACTGGTGGCGGCTACGCCGTGTGGCGTCACAACCGCTCTGACACCGAAGTACGATTGTTATTTATCCGACTGATCAATTCGTGGAGCGCGGAACGGAGTTTCGAGGTCGAACTCGTTCGGAACGACGAGCGGGTGTTCAACGAGACGTATTACGACGTTCCCGCGTACGGCTCTGACCGGGAGCGTACTGACGACCAAAACCCCAGCACCCATCTGCTCGAGCCGACGTGGGACGAGGGGCCCGCTACGTTCGAGCTTCGTGGTCGGTTCGTCGATCAAGAGGACGACGATTGGCAGACCGTCCTCCCTGTCGATGCCGACGGCGAATACGTCGGAATAGACCTCCAGTTCTGGGAGCAAAATATCCTCGGCGGCTTCTACACCTTCGAGACCGAATCCGAGCGAGAAACCGTTCGAGAGTTCATCGAAACCGAACTCGAGCGCCAATCCGATCGGGACCGGTACGGAAGCGACCCCTGACCGTCTCCTGTGTTCGGCGACGAGTCGACGACTGTGAGCTGACGGACTACGCGGATTCAGCAGCGGTCGTCCGCAATTCGGTCGCGCGCGAACGGGCCTGCTCGATGACCGCGGGTCGGGCCTCGAAGGAGACGACGACGTCCTCGTCGCCGTAGGTGACGTCATCGACGTTCGCGTTGTCGTGGATCCACGAGACCACGCTCATCGTGTCGTCGGTCATCGGTAGGAGGAGTCGTTCTTCCTCCCACTCGGGGAGTTCACGGTCGATCCGCTCGAGCAGTTCCTCGACGTTCGTCCCCTCCATGCCGCTGACGGTGACCGGGTTCGGTGCGAGCGACGAGAGGGCCTCGCGTTTCTCCGCGAGTTCCTCGTCGTCGACTTTATCGATCTTGTTCAGCACCGTGACGATCGGCGCCTCGTTGCGCTCGTAGAGGGTGTCGTGGCAGGTGACGAGTTTCTCGTGGATCTCGTCGATCGGTTCGCTGACGTCGACGACGAGCAAGACCAGGTCGGCTCGATAGACGGAGTCGAGCGTCGACTTGAACGACTCGACGAGCCAGTGAGGAAGGTCGCTGATGAACCCGACCGTATCGGTCACCAGCACGTCTCGCGGTTCGATGGACGCGCGTCGGGTCGTCGTCCCGAGCGTCGTGAACAGCTTGTCCTGGGACTCGGCCGTCGCGTCGAGATCGGGATGGAGGCCCTCGTTCTCCTCGACGGTGAGATCGTCGGCCAACTGTCGAAGCAGCGTCGACTTGCCGGCGTTCGTGTAGCCCGCCAGCGCGACCAGATCGAACCCGGAGTCCCGGCGACGTTCCCGGCGTTGCTCCTCGGTTCGCTCGATCTGTGCGAGTTCGTCCTTGATCCGGCTGATCTGGGCTTTGATATCCCGTTCGCGGCTCTCGTCGTACTCGCCCAGCCCCATGAAGCCGGGATGTTCGTCGCGTTTGGCGAGGCTCGTCTTGGCCTCGGCGCGGGGCAGTTCGTACCGGAGTTCGGCCAGTTCGACCTGCAGTTGGGCTTTGCGCGTCTGGGCGCGCTGGCCGAAGATCTCGAGGATCAGGGTGAACCGATCGATGACTTCGACGCCGTCGGGCAGCAGCTGTCCGAGGTTGTACGTCTGGTATGGTCCGAGCCGGTTGTCGAAGATGACCGTCGTCGCTTCCGTGGCGACAGCGACGTCGGCCAACTCCTCGGCTTTCCCCTCGCCGAGTTGGAGGGCCGCGTCGGCCCGCCGCGATTGGGTGACCTCTCCGACGACGGTGTACCCCGCCGCCGCGGCGAGGTCGCGAATTTCACTCGTGTCGGGCGTTCCGGAGTCGACGCGTTTGGCGATGATAGCGTTCATGCGGATGGGAAGAGGTGGGGGGAGTTCGGGCGTCGGTGCTCGGCTCCTCGCGAGAGGCTGCACTCGTCGACCCGGCGAGCCGTCGCTCGCGTACACCGCTCGCGCCGGGGTTGCAGGCGACGCGGCGGGTGCCCGACCACGCTACGGATGCCGGTCGAACACCTCCGTTGGCTGGACGATACTCATAGCTACCCGTACGCGTCCGATCGTCTTGAATCCCGTGCACGATGCCGTCTTGCGGTTCGCTCGTGCTTCGACGGCCGATCGCTCGCACTCGAGTTGGTTCGGCGGTCGAGCCGTTGCCCCTCGACCTCGAGCCCGACTATCGGATCTCAAGACTCCCTTCCAACCACAACAGTCATTGCAGCAGACTCGAATACGAAGCCGTGATGCTAGACGTCGATCCGACGACGCTCGGTCTCGAGTTCGGTGGTGGAGCGGTCATCGGGGCGGTGCTGGGATTCGCTACGAAACAGGTTGCGACGGTCCTCGCGCTCGTCATCGGTGTCCAGCTGATGGCGTTTCGATACCTCGAGTCACAGGAGATCGTGACCGTCGACTGGAGCCGTCTCACCGCCGGACTGCTCGAGACCCAAGAGCACGCACAGAACGAGACTCACCGGCTCGAGTCGGTGCTCTCGATGGTCTCGGTCGGTGCGGGCTTTACCACCGGCTTCCTGATCGGCTACCACCGCGGCTAGGAACCGAGCGGGACCGCTACCGTTTGTTCTCTATCGCGTCTTCAGATCGTCCTTGTCCTTGATGATCTCCGTCTCCGCCTTTCCGCTCGAGTGTTCGTTGACGACGTTGTAGAACTCGTTCTGTAGCCCCGCGGGGAATGTGATGACGCCGATCCAGGATCCGTCGGGCTGCCACTCCTCGCGCTCTAAGTCGCCGAACTGGCGGACCTGCGCCTGGGCGCTGCCGGCGTACTCGGCGGGGATCTGGGCCGCGATCGTCACCTCCTCGAATCGAATCGGGATCACCGGCCGCAGCGCGTCCAGTGCGTCGTCGACCTGCTGTTGAACCGGTTCCATCGGATCGACGGTGAAGCCGGCCTCCTCGAGCGCGTTCTCGATGCGCTCGGGCGGGTGTGGCGCGTTGTCCATCTGCGGGTTGACCGCGTTCCGCGTGATGGTGTCGATCAGCTGTCTGCGCTTCTGTTCTTGCATCTCGCGGCGTTGGTCGGCCGTGATCTGGATCTCCCCCTGCTTGATCACTTCCGGGATGATCTCGAGCGGGTCCGTCGTCTCGAAGACCTTTTCGAGATCCTCCTCGGCGGGGCGGTCGCCGCGTGAGGCGTCCTCGAAGACGTCTTCCGCGGCGATCACTTCCTCTAAGTCGCCGTCGAACTCGTCGCGTTTGATCGAAAGCGCCGCATCCGGGTCTACGAGCACTTCGAAGCGCGCCCCGTGTGACTCGAGTCGCGCCGTCACCGCCTCGTCGAGCGATATCATACCAGGGAGTACCCCCGGCCGCCTAAAAGAGCTTTTCCTGACGGCATCCGCCGCGACCGTCCGGCTTTACGCGGGCCGATCGGTACGAAACCGCGAGGAGTGCCGCCGTCTCGATTACTTACTCTTCGGGTTCGTCGTCCTCACCGTCGTCGAGGAGGCCGTTCTCCTCGAGGTGGGACTCGATCTTGTCGTGGTCGAACTGTTCGAAGGACTCGCTCTCGACGTCGATCGTCGCGAGACCGACTTCGTTGGGCAGCAGCGAGCCTTCGTTGACCGACGCGAGCGCGTCGAGGGCGAGCGCGATGCCGCCGTCGAGGTCGGCTTCCTCGTCGTAGTTCTCCTCGAGATACTCCTGCAGTTCACCGCGGTCGGAGCCGACGGCCAGAGCCTTCCACTCGTATGGAGTCCCCGACGGGTCGGTCTCGAACAGGCGCGGTTCGCCGTTGTCGATACCGCCGACGATCAGCGCGACGCCGAACGGGCGGGCGCCGCCGACCTGCGTGTACTGCTGAATGTGGTCGGTGACCTCCTTGGTCAGCGTCTCGACGCCGATCGGCTCGCCGTAGCGCAGTTGGTTGACCTGCGTCTGGCGACGGGCGAAGTCGATCAGCTGGCGCGCGTCGGCGACGTGGCCGGCGCTCGCGATGCCGACGTGGTTGTCGGCCTTGTGGATCTTCTCGACGCTCGAGTCCTCGAGCAGCGGGGAGGGGACTCGCTTGTCGACGGCGAGGACGACGCCGTCCTTCGTTCGGACGCCGATACTCGCTGTTCCTCGTTTGACCGCCTCGCGGGCGTACTCGACTTGGTAGAGTCGGCCGTCCGGCGAGAAGATCGTGATACCTCGGTCGTATGCCTGCTGTTGTTGTTGTCCCTGCATAGTCTCACACTAAATCGTAATCGAGGTCTGTCGCGCCCGCAAACGCCTCATCGAGTCGCACGTCTGCACCGCATTCCCGCAGGACGGCGACTCGCTCCTCGTTCCCGAACACGACGTTTCTCTCTTCCGAATCTTGCCGGCGTTTACCTAAATAGTTTTCTTCAGCGGCACGGATCGTGCCACTGATACCGCGGACCCGAATTCCGACCGCAGCGCCGTCGATACCGTCGATACAGGCGACGGCTGCGCGAGCCGGTTCGGTCTCCCCCCGTCGGACCCGAACGATCGCCTCGCCGAGTCCGCCGGCGAACTCGAACCTGACGACCGTCATATCCGCGCGTGCGCTTCCGGGATCGCCCAACAGGTTCTGGGCCGCGTACCAACACTCGCGCTGGAACGCGCGGCGATCGATCGACGCATCGGGCCAGCTCTCGATTTCGACGGCGAGGTATCGCCAGCGCGGCTGGAGATGTTTCGGGAGGTGTTTCATGCGTCCGCGGCGGTCTCGTCGTCCGCGTCGTCGCCGGAGACGGCGTTGGCCTCGGTCGGATTCCGCTCGGCGACCAGGACGCCGACCTGATCGTGGACGCGCTCGACCGCGGTGAGCGAGAAGCCGGCGTCGGTGAAGGCATCTGCGAGGGTGCCGACGGTCGCCGGGTCGTCGACCTCGGGTGAGTAGAACGGCTCCTTGGGATCCGGTTCGCCGAAGAACATCACGTCTCCGAGGACGAATTTCCGCGGCTCGAGAGCCGCGATGACCTCGATCGCCTCGCGTTTTTCCGCGTCCGAGAGGTGGTGAAGCGCGAAGTTCGAGGTGACGACATCGACGTCGCCGTCGTAGTCGGGCTCACGGAAACTGCCGGTGGCGAACTCGAGGTTCTCCAGACCGTCTTCCTCGGCCTTCGCTTCGGCTTCGGCCATCATGCCCTCGCTGATGTCCCGGCCGACGACGCGGTCCGCGTCGGGTGCGAGCGCGAGCGCAATGGCTCCCGTTCCGGTACCCAGATCGAGGACGACGTCGTCTTCCTCGGGGGCGGCGTGCTCGATCACGAGGCTCGCACAGGCGCGATACTCGTCGGAGTTCGAGTCGTCGTACTCGCCCGCTTGCTCGTCGAATCTGGCGGCGTGATCCTCAAGGCTCTTTTTCATATCTCCCCCGTTCGACCCCCGGCTCAATGAACGACTCGGACTGGATCTCTCGGTTGCGCTCGGCGAGTCGGCCCCACTCCGCGAGCCCGTCCTCGATAAACTCGCTCGAGAACCCCAGTCGCTCCCCCACCGCGATCAGTTCGCGGGGAGCGCGCAACTCGAGGTGCGAGGCGGGGTCCGCGCTCACGACGTAGGGGGCGTCGTAGTAGTCGACGATCTCCTCGAGCTTTCGCAGCGACTGGATCTCCCTGACTCGACGACCCCCGCTCTTGCGGAGGACTCCCGAGAGGGAGAACTCGAGGCGAACGCCGTTCTCGACGGCGGCTTTCACGAGGACGTGGTTAATATCGCCGCGGTCGGCCATCGGATGGGCGAGGACGTCGAGTTTGTCGTTTTCGACCGCGAACCGATTCATGTCGTTCGTCCCGCCGTGAAGCGCGACGATGGTCTGGTCGGTGCGATAGTTGCCGACGGAGCCGCCGGCCTGCTGCGGGCTGTCGGCCCGGATCTCGACGCCCTCGACGACGTCGATGTCGTACTCCTCGCGGATCGCAGCGGCGTCGTACTCGGCCCGCGAGCCGTGGTGGTTGCGGACGACCACGCCCTCGAAGCCGTAGTCGGCCGCCGTCTTCGCGAGTCTGGCGACCGTGCTCTCTCCGTCGGGATGGGCGTGGACGGCCTCGTACATACTCGAGTCGTCTCACGGCGGCGACTTGGGGTTTGCGCCATGTACTGAGAAAATTGGAACGGAGTCGAATGGCCGGGAGCACGCCCGAACGACTGTGAGGGCGTGCGACCCAACGGAAGACGCTGCGCGTCTTCCGAGTATCGCGGAGGCGAAGCCTCCGCTCAACGGGGGAGGGCAGGCCGTCACCCGACGCGCACCGCGAGCGAAGCCGTGCGCGGCGCCACGCGCCGCGAGAAGTCGAACGGCCGAAGGCCGTGAGACGGGGTGAGCGAGCGGGCCGACGACTGATGTGAGTGAGGACTGAAAGGACGAACGAACGGAAGGAGGAGTGCTTTTGATCGAAATTTTATCGAGGGACATCGCGGTCGCGGCGTTTCGCGACCGCGATAGACCGCAGAATAAAATTTCGTTAGTTGAGAATCGACTGTGCGACCGTTGCGAGCTGGCCGTTGTCGGCCTCGTTGAGTCGGTCGTCGCCGATCTTGAGGCGGAGTCGCGGTCGGCCGACGTCGATGGGGACCTTCTCGGTGTCGATGAGGCCCATGTCCTCGAGTTTGGTCTTCGTTCGGCTAAAGGTCGCCTTGGAGGCGATGCCGACGTCCTCGCCCCACTTGCTGATGTCGTACAGCAGCGCTTCGTTCTTGGCCGCGACGAGCAGCGAAATCGTCACTTCGTCGAGCCCGTCGCCGTCGCCGCGGGCGGTCTCGAGCGAGTTGAGAATCGCCGTGAAGTCCTCCTCGGCTTCGGGACTGATCTCGTCGGCGAGCGTCTCGCGAACGGCCGTGATCGGCGGCGTTCGGAGGTTGAACTTGGAAGCGTCCGCCCAGCGACCCGCGTAGGTGTCGAACGTGTCCTCGACGAAGCTGTCGTCGTCGGTGACGAGTCCGCCGACGCGGTCGCCGGCGTGGACGACGGCAATGACGCGGTCGTCGGTGACGAGCAGTGAGTTCTCGGGGGCTTCCTCGAGCGTTCGCAGGGCGAGTGCGTCCTGGCTGATGAGGTCGGCGGCGTTCGAGGCGACGATGAAGTCGTCCATGACGTCTTTCAGCGTCCGTTCGTCGGCGAGCATGTGTACCGTCGGCAGGTCACCGTCGAACGCGGTCGCGACTGAAACGAACTCTTCGATCGCATCTGCGGACGGGTTGACCATGTACACGTCGCCTGACGCGTCCTCGAGGATGGAGTCGAGGATATCGTCAATCTGGTGGTTGAGTAAATTCGAGGTCATGTCTATACAGAAGTAAGCGTTAGCGAAGCACTTAATTTTGTTGGCCGATTCACCGCTACAACTTGAACTCTGCCGATGTTTGCGGTAGGATTTGTCGATTCTTCCATCGAATTTTCAGTACGCTTTCAAGATACAATGACGATCGCGGAACACATTGCGGCGGAGTCGTGCGATGGGCGACCCCTCGGTCGACTGTGCAGTTCACGCTCGGTTCGTGCGGATTCCCAAAAGCGGTCAGTGTGCGATCCGTGTTAGGGTCCGCTGTACGTGCTGACTCGGTTGAGAACGTTGAAATCTCCGCCCAGTGATGCCGTGACTGTAACTGTCTCGTACAGCGCCGTACTAACCTCGAGTATGAGCATCGGTTCCATACGGTACCATAGTGCACGGCGTTCTATTTAACTATACTGGGCGAGTTAAAAAATCAGCAGACACTACAAATCAATTAACAGTGGTGGCGGGTTATGGGTCGGACGCGGTACGTCGCCGACGGACAGGGTTCGATCGGCCACTGCGAAACTATCGACGCGTTCGCCATCCACGGACGGAGACTCCATTTCCCCGTACACACGCGGTAGGATCGCAACTCGCGGAAACGTTCTCGGATACGGCGATAAATTGAGCACGAGCGCGCCTGTTACCGATCCACTACGTATATGAGCGCGTCGGCCAAAGGCGGTTGCATGCGTGACACGTACCCCTGTTCTCGAGATGTGCTGGTCGACGCCGTTGATCTGTCGTCGCAGGCGACGATGCGGTCGGAGCGGCTGGGGACGAAGGGGTCACGATCTACAGTGGACCGTGATCAGCGATCGAACCGGTCTGCGAGTTCTTTCGACCAGTAGAGATCGCCATCGTAGATGACCGACGCATCGGTTTCGCGGAGTAAGGAGTGGACGCCGGACTCGGAGAGCGTGAAGTTCGACGTCCCGCCGCAGAGATACGCGTACTCGTTGTCCTCGGTGTGGGGGAAGTAGTACGACCCCGTCACTCGCGTCGAGTAACAGTCGAACGTGGCCAGATACTGGTCGGCCTCGGAGTCGAGTTCCTCGAGCGTGATGGTGATCGGTAACTGGTGTTCGCCCTGCCCGAGCGAGTGGGTTCCGTCGCCGACGACCGCGTAGTCTTTCCCCATCATGATACGCCGGCGTGCGAGCCCCATCGCGCGCTCGATACTGAACCCGTGGACGAGCAGTTTGGCGAACGTCGACCCGACCTTGATCGCGTGATCGTTTAACACCTTCGTGAAGGTAACCGCGCCGGCGACACTCCCCTTCTCGATCAGCCCCATCCCCTCGTAGTAGGAGCCACACGCGTTGAGGAAGAACGTCTGGGCGTTACACCGACTCAGGCTGTCGGTCGAGAGGTAGCCGTCCGGACAGCGCAGTCCGTCGGTCTCGCAGTGACCGATGTAGTGGACGAAATCGTGGTCGTCCTCGAAGACGCGGGCGAGGTCGGCCGTCGTCAGCGACTCCTCGACGGTGACGTCCATCGTCAACTCCGTAGAGCGCTGGCGGTAGATTCTGGCGACGTCGTCGTGCTCGCCGGCCATCTCCGGATCGTTCAGGACGACGCAGATCGAGGTCGAGTCGCTCGAGCGCTCGATGAAGTCGAGTCGGTTGTGGTAGGCGTTCAGCGTCGTTTTGAAGACGTCGATGGGAACGCCGTCCGCCAGCCAGCCGTGGACCCGGCCGTTTCGGAGTTCAGGTTTGACGATATCCACCGACGCGACTTTGCCGGCGCTCGCCCTGTCGAGTGCGGCGGTTCCGGCTCCGGAGTTTTGCCCACCTCGGTAGAAGTCCTCTAGCGACCGTTCAACCAGCTCTCGCCCCTCGAGTTCGGAGGTTCGGGGGGTGTAGATCATACTCAGGCGATCGAGCAGGAAGGGAAGGGACTCGATGCTCTCGTACGTCGGCGAGACGTACGTCGAGAGGTGCCAGTCGGGGAGTCGGTGCTCGATCGCCGCGTAGGGGACGTCGAGGTAGGTCGCGAGGCGCTCCTGTGGGCTCGCCTCGTACAGTTCGTCGGCGTCGAGTTCGAGCACCTCGAGGACGCTCAGCTCCGCCAGATCGGTTCCGTACGGGCCGGCGTTGCGCACGAGACAGTCGAGGAAGAACACTTTGCGGAGCAGTCGCTCGACGTCGCGCTCGAGCCCGGGCATCGGCGAGAGGGGTTTTTCGATCGCGTGCTCCGGAACCCGAAGCGTCGGGCGGACGGGAGCGGTCCCGCGGTGATCGCTGGTCCGGACGGTCGCCTGAAGGTAGTAGGCGAGCGGCGCGGTCACGAACAGCGACTCGTACTCCGGCGGCACGACCAGTTCGATGCCCGAGTCGGTGAAGTCGTCGCGAATACAGTCGGGGATCTCGAGGGCGTCGCCACACTCGAGAAGCGACGGATGTCCGCGAAGCGTCGGATAGGTTCGATCCGGTCCGTCCGTCTTGTGCGAGGCGGCGAGGTGGGAGATCCCCGCCGCGAGTCCGTCGGGCGTATCCGGGACGGTGATCGTTCCCGCGGGGAGTTCGTGGTGGCTCCGGAAGCCGACGATAACGCGGATCCGATCCGGAAACGTGACGACAGTCTCCTCGAAGCCGTCGGTCTTTTCGATCGTCGCCGCACCGGAAAATCGGAGATAGGTCTTGATCTCCGTATCGATGTCGACGACGTACTCGCCGGGCGGGAGCGAGAGCGGCGAGCCGTCGGGGTCGAGTTCGTGTTGCTCGTCCGAACCGAGCGAGAACACGTAGGCGACGGCGTGGGGGAACCGGAGCTCGTTCGTCGTCACGACCGCAGTTTCGTCGACCGGGCGCTGGATATCCGGGCCGGGACCATCGACGACGAGTTCGCCACCCTGGACCGACAACTCGGTGTTATCAGCGTCCGTGACGCGGAGCGTCCCGTCGTCCATCGCCCACTCTATCATTCGGTACGCTGAATGTTCCTCCGGTAAGTTAGTTGTATCGGGTGGGGGAACGAACGGGGTATCGGTCGTTCGTCAGTTAGTTGAGGGCGGCCGTCACTTTCTGATTCCTGCGGCGGCTCTCGAGCGGTCTCTCGACCCGTTCGAGACGCGCGAGTAGTGGCTCCACTTGCCGAAGACGGGTACACTTATGCGGACGCCAGACCGCACATCGAACATGGACCACGAGCACGTTCGGGACGTCGATCCCGCCGTCGCCGATGCACTCGAGGGAGAGGTAGATCGCCAGCGGAACTCGCTGCAGATGATCGCCAGCGAGAACCACGTCAGCGAGGCCGTCATCGACGCCCAGGGAAGCGCGTTGACGAACAAGTACGCCGAAGGCTATCCCGGCTCCCGGTACTACGGCGGCTGCGAATACGCCGACGAGATCGAACAGCTCGCGATCGACCGCGCCCAGGACCTGTTCGGGGCCGAGCACATCAACGTCCAGCCCCACTCGGGTACGCAGGCGAATCAGGCCGTCTACTTCGCGATGCTCGAGCCGGGCGACAAGATCCTCTCGCTGGATCTGACCCACGGCGGCCACCTGAGCCACGGCCACCCGGCGAACTTCGTCGGCCAGTTCTACGAGGTCGAACAGTACGAGGTCGACCCGGACACCGGCTACCTCGACTACGAGGGACTCGCCGAACAGGCCGACGAGTTCGAACCCGACATCATCGTCTCGGGCTACTCCGCGTACCCGCGCGAAGTCGAGTGGGAGCGCATTCAGGAGGCCGCCGACAGCGTCGGCGCGCTCCACCTCGCCGACATCGCCCACATCACGGGGCTCGTCGCTGCCGGCGTCCACGATTCGCCGGTGGGAACCGCCGACTTCGTCACCGGCTCGACCCACAAAACCATCCGCGCCGGCCGCGGCGGCATCGTCATGTGCGGCGAGGAGTACGCCGACGACATCGACTCGGCGGTGTTCCCCGGCGGACAGGGTGGCCCGCTCATGCACAACGTCGCCGGCAAGGCCGTCGGCTTCAAAGAGGCCCTCGAGCCCGACTTCCTCGAGTACGCCGAGCAGACGATCGCGAACGCGAAGGCGCTCGGCGAGAGCCTCGTCGACAACGGTTTCTCGCTGGTTTCGGACGGGACGGACAACCATCTCGTGCTCGTCGACCTCCGCGAGAGCCACCCCGACACGAGCGGCGGCGACGCCGAGGAAGCGCTCGAGGACGCCGGCATCGTCCTCAACGGGAACACGGTTCCCGGCGAGACGCGCTCGGCCTTTGACCCCTCGGGCATCCGCGCCGGTACGCCCGCGCTGACGACCCGCGGCTTCGACGAGGACGACTGCCGAAAAGTCGGCGACCTGATCGCCCGTGTGATCGACGCACCGGAAGACGAGTCGGTCATCGACGAAGTCCGCGAGGAAGTCCAGTCGCTGTGTGACGCAAACCCGCTGTACGAGTAGAAACCAGCGACAGAACCCATCAGTCACGCGAAATCAGCTTTTAATTCTCCGGTTCGCGAACAACCGTTCGTGGGATTCCGATCGTTCGTCCCGCGACGGGAGTAAGACGTGGCGGCGACCCGATATCACCGCTTCTCGAGTATCGCTCGCCACTGGAGATCGCCGTCTCTAGTCGCGGCGACGTCCCACGGCGTCCCGATCGTCGCTTCCCGGAGCCGGTCGACGCTGAACACGCGAAAGAGCAGTGTTCGCCCGACATCGCCCTCGTACTCGCAGTGGTACACTCGGTGGGCGAGTCCGGGCGCCGGATCGTCCCGGTAGGCGAAGACGTCGTTCGCAGCGTCGTCCCTCGGGATGTAGTTGTCGAGGACCGCCGTCGCGTCCGGCGTCGTCACGTATGCGAGATCCTCGAGAAATGCACGGACCCCGTCCATCGATCCTGCCAGTCCGACCTGCGTCCCGATCGAGTGAACCGACCGGAATCGATCGCGGACGAAGTGGTCGCGGAGCGAAAACATGTCCGCCTGACGGACGTCGTTCACGCCGCGATCCCGCATCGTCTCGACGAGGTGGTCGCTGACGTCGATCGCGACGGTCTCGAACTGATCCTGGTAGTAGAGGGCGTCTCTCCCCGCGCCGGCTCCCAGATCGAGCAACGGCCCGTCCATCCATCGATCCCGCCACGCGCCGTCGTCGTGTTCGCCGAAGTACCAGTCTTCGATCGCGTGCTCGCGAACGGCGTCGCCGTCACGGTCGAAAAGCGGTGCCTCTCGGTCGCCGAGGTGGTGGTCGCGGATCGCACGACCAAACGGATCAGTCGGCGTCACAGTGTGTGACACACGCTCAGATATTATAACTCTACAATGAATTTCGGTACCGATCCACACCGTATTCGGACAGCGTCTGGGCCCGAGACGCTCGTCACGGCCAGGTTCGACGCTAGCAACTCAGAAATTCGAAGCCGGGTACGATCGATTGGAGAAACGGATGGCAACCGTCAACCGCGGGCGAGAAGACGGGGCGGGGAGATTCGCGTTAGTCGTCGCCGTCCGAATCGCCGCCGATCGACTCGTGTTTGTGCAACAGCGCCATCTTGTCGCGGAGGTCCTCGCCGTCCTTGTCGTACGTGCGGACGCGGTAGACGTACAGCAGCGAGACCAGCGCGATCCAGCCGAACTGAACCGCGAGTGCGCTCGGCGCACCGAGTGCGACGAACACCATGAAGATCGCCGAGACGATGACGTTCCCCACGGCAACGACCTTCAGCAGCGGCATCGGAAGCTTGTAGAACGAGTACTCGTACCGATCCGGGAAGATCTTCGGGAGGTTCCACAGGGCGACGCCGCTGATCATGAAGCTGATGAAGATGCCGGTGACGGTGATCGTCACGAGCCAGTCGAGCACGTCGACCGTGAGTATCCCACCGAGGGGACCGGTCAGTGGCGCGACCAGCAGTGGCGGCAGGGCGAGCAACAACAGCGCGCGATTCGGCGTGCCGAATCGGTCGTCGATCCCCGCGAAGAAGTTGGGGATAACGTCGTCTCGCGCCGCGCGCATGATCGTTCGCGAGTAGGACGTGTACAGCGTGTTCGTCGTCGTCGCGGCGGCGACGAGTGCGCCGAACGCGACGAACGCGATCGCCCAGCCGGGCATGATCCCTTCCGCGACGGCTGCGAGACCGCCTTCGACGGCTTCGCCGTCGTCGCCGACGATCTCCTGCCACGGCACCGCACCGATCAGCGCCACGATGATGCCGATTGTGAGGATGGCGACGAGCGTCATCCCGGCCGCGAGCACGCGCGGGATGTTCTTCGCCGGGTTCTCGAGTTCCTCGCCGATCTCGATGATCATCGCAAAGCCTTGGAACGGAATGTACAGAGTGACGGCGGCGAGGAAGAACGGTGCGTAGCCGTCGGCGTAGGGTTCACCCTCGCCCGACGGGAACAGCGGATCGAAGTTCGACGCGTCGAACGAGGTGAATCCGCCGGCGATAAACGTCAGCATCGCCGCCATCAACAGGCAGACGAGGACGATCTGAACGTTCGCAGCGAGCCGAACGCCGACGTAGTTGAATACCAGAAACGCTCCGAGCAGGAGGTAGACCGAGAGCAGCGTGGGCAAGTCGGCAAAGACGGGGACGTACTCGGCAAAGCCGAGCGCGGCGAACAGGAGGTACGCCCAGACGGACATCACCGGCACCGCAACCCCCAAGAACCCCCAGTACGGCCCGACGAGTCGCGATGCGTAGACGTACGCCCCGCCGGCGACTGGAATCGCGCCCCCGAGTTGTAACAGCAACAGGATGCCCAACACCATCGGGATGATGGATAACAAAATCGCGACGATGATACTCGGTCCGGCAACGACTGCCATTTGAGTCGGCACGATGAAAATGCTCATCCCCACCGCCGTCCCGATGAGCAGTGCAACCGCAGCAATCGGTCCAACCTTCTCGTTAATCAGCTTGAATTCGTCTCCCGACATCGATAGTCCGTCAGAGTATGACACCCAAGGGTTCTTTAAAATACTTATTTCTAGGGAAACACGTTCGGGCGGCTCGAGTCGGCGATCGAGATTATCGACTCTCCGGTTCGCGTACCTTTTTGTGGTCGTTCCGCGACACCGTGTCTCATGGTGGACACAGAAGCGACGGCGATGTATCGAACTAGAACCGACGCCGTCACGACCGAGCGCGGCGACGGACGGCCGGTCGTCTTCGCTCATGGGACGTTGATGGATCGAACGATGTTCCGGCCGCAACTCGAGGCGCTCGCTCCCGACTACCGGGCGATCGCGTACGATTTGCGCGCGCGGACGGACCGATACGCACCGGGGTACGACCTCGGCGACCTGGTTGAAGACTGTGACGCACTGCTGGACGGAATTGGGGAAGAGAGCGCCGTCATCGGTGGGATGTCCATGGGTGGCTTCATGGCGCTACGGTTCGCGCTCGCCTACCCCGAACGCGTCGACGGGCTAATTCTGATCGACTCGATGGCGGCACCGCACGAGGCCGAAGAACAGCAGACGTACGGCCAACTCGTCGACCCGCTCGAGGGCTCGACCGATTCCACCCCGCGGTCGCTTGCGGAGGGGGTCACCGGCTACCTTTTCGGGGAGACGACCCGCGGGGAGAATCCAGCACTCGTCGACGAGTGGGTCGATCGCTGGGCGACCTATCCCGGCGCGGCCGTGTACAACGAACTCCACTCCTGGCTCGAGCGACCCGACGTCACAGACCGGCTCTCTGCGATCGACGTCCCAGTCCTCATCGTCCACGGCGAGGAGGATCCCTCGATCGATCCCTCGCGGGCGGAACCGATGCTCGAGGAGCTTCCGGACGCCAGCATGGAACGGATTCCTGACGCGGGCCACACGTCGAACCTCGAGCGGCCGGAGCCGGTCAACGAAGCGATTCGATCGTTCCTCGAGGAACGGTTCTGAGCAGAAACCCACACACGTTCACGCGAATAGTATACACCTCCGTGCGTATTTGAACTGTTGTGATACTGATTCTGAGCACGAACCCGAGGGTTGATTAGCCTCGCGGTCGCCCACTCGAACAATGACGGAGATCATCGACGGCAACGCGGTCGCGAGCCAGATTCGTGACGATCTGACGGACGCAATCGAAACGCTCGCCGACGCGGGCGCACGGCCGGGGCTGGCGACCGTCCTGATGGGCGACGACCCGGCCAGTCAGACCTACGTGAACATGAAACAGCGCGACTGCGAGGAGGTCGGCATCGAGAGCATCCACGTCGATGTCGACGGGGACGCGCCCCCCGAAGAGCTGTACGAGACGATCGCCGATCTCAACGACGATCCGGAGGTTCACGGCTACATTGTGCAGGCGCCCGTTCCGGATCACGTCGACTACCGCGAGGTCATCCGTCGCGTCGATCCCGCGAAGGACGTCGACGGCTTTCACCCCGAGAACGTCGGTCGCGTCGTCGCCGGCGACGCTCGATTCCGACCCTGTACGCCCCACGGCGTCCAGAAACTGCTCGAGAGCGCCGGCGTCGAGACCGAAGGGAAGGACGTGACGATCGTCGGCCGGTCGGACATCGTCGGCAAGCCGCTGGCGAATCTGTTGATCCAGAAAGCCGACGACGGCAACGCGACGGTGACAGTCTGTCACTCCCGGACCGAAAACCTCGGCGAGAAGACCCGCAACGCGGACGTCGTCGTCGCCGCGGCCGGGGTTCCCGAACTGATCGACGGCTCGATGGTCGGCGAGGGGGGCGTCGTGATCGACGTCGGTGTCAATCGCGTCGATGCCGACACCGAGAAGGGGTACGAACTCGTCGGCGACGTCGAGTTCGAGAGCGCGAAAGAACAGGCCAGCGCGATCACGCCCGTTCCCGGCGGCGTCGGCCCCATGACGCGTGCGATGTTACTCTATAATACGGTCGAGGCGGCGAGCCAGCAGGCGGACGTCGACGTCGAGTTGCCCTGAGACACGGTCTATTCGACTCGGCTTCTCTTACCCGTGTCGAGTTCGCCGCACCCCTTCTTCGATCGCTTGCCGGAGTTCGTGTGGCCGTTCCGATCCGAGAAAGATCGCCGGGCCGTTCGTCCGGTGTATTTCGACGCCGTCGCTCGCGTTCGGTCGATACTCCCAGCCCCACCGCGTCCGCCGGAGCCCGTACTGATAGGCGCGACGCTCGCTCCGCCGGACGGCTTCGATCTCCTCGAACGAAATGTAGCGCTCCGACCAGTGGAACGGACTAAACCGGAAGTACACGCCGTCGTCGCGGACCGTCGTTCGGAGCGTCGATCGAAGAATCAGCGGAATCGGTCCCAGGACGGCCACCACGATCACGACGACGAGCCCGGCCCCCCGAAGCGTCGGCCCCCCGGCCTCGAGGACCGCGACGAGGGCGACCACGAGCGCCGGTACTGAGAGCGCGACCAGCGCCGGTCCGAGCCAGGAGGGGAGCGACTGATGCTCTTCGAACGTCGACTCCGTTCCGCTCAGTCCACGCTCGACCCCCACGCCGATCAGCTACTCCCATCGAACTCGAGCGCCTCCAGTCGGTCCTGTGCCTGCGAAAACGCCACCTCATCGCCGCGCAACCCGTTCGCGAGGTCGCGAGTCGCCTCGACCAGACGGTCGGCCGTCCGAGGGTCGATGTCGCCCTCGAGCATCCGAATTCGAGTGACGTGTTCGCCGAGCGTCTCGAGGGCGGTGCGCTCGGCGGTCGTCAGCTCGCGGTCCTCGACCCAGGTTCGAACGTCGCGCCGGTAGTCGCGGACGGCGTTCGCGTACGCGAGTCCGCGGGCTGCACGAAGGGAGTGCGGAACCTCCGCTGCGGGCAGCCGTTCACCAGTGTCAGCGTCGCGAAGCAGGGAGAGAAAGTAGAGTTCCTCGCGCTCCTCGAGACGCATATCCCGGGCGACGATATCGGCCACGTGGAGCAGTTCGCCGGCAGCCAGGTAGCTGTCGTCGAGGTCGCGGAGGTCGCCGGCGTTGACGAATCCGCGGCGGCGGATATACTCGCGGCACGCGTCGCGGGCGCGATCCGCGAGGTCGTCGTTCGAGACTTCGTCGATGGCGTTGCGGACCGCCGTGAGGTCGAACGCCACCGGCATATCGGTGTGTTCGGTTCGGTCGTCGACGCCGACGCTGCGGAGGCTGCCACAGGCCGGACAGCCGACGCTGCCCGTCTCGTAGTACGACCAGCGGGTCCCACACTCCGTACACTCTCGCTCACCCCGTATTTTCATGCGTGACCGTACGGACAGGACACCAAAAACCACACCGGAGTCGAGCGCTCGGACTTGCAGCGCGCTGGTGTGTGTCCGACGGACCGAGTCGAGCACCGCTCTCGAGGGCACTACGGCTTCCTGACGAACAATCCGGCCGCGGAGATGCCGCCGATCCCGATCGTGAGCCAGTACGTACTGAGCCGATAGATGAGCGCGACCGTCAGGGCAGCGGCTGGCTCGAGCGAGCCAAGCGTGGTGAGTCCGGCCGTCACGACCGCTTCGACACCGCCGGTTCCGCCGGGGGAGGGGACGACCGATCCGAGTTTCCCGAGCGCGACGACGATAGCAACGACGGGAAGGGTGAGGTGATAGCCCAGCGCGATGGCGCCGATGTACACCGGGAGCATCAGGAAGGCCATGCCGAGATGGGCGTAGACGGACGCGATTACGAGGGTCCGTTTGTCCGCGGTTATCGTCTCGACCGTCGTATAGAACCCGTCCAGTCGCGACCGAACGGCACCGGCGGAGAGCTGTTGATCGAACCGGTCGGTAAATCGGCCGACGATACGGCGACCGACTTCGGCAATCCCGAGAACGAGCCTGTAGACGACGATCGGTCGACGGACACCGACGAATACGAGCGAGGCGACGACGACGAACAGAACACCGAACGCGGCGAGCTGAGTGCTCATTCCGGTACCGATTGCACCACCGGTGGCGATCATCCCGAGCGCCAGAAAGCCGAACGTGTAGTAGGGGATGTAGTTCAGTAGGTCGGCGGAGATGATGCTCGCGAGTCCGTCTTCGTAGGCCATCTCACCGTCGCGCGAGACCAGATAGGCCACGAACGGCTCCGTCGCGAGCTGGCCGTACGGCGTCGCGTACTTGACGAACATCGCCGTCAAGAAGATCCCGGCGATCCGACTGCGGGGCATCGTGTCGTCTACCAGCGAGACGAACCGCCCCCAGACCAGGCCGCGAAAGGTCAGTGCGAGCAGTCCGGAGAGAGCCCCCAGACCCAGCAACCGAATGTTGGCCGTCGACAGTTCCGCGACGATGTCCTGACTACCGACGGCGCGAACGAGGAGGGCGAGGAGGGCGACGGCGAACACGAAACCGAGGGCGATCCGGCGCTTCACGACCCGAACATTGCACTGACCCTACAACTATGTTATGAATCCGTCGGCGCTCGTAATATACGTTCTCGATCGACGCCCAATCGATAGACGGCTCCGACGTCAGTCCACGAACGGAGGGCTCGCAAACGGTGTCTCTCGACCGACTATTTCACCGGTCCAGCCGGAGTTACTCGCCGAACGATTCTCGCTCGATGACGGTCACACGTTCTGTGGTTACGTTCAACACGTCATTAACGGGCGGCAGTTGCAGGCCGCACTGAAACCAACGGAAAGGTCCTATCCAGAGATATGTCCGATTCAGAACTGAACCGACGTAAGTTCGTTGCCGCAGCAGGTACCGCAAGTGCACTCGTCCTCGCCGGCTGTGCCGACGAGGGTCCCGGTGACGATGAGGAAGAAGAAGATCCGGGGATGGACGAAGAGGATCCTGATGAAGAAGAGCCGGAAGACGAAGAAGAGGATCCAATGGAGGATGAGGAAGACGAAGAAGAAGACGACGACGAGACCTACACGCTGACAGTCACCGTCGAAGATCAGGACGGCGAGCCCGCCGAAGGTGCGACCGTCGAACTCGACGAGGCCGACGACGACCTCCTGGACGACGAAGACGACGAGGAAGACGAGGAAGACGACGACCTGATGGACGACGACGAGGACGACGAGAACGACGAGAACGACGAAGCCGAAACCGACGCATCCATCCAGGACGACGACGAGGATGACGAGAACGGCCTCGACGACGAAGATGAAGACGAAGACGAGAACGGACTCGACGACGAAGACGACGAAGAAGACGAAGAAGACGACGACCTGATGGACGATGACGAGGAACACGACTTCCCGCTCGAGGAGGAGACCGACGAAAACGGGGAAGTCGAGTTCGACGACCTCGAGGATGGCGAGTACACGGTCACCGCCGAACACGACGGCGAGGAAGCCGAGGACGACGTCGAGATCGACGGCGACGACGAGGAACTGACGCTGACGCTCGGTGAGGACGAGGCTGATGACGACGAAGACGATGACGAAGAAGACGACCTGACGGACGACAACGGAGACGACGAGAACGGGGACGACGAAGACAACTGACTCTGGTCGAGAACGCCGTCGACACCCGAGTACACGTCGCGGAAACACGCGAATTCAGGCGGCCGATCGACTAATCGGCTGCCGCATCCCACTGATTTTTTCGCACGACAAACCGGCCAGCGGCTGCTGTCGGAAGGGCTCCTCGAAACAGACTTTAGGGGTCGAGACGTAAGTGAGCCTCCCGACGTTCGGGGCGTCATACGGTTTGCTGTACCGATTTGCCGGCGGGGCCGTTGGATGGGTTTCGGTCCCGCCGAAAATGACTTATAGCGGACAGTATCCGTCGTGGGCCACCCTGCGTGGAACCGTTCCCGTAAACCGTTTGTACAACTGTTACCGGATCGAAACCGGCGGCTTCACGCTGAAAGCGACGGGAACAGTCTCGAGGAACGATCCTAATCCGGTGTTGGTCCTTCGACACCCGCTGTTACTCCCCGTCTCGAACGAACGATGCTCGTCACCGGCGACAGCTGTCGAACCGTCGTCGAACGACTGCCGGTGGATTCCGGCCCAGCAAGCCCGATCACGGCGACCTTTTTTCCGTTCCGCACGCGTACTGACCACCCATGCGAGACGAAGAAGAGATCCGCGAGCAGTACGAGTTCCTCACCGAGCACCTCGAGAGCGAGGAGATGCGCCACGACGGCGTCAGAGAGATGTTTACCTACTACAAACGCGCGATCGGCTGGGTGCTCGAGGAAGAACACATCTGACTGTCCGGAGAACGGACGTATCACCAGTCCGGTCGGTGTCGTTACCTTTAAGTATACTCGGCAAAATCGTTCACCTGACGCTTCGCTTGGAGGGCCGAAGCGTCAGCGGGGACCAATTCAGGGCGGCAAGCGATCGCGTGGCATTTTTCCGCCACGCGATTTGCTTTCCTGTTTCGAAAACTACGAACCGAACAGCGCCAGCCACGTTCGTTGGCGAATCCAGAGAGTTCGAGCGGCGGCCTTCGCGTCCCACTATTATAATAATACCGAACTTATTTGGCTGGACTGTAAACATGAACCGCGCGTTACCTAACTCCATCCGAAAACTCATCATGGACGTTATCATTCGGTTTTGCTCCAGAAATCGATTCTCGACGGTAATATCCCGGTTTCGATCGAAACAACCCGATAGCCTTATTAAAATTCGACAGTAAGTGCAATTGGTACTTTCCCAATGTACGACCTGACAGGATTCCAGCGTGACCTGCTGTACGTTATCGCCGGCGAGGAGGAACCCCACGGACTGGCAATCAAAGAGGAACTCGAGCAGTACTACGAGAAGGAGATCCACCACGGCCGACTCTACCCGAACCTCGATACGCTCGTCGACAAAGGGCTCGTCGAGAAGGGGCGACGCGACCGCCGGACTAACTTCTACACGCTCACGCGTCGCGGCCGACGCGAACTCGAGGCCCGCCGCGACTGGGAAGGACAGTACGTCGAACTCTAGGCCGTGGTTCGGTCACGGACGATCACCGCGGTCGTCGGACTGCTGTGCGGACTGGTAGTGAGCGTCGCTGCCTGGGTGTACTTCGAGACAGTTCTGTTCTTTCTGTTCCTCCCGTTCGTTCCGTTCGTCTTCGGGTGGGGCCGGTCGAACGGAACGGACGAACGAAGCCGCCAGCGGACGGCGAAACGGTGTCCGGCGTGTTCGTTCCGAACCACGGACCCGTCGTTCGAGTACTGTCCGCGAGACGGGCGACGACTGCGCGAGGAGTCTGTGTAGCCCTCGAGCGGTCCTGCACGTGATCGCTGGCACAGTGCGACGCCGACGAGCGACCGTCACCATCGCTGCCGTCGATTTTCAGCGAGAGCCGCCCGCGCCGACGACTCCGGCAGGCCGCTTATGTGTGCTCGTGGTGAACGTTCGGGAGTGAACGAGGTTACGTTGCAGCTCGCGGACGCGCCGCTGGACGAGACCGTCGTCCGGCTCGCCCTCGCCGGAGCGCTCGGAATGTTTCTCGGCCTCGAGCGCGAGTGGTCCCAAAAGTCGGCCGGCATCCGGACGTTCTCGTTGATCAGTCTCCTCGGGGCCGTCTTCACTCTGCTGGCGTCCGAGACCGATATCGGCGAAGGACTGCTCGTGCTCGGCGGCATTCTCGTCATCGTTCAGGGCGTGTTGCTGGCCGTCCAGGGGCTGTTGGACGACGATGGCGAAACCGGGCTCTCGCTGACGACGTCGGTGTCGATGCTCGTCGCCTACGGAATCGGCGCGCTGGTCGCCGCCGGCTTCATCCTCGAGGGCGTCACGGTCGCCGTGCTCTCGTCGCTGCTGCTCGTCCTCAAGCGCGAACTCCACGAGTTCGCGTGGGGGCTCTCCCGCGAGGAGATGCGCTCGACGACCGAGTTCGCCATCCTCGCGTTCGTCGTCTACCCGCTGTTGCCCGCCGAGTGGAATCCCGAGGTCGCCGGAATCGTCATCCCGCTCGAGCCACAGGTGATCTGGCTGATGGTCGTCGCCGTCGCCGGAATCGGGATCGTCAACTACGCGATCGTCTCGACCTACGGCGGCCGGGGGATCGCGGTGACCGGCTTCTTCGGCGGGCTGGCCTCCTCGACGGCCGTCGTCGGGACGATGCTCGATCACGTCCGTCAGCGCCCCGAAGCGGCGTCGTACGCCGTCGCCGCGATCCTCCTCGCGAACGCGGCGATGGCCGCGCGCAACCTCGCCATCGCGGTGGGCTTTACGGTTGGCAGCGACACCGCCGTCCTTCTCGAGGCGATCATCCCGCTCGGGGCGGTCATCGTGATCGCGTTCGCCATCGCGGCCACGACCGCTGACTGGCGCGAATCCGGGCCGATCGAACTCGAGAGCCCGTTCTCGATGAAGAACGCGCTCGCGTTCGGGGCGGTCTTCCTCGTCGTGCTCGTCTTCGGATCGCTCGCCGAGACTTGGTTCGGCACGCTCGGCTTCTACGCAACCGCCGTCGCGAGCGGCTTCGTCTCGAGCGCGGGCGCGACCACCTCGGCCGTCGTCCTCTACCGCGGCGGGCAACTGGGCGCAGCGGAGGCGACGATCGCGATCCTGCTCGCGACGGTCTCGAGTATCTTGGTCAAAACGCTGCTCGCGTCGACGTCGTCGAACCACGACTTTCGAAAACAGGTCGCAGCCTACAGCGGACTGCTCCTGCTCGGTGGCGCGTTGGCGTCGGTTATCGTCGTCATATAGGGCTCGAGTCCCGCTTTGCTCCCGGTCGTCGTACGAAAGCCCCGGCCTCTTCTCGCTCCCGTGTGAACGCGTGGTACGATGCTCGGAGCACTCTCGGTCGGCAAAAAGGCGGTGTCGTTCGGCTACAAACGCTACGGCGTTCCCGGAGCGGTCGCCTCGGGCGGAGCCGTCCTGATCGGCTACGTCGTCGTTCGGCGCGCCCTGCAGGCGGCGACGGAGGCAGACGAGGACTCGCTCGGCGCGGCTATCGACGCCGAGTCGCTCGAGGCGGCGATCGACCAGAACGGGCTGCAAGCCGTCACGAACGTCGGAACCATCGACGAGGCGATCGATCGGGAACAGCTGCGATCGAACGTCGACATCGGCAACGTCCAGTCGGACGTCGAGTCGTCGATCGAGGAGACGGACGAGTTCGACGACGAGTACGAACAGGGGCCGGGCGCGACGTAGGACGCCCCCTCCCGACGAAACGCCGGCGCCGATCGATCGAGTTAGTCTCCGCGGAGTTCGTTCATGTGATCGATTCGCCGCTGGACGAGGTCCGGTTTGCCGATGTCGTGGCGCATGTGCAGGCCCTCGTCGCCGGCAACCGCGAGGGCGTCCTCCGCGATTTCTTCGGCCTCGGTGATCGAGTCCGCGAGACCGACGACGGCGAACGAGCGCGACGTCGTCGTGTAGATGCCGTCGTCACGCTCGTCCACGCTGGCGTAGTAGAGCAAGGCGTCTCCGGCACTCTCTTCATCGACCTGCACTTTCGCACCCGCCTCGGGATCCGTCGGATACCCTTCTGGCACCGCGTACTTACAGACAGTGGCCTGGGAGGCAAACTCGAGTTCGGGCGGGGCCTCACCGTCTCGAGCGGCCGTCAGCACGTCGAGGAACTCCGTCTCGAGGACGGGCAGCGTGTTCATCGCCTCGGGGTCGCCAAAGCGGGCGTTGAACTCGATGACCTTCGGGCCCTCGCTCGTGAGCATGAACTGACCGTACAGAATTCCGCGATAGTCGTCGAGGGCGTCGACGGTCGCTTCGATGATCGAAACGGCCTCCTCGTAGTCCGCTTCGGTCATGAAGGGCAACTCGTTCGTCGCGTCGGAGTAGCTCCCCATCCCGCCCGTGTTCGGTCCCTCGTCGCCCTCGTAAGCGCGTTTGTGATCCTGCACCGCGGGCGCGGTCTCGAAGGCCCCGTTGGCGACGAGCGCCTGAACGGTGATCTCCTCGCCGATCAGTCGCTCCTCTAAGACGATCCGGTCGTAATCTGAATCCCGGATGTACGCTTTGCCCTCCTCGGGCGTAACCTGATCGCCGATGACCTTCACGCCTTTCCCGCCCGTGAGACCGGCTGGTTTGATAACCAGATCGCCGTCGTAGTCGTCGATGAAGTCACACGCGGCCTCCATATCGTCGAAGGTCTCGAAGTCGGGACAGCCCGGAATACCGTGTTCTTCCATGAACCGGCGCTGGAAGGCCTTGTCCGTCTCGATCCGGGCGTCTTCCTCCTTCGGGCCGAACGGGTAGATCCCCGCCGCCTCGAGTTCGTCCGCGACGCCGGCCTCGAGCGGTGCCTCGGGACCGATGACGGCGATCGTCGCATCGACGTCCTCGGCGTACTCGACGACCGCCTTGGGGTTGGTCGTCTCGAGCGTCTCGAACTCGGTCGCGATCCGAGCGATCCCCGGGTTTCGGTTCCCCGCGCAGGCGTAGAGGTCAGCCTCGCTGTCCTCGAGCGCGCGAGCGATAGCGTGTTCGCGGCCACCGCCGCCGATCAGGAGCACGTGCTCTCGCATGGTCGATAGCGGAACGCACGAACCTGTAAGCGTTGCTCTTTCTACGAGCGAATTGTATCCACACCCGTGTATATCTTAGACGACGGTCACCGGAACGGGTGAATCGCGGACGACGTCGTCTGCGAGGGGGCGCTCGAATAGCTGGCTCGCGCCGTTTCGGTCGCCGACGACGATGAGGTCGATGTCGTGTTCGGCGGCGTACTGGTGGACTGCCTGCGGCGGATCGCCGGTTGCTTTCGCCGTCGACAGCTCTCGGTCCTGTTCGATCGCTCGTTTTCGTGCCCGTACGAGAACCGAGTCATCGTCCCCGCCGGAGGTCGTGTTCTCCGATTCGTCGTCGGCGACGACCGCCGTGTTCGTCCCGCCGTAGCCGTCAGCCGGTTCGACCAGGTAGAGGACCGTGATCGCTCCCGCAGCGTACTCGGTCAGCGCGTACTCGAGTGCGGCGCGGGCAAACTCCGAGTCGTCGTACGGAACGAGAACGTGAGTGGACATACGTTCTCTAGCGACAGGATCGGCAAGGCCGTACGCGTTGCAGTGGCTGGTGACAGGCAACTGGTGAGTGCGCCCCGGTCAGGCGTAGAACAGCGGCGGCCGCCGGTCGCCACCGTACTCCTCGTCGGGAAGATACGCCTCGAGTGCGTCCACATCCTCGTTCCCGAGCAACTGGTCCAGTAGGTCCACCGCGGCCTCGCGGTGCAGCGGCTGATTGTCGTTGCCACACTGCTCGTCCATCACGCAGGCCGGACAGCCGCCGACGTTCCCGCAGTCGCAGTCCGCGATGAGGTCTCGAGCCCGTGTTGCGACAGCCTCGTAGTTCTCGTAGATCGCTCGCGCGAAGCCCAGCCCGCCCTCGATGCCATCGTAGATGAACCAGCCGCTGGCGGGGGTTCGCTCGAGATCCATCGCGATCTCCCGCACCGTTGCCTCGGCGGCGGCGATGTTCTGCGGTGCGTCGTCCCCGCCTGCTGCAGTGCTGGCTCCGACCCCCGGCCCCGTCCCCGCATCCGTCTCGTCAGCGACGGCCGCCTCCTGATCCAGGTGTGAGTCGATCGTCAGCGTTGCCAGTCCACCGAGGTCGCGCTTGTCGACCATCAACTCGAGCGGGGCTACGCCGATCGTCGCGTGCTCGGCGGCGTGGAGCCCGCCCGCGTAACCGAGGTGGGCCGTCCCTGCGAGGCCGTCCTCGAGTTCCGGCACCGAGAACTCTCGATACTTTTCGATAAGCGCGTCTTCGACGGCCTGGGGCACCTCGAGCCAGCACAGTTGCGTCTCCATCGACAGCGGCGGGTTGTCGGTCGGGACCCCCTGTTCCCGCTTTTTCCCGCCGTGGATCGCGACCTTGTCGTAGGTGCCGTGATAGACGAGCACCCGGCCGCGCCCGAAGTGCAGCGTGAACTCGCCGATCTCGCGGGACTCCTCCGAGATCGCGTCGAGGACGGTCACGTCGGTTCGCGTGCGCGTGTAGTACTCTGCGTTTGTCGGCCGGAGCGTGACCGAGGGCCGCGGCGAGCCGTGGTCGACCTCGATAATTTCGTACTGCTGGCCCTGATGAAGCCGCACTGCGCCCTCGTGGAAGTCCCGGAGGACCCGTTCTCTCGCAAGCGGTTCCATCTCCGGGTCGTGGTGATCATCGACGCCGTCGGCGAGTACCACTTCGTACTCCTCACCGGCAGTCGCGTACAGCGAGATGGACTGCTGGGGTCGCGGCGGCCCAACGTAGGAGACGCCGGTCTCGAGCGCTCCCGTCAACTGTCCCGCGCGCCGCCACATCT
The DNA here is from genome assembly GCF_052040145.1 of Natronorubrum amylolyticum. Lineage (NCBI taxonomy): Archaea > Methanobacteriati > Methanobacteriota > Halobacteria > Halobacteriales > Natrialbaceae > Natronorubrum > Natronorubrum amylolyticum. Next base: position 78,633 of record NZ_JBPPFW010000001.1, read on the forward strand.
CGACGGCGCGCTCGAGACGCTCGCGCTCGGCGAACTCGCCGGCGTCCGACTCGTCGAGCGCGAGTTCGTCGGCCGCACAGCGCAGGTGCTGAGCGAAAACGGCGTCGTTGTCGATGTCCACGACGGCGTCCTCGACGTCGTTCTCGAGCAGGTAGTCCGGATTGTTCACGACGTACTGGTCGAGCGTGCGGTGTTCGGCGACGAGCACCGAGAGCGCCCGCCTCGCGCCTCGGCCCGCCCGACCGATCTGCTGCCAGAACGACTGGCGCTGGCCGGGGTAACCGAGCTGGACCGTCGCGTCCATCGCGCCGATGTCGATCCCCAGTTCGAGGGCGTTCGTCGAGGCGACGCCGTCCAGAATTCCCGTTTTGAGCTGGTGTTCGGTGCCGTGACGTTTTGTTCGCGAATGGCCGGCGTGGTAGGGCTCGATGGCGCTGCCGCGGTCGGGGTTCGTGTAGTAGTGATTGTCGTCGCGATGTTTCGACGCGCGCTTGACCGAGAGTTCGGCGAGTTTCCTTGAAGGAGTAAACAGCAGCGTCTGGGCGTCCTGATAGGTCAGATGTGAGAGCAGCCGCGGGGCCTCGACGGTGGCGGGAACGCGCTCGAGGACGGAATCCTCAGCTTCCTTTTCGTCGTCCGCGTCCTCGTCGCGCCACTCGTCTCGGTCGTCGCTCGAGTCGTCCTCGCGGCTCACGTGTCGCTCGGCTCGCGTCGCTCCCGTTCGCGTCTCCGAGGACTCGCTTCGCTCGTCCTCGCGTGTCCGTACCGGCGGATTCCAGAGCACCAGATCCCGCGGGCCCGCCGGGGAGCCGTCCTCGTCGACCACGGTGGCGGGTTCGTCGATCAGCGCCGCGGAGTGCTCCCCGGGATTGCCGATCGTCGCACTCGTGAGGACGTATTGGGGATCGGCGTCGTAGTACGAAAGGACGCGCTTCAGCCGCCGGACGATCCAGGCGACGTGCATGCCGTGGACGCCGGTGTAGGTGTGGGACTCGTCGATCACCACGAGGTTACAGGAGGAGAGGAATCGCGCCCAGCGGTCGTGGTCGTGCAGGTACGTGTTCACGCCCGCGAAGTTCGTGATGATGACGTCGGCCTCCTCGCGAATTCGCTTGCGATTCTGGCCGCGTTCGGTGTCGCCGTCGTAGACCCGGACCGTGATCTCGAGGCCCAGTTCGTCGAAGAGATCGTTCAGACTCCGTTCCTGATCCCGGGAGAGTGCTTTGGTGGGATAGAGTAGGTACGCGGTCGACTCCTCGCCTCGAGCCCGCGCCTCGAGGTAGTTCCGTGCGATCTGGAGCGCGTAGACGCGGGTCTTTCCGGAGGAGGTACTCGTCGCGACGCAGACGTGCTCGTCGCGTGCGAGCGCCTCGAGCGCGTCGGCCTGATGGGTGTAGAGGTCGTGCTCGAGCGGTCCCGCGAGTTCGGGTCGGAGGACGTTCGCGCTCGGAACGGTCGATGCGGGCCGACCGGGCCGCTCGAGTAGCGAAATATCCTCGGGGTTCCGATAGCCGGGGAAGGTGTCGACCAGTTCGTCGCCGGTAACTGGAACGGCCGCCTGTTCGTCGTGGTCTTGGTCGCTCATGGGTTAGAAATCACTCAGTCCGGTCTGTTCGCCGCCATTCGCGTCGCTCGAGGGTTGCGAGTTCGGCGTTCGATCCGTCGAACCAGCGCTGGAGCCGTCTGTCTCCGTCCGACTCGAGTCCCCGCCGTTCGAGACCGAGGCCGACTGGGATTCGGCCTGCGCCGCATCCAGCAGTCGCTCGTAGACGTGCCACAGTGCTCGGCAATCGTCCTCGCAGTAGGCTTCGTGGCGAGCCCACTCGAGTGGTTCACCCGTTCGCATGAAGCGCTGGTACGCGGCAGCAGTCTGGGCTCCGTCGAGGCCGGTACCAGCGGCTTCGTAGCCGAGCGCGTCCGAAACGGCCTCGAGTTTGTTCGTCCGCCCGGGCAGGAGCGCGTTGTTGTTGCCGACGGCCCAGAGGTAGAGATCGAACTTGGGGATCGACTCCCATTCGTCGACGTAGTAAGGAACGTGCCGGGCGATGAAAGCGCCGAGGTGCCGGTAGTCGAACCGCCAGCCGTTCCACGTGAGCAGGGCACGGTTGGGGTGGACGCCCAGCAGCCAGTCGCAAAAGGCCTCGAGCACCGACCCAGGATCCGACGGATCGTCGCGCTCGACGAACGTGCGGTACTCGTCCGTCGCGGGATCGTAGACGCCGACCTGCCAGATGATCGTCGGCGAGAGGCCGTCGGTCTCGATGTCGACGCAGAGCGGCGGCGTGTGCCAGTTCTCGCCGGGTAGGGACTCGTTCGTGAGCCGTCGTGGCTCGCCCGTCTCGAGGACCGTCGCGTGCCGGTGCATCGTCCGCGCTCCCGTCTGGCCCACGCCCGGGAGATCGGCCAGCGTCTGAACGGGGATCTCGAGGAGTTCCGTGCGGGTCATCACCCCGCGTTCGGCGAGTCGTTCGGCCGTTTTCGGTCCGATTCCGGAGACGGCCTCGAGGCCGAAGTCAGTGATCTTGTGCGTCTCGAGACCTGCGACCCCGTCGACCGTGAGCGTCAGGCTCGCGATCGACTGCCGTCGGTTGTAGCCCTCGACGGGACCGGCTCCCTGCACGCGGACGGAGACGCAGTGCTCGTCGAGCGGCTCGAGACTCCCGATCAAATCGTGGTCGACGCCGCGGACCGCGCCCGTCTCCGCCTCGAGGTGCCACAACTCGTCGTATCCCGCCGGTTCGCTGCCCGTCAGCACGGTCGTGACTCGTCCAGTCGGAAGCGCGCTGGCGAGCGTGTCCGCGCCCTCGAGGGTCGTCTCGAGGGCCGTCGGACGCACGGTCGTCGTCACGTCGTCGCAGACGAGCGCGGCGATAGTGGGCTGTTCAGCGAGCGTGCTCGAGATCTCGTCCGAATTCGCACTGAGGGCCCTCATTCCTGCACTCACGGCAAGCTCGAGGTCGCCACCGGCGATCGCCTGCCGATGCAGCGGGCCGTCACCACTGGTCTCGAGCGGCGGGTGAAACGCCGGCGCGTCGAACGCGCTACGAGCCCGGGCGAACGCCTGCGGTTCTCGAGACGGGCCGAGTACCCAGACGGCGTCGGGTGCGAGCGTGGCGTCGAGATCCTCGAGCGTCGCGACGGGTCGGTCGGCGATCGCCGAGGGCGGGAGGGCGAGGAGGGTAACGCCGTCTCGAGCGGTCATCGCTCGTCGGAACGCGCGGCGTAATAAAGAGGGTTTGGACAGCGGAGTGAAAGTGAAATCGGCTGTGGACTGAGGAATCGACAGTCAACCACCACAACAATTAAGCAGATTCTGCACACATGTGTGTGCATGGGCGACACGGAGTATCGGAACGTTCGGCTTACCGAGGACGCGTATCAGCGACTCAAAAGTCGTAAACAGGCAGGTGAATCGTTCTCCGATACCGTCGAGCGGATCGCTGGCGAACGGTCGTTGCTCGATCTTGCGGGGATCATTTCCGATGGCGAAGCCGAAGAGATGCGCGAAGCGATTCGTGAGCAGGAGGACCGATCGCGCGACGAGCTAGACCGACTCACTGACCGAATGGACTCGTGATCGTCGACACAGACGTTCTCATCGACGTGATGCAGGACAACGACGGAGCGACGCGAAAGATACGCGAACTCGAGGATCAGCACGTCCCGCTTCGTATCTCAGCGGTATCACAATTCGAATTGTATCACAGCGTCGAACGTGTCGATAGTTCCGGGACGCGGCGTCGACGTATCGAAAACGTACTCGAGACGAAGCCAGCGTATCCTGCTGATGGCACTGTGATGAAGAAGGCTGGACGAATCGATGGCCGGCTTACTTCAGACGGGAAGGCGATTGGGATCGCTGATACAATCATCGGTGCAACGGCGCTCGTTCACGAAGAGCCAATCCTCACGCGGAACGTCGATCACTTCGGACGAATCGACGGTCTCGATGTCGAGTCGTACTGAATGGATAAAACTCAACGCTAAAGGAAGAGCACGCGAAACGGGGCCACAATGCAACAATACCTCGATCTCGTCGAGTCGGCTCTCAGCGGGGGCGCGTACAAGCCCAACCGGACCGGCGTCGACACGATTTCATCGTTCAGCGAGCACTACGAGGTCGATCTGCAGGAGGGGTACCCCCTCTTGACGACCAAACAGATGGACGGCTACCGTTGGAACTCGATGCTCCACGAGGTCTGCTGGTATCTCTCCGGCGAGGAGCACATCCGAACCCTCCGCGAGGAGACCAAGATCTGGGACGCGTGGGCCGACGAGGAGGGGAAACTCGACACCGCGTACGGCCGCTTCTGGCGACGGTATCCGGTTCCCGAACAGGGAGCGCAACTCGAGGGCGAGACGTGGCCCGATGAGAGCCACCAGTGGGTCACCGAGGAGGACGACGGTCGGCGGACGTTCGACCAGTTGCAGTACATCGTCGACACGCTCTCGGATTCGCCGAACTCGCGCCGACTCGTGGTCAACGCCTGGCATCCGGCCAACGCGGCCGTTTCGACGCTACCGCCGTGTCACTACTCGTTCGTCTTCAACGTGCAGGGTGACCAGTTGAACTGCCACCTTACGCAACGCTCGGGCGACATCGCGCTCGGCGTCCCGTTCAACATCGCGGCCTACGCGCTGCTGACGAAGGTCGTGGCCCAGCAGACCGGTTTCGAACCGGGGACGTTCGCTCACACCGTCGTCGACGCCCACGTCTACTGCGGCCGCGGCGCGCGCGGGGAGTGGTACGCCGACAACCTCGAGGCGCTCCAGTCCCGGCTGGTCAACGTCGACGACCGCGAGGACTACCTCGCGGTTCGGGAGTGGCTCGAGTCCGAAGCGCCCGCCGAAGCCGACGGCGATGAACGCCTCGACCACGTTCCCGGCCTGCTCGAGCAACTCTCTCGAGAGCCGCTCGAACGACCGACGCTCGAGGTCGCGGAGACCTCGATCGACGACCTGCGCTACGAGGACGTCCAGCTCGAGGGCTACGAGTCATACGACGGACTCGAGTTCGCGGTCGCCGAATGAGCGACCCCGAATCCCCCACTCTGGAGACCGGCCGCGAACTCGTCGGCATCGTCGCGGTCGCCGAAAACGGCGTCATCGGGAAGGACGGCGATATGCCCTGGCACATCCCCGCGGATCTCCAGCACTTCAAGGAGACGACGATGGATCATCCGATTATCATGGGTCGGGTGACCTACGAGGGCATCCTCGAGACCCTCGGCGAACCCTTACCGGGCCGGACGACGATTGTGCTGACGAGTCGCGATCTCGAGACGCCCGAGAACGCCGTGGTCGCAAGGGGTCTCGAGGAAGCCCTCGAAAAAGCCGACGCTGCCGCGCGCGAACACCACGACGACGCCGATCGACTCTTCGTCGCCGGCGGCGCGACCGTCTACGAGCAGTTCCTCCCCGCGCTGGATCGGTTGGTCGTGACCGAAGTGCACGACGACCCCGACGGCGACACGCGGTTTCCCGACTGGGATCGAGACGCGTTCGAGCCCGTCTCTCGAGACGAACGCGACGGGTTCGCGTTCCTCGAGTACGTCCGTCGTGAGTGACACCGCGTCCTGCGTCGACGCTGGACGGTCGGGGCACTCGTCCGAGTTCTTCGCTCCGATCGGGCGATCGGTTTCAGGGCCATAAAAGAATATTAAGAATACAACCACACACCAATACCGTCAAATACGGGGGTATTAGTATGTGTTACAGCGGATTCTCGGGAGATTCAAAACCCCCCGGTCCGAAGTCCTCCTATGGCAACTGATGAGTTCTCGGACGCAATCCGGGAGTTAGAACACGATGGCGAGACGTACAAGATGGCAGATCTCACGGTACTCGAGGAGCAGGGCCTCTGTGACCTCGAGAAACTACCGGTGAGCATCCGCGTGCTGCTCGAGGCGGTCCTCCGAAACGCGGATGGCGACATGATCTCCGCGCAGGACGTCAAAAACGCGGCCTCCTGGGAGCCGGACGTCCCGGATGTCGAAGTCCCCTTCCAGCCGTCCCGCGTGGTTCTTCAGGACCTGACCGGCGTTCCGGCGGTCGTCGATCTCGCGGCGCTCCGATCGGCCGCGGATCGTGCGGACAAGGACCCCTCGATCGTCGAACCCGAAGTCCCCTGTGACCTCGTGATCGACCACAGCGTCCAGGTCGACTATTTCGGCAGCGAGGACGCCTACGAACAGAACGTCGAACTCGAGTACGAGCGAAACGAGGAGCGATATCGTGCGATCAAGTGGGCCGAACAGGCGTTCGAGGACTTCAACGTCGTCCCGCCGGGAACCGGGATCGTCCATCAGGTCAACTTAGAGCACCTCGGTCGCGTTGTCCACGCCCGCGAGCAAGACGGCGAGCAGTGGCTCCTGCCCGACACCCTCGTCGGCACGGACAGCCACACGCCGATGATCAACGGCATCGGCGTCGTCGGCTGGGGCGTTGGCGGAATCGAGGCCGAAGCCGCCCTTCTGGGCCAGCCGATCACGATGACCCTCCCCGAGGTCGTCGGCGTCGAACTCACGGGCGAACTCCCTGAGGGCGCAACCGCGACGGACCTCGTGCTCCACATCACGGAGAAGCTCCGGCAGGTCGGCGTCGTCGACAAATTCGTCGAGTTCTACGGCGACGGGGTCTCGCAGCTCTCGGTCGCGGACCGCGCGACCATTTCGAACATGTCGCCCGAACACGGCTGTACGATCTCGATGTTCCCCGTCGACGACGCGACGCTCGACTACCTCGAGCTGACCGGTCGCGACGAGGACCACATCGAACTCGTCCGGGAGTACTTGGAAGCGCAGGGCCTGTTCGGCGACCACGACCCGGAGTTCACCGAAACGGTCGAGTTCGATCTCGGCACCGTCGAACCCAGCCTCGCGGGTCACAAGAAGCCCCACGCCCGCATTCCGATGGGCGATCTGGACGAGCACTTCCCGACGCTGCTCGCCGAAGAGGGCGTCATCGACTCCGGAGCCGCAGAGAGCGACGGCGGACTCGTCGCCAAGGAGCAGCCCGGACTCGACGAGAAGATCCCCGTCACGCTCGAGGACGGCACCGAGGTCGAGATCGGCCACGGGAGCGTCCTCGTCAGCGCGATCACCTCCTGTACGAACACCTCGAACCCGTCCGTGATGGTCGCCGCGGGCCTGCTCGCACGCAACGCGCTCGAGCAGGGACTCGACGTTCCCGACTACGTCAAGACCAGCCTCGCACCCGGCAGCAAGGTCGTCACCGAGTACCTCAAACAGGCCGACCTGCTCGACGACCTCGAGGGCCTCGGCTACCACGTCGTCGGCTACGGCTGTACGACCTGTATCGGTAACGCCGGTCCGCTCGCCGAACCGATCGAGGCTGCTATCGACGAACACGACCTCTGGACGACCAGCGTCCTCTCGGGCAACCGCAACTTCGAGGCGCGTATCCACCCGAAGATCCGCGCGAACTACCTCGCCAGCCCCCCGCTGGTCGTCGCGTACGGTCTCGCGGGCAAGATGGACATCGACCTCGAGAACGAACCGATCGGCACAAACGATGACGGCGAGGAAATCTTCCTCGAGGACATCTGGCCGGACCCACAGGAGGTCAAAGAGACGATTCACGAGAACGTCTCCGCCGAACTGTTCAAGGACAAGTACGCGAGCGTCTTCGAAGGCGACGACCGCTGGGAAGCGCTCGACGCACCCACCGGCGACGTCTACGAGTGGGATTCGGAGTCGACCTACATCCGCGAACCGCCGTTCTTCCAGGACTTCCCGCTCGAGGAACCGGGCGTCGAAGACATCGCGGACGCCCGCTGCCTGCTCACGCTCGGCGACACGGTTACGACCGACCACATCAGCCCGGCTGGACCGTTCAGCGAGGATCTGCCGGCCGGTCAATGGCTCTCCGAGCGCGGCGTCGAACCGTACGAGTTCAACACCTACGGCTCCCGCCGCGGGAACCACGAGGTCATGATGCGCGGCACGTTCGCGAACGTCCGCATCGAGAACCAGCTGCTGGACGGGAAGGAGGGTGGCTACACGATTCACCACCCAACAGGTGAGGAAACGACGGTCTTCGACGCCTCCGAACGCTACCGTGACGATGACACGCCGCTCATCGTCATGGCCGGCGAAGAGCTCGGGACCGGCTCGAGTCGCGATTGGGCCGCGAAAGGGACCGACCTGCTCGGCATCCGCGCGACCATCGGTCAGAGCTACGAGCGGATCTACCGCGACAACCTCCTCGGCATGGGCGTCCTGCCCCTGCAGTTCGAGGACGGCGAGGGCTGGGAAGAACTCGGCCTCGACGGCTCCGAGTACTTCGACATCAAGGGACTCGACGACGGCCTCGAGCCGAACGCCGAACTCACCGTCGTCGCCGAGGACGACGACGGCGAGACGACCGAGTTCGACGTCACCGCACAGGTCGGCACGCCCGCGGCCGTCAAGTACGTCGAGAACGGCGGCGTGCTCCACCTCGTGCTCCGCCGCATGCTGACGGAGTAAGGGCCGGTCGCCGCTCGGCGTTTTCGGTTCGTTTTGCTGCCGATCGATCGTCGCGGTACCTTACCGGTCCGTTTCCTGATTTATTACTAAATAGTGAGTGTAGTATATATCCTCTCGAAGCGTTCGTACTATCTGAGGAATAATGTCAACAGAAACTACTGAGGAGTCGTACGCCGAGTTCCCGCTCGACGTCGACTGGCAAATGATCGGGATCATCGGCGGTATCATCGCACTGATCGGCGTACTCGCAATCGCGTTTCCCCTCGCAACGGGGCTCTCCGTCACGTACGCGCTGAGTGCCCTCCTCATCGTGAGTGGGATCGTCCACGGGGTAGCCGCGTTCTCGAACCGCGGTTGGAGCGGCACGGTCTGGCAACTCGTGCTCGCCGTCGTCGCCATTCTCGCGGGTATCGTGCTCCTCGCGAACCCCGTCGTCGGGCTCGCCTCCCTCACCGTCCTCGTGATCGCCTACCTGCTCGTCGACGGACTGGTGGAGCTCGCCGCGAGCATCCGGATGGGCGGACAGGAGGGGAGAGGATACATCGCAGCCAGCGGAGTCCTCTCGCTCGTCCTCGCCGGACTGCTCTGGGCCGGATTCCCCGCCGACTCGGCCTGGGTCGTCGGATTACTCGTCGGCGTGAGTCTGCTCATGACCGGGTTCTCGATGGTCCTCGTCTCCATGTCCGGTCGCCGGACCGAGAAAGACCTCGATTCGGGCGTGGTCGAATCGAGAAAGGCTTGAATCGACACGTTTTAAACTACTTTCGACGTGCCGTTTCGCTCGCTCGTCAGTGGAACCGTTTTCTGGGGATCGACCGAACCGAAAATAGACGTCCCACTCCGTGACGGCGCTCGCGTACCCCGCGTTTTTACAACCGCCGTTCGTACAAGACCCTATGACCGACCCGACCCAGCGCAATCGGCTCGACGAGGAGGAGAGCCCCTATCTGCGCCAGCACGCGGACAACCCCGTCAACTGGCAGCCGTGGGACGACCAGGCCCTCGAGGAAGCCAGGGAACGCGACGTGCCGATCTTCCTCTCGATCGGCTACTCGGCGTGTCACTGGTGTCACGTCATGGAGGATGAGAGCTTCGCGGACGAGGAGGTCGCCGAGTTGCTCAACGAGAACTTCGTCCCGATCAAGGTCGACCGCGAGGAGCGCCCGGACGTCGACAGCATCTACATGACCGTCGCCCAGCTTGTCACCGGTCGGGGCGGCTGGCCGCTCTCGGCGTGGCTCACGCCCCAGGGCAAGCCGTTCTACGTCGGGACTTACTTCCCGAAAGAGGCAAAGCGAGGCCAGCCCGGCTTCCTCGACGTCCTCGAGCAACTCACGAACTCCTGGGAGCAGGACCGAGACGAGGTCGAGAACCGCGCCCAGCAGTGGACCGACGCGGCGAAAGACCGACTCGAGGAGACGCCCGACTCCGTGGCCCAGGCGGAGCCACCCTCGAGCGAGGTCCTCACTACGGCGGCCGATGCGGCCCTCCGAAGCGCCGACCGCCAGCACGGCGGCTTCGGCTCCGGCGGGCCGAAGTTCCCCCAGCCCTCGAGACTCCACGTCCTCGCCCGCGCGTACGACCGAACGGGCCGCGAGCAGTTCCGGGAGGTGCTCGAGGAGTCCTTAGACGCGATGGCCGCGGGCGGGCTCTACGACCACGTGGGCGGCGGCTTCCACCGCTACTGCGTCGACGCCGACTGGACGGTGCCCCACTTCGAGAAGATGCTGTACGACAACGCGGAGATTCCGCGGGCCTTTCTCGCGGGCTATCAGCTGACGGGCGACGAACGGTACGCCGAGGTCACCGAGGAGACCCTCGAGTTCGTCGACCGAGAGCTGACCCACGAGGAGGGCGGCTTCTTCAGTACGCTCGACGCCCAGAGCGAGACGGAAAACGGCGAGAAAGAGGAGGGCGTCTTCTACGTCTGGACGCCGGACGAAGTGAGCGACGTACTCGAGGACGAGACGAACGCGGACCTGTTCTGCGCCCGCTACGACATCACCGAATCGGGCAACTTCGAGGGGACGAACCAGCCAAACCGCGTCCGTTCGATTCCGGACCTCGCAGACGAGTTCGACCTCGCGGAAGACGATATCGAACAGCGACTCGAGTCCGCCCGCGAAGCACTGTTCGAAGCCCGAGAACAGCGCCCGCGACCGAATCGCGACGAGAAGGTGCTCGCGAGCTGGAACGGGCTGATGATCAACACCTGCGCCGAAGCGGCGCTCGTTCTGGGCGAGGACGACTATGCCGAGATGGGCGTCGACGCCCTCGAGTTCGTCCGGGAGCGGCTCTGGGACGCGGACGAGGGGCGTCTCGCGCGGCGCTACAAGGACGGAGATGTCAAGGTCGACGGCTACCTCGAGGACTACGCCTTCCTCGCGCGCGGTGCCCTCCGGTGTTACGAGGCGACCGGGGACGTGGATCACCTCGCGTTCGCGCTCGACCTCGCTCGCACCATCGAGGTCGAGTTCTGGGACGAGGAACGCGGAACGCTCTACTTCACGCCCGAGAGCGGCGAGTCGCTCGTCACCCGACCGCAGGAACTCGACGACCAGTCGACGCCGTCGGCGACCGGTGTCGCCCTCGAAACCCTGCTCGCACTCGACGGCTTCGCCGCCGACGAAGAGTTCGAGAAGATCGCGTCGACCGTCCTCGAGACCCACGCGAACCGAATCGAGGCGAACTCGCTCCAGCACGCTTCGCTCTGTCTGGCCGCGGATCGACTCGAGGCGGGCACACTCGAGATCACCGTGCCTGCGGACGAACTCCCCATGGAGTGGCGAGACCGCTTTGCAGGGGAGTACCGCCCCGACCGACTGTTCGCGCTCCGGCCGCCAACCGCGGAGGGGCTGGAGTCCTGGCTCGAGCAGTTAGGGCTCGCGGAGGCACCCGCGATCTGGGCCGGTCGCGAGGCCCGCGACGGCGAGCCGACGCTGTACGTCTGCCGGGACCGGACGTGTTCGCCGCCGACGCACGATATCGAGGACGCACTCGAGTGGCTCGGCGACAACGCCGACGCTGTCGAATCGGAGAGCACGTCGCTCGACGACCCGGAGAGTCCGTTCTAACGGACCCCACCGATCTCCGACGGTGGAATTCTCCGAACGAACCTGGCTGGTGCGTGTCACGTCCAAGCATTGATGCTGCTGTATACTCGAGTATACGGTAACGAATGAGCAAATCGGTTCGAATATCCGAGGAGTTCCACGAATTCATCGCCGCCCACAAACACGACGATGAAACGATGGAGGAGACGCTGCGTCGCCTCATTGGCGGACCGGATCCCGAAGCGGTAGCCGGAATACTCTCGTCCGAAACGGCGGACACGATGCGTGAACGACTGGCCGAAAAACGCGAACGCGACGTCGAAGGGAAGCGCGAGCTTCGGGAGCAGTTCGAGTGATCCTCGATACGTCGTTTCTCATCGATCTCTTCGACGGACGACGGAACGCGTTCGAAAAGGGGCAAGCGCTGGCTGATTCCGGGACCGTTCAGCGGGTTCCGACACCGGTAATAATGGAACTATCGTACGGCGCTACGTTTGGAGACGAGGACGAACGGCGAGCGGTCCAGAACGCCCTTCAGATGTATCCGACCGTCCAACAGCACGAGCAACACGCCCGGCGTGCCGGACAGTTACTGGCACAGGCCGATATCGACGCTGGCGGTCAGAGCGGAATCGACAAGGTAGACCCGATGGTCGCGGCCGTCGCTGATCGGTACGATGAACCAGTACTGACGGCGAATGTCCGGGACTTCGAAGCACTCGGGGTCGACGTCGAACCGTACTGATCGTCACACAGATGACCCGTTTCGATGCCCGTTGTATTGGATAACTGGACTCGTCTCTCGACTAATTGAAACCGTGAGCGGTGAGTAGACGGTGTTACGCGAGTGTTTCCTCGAGTCGCTCGGCTAACCAGATCGCCGGCGGAAGGTCTTCCGATTCGACGAACCGGCAGACTTCCTCGCCGTCGTCGGTCTCGACGACGACCGTCGGAATGTACTCAATATCGTACTCGGAGACGCCGGGGCCCTGCTTGTCCTCGTCGAGGGCGTACTCCTCGATGCGGTCGTCTGGGACGTCGGCGGCCTCGAGTGCGGCCCCCAGATCCGGCAGTAGTTTCCGGCAGTCCTTACACCAGTCACCGCCCCACACCTTGTATACCAGTTCGTCGTTGTGCGCTGCGAGCGTGTCGACAGCCGCCTGGTAGGACGCTTCGTCCCACGTGGGGTTCGGCTGCATGGTCTCGAGACTCATAGTCGGAGGTAGTGAGTCCGGGGGCTTAACGACGGTGTTTGTGGCAGACGTTTCGCTCGGGACGACGGCGCTCGTGCGAGATATCGTACCGGAAGAAACGGGTCAAAACCCCGATCGACAGTCCGAAGCAATTTTCACACTAACCACAAACATTATAACTATGGTATTCGACTCGACCGCTCACTCGGATCACGAGCAGGTATCGTACTTTACGGACCCCGAAACCGGGCTGCGGGCGATCGTCGCGATCCACGACACGACGCTCGGACCGAGCCTCGGCGGGACGCGAATGCTCGATTACGCCTCCGAAGACGCCGCCCTCGAGGACGTGCTCCGACTCTCCCACGCGATGACGTACAAGGCCGCCGCGGCCGACCTCCCGCTGGGCGGCGGCAAAGCGGTCATCCTCGGCGACCCCGGCGAGATCGAACGCGAGGCCCTGTTCGAGGCCTACGGGCGGGCCGTCGACTGTCTCGCGGGTCGGTACATCACGTCGGTCGACGTCAACTCCGGCGTCGAAGATATGGACGTCATCGCTCGAGAGACCGACCACGTCGTCGGAACGAGCGACGGGTTGGGCGATCCGTCGCCGATCACGGCCCACGGCGTCTTTCACGGCGTCCGAGCCTGCGCGGAGTCCGTCTACGGAACGCGGTCGATGGACGGCCGCCACGTCGTGATTCAGGGACTCGGCAAAGTCGGCCGATCGCTCGCCGAGGAACTGCTCGCCGACGGAGCCTCGGTGACGGTCTCCGACGTCAACGACGACGCCGTCGACACGTTCGCCGAGGAGTACGACGTCGAAACCGTCGGTCCGGAATCGGTCTACAGCCAGTCCTGCGACGTCTTCGCACCCTGTGCCGTCGGCGGCGTGGTCAACGACGAGACGATCCCCCAACTCGACTGCGACATCGTCGCGGGCGGGGCGAACAACATCCTCGCCGAACGGCGACACGCGGCCGTGCTTCGGGAGCGGGACATCCTGTACGCCCCGGACTACGTGATCAACGGCGCCGGGCTGATCACGGTCGCCAAGGAGTACCTCGGCGGCACCCGCGAGGAAGCCTACGAGGAGGCGGCCGCGCTCGGGGATCGACTGCTCGAGATGATCGAACTCGCCGAGGAGCGAGACACGACGGTGCTCGACGCGGCCGACGCGTACGCCGAAAACCGCATCGAAGGTGGCGAACGGACGCCGACGATTCTCTCGTAACTCAAGGGATAGGAACCCCCGCTGAGCGGACCTCCTTCCCGTACTCGATCCATCGAGTCTGCCGCTTGGTTCCGTGTTCGCGTCTCGTGACCGTATCGACGAGGGCGACCGATACACCGGCACGTCCTGCCAGTGTCCAGCATCGGTTTATGGCTCGAATCCTTACGGGTTGCCAATGAAAGGGAGCATCCTGGACACGATCGGCTCGCCGCTCGTCCAGGTCGACTCGCCGGAAGGCGCAACCGTCGCCGCGAAGGTCGAATCCTTCAACCCCGGCGGCTCGGCCAAGGATCGGCCGGCCCTCCAGATGATCCGGGCGGCCGAACGCGACGGCACGATCGAGCCCGGCGACTGGCTCGTCGAACCGACCAGCGGAAACACCGGAATCGGTCTCGCGTTGGTCTGTGCGGCACGGGACTACGATCTGACGATCGTGATGCCGTCGGACAAATCCGAGGAACGTCGCCGGATCATGGCCGCCTACGGCGCCGACCTCGAGCTAGTCGACGGCAACATGGAGACGGCCCGCGCTCGAGCCGACGAACTCGAAGCGGAGGGTGCGATCCAGCTAGGCCAGTTCGAGAACCCGGCGAACCCCGAAGCGCACTACCGGACCACCGGTGCGGAGATCGTCGAACAGGTCGGCGACCGAGAGATCGACGCCTTCGTCGCCGGCGTCGGCACCGGCGGCACGATTTCTGGCACCGGCCGCCGACTCCGCGAGGAGTTCCCGGAGATGGACATTATCGCGGTTGAACCGGCCACGAACGCCGTGCTCTCGACGGGTGAGGCCGGCGACGACGATTTTCAGGGAATGGGTCCCGGCTTCGTCAGCGACAACCTCGATCTGGACCTGATCGACCGCGTCGAGACCGTCGAACTCGCGGACGCCGAGAACGAGTGTCGTCGCCTCGCCCGCGAGGAGGGGGTCCTCGTCGGCCAGTCCAGCGGCGCGACGAGTCTGGTCTCCCAGAAAATCGCTCGCGAAATCGCCGAACCGACCCTCGACTGTCCGGAGGTACCGGGCGCGTTCGACGAATCCGTCGCAACGCCGGAGCCGGACGGCGGCGAACAACTCGACGACTGCCCGCTCGTGGTGACCGTCTTCTGGGACAGCGGCGAGCGATACCTCTCGACGGGCCTGTTCGATTGAGAGCGCCCCGAGCGGGGCGACACCCCCCGGTTGACCGACCGATGGAACCGCGAGCCCAACGCCAAAACGGCTCTTTCACCTTAGCCAACGTACTTTACCCGTCTCCGTCTATGTCTCCAGTAATGACGGCCCCCTCCAGACGAACGCTGCTGTGTGCCGGCGCCGGCCTACTCACCCTCTCAGCCGGCTGTCTCGACGAGTTCGGCAGTTCGACGAGCGAAGACAGTCCGACGGACGACGACGATTCCGATGGGAACGACCCGGGATCCAGCGGCGAGAAGACCGAATCCACCGCGACTGGGTATCTCGAGACCACGGACAGCGTGCGCTTCGACCACGCGGACGTGCCGATGGAGCCCGAAGCGACGCTCGTCACCAGCGCGGACCGCGCCGACAGATGGCTCGACGACCACGAGTTCGTCGACGACGTGATTCCCGAGTTCGTCGAGGAAACGTTGTTCGAGGAGTCGGTGCTGCTCGCCCTCGAGAGCGACGCGCCGAACCTCTGTTATGCGATGGCACTCGAGGAGGTAACGCTCGAGGGGGCCGACGACTCGGACGACGGCGACGCGCAGCTCTCGCTCGACGCAGCGGTGATCGACGAATCGGAAGATGACGAGATGTGCGGACAGCAGATGATCGCCGTCGGCCAACTCGTCCGCGCGACGTTCGACGGCGAGCCCGCGACCAGCGCGTCGGTGACGATCGACGATGCTAACGGCGAGACACACGAATTTAGTATCGACGTCGAGAGCGATAGCGACGAGTCCTGATCGACTCACCCACTTCTGGACGGATAGCTCAGGGTGCGTGTTCGGCTTCGGTGAGTCGAACGACCAGCGTCTCCTCGACGTCGCGAAGATCGTACTCCGGGAGGTCGCCGTCGGTCCGACGCACGTACAGCGGTTCGACGAGACGCCACTGGGCGCCGACGAACCCCGCAGTATCGCTCGAGTTGGCTCCGTCGTCCGCATCCAAGCCGGTCTCCTCGTCGACATCCGGTTCACTCGTCTCACCCGACTCGGCTGATGCTGTCGCCGCTCCGGCCGGGGTCCCACCGTCGCTCGCCGCGCTCGACCGTTCCGTCCCGTCCGGCTCCGGTCCGACTCGCTCGAGCCCGTAGATCTTGCAGAATTCGGCCGTCTCGGCTGATTCGACGGCGCCGTTGCGAAGGTCCGTAGCGAGCGGCCGCGAGAGCCACTCGTTGTCGCTGACGCTGGGCTCCTGGACGAGCGCTTCGTCGACGAAACGGGTGAGATACCAGTTCAGGTCGTTCAACAACGAGACGGCGGCGCCGACGCTGACCGTCCGGAGGGCGATCGAGTTCTCGAAGGGGCGCTCGAGATCGTACGTCGAGAGCGCCTCGCGGGACGTCTCCCGGGAGAGGAGTTCGTACTGGAGGTTACAGTCGGCCGTCCCGATGAGACAGACGCGCGTCACTGGTCTTCCCTCGGTGCGTCGGCGTAATGTGGGTTTCGCTCCCCGGCGGGAGTGAGCGGACGGAAGTCGATCAGTCGTCGCTTGCGAACCTGGCGATGTGGTCGACCTTTAGGTTACTAACTGGAACGTCTCGACCGATCGTGTACTCGGACGTCGCGCCACAGTCGTAGCATTCGATGACGATTTCGGTTTCGTGCGCGAGGATACCGGCGTCCGTGTCCCCGCTACACGTCGGACAGGAAAGCCAGTCCTGGAATCGATGATCGACTTCTGTCATGCGCTTCTATCGAGCGGGTACTCACTCCAGATCCGAATAGTCGGCCGTTGACCGGTCAATTCGTTTTTGTAGGGTGGGCTACTCAGTCGAAATCCGCGACAGACGATAACAAGACTCGTCGAAGGACCTTCTCGTTGCCGCGGCGAATCCGATCGGAGAGCGCTTGACGGGTGATGTCGAGCTCCGCCGCCAGTTCGTCGAGGTCGGCCTCGCTCGGCGTCTCGAAGTAGCCGTTTCGGAGCGCGAGGACGAGTGCCTCGCGCTGTTCTTCGGAGAGGCCAAAGCGGTGGCCGCGATCCGAGTCCTCGGTCAGCGTGTACGTTCGCTCGACGTGGACGGTGATCTCGTGATCCGTCAGATAGTTGTACAGCGTCGTGAGTTTCTCGTGATCGTTGAACCGCAGGCGAAACATCCAGACGCCGTTCGCGCGGCCCTCGAGGACGGTCGCCTCCGTGGCGGCGATGCCCGCCAGCAGGCCGTCGTCGTTGTGGTTCTCCCACTCGATGCGGTAGAGACCGCTCTCGCCGATCCTGTCGACGGCGTACAGCTCCTTGACGTGCTCGCTCTCTCGAACCGTCGCCTCGAACGACGGCAAGTCGTCGCCGGTCGCCCAGACGAACGGCATCACGTCGTTCTCGGTCGGGACGATGCGCTCGAGTTCGAGGACGACGTTCGGCGTGCTCGACAGGGCCTGCCCGAGAAGGAACTCCTCCGGTTCGATGGAAAACTCCAGAATAACGCTCATACCGACTCAACCCACGCCATCACCGTAGCCGTTGCTATCGTGGCGATACGTGAGACTACGGCTCGACCAGTTCGGCGTTTCGCGCGGCTGCTTCGGCCCGCTCGAGTAGGTCGTCGGGCTCCGCCTCCAAGAGTGGTTCCAACCGGGCGTTCGTCTCGACGCGGTCGGGAGCGACCCGGTTGCAGCCGGCGTTGATCGTCGAGTCAGTGTAGGTGTCGATTTCGCGGGCCTTCGCGACGATATCCTGCTTGTCCAGCGTGAGCAGCGGTCGGTGAATCGGCAGGCGAGCGGCGCGACTCGTCACGCCGAGGTTCCGGACGGTCTGGCTGGACTTCTGGCCGACGGCCTCACCGGTGACGATGCCGTTCGCGTCGACGCGTTCGGCCAGCGTCTCGGCGGCCCGGTAGAAGAAGCGTCGTAGGGAGAGCATCCGTCCTTGCTCCATCTCGCTGACCAGCAGATCGACGGTCTCGCCACCCGGAATCTTGTACACCTGCGTGTCGAAGTTGGGCGCGTACCGCGAGAGCGTTCGGACGGTCTCCATCGCGCGCGCCTCGTGGTCGATACCGCCGTAGGCCCCGAGATCGACGTACGCCGGCACGATGGGACAGCCGCGTTTCATCATCTCGTAGGCCGCGACGGGCGAGTCGATGCCGCCGCTGACCAGCGCGATCACCGGCTCTTGGGCACCGAGCGGGAGCCCGCCGGGTCCCGGGACGTGCTCGAGGTAGACGAACGCGAACTCCTCGCGTACCTCGATACCGAAGGTGATGTCCGGATCGTCGAGGTCGACTTCGGGCTGGAACTCGTCCTCGACGGCCTTCCAGATGGCCGTCCCGCCTTCGCGAGCCAGATCCTCGCTGTCGTAGGGGAGCGTCTTGTCGGCCCGTCGGGCGTCGACTGCGAAGGTGCCGCCGGTGTACCGTTCGCGCGCCGTCTCGACGAGGACCTCGAGGATACGCTCCTTTTCGGTCCCGACGGTCAGCGCGGGGCTCGCGGAGACGACTCCGAACGCGTCCGTTGCAGCGGCAGTCGCCGCCGCGACGGACTCTTCGGTGGTGTGGATCAGCGGTCGGTTCCACCGCCGTTCGACGTCGCCGGGGATCGAACGGTCGGCCAACAGGGCCTCGAGGTTCTCGACGAGAATCTCCTCCATGTATCGCTTGACGGTGTTGCTTTTGGTGTTGACGTCACCGTGACGAAGGAGGACGGTGTCGGCTCCCGGCGGGTGCATAGGCGGAATAGACGGGCGGGGCTATAAGGGGATTACGAGGGACGGACGCGAGCCGCGTCACGGGGTTGAGTCAGCTCGCGTCTCGAACGGACGCTCCGCGAGCTACCGGCGGCTAGTGAGCTTTCGGTAGGCCAGCTTCGGGAGCTGTCCGACGACCGCCGGGAACGCGAGTCCCAGCTGGGCGTTTCCGTCCGCCGTATCCCAGTAGGTTCGGCCGGTAGTCAGCTTGCCGTCTTCGAGCCGGACGGTGGACATCCCCCTGAGGATCAGCTGGCGACCCGTGGGCGGAATCCCATCGAGCGGCCCGTCGTGGGTCCCTGTGAGCGTCCACTCTACCAGCACGACGTCGTCGTCGGCGACGACCGACTCGGGGAGGACGTGAAAGTCCGGGAATGCCGTCTCGGTCTCCCGGAGATATTCGCGGAACTCGCGGGGCCCGCGAACCGGTTCCGAGAGGATTGGATCCGTGTACGTGAACGCGTCGTCGACGAACTCCGGGACCCTATCGAACTCGTGTTCCTGCCAGAGTGCGGTCACGTAGTCGCGGACGATGCGTTCGTTCTGCTCGGGGATGGCTTCTACTTCCATGATGGTTGTTCAGTGCTCGTTCGGGTTGCTCGCGGGCTCTCGAGGGAGGATAGTCGCTCGAGTGCACCACGAAGTGACGAGAACGTACACGCCTAGAAGCGCTTCGAAGCGTTAACCCTTCCCACCGTGATCCGTTCCCGTCGTGCCGGCTAGCTGACCGATTCGCTGATCGTCGGACTCAGGCGGCCGGTGTGGGAGTAGATGCCGACGAGCAGGACGACGCCAGCGAGCATCGGGACGACCGCGCTGACGCCGTAGATGATCTCAAAGCCGACGACGTCGACCAGCGGGAGCGAGACGAGCGGGCCGAGCCCGCCCCCGACGTCGCCGAGGACGTTGTTCGTCCCCATCGCGCGGCCGACGCGCTCTTCCGGCGTCAAATCCGCGAGCAACGCCGTCAGCGGCCCGCCGACGCCGCCCTGTCCGGCGCCGATCAGGAGACACGCGAGGACCAGCACCTCGAAACTCGAGCCGAACGCCAGGATCGCGAAGCCGACACAGGAGGTGATCAGAAAGCCGATCATGACGGGGACGCGCGCGCCGACCGAGTCGCTCAGGTAGCCGCCGCCGAGCGTGAACACCGCGCCGGCCAGCACCGTCAGTCCCATCAGCATCCCCGAGGAACCCTGCGCGTCGAGTCCGAAGATGGAGATCGCGCGAGCGTCGAGCAACAGGACGAGCGTCGAGAAGAGGACGCCGATGTACGCGAAGTAGAGCCCGAAGTTGACGAGGCCGATCGTCAGCGCCGGGACGCTCACGTCGACGTCCCAGGGCTTGACCGAGGTTTGTTCCTCCTCGACGTGGGTTTCGGGGACGATCAGATAGGCGATGACGCTCGCGAGACCGGCAAATGACGCTGCGAGGACGAACGCCTCGACGTTCCCCCAGACGTCGCTGACGACGCCGCCGAGGACGAGCCCGGCGGGGAAGCCGAAGGTGATGCCGGCCCGGACGATGCCCATGCTGGTCCCCCTCGAGTCGGCCTCGCTCACGTCGGCCGTGATCGTGTACGCGGTCGCGAAGACGAGTGCGCTGCCGATCCCCCAGAGGATGCGGGCGACCATGAACCAGAACTCGGGCATCGGCGAGAGGATCGCGACGACGTACATGAACGTCGCGACGCCCTCGATAGCCAGCCCCGCGACGAACGGTTTTCGGGTCCCGATCCGGTCGACGAGCACCCCCGCTGGCGCGTTGGCCACGAGCCGTGTAAACCGGTTCGCGCTCAGGATGAGCCCGACCATGAACGCCGAGATGCCCAGCACCTCGCCCAAATTCGGCAGGATCGGGAAGATGACGCCGCCGCCGAAGCCGACGAAGAAGGTACTCGCGACGACGGCGAGGACGATCCGGTTCGAACTGGCAGAGGGGGTGCTCACTGGCGTTCGCTCTCGAGTGCTGTTTCGATCCGTAACTCGCTCGGTTGTGCGAACGGGGCTGTGGCTAAAGGGCCTATCGAAACCGGTGATCCCTCGGTACGGAGCTGTCTCTCCTGTTGTGCTCTCTGTGCCCTCGAGAGAGAACGGCACTGAGCGCAGTGCTGGCGATCCAGCCGCCCGGTCCCAACAGCCCGGAGTCAACTCGCTGTTATATAAGTTAGCTTGGTGACAGAACAGATACGATGCTCACACAACGAGGCGACCGGTTCTGGACCTACGAGGAACCCCTCCGGTTTTTCGGCGTCGAACTCGGGCGGATCATGTCCGTAATGAAACTCTCGAGCGGCGGCCTCTTCGTCCAGTCGCCAGCCGAGTTGACCCCAGAATTGAAATTAGCGCTCGACGACCTCGGCGAGGTCCGGTTCGTCGCAGCGACGAGCAAACTCCACGGACACGTGTACATGGAGCAGTACCGGGCCGCGTATCCGGACGTCGAACTGCTGGCCGCCCCCGGCCTCGCCGCACGTCGGACCGATCTGCGGTTCGATCACCTGCTGGGCGATACGCCCGATCCGCGGTGGGGCACCGACATCGATCAGGTGGCCGTCGTCGGTCATCGATGGCTCACCGAAATCGCCTTCTTTCACCGGCCGAGCCGGACGCTCATCCTCGGCGATGTCGGCTTCCACATCGGCGAGCGCAGCCCGCTAAAGACCCGTCTTCTGGCCCGCGCCCTGCGCATCTACGAGCGGATCAGCCCGCCGATCGAGCTCCGGCTCACGATCACAAACGAGGCGACGTTTCGCCGGTCGATACGGGACGTCCTCGCGTGGGAGTTCGACCGCGTCGTGCCCGGCCACGGCGAGATCGTCGACTCCGGGGGAAAACGGGCGGTTCTCGAGGGCTACGACTGGCTGTTCGAGTAGCGATTCGGCGGAAAACGATTCTCCGGTGTCGCCTCAGAACGTCGTCAGTTCGCCGTCGATCACGCGACGCGTGATTCCGGTGACGTCGGCGAGTTCTGCGTCGACGATAGCTCTGACCTCGTCCTCGACGTCGCCGAGTGCGACGCCGTCTTCGGTGACGACGTGGACGTCGGCGACGTGGGGCTGGTCGATCGGGCGGCCGATCTGGGAGAGCAGTCGAACGCGCAGGTCGCGGATACCGTCGACCTCGCCGACGACCTCCTCGGCGATCTGCGTCGAGAGCAGGTTGTAGATCTTCCCGATGTGGTTGACCGGGTTCTTCCCGCTCGTGGCTTCCATCGACATCGAGCGGTTGGGCGTGATGAGTCCGTTCGCGCGGTTGCCCCGTCCGACGGAGCCGTCGTCGCCCTGCTCGGCGGAGGTGCCCGTCACCGTGAGATAGATCGAGCCTTCGTCGTAGTCGTCGGCCGTGTTGACGTGGACGTCGACCGTGCGGTCGGTGTGTTCGTTCGCGACCTCCTCGACGAACTCGCGGACGGACTCGACGGCGTCGATATAGGCGTCCAGATCGGCGATGTGCTCGTCGACCATCGCCGCGGCGACGGTGACGTCGATCTCGTCGCCCTCGCGTTTGCCCATGATCTTGACGTCCGAGCCGACGTACGGATTCTTCTCGGCGAACTCGCCGTTGAGTCGGTGTTCGGCCTCGAGGACGATCTGTTCGGTCTCGGTCAGGGGCGCGTGGCCGACGCCGAAACTCGTGTCGTTGGCCATCGGGACGCTCACTTCGTCCTCGCCGAAGACTTCCTGCAGGTCGCCGCTGCCTTCGCCCAGTTTGACGTCGACGACGATATCCTCGCCGAACGTGAGCTGTGGGATCGTCTCCGCTAAGTACTCGCGTGCGGCGCGCAGCGCGATGGTTTCGGCGGGGATGGCCTGGCCCTCGTAGTGTTTGGTCGCGCGGCCGACGATCAGCAGATAGATGGGATCGACGACTTCGCCGCCGCCGAAGGCAGGTGCGGCCTCGCCGGCGACGAGCTGTGTCTCGTCGGTGTTGAAGTGCAACACTTCGCCCACGCGGTCGATGTACTCGCGGGCCAGTGCGCCGGCGACGGCCTCGGCGATGCCGTCACAGATCGAGTCCGGGTGGCCGATTCCCTTCCGCTCGACGATCTCGACTTCTTGATCCTCTACTGCCTGACGGTCGATCGGCTCGACCCGAATGTTCCGCTCACTCATTACCGGGAATTGGGGGACAGGCGTTCTATAACTTGCGGAAACAAAACCGAAACGAAAATGTCTGGAGGTAATACGGGTCGGGCGTCCGAACGCCGGACACGTCCGTGGAGCGTGACCCAACGACGTCAGGACTCGAGCAACAGCCCCAGATACGACGTTCGAAGCTGCTCGTCAGGATCGAGATCGAGTCGCTCGAGGATGTCGTACGCCCCGTCACGCGCCGACTCGAGGTCCGCTTCCGTCTCCACGTCGGTCTCGACTTCGACGTACTCGCCGACGTCGTCGACCGAGTCGAGGGTGATCGTGTAGCCGTCGAGTGCGAAGCGCTCGCGCTCCTTGCGGACCGTCGCGGCGGGCTCGAAGCCGAGGTTCGTCAGGACGGCGTCCATCGTCTCGCCGTCGCCGACCGTCGTCTCGTGTTCCTCGCGGCTCTTGGACTCCTCGTCTAGCAGGGGACCCTTGTACGTGATTCTGGTCTCGTCGGTGCCAGCTTCGGGATTCGACTCCCGACGAATCCGCAGCGCCTCGTCGGTCTCGACGAACGAGCGGTGGGGCGCGTCGTAGTACGTATCCTTCTGGACGATGGCCCGCTCGCGGGTTCCATCGTTGGCCTCGAGTTGGTCCCGTACGGCGTCGAGGTCGGCGGGGACCTTCACTTCGACTTCGTACATGGCTGAAGCCACGAAAGGGGGTCGTAAGTATCGGTCGCTCTCCGTCTCGCGTGAAAACGTGTACCTTAAATGTAGACGGCGGGACGTACAACGTATGACCGAGGAACAGGAGGCCGAGCTCGAGGAGCAGGCCGATGACGCCGACGCAGAAGGAGACGAGAGCGCCGAGGAAGCCGAGGGGCTTCAACACGGCGACTTCGTCGAGATCGATTACACCGCCTACACCGCGGAGGGTGACCAGCTGGTCGACACGACCGACCCCGAAGTCGCCGAGGAGGAGGGTGTCGACGACCAAGGTCAGGAGTTCAAGCCGCGAACGATCGTCCTGGGCGAGGGTCACATCTTCGAGGGCGTCGAAGACGCGCTCGTCGGCAGCGAACCCGGCGATTCCGGTAGCGTGACGATCCCCGCCGAAGAGGCCTTCGGCGAGCACGACCCCGACGACGTCCAGACCGTCAGCGCCGAGAAGATCGACGAGGACGACCGCTACCCCGGTGCGAACGTGCAGGTCGACGGCCAGCAGGGCTACATCAGCACGATCATCGGCGGCCGCGCCCGCGTCGACTTCAACCACCCGCTGGCCGGCGAGGACGTCGAGTACGAGTACGAGATTCTCGAGGAAGTCGACGACCGCGAACAGCAGGCCGCCGGCCTGTTCGAGATGTACCTCGGGATGGAGCCCGAGCTCTGGATCCAGACGGACGAGGTCGAGGAGGAGGTTCCCGTCGAACCCGACGAGGACGCCGACGAAGACGCCGAACCCGAGTTCGAGACCGAGACCGTCGAGAAGGAGACGGTCTACCTCGAGGCCACGCCCCAGATGACCATGAACCAGCAGTGGATGATGGGCAAACAGCAGATCGGCCAGCAGATCATCGACCAGATCGGTGTCGATCGCGTCATCGTCCAAGAGACCATCGACGGGATGGGCATGGGCGGTATGGGCGGCATGATGGGCGGTATGGGTGGCATGGGCGGCGGCGACATCGAGGAGGCCCTCGAGGACGCCGACGTCGACGCCGACGAAATCGTCGAAGAGCTCGAAGGCGCCGAAGAGTAAATTCGCCCGTTCGGTTCGATTCTCGTATTTTTCGCTGCTCGAGCGCTGGCGCTCCCGATCCGATCGACGTTCGGACCGCAAAATCGGATCGGCTCGCGTCCCAGTTCCCGCGGCCAGCGGACCCTGTCACGACCTGTAAGCGCTGGTTACTCGGTAGCCACACGTAATGTCGTTCGGTCAGATCGCACAACCCGGCAGACCTACTGAAGTAACCTCCTTTTGTTCACGGAATAAACACTAAGTTGTTTCACCGGTACGTGTAAGGTCTAATTACTTCGGTGCCATATACCTTGAGTTAATTATATTATCTCCCTCGATCAAGGAACGGTCGCAATGTCCGAAAGCAAATCCCAGATTCGAGCGTTCTTCGCCGAGCATCCCCGACTGATGGGCGTCCTGTTCGCCGCGTGTGTGTTACTCTCACAGGCCGGCACCGCCGTTGCCGGAAACGGTGGCGGAACGTACTGAGAGTCGAAACGAATTTTGTTCTTATAGTAGCGTGAACCGATCGTCAGTCGACCAGCAGTGCTCACCGTCGAACTCGACCGCGATCTCCTCGAGTCCTAAAAACCGAGCGAGTGCGTCTCCCGAGAGATCGATCGGGGGCAGTTCCTTGCCCGCGAGATAGTGTCGATCGATGCCGTCGAGGTAGGGGATGTACTGCGCGCCGACGCCGCTGTCGACGTGGTAGAGCTGGACGAAGAGCCGGTAGCGCTCGTCGTCGATCGACTCGATACGGCAACTGTTCGGAACGATGCTCCCGGACTGGCCGACGGCCAGCCCACCGTCGCCGACGACGATGTACTGGTTGCCGACGAGTCGGTACGATCGCGCCATCGCGACCGCGGATCGAAGCGTGAACCCGTTGTTCAGGAGTCGGGCGACGAACTGTCCCACGGCGATCGCGTCCTGGTTCCCGACCTCGCTAAGCGTGACGATGCCTCCAACGCCGCCGCTCTCGATCACTCGCGCTCCGATCTCGTACGACCGACAGCCGTTGATGAGGAAGGCATCGACGCCGACGTCCGCGAGCGTACTCGGGTCGAGCGCGCCGTCGCGACAGACGAACGCGTCGTCCTCGACGTGGCCGACGTAGTGGAGGAAGTCGACGTCCGCGGCGAAGAGCCGCCGCAGTTCGTCCCCGCTGACGTCCCGGTGGACGGTGGCGTCGAACGGAAGTTCCTCGCGGTCGCCGTAGAGTCCGTCGTCGGTTGCCTCGAGTTCGGCGGCCATTCGCTCGTCGTTACAGACGATAGTTACCTCGACGCCGTCGCCTGATGGGGTGCCCTCGAGTCCGTTCTCGAAGCCGGCCTGGAGGAGTTTGTTCGCACCGATCGGAACGCCTTCGCCGAGCCACGCCCGTTCGAAGGCGTCGACCTCGGGGATCGAGACGTACGAATCGATGCCTCGATCGACCGACGACTCGCCGTCGCCGGAACGGGGAGTCGATCTGGTGAACGCCTCGATCTCGCTCGGAATCGTCGGCGGCGTGGCTGGCTCCGGGGTCGCTGGCAGCGACCGAACGCTCGCGAGTTCGTACGCCAGATACGGGAGCGCGGCCGCGTTCTCGGGAGCCGACGTCGCGTACGTGACCAGCCGCCACCGGGGAACGAGATCCGCGACGGCATCGAACGGGATCGAAAGCGCGGTGGCGAGTCGATCGGCCAGCGACTGCTCGTAGAGCTCGTCGAACGCCAACTCGAGGCGGTCCGCGACCTGCTGGCGTTCGTACAGTTCGACCGGATAGAACCCCTCCGTCCGGGTCACGCAGTCAATAAAGAAGACGTGCTTGAGAACGCGGTCGACCAGCCGGTCGAACGTGTACTCGGGGCGGTCCAGCGAGTACTCGAAGCCGCGGTCGGTCTCGATTCGCGGCCGGCTCCCCGTCTCGACCGTCGCGCCGAGGTAGTAGGCGAGCGGGCAGATCGTATAGAGGGCTGCCCGCTCCGGTGGGACGACGATTCTGACGCCGGTATCGGGGGTCTCGAGTCCGTCGGGAATTCGAACGTCGTCGGCCAGCGCGAGGCGGGGCGGGTGTCCCCGAAACGACGGCAACGAGCGCTCGGGACTCGTTGTTTTCAGCGCGGAGCCGAAGGTCGACACGGCACGAGCCAGATCGTTCGGATCGGCGGTCGTCTCGACCGTGGTCGCGGGCCGTTCGTGGCGCGACCGCGCTCCCAGTCGGACGGTCGTCGCTTCGCCGAAGTAAAACGCCAAGCGGTCGTCGGACGACGCGATGGTCAACTCGCCGTGGACGCGGATGTAGAGTTTGATCGGCGCCATCAACTCGACGAGGTACGTCCCGTCGGGCAGCGTCTCGTAGGCGTAGTGTTCGGCCTCGAGCAGCATCTCTCCCGCCGGATTGCGAACGTAGGTCGGGACGACGAAGGGGAGGACCAGCCGTTCGGTCGTCACCGCGACGGCGGCGTCGACCGGAAAGGAGAAGTCGTCCGTTTCGACCGCGGTCGGCGTGACCCGTTCCGACGTCTGGATCGGGCACTGTCGGTTCTCGATCGGGTCGACGACCGTGAGCCCCGGTCTGTCGTCGGCCGGCTGGAACGTGGGTGTCAGTGTCATTCGTCGAGGATCGTCGTCTCGTCGGCTTCGGATCGTTCGCTCCCGTCGATCAGCGACCGTCGACGGGCCGGTCGGGTCGTCACGTTGCTACCGCGAGTCGCGCAACGCGAACCAGTCGGTCGTGTAGTTGCTCTCGTGGAGGTGCCAACGCTGTTCGGCGCCTGAGTCCCCGACGCGGAGTTCGACCGTCGCGTCGAACGACGCCTCGAGTCGCCGGACGGCGTCCGACGATCGCTCGATCGGAAGGACGTAGTGTCCCAGCGCCGAGGTCGCTTTGACCGACCCGCAGACGGACTCGAGAAACCGCTCGGCGACCTCGATGTCTCGGTCTTCGATGATCGGACGCAACGAGTCGACGCAGAGACGGGTTGTCGCTGGGCCGGACGCCGTTTCGTCTGCCGTGATCGTTCGGAGCGTCGAATCGATGGCCTCCTCGAGACCCTCGACGTCGTCGGGCTCGGCGACGATACTGGGCGTCGTATTGGTATCGATGCTGGGTTGGGCGCTCGCGGCAGACCGGGCGGTTGCCGCGTAGTCGACGACGCGTGCGGTCGATGCGTCGTCGGGGGATAATCGCGTGCAAACGGCGTCGATATCACGGTCGAGTAAGGCGAAGAGGTGGCGGCGGTCGCGGCCCCGGTCGCCCAGGAGTCTGGTGCTCGCGACGTCGACGAGATCGTCCGGGACGGCACCGACGACCAGCACGTTGCCGCCGACCCGTTTCAGTCGCCTGAGCGTCGAGCCGGCCGCGATCGTTCCGTTCGGTCGCACGACGATGTCGTATCCGAGCGTCGAGAACGCGACGGTCGCACCCGATCGCGGTACGCCGTTCCGTCGGTGTGCGTTGAGTCGCACGACAGCGTCGAGATCGATGGTGTCCGCAATCGCCGACCGGACGTACGCCCGATCGTGGTCGGTGTGCGCGGCAATCGCCGAGACGATTCGGATCGTCGCGTCGTTCTCACGGGCGACGTCGACGTCGGAGACGTGGGCCCAGTCGTCGATCGCCGGCGGTTCGTCCGGGTCGGAGAGGGTCACTCGGCCGTCGGCGGTCAGCCGAACGCGCCGGTTCGCGTAGGAGAACGCGATCACCGGCCACGCGTCGCGATTCGATTGCTCGACGCTCTCGAGGAGGTCGTCGAGCGCGTCCGGATCGACGGTCTCGTTCAACTGCGGGAGGTCCATCGGTGAGACGCCGGTTTCGTCCGCGATCCGTTTCACCACCGCCACACCGGACCGCATCTGCACCCCCCCGTCCATCACTCGGCGACGGGAGAACTGGTCCCTCCCGTCTCGAGAGGTATCCTTCGTCATCTGAACCTGCGTAGGCGTGGCGCGTACGAATAGCTCGCGCATAGTTTCGTGCCAGAAATACACGGAGATAACCACAAAATGGGCAGAAATACTGTACGTCGTGTCGGCTCATCTCTCTTCCTTTCGGATACACCGACCCGGTATTCTCCTAGTACGTTTATTGCCGTCCCGCGACTGGCTACGAATATATGGTCGATTTCAGCCCGGAGGATACGGGCGGGCGATCCTCGACGCCTGACCGCCGCTTCGACCCCCCAACCCGGTCCGAACGCGAGTCTCCGATCGACGAGTTGCTCGTTCTCCTCAGTCACCAGCGCCGGCGCGACGTGCTGTACTACCTCAGCGACCACGAGGTCGCCAGCCTCGAGTCGCTAGCGGCGACGATCGCCGCCAACGAAGCGGGAGTGTCTGCGGAACGAGTCTCCGCCGAACGGCGCGAGTCCGTCCTCATCGATCTCTACCACAACCACCTGCCGAAACTGACGGATCGAAAGTTGGTCGAGTACGACCACCGAAGCGGAGCGATCAGGTGGTCTTCGCCGCCGGCGCTGTTCGACGAACTCCTCGCGTGCTGTCACTCCCTCGAGTCGACCGACGGGTCGGCGACGGACGACGAGTCCGAGACGAACGGCACCTGACGACCGCCGTCGTTGGCCCGCTCGCACTCAGGCGATATCCCGGCTCGTGTCGATCGCCACCTCTTCGGTCAACTCGAGTTTGATCGCCTCGGTCGGCTGTGCGCCGCCGCGGAACTTGGGGATCGTCAGGTGGTTCTCGAGTTCGCTGCCGGCGGTCTTGGTCCGGAGATCGAAGACGGCGTCGGCGGCGTGGATCGTCCGCGTCCGCCCGCCGGGTACGTCGTCGCCTTCCAGACAGTGTAACACCGCGATCGAACCGGTCTCGAGCATCTGTGACTTGAGTTCGTTGAGAAAAGTGACGTACTCGTCGGTGTCGGCGTGTTCCAGGACGTCCATCGTGTCGATGATGAGGTTTGCCCCGTCGGGGAGGGCGCCGATGAGACGGGTCGCCTCCTCGAGTGGGTCGTCGCTGGTGACGTGGCGGACGGTCGGACTGCCGACCTCGGATGGCGAGGCCTCGATCGCGTGACGGACGGCGTCGTCGGAGCGCTCGGTCGAGAGATACAGGGTGCCGCGGGCGGCCGTGAGTTCGTAGAGGAGAAGCTCCGACTGGCTGGCCGGCTGGGCGGTGTACGCGACGATACACCCCGGTGGTAACCCGCCGTCGAGTTTCCGATCCAGCACGTCGATCCCGGTATCCAGTCGACCGACCATACAATTGTGATCAGTAGCCACAGCGCCCGCATAACTCTTTGGCTTCGAATCAATTCTTAGAAACAAGTCAGTTCGAGCTGTAAATATACCGGTGGACAGCTCTTTGCCGACGGCCGAACGCGGCGATGTGTGGCGGCCACTGACGCGCTCTGCGGGGTCACGGTGTACGCCGAACCGATCGTCGGCTGGCTCTGAGAGTAGCTGGTCCGACCGGGGTCTGCCGGCGACGCCGAATGGAGAGATTCAAGGGGGCGCCAAGAGCTAACACGAACGAATGCGTCACGATCACCTCATCACGAGTAAACAACTTTCGCGAGCGGACATCGAGACCGTCCTCGACCGGGCGGCCGAGATCGACGCCGATCCGTCGGCCGTCGCCGACCGTCACGCGAACCGGTTGCTCGGCCTGCTCTTTTTCGAACCGAGCACGCGGACGAAGATGAGCTTCGAAACCGCGATGAAACGCCTCGGCGGCGACGTCGTCGACATGGGTTCGGTCGAATCCTCGAGCGTCAAGAAAGGCGAGACGCTCGCCGACACCGTCCGCGTCATCGAGGGCTACGCCGACGCGCTCGTCTTGCGCCACCCCAAGCAGGGCGCGGCGACGATGGCCAGCGAGTTCGTCGACGTCCCGCTGCTGAACGCCGGCGACGGCGCGGGCCACCACCCCACGCAGACGCTCCTCGATCTCTACACGATCCGCGAGAACGCCGGGCTCGACGACCTTACCATCGGGATCATGGGCGACCTGAAGTACGGTCGGACCGTCCACTCGTTGGCGTACGCGCTGACGAACTTCGACGCGCGCCAGCACTTCGTCAGCCCCGAGAGCCTCCAGTTGCCCCGCGAGGTCGTCTACGACCTCCATCAGGCCGAGGGCGCCGGCATCCGCGAACACGAGTCGCTCGAGGAGGTGCTCCCCTCGCTCGACGTGCTCTACGTCACCCGCATCCAACGCGAGCGGTTCCCGGACGAACAGGAGTACCAGAAGGTCGCCGGCGAGTACCAGATCGACGTGGAGACGCTCGAGGCCGCGAGCGACGACCTGACGATCATGCATCCGCTTCCGCGAGTGGACGAGATCGCGCCGGCGATCGACGAGACCGAGTACGCGGCCTACTTCGAGCAGGCGCACAACGGGGTGCCGGTACGGATGGCGCTGCTCGATCTGTTCTTACAGGAGGGAGGTGATGGCGATGAGTGACGGACGCGACGAGCGCGCGAACGGCGGCGATTCCCAGGGCGGCGACGACCACCAGTTGCGCGTCAGCAAGATCCGCAGCGGCACCGTGATCGACCACGTTCGCGGGGGGCAGGCGCTGAACGTGCTGGCGATTCTCGGCATCGACGGCAGCGAGGGTGAGGAGCTCTCGGTCGGAATGAACGTCCCGTCGGATCGCCTCGCACGCAAGGACATCGTGAAGGTCGAAGGACGAGAGCTCAGCCAGGACGAGGTCGACGTGCTCTCGCTGATCGCGCCGGACGCGACGATCAACATCGTCCGCGACTACGAGGTGATCGAGAAACACCGCGTCGACCGCCCCGAAATCGTCGAGGACGTGCTTTCCTGTCCCAACTCGGGCTGTATCACGACCGGCGACGAACCGGTCACCTCCCAGTTCGAGGTGCTCGACGACGGCGTGCGCTGTGCGTACTGCGGGACGATCGTCCGTGAGGAGATCGCGTCACTGATCGACACCTGAAGCGAGTACAGGTCGGCGACTGGAACCTGTCGAACCGTTCTTCATTTCTAGAAAATTATCCAGAATATCTAAGTGGGCTGCAATGTAGTGTCTACGTGTACATGTCTCGTACAGTCAAAATCCTGGTCGCCCTGTTCGTTATCGCCGTCCTCTGGAAAGTCGTAGTCAGCGGCTCCTCCGACGTCGATATCGAAGAGGTCGAGTACGACCCAGTCGAGTAAGGTACAGTAGCCACTGAACGTCAATGTACACCTGATCGCACGACGGCTGTGCGATCAGTGTGTGAATCGTTTCAGTTGTTCCTATTGAGAACCGTTCGATTCCGAACGGCTTACGGATGCGGCGCCGTACCCGACTGTATGTACGGCGTCGTCACGCGTAACGCAGAAGAAGTCCGCTGGCCGGAGTTCGACCGCGGCTTTTACGAGGTCAAAGACGTCACCGGCCGGTCCGCCGAACCGATCGAAGACGGCGTGAACATGGTGTCCTGTTTCGGCGACAACGCCGCCGCGGACGCCGACCCGTCGCTGGTCGCCGTCGACGATTTCGGTCGCCCGGCCACGCGCGATCGGACATACTTCGACTGGGCCTACATCTGCCCCTCCAGGCAGGACTATCGCGAAGGCCTGTTCGAGATCATCGACGACTGCGTCGCGGCCAACGAAGACGTTCGTCTCGACGACATCGGCTTCCCGCGCGCCGAGTACTGTCGCTGTGGCGTCTGCGAGGAGTCGTTCAAAGCGAGCGAGTTCGACGACCGATTCGAGTGGCGCGCGAGCGTTATCACGGAGTTCGTCGAGGAAGCCGTCGATCGCATCCCCGGCACCGTCTACATGACGCTCTACCCCGATCCCTACCCCGGTCACCTCTACGAGCGGGCGGGGATCGACCTCGAGGCCCTGGAAGAACACGTCGACGAGTTCGTCGTCCCGCTGTACGACATGGCCTACGAGACGACCTACTGGCTCGAGACGATCGCCCGGGGCTTCGAGAGCGCGCTCGAGACGCCCTTTAATATCGAATTGTACGCGGTAAACATCGATATCGACAATCTGATCCACGCCACCGAGGTCGCCGACGCCTACGGGAAGGACGTCTTCTTCGGCTACGAGGCGAGCAACGCCCGGGGAGCGCTGCGACGCATGCGTGCCGACGAACGCGACGGCGTCACCCACGGCGATCCGGGGTCGGACTCCTGAACGGTCCCACGAGCGTCGTCAACCAGCTATTACTCTTCTGAGCACCATCACCGCACGGAGCGATACGCAATGTCCCCCGCGATCGCGCGGAACCCGTGCGCCTCGAAAGCGAATCTGTTGATTGCCGATCGTTTGCGTCGTTTCGAACCGTCGCTCGAGCGGTGGGCGTCGTTTCAGGAGTTGGTGTCGTTCTTCTCCGTGGAACTGACGGCGACCTTTATTGGAGCCTCCGTCTCCCTGCTGGGTGAGCGAGGATCGACGATCCTCGAGTGATTTCCGATGAGAGACAACCAGCAATCCCAACAGTCCCGGCACGAACCGACCGAACAGCTCCAGCAGTCGACGATGAACCAGGGGCAGGCGGCCATCGAACAAGCGATCGATCTTCAGCGGAACATCGCCCGAATGACCCTGAGCGCGATGCAGTGGCAGGACACGGCCCAGAGACAGGGTGTCGAAATCACGAAGTCGATGATGCAGGGGTTCCCGGGCCAGCGGTTCACCCAGTCGATGATGGAGAGCTATCTGCAAGGGCTCGAGGCCGTCGCGCCGGAGATGGAACGCGCGATGGAGAAGGGAATGCAGGCGGCTACGCAGCCCCAGTCGGGACAGGGCCAGCAGATGGGCGATCAGCACCAGTCCGGTCAGCAGCTGGGGCAGTCGGGCCAGCAGCGGATGGGTGGTCAGTATCGATCCGGACAACAGGGTCAACAGCAGTTCAGCGGCCAGATGGGCGGCCAACAGTCGACCGGTCAGATGAGCGGCCAGCAGATGGGCGGCCAGCCACGGTCAAGCCAGCAGATGGGACAGCACACCCACCAGCCGAGCCAGCAATACCCGCAGACGGGCGAGTGGGTCTCACAGGAAGAGACGTACGGCGGTGAAGCGTCTGGATCCGCCGGCCAGCAACAACCCCAGCAAATGGGTCCCGGCAGCCAGTCCGGCCAGCAACCCCAGTCACACGCCGGACACCAGTCTCAGTCACAGCCCTACGAGTCACAATCGCAATCGACCGACGCGAGCTCCCAACAGGGGCAGTTCGGCCACGAGACACAGCAGCGATCGCAGCCGCAACAACACGGCGCCGATCGACCGACTCGAGGACGTGAGCAGGAACACCGGCGTCAGGATCGGGAGTTCGGCCAGTCCACGCCGCGACGGCAATCGTCGCAGTCTCGCAACGAACGGGGGCAGTACTCACAGCGAATCGAGACGGATCAACACGAGTCCGAACGGGGTCGGCAGCGACAGCCGATCGCTCAGAGACAGCACGACGGTGGCTCGTCTTCGGGCGAGTTCGAGTCGTCCGATGAGGAGATCGACCGCGACTTCGACCAAGAGGAGATGCCACAGGACGACACGGGGGGCGCTGCCGAGCGAGGACGGGCCGACACCGACGAGGAGAACGACGAACAGGAAGAGTAGCGACGCTCGCCGCTTCCGCCTGCGTTAGTCCTGTCGACGGACTTCCTCGGCTCTCACTCTTTTTCGATGCGCTCGGTGGATCGAACCGTCAGTACCGTCCGACCGCTCGCGAGACGTTAGTCTTCTCGAGCGGTCGATCGGCAGTCGTGGTCCAGTCGAACAAAAAGAATGGGTTCGAAGGCGGCTCCCGACGGTGACTCGAGACGATACGTGATCGGAACTACCGGGTGTCTCGGTCGTCGAGGACATCGTCATCGTCGTCATCGTCACCGATCAGCTCGTCATCGTTGTCGTCGGTGAGGCCGTCGTCATCGTCACCAATGAGATCGTCATCGTTGTCGTCACCGATCAGACCATCATCGTCGTCGGTGTGTCCATCATCGTCGTCACCGATGAGGCCGTCATCGTCGTCGGAAAGGCCGTCGTCATCGTCATCACCGATGAGATCATCGTCGCTGTCGTCGGTGAGACCATCATCATCGTCGCCGATCAGGCTGTCATCGTCGTCAGCGAATCCGTCGTCGTCATCGTCACCGATGAGGCCGTCATCGTCGTCGGTGAGTCCATCATCGTCGTCACCGATCAAGTCGTCGTCGCCTGCCCCAGTTCCGCGATCCGTATCGGTGCCGGCGCCCGCCGCGCCAGCACCGGTTCCGGTACCGGTGTCCGTGTCGCCCGATCCAGTCGAGCCGGCGTCCAGGTCCGAGGCGCCGCCGGTACTGGTCGAGCCGCCGCCGGAGCTGCCGGCGAGATCGCTCTCGAGGTGGACCTCGTCGTCCGTCACCTGAGCTACTGAGCCCTCCTGCAGCGGGTAGGTGTCTTCGTCGGTGCCACCCCAGCCGAGTTTCGCCTTGATCGTGTCGGCGATTCCGGGGTCGGGTTCGACGTGGGCTGTGCCGTGGTCGACGTCCGTGACGAGACCGACCTCTTCGCCGTTCGCGTTCACAACGGCCTTGCCGATGTCGTCGTCGGTAAACTCTGGAGACATTACACTGTACTAGACGGCGAACCCGTGGAAGTTGGTGGTGCTTGCGGTGGCTTGCGGTTCGAGTAGTGACACGTTCCGTACCGGATCCGAACGAAGTCCGGATCCGACGTATCTGGTCCGGTTACGTATCGAATTCGGGATCGCGGCCCTCGAGGAACGCCGAGACGCCTTCCTCGTGTGCCTCGGAGGTTCGAGCCTGCACCTGCAGGAGGTTCTCGTAGTCGAGAGCCTCCGACCAGTGTCGACCCATGTTCTCGTGCATCGCCTGTTTCATCATGCCGACGATCTCGGTCGGTCGGTTTCGCAGTTGTTCGACGGTCTCCTCGACGCGGTCGTCCAGTTCGTCGGCGGCCACCGTCTCGTTGACCAACTCGAGGTCGGCTGCCCGCTCAGCGCCGAAGAACTCGCCGGTGAACGCGAGTTTCTTCGCGGCGCGCAGGCCGATGATGTGTGGCAACATGAACGTCCCGCCGGTGTCGGGGATGAGACCGACGCGGACGAACGCACAGGAGAACGTCGCGTCCTCGGCGGCGTAGGCGATGTCCGCGAGCGCGACGACCGCCAGTCCGGCGCCGATGGCGTCGCCGTTGACCTTCGCGACGATCGGCACCGAAGACTCGAGCATTGCCTCGACGACCCGTCCGAAGCTGTCGGTGACCGATTCGTAGGCGTCCCGCGCCGAAGCCGGAGACTCCGACAGCGCCTGCAGGTCGCCGCCGGCGCTGAACGCGTCACCCTCGCCAGTGAGGACGATCGCGTGGTGTTCGTCCGGCGAGGCGTCCTCGATCGTCTCGGCGAGCGTGACGGCGGTCTCTCTCGTCATGGCGTTGAGCGCGCCCGGTCGGTCGAACGCGATCCGAAGGATTCCGTCGTCGGTGTCGACGTGCATGGCTCGACAGTGACTGGCGCGCGACATAATGGTACCCGTTCGCAGCCACGAGCGCCGCTACTCCGGCGCAGGCGCTCAACGCATTGCTGCTGGGAACGATCTACCGTGAAAACATCGACTGCCGGAATGCCGGGTGGCGACCGGCGTCGTGCAGTCTCGAGCGATGGCTGTCGGCTACTCGGGGACGGTTCAGTCTGACGGCATCGGCGGGGCGACGGTCTCGTCTTCGGAGACGTTCAGCTCCGAAGTGACGAGGGCCCGGTAGGCTCGGCGGAGTCGCTCCGAGAGCGCCTGGTGGGAGATTCCCAGCTCCTCGGAAAGCTCCTGCATCGATACTTCGCGCGGGATCTCGAAGTAGCCGTGGTCGATCGCCGCGACGAGCGTCTCGTACTGGCGAGCGGTGAGCCCACACTGGGAGTGGCTCTCCTCCGCCAGATCGAACAGGCGAACGATCGTCGGCGCGACGTCTTCCTCGTCGAGGCGGTCGTAGAGCGAACTCACGCTCTCCCGGTCGGTGAACCGGATGCTGAGCAGCCACGTGCCGCTCGAGGCTGACGCGCTCAGGACCGTCCCCTTCTCTTCGATGACCAGATCGAAGATGTCGACGGTGTCCGGCTCGAACTCGATGTCGTACAGCCACCGATCATCGTCGCTGTTGATCAACGCGTAGTCGCCGATCGCGGTGGCGTCGTCCAGTGCCTCCTTGACGGCGTCCTGTGACGGACCCGACAGCCAGAGACCGTGACCGCTCGAGGCGATCACTCGCTCCATCTCGCAGGTGAGCGAGGGGACGGCCTCGAACAGCTCGCCGGCGCCAGTTCCCTCCGCGGGAATCTCGATGTCTGCAATCGATGTCATGATTCTCAATCACTACTACGACGACGAACCCAATAACCCCACTTCCAAAGGGATTAGCCGTGACAAAGCCGAATTACAGTTCGACTGATTGGTTCCGATCCGAGGGTATTCACGCCATCTTATCAGAATACTAGAAGTAGTATCGAAACGCGTTCATACGGAGGTGACGGCGACTGTCGGAGGAGGAGGGCGTTCCGTTCGTGTGGTACGGAATCCGATTCGTACCACTCGGACGATACACCGCGAAGTTCGTTCCGAACGAGGCGTCGCTAGTGGTCGTCGCGTTTGCCCGAGTTGGAATCGAGTCCGTCGTCTTCGCGTTCGTGCTTCTTCGGAGGATCAGCGACGGAAACGGGCTCGAGCGAGCGGATCGTCGCCACGAGGTCGTCGACACCGTCCGATCCGCGACCGACGATTTCGCCGCCGACGGCGGACGGGTCGCGGTCCCCGACGAGAATCGTCGGCAGGGGGGCCGCCGAGAAGCCCTCGACGACGACGAACGCGTAGCCCCGACGCTCGAGGCGCACGAGCGTGCTCGCGAGCGCCTGTAGCTCGGGATCGTCGGACTCGAGCAGGGCGGTTCCGTCGGGACGGGATGGCGGATCGCGCTTCCCGCGCGTGCTGATGTCGAAGGTGAGTTCGGGGGTGATCCCGACGACGGTCTCGGCGCCGGCGGTCCGGTGGCGATGGGTGTCGGCCCCCGGGGTATCGATTTCGATGTCGTGATGAATCGATTTGACGGTCGCGACGCGCCCGTGCTCGGCCAGTTTCGGCACGAGGCTCTCGACGAGCGTCGTCTTGCCGGAATCGCTCGGGCCGGCCAGCGAGATAATTCGAAGCGAAGCGCCGTTACTCATGCGATAACGGGCTTTGTACGGGAGCCGAACACAAGACACGTTCGAACGAGAGAAGCGAGGTCGATCCGGCCCGACTCGAGGATTCCAGTATCCATCTGTGAGCCGAGCACTGGCGACCGGTGACGGTCCGTTTTCGGACCGGAGAGCGATGGCAGGTCGACAGATCGGAGTGAGATGGCACGATGGCGGACTCGAGGGGCCTTTTGATCACTCAGTACGGCCCATCACGGTCGCCTCGTGGCGGCTGTGGCTGGGCTGACGGTTCCGGTTGCTGTCCGGTAGCTACCGACGGCGTCGATCCGCAGGTTCCACAGCGGAAATCGCCCTCGTCGGTGTCGGTGAATCCCTCTAGCGGCGAGGGTGGCGTCTCGTCGAAGACATCGGGTTCGACGTCGAACCGCTCGGCATCGATTTCCACGAGTCGGTCGACCAGCTCCGCGAGCGTCCGGTAGAACGCCACGTCGCTTTCGTCTAGCACCGTCTCGGCGAACCGGGGGATCCAGCGACCGAGGTGATCCTCGAGGAAGTCACCCTGTGCATTGGTGACGATATCGATACCGTCATCGTCCCCGTCAAGTTCGAGGTAGGCCGTCTGGAGCGAGAGGTACGACAGGAACTCGAGTTGCAGGCAGAGGTGATCCGCCCGTTCTCGATTCGCTTCGGTCAGCGTCAGCCCGAACGCCTTGTAGAACCCCGAGAGGTCCGCCAGCGTGTCCGTGCTGGTCACGAGGGTTCCGGGGGCGTACTCGATCTGGTACTGCTGGATCTCACCGCCTTCCTCGAAGCCGAACAGTGTCGCCCAGTCGGAGTAGCGTTCGTCGATGTCGTCCGGATCGGTCGGGGCGGTCTCGGCGACTGCCTCGGCGCGATCCCGGAGTTCGTCGTCCTCGAAGTGGGCGGCCGATTCGAGCAACTGCTCGGTGAACTCGCCGGAGACGAGGGCCTCCTTGAGTTCGTCGCCTGGGCGGTCGAACGCCAGCGACGTGAGATTGTACAGTCGTGCGCGGTGGACGTGTGTGTCTGGAGTCATGGTTACGTGACGTCGAGTCGGTAGGCGTCGTTCTGTTCGTCGTAGTGTTCGCGCTCGTACTGCGGTTCTTCCATCGGGACGCGGGCGACGGTCGAGCCGCTGCCGTCGTACCCGATCGCCTCATCCTCGGTGACCTCGAACTCCTCGACGCGCCACTCGGTCGATCCCATCAGGTGGAGCAGGCCGCGAAGCTTCCGGTGTTCCTCGTCGCCGCGTCGAGCGGCTTTGTAGGTCTCTTTGGCCTCCTCGACGCCGGGACCGAACATCTGGTAGAGGTAGTCGTCGGGCACGTTGATCGGCGGCACGTAGTAGACGTTCGGCTCGAGGCCGAGCTGTGGGTACAGCGGGAGTGCGACTTCGGCCTCGTGGACCATGAAGTCGATCGGGTTGTTCGGGTCCGCCTGGTCCGGCGGGTTGATCCAGCCGTGCTGGCGGATCTTCCCGAGGCAGTTTTCGAAACACTGCGGGACCATCCCCTCCTCGATCTTTGGGTAACAGCCGACGCACTTCTGTGAGACGCTCTCGGCGGGGTTGTACACGGACTTGCCGTACGGACAGGCCCGAACGCACTCTTGGGCTGCCTGACAGCTGTCCTCGTCGATGAGGACGATACCGTCTTCGGTCCGTTTGTAGACCGCTTGCACCGGACAGCCACCGGCACAGGCGGCGAACGAGCAGTGGTTACACACTCGGGGGAGGTAGAAGAACCACATCGGGTGGGTCTCCTCCTGCTCCGAAATGTGGGTGTCTGACTCGAACGACTCGCCTGCCGGTTCGTCCTCGCCGATGTTCGGATGTGCCCAGTCCTGATCGTCGGGACGGTAGCCGACGATATCCTCACCGTGCATGTTGCCCAGATCGTCGTCAATCAACATGTCCTCCCAGTCGACGTCGTTGGCCTCGAAGATCGTGTCGCCCTCGTAGACGCCATCGGACCCCCAGTTCTGGGTGCCCAGCCGGTCGAGGACCTCCTGGTCCCACCCGATCGGATGGGAGCCGTAGGGCTTGGTCTCGACGTTGTTCCAGAACATGTGCTCCTGGCCCTCGCCGTGGGTCCAGGTAGTCTTACACGACATCGTACATGTCTGGCATGCGATACACTTGTTGATGTCGAACACCGCGCCCCACTGTCGGTCCGGGCGGGACTCGGCGTACGGGAATTCCATCTCGCGTCCGATCTGCCAGTTGTATACTTCTGCCATTGGTGGTCACCTCGTGTTAGTCGTCGGATTCGCTCGCAAAGCCGCCGCTCAGGTACTGCTCCATTCGTTCGTTCTCGTTGGCGGGTCGGATCCCTTTCTCGTTGGGAGCCCACTCTCCGTCAGGCTCGCCATCCTCGTCTATGCCGCCGTCTTCGGCCTTCTCGATCTTGACGAACGCTTCCTTGGGCGCGCCGTTCGCACAGTGGACGTCCGCGGCGAACCCTTCGCCGATGTTCTGGCCGGCCATATCCTTGCGGGCCATGCTGTCGGTCAGCCGGGTCGGTCGGAAGAACGACGTCGTCGCGCTCTGATGGCCGCCGCTGCGGTAGAGGGACACGTAGTCGGTGTCCTCGGCTTTGGCCATCCCGTCGTCGCGCTCTTCCTGGGCCTCGTAGGTCTTGTGCGAGGTCTGGTTGACGTTCATCCAGCTCCGGGTGACGCCTTCGGGCAGTCCGGGCTGGTAGCGCACGCGCATCATCGCACGGGCGTAGTCGTCCTCGCCGTCCTCGGGATCGTAGCCGTAGTACGGCCGATCCTGTGGGTCGGCGTCGACCCACACGTAGTCGCCGTCCGCGAAGCCTTCGTCGCGAGCATCGTCCGGGTTCATCTCGATGTAGCCCTCGCCGTAGTAGGGCATCCGCTCGTCCTCGCGGTGCATGTCGCCGTAGTTGCCCCACCAGACGGCGATGTTCGGCAGGGAGTTCGAGAACGTGTGCGCGCCGTGGCGGTACTTCGGCGTCATGTAGATGTAGTCGTACCCCTCGGCCAGGTCGGACAGCGGGTGCGTGCTGTCCAGCAGTTCCGTCGGCGTTTTGATCACGTTCCGAACCTGACGAGCGTTCGTGTCCTCGGCGCTTTCGTCGTCCCACTCGAGGTCTTCGGGGGTGTCCGGCGTGATCACCGGACTGTCGCTGTCGTCGACGAGGACGTTCGGCTCGTAGGGGGTCGCGTCCATCGGTTCGCGGTGGACGGGGATGTTCTCGCCCGCCTGCGTGAACTCCTCCTCCTCGCGGAAGAACTCCATCCGTCCGGTCTTCGTATACCACGGCTCGTCCTCCTGGATCTGCCGGCTGCCGACGTACTTGGGGTAGGTCCGGGACATGATCAGCGCGGGCGTCCCGTCAGCGGCGTCGTCCAACAGTTCGTCGACGTCGTACCCCTTCGTCATGTTGGAGTGATCGAGGATCCGCTGGAGGTACGGTTTGGCCTTGTACTCGTCTTCGTCGATGAACTGCCAGTAGTCCTCGAAGCGGTCGTCGCCGGTGATTTCGGCGAGCTTCTGGGCGACCCCCTTGTAGTGTTGGGCGTCGTTGCGAGTGTTGTAGATCCGATCGATCCCCGACTCGGGCATCGTGATGACGAACGGGTTCGTCACGGAGGCCGTGATGTCGTGGACGTTGTGCTCGGCCCACGAGTCCGCCGGGAAGACGATGTCCGAGTACTCACAGGTCATCGTCCACCACCACTCGCTACAGAAGAACGACTCGATGCGGCCCGTTCGCAAGGCGTTCTCGATGATCTTGTAGGACCCCTTCGCGTTGCCGAGGAAGGAGTTCGAGCCGGCGATCCACACCGACTTCGTCGGCGTATGCATGTGCGAGTCGCCCTGGAAGTAGTCGCCTTCGACCTTCAGCGGCTCGTCCAGGTTGGCATACCAGTGGGCCGACTGCATATCGAACCGGCCGTCGACCTCGGCCTCCTCGTCGGGATCGAGTTCGGGGTTGAATGGATCTTCCTGGGTGTACTGCCAGACGCCGTTGAAGTACGCCGCCCGGTAGTTTCCGGCGTAGCTACCGATGTTGCCGCTGAAGCTCCCGACGTTCTGGGTCAGCGACGCGACCAGGAAGGCGGCCCGGTCCTTCAGATCTTGGTTCGTGTAGTGGTTCGGCCCCATCCCGGTCAGGATGAGCGTCTCCTCCTGATTGTCCGCGAGATCCTGTGCGAGGTTCTCGATCGCCTCGGGCGCGGTGCCGGTCACGTCCGACGTCGACTCCAGATCCCACGTCCCGCTCAGGTGTTCCTTGATCAGGTCGAAGACCGGGCGGACCTCGACAGTCTCCCCGTCGGCGAGTTCGACCTCGAAGGTACCCTCGAGCGTCGCAGCGACATCGAACTCGTCGCCGACTTCCTCTCGAGTGACCGTCTCGAGTTGGCCTGTTTCGTCGTCGCGGACCACGAAGTCGCCCCACTCTTCGCGCATCTCGTCGGTGATGACCTGCTCGTCGATATCCGTGATGTCGACGCCGGGACGTTCGCTGTCGTCGGCGACAGTGGCCGTCTTCTCGAGGTCGCCGAGTTCGTGGTCCTCGTCGACATCGCTCGCGCGAAGGAACTCGCCTTCGTCCAGTCGGACCAGCATGGGGAGGTCCGTGTACTTCCGGACGAAGTCCTCGTCGTACTGTTCTTCTTCCATGAGGATCCGCGCGGCACCGAGGAACAGCGCGGAGTCGGTCGCCGGGCGGACGATCGTCAGTTCGTCACACTTCGAGGCCGTCGCGTTGTAGTCGGTGAAGATGCCCGTGATCTTGGTCCCTTTCAGACGAGCCTCGGTCAGCCAGTGACAGTCGGCCATCTTCGTCGTCAGGAAGTTGATCCCACAGAGGATCACGTGGTCGGCGTACTCGACGTTCGCCAGGTCGAAGTCGACCGTCTGCTGGCCGGTGACCATCGGGTGACCCGGGGGCAAGTCGGTGTGGAACGAGTAGTTGTCCAGTCCGACCGCGCCGAGTGCATCTTCCTCACCCGTGTCGCGAACGTAGTTGTCCAGTAGCGCCATGGAGTTCGCGTTCCGGTACTGGCCGAACAGCTTGATCGGGCCGAGCAGCGGCATCCCGCCGCGGAACTTCATCGACCGGACGCCCGCGCCCTGGGTCTCCTCGACGACGCGTTCGTCGTAGTCCTGGTCGAGCAGTGACTGCATCCCGCTCTCGCCACTGTAGTGCTGGGCGATCTCGAGGAACGTCTCCGCGGCGATCTCGTAGGCCTCGTCGTGTTCGACCTCGATGAAGTCGTCCTCGCCGCGCTGGGCGTACTCCACGGGCATCGAGCCGTCATCGTCGCGCGGGAAGCCGTCCTCGTACCACTCGAGGAACCCTTCTCGGATCATCGGGGCTTTCACGCGACGATCGCTGTAGAACCGCTCGATCATCGCGAGGCCCTTGTTGCAGACCCGGGGGTCCCAGCGACTGGTCGCCTGATTGCCATAGAGGTCTTCGGCATCGCCGAAGCCCATCGACGGGCCCAGCCGCGTAATTTCGCCGTTCTTGACGGAGGCCTCGAGGTAGCAGTTGTGGGTGTCGTTTGGCTGGCACGTGAGCATGTAGGCGTCATCGCGATCCCACACGTCACGATACTGTTCTTCCCACTCCTGATTCGGATACTCCTCGAAGGGATTCATCGGGCCGTCGTCGGCGTCGGTTTCGGTGTCGCCGGTCAGCCGTCGGAACCCGAGCAGTCCGAGTCCGGACGCTCCCGCGACGCCCGCCGCAGCGGCGCCGAGCTCTCGTCGGGTTAGATTCAGTCCGTCGTCGTCCGTTTCAGACATCGTCCCACCTCGTGTGTCCAAGCGGTTGATAGTCGGAGGGCGATACCGTCGCCCGCTCGTGCGGACAGCGCCGATCGATTGGGGGGTGTCCGTGTGCCATCACAGGCATAACTCGAGGGGCCATGGGTTAACCAAAATCGCCTGTTCCCACCTGCTGAGGACAGCTCGCGGTAAATCCTGCGAATAGTGGGCTTTTATTACGGTGTCAAAAGTCGCCCCGAACGACGATTCGACTACGCCAGCGAAACTGGGTGCACGTAAGGGACGTCAGTGCCAGTCTCGAGGGGCCCTCGAATTACACTACACTCGATGCCACACTCGTCTCGAGCCCCACTCGCATAACCACTGACAAACTGGCTGTAAACCGAGGGGACAGCTACGCCGGCGGTTCGGATTTCGATGGCGTCGCCGCGTCGCTCTCGGGTTCGAATTCGATTACCCAGCCATCCCGGCCGAGATCACGGATTCTCGATTCGGCAATCGACCGGCCGTCGGACTCGAGTGACGTTTCCACGACCGCGACAAGCTCCTCCGGATCGCCGCGCATCAGCACCGAGACCGGCGCGTCGCCGACACCGAACTCGGCGACCGAGTGTCGCTGCACCGCGGTTGGTGGCAGCCCACGCAGATCGACCGCGTCCTCGGGCACCTCGGGGCCGTTCGACCCCGCGAGGAACTCCTGGACGTCCGACGCGAGCGTTTCGATTGCGGTTTCCCCTGCCGTCGAGGGCTCGTCGAAATCGCTCGTCAACGGCTCCCGGAGCGACGGATCGAAGGGCACCGGCTCGAGCGATTCGTTTGCAACCTCGACCGAATTGATCTCCTCGACGAGGGATCGGCCGTCGCCCTCGTATGGGGACTCGAGGCCCTCCTCGTCGGTCGCGACCATGTTCGAAACGACGCCGATCGTCGGGACGCCGTAGGCTTCGAACAGCGCACCGGTTCGCTCGGCCGACCGAGTGCCGGCGCTGGTCG
Source organism: Natronorubrum amylolyticum (assembly GCF_052040145.1). NCBI lineage: Archaea > Methanobacteriati > Methanobacteriota > Halobacteria > Halobacteriales > Natrialbaceae > Natronorubrum > Natronorubrum amylolyticum. The sequence continues at coordinate 123,167 of NZ_JBPPFW010000001.1, forward strand.
GCGTACTGACGAGCAACGCACCGTCGAGCGGCGCCTGCTGGACCAGCGTGGTCACGGCTTCGCCGATGCCCGGCGGGAGGTCGACGAGCAACACGTCTCTGTCCTCCCAGACGGCGTTGCCGAGCAGATCGGTGACGACGTCGTGGACCATCGCTCCTCGCCAGGCGACCGGCCCGTCCTCGGCGATCAGTTCGACGCTGATCACCTCGATTCCCTCCGCAAGGACCGGCATCGGACTCCCCGAGGGCGTCGACTGGACCGGCCCCTCGGCCTCGAGCAGATCCGGCGCGTCGGGGGCGTGGACGTTTGCGTCGAAGACGGCGACGTCCAGTCCCGCCGCGTCGAGCGCTCGCGCGAGCGAGACGGTTACCGTGCTCTTGCCGACGCCGCCTTTCGCGCTGCCGACGGCGATCAGTGAGTCGACGCCGGTGACCGGAAGCCCGGTCTCAGGTGCCTCCGCGTCGACGGCCTCAACGCGCGCGTGGTCAACTCCATGCGTCGCGAGTCCGGCACCGTGTAACTGGTCGGTGACTCGATTACCCAGCCGCTGATCGAGTCGGCCGAAGTTCACGACGAACGTGACGATGCCGTCCTCGACGATGACGTCTTCGAGCAGTTGCTCGCTGATCGGGTCGCCGCCGGGGATCTGGACCTCCCGTACGCGGTCGACGACCGCGCGTCTGATCTCGTCGTCGGTCTCGGGTGGCTCGGCTGTCATAGCTGATCGTTCGATCCGGAGCGGTATTTCACCCGTCGGGAGTTCCCAGGCCCTGGGAAGACTGTACCTGGTGTGTGGACAAGCACCGAAGACCTGCTCGTCGAGACGACGATTCAATCTCCCACGAATGGCCGGGAGCAATCGACCGGCGGGACCAATCCGCACGCAACCGCTCGGTAGCCGCGCTCGGCCCCACCGATCGTTCACGACAGCGGTTCGAAAACTCGGGAGTTCGTGAACGCTCCCTACATCGGCGCGAGGCGATCATCGGTGCGAATACAGACGCAGTCGCGGTGGGTGACGACGACTGTGTGATCGTCGGTCGTAAACTCGACGCTGACAGTACTCTCAGTTCCCTCCGCGTGGGTGAGGAGACTGTCCAACGCTTCGGTCTCGACCTGTTCGTAGAGCGGCTCGAGTTCCCCGATCGGAACGTTCTTTATGACAGACAATCCCCGCAAAATCATGTGTGTGACCGATTCCGATTCGTCACGCACGGTCCGAATCTCCACACGGTCGTCGTCCGGCCGACGGCTGTGGTTGTGATGGACCATATTACTTTTCGTGACCATCCGGAAAAGAGGGTTATCCCAAATTGAACGGGTATTGGATGGACTCTCCTTGGACGCCGATATCGGCGAAACCACCGTCAAAAACGCCAAGACACTGGTACTGTGACGCGGCTAGAACAGTTCGACGCGGATACCGTCGTCCTCGAGTTCTTCGGCGAACGCCTCGGCGTCGGTTTCGATCGGCTCGAAGGTGTCGTAGTGTTCCGGAAGCACTAGTTCTGGCTCGACGCTGCGAGCGAAGTCGGCGGCCTCGTGGCGATCCATCGTGAAGTGGCCCCCGATCGGCGGCACGAATACATCTGCAGTGATCGACTCGTGGTGGTCGAGAAAGTCCGTGTCCGACGGGCAGAAGATTGTCGTCCCCTCGAGCGTCAAGAGAAGCCCGATCACTTCGCCTTCGGCGTGGAACGGGGAGCCGTCCTCGTCGACGTGCTCGCCGTCCGGATCGTTGTGCGCCGGGACGGTCCGGACCTCGATGCCGTCTACGGTCAGATCACCCTCGTGGGGGAGGTCGACGACGTCGTACGAGAGATCGCTCGTGTCGACGGCCTCGAAGACTGCGACCGTAACGTCGTCGCCGGCGACCGCCTCGATCGCCTCCGGATCGTAATGATCGAAGTCGTCGTGCGTAACGAAGACGATATCGCCGTCGCCCGGTTCGTCTTCGAGGACTTCGCCCCACGGATCGATGTAGATGATTCGACCGTCGTCGGTCTCGAGTCGCTTGCTCGCGTGGCCGATCCGCTCGAACGTGATACCCTCGTAGGTGGTGGACATGGTCGCTCGAGTGTACGCGGGTTTCGGCCTTATAGATCGGTGTCTCTGGCAGAGGAGGACGCTTTTGCGTAACGGTAGCCACTCGAGAAGATGGACACACAATTGTTCATCGGACAGCCGGAGTGAATCCCGATTTTATGGGCATAGTACATTGCTCCTTCTGGCCGAATTCGAGTCGGATGGAGGTGCTCTGGCTACCGACGTGGCAGAGGAACTCGTTCTCCGCCGGTCTATCTTCTCAGTAAGCGTTATTGCTACTCATTGTGGGTTGTTTCTATCATCACGCCAGCTGGCGCTCGAGTCCCGGCTGGGGAGTCGAACCGTAAAAAAGCCAAAGTTTGGGTGTCAGTCGTCTGCGTCGGTGATGACCTCTCCGCTGACGTTACCTCCTACGTTCGCTTCGGAGTCGTCTGGATCGTCACCGCCTCCACCGCCGATCGGTGGTCCGCCTGGATCAGGGTCAGGGTCTGGATCCGGATCTTTTTCCTTCTCCACATTCTCTTCGTCGTCTTTTTCGTCCGACTTGGTGTCATCATCCTTCTCGTCGTCGTCCTTCTCACCATCCGTCGGTTCAACCGTGCCATCTGGCTCCGAATCGTCGTCTCTCTCTGGGACGTCGTCCACCTCCGGCTCCGAATCGTCGGAACCCGTGAGGGTGGTATAGACGACAGCGCCCGATATCGTGACCAAGACCACGACGAGCCCGACGATCAGGCTCTGTCGTCGCATCTTAACCGTCGTACTCGTCTACTTCAGTCTCGGAGACGTCGACTGTGATGAAGAACTCGCTCGACGTGAAGTCTTCTCCCGGGGACCAGGCGTTCTCTCCGTCGGCAGATACGTTTGCGTGCGTGTGTCCACCGTAGCTCGAGTTTGCGACGAAGTCGAACGTGTCGCCGTCGAACTCGTCATCGTCGACGTAGAACACGAGCGTCTCGCCGTCTTTCGTACCATCGAACTCTGGAACCTCGTCGAAGTCGTCCCGCTCTTCGTTTTCGCTGAAGAAGCCTTCTTCAGAGGACCAGTTGACCTGGAAGTCCCAGGTGCCACCCTGATTTACGTCGAATCCGAGACCGAGGTTAGCGTCATCTTCTTTTTCATCAGACCACGGTTCTTCGAGTTCAACTGTGAAGACGCGCTCGTCTTCATCGTGACGACCGTAGACTGAGAGAACGCCCTCTTGGTCAGCATCGTCACCGTTCCCGGATTCGTTGTTCGGCGATGTCCCGATATGCTCGCTACTGACGATTTCACCACTCGCGTCTGTGTCGGAGCCGACATCAGCATCCTGATGAAGGTTGTTCATGATGACTTCGAGGTCTGCGTCAGTGTCCCCAACGACATTATCGTCAGCGTTGGTCGTGACCGTAACCTCGAGGCGGAGATCGACGTCTTCTGTCGTGTTTGATTCGCCGTTGCCATCTTCCTCGAAGTGGTCAGCACTGATTCCGGAGTGATCGAGAACGTCTCCTTCGAGCGTTTCATCGAGAGATACGTTGTTCTGGCTTTGGCCACCGATACTCGCGGTGGTATGGCGCCCGTCGTCGCCACCGATCGCTTCGGCGTTGCCGTCAGGGTCGACAGCCTGGAGTTCGACAGTAGCTTCGACAGCAGGGTCATTGAGCCCTTCGTATGAGAACTCGACGTTGTCTGCCCATACTTTGATCTTGTCGATCGATCCGTCGTCGCTCGTTCCTTCAATTGTTTCTGCGGAGAACGTGTGATCGCCGACTTCCGCGACGGCACTCCCCGACATGAGAACCGCGCCACCGATTGCTGCTGCGCCAATACTCCCCGTTCCGATCATGAATTTGCGTCTATTCATTGTGCGTTCGGTATTTGTGTCATCGCGCCCCCCAGCGCTCGACAACTCGAGTCCTGCGTGACCAGGGTGGAGTCGAAACCCGCTCGAGCCCACTTCGATCCCTAAAGTCAGATAGTATGACTATCTTTTACTCGTGATTACCACCGGCGACTAGTAATGGCCTGTGCCCTTACTTATCACTCGGTCTGCAGTTCTGCTGACGAGATTCAGGAAAAGATACTAATACAGCCAGTAATGAACGGGCGCGTCTCTACTCACGAGTCAACCCGAATCGCTAACGTCTGCTACGTACGCGACGGCCGAGGGTTTGCATCACCGACCGACACTTGGAGTCGGTTTGCCAGTAGTGGCTGTCAGCCGCTTCGCGATTGCTCGGTGGTGCTATCGCTCGAATGTTTTCTACACTTCCTCATTCGTGGTGGGCGCGGGCTCGAGTGTCGTGGAACTCGTCGTCCGGCGGCCACGGACGCCGGGTTCAGGCCGACGGGCAACGGGCTACCGGCCGTCGAGCGAACCGTTGGCGGTGCTCCAACCGAGACGCGGTTCCCGCCGAATGGGCCCTCCACGTCAGCACAACTGTTTCATTCACCGCGTGAGTCGGCCTAGTCGCTTAGTGCTGGGGTAAGTGCTCGAGCAGTCGCGACATCGAGATCGGTTCGATCGCTCGGGATCACGCCAGAGACCGTTGCTCACCCCGTTCGAAAACTGCGACAGTTTCGGGAGGGATTACGTCGAATATACGTAATAACCCCCGTTGCGGAGCGATGGACGTGACTTCAGACGATTCACGTAGTCGGAGGATTGGGCGGCGATCGTATCTGAGAGGAAGTCTCGTCGGACTCGGAACGCTATCAGTCACCGGTGTGGCGGCTGCAAACGAGTCCGAGGACCAGTGTCCCATCGAAGAACCGGACGAGTCCGGAGAGCGGGAGGAGCCGAACGAGACCGAAGAACGGGAGGAGGCCGAGGAGCCGGACGAAACCGAAGACCAAGAGGAGATCGAGGAGCAGTACGAGACCGTTATCGACGTCGTCGAAGCGGGTGCGGATCCCGAGGGGAACGAATCGATCACGCCCGTGTTACGGGAGGTCATCGGTGACGATACGCTCCTCGAGTTCCCGGAGGGACGATACTACGTGGACGAGCAACTGCGGTTTACCGGGTTCGAAAACGTCGGGTTCGTCGGCGAAAACGCGACGTTGGTTCCGGCGACCTACCACGAGTTCGACGGGCCGCAGTATCGCCTGTTCCGACTGGGGACCAGCGACGCCCCCGGTCACGACCTTCGGTTCGAGGGCTTCGACGTCGACCAGACCGCTGACGAGACGGGGATCCGGGTCATCAACGCCGAAGTCGAAGACGGTCTCCTCGTCCGGGACATCACCGTCCACGGCGTCCACGACAGCGGGACCTGGGGGCCGGGATTGTTCAACGTAACCGAGCCCGACGGCGAAGGAGTGGTCACCCGATTCCGCGCGGAGGACGGTGCCGTCCACGTCGACGAGACGCCGAACGCGGGGAACAGGTGGCGCGGTGCGACCGGCATCATCGTCAACCCGGCCCACCGCGGAACGCTCGTCTTCGAGGACTGCAGCCTGGGCGGGTTCCCCGACAACGGATTGTACGCGTCGAACGATACCGGGCGCGTCGGTGTCGACGGCGGCTGGTTCCAGAACAGTACCACCGCGTCGATCCGACTCAGCGGAACGACGGGTGCGATCAGGGACGCGACCGTCGTCGTCGACGACGATCCGCACGACTCGGACGGCCAGCACGCGATTCGCCTCGACGGCGGGGATCAGTCCCTCGAGAACGTCACCGTTGATGTCCCACAGCCCAACGGCGACGCGATCAGAATCATGAACGGCGTCGACAGCGCCTCGATCTCGAGTTCCGAACTCACCGTCGGCGACCGGCCGAACACCGGGGTTCGGATCGATCCCGCGGCTGGGGCGACGACCCTCGAGGACGTCACGATCGATATCGACGGCAGCGCCAACGCGGTTCGAATCCTCGGCGGTGACGCCGAACCGGTCGTCCTCGAGGATGTCCGAATCACCGGCGACGCGCCGGGAACCCGAAACCGCCACGCGATCTTCTGTGAGCGGTCCGGCTGCCGGTTCGTCGGTCTCGACGTCGAACAGGTGGGCGGCGACAGCCGACGTGGCCTCGATCTGCGGGGATCGGACTACGTCGTCGCCGACAGCGAGTTCGTGACGACGCACACGCCGATCGTCGTCAACGGCGGGGACGACATCACGATCGAGAACACCGTCGCGCGCTCCGTCGACGACGGGTACTCCCTCCGCATCACCGGCGATTCCGGAACCGTCGGTCTCGAGGGTAACGAGTTCCCCGACGGCGTTCGAGACGACCGGTGACAGCGGGCTGAACCGCCGACGCACGCTGTTTCGAGTCGGTTTACCGTCCGGTTCGGTCCCGTTCTCGAGCGACACGTGGTTGAATGGAATTTATCGACCGGGGAACAGTGACTGTGTAGCTGACACTCATTTTTAGCTGCTATTCACGGATAATCGCATCCATATACACCTGTTTGATTATATAAACGCCGAGGAATTGGACACGCTTTTATAGAAGAACATTGGCGTTAGAGCAAGTAGTTTCATGAAGCCAGAACCACGTCTCGATGCTACCGCCGAGAGTAGCTCTCCGACCAGCGTCCATCACGATTTCACGGGGGACCAGACGGCTTCGCTCGCCGTTATCGAGACCGTCGCGGCCGTATCGGGGACGGATCCGATCGAGCTCCCGCCCCTCTACGACGTCATCAATCCGGACGCGCTCAACGCGCTTTTCGAACCCCACGAGCGTCGAACCGGCTCCGGCCTCCACGTGGAGTTTTCTTACAACGGGTTCGACATCGTCGTTCGCGAGGGTCCGGAGGTTGTCGTTCGACTCGAGGACTGAGAAGAACTGTCAAGTCATTCGGTGGCCTTGCTTTTCGCGGCGTAGAGCGGGCCGGGCGCGATTATGAACTACGCCGAGACGTTCCAGTTCGCTCGCTGCGCTCGCTCACGGGCTGCGACTCGTCTACTTCAAATCCCGCCGGTTCCGATGCTCGCCGCTCGCGGATTTGCTCGCCACGAGAAGCGGGCCGGGCGCGATTATGAACACACGGTCGATCGCTTCCTCGCTCACTCCGTTCGCGAGACTGCGCTCTCCCTGCGTTCAAATCGCGATAGCCGCTTTGCTCCTCGCGTGATTGCTCGGAGCAAAAGCGGGCCGGGCGCGATTTGAACACGCGACCGTCTGATTAAGAGTCAGACGCTCTCCCTAACTGAGCTACCGGCCCTGTACCTGCGACTTTTTCGTGGGCAGGGATATACGTTTCCCTTAGACGGCGTTGTGGCAGGCGTAACCATACGTCAACCGGCTCACAGCGTACGAGCCCGCCGTACGACGGTGGTACCGACACGAACGCACATTCGCTACGTAACAATCTTCGGGAGCGTTAAGTGCGGTCGGTCCGACCACACGTTCAATGAGTACGGGGGTTACGATCTCGTCGATCTCTGACTACGCGATCTTGGGCTGTGGGAGCGTCGGCTACGCCGTCGCGGAGGAACTCGTCGAACAGGGCAAGGACGTCCTGATCATCGACCGCGACGAGAGCCGCGTCGAGTCGCTCCGCGACCAGGACTTAGACGCTCGCACGGCCGACATCCGCGAGCCCGAAACCGCCGACCTCGTCGCCGACCGCGACGTCGTCCTCATCCTCGCCTCCGACGTCGAATCCAACAAACAGGCCGTCGAACACGTCCGCGCCGTCGACGACACCCAGTTCCTCGTCGCCCGCGCGAGCGATCCCGTCTCCGGCGACGAACTCGAGGAGCTCGGCGCCGACATCGTCATCAACCCTTCTTCGGTGATCGCCGAGTCCGCGCTTCGAGCCCTCGAGTCGGGCGAACTCGAGTACAACGCGGGGAAACTCGCCCAGCTATTAGAGCAGACCTCCGAGCGGCTGGCGATCGTCACGCAGGACAGTCCGGATCCGGACTCGATCGCGAGCGCGGCGGCCTTACAGGCTATCGCTTCCCATCTCGGCATCGAGTCGGACATCATCTATCTGGGTGACGTCGGTCACCAGGAGAACCGCGCGTTCGTCAACCTGCTGGGGATCGATCTGGTCCAGTGGGACGAGGTCGAGGACCACACGGTGTACGACACCGTCGCGCTGGTCGACCACGCGACGTCTTCCGAGATGGATCTCTCGGTGGACATCATCGTCGACCATCACGAACCCGAAGCGGAGTACGAACCCGAGTTCGTCGACATCCGACCCAACATGTCCTCCACGTCGACGATCATGACGAAGTACATCCAGGAGTTCGACATGAACGTCTCCGAGGAGGTTGCGACCGCACTCCTCTACGGTATCCGGGCCGAGACGCTGGATTTCAAACGCGACACTACCCCCGCTGATCTCACCGCCGCGGCCTATCTCTACCCGTTCGCCAACCACGACACGTTAGAGCAGGTCGAGTCGCCGTCGATGTCCCCCGAGACGTTGGACGTCCTCGCCGAAGCGATCACCAACCGGGACGTCCAGGGGAGTCACCTGGTCTCGAACGCCGGACTGGTCCGCGACCGCGAGGCGCTGACCCAGGCTGCCAGCCACCTGTTGGATCTCGAGGGCGTCACGACTACGGCAGTTTTCGGCATCGCCGACGAGACCATTTTCCTCGCCGGCCGCTCGAAGGACATCCGCATCAACATCGGCAAAGTGCTCGAGGACGCCTACGGAGAGATGGGCGAGACCGCAGGTCACTCGACGCAGGCCAGCGCGGAGATTCCGCTGGGCATCTTCACCGGCATCGAAATCTCGGATGATACGCGGGATACGTTGCTCGAGTTGACCGAGGAAGCGGTCAAACGGACGCTGTTCGACGCGATGGGCGTCGAAGGCACCAGCGAAGGCTCGAACGGGAACTGACGGACGAATCGATCCGAGGAGAAACTGTTCTATCGCCGCCGACTCTCACGACCGCCCACAGGGAACCGCCGTGCGAGTCGCTCGCAGTACCTTTCGACGAGTAACGAACAGTGCCGAGTCCCGCTCAGGCGATCAGTTCGTCCTCTTCCTCGTCGGGCTGGCGGACGCGTTCGACGACGTCGTTAATCAGAATCACGTCGCCGACGGCGCGAACCCAGCGGTAAGGCACGATAACGCCCTGTCCGCCGTGGGATGTGCTTGCGAACAGTTCGGAGTTCAGGTCGCCGAGTGCGAGTCCGGTGACGGTCTGGCCGTCGACGTTCAGGCGGAGATCCTCGACTTCGCCGACGAAGACGCCGTTGTTCGAGTACACCTCGCGTCCGACGAGAGAGGTAATTTCTTGCGGAGTGTCGTCCATGTCTGGGTTCATGCGTGGTGGACTCTTTAATCTTGGTCAGACATGACAGTCGTCGGGACGTGCATACGTGAAATCAAAACCAGTGTCCACCCGGCTGCCGCCCGGCTACTGGCCGTCGAGAACCGCGTCGACGGCCGTGTGATCGGACAGCAGTTCCTCCATCCGATCGACCGTCTCGGCGTCGCGCGTCCGGCCGCTCCGGACGATATCTTCGGCCCGCTCGACCGTCGTGAGCGTGTCCGTCTGCACCGAGAGGATCGCCAGCCCCTGCTCCGTCGCTTGCCCGATGATCGCGCCCGACGGCCGGTGACCCCCGGTCAGAATGAGACAGCGGACGCCGGGGGCCTCGAGCGCGGCCGTGTGGATCTCGGCACGGTCGCCACCCGTGATCACGGCCGCGTCTTTCGTCCGCCGGAAGTGACGCAGCGCGCTGTCCGGCCCCATCGCGCCGACGCTGAACCGTTCGACGTAGCCGTCCGTCTCGCCCTCGACGAGCGTCGTCGCGCCGAGTGCGTCTGCTAGCTCGGCGACCGTGACACCCGACAGCGTCCGTTCGCTCGGCACTGCCCCGAAGACCGGAACGCCTCGGCTCTCGAGGAAGGGAACGACGTCGGTTTCGAGCGGATCGTACGCCGCGTCCGCAACGTCGTTGAAGACGACACCGGCCAGCCGGTCGCCGAAGGCGTCGGCCGCGGCCAGCACGTCGTCGACGTCCCCGGGAACCGCGTACGAGGCGACGAGAACGACGCGAGCGTCCAGCAGCTCTGCGATGTCGACATCGGTCAGTTCGACGATCCCACCGATATCGTACTCGCCGCCGCCCTCGAGGAACACTCGATCGCGGTCGGCCGCGAGCGTCTCGAACGCCTCGACGACGCGCTCGCGGAGTTCCGCGGGGTCCTCGCGGCCGCGCATCGCCTGCTCGACGAACGTCGGCGAGTAGACGATCGGCTCCAGATCGTGCATCTCGGCCTCGAGGTCGAGCAGCTCTCGAGCGAGCATTGGGTCCTCGTCGAGCGTCTTGCCGACGTTGCTCTGCAGGCGAGTTCCCTTGGGCTTCATGTAGCCGACGCTGTCGCCCTCGCGCTGGGCGATCCGGGCGAGCGCGAGCGTGATCGCCGTCTTGCCGGTGCTCTCTTCGAGGGATGCGACGAGGATCGCGTCGGTGTCGCGCTCGCTCGCCGCGTCGCTCGTCGCGGCCGCGGTCGATTCGTCGGCGGCCGTCTCGGGGTCGGTGCCAGTAGCTGGGTCGGTGCCGGTCTCGGGGTCGGTGGGTGGGTCCGTGGGTTCGGTGTCGGTCATGCTTTCTCCGTATCGTCCGTCTCGAGCGTCTCCGCGTCGACGGTCAGTCTGAGATCGATCGCCTGTACGCCGTCCGGCCCCGCAACGAGCGGGTTCACGTCGAGTTCGAGGATCGCCGGGAAGTCAGTCACCAGCTGCGAGAGACGTTGAATCGTCTCGACGACTCCCTCGACGTCCGCGGGCTCGCGCCCGCGAGCACCGCGCAACAGCGGTGCGGCTCGAATCTCGTCGACCATCTCTCGGGCCTCGTCCGCCCCGATCGGGGCGACGCGAACCGAGGTGTCCTCCAGGATCTCGACGAAGATGCCGCCGAGCCCAAACAGTAGGAGGGGACCGAACTGCGGATCGCGGTTCACGCCGACGATCGTCTCGGTAGCGGTGTCGAGATCGACTAGCTCCTGGACCTGCACGCCGAGAACGGCCGCGTCGGGCTGGTAGTTACGCGCTCGAGCGACGAGGTCCTCGTAGGCGTCGTAGACGTCGTCGTCCGCAACGCCGACTTTGACGCCGCCGATATCGGACTTGTGGCTGATGTCGGGGCTGACGATCTTCATGACGACGTCGCCCTCGATCGACGCGGCGACCTCGCGCGCCCGTTCCGGATCGTCGACGATCTCGCCCTCGGGCGTCGGGATGCCGTAGGCCTCGAGCAGGTCCATCGACTCGACGCCGAGTCGGTTGTCGTCGCGGTGTGCGGCTCGCGCGAGGACCTCGCGGGCCCGTTCGCGGTCGACGTCGAAGCGCTCGGGGTCGTCGACGGTCCGCTCACGGATCTCCCGGAAGCGGGCGAGCGCGTCGAGTCCTGAGACCGCTCGCGCGGGATCGAAGTAGTTCGGGATGCCAAACTCCCGGAGAACCTCCTCGGCGGCCCGTGCGCGCTCGCCGCCCATCAGGGAGGTGACGACGGGCGTATCGTGATCCTCGCGTTTCTCGATCACCGTCTCGGCGAGTTTGTCGTACTTGAGGACGGCGGTCGGCGCGCTGACGACGACCGCGCTGCCGACGTTCGGATCGCCGAGTGCGGTGTCGAGCGCCTCGCCGAAGCGTTCGACGTCCGCATCGCCGATGGCGTCGATCGGGTTGTAGACGTTGGCCTCCTCAGGCATCGTCTCGGTCAGTGCGGCGATCGTCTCGTCGGTGAACGTCGCCATCTCGAGACGGGAGTCCCCCACCGCGTCGGTCGTGAGCACGCCGGGACCGCCGGCGTTCGTGACGACGGCGACGCCGTCGTGTTCGGGTTCGGGGAGCCCCGACAGCGCCCGCGCGTAGTCGAACAGTTCCTGGACGGAGTTAGCCCGAATCACGCCGGCCTGCTCGAGGCCGGCTTCGTAGGCGCGCTCGCTGCCGGCGATGGCTCCCGTGTGCGAGGAGGCGGCCTGTGCCCCGGCGTCCGTCCGGCCCGATTTGACGAGGACGATCGGCGTGTCGTCGGTCACCTCGCGAGCGGCGTCGATGAACTCGTCGCCGTCGTCGATCCCCTCGAGGTAGCCAATGATGACGTCGGTGTCCGGATCGTCGCCCCACTCGCGAACGAAGTCGGTCTCGTCGAGGACGGCCTTGTTACCGAGCGAGACGACGTCCTGAAAGCCGATCTCCTGTTCGTTGGCCCAGTCGAGGACGGCGGTGATGAACGCCCCCGACTGGCTCATAAAGGAGATCGACCCCTCGAGTGCGTTCTCGGGGCCGAACGTGGCGTTCATCCCGTTCGGCGTCGACATGATTCCGAGGCTGTTCGGCCCGACGACGTTGAGATCGTACTCGTCGGCGACCGCGCGGAGTTCGCGTTCGCGCGTGGCACCTTCACCGCCCGTCTCGGCAAAGCCGGCGGTGATGACGACGGCGTTCTCCGTTCCGGCCTCGCCGGCGTCCCGCAAGGTTTCGATCACGGCATCGGGCGGAACCACGACGATCGCCAGATCGACAGCCGGCGCGCTCGACACGTCTGCGTAGCACTCGATCCCCAGCACCTCCTCGCGCGTCGGGTTGATCGGCACGACCTCGCCGTCGAACTCGTCGCGTAAGTTCTCGAGGATCGCCCGACCGACGGCACCCTCGCGGTCGGTGGCTCCGACTACGGCGACGGATTGGGGATCGAAGAGTGCGGATAACCGTCCCATCGTTCGACGAATCGGGCCGCGTCGGATTAAAGGCGTCCCCTGCTCCCACAATCGGGGAGCCGGTGCCGATCTGCTGGCAGTTCAGTGCATCGAGAGCGCGGCCGACCGTTCGGAGAAGACGACTGCGAGCACGTAGATGAGAATCGCGACGACGATGATCGACCCGCCCGACGGGAGGCTCTGACTGATCGCGAACGCGAAGCCGCCGAGCACCGAAATCTGCCCGATCAGGATCGAGAGGTAGAGCGTCTCCCGAAAGCTGCGGGCGATCTGCGAGGCCGCCGCGACGGGGATCACGAGCATTCCGGCGACGAGAATCACGCCCAGTACCTGCATCGCGCCGACGACCACGACCGCGGTCATGACGACGAGCAGAGTGTTGTACCAGCCGACGTTGAGCTGGGCAACGCGGGCGGCCTGTTCGTCGAACGTGATAAAGAGCAGCTGTTTGTACGTAAGCGCGACCACGCCGACGACGGCGACGCTCAACACGGCCATCAGGCGGGCACCGCCCGCGGTGACGACCGCGAGGCTGCCGAAGAGGTAGGCCTCGATGTCGATGGACACCGGAACGGTGCCCCGGCCCCAGCTGATGAGCAAGGTTCCGACGGCGAAGCTCCCGCTGAGCATGATCGCGATCGGCACGTCGCCGAACGTATTCGTGCGTTCGGTCAGCCACTGGACGGCCAGCGCGCCGAGGATACTCACGACGAGCGCGATGAACAGGAGCGATCCCTCGAGTCCCGTACTCCCCGATCCGAGCCCGGTCACGCCGATTACGATGAGCCCGACCGCGACGCCGGCGAATGCCGTGTGCGCGAGCGTCTCACCGATCAGAGCCATCTGCCGGTGGACCAGATAGGTGCCGACCAGCGGTGCGACGATCCCGATGAGAACGCCGGTCGCGATCGACCGCCACATGAACGGGTGCTGGAAGACGTTCGTTCCGAACCAGTAGTCCATCCATTGGCCGACGATCATGACCTGTTCGAAGACGAACCCGATGGCGGGATCGATCCCCGTCGCCGAGTAGAACGTGTCGACTACGGAATACGAGTCGGCGTACGGATACAGCCGGAGCCAGTCGAGCGCGATGAACCCGATCATCACCGCCGCCAGCAGGCCGACCACGACGATCCCGAACAGCTGGAGCAGGCGGAACGTATCGGCCGCAGCGGCCGGTGTCGTAGTGGTCGTACTCGAGACGTCCGGATCGACGGCGTGGTCTTCGCCTTGACTCATTGCTCACTCATCGGTCAGTGGTGGTGGTGGACGACCGTGCCCGTCGTCCCGTACGCTTCGGCCAGCGCGTCGCTCTCGACGAACGACTCGGTGTCGCCGTGGTGGTACAGTTCAGTGTTGATGCAAGCGATACGATTCGCGCGGTCCGTGACGACGCCGATGTCGTGTTCGATCAGAACGATCGTGATTCCCGAGTCATTGAGGGTCTCGAGTAGCTGGTAGAAGGCGTCTCGAGACTCGGCGTCGACGCCGACTGTCGGCTCGTCCAGCGCGAGCAGGTCGGCCTCCGACGCCAACGCTCGCGCGATGTAGGCGCGCTGGCGTTGGCCGCCCGAAAGCTGGTTGACTCGGCGGTCGGCCAGGTTCGTGATGCCGACCGTCTCGAGCGCTTCGTCGGCGATTTTGCGGTCCTCGTGGGTCATTCTCGAGTGACCGACGTGGGCGAAGCGGCCCATCCGAACGCACTCGCGGACGGTGACCGGCATGGTGCCGCCGCCGCTGGTCGCCTGCTGGGAGACGTAGCCGATCCGGTCGCCCTGGTCGAACTCCTCGACGGGCTGGCCGAACAGCTCGATCTCCCCGCTGTCGGGCGAGTGCAGCCCGAGCATGAGGTGTAACAGTGTCGTTTTGCCGGAGCCGTTGGGACCGATCAGGCCGAGGAAGTCGCCCTCCTCGATGGCCAGCGACACGTCCGTGACCGCGGGCTGTCCGCCGTAGGCGAACGACACGTCCCGAACGTCGATGACCGAGCTCACTGTGTATTCACTCCGGTTTCGGACGCGGATGCGCTTAGTTCTTCCAGTTTCGATGCCGCTTCCGCTTTGGTCGGTTCGGTCGATTGTCCGACCGTCCCGCGCGACACCGCGATCATTCCGCACCGAGCGCTTTTCGCAGGGATGGCAGGTTCAGCTCCTCCATCTGTTCGACCCATCCCCAGCCGTCGTCCTCCCACTCCTGGGTCGTCCCCTCCGCGGGGCTGATCGGCTCCGCGTTCTCCGCATTGCTGTTCTCGAGGAGATGCTCGACGTCGGTCGGTAGTGATCCCTCGTCGCCCTCGAACGGGTCGTAGAGGATCGTCTCGATGTCGTTGTCGTCGATGATCTCGATCGTATCGGCGAGATCCCCAGACGTGACGCCGGCGTCCGGCGAAATATCCTGGGCCGTGTGGATCTCGAACCCGTACCGGTGCTCGAGGTACTGGAACGAGTCGTGCCCGGCGAGGACGGCGACGTCGCGTTCTGCGTTCGCTGAAAGGTCGTCGAACTGCTGGTGGACCGCCTCGAGGCGGTCGACGTACTCCGCGGCGTTCTCCTCGTACACCTCGGCGTTATCCGGATCGGCTTCGGCGACCCCATCGGCGATCGTCTCGACGATCTCTCCTGCGAGGACGGGATCGACCCAGACGTGCGGGTCGTAGGACTCCGGCGGCTCGGCGTCCTCGACGACATCCGCTCTCATATTGTCCGCGCTCGTGTCCCAGACGACCTCGCCGTCGGCGACGAGTTCGAAGACGATTCGAGTTTGTCCGGTTTCGAGGCCACGGAAGACGACGTGATCGCCTTCGGACTCGATCTCGAGGACGTCCTCGTTCGCGCCGTCGACGACTCGCGCGTCGAGTTGGAACGGCTCGGTCTCGCCGAGTGGTAGGACGCGACTGTTGGCGTCCTCGAACACACCCTCGACGGCAGTCGTGCCACCGACCGGGATCTCGGGGAGTTCGCCGTGCCAGTGATCAGCGCTGGTATGCCAGTAGGCGACTTCGGTGCCCGACGGCCGGTCGTAGACGTCGAAGGTTCTAACGGAGACATCGGCCGGATCGTCGTCATACTCGTCGGGCTGGCGGTCGGCACCATCGCTATCGTCGTCGCCGAGCGGGAGCAACTGGCTCTCGAGTCCCGCCATTCCGTCGATCAGCGTGACGTGGTCGTAGTCGGTTTCGATGTCGGCGGCGATATCCTGTGCCCAGTCGAACTCGACGGTATCGAGGTAGACGAAGACGTCGCCGTCGACGATGTCGCGCTGGATATCGGCCGGCGGTTCCTCGCCGTGGCCCATCTCGCCGGTCGGGATGGGGTTTTCGAACTCCATTTCGTCACCAGCAACCTGTTCCGCCCAGTCGTGCAGTGCGAAAAACGCTGCATACCCCCCTTCTGTGGCGTCGCTGTCGGGCTCGCTCAAACAGCCGGCGAGCGTACTGAGGGCGACCACGCCGGCCCCCGACTGCAGCACCGAACGGCGTGTACGGTTCATACCGGACGAAGTCGATGCGTGGTTAAAAGTATTATTATCTCGAAGAGAGTGTTTAATAACTGCTGCCACCGGTCTCTCGAGTGTTAGCAACAACTAAAAACGGGGAACTAGCTCGCTTGAAGCCAAACCACGACTCAACGAACAACGACGTTAGTGGTCGTCGTCGTGATCATGGTCATCGTCGTGGTCGTGATCATCATCATGATCGTCGTCGTGGTCATGGTCGTGATCGTCGTCGTGATCGTGGTCGTGGTCGTCGTCCATGTCGACGTGTTCTTGCTCGCCGTCGCCGACCTCGATCTCGAGTTCGGGCGTCTCGTAGACGACCTCGTCGTCCTCGACTAACTGGAAGACGATATCGGTGAATCCCTCCTCGTCTCCCTCGACGTGGAGGTGGTCGCCGTGGGGGTCGACGGAGACGATTTCGTCGGCCCCCTCGTAGATCTCGGCGTCGAGTTCGACGTCTTCGCCGAGTTCGACTTCGTCGCCGTTGGCATCCTCGACGTAGGCACCGAGCGAGACGTAATCACCGTCCGGGACCATCAGCGGACCGTGGTCCCAGTGGTCGCCGTGAACGTAGGCGATGACGTCCTCGTCGTGGTCTCGGTCGAGCAGGTGGAACTCCTCGATCTCGAGGGATTCCACGTCGTCTCCACCGTTTTCGTCGCCATTGTCATCGTCGCCGTTGTCGTCGTCTCCGTCATCGTCGTCACCACCGAGACAGCCGGCGAGACCAGCAAGTGTAATCGAACCGGACGCTGCGAGCAGCTTTCGGCGAGTTGCCGATTGTGGGTCTACGGTCATGATAGGTATCATCGGAGAGTTGCGACTCATTAGTAATGAAGTTGACGATGTTAATAATGGAGAATAAGCAGAGTTGGGAAGATGCTAAACACTCGTCGAACAACTCGCTGCGCCCACGAGGGCCAAAAACAGGGACGGAGGAGTTTCACCGAGACGTCGCGTGTTAGCCGGTGACGACCGTCGGCTCGGCGTCCGCAAGCCGTCGTAGCTCGTCGGGATCGATGGGGAAGACAGCCTCCGGCGTCCCCGCGGCCGCCCAGACGGTTTCGTGCTCGAGCAACGTTTCGTCGACGACGACCGGAACGGGTCGGTCGTGACAGAACGGCGGCACGCCGCCGATCGACCAGCCGAGTTCGTCTTTGATCTCCCCGGCGTCCGCCATCGAGACGGCGTCGCCGCGTACGTCGAACGCCGCACCGAGTGCGGCCTCGTCGACTCGGTTCGCACCGCTGGTCACCGAGACGACGAGCGAGCCGTCGACGTCGAACACGAGCGAACTGGCGATCTGGCCGACGTCACAACCAACCGCGTCCGCGGCGTCGGCTGCCGTTTTCGTTCCTTCGGGAAACTCCTCGACGTCGGGGTCGAACTCGTACTCGTCGCGGGCGCGTTCTGCGAACGCCGTCGCACGTGGATGCATGGGCTCTTGTTACGATCAGGGCCACAAAAACGTTCACTCGAGCGAGACCGAGAGCCGAACGCCGTTTCGACGTCGGTACGCCGGCAACTTCCCCGTCTCGCGGTCACGAACGACGTCGAAGACGTCGAACCGGACGACCAGCCGTCCGGGATCGATCGTCGCCCGCAGGACCGGTCCGCGACTCGTGACGACGACGTACGGCGGCGCGGCGACCGGCTGCGCTCGCAGTTCGTAGCCCGTCGCGTCGACGACGTCGGCGAGCACGAGCGGCAGCTGCTCGAGCAGCCCGGTCGCCTCGAGCGCCCCTCGAAGCCCGTCGACCACCGCGTCGCGGTCGGTCGTGCGAGCGGTGTCCCAGGGGTCGGCGACCTGCGTCGCGCAGTGATCGATGCCGTCGACGATCGCGGCGTGCTCGTCCTGAATCCGGCGTCGAACGTCTCGGACCGGGTACGACACGGCTACGACTGCGAGTGGGAGTCACTAAGGTGTCCCGACTCGCTTCCGGCTACTCTCGCCGGCGTTCGACGGTCCCGATCTTCAGCGTCTGTACGTGCCGTGCCACCGTTCGTAGCGCTCGTCGCCACGCCGGATCGTCCGTCGCCGCTCGTTGGTGTTCCTCGAGTTCACGTCGGAGTCGTTCGTTCGCCTCCGACAGCTCCCGGTTTTTGGCTTCGAGATCGTCGACGCGGTCCTCGAGTCGGTACCGACGATCCCGCTGGGCCTCGAGATCGAGTTGAATCTGATTTCGCTCGCGTTCGAGCCCGTCTACGCGGTCGACGAGTCGCTCGCGCTCGCGTTGGTCATCGTCGACGAACGACTCGCGGTCGGTCGCAGCGATAGACTCCTCGGAGAGAGCCACCTCCTCGTCGTCGGTCTCGGACTCGTCTTCGGGGACGAGATAGCCAGTTCCGATGGCGTTGACGACGGCGCCCGAGAGCAGGATGAGGCCGCCGAAGTAGAGCCACGTCAACAACAGGAGGATGGCACCGACTGCGCCACCACCCGAGTCGGCAGCGAACGCGACGTACACGCGAAAAAGCGACTGCAGTGCCATCCAGCCGACGGCCGCGACGATGACGCCGGGAATCACCTCACGTTTGGAGATCCCCTCGACGTCGGGGAAGTAGTAGTACATCGGATAGAACGCGGCCGTGAGCACGATGAGGAGCAGCAGCGACTGCAACAGACCGAACCCGGGAATGCTCGGCAGGAACGCGAAAACGATCCCCATGCCGGCCGCCGCGATCAGCGCGCCGCCGATCGCACCGAAGACGAGCAGGGCGTCACGAAGCTGTTCGACGAACGAGTTCTCACCGGCCGTTCCGTAAATCTCGGAGAAGGCCGTATCCAACCCCCTGAAAATCTTCAGCGACCCCCAAACGAGGATGACGACGCCGATGATCGTCGACCCCGCCGTCGCGGGTGAGTCCTCGAGGGACTCCTCGACGAGCAGCTGGCCGCTCTCCGGGAGGGTGCCCTGTGTCGTCTCCGTGACCTGTGTCGCGAACTGCTCGTCCGGGACGAGCGTCACGAGGAAGAAGACGAGCACGAGCAACGGGATCAGCGAGATGAACGCCTGATACGCGATGCTCGCGGCCATGAAGGGCACGTTCGTCTCCTGAATGCCGTCGACGACCGTCTTTCCGAAGGCGATGCCGTCCCGAACGTCCGTAGACATACGAGACAAACGGCACTGGACCATGATAGCCCGTTGGCTTGCAGCCACCGTGTCCCTTAACCCGCCTCAGCTATCTCTCGGAGGGCTCTCGGTGCCGTCCTCTATAATCGAGTCGACCGCGCCCCGAGTCGGCAGCGCGGTCATCGCTCCCGTCCCGGTCGTGGTCGTCGCCGCGACCGCATTTGCGAACGCGAGCGTCGCCTCGAGCGATCGGTCGTCGCGCAACCCGGCGATCACGCCCGCGACAAACGCGTCGCCGGCGCCGGTCGTATCGACGACGTCGACGTCGAACCCGGGGTGGTCGACGAGTCGAAGATCGGTTTCGGCCGCAGTCGACCCCGAATCGGCCGTCGTCCACGGTGCACGCGGAGACGACAGCCCGACGGCTCCCTCGCCTCCACGCGTCACGAACACGGTATGCGGGCCGTCTTCCGCTCCACCGTCCTCGAGTACGGCTCGAGCAATTGCTTCTGATTTCGACGACGACGCAGCGCCCGGTTCCGAGTCGGACTCCGTCGACGCCGAGCCGGCCTCGAACCCGAGCCGCTCGAGCTCCTCGACGGTCGCCTTGCAGACGTCGACGTGAGCGAGCGCGTCGCGAACGACGCGGGCGAAGGTCTCCGCGTCGGGCCATAGCTCCGGCCTGAAGTTCGGATCGAACGAGGTGGTACAGCCCGCCGCGGACGCCCGCTCGAGGAGGTCCAGCGTCGCCTCCCGCGACGCGCCGCTCGCGAGGGTGACGCCGCCGGCGTGAACCCACTCGAGGTCCGCGAGCGTCGCATCGTCGACTCGGCCGGGCTCGAGGCGCGTATCCGCCGTTCGGTCGCGATAAAAGCTGAACTCGCGGTCGCCCGTCTCGTCGTGGGTGACGAACGCGAGCGTCGTCTTGGCGTCGGCGTCGCGCTCGACGAATCGGGTCGGAAGCCCCGCGTCCGAAAGCGTCGATTCGAGGTAGCGACCGAACGGATCGTCGCCGACGCGGGTCCAGAACTGGGGCGCGTGCTCGAGGCGAGCGAGCCCGACGGCGACGTTTGCCGGCGCACCGCCGGGTCGACGCTCGAAGCCCGGGACGTCCTCGAGCGGTCCCGGTCGCTCGGGCAAGAAATCGATCAGCGTCTCGCCGGCCACGAGTACGTCGTGCGTCATAGCTGCCACTCGCGTAGCCGACAAGTTAGGCGTACCTGTGTCGCTCGAGTGCTCTCGAGGGGGGAGCGTTGCAGACGGTCGCAAACGAGAGCGGAGAGGAGAGTTCGAAACGCAGTCAGCGAGGACGGCTGACCGGCGAAGAGCGGGTGGGACTGTTCGTGTGTCGCCGGTTAGAGGACGATGCTCTTCTTGCGGAGCATCGCGTGAATCGAAGCGTCGAGACCCTCGCGGCCGATACCGGAGTCCTTGTTGCCGCCGAAGGGGATGTCGCCGAGGCCGTGGCTCGGCGCGCCGTTGATGCGGACGGCGCCGGCGTCGACGCGGTTCGCGACGTCCATCGCCCGGTTGTGGTCGCTGGTGAAGACGGCGGCGTCGAGGGCGAGGTCGGAGCCATTGGCGATCTCGAGCGCCTCCTCCTGGTCCGAGAAGGTCGTGACGACGGCGACGGGACCGAACTGCTCTTCGTCGACGATGCGGGCGTCGTGGGGGACGTTCGCGAGCAGCGTCGGTTCGAAGAACTGGTTGCCCAGTTCCTCGGGGACGCCCTCGGGGGCGCGTCGCTCGCCACCGCGGACGAGATCGGCACCCTTCTCGACCGCGTCTTCGACGAGTTCCTCGACCCAGTCGGCCTGGTCTTCACTGATAAGGGGGCCAAAGGCGGTATCCTCGTCGAAGAGGTTTCCGGCCGTCCAGCTATCCATCTGGCCGTCGATTAGCTCGACGAGTTCGTCGTGGATCGACTCGTGGGCGAGCACGCGAGAGATGGCCGAACAGCGCTGGCCGGCGTACTTGAACGAGCCCTTGGCGCAGTTGCCCGCGACGTCCTCGAGGTCGGCGTCGTCGAAGACGATCGCCGGCGCGTTGCCGCCGAGTTCCATGTGGAGGTTGACCATGCCGCTCTCGCGGGCGACGTGTTTGCCGGCCCCCGAGGAGCCGGTCATCGCGATGGCGTTGACGCGGTCATCGCCCGACAGCACGTCGCCGATCTCGCTGGCTTCGCCGGGGACGAAGTTGAACGCGCCGTCCGGAATGCCGTCGACGTCGGCGATGACGTCCGCGAGGATCGCGGCCGAGATCGGCGTCTTGCTCGCCGGTTTGAGCAGGACGCTGTTACCGGCGGCGAGTGCAGGGGCAACCTGTAACGCCGTCGTCGCTAACGGATAGTTGTACGGCGTGATACAGAGCACCGCACCGATCGGTTCGTGTTTGACGATGGCTTGCCAGCCCTCGTGGCCCTCGGTCGAGCCCTCGCGATACTCGCCCTTGCTGACGATGTTTCGAGCCTCTTCGGCCGCGCGGTCGAATCGCTCTGCGGCTTGGCCGACCTCGCCGCGTGCCGAGGAGACCGGTTTGCCGGCCTCGCGGACGATGATCTCCGTCAGTTCCTCCTCGCGCTCACGAAGCCCGTCAGCGATCTCCTCACACCAGGTTGCGCGCTCGACGACCGACGTCTCGCGCAGTTCCGGTTTGATCTCGTGGGCCGCCTCGAGCGCGGTCTGTGCCGTCGCCGGATCCGCGGCGTCCACCTGGGCGAAGGTGCCGCCGTCGGCGAGATCCGAGACCGTGATGACGTTCTCCATCTCGAGCCACTCCCCGTCGACGTAGATCCGCTCTCTCCGCTGTGCGACTCTCGTTGCCATACGAACGCTTAGGACGCCCACACTAAAAATGTTTACTCACTCTCGAAAAAACTACACTTCGTGTGGTGGTAGCAGCCACCAGTAGTGAGGGAGTGACACGACCCGAAATATAACGGCACAATAGGAAACAATGGTTCTCTTTTGCGAAAGAATATTTCTGTCATGGGAAATCTTTAAGTGGAACGCGCGTGTAGTATCGAAACACGATGAGCACCCAGAAGACCGTCCGTCAACAGGCCGACGTCGTCGAGGAGAACGAACTTCGCCTCGATCAGGAGAAGGCCGAACAGATCGTCGAAGCGCTCAACACGGAGCTGGCGAACGCGTACGTACTGTACCACCAGCTCAAAAAGCACCACTGGGTCGTCGAGGGCGCGGAGTTCCTCCCACTCCACGAGTTCCTCGAGGAGGCCTACGAAAACGTCGAACACGGCGCTGACGTCATCGCAGAACGCGCACAGGCGCTCGGCGGCGTCCCCGTCTCCGGCCCGACCAACTTAGAACGTCGCGCGACCGTCGAGTTCGAGGGCGAGGACGTCTACGACGTCCGGACGATGTTCCAGAACGACCTCGAAATGTACGGCGACATCATCGAGTCGATGCGCGACAGCATCGAACTCGCGGAGAACCTCGGCGATTACGCCACCACCGAGATCTTGCGTGAGATCCTCGTGACGCTCGAGGAAGACGGCCACCACTTCGAGCACTACCTCGAGGACGACACCCTCGTGCTCGAAGAGGCGACGAAATAGAGCGCCTGACGACGACGGCAGTCCGCTTCGATTCTCGTATTTTTCACCCGCCGTGAGCGACGGTCGTCGCTCGCGTTTGTCACGCGACGAGCCGCCAAGTGCGGTCGAGAGATCGCCCCCTCAGCCGCGCTGATAGATAATTTCCGCGAGGAGTGCGACGCCGACAAGACCCAGCAGCGGCCGGATCGGGTCGACGTATGCGGCCAGCCACGACGCGCTGAAGAGCGCGACGAGTACCGCGTTGCAGTGTGGACAGGCGACGGCGACGAACCCGCCCGCCGCACCGCCGTACGCACAGCCGTCGCCGCCGCAGTCGTCGAGCGTCGCTCGCTGCGTGACGTACGCGCCGACGAGAACGGCCGTCAGCGACAGCAATCCGTAATCGAGTGCGGTTCGGGGAACCATGCGGTCGAACAGCGACGTCTGGAGGAGACCGGTGACGACGCCGGTGAACAGGAAGAATCCGCCCGCAGCGAGAGCGCCCCGCAGGAGCGCCGCTCGAGTGACCTGCATGATTCTCGGGTTCGAGGGCGGCGTACAAAGCCGCTGTGACTGTGTGTTCGAGACGGAAGTCGATTCGGGTCAGCGAGTGGAGGTCGATCCGGGTCGGCAAGACGAGAGAGATTCGACCAGACGAGGTCGAGCGCGGTCGCTTCGCTCGGTCCCGAAGCGGTCGTCCAGCAGCGAGGCGTGGGAGTCGGGGGTCCCGGCCGACTTACCGCTGGAGGTCGACGGCGCAATCGGCGGCGATCCAGCCGTCGGTGTTGCCGCGTTCGGTGATGATGAGTTTGCCGGGGCGGGGCTCGTGGCTGCTCACGACCGCCGACGGCTCCTCGAGCGTCTCGGAGTCGGAATCGGAATCCTGCCTGCGGGCGGGTACGTCCATCACGTGTTGTTAGGCGAGCCTAAATCTAAAAAGGTTTTGGTCGGCCTAAGATCGTGGGAGTTCGGAAGCGCGCTCGCCTCGAGTGGTGGCATGGGTTACTTTCACACCGATTGCGACCGTAGCCGCGCGTATGGAGTACGACGTCGTCCAGGGCGACATCGCCGCACAGTCCGCCGACGCGCTCGTCAACGCCGCCGGGACGAGCCTTCGAATGGGATCGGGCGTCGCCGGCGCGCTCAGGCGAGGCGCGGGCGAGGAGATCAACGAGGAGGCCATGGACGAGGGACCGGCCGACCTCGGCGAAGTCGCGGTCACCGACGCCTACGATCTCGACGCCGACTACGTGATACACGCGGCGGCGATGCCCCACTACGGGGACGGACAGGCGACAACGGAGAGCATTCGCGACGCGACCCGGAACGCGCTCGAGCGCGCCGACGATCTCGGCTGTCAGTCGCTCGTGCTCCCGGCGCTGGGCTGTGGCGTCGCCGGCTTCGACCTCGCGGACGGAGCTGAGATCATCGACGAGGAGATTCGCGACTACGAGCCCGACGTACTCGAGGACGTTCGGTTCATCGCCTACAGCGACGAGGAGTACGATACCGTACGCGCGGCGACCGGGAGAACGACCCAGTCCGAGTTCGCGGCGGCGGACGAGGTCGATCGGTAACTGTGTGCCGAGTCCCGTTCGGTCACGGCCGTCCGTTCACTCGACGGTTACTCGCGCCGAGCCGCCCGTTACCATCACCTCGTAGTAGCCGTCGGTCGGGATTTCGACGTCGAAGGTCTCCTCGTCCTCGACGGTTTCGTCGAGCACGGGTCCGGAGTACGCCGTGGCTCCGTCCTCGTCGCCGTCCGCGTTCTCGACCGTTTCGTCGAGATCGTAGCTGATCCAGACGTCGACGGCGTCCCCGTCTTCGACGGTTACGGTCACCTCGAGTTCGTCGCCCTCGTCGGCCTCGAAGGATTTGCCGTCGTCGTCCTCGAGCTCCGCGGATAGCTCCGCCTCGTCACCGAACGCACAGCCGGCCAGCGCGGCTGTGGCGGCGGTCGCAACGCCTGTCACAAATCGTCGTCGGTCCATGGATCCGTGCTCAACGACGACAGTGTTAATATCACGGTTGTCACTCACGACAGGATACCGACCGATATGAAACGAGACGACGGCAGAACGGGACTGATAGCAGAACCAAACGGTCAGTACCGAAACGGATCGCGTTCGCGGGTTACTCGAGCGAGAGGCCGCGAATCTCTACGCTCTCGCCGTCCTCGACGCGACCGATGATCCGGCCGTCGGTGGCGGACGCGAGGTCGTCGGCTCGATCTTCGGGGACGGCGACGACGAAGCCGGTGCCCATGTTGAACGTTCGGTGCATCTCCTCGTCGGTCACGTTCCCTTCCTCCTGGACGAACTCGAAGATCGGCTGGGCCGGGAACGGCTCCTCGACCACGTACTTGCGGTCGCCCATCCGAAGCAGATTCGTCCAGCCACCGCCCGTGATGTGGGCCGCCGCGCGGACGTCGTATTCGCGCATCGGCTCGAGCAGATCCGTGTAGATCCGCGTCGGTCGGAGCAGTTCCTCGCCGATCGATCGTTCGGGGTTCGGGGGAAACTCGTCGGTGTAGTCGTGTGCCCGCGTTACGGCCTCCCGAGCGAGCGTCAGCCCGTTCGAGTGGATGCCGTTCGAGGCGAAGCCGACGAGCACGTCGCCGACCGCAGCTTCGCCCTCGAGAATATCGTCCTTCCCGGCGAGTCCGGCGCAAGTGCCCGCGAGGTCGAAGCCCGAGACGACCTCGGGCATGACGGCCGTCTCGCCGCCCAGCAGGGTCATGCCGGACTCCTCGAGACCGACGGCGAGCCCCTCACCGATCTCGTTCGTCAGGTCGTCGTCCGGTTCGTCGATCGCGAGGTAGTCGACGAAGGCGACGGGTTCGACGCCCGCCGCAACGAGGTCGTTAACGTTCATCGCGATGCAGTCGATCCCGATCGTCGAGAAGTCCGAGACCGCTTCCGCGACGATGAGTTTCGTCCCAACGCCGTCGGTCGCGAGCGCGAGATAGCGGTCGCCGATGTCGAGCAAGCCGGCGTACTCGGTCGTCAGGTCGCTGCCGAACGCCTCGAGCAGCGCCGCGGTCGCGTCCTCGCTGGCGTCGATATCCACGCCCGTCTCGGCGTAGGTGAGCCGTTCCTCCCCGCTCCCGTCGTCCGCTGAATCGGTCATGTCTGAACGACCTCCCGGGGCGAGCAAAAGGTCACCGGTCCGCTCGAGGCATGGGGTCGTCCGTCGAACTCAGAACAGACCGACGAATAACACCACGTATCCCGCGAGCAGCACGCTCGGGACGAAGACGAGAGCGAAGATCCCCTTGTTCCAGTCGTAGACCGATTTGCCGTCGAGCGGGCCGAACGGGATCATGTTGAACGCCGCCAGCAGGAGATTGATCCAGATGCCCATCTGTCCGATGGTACCGAGCAGGCCGGGAAAGAGCATCAGCGGGAGGAACATGAGCGCGAGCAGGTGGTTGGTGATCGGACCGGCGAGGGCGATCATCGCGTTCTCCTTTTTCGTGATTCGGCCCCGGTGGTAGACGGCTCCCGGCGCGGCAAAGAGGAGCCCGATCAGCGCGCTCATGATCGCCAGAAACAGCATCTGGTAGTCCGCGCGGAACTCGGCGATCTGGCCGTACTCGATCGCGACGACCTTGTGGGCGAGTTCGTGTAACAGGAAAGCGACGCCGACGGTGACGAAGCTCAGGCCGACCATCGCGCCGAAGTAGCCGATATCGGCCAGCCCGCGGTGAATCGGGGCGAACAGCAGCGCGAACGCGACCGAAAGCGTGACCCACGCCACCGCGAGATCGAACAGCTCCTTGCTGGAGAAGGTCAACTCGGGCTCCGATCGGCGGGTTCGCGTGCTCATGATGGTCGTTCGCTGGCGCTCATGTCAGCAGTCCTCTGAGCAGTTCGAGCGTGTTCTCGGCCCCCTGGAGCAGTTCCCCGAACAGCGCGTCGACGCCGCCGATCTCGGGGGCCAGCCACGGGAGGACGACGACCGGGAACAGCAGCGTGGCGATCATGCTCCCGATGTTTGTCAGTGCGACGATCATGATGAGCCGGAACAGCGGCACGTCGAACATCTCCGAAAGCGCGTCCTCCATCGGTCGATCGGCGTCGCCGACGATGTCGTTGAGCCGCTGGATGTCTCGCACGTTGACCGGCCGGTGTCGGAGTTCGACGTAGCCGGCGAACCAGCCCGGAGCCAACAGCGGGTTGATGCTGGTCAGCCAGGCGACCGCGCCGCCGACGCCCGCGCTGGTCCAGCGCGCGCCGGCGAGGCGCGCGAGCGTGAACGCGAAGAAGCCGTTGAACAGGAACCACGCGGCGAACAGTTGCAGGAGGAACGTATCCTGCACGCCGGCCATGATCAGGAGGAAAAAGAAGCCGACGAAGCCGAGCGTGACGAGGTAGCCGACGATTTTCACTGGGGAGAACCGCCGCCCCGAGGCGGCTCCGGAGAGCGACTCGAGCGTCGGGATCTCCGTCGGATTCGCCAAGTGACGTTCGATACCGGCTTTGTGGCCGGCGCCGACGACGGCGACGACGTCGTACCCCTGAGAACGCAACTGGTGGAGATGGTTCGCGATGTAGGCGTCGCGTTCGTCGATCAGTGCGTTCGCCCCGCGGGGGCTAAACTGGCGGAACTCCTCCATCATCGCTCTGACGACGTCGCCGTCGGTCATCTCCTCGATGTCGACCTCCTCTATGTCCTCGACGTCGCTGCCGAGAGCGTCGAGGAAGAGTCCGACCACGGCACCGATAGCGACCCCAATACCGAGACCGGCGACGACGCCGACCGTTCCCCGGATCGCGTAGGTGCCGGCGCTCTCGAATGTTCCCGCCGAGACCGGCCCGACGAACGTCTCGGTCGCGACCAGCGCGAGACAGCCGCCGACGCCCAGCACCGCACCCCCGATGAGTCGTATCGAGAAGCCGCTGAGTACGCCGGTCGACTCGCCGACCGACTCGAGCGAGGGGAGAAAGAGCAGTCCGACGAGCGCCCCGCCGACGGCCCCGCCGATGGCGGCGCCGGCGTACTGGAGCGTGGTCGCGTCGGAGATACCGAGCAACAGCACGTCGCCGAGACCGAGCATCGGGGCGAGGAACGCGGCGAAGACGAACCCGGCGAAGAGACCGGCTGCGGCACCGAACGCGAGTCCGATGGTTCGCGGGTCGGTAACGCCGAGGGCGAGTCCGCCGATCATCTTCAGCTTCTCGGTGAACGATAACCGGCTCCAGAACCGCTGGATCGTCACCTGAATGTCCCGGTCGACGAGTGCGACGCCGCTTCCGTTGCGTTCGGCGGCTTCGATGGCGGCGCGCATGTCCGCACCGGGTTCGATGTCGAACCGTTCGCCGAGTCGCGACTGGACGTAAGAAAGCATCCAGTAGGCCAGAAACTGGAAGACGGTGTTACCCGAGAGGAGGTCCTTGGCCTCGATATCGTCGGGTGCCCCGCCTTGCATCTGGTTGTACCGGTCCTCGTCGAGTTCGACGGCGACGACGTCCGGCTGTTCCCGATCGATCGTTTCGTGGACTTCGTCGACGCTCGCCTGCGAGACGTGTGCCGTCCCGAGGACGTGCACCGAGCCCTCCTCGTCAGCAGGGGGCTCCGGTGGCTCCGGCACGCCGGCGTCGCCTGCATCGCTCATTAGCGGATCAACTCGGCGGGGACTTTTACCAGTATCGAACTCCGGGGAAATAATAAATTCGGTTCGTTTTCTGTTGTATCTATATATGGGAAGGGTTGTCCGTCGGATATGGTTCCGTTCGCGAACGGCGACGACAAGAGTGATTGGGGACGTCGCGCAAGAACGACCGATGACGAATCTCATGGAGACGCTGGTCGAGAATCGCGAGATGGTCCAACCCAACCACGCCAACATGCTCGATACGGCCCACGGCGGGAACGTGATGAAGTGGATGGACGAGGTGGGTGCCATGTCGGCCATGCTCTTTTCCGGCGAGACCTGCGTCACCGCACGGGTCAATCAGATGAACTTCGAGCGCCCGATTCGCGTTGGCGATACGGCCTACATCACGGCCTACGTCTACGACTCCGGGACCTCGAGCGTGAAGGTTCGACTGATCACCGAGCGCGAGGACCTGCGAACTCGACAGCGCGAGAAAACCACCGAGTCCTACTTCGTCTACGTCGCGATCGACGAGCACAACGAGCCGACGGCGGTTCCCGACCTGACCGTTAGCAGCGAGGGAGCGGAGCGGCTGCGACGGGAGGCACTCGAGGGAGAGAACGGCGACTGTTGACCGCCACCACTACGAATCGGTGCACGGCCGTTCGGCGTCAGTCGAACCGAACCGTCTCGGCTTTCGGATCGATCTCGACGCGGGCCCCGATCGGGATCGGCGTCGTCGGATAGGTGTGTCCAAAATCGACGTCGAAGACGATCGGTGCGTCGGGGTTGTAGCGGTCGAAGACACTCGAGATCGCCTCGCGCTGATTTGCTCGATACTGTTCGCGCTGGTCGGACGGCGTATCCTCCAGGTGCGACCGCGCCGCCGGTCGGCCGACGAGCACGCCGTCGAATCGCTCGAGCAGTCCCCGCTCGCCGAACGCGCGAAGTACACCCGCGACCCAGGTGTGGGTCGGCAGTTGCTCGGACGTTTCGAGAGCGAGGATCGCACCGTCGAGATCGGTCGGATTCGGGAGATCTCGGCCGGCAAGGTACCGCTGGTCGAGGATTTCGAGGCAGCCGCCCCAGAGGCGTCCCTCCACGGTGCCTCGTCCACCGGCCCAGCGCCAGCCCGGGTTCGACTCGGTCTCGCGAGGCGTCTCGAGCGAGTCCGGGTCCGCCCAGTCGCCGGGTTCGTCGGTGAACTTTGGAGCCGCCTCGAGCGCCCCGAACGAGTCGTCGAAGAACGCACGCTCGACGTACTCGGTCGTGTGCTCGAAGAGTTGTCCATCCATTCCGAGTTCGACGATCACGCTCGGCCCGTAGTAGGACACGATGCCGAGATTCCACAGCGAGAGTGCGAGTTGCGTGTTATCGCTGTAGCCGTAGAATCGGGTCGGATTCTCGCGCAGCACGTCGGAATCGAGGTGCTCGAGGATGCGTATCTGGTCGTTGCCGCCTTTCGTGCTGATCACGCCGCCGATCTCGGGGTCTTCGAACGCGTCCATCACGTCTCGAGCGCGCTCTGCGGGGTGATCGGCGAGATAGTCCGCGCTCTTCGTTGCCGTCGGGTACTCGACCGGTTCGAGGTCGAACACCTCGCGGAGTCGTTCGAGACCGAGTTCGTAGACGTGCGGAAACCGCTTCGCGCCGTTCGAGGCCGGCGCGACGACCGCGATCCGATCGCCGCGCTCGAGCGGCGGGGGCGTGTCGAATTCCGTCATGCACAGACGCTGTCGCTACGCCAGTAAATCAGTTCGGGCAACACTCGCGGGTAGTTCACAGTCCCCACGACCACTCGTATCGTCTCTGTGGATCCGGAAATCGTAATAAAACGGCCCCTCGAAAAACTGACTTCAGTTCTGGGCGCTGTCGCCGTCACCGTCGCCCGAGAGCGAACCGAACTCGACTTCTCTGGCTTCCTCGAGGTAGCTACTCGCGGAGTCGTGGGTGTCCGCGACGGTCATTCCGATCATCGCACCGATCGCGCCGCCGGTGCTGGCTGCGTTTCGACTGAAGACCGAACCGACTGCGGCCCCGACCGCCGCACCCATGGCTGCATACCGGGCGCGGAGCAGGACACGTTTGAGACGTGCTTTCATACATTTAGTACCGTTACAGTTACTGATAAATATGTCTCTCGGATGCACGATCTGCAGCGGATCGGCCGATATCGATACGGAACCGACAGTCTCCCCTACAGCAGCGTTTCGATCTCGCCGAGGGAGTCGAGGACGTGATCGGGCTGGACGGCCGCGGCCTCGAGATCGGCCTGCTCCGTGACGCCGGTGCGGACGAGGACGGTCGTCATGCCGGCCCGCTCTCCCAGCGCGATGTCGGTGTTCAGCCGGTCGCCGACGACGAGGGTCCGTTCGGGATCGCTCTCGAGGCGGTTCATCGCCGTCGCGGCGGCGATCGAGGAGGGCTTGCCCAGAATCGAATCGGCCTCGCGGTCGGCGACGGCCTCCATCGCGGCGATGATCGCGCCGGAGCCGGGGATCAGCCCGCCGTCGATCGGAATCGTCGTATCCGGGTCAGTCCCGTAGAACGGCACGTCGCCCTCGAGTGCCCGCAGAGATTCCCAGAGCGTCCCGTAGGAGAAATCACTGTCGAACGATCCCAACACGACCTCGGCCGCGTCTGGATCGTCGGTCAACTCGACGCCCGCGTCCTCGAGAATTGTCTCGAGTCGGTCGCTGCCGACGAGATAGACTCGTTCGTCCGGATGGGTCGTCGCGAGGTACTCCGCCGACACCGTCGCGGAGGTGAGCACGGCGTTCGGATCGATCTCGAGCCCGTGGGGCTCGAGCGTCTCGCCGTAGTGGTTGCTGCCGCGCGTCGGATTATTCGAGAACAGGAGTCGTTCGATGCCGGCGTCCTCGAGCGCGTGCAGGCCGTCGGTCGCGTTCGGCAGCAGTTCCTCACCGCGAACGATCGTCCCGTCGACGTCGAGGATCGCCGCCTCGTAGTCGGTCATCGTTCGTCTCTACGGTCGACCGGCGATTGAGTGTTGGGTTTGGGGAGGGTCGAGACGCGTTCGCTTTCCAACTGCTCGAATGCGATCTCTGCCATGCGAGCAGTCGCTCGAGAGCATCGTTCCCCGCTCCCGACCAGATTCGACAGCCGTGTTCTTGTACCGTAGCGCTCCGAGTGACGCAGCATCAGATTCCACGCCGATACGGATCCTCTCTCAGGTACCATCGTCACCGAGAGCGCTCGAGTTCGAGTTCCTCCGTATCGATCCCGGCCGCCTCGGCCTGCTCGTTGGAGTCGATCAGGCGGTCGAGTTTCGCTTCGAACTCCTCGTCGGAGAGCTCACCGGCCGCGTATCGCTCCTGAAGTTTCGTTACGGGATCTCGTTCTGGCGCCGAATCGGCGACTGCAGCGTCGTCTTGACTCTCGTCCGTCTCCGAACGCTCCACGAGATACCAGATGAGAAACGACGTCACCACGAACAGGAGCGTGACCGCGAGGGCGAACCAGGGACCGGCTAACAGCAAGACGGCGATGATCACGATATCGGCGAGGACGAACTTAATGGCGAAGATCTCCGTGAGACTGTAGCTCCGACCACCGCTCTCACTGCCCATACGTGTCGTTCGGACCGTCCCGAAATAATTGTAGGGATCGGCCACGACGAGTGACAGTATCGCGCCAAAACCCAGATCGTCGGGTGCAGCGAGCGAGAGACGCGACCACGACCGACAATCCCGTTCGAGGTGGGAATTCTTTTGCACGCACCGGCCCTACGGTCGGCTATGACACTCGAGGTCGAAGCCCCCGATCCGCCGGAACTGGACTTCGTCGATCCCAACGAGTACGAGGACGCGACGATCAGCGCCGACGGCGACGAAGAGATCGACTACCGTCGCGAGGAACTCCAGGCGTTTCTCGAGGAGGGTGCCTGGGAGGAGGCGTTCGCGGAGTGGCTCGAAGACACCGACCTCGACGAGCGCGCGTACGGGATCGCTCGAGATCTCGATCTCTTCGCGGGTTTCGACTTCTTCTGGGACGATTTCGCCGACCGCGTCGGCTATCACGCGCCCGGAATTCCGGAAGACTGGCAGGAGCGGGAGTACCATCCCGACCTCGATACGTGGGGCACCGTCTCCTCGATCAACGCCGAACTGACGGAGTTCGGCCAAATCGTCTCCGTGATTCTCAAAGAGGAGTACATCGACTGGGAAGCGGAGTACGAACCGCCGGAAGACCTGCCGGACTTCGACTGAGAAGCGATCGAAGCCGGGATGGAGACGTCGGCGATAACGCTCGAGCACCGGAGCGCCGGAAAAACGAAACGAACTGCTGCGTGAGCTGTGGGCTACTGTCGGCCGAGCGAACTACTCCCGCCCGACCGCGATATTTCTCGTGGCACCGTCGCAGTCCGGGCAGGTTCGGAGCGACTCGGTCGCTTCGCGGTAGCCGCAGTCGGGACATTCGTAGTACGATCGGGTCTGCGTGTACGGATCCGAGTAAACCATACTGCAATGGGATACCGTACCACGAAAAAGCGTTGCCCTGATAGTCGTTTGAACAACTATATCGAGATAAATAGCCTAGTATAGTGGACGAATATCCAAAACCATCTGCCATTGACGGCCGACGACCGCTACCCCGGCCGTTCGATCGCTCGCCACCGACCGTTCACTCACTCGAGTGAGCGTGCACGCGGCCACCGTCCACAGCGGACCGCCTAGCCGGACCACTCGCCGGCGAGGTCGCCACCGACGTTCTCCCGCCAGTGGTCGAACTCGGTGTTACAGTCGGGATTGTCGTCGATGTGATCGACGAATCCGGCACCGGGCGATGCGAGTTCCTCCCCGCAGAACGGGCAAGCGATGGGATCGGTCCAGTCTGTCGTCGTGTTTACTGTCATTCGTGCCCCGATCTATCAGGAACAATCATATAGGTTTAATCGGTTAAGATCTAGTACAATTACTATGGCATATAGTCACGATGCGAGATCGATACTCGTCACGCGAAACGCCCCGGTCGGCATCACAGCGTACCACTGAACCGAGGGCCGGCCACCGTCGACCGAGAGACCGCCCGTCGTCCGTTGCATCGGCGCGAATCCACAGGGGAATCGAGCCTCGAGTCGCGAATCGGAGGCTATTCCTCCGTCGCTTCGCGTATCTTTCCTCGAGAACGAGATGTCGGTTCGAGAGCGGGCCGGTCGGCTCACCCACTACGACGTCCTCGTAGTGACGGCAGCGATCTGGTTTCTCGCGAAATTTCTGCGATACGCCTTTCCGCCACTGTTCGAGTCGTTTCAGCTGAGTTACGGCGTCTCGAACGCCGTGCTCGGTGCCGCGTACACCGGATTCATGCTCGTCTACGCCGCGATGCAGTTCCCGTCGGGCGTGCTCGCGGATCGATTCGGCTCGGTCGCCGTCATCACGACGGGCGCGCTCGTCGCCTCGGTCGCCGCGCTCGTCCTGGTCGTCGACTCGCCGTTTCTCGTCCTCGTCGCCGCTATGCTCGTCATGGGTGCCGGCACCGGTGCACACAAGACCGTCGCGGTTCGGCTGCTGTCACAGGCCTACCCGTCCCGAACGGGACGTGCGCTCGGCATCCTCGACACGTTCGGCGCCTTCGGCGGCGTCGTCGCTCCGGCCGCCGTCGTCGCCGTTGCCGGCATCGGCTTCGCACTGGGCGCGAGCTGGCGGCTGATCTTTCTGGTCGCCGGAGCCCTCGGGCTCGCACTCGCCGGCGCCTTCTGGGTTCGAGTGCCGAAACGGGTCCCGAGCGCCGTCGAGGGCGACGCCCCCACGAGCGCCGTCTCGGCTGCCGGCTTCTCCCAGTACGCGACGCTCTTCCGTGACTGGCGATTCTCGGTCTTCGCGCTCCTGACGGTACTGTTTTCCTTCACGTACAACGGCTTCGTCGCGTTCGCGCCGCTGTATCTCACCCAAGAGGCTGGATTGGCCGACGCAACGGCAGGCGTGCTCTACAGCGCGCTCTTTCTCGCGAGTTTGAGCCAGCTTGCGACCGGCGACCTCAGCGACCGCGTCGGAAAACTCCCGATCATCGTCTTACTGCTCGGACTCGCTTCCGCCGCGCTGGTCGCGTTCGTCTCCCTGACCGACACTGCCGGGCCCTTCCTCCTCGGTGCCGCGCTGATCGCCGTCGGCATCGGTGCGCACGGCTTTCGTCCCGTCAGAGGGGCCTACCTGATGGAAGTCATTCCCGACGACGTCGCCGGCGGTGGACTCGGCGTCGTCCGGACGTTGCTGATGGCCGCCGGCGCGGTCGCCCCCGTAATCGTCGGTACGCTTTCGGAGGTCGCCGGCTTTCAGCCCGCGTTCTGGCTCCTCGCGGCGTCGATCGTCTCCGCGACTGTGCTCGGCGCGTTGCTCTGGGCTCTGGAGTGACGGCTCCCGGGTCGATCCGCTTCGAGCCTCGATTTACCACGGAAAGAGTTAACACACCTCGTGACGTACTCGTTCGTATGTCACTCGCCGAATCACTCGAGTACGAGTGTATGTCCTGTGACCACCGAGAGACGGTCGCGGACGCGCTCGTCAGTACCTGCCGGCAATGCGGGGGCGAGATGCGCAACGTGGATCCGGTTCGGTAGTCGGAGTTGCTGCACGGTCGAGTCGTCGCCACTGCGCGTGCGCCCGTGAGCGGCTGCCACAGGTTTTTGCCGTCGGATCGATTCGGAACGCCCCTCGACGCGTTATCGGCTGAG
Organism: Natronorubrum amylolyticum; assembly: GCF_052040145.1. Lineage (NCBI taxonomy): Archaea > Methanobacteriati > Methanobacteriota > Halobacteria > Halobacteriales > Natrialbaceae > Natronorubrum > Natronorubrum amylolyticum. Next base: position 158,274 of record NZ_JBPPFW010000001.1, read on the forward strand.
AGCGGCCGCGACCCCGAACAGCACGACGCCGAGCACGACTGCGAGGGCACCGACGACGGCGTCACCGGCGAAGACGAGCGTCCCACCGGCGACGAGTCCGGCACCGCCGCCACCGGCGGCCACTGGGACACCGAGTTGCTGGACGGTACTCGAGTCCGGTCGGCTCTCGACCGCCGCTCGAGACTGTTGTCGATCCCGTACCTCGTCCAGATCCGCGCGGAGGGCCTCGAGATCCGTCTCCCGGGAGTCCGACGTCGCCCCGTCGACGGCCGACTCGAGGTCCTCGATCTCCGCCGCGAGCGAGTCCAGTCGAGCGTCGTGGCGCTCGAGGTCGCTCGTACGGCTCTCGAGTCGCTCCCCGTGATCGCTCGTCCGATCGTCGAGCAGTTCGGTACGAGTAGCGACTCCGTCGAGTCGGTCCCTCACGTCGTCTACTGCACCTGCGAGTTCGTCGACGCGCTCCGGGTCGCCGTCGGAATCGCTGGAGGTCGCTCGAAGCGAGCCGATCTCGGTCTCGAGCGACTCAACCGTTTCCGCAAGCGCTGTAACGTCATTCTGGGAGACGGACGTCTCCTCGAGCGCCGTTACGCGCTCGTCGACAGTGCCCACACGCTCGACGAGGGTGTCGGTCGTCGTCTCGAGATTCCCGACCGCGTCGTCGAGGTCCCCGAGTTCGGCCTCGATTGTCTCGGTGGTCGTCACGACGTCCTCGAGTCGATCCTCGACGTCGGCGCACCGAGTGTCGACGGTCTCGAGACGCGACTCGAGCCGGTCGGTTTGGCCCTCGACCTCCGCCCGAAGATCGGTGACGTCCTCGTCGAGATCGTTCTCGAGCGCGTCGACACGATCCATCAGCGTCGTCTCGACGTCTCCGATTCGCGTTTCAACTTCCTCCAGATCGGTCTCCATCGCTTCGAGGTCGCCACCGACGGAATCGACCTCGGTGGTGAACGATTCGACCGTCGCTCGCGTGTCGGCGAGCGAGTCGGACAGTGCTTCGACTGCGTCGTCGCTGGCGGTCTCCTCGTCGAGTCGGTCGACGGCCGTCTCGAGCGTCTTGAGTTCGTCTTCGACCGCCACGATATCGTCCGCAACCGTCTCGGTCGCGTCGCCGAGTTGCGCCTCCAGATCGCCCATCGTTTCCTCGAGGCGTGACTCGAGCGTCGCTTCGAACGCCTTGACGTCGTCCGTGAGATCCCCGACGTCGCCGTCGATCGACTCGAGATCGGCTGCGAGGTCGTCGACCGTCGTCTCGAGCGCCGTCCGCTCCTCGAGTTCGGACACCGTCTCCGAAACCGCCGTCATCGAGTCGCCGAGTTCGACGAGTTCGGCCTCGAGCGACGCGAGTTCGGCTTCCACGTCGTCGACGCGATCGCCGTCGGCCGCCGTCGACTCGATCTCGTCGATCGTCTCCCGAGCGTCCTCGAGTCGGTTCTCGAGATCCTCGGCGCGATCGGAGACGGACTGCCGAACGTCGGCCACCTCGGTTTCGACCGATTCGACGTCGCCTTCGACCGATTCGACGGTGTCCTCGAGCGCACCGACGTCGCTTCCGACGGTCTCGACCCGGTCGGCCGTCGACTCGAGATCGGTTTCGACGGTCTCGACGCGGTCGTCCGTAGCCGTAAGTCGCTCGTCGACGGCCTCGAGCGTCGTCGCAGTCGCATCGATCTCGTCGTCGAGTTCGGTAAGTCGATCGTCGACGCTCTCGATCCGTTCGTCGACGGCCGCGAGTTCGACACCGACGGCGTCGATCTCGTCCGCGATCGTCGTTTCGACGGCGTCGATGGCATCCTCGAGTCGCTCGCGTTCGCCGTCCGCCCGCTCCGTCTCCTCGTCGAGCCGGTCCGAGACGCCGGTGATTTCGACCGACTGCTCTTCGAGCCGGCCGGCGAGCCCCGTAGCTCGGGTCTCGAGTCGGTCGTCGAGCCGCTCCGTTCGATCGGTTATCTCCTCGAGGTCCGCGGCGAGATCACCGATGCGCTCGTCGAGGGCCGCTCGTTCGTCCGCGGTAGCCTCCTCGACCGTCTCGAGGCTCTCTTCGACGGACTCGAGGTCGTCCGTGAGGTCCGTTTCGACCGATTCGAGATCGTCCACCAGTTTCGCTTCGAGGGCGTCGAGATCCCCTTCTAACCCCGTCTCGAGTACGTCGAGGTCTTCCGCGATGTCCGCCTCGAGCGACGCGAGATCGTCGACGAGCGTCGACTCCACCCCCTCGACATCGTCTTCGAGCGCGTCGAAGGCCGCTGACAGCCCGTCGAGGTCGTCCCGAAGCTCACGCTCGAGTTCGTCGACCGTTCCCTCGGTCGCGTGCGTCTCACTTTCGGCTTCGAGATCGCGCAGGTCGTCGGCGAACGCTTCGAGTCGCTCGTCGAGGGCCGCGACGGATTCGGCGTCGGCCGCTCGCTCCTCGACGTAATCGAGTTCCTCGAACGCGGACTCGAGGTCGGTACGAACCGACTGTATCTCCTCGTCGCGGGTGGCGAGGCGGTCGAACAGTTGATCGATGGCGTCGTTCGCCCGATCGTGGCCCGTGTCACCCTCACCGCCGACCGCGTCGTCGAACGCGAGGGTCGTCCGGCCGCCCGCGCCGCTCGCCTCGGCTGTGTCTATCCCGGGCTCGTCTCCGTCGGTCCCACTCCCGTTCGCACCGTTCTCCGACCACGTGACATCCTCGTAGGCGTCGACGTCGTCCTCGGCGGCTGCGAGTGCCCCCCTGGCCGCACTCGCAGCGGGATCGTCGGCCAGACGGACCCCGCGAACCGAGAACGGCAACGGAGCGGCGTCGAACCGGCCGCCGAGCAGGTACTCGAGCCCCTCGACGGTCCCCGAGCCGGCGACCGCAATTGGGACGGCCAGCCCCTGCTGGACGTCGTTCTCGTTGGCCTCGGCCTCGATCGCGTCGACGACGTCGCCGATCAGCGCGTCGAACGCCTGTGCGAGCGCGCTCTCGATGTCGCCGGACGCCGCGTCGGGGTCGAGCGCAAACTCCTCGAGCACGCTCGCGACCTGTGCGGGCTCGTGGCCAGTGTTGCCGGCCGCTCGCTGGACGACCCACTCGCTCCCGTTCCCCACCGAGAACGCCAGCGCGGGGACGCCGTAGTAGGCCAGCGAGACGCTCGTCGTCTGCGAGCCGATACAGATCCCGAGCCCGGTGTAGTTGTCGTCCGCGAACTGGTCGTAGACGACGGCAAAGCCCGTGCTGGTCGGCGTCGCGTCGAGAGCGCGACCCTCGAGCACCGAGTCAACGGTGTCACGATGTGCGTCGGTCGGTTCAGCCACGTCGACGACGGTTCCCGGCGTTGTGTAACAGAGTCGGTCGTCGTCGGTATCGATCTCGAGCACGTCGTCGACGAGCGCCTCGAGCGCCGGTTCGACGTACTCGTCGACGGTGAGAACGCCGTTCGAAAACAACGGTTTCGGGGGTTCTCCCGTCGCGTCGGCGACGGCGAGAGCCGCTGACCCGACCGCGTAGGTGGTCTCGCCGTGTTGGACCAGTAGCTCCTCGTCCACCCCGCCGTCGACCGATTCGAGCGTCTCGTCGTCGGTCGAAACGACGACCGGCGGTACCGATTCGATCGCCACCCCATCGGCCGTCTCGGTGGCCGCACGGAGTGCCCCAGGTCCGATATCGAGACCGTATCCCATGGCATCGATGAGTCAGAGCGTCCTCTTTGAGCTTTGGTCTCGAATACCAGATGTGAAAATCAGCGCAGCGCCGACGCAGTGCGTGGAACCGGTCGACCGGCTCCCGCGTTCACCTGCCGGCACCCAGTTTTTCGCCGTCGGTCACGACCGTCGACTATGGAGCACGAACGCCAACTCGAGTCCGACCTCGAGGCGGCGATTCTGGAGGTCCGGCGAGACGACGACGAACTCGATATCGGGAAGGTCAGCGAGTACCTGCTCTCCGAGGATCGGATCAATCGCTATCTGATCGGCCTGCAAGACGAGTGCACGCGAGCGTCGTTCTACTGTACGGCGACCAGATCGATCGCGTACAAACCGGTCACGGGTGAGTCGCCGTCGAAACTCGTCGATACGGTTCCGGGTCTCGCCAACCGAAAACAGCTACGCGACTGGATCGTCGATCAGGAGTGGTCGTGGATCCACCCGCGATATCGGTGGCTGATCGACTCCGAGTGAAACGTGCGGGTCGGCCGACGGCAGTTCGTCGGGTTAGCTGGTCGGACTGGGATCGACAGCGGTCTCGCCGATACTGACGGCATCGTCGACAGAGAGCGTCTCACCCCACGACGACTCGGGGACGCGCGTGTTAGTCATCAGCCGGAAGTAGTGGTCGAACCACGCCTCGCTCGCCCACTCCGGGAGGGTCGCCTCTCGCCGCTCGACGAACGTCTCGCGAAAGCCTTCGGTTGCCTCGCCCGTCTCGGGGTCGCGCGTCGGCACGACACAGCGTTGGCACGGATTGACGCCCTGCAGCGTACTCGAGCCGATATCGAAGGAGACGACTGTTCCGGGTGCGTCGTACAGTCGATCCTCCCAGAACGCCGGCGCGTCGAACACGAGGTTCGGCCGCAGTCGACGACGCATCTCGTCGGGAGCGATGTCGTCGTACCACGAGGCGACCGCCTCGAGGGTGCCCGTGGCGATGACCGTCGGTCCCGAGGCGTCCGTATCGTCGGGAAATCCGCCCTCGTCGTCGCGAACGACCTCGACCGGGTAGCCGAAGTACTCCGACAGCCACGAGGCGAAACAGTCTCGATCGAGTTCGAGGTGGAACGTGTTGGTTTCGTCGCTCCCGCGTTCGCTTACCGTGACCGTTTCGCGCTCGAGATCGAACGTCGCCTCGAGGTCGTGAACCCGCCGCTCGCGTTTGCCGTTGACGTACTGCCCGACCGAGTCGGCCGTCGACCCGGTCTCCGACGGCTGCTCGACGATCGCGTACCGTCGGTCCCACGCGAGTCCACCGTTGTCGACGATCTCGCCCGCCGCAACCGACACCGCGTCGAGGGATTTGATCGGATGAACGCGAATGCGCTCGAGGTGTACCATTGACGGTACGCTCAGTCCGACGGCTCTTAGCTGTGTTCGTTTCAGTCTTATTTCGCCTGGATTCGACTCCGACGGAGTCGGATCAATCGGCTGAGTGCCCGATTACGCGCTTACTTTCGTCGCCGTCGCGTCGGGGGTCGGCTCCGACACGCGAACGTCGCCGTCGCCGTCGACTCGAACGGTGTAGCCGCAGTACTCGAACGCCACCGACGCGTCCACTCCCGGCGTCGCAAACAGCGACTCGAGCGCTTCCGTGTCGATGGCTTCGTGCAACGGGGACTCCAGTTCGGTGATGTCGACTCCCTTTCGCGCGGCGACAGTCTCGGCGATTTCGAGGACGAGTTCGTTTTCTCGGACCATACTCAGCGGGCCAATATCGTACCATATAACAGTAGGGGATCGTATTCTGACGGGCGTCTGTCGCCCGTCAGACGTTCGGTAGACGCGTGGAACACATTGCCTTCGAACCGGCCCATCGAAGCCATACTTTTTGCCGTTCGAACGCGTCAATGAGACCGACATGTCAGCCGCAAACGCTCTCGCCGAGGTCGTCGACAACCTCGTCTACGAATCGGTACAGGTCCACGAGCACGGCGTCGATCTGACCGTCGGCGCGATCTACGAGGTCGCCGCCCCCGGCCGACTCGACTTCGGCGGCGACGAACTCGAGGACGCGGATCTCGAACCGGTGTCCACCGAACTCCGCAATCCGGACGACGAGTACGGCTGGTGGGACCTCGAGGGCGGCCAGTACGTGATCCAGCACAACGAGTTTCTGACCGACCTCGAGGAGCCGATTCAGCTCCAGCCGCGAAACGAACTCCTGGCTCGCGGCGGCTCGCATCCGTCGGTGCTGGTCGCGTCGCACCTGCCGTTGATGCCGCTGACCGTCGCCGACGGCGGGCTGCGGATCAAGGAGAACGCACGGGTCTCGACGCTGGTGTCGACCGGCGGACGGTCGCTCGACGCGGAGTAAGCGGTGCGGTTCGGCCGTTACCGGCGGGCTGACGGTCTCGAGGGGCAGTCACGTCGTCGAAGCCGTCGTGAGCGGCTGCTGTGGGTGGTAGCGGGCACAAAATATCGCCGAAATCGAAATCCGCTCGAGCGGAATGCGGCGCTACCGGCCTTCGTACTCGGGATCTCGATCCTCGAGGAAGGCGTTGACACCCTCCGCGTGGTCGTCCGTGTCGAAGACGATTCCCTGCGCGACCGCTTCGTCGGTCAGGGCCTGTCCGAGGGACTTCTCGAGCCCCTCGCCGACGAGTCGGTTGGCGTGGCGCAGCGCGATCGGCGGGCCGGAGACGATCTTCTCCACGAACTCGTCGACCCGCTCGTCGAACTCGTCGGCGGCGTAGACGTGGTTGACCAGTCCGAGCTCCTTCGCGCGGTCGGCGCCGAAGATATCGCCCGTCAGGACGAGCTCCTTGGCGACGTTCTCGCCGACGATTCGCGGGAGGAGGTAGGAGGTTCCGGCGTCGACGCTCAGGCCGACCTGCCGGAAGACGAAGCCGAAGACGGACCGATCGCTCGCCAGTTGGACGTCACAGCCGATCGCGAGGTTCGCGCCCGCGCCGACCGCGGGGCCGTCGATCGCCGCGATCGTCGGAATCGGGAACTCGACGAGCGTCGTCATCATCTCTTTCGTCCGCTGCTCGAGACTCTGCGCCCGGTCGTCGGCCGGGAGGTCTTCCTCGAGTGCACGCGTCATTCGCTTCACGTCGCCGCCGGCCGAGAACGCACCGCCTGCGCCTTCGACGACCACACAGCGGGCGTCGCTGCCCTCGATCTCCTCGAGAGCCGCGACGAACCCCTCATGGATTTCCGTGGAGAAGGCGTTGCGCCGATCCGGCTGGTTGAGCGTGATCGTCGCCGGGCCGTCGTCCTCGATATCGAGGAGGACCGCATCGCCGAGCGCCATTATTCGGCCTCCTCCCCGCGGAGTTTGAACTTCTGGACCTTCCCGGTCGTGGTCCGCGGCAGTTCCTCGACGAACTCGACCTCGCGGGGGTGTTTGTACTCCGCGAGGTTGGTCAGGCAGTACTCCCTGATCTCGTCCGCCGTCACGTCGGCGTCGGGCGTGGGGACGATGAACGCCTTGATCGTCTCGCCGCGGCGTTCGTCGGGAATGCCGGCGACGGCGGCGTCGGCGACGGCCTCGTGTTCGAAGAGCAACTCCTCGACCTCACGGGGGTAGACGTTGTAGCCGCCGGTGACGATCATGTGCTTTTCGCGGTCGACGACGTAGTAGAACCCGTCCTCGTCGCGGTAGCCGATATCGCCGGTGTGGAACCAGCGTCGGCCACCCTCCTCGGTAAAGGCCTCCTCGTTGGCTTCGGGCAGGCCGTAGTAGCCTTTCATCACGTTCGGTCCGGCGACGACGATTTCACCGGTGATCTCGCGAAGATCCGTGGTCTCCTCGTCGATCGGTCCCTCCTCGACTGGGTCGACTTCCGCGAAGTTCTCGTCGACGACCTTGGAGTCGACGCCGGGGACGGTCTTGCCCACGCTCCCGACGCGTCGCCCTTCGATCGGGCTGTTGAAGTGCGTGATCGGGCTCGTCTCGGTCAGGCCGTACCCCTCGTAGACCTTCGGTTCGTACAGCTCCTCGAACTTACGGAGGACTTCGACCGGAATCCCGGAGCCGCCGACGCCACAGAGCCGAACCGACGAGAGGTCGAACTCCTCGGCGTTCGGCTGGTTGATGACGTCGTTGTACATCGCGGGCACGCCGTGCATCAGCGTCAGTTCCTCGTCTTCGATGAGCGAGACGGCCTCCTGTGCGTCCCACGACGGCAGCGGGTAGAAGGCGCCGCCGTTGAACAGCGTCGAGTTCATCACGACGGTCATTCCGTAGATGTGGAACAGCGGGAGGACGCCGAGCTGTTTGTCATCCTCGCGGATCCCGTCGGGGATCAGCTCCGAGGCGGCGTTCGCGTTCGACGCGAGATTGTCGTGGGTGAGCTGGACGCCCTTTGGCTGCCCCGTCGTCCCCGACGTGTACGGCTGGACCGCGACGTCGTCGTCATCCCGGTCGACGATGTCGGGATCGCCCGGCTCGAGGAACTCCGTCAGTTCTGTGGCACCCTCGGCGTCGCCCCCGACGCTGACGATGTGCTCGACGCTCGTCTCGTCCTGGACCTCAGTGACGAACGGGACGAGATCCGCGAGCGCGACGACCACTTTGGCCTCGCTGTCGGAGAGCAGGTGACCGATCTCTCGGGCTTTGTACTGCGGGTTCATCGGGACGACGGCCCCGCCGGCCCGAAGCGTCCCGTGGAAGGCGATCAGAAACGGCGGAACGTTCGGCAGATAGATCGCAACGCGATCGTCGGCCCCGACGCCGCGACTCTCGAGTGCGGTCGCGAAGGCGCCGGTTTGCCCCCAGAACTCCTCGTAGTTCGTTTCAGACCCCTGATAACCGATCGCGGTATTGTCGCCGTATTCCTCGACGGCTGCCGCGAGATTAGTGACAAGATTTGTCATACTCCGTGCGATACGTGTCCGTGTACCGTAAAAAAGATTGTTAAAGAAGAGGGTGGCTGCCTCTTCCTCTGGAAACCGAAGCGTCTGGGCGATCAATACGAGCGACTTTCGCAGCCGATCGGGAATCGGTAACGACAGCGGCCCCGACGAAAAAGGTGCGGTACAGTTGATAATCGAACCCGCCGTTACACTCCGAGGGGATGAATCGACCACCGAGCGACTGAGACTGTTGACGACGGAATCGTCGCGATCCGTCCCGCCGATGGCGGATCGGACGACACGGAGCGACTAGTCGCGTTCGGGGACGAACCGCTCGGCAGTCTCCGTATACTCCGCGAGCGATCCGAGGAACCGAGCCGCGTCGGCTCCGTCGACGAGTCGGTGATCGAAGCTGAGATCGAAGCCGATTCGCTTGCGAAACTCGATCCCGTCGTCGCCCCGTTGTGGCCGTTCTCGGATTCGATTGACGCCGAGAATCGCGACCTCCGGCGGGTTGATGACCGGCGTGAACGAGTCAACGCCGAGCACGCCGAGGTTCGTGACGGTAAACGTGCCGCCGCGAAGGTCGCTCATCGTGTACTCGCCGGACTGAACCGCCTCCGTCAGTCGTCGCCGCTCCGTCGCGACCTCGCCGAGCGACGTCGACCCGATGTCGCGGAGCACGGGTGCCACGAGCCCCGCCTCGATGTCGACGGCGACGCCGACGTTGTGCTCCTCGTACAGCCGGTGAGTCTCGTCCTCGAACGTCGCGTTGAACGCCGGATGATCGTCGAGCGTCGCCGAGACCGCACACAACAGGAGATCGACGACGGAAACGTCCGCCTCGAGTCGATCGTCCGCGGTCTCGGTCGCCCGCAGCAGTTCCTCCGCGTCAACGTCCCGATTCGCGGTCACGTGAACCGCGTTCTGATAGCTCTCCTGCAGTCGGTTCGCGATGGTCGCTCGCATCGGTGAAAGCGATCGTTCCTCGCGGACGGTGCGCCCCGTCTCGTCGGTGTCCGCCGTCGACTCGTCGTCGTTCCGGTCGGACTCCGTATCGGTCGGTGGCATACGATGATTGTACGATCTACGGTCGAGTGCGATCAGTCCGGACGAATCCAGGCGAGGACGCTTCCCCGTTCGAACTCGTCGTCTTCGTCAAGGACGATCTCCTCGAGCGTGCCGGAGGTCGGTGCGGGGACGTCGACGCTCACCTTCTCGACCTGGAACTCACAGAGGTCGTCGCCCGCCTCGACGCGGCTCCCCTCGCGCAGGAACCAGTTGACGACGACGCCCTCGTCTTCCGCCGTATCCTCGGGCCAGACGTCGCCCGTGTCGACGGCGACGCGGTCGTCGCTCCCGCTCATTCGCCGTCGTACACCTCGTGGACGGCGTTCTCGACGTCCTCCGCGTTCGGGATGACCTCGTTCTCCATCGGCCGCGCGTACGGGATCGGAACGTCCGGTACGGCGACCCGCTCGACGGCTTCCAGATCGTCTAGTCCGTTTTCGGCCTCGACTACGCTCGCGACGATCTCGCCGGTGACGCCGAACGAGCGGTAGTCCTCGTCGACGACGACCAGTCGGCCGGTCTTCGCGACGGAGTCGGCGATCGTCTCGGTGTCGAGCGGGACGAGCGTCCGGAGGTCGATCACTTCGACGTCGATCCCATCGTCGGCGAGGGACTCGGCGGCCTCGAGCGCCCGGTGGACGTGGAGGCCGAGCGTGACGACGGTCGCGTCCGCTCCCTCGCGCTTGACGTCGGCGCTGCCGAACGGGATCGTGTACTCGTCCTCGGGAACGCCCGTCTTCGGCCCGTCCGGAGCCGGCATCCAGCCGATGCCCATCAGCCGCTTGTGGAACAGGTAGACGACCGGATCGTCGTCGCGGATGGCGTTGTGCATCAGCCCCTTCGCGTCGTAGGCGGTCGAGGGCACGACGACCTTCATCCCCGGTAGGTGGGCGAAGGTGCCGTAGAGCGTCTGGGAGTGCTGAGCGGCGTCGTTGTACGTCCCGCCGACGGCGGCCGTGAGCACCATCGGCACGCTCACGGAGCCGCCGCTCATGTAGGTGTTCTTCGCCATCTGGTTGTAGATCTGGTCCATCCCGACGCCGAAGAAGTCGACGAACATGAGCTCCGCAATCGGGCGCATGCCCGCCTGCGCCGCACCCACGGCAGCCCCGATGTACGCCGTCTCGCTGATCGGGACGTCCATGATCCGGTCGTAACCGAACTCCTCGAGCAGGCCCTGCGTACTGTCGAAGATGCCGCCGTAGTCCGCGACGTCCTCGCCCATGTAGAAGACCTCGTCGTCCTCACGCATCTCGTGAGCGATGGCCTCAACCATCGCCCGGCTCATGGTCAACGATCGGTCAGTCTGTCCGCCGCTCGCCGGATCTCGCTCCTGTTGTGCCATCAGTCGTCACCTCCGAGTTCCGCAGCCGACGGCTCGCTATCGGTCACGCCCGAAGGCGGGTTCACGAAGACATCGTCGTAGGCGTCGTCCGGCTCCGGTTCTGGCTGGTCTTTCGCCCACTCGATGGCCTCTTCGACGCGCTCGTGAGCGCGGTCGCGCAGGTCGTCGATCGTCTCGCCGTCGACGTCGTGCCCTCGGAGATCCGACTCGAGTCGCTCGATCGAATCCCGTTCGATCGCGGCCTCCTCGTCCTCGCCGGGGCGGTACTCCTGTGGGTCGCCCATGAAGTGGCCCATGCGACGGTGGACCTGTACCTCGAGCAACGACGGCCCGTTCCTGTCGCGGGCGCGGCCGACGGCCTCCCTCGCCGCCTCGTAGACGGCGACGGCGTCGTCGGCGTCGACGCGCTCTCCTGGCATGTCGAAGCCGTCGGCGCGTCGGGCGCCGTTCGCGACGTCGGTGATGCGATGTTTCGGCATGCTGATCGCCCAATCGTTGTCTTCAACGACGAAGACGACGGGGAGATTCTGGACGCTCGCCATGTTGAGCGACTCGAGGAACGCCCCCTGATCGATGGCGCCCTCGCCGAGGAACGCGACGGCGACGCTGTCGGTGTTTCGTTTCTTCGCGGCCAGACCGGCCCCGACGGCGGGCGGACAGCCTTCGGCGATGATCCCGCTACACGCGAAGTTGACGTCGGGATCGAAGAGATGCATGTGACCGCCTTTCCCCGCACTGAGACCGGTTTCGCGGCCGAATATCTCCGCGGTCATCCGCTTCAGATCGACGCCCTTCGCGATAGCGATGTGATGTGGTCGGTGCGGCGCCGTCACCGTATCGTCGTCCCGTAAGTGTTGACAGACGCCCGCGCCGGACGCCTCGTGACCCGCAGCCAGATGTAACTCACCCGGGATGGGGCCGGCGGAGATGTCGAACGCCGGCTGTTTTCCCTCGAGATACTCCTCTTGCAGACGCTCCTCGTAGTGACGCGCCGTCACCATGTTCTCGTACATTGATTGTAATTCGTTAACAGATACCATGCCGCGTAGAACTGACGGGACACGCGACTAAATAGCTATATTCCGCATCGAGGACGGTTCAATAGCTGTGATTGTTCACACTGGCGGCTACTCGGCCATCGCGCAACGACAGCGACCGACGCGCCCGTCGATCGCACCGCGAACAATCAGTCGTCGACGAAGATGCCGTCCGGATCGAGGGCCTCGAGCGGGCCGACGCGGTCGCCGGCGGTCGCGTACTGGTAGAGGGCGGCGCGGACGATCATGCCGAGGACCTGTGCGACCACGATCGACGCGACAAGGAGCAGACCGCCGATCGCACCCATCGCGTACGCGGCGAGCCCGGATGCCGAAACGTAGGCTGCTGCGAGCAAGCAGATGCCGACGATACTCACCGGAAGCAGAGCCAGCCCGATTCCGAAGGCTGCGGTGATGCTCTCGCCCCATGTTCGAGAGAACGCCGCCCCGCTCTTTCGAAGGTCCGATCGAAGTGAGTCGGTTTGGTCGGTGACGATCACCGGAACGACGAAGAACGTCAGGAGTCCCCACGCCATATCGAACAGGGAGTGCGTAAGGGTTCCGACGCCGGGGACGTTGTCCTCGACGACGTAGAACGCGGTTCCGATCGTCGCGGAGACGAGGCCCCACGCGACGATCTTCCGACGGACCGCCCACGCGGCGGCTAGCCCCTCGCCGACCGTCGGCTCCTCGCCGGCGAAGTGACGCGTCGCGCAGTGGACGACCGCGGCGTTGAAGAAGATGCCGACGCCGGAGGCGATGGCGATCGCAACGAACATAACGCTATACTGGACGACGTTGCTCGTGAACACCGCACCGACGAGATCGTAGTGCAAGATCGCCACGGCGAGGGCTGCGTACGCGCTCCCGACGGCAGCGAGACTCAACAGGGGAAGGACGGCAAGTCGAGGACGCGCTCGAAACACCCCGAGGCTGGCGTCGATGACCCGAAGCCCGTGACGGAACCGTCCAGTCATATTCCACAGTATTCGGGCCGAATATATATTCCTGTTGGACTGTTGACTTTCGGGCAGGCGGATCGAGCTTGAAAAGCTGACTCGAGGCTATATACGTCCGTCTCCCCAATATTCCACCCAAATGTACGACAACGTGCTCATCCCGACGGACGGGAGCGACGGGACGCGCCAGTCGATCACCCACGGACTGACGATCGCGAAGCGGTTCGATGCGACGATCCACGCCCTGTCGATCGTTCCGGAGGGGCCGCTCGGGACGCTGCAGAACGATGCGGCGGCGCCCGCCGCCCACCGAGCAGTCGAACGCGTCGAGGTCGACGCCGAGCGAGCGGCCGTCGACGTCGAGACGGCGGTCGAACAGGGCGTCCCCCACGAGGAGATCCTCGGGTACGCCGACGAGAACGATATCGACATGATCGTGATGGGGACGCAGGGCCGGACCGGCCTCGATCGCGTGCTGGTCGGCAGCGTCACCGAACGGGTCGTCCGTATGGCCGATGTCCCTGTCGTCACCGTCCGCTTTACGGACGACATCCGAATCGAGGACGCCGACGAGGCCGACCGAATCGCTCGAGAAGCCCTCGCGGCCGAGACATCCGACGTCGACGCCGAGGCGATCACCTCGCTCGAGGAGCCACACCGGACCAGCGCGTCCTGGATCGTCCCGCTCGAGACCGACGCGGGAACCGCACACGTTCACGTCGACGCGTTGACTGGAGAGGCACGCGTCGCGAGACGCGAGTAGCCAACCGAGTACGCTTCTCGACTGCCGACAGTGTCTCGGCCAACGACCGATCGGTTCGTCCGAACGGATCGCCGATCGCGGACCCGTCCGATTTCGCCGCCGCTACCGTTGTTAACCGGAGACAACAGCAGGGTAACGTCATCCATCGAATATACGTTGGGAGCGACACGATCCAAATATCCGATTAGTGCGCACAACGGTACTCCCCCTTTTTGCTGTGATTCCGGGTTGACGACCGGTAGGAGGTTAGACACGTGAACAGACGAACGCTATTGAAAGGGGTTGCAGTAGGAAGTATCGTCCCGGCTACGAGTGTCGCTACGACACCGGCCGGTGCACAGGACGGCGGGACGCCGAGTGATGATTCGAACCCGGACGGCGCCGAACCGGACGACACCGCGCCCGAGCCGGACGAGGCTGATAACGGGCCTGTATCCGTTCGGATCGTCGAAATTCCGGAGGCAGTTACGGGTGGAGCGCTGCTCGACTGGACCGTCGAGGTCGAGAACCCGACGGACGAGCCGATCCGACCGACGATCGAGTACACCGTCGACGACGAGTCGCTGGGGACCGTGACGCTGACGGTCGATCCCGGCGAGACGGTACAGCCGACCGCCCCGAGCTACCAGACCGAGCCCGTCGCGACGGCGGACTCGGTGACGGTCCGGGTCGAGGCGAACGGCGATTCGGACGAGCGAACCGTTCAGATTCTTCCTACCCAGGAACTGGACGAGGCGCTTCAGTTCCCTGCGTCCGAACTCACCGTCGAACCGGAGACGACGGTTCACTTCGAGGTCGGGGCCGTCGATCCCGACGCGTCCCAGACGACCACGTGGTGGGTCGACGGCGAACAGGTCGGCGATACGTTCGCCGATCCGTGGCAGAGCACCTACTTCTTCGAACAGGACGCCCACTTCTGGCAGGAGACGTTCGAGACCCAGGGCACCTACGAGGTCGTCGCCGGTGTCGACGTCGACGGCGAGCAGTATCGGGCGAGTTGGACCGTCACCGTCGCGCCGGGGGGTCTCGCGGATCCCACTATCGAGGCCGCTCGTCCGGAAGCGGGCATCCTCGAGGTCGATCGCGAGGATCCGTCGCCGACAACGCTCGAGATCGACGTCGCCGATCCGGACGGCAACCTCGATCGGGTCGTCTGGTGGCTCACGCAGGCCGATACGATCCTCGGCGTGAGCGAGGTGTCGGGTGCCAGCGATACGGCGACGCTCACCGTCGACGACGGCCTGTGTCACACCTGCGTCGTCGTTCCGTGGGTGATCACCGGCGACGGGACGTTTACGTCCGAGTTCCTCTGGGAGGTCGACGACGTGGATGTCGATTTCGAGGAGCCGGACGACGAACCGAGCGAGCCCGATGACCCGACGGATCCGGACGACCCCGACGAACCGGTGAAAGAGCCGGAAAAACCTCGAGACGAGCCGAAGGGTTCTCGAGACAAACACGACGGGACTCGCGCTGATCCCGAGAAACCAGGCGACAAACACGACGAGTACGGACCCGACGGTGGGAAGCCTCGAGACGATCACACGAAGACGAAAGCGTCCGACTCCACCCCGGACGGCGACTGCTCGACCTGATCGGAGCCGGTACGATCGGCCGATCGGTTCCCGCATTCGTCGACTCCGCGCGGCGCCAGCAATGATAACGCAGTCACCGGCAGTAACGTCGTCGACGGCAGTCTCGACGAGCTTCCCTGCGTGTGGCAAACTCCGTGACAACGACTCGTCGCGGGCTTCGATATTGGCTCCCCCAGAAAGCACCACCTACATAATTGGGAACCAGAGCTATCAGTAGATCCGACGTTCATCGTAGTGACGAGGGTAGAACGCCAGTCGTTGCCACGAAGGGGGTTCGACTATGAGACATCGACCCTCGTCGATCGATCATCTCGTTCCAACGTCGGCCTTCGTCGGCCGACATTTCGGATACTACACCCGGTAGCGATCGCTGTCCGAGCGGCCGAGTATCACTCGAAACTGCGACGGTTGGCGCCCCCTCGCATCAGCTTCTGCCGCGCAGGGCAGTGGCGTCGAGCGGCCACCACTCTCGGTCGCGGATGGCGACGTGAATCTGTGCGATGATCCCCAGTAACGGCAGTTCTAACAGCGGCCCGATGACCAGCGCCAGCGGGATGAGCGGCTCGTTCGGAAACGCGACGACCGCGATCGCGAGGGCCGTCGGGGAGTTCCGCGAGAGGATCGTATTGTTGAAACAGACCAGCTCTTCGTAGGAGAACGACAGCAGTCGACCGACGCCGAAGCCGACGCCGAGATTGATCGCGTAGAAGGCAATCACGGGAACGGCAAGGAGGGCGAGGAGTTCGGGGTTTTCGAGGATCACCTCCCCCTGGGAGGCGAACATCGCCCCGATCGCGAGGCTCAGAAAGACGATCTGGATCGGGCTCAGTTTTGGGAGGAATCGCCCGGCAAACCACTCTCTCCCCTTCGTTCGCGTCAGCCCCCACCGAGCGAGCCCGCCGAGAACGAGCGGGACGACGAGCACGAGCACCACACTCTCCACCAGCACGCCCAGCGGTAGTTCGACCAGCGTGCCCGCGAACGCGTACAGATACACCGGAAGCAGTACCAGCTGCAGGACGAGATTGTACGGCAGGATTGAGGTCGCTAGCGGCACGTCGCCGTCGGCGATGTCGGTGAAGATGAGATACCAGTCCGTACACGGGGTGACCATGAGCATGATGAGGCCGACCCACAGCGCGGGATGGTCCCGGAGGAAGACGGCACCGAGGCCGACGGCCAACAGCGGACTCCAGATGAAATTTATCAGCAGACTCGAGCCGACGACGCGTCGATTCCCGAACGCATCACGGAGCCGCGACAGCGGAATGCCGGCGAACGCGGCGAACAGCATGACCATCAGAAACGGCAGAATGAGGCGGTCCGCGACGGCGGGGACGCCCGAGACCTGACCGAGCGCGAGTCCGACGGCGATGGCGACGAGAACGAACACCGTCTGATACTTCTCGACGACGTCCATCTGCGCAGTTCTTACGCGTGGAGCGTGCTAAGGCTGTGGTTTTGGTAAGGCTAGTGGCTCGAGGAGTCGGTATCGGCGGCCGGAGACAGTGGTCCCTGTTCCGGCGCTCGGTTTCGGTCTGGGCAATCGACGGATGTTCGATCGCTTCGCTCTTTCAGTTTGCAACGAAGATTCCGGCCGGGCGGGGATTTGAACCACGCCCGAGAACCTGCGCCTGCGGCGCAGAACCTCGGTCTGATTCAAATCCCCGCGTCTGCTCTGCGAACGCTCACGTCCGTTCGCGTTCAGCAGAGCCAGGGCGGGGATTTGAACCCCGGGAGTCTCGATTACAAGTCGAGTGCATGAACCACCCATGCTCCCCTGGCGCAACTGGCGATTAGCGATCCTCCTTTGAATGTGTATCGTTTTCCGACCGATCGTCGTCCCCGACTTCTCGCTTCATCGCGACCCGGTACGTGTCGTAGCCGTGTCGGTCGTAGAACCGGCGTGCGTCGTCGTTAGCCGCCATCACCTCGAGGATCACCGTCTCGGCCCCCTGCTCGGCGAGTTCGGCTTCGGCGGCCTCGAGCAGCGCCGTCCCGATCCCGAGATTCTGGTAGCCCGAATCGACGTAGATGTTCGAGAGGAGTCCGCGGGTCGTATCGAGGGCGAGCGAGCCGCGCTCGAGGGTGAACGAGGCAAAGCCGACGATCGCGCCACCGACGCGGGCGACGAGCAGGCCGTCGTTGACCTGGTGAGCCGCGAGGGTGTCCCGGATCATCTCGCGATTCGGGTCGGCGAGGACGGCGGAATCGTACTCGCGCTGGTCGCGGGCGAGTCGCACCCAGAGGTCCGCGACCGGTTCGATGTCGTCCTGAGCGGCGTATTCAATCGTCGGCTGGCTGTCGTTGGGTAGGTCCATTCTCGAGTGCCGTGACGGCGGGGAGCGGTTCCGCGGTGAGCATCCGCAGGGCGGCCCCGCCGCCGGTACTGACGTGAGAGAAGCCCTCGACACCGAGTCGGCGGAGCGCCGAAGCGGTGTCGCCGCCGCCGACGATGCTCGTCTCGACGTCGGTCGCCGCCTCGTAGAGCTGTCGTGTCCCTCGCGCGAACGCATCCTCCTCGAAGACGCCGGCGGGGCCGTTGAGAATCACCGTGCCCGCATCCTCGAGAAGTCGTTCGTAGTAGGCGAGCGTCGAACTCCCGATGTCCATCGCGGCTTCGTCGTTTTTGGGGGGCAGCGCGTTGACGCCGATCTCGTGTCGCTCGCCGTCGCGTTCGACGGCGACGTCCCGAGGGAGGGCGACGTGCTCGCCGTAGGCGTCGAGCAGATCGGCGGCGCGGTCGATCTCGTCCCAGTAGCCCTGATCGTAGATGAAGTCGGAACTGGCGTCGCCGAGGTCGACGCCGTCGGCGATGAGGAAGACGTTGCCGACGACGCCGGCGGTGAGGACGTGATCCGCGAGCCCCTTCTCGAGGACGGACCAGGCGACGTCGATCGAGTCGGTGACTTTCGCCCCGCCGAGGACGTAGACGCGGGGTTCGGGGGTCTCCTCGATCGATCCCAGCACGTCGAGTTCGGACTCCATCACGCGACCCGCGTAGCCGGGCAACACGGTCGGAAAGCCGACCAGCGAGGGCTGTGAGCGGTGGGCCGCGGCGAAGGCGTCGTTGACGTAGGCGTCGAGCACCGGTGCCAATCCTTCAACGAGGTGGGTCCGGGCGGCGCGTTCGGGTTCGAACTCCATGTACTCCTCGCTGTAGAAGCGGGTGTTCTCGAGGACGACGCAGTCGCCGTTGTCGAGGTCGTCGACGATCTCGCGAGCGGCGCCGCTGAACGTCACGTCCACGTAGTCGACGGGCTGGCCGAGCAGTTCCGAGAGTCGGTCGGCGTGGGACTCGAGGGAGACGAAGTCGTCGCCGCCGGGTCGTCCCTGATGGGCAAGGACGGCGACCCGGCCGCCGCGGTCGAGCAGTTCCGAGAGGGTATCGACGTGGGCACGCAGTCGGGCGTCGTCGGCGAGGGTACCGTCGTCGCCGATAGGACTGTTGATATCGACGCGGACGCCGACGGTGGTCCCTTCGACGGCCAGATCGTCGAGGGTATCGGTCATTATCGATCAGTCCACCGCGGCACCCGAAAGGTCTTTCCATCGGAGAAATCGCTGACGGTGATCATCTTCGCGGAACGGAACTGCGTCCGTGGATTCTGCCGACGGCGGGCGGCCATCGGAGCGTTCGAAATCCGCGCCGACACCACCCGCCCGAGAGCCACCTCGACTCAGACCGTTCGACAGTCCGCACAGACCAACTGGCCGTTCGCATCCCACAGCGCGTCCGCGAGCGAGCCGCAGGTCTCACAGACGCCCTGCGTCGTGTACTCGTCGCCGCCGTTGGCAACAAGCCGCGTCTCGAGTTCCTCGCTCGCCGCGGCAGCCGACTGCGGAGCGCGCTCGTCGGAGGCGGAGCCTTGGTTTTGCTCGATCGCAGCGTCACTCGAGCGAAGCGGAGTCATCGTCGCCTGAAACGAGCCGGCGGCGGCGATGACGTCGCGCTGGGTGACCAGCCCCAGCACGCCGTCCTCGTCCTCGACCACGACGTTGCGGATGTTCTCACGGGCCATCACGTCGGCCGCGTCAGTGAGCGATCGGTTCGGGTCGAAGGTGATGACCGGCGAACTCATCACGTCGCCGACGGTCGTCGCGTCCGGATCCTGCTCGTCGTCGACGACGCCGAGAACGTCCCACTCGGTCACGATACCGACCGGGTTCGCGCCGCGAACGACGAGGACGCAACTCGCTCGCTCTTCGCGCATAAGTCCCACAGCGCCGCGAACGGTGTCTGACTCGCTAACACCGACGTAATCGTTCGTCAGGATATCCCTGACCGACAGTTCCGATTCCATATGTGAACAATGACCATAGACGGGCTAAAAGCTACCTCCGCTACACTTAAGCAAATTCGTCTCGAAGGTTCGTAATTCGGCGTGCTGAAGCTTCTACCGGTCGGATTCCGAAACGGGGCTGACGGCGGAGTTCGGCCGGGTCACCACTCGAGTTCGACTCTGGTCCCGTCGGCGCGGCAGGTCTCGAGGGCGTGTTTCGCGGCGAAGCCGGCGTCGTGAGCGCTCTCGCCGCGGCCGACGCCGACCTGCAGTTCGACGTCGACGGCCTCTTGGACATGGTGGATGGCTTCCTCGTACTCGGCCTCGCCGAGGTCCGGACAGACGACGATGATGTTGTCGCCGCCGACGAAAAAGGAGAGGCTGTCGTGGGCGTAGCGCATGTGGCGCATGAGTTCGGCGTAGCCCTGTTCGATCTCGATGAACGTGTCGAAGGCGTTGAGTTCGTCGGTGTAGTTGCCGGTCGCGTCGACGACGTCGAAGTGAGCGATCTGGATGTCGTCGTCGGCCCGGTGGCCGTCCTCGACGACGCGGCCCTCGAGACACTCGCGTCGGTTCTTGTCCTGTGCGCTGCCGGCCTCCTGGACCAGTTCGGTCGCGTCCGCGAGCGCCTGGACGGGACTGGTTCCCGTCGCGACGCCGAGGCTGAGCGTCACGGGGTAGCGGTTGCCGACGGACTCCTGAAGGAGCGCGTGGTCCTCGAGGTCGAGACCGTTCGTGACGGCGACCATGTTGTCGAAGCGAGTGAAGAAGGTGTAGCCGTCTCGGTTGCCGACGAACTGAGAGATGTCGGCGTAGAGCCGGGACTGGAGCGTCTGGAGGTCTGCCTCCCGCCGCGGTTCGGGAGTGACGGTCCACGGCCCGTAGTTGTCGATCTGAACGAGCGTCACCTGCGTATTAGTCACGGTGAGAACCCCTTTCGAACGCCATCGTATAAGTGATACGTAATCCAGATTCGTGATGGGGGAGAAAAACGGAAGTCGGGGAACGCGAGCCGGGTGACCCGAGCCGACTCAGGCCGGTTTCTTCTCGGGATCCGACCCCTTCGGGTGGTACTCCCAGAAGTCACCGGCGCGCATCGCCGCACCGACGGCCTTGTGCATGTCGAGGATCGTCTCGAACTCCTCGGCTTCGACGTACTCGAAAATCTCCCGCATCGGGACGACTCGCTGGTAGTTGATCCGGATCGGATCGTCGCCGTGTTCCTCGACGAACTCGTCGCGGACCATCGGGAAGTCCTCTTCCTCGTCGACTTTGTCGGCGATGATTCGCATGTCGAACTTGCGCATCCCCTCGCTCCCCTGTTCACCGTCGGGATCGTGTGGCCAGTCCATACGTCGATGTGTGCGGGGACCCCGCAAAAGAGTTACTCTCTATCGTCGAGCCAGCGGCCGGACGGACGCGATGTTCGAGACGGGCACATCGACGAGCAATCCGTCCTCTCCGAGAGTCACTTTCTGAGACCGTCGTCGGATTGACAATCTCCTGAACAGAATCTTATTGTAGGTGGCTACCCGGGTTGGCGATAGTGAGTCGCTGGAAACGGGTGGTGTCCGCCATCGGGCCACAGCGTATCGTTCTCGCCTTCGGCGTGGCGTACGTAGCGATCGCGCTCGGACGGACGCTCGTCCGGACCAACTACGGCGAACGGCTCTCGAGCCTGCTTTCGATCTTCTTCCTCATCGGGGTGTTCGGCGTGATTCTCTGCTACGGCGGCTACAAGCTGCCCGAAACCGACATTCGCGAGGAGCTTACACCCTACGTCGCCGGTTGGTGTCTCGGCGGCTTCGTCGTGATGCTAACCATTCTGGGCCTCTACGAGGTGCTGGCCGAAGGCGGTATCTCCAATCCGGATCGCGCCATCCCCATCCTCACCTCGTTCAGCACGACCGCCGGCTTCGGCGTCGGCATCCACGACGCGCGAGCCAGAACGCGGGCCCACGAAGTCACGCAGCGGAACCGCGAACTCGAGGAGATCCAGCTCGAACTCGAGGAGACGGTCGACCGCTTAGAGGAGTCCAACGAACAGCTCGCGGCGTCGAACGAACGGCTCGAGCAATTCGCCTACGCGGCCAGCCACGACCTCCAGGAACCGCTCCGGATGGTCTCGAGCTATCTCCGGCTCATCGAGCGGCGAAACGGCAATCTCGACGACGAGAGCGAGGAGTTCCTCGAGTACGCGGTCGACGGCGCCGATCGAATGCGCAGCATGATCGAGGGACTGCTTCAGTACTCGCGCGTCGAGACGGCGGGACAACCGTTCGAAGAGGTGGCACTCGATTCCGTCTTCGACGACGTGCTCGAGGAACACTCCGTGAAGATCGAGGACTGCGACGGAACGGTGACCGTCGGCGACCTCCCTCGCGTCGAGGGCGACGAGGATCAGTTGCGCCAGGTGTTGGGGAACCTGCTTCGGAACGCACTCGAGTACAGCGGCGACGCGCCGCCGACGGTCCACGTCGACGCCGAGCGAAACGGCTCGTGCTGGATCGTTTCGGTTCGCGACGAGGGGATCGGGATCGAACCCGACGCACAGGAGCGGATCTTCGAGGTGTTCGAGCGGTTGCACGCTCGAGAGGAGTACGAGGGAACGGGACTCGGGCTGGCGCTCTGTGAACGCATCGTCGAGCGCCACGGCGTCCGGGCGAACAGCGTGGGGCCGGGCTCGACGGACGAGCGACGTGAGTCCGTCGGCGGCGAGATCTGGGTCGACTCCGAACCGGGCGAGGGGGCGACGTTTTCGTTTTCACTGCCGGCGAGTGGGACCGAAACGTCGTCGTAAGGGAGTTCGCGATCCGTTCAGTTCTCGATTGCGTCGAGATACTCGTCGATGATCTCGGATTTGCGGTGGTGTTCGTGCATGTGGGATCGGACGTGATCCCGGTGTTCGCAGTCCGCTCCGCACAGCGGGCAGGTTGTTATCGACCCCATGTGGTGGAGTAACAGTCGAGCGTATATGACGACACCTCCAACGCTGTGCGATGGTACTCGCGTCGTCCGCAACTGTGCGGTTCGCGCTCCTCGGATTCGAGTAGGGTGCTCGGACTCGAGCGACAGCGAACGGACGAGTCTCGAGACCACGTCGGTTCGATACCGCCGCATCAATCGTTTTCTATCACTCTTTGGTAGATATATGGCGATAAAAGTCAACAATTAGACTGGAAGCCGCGCTCCGCGAGGAGGTACCGAAATGCCCCGGTTGGTGATGACACCCGAGACGTGGCTTCCAAACGAGCGGTTTGCAAGCCATGATTACGTACATTCTGTCGGGATTTGACATCCTCCCCGCCCTGAAGGGCGAGGATTCCCGACCGCGTTGGGATGTTACGGTTCGCGGTTAGCAACTTGTTCTCGTGGGGCGAAACAGCCCTCACTACGGTCGAACAGGTGAACCGCTGGCTGTGCCAACCAGCCGTTATCCCTATCGCCGCCATCCGTGGCGAGACTCGGGAGTACCTTTTGCCGAATGTTCTCCGCGCCGTTCACGTCCGCGTTCGCAACTGTACCACATTTTTCACACACGTACAACCCGCGTTCAACGCGCTGATTGTCGTCTGTGTGGCCGCACGCCGAACACGACTTGGACGTGTTGCGTTCCGAGACCAACTCCATGTCGATGCTCTCGGCTTCCGCCTTGTAGTCGAGTAGCGTCGTGATGCGGTCGAACGCCCACCCGTACAAGTCGAGATTGCCGTGGTCGCCCCAATTCCGAGGTTCGCCGTTCTCGTCGTCTTCTCGGATACCGCCGAGGTCGCCCACGACAAGCGTCCCTACACCTCGTTCGATACACTCCTCGACAATTGATTTCGAGAGTGCGTGCAAGAAGTGCGTCCGACGACTCGTTCGTTTTCCGTCAAGACGAGTGGCTTCACGAGACGAGGAATCGTCGCATTTGGCTTTCTGTTTCGTGAAGTAGTATTCGTCTTCTTTGAGTGCACCACCGGGGTACAACACGGATTCACCGCCGAACGAGACAGCGGCGAAGTTGCAGATCCCGAGGTCAACACCAGCCACTTCATCTCCCGGCGGCTCCGGGTCGATAGCGGTGCGACAGACGAATTGAAGTCGCCACTCGCCGCGTTTGTAGATTGCACGAACCTGTTGAATGTCCCATTCGGTTAGGTCCACGTCCGGGCGGGTCTGATACTCGCACAGGATGAAGTCCGAACGGTGTTCTTTGAGGTTGCGTCCTTTCGAGAGGCGGACACGGGTGAACTGTGCGTCGTGTTTGAAGCCAGCCGTTTTGAACGACACGGTTGAACGCGGGTGGGAGTCTCCGTTTTTACGGTAGCCGGGCGGTTGGGCACGGTCATCGCCGTTCTGACGCTTGCCGAACCAGCTGTTGAACGCTTCAGCGAGTTCTTCGAGAACGCGCTGACTGGATTGAGAATGTAAGTCCGTGTAGCGTTCGTGGCTTTTGAGTTCGGATTTGAGTTCCCCGTCATCGGGAATCTCGCCCGTTTCGTCCCACCGTTCTTGTGCGTAGTAGCGACCGACGTTCCAAAGTTTTGAGGCGGCCCATCCGAGTTGGTTGAGGTCATCACAAACCTGTTGGTGGTTCGTAATCGTGGCCTCGAATGTTCGGACGGTTCGACTCATTTCTATCTTCATAACTGGTTATGAACGCCGTTCTGTTAATAGTGTCGGTTGACGTGAATATCCCGCCGTGTAGTCAGCGGTGGTTGGCGTCATACAGTGACGGCGCGTATCCCGCCCTAAAGGGCGAGGTTTTGCGCTTGTTCATCGCATAAACGTCCCGAACGGCAGTCGCACCGATATCGACCAGTAGCGGTGACTGTGGGCCGGTGGTCCTTGTGGGGGTGAACGACGATCTCGAGGATGCTGAACGCGAGTCCCCGTTGTTCCCCGAGTGTCCCCGCTGTGGCTCCGCAATCGTCGCGACGACGGTGGTTGGACCGACCGAAGGGACGGCCTCACCCTGTGGCTGTCGGGTGATTCCGGCGGTGCTCGAGTTCGAGTAGTACGGAATCGCCTCGAGTTGAGGACGAGGTAGCTGACCGATATTCTCGCTTTTCGGACGGACGATCGAGATATCGAAATAGACGGCCTGTGACTGAAGAACAGTCGTATACCAGTTCGTGGCTTCGTATGTCTCTCCCCCTTACCGGTCGCTCGTGCAACAGGATTTATACGACGGTACTGTCTCGAGGCAAGCAATGACGTCTGGGGAACGCGGGTCGTCCGATGATTCTATCGCTCCTGATCCGACCGTCTATCAGGTGCCAGTGAAAGCGTCGGCTGACGAGCCGATCCGATCGAATTTCGAGCGGACCGTCATCGACGGCGTTCGTCGGAACCGACTCGAGCAGTTCTGTGAGATTCCGGTCGACCACGAGTCGCTTCGGGTATGGGGGAACACCGAATCAACGGCAGCCGACGCTGGCGATTACCTCCTGTTTGCGGATCGTGACGGACGCCGCGGAGGCGACTACACGCTGTTAGCCCGGGTCGCTCATGCGACGATTCTGGATTCGGAGACGGCAACCGCGTTCACACAGACGATCGGCTGGGGAGAGGATCCGAACGATGCGTACCCTCACGTGATGTTCCTCGATCCGATCTACGAGGCCCGACTCGACCGCGAGACGTTCTGGAACACGCTCGGGTTCAAAGGCTGGCCGAACGACACGTTCAGCGGTATCAACTTCGATCGGCGCGGATCGACGTTCTTCTCGGCATACGATTCGCTTCCGGACTTCATCGAGGAAATCCGCGGCGAGAAAATCTATCCAATTGGATCGAGCGACGCGGACGACCAAATCGACCCAGCCGACGAATACCGGACTCTCGAGGCCGCGATCACCGACGTTCGGGCCAGACTCGAGGCATCCCCGAGGGATCCGGCGTGGCTCGAGCGTCGCCTCGGGGACGTGCTCGTCACGGAGTGGTCGAGGGCCCTCGAGGGATTCAAACCGTCCGGTACCGTCTCGGAACGGACCGCCGCGACGTTCGACCAACTCCGGGACGTCTACGAATCCCTCGGACCCGAACTCGAGGAGGTTGCCGCGGATCTCGGTGTCGGATCGCACCGCTCGTTCTCGCCGGCGAAGATGCTGTTTCTCTGCTGGGTGCGGATTCTTCAGGCCGAGATCGGTGACGTCGGCGCACCGTTGAGTCAACCTCGGTTGAATAGCATTCTCCGCGAGACGTACACGGTCGAAGACGAGACGAAAACGGACGTTCAACCGACGCAGGTCGACCACGCGGTTGTCTCCCACATTCGAGAGACCGAACCGACCGTCTACGCGTTCACCGCGCCGGCTGACTACTGGCTCACGACTGTCGAGTACGGGGCGGTCTCGTTCCACGATGAACACCGTGACCGCTGGGCGGGACTCTCGGATGGCGACGTCGTCGTACTCCACGCTCGAGCGGAACCCGGTGACGACGATCTCGCTTCTCAGTCGGGCGGTATCATCGGCGTTGGAATCCTCGGTAAACGGTTCGAGAAGGACGAACCGTGGTGGCGTGACGAACACGAGCACGGTGAGATGCAGTCGCTGGTCGCGTCGTTCGACCGACTCTTTCTCACGGGGTCGATCGACGAGATCGATACGTCCCAGTCGATCGCCGAGAAACCGGTCGAGACGACCGACCGCGAAGCCGCCGCGCTGACGAGCAATTCCCTTCCGATCGCGCAGGCGGACGAGATTTGCGTCGAGGCATCAGGAACCGGGTTCCCGACCCAGTCGATGCACGCGACGTTTCGGACCGACGACGGAGGCATCGATCGAGACCGACCGCTCGCGCTCGTCGCGGCGATGGTCGATGCGTTGACCGAGGTTTCGACGGTCAACATCCACAAACCGTACCGAGGCACGATTTCGGCAGATACGCTCGAGGGGCTCTATTTTCCGGAGGATCAGGGAGAACGGATACTCGAGCAGATCGAGACCGCGTTACGCTCCGGGAAACACGTGCTCCTGACGGGACCGCCGGGGACGGGCAAGACGGAGATCGCCGGCCGGATCTGTGCGGCGCTCGCGGACGACTATCCGACTCTGTACTCGGGATACGAGACGACGACAGCGACGGCCGACTGGTCGACGTTCGATACTGTCGGCGGCTACATGCCGAACGAGTCGGAAGGCGGCGACGACAACCTCGCGTTCACGCCCGGCATCGTGCTCAACCGTCTCAAAGACTCGCAGACGGGTGCTCAGTCGAACGAGTTGATCGTCATCGACGAACTGAACCGTGCCGATATCGACAAGGCGTTCGGACAACTCTTTACGCTTCTCTCCGGTCAGTCCGTCCAGCTTCCCTACACCAAAGACGGACGGGAGGTCGAACTTACGACGACAGCCGACCGCTCGGGGTCGGCCGGTCCGGCCGACCACCAGTATCTCGTCCCCGACTCGTGGCGGATCTTCGCGACGATGAACACCTACGACAAGACATCGCTCTACGAGATGAGCTACGCGTTCATGCGACGGTTCGCGTTCGTTCGGGTGCCGGCACCCGAACTTCCCGAGGGACAAACCAGGAACGCGGAAATTCGGCTGGAACGACTCGTCCACGAGTACGCGGACGCGTGGGAACTGGACCTCGATCGGGACGTAGCGATGGCTGTCGGTCGCGTTTGGCGGAAGACGAACCACGCCGTCGACGAGCGATCGATCGGCCCGGCGATCATCGAGGACCTTCTCCGGTATGTGACCCAACATCCCGAATCGGAACTCGAGTACCACCTCACACAGGCGGTCGTCAGCTACGTGTTCCCGCAACTCGAGGGCGTCCCGAAACGCCGGAAGATCGTCCGCGAGATCGCTGCTGTCGAGGAAATCGACGACGCGCTACTCGAGCGAGCGGCCGGCGAAATGCTGCACGTGACGCTGACGGAGAGCGAGTAGGATGAACAGGGACGACCTCCTCGAGCAAGTGACCGAGGACATCCTCGCACACGTGATGAACGGCTCGTTTCCCGAGCGGGAACTGGCGCAGTCCATCAAACCCGAGCAACTGGACGAGCGGTTCGAGGAGTACGAACTGCTCCTCGATCTGCACTTCATCCTCAAATCCGACGTGGTCGACTTTGTGCGAGACCTCTCGACGCATCTGCGGAGTCTCCGAACCGAAACGCGAACGACCTCGCGGACGCGACGCGGGGCAGTCGACGGCCGCATCGACTGGAACGAGACGATCAAGAAGCGGTATTCCGAGCACCCTCGTGACAGATCGATCTTCGTCTGTAATAATCGAACGGTGGACTACGACATCCCGGAGAACATCGTCCTCAAGCGGCTAGTTTCGATCATTCACACGACGATCCGAGAGGCGGAAGCGTATCTCCGCGGCGAGTATGATTGGGTCCGCGAGACCTGGAAGGGCAGTACGGATCTGATCGACGAACTCCAGCGGATCGTCGAGCGGAACGTCCACATCCGTCGGATTCGCGATCCGGACGCCTACGAACCGACCGAACGAATGCTCACGACTGCCGCCGACTCGCGTCACGCGGTCTATCGAGAAGCTGCGTCGTTGCTCAAAACTCGAGAGCGACTCTTCGACGGCGACGCCGATGCGATCCGCAACCTTCTCGAAGAGACGGCGATCGCACCGGATGATCAGGACTCGCTGTTCGAACTGTTCGTCCTCTTCCGATTCGTCGCGACTCTCGAGCGAATGCGTGAGACGCAACCGCAGTACAAGACGATCGCGACGGGCCGACAGGAAGTGGCCCGATTCGAGGACGAGAAAGAGATCGTCCTCTACCACGACAACTCCGCGGGCGACCGCGAACTATCGTTCGTCGCAGTCCCGGATGAGGGCGCGGAGAACCACTCGCGGACGGACAAGGTGCAACTCGAGGCCCAGTCGATCGCCGGCGACTACTTCGATCGGGAGTTCAGAAACCACACGGGTCGACCGGACGTTATCGTCCTCGAGGTCGTCTCCGAAGACGACTCTCAACACGAGTATCTGATCACGGAGGTCAAGAACAGCACCAACGTGGACACCATTCGGCGCGGTATTAAAGAGACACTCGAGTACCTCGCCTTCCTCCGAGTCAACGAAGAGTTCGTCTTCGGTCCCGACGAGGACGATTATTTCGGCTCGGGGTGGAACGGACTGCTGGTGACGCAGGATCTCGACGACGAGTCGGCGTCGCTCGAGGAACAGTCCGAAAATCCGGTGACGATCCTGCAGGCCTCGGAGTTGGAACGGAACCTCGAGCGTATTCTCCGTGAGATTCTGTAAGCCTGTCCCACGTGATTCACGTATTTTCTATCCTCGAATTGACCCCGTCTGCTCGAGTCCCGGCGTCAACAGATGCTGCCTCGATATCGATCAGATCCGTCGTACGACCGCTCCGTTCCGAAATCGATCTATCGTCCGATCATCACTTTCATCTGGTACTCGTGATGTGGGCGAAACATCGAAGAGGGTAGCATGTATACATTGATGTGTACATGGGCGACAAAACCATTCGCGTCTCCGAGCGGACGTGGCGAAAGCTCCGAGCACGAAAGCAGGGCTCCGAGAGCTTCGACGACGTTATCGAGCGCGAACTCGAGGACGACGATCCACTCGCCGGATTTGGCGCGTGGAGCGAGACGCCGATCGACGAGGCCGTCGACGAGGTAAAACGCGAGATGGACGAGGATTTCGACGCCGACCCATGAAAGTCCTCGACAGCAGCTTCTGTGCTGACTTCCTCCGGGGCCGTGATCACGCCAAGCAGTACCGACTCGACCACCAGGACGAGAGTCTCGTGCTCCCCGAGATCGGGTTTTACGAACTGTATCACGGCGCTGTGAAAGTCGGCCGCGATCCCACCGCGGTTGACCGAGATTTGCCCTGGGTGGACCGAGTCGACTACACGCCAGCCCACAGCCGCGAGGGCGCACAGATTCGCGCCGAATTGGAGGACTACGGGCAACGCATCCACCATCCCGACATGATGATCGCTGGCGTTGCGCGGTCACTCGACGCACCAATCGTTACGTCGGACAGTGGCTTTAGTCACATCGACGGGCTCACCGTCGAGAACCCACGCGAGATGTACTGACGGGTCGTCTGTGGTTCGAACAACAATAACAATCGAGTGGAGAGAGTACGATCACACTCGACCTTCGAGTACCTCGCCTTCCTTCGGGTCAACGAGGAGTTCATCCTCGGCCCACCAAAACGGACTGCATCGAGTCGGAACAGCCTGCTGGTCACACAGGGCCTCAAGGACGAGATGGCAGCGCTCGAGGACCAAGCCGAGAATCCGGTGACGATCCTGCAGGCGTCGGAGTTAGAGCGGGACCTCGAGCGAATCTTGCTCGAGATTCTGTAGGATCCGATCGGGTAGTGGGTTCGCTGGACCGTCGCCGCCAGTAGACGGGAGCCACGTGGAAGACGCGCTCGAGACTCGACAGCTTCAACGGTGGAACTCTCGTCCCAGTCAGTAGCAGACGGAGAACGTACGATACTATATAAGATATGTTCGAGTCTGTTATAAAGTATAAATAGGTGGCGTACGAGTTTGTTTACAATGAAAACGAACTCGAACGAGATGCCGAGAGACCGGACAAGTATAACCCTCGATATACCCGTTGATGACGGCAGGTTGTTCCGAAGTGGGGTGATCGACGATACGCTGTCGTTTTTAAGTCGAAACCCTGACGATGAGTTCTCGGTTACGGAACTTGCGAACGCAGTCGAACACTCGAGGCCGAGCGTTACCAAAGCGGTAGACATACTCTCGAGCAACGACCTCGTCGTCACGGAACGTGAGGGTGGAAAGCGTCTGGTGCGAATCAACCGAGAGCGGCTCTATGTTCCCGATAATCCGTATTTCGAGATCCCGCAATCGGAGTTCCACGCGCCAGTACAGACGGCCGTAGAGACGCTCGTGGACGAACTGGACGACGTGATCTCGATCGTCCTGTACGGGAGTGTGGCTCGAGGTGAGGCCGATCGACGAAGCGATATCGATCTCTGGGTGCTGGTCGAGGACGGCCGAATGGAAACCCAGCGGAAATCGAATCGGATCCGTCAGCGACTCGAGGACGAATCGTTCGAAGGGGGCCGGTACGAGTACGAGATCGACATCGAGGCACTGCAGGCAGTTCCGAACTATCTCACCGACCTTCGAGAAATCTTGAACGGCGGGATTACGCTCTACGAAACCGAGAAGTTCGAGACGGTTCGGAGTATTATCAATCAGGGAAGTGAGGCAGATGAGTAACGCATCCGATCCGAATGCAATCACAGACACGCTCGAGGCTGCTGTCGACGCATTCAACGAGGAAGGGGACGGGATTCCAACGGACGAGGAGACGATCGACACTGGTGACGACTGGAAAGCACAACTCACGAAGGGGTGTACGCTCCGTCGTGTCGTCGAACAGGTCGACGGTGACGGCTATTATACTGCGACCATCGAACTCTGTTTCGGGGCTATCGAACGGTCGATTGAGGCGTACGCTCTCGCAGAAGGCGGAGACGAACTGCGGGATTTCCACGACCACACGTACTGTTACGATCGCGCAGCGGAACTCGCACTTCTTTCCCGCTCGACAACGGACGAGCTCAGGGGGTTGTACACCGAGAACCGGACCGACAGCTACTACGGTGGGAAACAGCCGACAGAAGCACAAGCGGAAGCAATGAAAACACTGGCACGGGAGATACACTGTCACGCCAAAAACCAGATCCGAGAAGGTGGTGTCTGCATCTGTTACCCACAGCCGTCTGAAAGGTCGTGTTTAGTGAGTCACATTGTGCCAGACGACGAAGGCCTGAAGCCACGATTCGGATCCGTCCATCGAATCACGGAGAGACGGACCCCTGATATCACCGCCCACCTCACGCGAAACGGGGGTCGACGTTACTCACGTTTTCGACGGAGTTGGTCTTCGAGAACGATTCCGACTCCACCGAGAATGAACACCCATCGGAGTGTCGCTGCTCCGGTATCCGTGAGAAGTCCGAACACACCGATACTTGCCACGAGGATTCCGACGGTCGATAGAGGAAGATAGCCGATATCGATGCCCGGAACGTACGGGATGAGTAGTGCGAACCCGACGACCACGCCAACGATAGCGACACTGATCGACTGCAGCGTCGGCTCGACGACCGCTACTAGGCCCGCACCGACGACGACTCCGGCGACGAGAACGGCTGCGATCGTTTCGCGACTAGTCCATCCTGGTTGGGTGGTCATTAGTGAAAATTGGTGTTCGATGTAGTTAACCTACCGACAATTCCTGACTGTACATCCGTCCGCCACACCACAACCGCCAGCGCCCGGAATCGGGATGATCCAGTCCGTAAGGCAAGGGCGACAGTACACCAGACAGTAGCACGTGTTTGTCAGCGCAGATTCCGAAACAACAGGAGGTCGCTACGAGTGGTATCCGAGAATTCGTATACGCAGCCGACTCGAGACGCCGAACTGTTCACTCCCGCAGAGATCAACAGCACAAAAATGCCGAATCCTGCTCAGTCGTCGGCTGCTGTCTCTGCGTCTGCGGTCTCACTCTCGCCAAGTACGTCCTCGCGATGCTCGTCCAGCAGCGGCGCACGACCACGCGGCTGTGGCATCGTCTCGCTCATCTTGATCGGGTTGCCCGCAACCTCGACGTCGCGGTCGGCGCCGGGCTGTTCGACGGGCACGAGCATGTCTCGAATCCGGACGTGCTCGTCCTCGAAGATCTCCTTCGTGGTCTGGACGGGCGCGGCCGGGACGCGGCCCTCGAGTTGCCCCACCAGTTCGTCGTTGGTCTGCTCGAGCGCCCAGTCGGCGATCACCTCGCGAAGCGAGTCGCGATTCCGCAGGCGCTCTGGCGTCGTGGGGTACTCCTCGGCTAACTCCTCGCGATCCATGATCTCACAGAGCTGCGCCCAGTGGTTGTTGTTGAACGCGGCGATGACGGCGTAGCCGTCGTCGGTTTCGAAGGCGTTGTAGGGAAACAGCGTCGGGTGGGAGTTGCCCCGACGGGTCGGTGCCTCGCCGGTGTAGGACTGCTGGTAGACGGCGCGCTCGGTGAAGCTGAGCATGGAGTCGTACATGGCGGTGTCGACGTACTGGCCCTCGCCGGTCTGTTCGCGGTGGTTAACCGCCGCCAGAATGCCGATGCAGTTCAGCGTGGCGGTAAAGAGATCGCCGACGCCGGGACCGGTTTTCGTCGGCGGGCCGTCCGACTGCCCCGTCGTTTCCATAACGCCGCCCAGCGCCTGGGCGATGAGGTCGAAGGAGGGTTGGCCCTGGCGTTCAGTTTCTCCCGTGCGCGGGTCGCCGAAGCCCCGAATCGAGGAGTAGATGAGATCCTCGTTGTACTCGGTGAGCGTCTCGTAGCCCAGATCGTACTTCTCCATCGTCCCCGCACGGTAGTTCTCGACGACGATGTCGACTTCTTCGACGAGCGAGAGGAAGTCCGCGCGGTCCGCCTCGTCGCCGAGATTCAGCTCGATGCTCTTCTTGCCGCGGTTGACGCTCTGGAAGTAGCCGCCGTAGGCTTCCGCCTCGGGGTCGTCGACGAACGGCGGGTTCGAGCGGATCATATCGCCGCCCGGGCGCTCTACCTTGACGACGTCCGCGCCCATATCCGCGAGCAACATCGTGCAGTACGGCCCAGCGAGGACCTGGGTCAGATCGAGCACGCGTAGATTCGAAAGTGCTCCCATGTACGCTCTCTTTCCCAGACCACGACCAAAATCCTTACCATCGATAATGTACATTGTGACATCGTCCCATAGGGAGCCTGTTAGGATGTTTAAGGAGTATTATCATGGAAGATCATTAGGTTTATAGGCACGTTCCTCATGGTTCTGCATACGATGTCCCAAACGGTCGTCCTCGGCGTGATCGGCTCCGACGCCCACGTCGTTGGAATCACAATCTTAGAGCAGGCCTTCAGCGCAGCGGGCTTCGACGTCATCAACCTCGGTGTTCAGACCTCCCAGGAGGAGTTCGCCGAGGCAGCGGTAGACCACGACGCCGAGGCCGTACTGGTCTCTTCGCTCTACGGCCACGCCGAGCAGGACTGTCAGGGATTTCACGAGGTCCTCGAGGCGGCAGAGGTCGACGCCGTCACCTACATCGGTGGCAACCTCGCCGTCGGTCAGGACGAATTCGAGCAGACCCGGCGCACGTTCCGGGAGCTCGGCTTCGACCGCGTCTTCGATTCCGAAACCGATCCCGAAGACGCGATCGAGGCGCTCCGACAGGATCTGCAGATTACACCGACCGAGTCGGAACGCGCTACTATCAGTTCCTAGATGATACGAGACGAACGTATTCCCGCCGACGAGCTACGGCGTATCGACGAGGAGATTCGGTCCGACTGGCACACGGGTGCAGACGTCGACTTCGAGGAGGCCATCGAGTACCACGAGTCGCTGCCCGCACACAAGCGATTCGCGGACGTCCTCGAGTCGGCCGACAAGCCGCTTCTCCAGCCTCGAGCCGGCGTTCCCCGGCTCGACGACCAGATCGAACTCTCACAGTACCTTCTCGAGGAGGGCCAGGCCGACCTCCTCCCGACGACGATCGACTCGTACACGCGCGACAACGAGTACGAGAAGGCCCAGCAAGGCCTCGAGAAGGCCCGGGAGACGGGCGACGACACGCTCAACGGCTTCCCGGCCGTCAACCACGGCATCGACGGCTGCCGGAGACTGATCGACGAGGTCGACGCTCCGATCGAGGTCCGCCACGGCACGCCGGACGCCCGGCTGCTGGCCGCGATCACCTTCGCGGGCGGCTTCCAGAGCTTCGAGGGTGGGCCGATCTCCTACAACATCCCCTACACGAAACGCCACGGGCTCGAGGAGACCATCGAGAAGTGGCAGTTCGTCGACCGACTGGCGGGGGCCTACACCGAACGCGGGATCCGGATCAACCGCGAGCCGTTCGGTCCGCTCACCGGAACGCTGGTCCCGCCCTCGATCGCGATTGCGGTGATGTTGGTCGAGGGGAAACTCGCCGCCACGCAGGGCGTGCGCTCGATCACCCTCGGCTACGGGCAGGTCGGCAACGTCGTCCAGGACGTCGCCGCCTTACACGCCCTCAAGAAACTGGGCAACGAGTACCTGCCCGACGAGGTCGTCGTCACGACGGTCTTCCACGAGTGGATGGGCGGCTTCCCGCCGGACGAGGCTCGCGCCAACGGCGTGATCAGCTTCGGCGGCATGACCGCCGCCATCGCGCAGCCGGACAAGGTCATCACCAAGTCGCCACAGGAGTTCCAGGGTGTGCCGACGATGGAGGCGAACTCGGCCGGTCTGCGTACCACGCGCCAGGTCATCGATATGGCCATCGAGCAGGATATCCAGATCGACGGCATCGAAGAGGAGCAAGACCTCATCGAGCGTGAGACCCGCTGTCTGATGGACACCATCTTCGAGCACGGCGACGGCGACGTCGTCCAGGGGACGCTCAAGGCGTTCGACTCGGGTGCCCTCGACGTCCCGTTCGCACCCAGCGACAGCGCGGCGGGTGCGGTGCTTCCCGCCCGAGACGACGACGGTCGCGTCCGCATCTTCGAGTGGGCCGACCTCGAGATGGACGACGAAATCAAGGAGATTCACAAGGCTCGGCTCTCCCAGCGCGCCGCCACGGAGGGCCGCGAACAGTCGTTCCGCATGGTTGCGGACGACGTTGACGCGATCAGCGACGGCAAACTCATCGGCCGACCACAGGGTGACGTCAAGATATGATGATTACAGGACTGTACGCCACGCCCGGCTACTCCGGGTTCTTCTTCGACGACCAGCGCGCGATCAAGCAGGGTGCCGAACACGACGGCTTCACCTACGAGGGCAAGCCCGTCACCGACGGCTTCGACGAGATTCGCCAAGCCGGCGAGTCGATCATCGTCGACGTCGAACTCGCCGACGGCACCGTCGTCCGCGGCGACTGCGCCGCGGTCCAGTACTCCGGCGCCGGCGGGCGCGACCCGCTGTTTCAGGCCGAGGAGTACGCCCCCGTCATCGAGGGCCCCGTCGCCGACGAACTCAAGGGACGGGACGCGACCGAGTTCCTCGAGAACGCACAACTGCTCGAGGAGCTACAGGTAGACGGCGACCGACTCCACACGGCGATCCGATACGGCGTCTCCCAGGCGTTGCTCGCCGCCGCAGCCGAAGCCGGAAACACCACGAAAACGGACGTGATGGCCGACGCTTTAGGCACCGAACCCGCGACGGAGCCGGTGCCCGTCTTCGGTCAGTCCGGCGACGACCGCTACAACAATACGGAGAAGATGTTCGTCAAGGGCGTCCCCGTCCTCCCCCACGCGCTGATCAACAGCGTCGAGAAGATCGGCGAGAACGGCGAGACCTTACTCGAGTACGTTGAGTGGCTCACCGAGCGCTCACAGGAGCTCGGGCCGGAGGGCTACGAGCCCCGGTTCCACATCGACGTCTACGGCATGATCGGCGAGGTTTTCGGTGCGCCCTACGACCGTGAGGAAGTGGTCGACTACTTCGCGGCACTCGAGGCGGCCGCCGCGCCGTACCCGATCCAGATCGAGGGGCCGATGGACGTGGGCAACCGCGAAAAACAGATCGAGGCGATGGTCGAACTCCGCGAGGGGCTCAAAGACGCCGGTGTGTCGGTCGATATCGTCGCCGACGAGTGGTGCAACACCTTCGAGGACGTGCAGGCGTTCGTCGACGCCGAAGCCGCCGATCTCGTCCAGATCAAGACCCCCGACCTGGGCGGCATCCACCGCAGCGGACAGGCGGTCCGCTACTGCGAGGGAACTGAGACCCGCGCTTATCTCGGTGGGACCTGCAACGAGACGGAAACCTCCGCGCGTGCCTGTGCCCACGTCGCGCTCGCGACGAACGCCGCACAGGTGCTCGCAAAGCCGGGCATGGGCTTCGACGAGGGGTACATGATCGTCGAAAACGAGATGCGACGAACGATCGCCCGCCGCGAACGCGAACAGCAGACGACCGACACCGACGAAATCACCGCCGATGACTGACTGGACAGATCCCGAGACGTTCGCACAGGCACTCGAACAGGTCGAAACCAAGGAGAAAGGCAACTGCTTCGAGGACTTCGAAGAGGGGGACGTCATCGAACACGACCCCGGCCTCACGCTCACCCAGTTCGGCAACGAGACCTGGATGAGCCAGACCCTGAACCACGACCCCGCCTACTGGCGCACCGACGCCGCCGAGGCTCGCGGGTTCGAGGAACCGCCGGTCCACCCGGACTACCTCACCGCCGCGACGCTCGGCATCACCGTCGAGGATTTGAGCGAGAAGGGGGGCTACTTCCTCGGACGCACGGACGTCCGATTCCCCACGGCTCCCGTCTACACGGGCACCGAACTCCACGTCGAGAGCGAGGTCGTCAACCGGGCGACCTCGAGTTCCCGACCCGAGTACGGCATCGTTTCCTGGCGCACTCGCGGCAAGGACGCCGAGACGGGCGACGTGCTCTGCTCGTACGAGCGCACGAACATGATTCCGCGTCGCGAACCCGTCGCCACCGACGGTAGCGGCACGACAGCGGCCGAGGACGGCGACGACGGCCCAACCCTCCCCGAGACGTTCGTCGCCCCCGAGGGCGGCTACTTCGAGGACTTCGTCGAGGCCCTCGAGACGGCCGACGACGAAAACGCGGCCGTCGCCTACCGTCACGAGCGCGGCCGGACCCAGGACGACGTCACCGTCGCCGCCCTGCCGCTGTCGACGCTCAACACGGCCAAACAACACCACAACGTCGACGTCATGTCCGACTCGCCGTCGGGCGACATCGTCACCTACGGCGACGTCACCCGTTCGACCGCACTGGGCCACGCCCGCTCGGACGAGGAGACCTGGCGCGAGGTCGGCTTCGACGACGAGTCGTTCCACACGTTCGTCGCCGTGGGCGACACCGTCTACGCCTTCACGCGTGTACTCTCCGCAGACGAGGACGCGTCGAGCGACGAGGCGGGGACCGTCCGCTTCCAGCACATCGCGTTCAACCAGAACGACGAACCCGTCTACTCGGGGACGCGCACGGCTGAGATTCGAAAGCGCCCTAACTAACACGATCGAATATTATAAACGACCGCAGCTAAATCCACACCCCACCACTTACAAGCCATGACCGAAGACATCCGACTCTGTCGAACGTTCCAGACCGCACCGGCCGCCGTTCCGAAAGACGACTCGGCGAAGTACCTCCGCTCCGGCCTCACCGCCGAGGGCTTCCAGGCTCCCGACTGGCTCGTCCCCGACATGGAAGACGGCACCGCACCGAACATGAAAGACGAGGGCCTCGAGAACACGATCGACCTCGTCCCAGAACACGAGTTCGCGGGCGAGATCTGGCCCCGCGTCGAGTGGAGCTACGAGGACGCCTCGTTCCGCGACCGCGGCCGCGAACAGATCGACCAGCTCGTCGGCGAGATCGGCGACGAGATCGAGGGCGTCGTCGTCCCGAAGGTCGGCCGCGTCGAGGACGTCGAACGCGCCGCCGACGTCGTCGCCGAGGCGGAAGCCGAACACGGCTACGAGGAGGGCTCGATCAAGCTCTCGATCATTATCGAGACCGGCCGCGCCCGCTCCGACCTGCGCGAGATTTCGAAGTTCGGCGCCGACTCCCGGCTCGCCGCACTCGTCTTCGGTCCCGTCGACTACGCCGCCGAACTCGGCGCTCGAGACCTCGGCGACGGTCGTCCGCGCTGGGACGGTCTGCTCGAGGCGCTCTCGAACGAGGCCAGCGCCGGCGACCTGCTCAGTATCGGCGGCCCGTTCGACGACCTGTTCAAGGAGCGCGCCGGCCTGACCTATTATAACGCGGACGCCTACGCGGATCAGGTCGAACACGAGGCCCACCTCGGACTCGACGGCTCCTGGTCGCTCTATCCGAAGCAGACGATTCAGGCCAACACGATCCACATGCCGACGCCCGAGGAACTCGAGCGCGACGTGAGCAAGATCGAGCGATTCAACGAGGCCAAAGCGGAGGGGACCGGCGCGGTCACCCTCGACGGCCAGATGGTCGACGAAGCCACGTTCAAGGTCTTCCGCAACACGGTCCAGCAGGTCCGGTCGATCGACGACACCCGACCCGCTCAGACCGAGGAGTACTACGACGAGAGCCTGCTCGAGCGCGCTCGAGACCTCGACCTCTCTTACCAGTAGCTCACTCCCGAGGATCACGAACCGAGCCGACCGTGTTTTTCAGGTATCTATCGCCACTCGATCGCACGTTCGCCCGACAGTGGCGACGACCGGCGGGATTATCCCCGAACGCGACCAGTCACGGATATGGATGCTCTCGATTCCGAACCGGAACCGTTCAGATACGACGGAGAGGTTGCACCCGGTGAGACGCGACACATTCGCTACGAAGTGGGCGAGACCTACCTCGGCGACCCCGTCGAGATCCCGGTGACGATCATCAACGGCCACCACGGCGGTCCGACGGTCTTCCTGACGGCTGCGATCCACGGCGACGAACTCAACGGCGTCAAGGTCGTCCAGGAGGTCGCAGACCGATACGATCCCGCGGACGTTCACGGCACGCTCGTCTGCCTGCACGTCACCAACGTCCCGGCGTATCACGCCCAGCAGCGATACATCCCGATCTACGATCAGGATCTCAACCGCTCATTTCCCGGGAAAGCCCGGAGCAACACGGCCGAACGGATGGCCAACCGGATCTACCGGACCTTCATCAGTCAGTGCGATTACGGGATCGACTTCCACACGTCCACGCGTAATCGAACGACGATGTATCACGTGCGGGCCGATCTCGAGGACCCCGAGGTAACCCGACTGGCTCGAGCCTTCGGGGCGAACGTCCTCCTCTACGGCGGCGGCGACGGCGGCTCGCTCCGATCGACGGCCACCGCGGACGGAATTCCGACGATCACCGTCGAGATGGGACGCGCCCAGCGACTCCAGCCGGCGCTGATCGAGAAGGCCGTCGCCGGCACCGAGAGCGTCCTCGCCGAGTACGACCTGCTCCCGGATCTCGAGCCGACCGAACCGAGCTGGGTCACCGAAACCGCGGCCGACAGCACGAAACAGTGGCTCCGGGCAGACACCGGCGGCCTCGTCGAGATGCAGTGGGGTCCCTACCCGCTGGTTCACGAGGGCGAGACCATCTGCACCGTCTCGGATCACTTCAAAACCGAAGAACACGTCGTCACCGCTCCGTTCACCGGGCTGATCGTCGGCAGCCTCGAGAACCCCGTCGCCCTCCCGGGCCATCCGCTCTGTCACCTCCTCAAGATCGACGCGGAGACGCGAGACGAGATCGAAGCCGAGATCGACGCCGGCGAGTTCGACGGCTACCGCGTCTGGAACCAGGACTTCTCGAGCGACGACTGATCGGCACGTGACGGAAGCCAGAACGAAGTCGCCGAGCGTCTCGGCGAGTCGGTCACTGCTCGACGACGACCGTAACCGCGTCTGCATCCGCGCCGGTGTCGACCTCGACCGGGAACTCTTCGGTGTCGCCCGCCGGCTGTCCGGCCTGGAACGTGAGCGTGAGGTTGGCGGACTCGCCGGCCTCGAGCGTCAACATCTCGCTGTCCTCGACGACTGGATCGTGACCGACAACGAGTTCGATATCGGTGGTCCCCGTTTCGTCGCCGACGTTCTCGATCGTGGTGTCGACCTCGAGACGTTCCCCGCCGCCGACGGGCGAGTTCGTCGCCATCTCCGCGACTTCGAACGTCGCTGGTGTTGGCTCGCCGGACTCGACGGCGACCGTTTCGGAGGCCGTGTCCGCGCCGGTGTCGACCACCACCGGGAACTCCTCGACGTCGCCCGCCGGGTCGCCGGCCTCGAACAGCAGCGTGATCTCGGTCGACTCGCCGGGATCGAGCGTCAGCATCCGGCTGTCTTCGATCTCGGGGTCGTGGCCGACGACGAGGTCGACGTCGGTCGTCCCGGTTTCGTCGCCGATATTGTGGATCGTCGCGGTGACCTCGAGCGTTTCGCCGCCACCGATCGGGGAGTTCGTCGCCATCTCCGCGACCTGGAACGTGGCCGGAACGTCTTCGGCTTCGTGGTCGAGGGTCCACGACTCCGGTCGCAGCAACAGGTTGTCCTCGGTGATCACCCAGCAGGTGATCGAGCAGGTGTGACAGCCCGCGCCGTCGTCGACCGACAGCGTCGCGTTTCCGGAACCGTCCGGATCGCCGAACTCGAGGACGACGTCCGCCTGACTGAGCCACCAGACGGTTCGCGCGGGATCGCTGTCGGGCGAGGAGACGTCAACGTCGATCTCGAAGGGCTCGTTCCGACCGACCGCGAGCGTCTCGCCGGGTTCCGGATCCGCGCCCGCGACGGACGGCGGCGCCGCGCCGTCGGACGTGACGTGGACGGTCCACCGTATTTCGTCCGCCACCTCGTAGTCCGGATCGTCCCGGTTCCCCGTTTCCGGGTCGTAGAAGACGAAGGCCGTGACCTCGTAGGTGCCACTCGAGTCGAACGTTTCGATGAAGTACGCCGCGTTGTACTGTTCGACGTACTGAAAGTAGTCCTGGGTTCGCATGTCGTAGTGCGCGTCGTACCGGACGCGCTCGCCGTCGATCTGCCACTCCACGTCCCAGTCCGCGTTCAGGTCCTCGATGTCGGCCTCGAACAGGAGTTCGGTTCCCGGTTGCACGGTACGTTCGCGATCGACGTCCTGTACGCTGCCACGGAGCGTGTTCCCACCGACGGCACTCGCGCCTAGAACGCCACTGCCGACGGCGCCACCTGCTGCGACTCCCTTGAGCAGCGTTCGCCGTTCTATCTGGTCCCCACTCATACGTGCATCTGCGTCGTCCAGTTTGAGAAAGGCGGAGATTCTTGCAGCCGACAATCTATTGTTACAGCAGAATACCAGTTCTGAGCGGAGAGTCTGCGACACGTAGTCGCTCCCGTCGCCGTCGGATCGCGAACTCCCCAATCAGACCTGTTTCTCCAGCCGTTGTGATCGTTCTCACTCGAGTGAGAACCGATCTCCAGCGGTGGGAGCGGGCTTGGAGTAGACGTTCGATCGTGGATACGACGGAAACTCGGGGGGATGGGATTGTGAACTACGCCGAGACGGTCGTCCTCATTTCGCTCGGACGCTGCGACTCGTCTAGTTCATATCCCATCGTCTCCGCTTTGCTCCTCACGTCAGTTCGTCGCAAAAGCGGTGGGGATGGGATTTGAATCAGGGAGAAGCTTTGCTTCGACCGTGGTTCAAATCCCACCGTTTCGTTTTCCACTCGAGAGACACCTCACTTCGTTCGTCGTAATCTCTCGCGAAAAACGGTGGGGATGGGATTTGAACCCATGAGGCTTGAAGGCCACCTGCTCTCAAGGCAGGCGCGTTAGGCCGCTCTGCCACCCCACCTCACCTCCGCCTTTTCCGTCCGTTCAAAAAGGGTTGTCGGTTACGCTCGCTCGAGTGACTCGTCCGCCCCGATCTCGAGCCCGAGTTCGTCCACCACAGCGGCCGTCGCCTCGGCACCCGGCTTCTCGGCGAGTCGCCGCGCCTCGAGCAACGCGACCGTCGACCGAAGCCCCGCCGGGGTCGCGACGGTCGGACGCATCGGCGCGAAACCGACGTCGAGTCCGGCCTCGCGGGCGCGTTCGGCCAGCGTCGCCACCTCGGGCGCGGCGTACGCGTCGCCGAAATCGATCGGCTCACCGAAGGCCGCGAGATAGGTTCGTCCCTCCGAAGACGGTCCGAGGACGACGTCGTGGCGACGGGTCGACATCGCGGCGCCGTCGATGTGCGTGCGGCCGACGAGGGGAACCGTCGGCTCGAGGACGCCGACGCTTCCGGCCTCCTCGCGCTCTAACAGATGCGTGACCGTGTTACCGACTCTGGCCGTTCGACTCGAGCCGACCTGCCGTTCGAATCGGACATCGCCATCCGTGCCGTCGGTGTCCTCGGCAAACTCTCCCAGCGCGGCGGCGGTCAGCCCGCGGACCTCGTTCTCCGGGTCGCCACCGTCGAACTCGTCGGGGAGCGTCTCCGCATCGCGGTAGTTGACCAGCAGTTCGCCCCCGCTCGAGGCGACCGCCCGAAGCACGTCGACGACGGCGGCCTCGTAGAGACCGCACGCCTCGGCGTCCGAGAGCGGCGTTCGATCGACGAGCGACGACAGGACGAGCCCCTCGCGGGGCGGATCGACCGGAACGACGACCTTCATACCCGGGTCTCGGTGGCGGCCGGCCTTGAACGCGGCGCTTCCGGCGGCGGTCTCGCCGTGGGATACGCCCCTCGAGTCGCCGACCATCGCCCCCTCGGATCGGCCCGACGTCGGACGAATTATAGTGATGGACCGTCAGGAGTTCCGTATGGACGATCAAACCGTCACCCGGTCGGTTCCGCGCTCGGTCGGACTGCTCGGAACGCTCTCTATCGCCGCG
Organism: Natronorubrum amylolyticum; assembly: GCF_052040145.1. NCBI lineage: Archaea > Methanobacteriati > Methanobacteriota > Halobacteria > Halobacteriales > Natrialbaceae > Natronorubrum > Natronorubrum amylolyticum. Next base: position 201,157 of record NZ_JBPPFW010000001.1, read on the forward strand.
CTCGTGGCGCTCGGACTTTGGGGATTCGCGGACAGCTACCTGATCGAATCCGGCGACTACTTCGCGCCGACGGTCGCCGTGTTCATCGCGACCGTCGTCTTCATCGGCGCGCTGGTCGTCCTCGGCGCGCGCTCGAAGGAGTGGCTCGAGGGCCCGTACTGGTAGTCTCGCGACCGATCATCGATCCCGCTGTCCTTTCGTCTGGCGGTAGTCCGACGCCATCAGATCGACGAACGTCTCGAGCCACGCCTGGGTCTGTGCGTCCGTCTGGTCGCGAGGGGTCACCATCGGGACGAGTTCGAACCCGCGGCCCCGAATTCGCGTCGCGTGATCGGCCGGCAGCGAGAGGTCGTCGGCCGGCGTCGTCGTGTACTCGGCGCCGAGCTCCGTCAGGGCTCGCTCGCCGACGGGGATCAGGATCTCGGGGTTGATCATCCGGATCTCGGCAGTGAGATAGGGGTCGCAGTTGCCGATCTCCTCGTCCGTCGGCGACCGCTCCGGATCGCGACACCGCGTCAGATTCGTCAGGTAGACGTTCTCGAGGACGGGATCGTCCGCCGGTGAGGTCGAATCGCAGAGGCCGAGTCGCTCGAGCATTCGACGAAGGCTGGTTCCAGCGTCCGATTCCGCATCCGGGCCGTCGTCGGTCGCCGAGGGCTCGGGGCTCGCAAAGGGGACGCCCAGTTCGTCGGCGCTCGCGGTCGGTCGTTCGCCGACGAACAGGAAGTCCGCCGCGACGTCGCCGTAGCCGTGGACGACCTGCGTCCGCGTCTCACAGAGCGCCGGACAGTTTCGACACTCCTCGTCCATCCCGTAGGGGTTCGCTCGAGACCGTTGATTCGCGTCCACACTCGCGTTTCGAAGGGGGAAACTAAAAGCGACGCGCCTGTGGAGTGCGTGACCCGGGTCGATCGAAGGCGAGGGGTGACTCTCTCGAGGGCCAGAACACGCCGAAAACACGCGACGAAAATCGAACTGCGACTGGGTCCGCGTTATCGGCAACCGCTCGAGATCGATTACGACTGGGACTGTGCGGCCTGAATCCAGTCGGCCGCACGGACTTGCGAGATCTCCGCAGCCTCCGCGACGGCGTTCGCTTGCGCTCGGGAGAGGTCGGCGAGGGTCTCGATACCCGCTTCGGCGAGACGGTCGGCGTACGTCTGCCCGACGCCCTCGAGCGTCTGCAGGTTCTGGACCGCAGCGTCGGCGCCCTGTTCGGTCGCGGTCTCGATCGCGTCCGTCGTCTCGACGGCGAGTTCTTCAGTCGCGTCGGTGGCTTCGTCGAGGACCTCTTGAGTGCTCTCCTGGGTCGTCTCGGCGACCGATTCGGCCTGCTGCTGAGTCGTCTGCATAGTCGCTTCGGTCCCCTGCTGGATGGTGTCTGCGACCTCTTCGGTTTGTTGCTGGACGGTCTCGGCAGTCTCTTCGGCTCGTCGAACGCCGTCGACGGTCTGCTGTTCGGTCTCCTGATGTGCCTCGAGGAGCGATTCGATCGACTCCGTCAGCACCTGCTGTTGCTGGTCGGTGAGCTCCGCCACGGCGTCGACGAACTCCATCTCGAACTCGTCCCAGACTTCGTCCTGGCGCTGTTCGAACTCCTCGAACTGCCGATCGACGGTCGATCGAACGTCGGAGCCGTTTTCGTCGAACGCAGACTCCATCGCGTCGAACTGTGCGTGGAGCAACTGCTGGAACAGGGCGGCGCTTTGCTCGAACCCGTCGTTCAGCAGCCGTTGGGTTTGTTTCGTTCCCTCCTCGAACTGCTGATCGATCGTCGAGCGAACGTCGCCTCCGCTCTCGTCGAGGGACGACTCGAGGGTGTCGAACTGTGCGTCGAAGAGCTGACGGACGAGTTCGGTGCCCTGCCGCTGGGCGCTTCGCTGGGCAGCGAAGCCGTTTCGCAGGAACGATTCGGCGGCGTTCTCCTGGAACTTGAGTCCCTGCTGGACGAACTGCTGGCTCTGTTTGATCGACTGGCGCTGTAGTTCGAACGTGGCTTCGATTGGTGTGGTTGCGTTGGTCATAGGTGGTGGCGGGACGAGCAACGAGGCACGAGTGCTTCGCCCCTATTTCCTAACTAACCGAACGGGCCAGAGACGGATAACAGCTGTCCTTGAAAGGTTTTAGAGACCATCTGATACCACAGAAGGGTATAGACTCTCGGCTCACTGCAGGCAGCGGGTTTCAGTCTCGACTGTCAATCCGTCGTAATTACAGCCGCGAAAATCGACCGCGTACACCGAAGCCGACGTCGGAGTACCGGCTGAGAGTACTTCACCTGACGGCCGCTGAGTCTGCTGAGCAGATTCAGCGGATAAACTCCGTAATCCGGCCGATCAGCGCTCGAGCCCGCCGCGTTCGGTGACCTCGAGGATGAACTTGACGTTGCGGACGATCTCCTCGGGCGTCGTCTCCTCGTCCGCGTCGTAGAGGTCGCTCGTTCGGTAGAGAATGTTCGCGAGTTGTTTGCTCTCACTCGAGTCGCTTCGGATCTCGTCGGCAACCTCCCGGAGGGACGCGACACGTTCTGGATCGGGATCGAACGCCGTCTCCGTATCGGGATCGCTGCCGTCGTCTCCGCCGGCGCTCCCGTCTTTGCCGTCAGCGGTCATCGGTCCGGAGAGGCGGCTTCACTGCGTCTGGTCTGGGAGACGCCGCGTCGGTGGACGATCCCGGTGTTGTTCGCGACGTTCTCGGTGATCGTCCGGAACGCGTCGCCGGTGGCCGACTCGTCGGAGAGCACGGTCGGCTGACCCCCGTCGCCGCTCTCGCGAACGGCAGGGTCGAGGGGGATCGATCCCAGGAACGGCATCTCGTGTTCGTCGGCGAATTCACGGCCGCCGCCGGAGCCGAAGATGTCGTGTTCGCCGCCGCAGTCGGGGCAGGCGAACGTCGACATGTTCTCGGCGATACCCAGCACGACGGTGTCGTGTTTGGCGAACATCTCGAGGCCCTTGCGGGCGTCGTCGAGCGCGACGTCCTGCGGAGTCGTGACGATGACAGCACCCGTAACCGGCATGGTCTGAAGCATCGTCAGCTGCGTGTCGCCAGTCCCCGGCGGGAGGTCGATGACGAGATAGTCGAGGTGGCCCCACTCGACGTCCTCCGTCAGCTGGGTGATGACCTTGTGGACCATCGGACCGCGCCAGATGACCGGGTCGTCCTCGCCCGTGAGGAAAGCCATGCTCATCAGCTTCACGCCGTACTTCTCGGGCGGAACGAGCGTCTCCTCCTCGGTTGCCATCGGCGGCTCGTCGGCGTCGACCATCCGGGGCACGTTCGGCCCGTAGACGTCGGCGTCGAAGAGCCCAACCTGCGCGCCCAGTTGCGAGAGTCCGGCGGCGAGGTTGACTGCGACCGTCGATTTGCCGACGCCACCCTTCCCGGAGGAGACGGCGATGACGTTCTTGACGTTCGGGAGGACCTGCTCCTCGGTGACGAAATCGTCGCGGTCGGGAATGCTCGCCGAGAGGTCGGGATCGACGCCTTCCTCGAGAAGCAGTTCGCGGATCTCGCCGGCCATGTCGCTCTCGGTCGGCGAGTACGGTGCACCCAGTGCGAGATCGATATCGACCCGGTCGCCGTCGACGTCGATGTCGTTGACGAGTCCGAGCGAGACGATATCGTCGCCGAGTTCCGGATCCTCGACCGTCCGGAGGCGGTCGCGAACGGCGTCTTCGTCCATGTCCGAAGGTAGCACCGGCCGTCGAAAAGGGTTGTGTTCCCACCTTTTTTCTTCGGGCCCTCCCTCGCTACGCTCGGTCGAACCGCTCGAAAAAATCTGGACCAAAAAAGCCGCTCGCTCCCGTCGGTCGCTCACGGGTGCGACGCTCCCGATTACAGCCTCCTTACGCGTTGAAGTCGAACCGAGGTCCCCCGTAGGTCGGCGGATCGGGATCGAGTTCGACCCCCTGCTGGAATCGCACGAAATTGAGGTAAAAGGGCCGTCCGCAGCCCTCGACGGAGTCGCCCTCGAGGTCGGTGACCGGACCGTCCTCGCCGCAGAGAAATTCGATCCCGTCGGCGGATTCACGGTCCGGATCGTCGGGGTCCGCGTACTCCCAGCCCGGCTGCCGAACTTTCGTGACCGACCGATCCGCGAGATCCGGCGGCCGCTCGAGGCTGACGACGGCGTTGCAGTAGGGACAGGTGTAGCGAACGGTGACGGTCATCGGCGAGGTCTAGGCGACTCGAGCACGTAAGCCTGCGGCCGAACCGTCGGAAGCGTCCGCAGTCCGAACCGTTTACCCGCCCGCTACCCCACAACCGATTATGACCGAGTTCGACCCCGAGAAGTTCGAGGAGAAGTACGTCTACTACTTCGAGGAACTCGAGGAGGCCTACTCCAACGCGTACAACCAGCTCCACGGCCGGTACGACTCGCAAGTCCTCAAAGCGATCGACCGGAAGGTGCTGAGCGAGAGCGAGCCGTTTTATGAGGGGAACGCGGAGCATAGCTCCGCGGATGAGTCGAGCGGGCAACGCCCGCGAGACCACGACGGCGAGTTCCGCGTCGAAATACCGGACGACGCTCGAGAACGCGTCGGTGCGGTCGCCGACCACGAGCAGTTCGACGTCGTTCTCGAGGAACTCGTCGAGCGAATCGAGCGCGAACTCCACCGAATTTTCGGCGTCGAATCGGACGACTGAGTCCGGTCCCAGCGGCTGGACCTACCCGGAACACCTTTCCCGCTGACGGGAATCTGTGCAGGTATGATCGACGAGACGGTCGAGGAGATCCAGGAGATGCAGAGTCACAGCTCCTCGGTGGTTGCCGTGCGCGCGACGCGAGCCTTAGAGGAGTTGATCGATCGGGAGTTCGCCACCGTCGAAGAGTATATTCGCTCGCTCGAGCGCAACGGCTCGGTGCTCCGGCGAGCCAACCACTCTCACGCCTCGCTGCAGAACGCGGTTCGGGCCGTCGTCGACGACGTTACTAACGCCGACCTCGAGAGCGTCGAAGAGGCGAAGCGACTCACCCAGGAGCGGATCGACGCGGTCGTCTCACGGGTCGAGTCCGGCAAACGGCTGGCGGCCGAAAACGCCGCCGAGATCCTCGACGACGGCGCGACGCTGTTGACGCACGACTACTCCTCGACGGTGCTCGAGGCCCTCGAGCAGGCGACCGAGGCGGGCAAGACCTTCGACGTCTACATCACGGAAGCACGGCCCCGCTACATCGGCCGCAAGACGGCCCGGACGCTCGCCGAGCTGGACGGCGTCGACGCCACGCTGATCACGGACAGCGCACACGGCGTCTACCTCGAGGACTGCGACCGCGTCGTCGTCGGCATGGACTGCATCGTCGACGAGACGCTGTACAACCGCGTGGGGACGTTCCCGATCGCCGCCACGGCCGCCCAACTCGACGTGCCGGTGACCGTGCTGGGATCGGCGTCGAAGATCGTCAGCGAGGGGTTCGTCTTCGAAAACGAGTTCCGAACCGGCAGCGAGGTCATGCCGGAACCCGCCGAGGGGTTCGCCGTCGAGAATCCGAACTACGACGCGACGCCGGTCGCGTTGCTCGATAGCGTCGTCACGGACGAGGGTCGCCGGGAGTTCTGACGTCGTTCGGTTCCGGTCGTCATCCGTTGGACCGTCGACGGGAACGGGGTTGAGTACTGACAGTGAGAGCGTTCGCTCAATGCTAACGCCAGGTATGGTCCGCTCAGAATGAGCAGCGAACCCGGTTCGGTCAGCAGTATCATCGAGATCGGACAGTCACGCCCCTGTGGCGACAGCCTATCCCTGTCTCCGTCGTATCACTCGTATGCGTCTCGTTCAGGTGTTCGTTCCACACGGCGATCTGGATCTCGTCCTCGAGACAGCGGAGGCGACGGGGGTCGATTACGCCGTCTCCGAACAGACGTGTCGTGGCGAGTTCGAGGCACTCGTGTCGGTTCCCGTTCCGCCGGCCGCAGTCGAACCGTTTCTCTCGGATCTCCGTGCTGCCGGCCTCGATGAAGAGTCGTACACGGTCGTCACGGCCGCCGAAACGGTCGTTTCGAACCGAACGGACGAACTGCACCGCGAGTTCGCCGGAACCAGAATTTCCCGGGAGGAACTCCAGGCGCGGGCGGCCGATCTCGCGCCAGCCGCGTCGACCTACTTCGTGTTGCTCGTGGTGAGTACCGCCATCGCGACGGCCGGTCTGCTGCTCGACTCCGCGGCGACTATCATCGGGGCGATGGTCGTCGCGCCGCTGATGGGGCCCGCACTCTCCGCGAGCGTCGGGGTCGTCGTCGACGACGATACGCTCGCGGGGCGCGGTGTGGTTCTGCAAATCACGGGAATCTGCGTCGCCGTCGCGACGGCGGCAGTGATCGGGTGGCTCCTGCGGGGAACGGTGTTGCTCCCGCCCGGATTCGACATCACGAGCGTTCCCGAGGTCAGAGAGCGGACCACGCCGAGCGTCCTCGCGCTGTTTCTCGCGCTCGGTTCGGGCATCGCCGGCGTCGTCAGCCTCGTTCGTAACGTCGGCTCGGTGCTCGTCGGTGTCGCCATCGCCGTTGCGCTCGTGCCGCCGGCCGCCACCGCCGGACTCGGCATCGCCTGGGGACACCCGACCGTCGTCGTCACCGCCGGGACGCTCGTACTCATCAATGTGCTTTCGATCAACCTCACCGCGTTGATCCTGCTGTGGCTCTCCGGCTATCGTCCACACCGAACGGACCGGATCGATCACGCCTACGGCCAGTTGCGCTCGCGAGTCGTCGTACTCATCGTCGCGATCGCCGTCCTCTCGCTCGTCCTCGGCGGCGTCACCTACGGGAGCTATCAGACCGCCGCGGTCGAACACGATATCCAGACGGAGCTCGAGGCGATGACCGACGATCCGGCCTTCGACGAGTTCGCCTTCCACGAACGCACCGTCGAGTACGAACTCGTCGACGTCTACACCGGCGGGCAGCCGTCGGTGACCGTGCTCGTCGAACGCCCGCCCGGCGAGCAGGAATCATCCGACTTCGCAGACACCGTTCGGGAACGGCTGGAAGCGGCAACCGGAACTGACCTCGAGCTCACCGTCGAACTGGTCGACACGCAGCGAAGCGGGTGACAGTCACGTTCCGGAGTCGTCGACAGCTTTAGTCCCGCTCGCCGAAGGTCCGCGGCGCGCCCTCCGTGGGGGTAGCCCACTCGACGGCGTTCCGAAGCACCCGCCGAACGTCGTCGTTCTCGTAGATCGGGTACGTTTCGTGGCCCGGCCGGAAGTAGAAGATCCGGCCGCTCCCGCGGCGGTAACAGCAGCCGCTGCGGAACACCTCGCCGCCCTCGAACCAGCTGTTGAACACCAGTCGGTCCGGTTCGGGGACGTCGAACGGTTCGCCGTACATCTCCGTTCGGGGCAGGTCGATGCACTCCTCGAGGCCGTCCGCGATTGGGTGACCGGGATCGACGACCCAGAGGCGCTCTTTCGCGCCGTCCTCGCGGTACTGCAGGCTACACGTGGTCCCCATGAGCCGCTTGAACGGCTTCGAGTAGTGGCCGGAGTGGAGGACGATCAGCCCCATTCCCTCGAGTACACGCTTTTGGACGCGCTGGGCGACCGCATCCGAAACCTCGTCGTGGGCCTCGTGTCCCCACCACAGCAGGACGTCCGTGCGCTCGAGGACATCCTCGGAGAGTCCGTGTTCGGGTTCGTCGAGCGTCGCGGTTCGGACGTCGTGGTCAGACTCGCCGTCGCGGTCGCGTTCGCTGAGTGCGTCGGCAATCGTTTCGTGCATGCCGTCCGGATAGACGGCTGCGACCTCGTCGTCTTCGCGTTCGTGTCGAAACTCGTTCCAGATCGTAACTGCAGCCATCAGTTAGTCCTCGGCGGCCAGCCGCTTAGGACGGCCGGTGCGAAGACGTGATTGTCACGTAAAAATACCATTTTATTCCTACTATTTCCGCAAGTACTCGGAGTAATACTGTTATTCGTAGAGAAAGACACACATAGTACGCACATTAATCGGTCACAACCCTTATTTTGGTCGCCGCCTCCCTCTCTCTATGGACTGGAATCGCACACAAACGAGATCGAAATGGGTTGTTTCTCAGGGTCCTTCCTTCTCGACGGTTCAGCAATCGAGGGTTTCGCGATGATCGGCGCCGGAATCGGCGTCGGGATCGTTGGACTCGGCGGTATGGGCCACCTCCACGCACGAAGTATCTCCGAACTCGGTGCGGACGTCGTCGCCGGCGCCGACCTCGTCGAGGCACAGCGCCAGCGCTTCGCCACCGAGTTCGGCGCAGCGACGTACGAAACCCACGAGGGGCTGGTCGAAGACGACGCCGTCGACGCCGTCATCGTGACGACTCCCAACCGATTCCACGAACCGATCACCGTCGACGCCCTCGAGGCCGGCTGCCACGTCCTCGTCGAGAAACCGCTCGCACACACCTTAGAGAGCGCAGAGCGGGTCGCACGGGCCGCGGCGAGAGCGGACGGCATCTGTATGGTGGGCTTTCACAACCGTCACGCGGCGTCGATGGCCATGTTCAGCGAGCACCACGCTCGCGGCCGGTTCGGCGACCTCACGCACGTCGAGGCGAACTACGTTCGGCGGCGGGGCGTTCCCGGTCCCGGCTCCTGGTTCACCGACCCCGAACTCGCCGGCGGCGGCTCCTTGCTCGACATCGGCGTCCACGCGCTCGATCTCGCCCTCTACGCGCTCGACTTCCCGGAGATCACGGAGGTCTCGGGCGTCACCAGAACGACGTTCGGAACGACCGAAGAGTACGCGGACCCCGACGGCTTCGGCGACAACTGGGACGCCGAGAGCGAGACCTACGAGGTCGACGACTCCGTCAGCGCCTTCATCCGCTGTGCGGGCGGTGAAACTATCTCGCTCGAGGCCGCGTGGGCGACCAACCGCGAGGAGAGCATGGATTTCCGCGTGCGCGGGACGGACGCCGGCGCACAGTTCGAGATCGGCGACACGAGCCTCGATATCCTCGAGACGGGAACGGTCGGCGGCGATCACTACGCCGACGTGGCGCTGACGGGCGACTCGTCGCTCACCGGCTACACGGAACAGGACGAACAGTTCCTCGCGGCCGTCGCCGCCGGCACCCCGCCTGAGACGAATACCGTCGAGGAGGCCCTCACCGTCCAGCGCGTGATTGAGGCGATCTACCGCTCGAGCGAGACCGGGCGCGCGACGCAACTGACGGAGCCGGAACTCGAGGCCGAGCAGCGCGCACGGCTCAACTGACGGTTCTCGGAGCGTCCAGTCTTCGCTGGGTTTGTTGTGTTCGACTGTCCTGACCGATTCTGAGCGACGGCGATCGACGATCGAAGCGCGCGAAGTCGTCGCTGTCGAATCGAACGAGCGGGTCGAAAACGGAATCGATCGTGGGAGTCGCCTTAGATGACTTCGTCGAAGTCGTGGTGTCCGTGAATGTCGACGCCTTCGTCGGTGATCTCACAGAGGAAGACACCGTTCCCGGAGCCGGTGTCGCGCTCGGCGGCGGACTTGATGCTGCGGGCCGCGATGGTCTTCGCCTCGTCGTTCGAGAGCCCGTCTTCGTAGGCCTGCTCTAAGTGACCGTAGGCGAGTTGCATCCCGGAGCCGGTGACCGTGTAGTCGTCTTTCATGACGCCGCCGGCGGGGTCGATGCTGTAGACGTGGGAGCCGTCGTCGTCGACGCCGCCCAGAATCGGGTGGATGGCGAAGAACGGACCGCCGCGGGCGAAGTTGCCCGCGAGCGTGGCGAGGGCGTCGATACTCATTCCCTCGCCGCGTCGGGCCTCGTAGAGGTTGACCTCGGCTCGGAGGGTCGAGATGAACGACTGTGCGCCGCCGACGCTGCCGACGAGGGTTAACGCGGCGGTCGGGTGGATCTGTTCGACCTTCTGGACGTTCTTGTTCGAGACGAAGCGGCCGCCGAGGCTGGCACGCATGTCGGTCGCGATGACGACGCCGTCGGTCGTCGTGATGCCGATCGTCGTCGTGCCGGTCTTGTTGACGTTGTCGAGGTCGGCACGCGAGAGGTCGTTCTGGGGCATCGAACCGATCTCCGGCCCGTAGGGGTCCGGATCGTCGGCCAGTTGGTCGACGGTGCGGGAGAAGTCCGAGTTATGTTGGGGCGCTCGCATTGACCGAAGGGTAGGGCTGGCACGATATAAAACCCCGGCGGTCACCGCCGAGGTTTCCGGTTTCATCGGCCCCGCCGAACGGTACTGCACACCCCATCCACGGCGGCCGTGCGATCGGTCGTGCCCGGTTTCAGCGGGGCCGATGGGAGCAGCGGCTCTCGAGTCGATCTGTGAGAAAACGGTGGTCGGTCGGTAGACGTCGGGGACGTGTCGATCAGGCGTCGGTGGGTTGCGTGGTTTCGTAAACTGCCTCGACAGTTTCGAGCATGCGGTGGACCGGGATGGTAACTCCAGCTTGGCGGGCGGCCATTGCGAGTGGCATCGCGGCGATACCGATCACAATGCACAACTGGTACAGTGCGAACAGCGTCGCGCGGAAGACGCGGGATATCATCGGCGTTCAACCGGGCACAGTTCAGGGGTATATATAAGCTTTTCTGACGCACACAATCCGTAATGATCGTTAGTTGGCAAGGAGGTCGACGCAGTCTTGCGATTCAACTCAGCTTTCAGTCGGACCAACTCGAGACGGACTCGAGACGATGTATAGCTACGTGCGCGGCAATCGATCCGGACATTTCTCGTAACTTATGAGCATTATCCGACTCACGTGCGCACCTCGAGCGCGCGGATGACGGGCGGTATCGTCTCTCACGCGCTGGAACAATCCTCGTCCGCCGCCGACGAACCGCAAGACAGGAAACCCCCCGGACCGACCACGATGTATGGCCAACTATCTCGTCGCGATGGAAGCCGCGTGGCTCGTTCGTGACGTCGAGGAGATCGACGACGCAATCGGCGTCGCCGTCAGCGAAGCCGGGAAACGACTCAACAGTGAAAACATGGACTACGTCGAGGTCGAAGTCGGCGCGACGGGCTGTCCCGCCTGCGGCGAGCCCTTCGACTCCGCGTTCATCGCGGCCGATACCGCGCTCGTCGGCCTCGGACTCGAGATGGAGGTCTTCAACGCGGAGGGCGAGGAACACGCTTCCCGGATCGCAAAGAGCGAGGTCGGTGGTGCACTGCGGGACGTTCCCCTCTCCGTCGTCGAAATCTTCGAAACGGAAGAAGACGAGTAGGGTCCGCCGATATCGTAGCGGAACTTGTCACCACGGCAGTAACTCAACCCGAAACATTTTCTATAACCCGCAGTTATTGTGGCGTATGGAACTCCCGACGCCCGCGGACTTGCGCCAGCGCCGAACCGAACTCGGGCTGACCCAGAGCGAACTCGCGGATACGGCAGACGTTTCCCAACCCCTGATCGCCCGGATCGAAGGCGGCGACGTCGACCCGCGACTGTCGACACTGCGACGAATCGTCAACGCCCTCGAGAAAGCGGAGGGGGACGTCGTCCGCGCGAAGGACCTGATGAACGAGGCCGTCGTCAACGTCACGCCCGACGACGCTGTCAAGGCGGCCGCCCGAAAGATGGAGGAGGAGGCCTACTCCCAGCTGGCGGTCATCCAGGACGGGATCCCTGTCGGTTCGATCAGCCAGAGCGACCTCGTTCACCTCGACTCCGAAGCGCGAGACGAACCCGTCGAGGAACACATGAGCGAGAGCTTTCCCACGGTGTCGAAAGACGCCACGCTAGACGAGATTAGCAACCTGCTCGAGCACTACAAGGCCGTGATGATCACCGAGGCCGGCGAGACGGTCGGGATCATCACCGAAGCGGACATCGCCTCGCGATTCTCCTGAGTCGACGTTCGGCGAGTCGGCTCCCGGCGGCACCTCGAAAGCGGTAGATTGAGGGTCGTGAACCGCGAACGTCGCGCTATACATGATGGAAACGCTACTCCACGCCGGAACGGAACATCCAAGCCTGCTGTGGGTACTCATCCCAAGCCTCCTCACGTTCTTTGCGGGACTGGGTATCGGAACCTTCTCCGAACGGGTCCGAAACTGGATTCACGCACAGACCGAGCCGTCGCCGGAGTAGCCGTCTCCACTACTCGCGTTCGGCGTCGGGTCGCGGCGCGTTCTCGTACTTGACCATCTTCTCGGGTTTGTCGGAAATCGTCTCGTAGATTCGCTGGAGCGTTTCCTCGGCTGCGAGCACGTCGTGCGTCTCGAGAAACGCCCGACCGTCCTGCGTCAGGCCGTAGAACTTCCAGGGATAGCCCTGCCGTCGCTCGCCGTCGGGGAGGGCGCGCTCCTCGACGACGCCGGCGTCGATCAGTTTCTGGACGTGCTTGTAGACCGTCGCCTCGCTCACGCTCGGATTTAGTTCCTCGAGTTCGTACATCGAGGGCAGTTGCTCGGGGTGTTGCAGAATGTTGGTGAGCAGGGCGAATCGGGTCTCCTGCGTGACGAAGTGGAGGAGTTCGCGCGTCTCCGTTCCCGCCACCGATCCCACGTCGGTACTCATGGCCCCATCTACGCGGTCGTTCACCAAGTAGTTTACCCTGGGGTAAATTACCCTCTGGTAAGAGACGTCCAGAGAGAACCGCTTTCGGAAACGGAAACGGGGTAGTAAATCCTATTGTCGTCTCCTGTGAAACGCCGGGTATGACCGACGAGTCGCCGCCAGTCCCCGACGAGGTGCTCACGAGCGCGACGGAGCGACTCGAGGCCGAGGAACTCACGCTCGCGGAGAACGAGGACCTCCTCCACGCGCTGAGCGAGCTAACGCCGATCTACGAGCGCGATCGGTCCTACTTCGTCCTCGGGAACTACGATCCCGCGCAGATGCGCCGGCTCGACCTCGTCGTCGACCGACTCGACCGTCGAGCGGACGCCTACGCCTTCCGAATGAGCGACGTTCGCGGGAACTGGGACAACGGCATCCAGAAGTTCTGTCTGATCGCGGATCTCGTCACCCACATCGTCGGCGTCGCCGAGCGCGAGCCCAGCGGCTTCCTCGTCGAACAGGGGCTGCTCGTGGGCAGCGAAGAGTACTACGAGAAGAGCCACGTCCTCAAGCGGGAGTACCCCGACAGCGACGAGGCCCATCCGTACGGCTGGATGGAAGACGGCGTCTTCGAACTGCTCGAGTCCGACGGGCGACTCCACCGCTGGGAGACCGAAGACGACCTGCTCGAGGCCGTCGAAGCGCTTCCGTAGTCCCCTATAGTCCTCTGTCCGCGGAATCAGGTATGTCCGGAGACGGGAACCGGCTCGTACGGCTCCTCGAGGTACGCCATATCCGACTCCGACAGCGAGATCTCGAGCGCCTCGACGGCCTGCTCTAAGTGTTCGACGCTGGTCGTGCCGATGATCGGTGCGTCGACCCACTCTTTGTGTAACAGCCACGCGAGCGAGATCTGGGCCATCGTGACCCCGTTCTCGGCGGCGATCTCCGCCACGCGCTCGTTGATCTCCTGGCCGCCGCCCTCCCGATACGGATGCTCGTACATGTGTTCTTCCGTCTCACCGCGTTTCGTGGCGTCGATCTCCTCGTGGGGGCGCGTGAGATAGCCGCGAGCCAGCGGCGACCACGGCATCACGCCGACGCCCTCCTTCTCACAGAGGGGCAGCATCTCCCGTTCCTCCTCGCGGTAGACGAGGTTGTAGTGGTTCTGCATCGTCTGGAATCGCTCGAGACCCAGCGTATCGCTCGTGTGCAACGACTCGGCGAACTGGTGGGCCCACATCGAGGACGCACCGACGTAGCGGACGTCACCGCGACGGACGGCGTCGTCGAGCGCGCGAAGCGTCGTCTCGATCGGCGTCTTGGAATCCCAGCGGTGTGGCTGGTAGAGATCGATCGTCTCCACTCCCAGTCGCTCGCGGCTGGCCGCGAGCTCCTGTTCGATCGCCTTTCGAGAGAGCCCGCCCGAGTTCGGATCGTCCTCACGCATCCGGAAGAACCCTTTCGTCGCGATGACCTGTGCGTCCCGGTCGTAGCCCTCGAGCGCCTCGCCGAGCACGCGCTCGGACTCGCCCCGCGAGTACATGTTCGCGGTATCGAAGAAGTTGATTCCGAGGTCGATCGCCCGCTCGATGATCTCCGCGCTCTCCTCGTCCTCGAGCACCCACTCGCGCCAGTCGCTCGAGCCGAAGCTCATGCAGCCCAGACAAAGCCGGCTGACGTGCATCCCGGTCGAACCGAGGGTCGTATACTCCATACGGGCGAGATGCTCCCCGAGCAAAAAATAGTACGTGGTACGGCAACGTGGGACGTGGTCGTCCGTCACCGCCGTTTTTCCGCGCGCAAACGAATAGTCACGCCTCCGCCGATGATTGGCGACCCGTCGACTCCGTCGGTCAACTGGCGACCCCGTCGATTCAGACGGTCCCCCTGACCAACGACCCGAGCAGCGGCAACCCGAACGCGCTCGCGACGACGAGATAGACGACTGGCGTCGTCTCGAGGACGGTCCACGCCGATCCCCCCAGAGCGAGCGCGAAGACGACGAGCACGAGGAACCCGAACCCGACTGCGCCGACGACGCCCCGTCGCAGGGACGGCGAGACGAACGCCACGAACGCCCCGCCGAGGACGAGGCCGAACCAGTGGAGCCACGAGACGAGCAGTCCGATGACGACCGCCCCGGCGACGGCGACGGCGTGTGACCGCGGCTCGGTTCTGGCGCGCTCGAGGACCGTTCGGCTGCGCTCGAGGACAGTCCCGTCGCGTTCGACGGACCCGTTCTCGGAATCCTCGTTCTCGAACGGCCCGCTGGCGGCCTCCACCTCGGTCGCTTCGCTCGTCCCGTTCTCGTCCGATCCGCTGGCGCTCACGAGGATCCCTCCGTGAACTCGACGGTGATCTCGGCGTCGGTCTCACGACCCATCGGTTTCTGGTCGTTGTCGATCCAGCGCTCGAACTGGTCGTCGTAGTGAGCGGAGAAGTAATCCCCCGAGTTTCCGCCGGGAAGGATCGCCGTCGCCTCGCCGCCGGGTTCGACGACCATCCGCCAACTCGAGCCGACGGCGCTTCCGACGCGGTAGTTGTCGACGGTCGCTCGCGAGCCGTCGAGCGGTCGCTCGTCGAAGTTGAGAAACGCAGCCTCCACGCCGAAGGGATGTTCGATCGGCTGCGTCGTGTTCCAGTCGCCGTAGCGCTCCCATCCCTCGTCGTCGATCTCGTCCAGCGCGGCCTCGAGGGCCCCGAGCATCGTCTCCTCGCGCGACCGGTCCGCGTAGAGGTCGCTGTCAGCAGAGAGCGTCGCGACCGCCCAGTCGCCCGGATAGTACGACTCGTCGAGATCGCCCTCTTCGAACTGGGGCTCGACCGTCAGCCGCCGAAACTGATCCATCCACTGGGCGAACAGGAGCGCTCCCTCCTCGCCGCGGTCCATTCGGCGATTCCAGTCCTCGAGCGTCGCCGCGGCGTCCGCGAGTCGGTCGGTGACGTCCCGATTCTCGACGATCTCGAACAACTCGGGGAGGAGCTGATCCGCTCGACCGTCGCGGGTGTCGGACTGGAGCTGTCGGTGGAACTCGAGGTCGGTCCCTTCGCCGTTCTCGACGGCCTCGTCCAACCGATCGTAGATGCGCCCACCGCGGTAGGGCGAGGCGTACGCGACGCCGACGTAGTGTTCGGGGTCGTCGACGACGCGCTGGTTGGCCGTCGCGAGCACGTCGGGATCGATGGCGTGCGGTTTTGCCTCGAAGGGGACGAAACCGTCCCACGACGACTCGCCGAAGGGGGTGACCCCCTCCCACTCGCCCTCGCCCGCGGAGCCGTCGAAGATCCGGTTGCCGGGCACTTCCTCGTCGTCGATCGTCCGGATCGGGAGTTTTCCCGTCGCGTAGTACAGCGTCCGCCCGTCGACGTCCGCGTAGACGAGGTTCTGGGTCGGGAGGTCGAACTTGCGGGTCGACTCGAGTAAGTCCTCGAGCCCGTCGCTGCGGCCGAACTCGTAGATCGCCTCGGTCGTCCGCGTGGCGGTGTGGCCGGTCCAGGCGACGCCGACGGTGCGCTCCTCGCGTTCGAGCACCGGCCCGTGGACGGTCTTTCTGATCGTGATCGTCCGGTTCTCCGAACCGGCGACGGCGAGTTCGCGCTCTTCGCGGTCGAACTCGCGCCACTCGTCGTCGTATCGATACCGTTCACCAGCTTCGTCGAGATCGTACCGATAGCAGTCGAGGACGTCCGCGCCGACGTTGGTGAACGACCACGTCCCCGAGTCGTTGGTGCCCGCGATGACGAACGGGACGCCCGGAAACGTCGCCCCGCGAACCGACGTCTCGGGCGTCTCGACGTGCTGTTCGTACCACAGCGGCGGCGTCATCAACGTGAGATGGGGATCGTACGCGACGATCGGGTTACCGCTTTCCGTGTGTGCCCCCGAGATGACCCAGCTGTTCGAGCCGACGCCAGTCGGCGACTCGTATTTCGAGAGCCAGTTCGTCAGGCCGTCGCCCACGCTCCCTGCCGCGTCGGCTCCGTTCGTCCCACCGGTTCCGTCGCCATCGTCGTCGTTTTCGCTGTCTCCATCGGCCGACTCGAGTCGATCCGCGTCGACGGCGTCGCGGAGGATCGGTGTATCGTGGTCCATCCGCTCGGGGAACAGGTCGTCGGCGACGGTCTCACCGAGCCGGTCGGCAACCAGCGCTCGCCGGAGTTCGCCGAAGTTCCCCGTCAGATCCCACGAGATCTGTTTCTCCATCAGCATCGAGTCCACCGGCGTCCACTCGCGGGGCTCGTAGCCGAGGAGTTCGAACTCGAGCGGGAGGAGACCGGCCTCGATGACGGCGTTGACTCCATCCGCGTATGCCTCGACGAGTTCGCCCGCGGGCGTCTCGGCGACGACTCCCCAGGTGGCGTCGGCTGCGCCGGCGAAGTCCATCCGGACGTGGAACTCGTCGTCCTCGAGGGTGGCCTCGCCGACGATTTCGGAGAGCTGGCCTCGCATGACCCGCCGCTGGAGATCGAGCTGAAACAGTCGGTCGTACGCCTGCACGTAGCCGACGGCGAAGTACGCCGCGGCCTCGTCGTCGGCCTCGACGTGCGGAACGCCGTGGTCGTCGACCCGGAGGCTGGCCTCGCCGTAGGGGTTCTCGACGGACTCCGGAAGCGACCGATCCGCTGCGTTCCAGGCCCGCCCCGACAGCGGCGCGAACTGCGACAGGAGCTCTCGAGCCCCGGTCAGCGTCAGTCCCCCGATCCCCGCGGCGAGCGCGCCCGCGAGTACGCCCCGTCGTGTGGTGTCTGCTGGCACTGTCCACATGGTTCGTCGGTGCCGACTTAACTGTCACGGAGTGTAAAGTTTGAGAGAGCGAGAGTAGCGTATTCGACGACTCCGACGGGAGCGATCCAGTTCAAAGCGAATCGGCATCGAGCCGAGCGATAGCCGACCGGACCCCGAGGAAGACGACGAGCGCGATCAGACAGTAGCCGGCGAGCGAGAGCCAGGTCGTCGCCGTCGGACTCCCGATCGCGAACTTCGCAACCGTGTTCGCAGGATGTTCGGGCAGCAGGGTCGCGACCACTAACGCGGCGACAATGCCGACGGAGTATCCAATCTGGGCCTGCCGTCTGTCGGGTGCGACGAGTGCGATGCCGGTTCCGACCGCGGTGACCAGCAACGCGAGCGCCGCGACGAGGACGACCAGCGCCGTCGGCGACGCGATTCCGGTCCCGTTGAACGCGAGGAGAACGAGCCACGCAGCAGCCTGTAGCGGCGCCAGCGCCGCGATCGTGAGCAGCTTCGCGTCGGCGATGTCGACGAGCGACAGCGGGCTGACCCGGAGCAACTCGAGTGTCCCTCGTGAGCGCTCCTCGATCAGCGAGTCGACGACGATTGAGCCGCTGATGAACACCGGCAAGAACAACAACAGCGGCACCAGTACGGTGTAGGTGAACTCGACGTACGGGCTCGCATCCGTCTCGGCCGGGACGGTCAGGGGTGGCGCGTCGAGGGCGTCGACGTTGGCGACGCGCACCTCGTGCTCGAGCGCCTCGAGGAGGTCCTGCAACTGGACG
The DNA here is from genome assembly GCF_052040145.1 of Natronorubrum amylolyticum. Taxonomy (NCBI): domain Archaea; kingdom Methanobacteriati; phylum Methanobacteriota; class Halobacteria; order Halobacteriales; family Natrialbaceae; genus Natronorubrum; species Natronorubrum amylolyticum. The sequence goes on from NZ_JBPPFW010000001.1 coordinate 219,117, forward strand.
ACGAGCAACGTCGTCTCGAGGCCGTCGTCGGCCGCGGTTACCCCGACGACGAGCCGATCCTCGGCGTCTCTGGTCACCTCGAGGACGGCCTCGAACTGCCCGTCGTCGAACGCCTGGATGGCCTCGTCGCGATCGCCGGCGACGGTCGGCTCGAGACCGTCGCGCTGGTCCGCGAGCGCCCGAAGCTGCTGGACGTCGTCGGCGTCCTCGCCGACGATGACGATCTCGGCGCCGTAGCCCTCCGTGGAGCCAGGATCGTACAGCGAGACCAGCCCGACGACGAGAAACGAGGAGAAGCCGGCGATGACGAGCTGGATCGCCAGCGCGAGGACGATGGTCTTCTCGGAGCGAAGCGAGCCGAGTTCGCGGCGGGCGACCGCCCAGCGGGGACCGAAGAGCGAGCCGATCGGTCCGAGCAGCGAGCCGAGACGGGAGTCCGCGCTCGGCGTGCTGTCCGCCGGTCGCGGCGGATTCGGGCCGCGCTGGACGGGAGTCGAGCCGTCGCGGGCCCGCTCGTCGCTCGAGTCGCGTACTCCGTTTCGCCCGTTTCGCCGGTCGCGATCACGCGGCAAGGGCGATCACCCCGAGGTTGTAGGCCGCGTGAACGAGCGTCGCGATCACGAACGCGACCGCGTACGCGTTCTGTCCGCGACTCGCGCCGAGCGCGGAGATCACGGCGGTCACGACGTGCAAGACCAGCGGGGCGAAAAAGAGCGCGAGGAGGAGCAGCGGATCGCTCGAGAGCGCCGGGCCGAAGGCGGCGACGCCGACCGTCAGTTCGGGGAGGCCCACGAACTGGGCGACGTGGGTGAACTTCTCGCCGACGAAGAAGCCGACCCCGGAGAGGACGCCGAGGAGGACGGCGATTCGGAGCGAGGACTCGAATTTCGAGCGGGCGAAGCCGGCGTAGACGTGGATGCTCTTGGCGAACTCCTCGATGGCCGCCGCGAGGACGAAGATTACGGGGAGGGCGATCGTCTCCGGAATCGCGAACAAGAGGGCGACGGCGAGCAACTGAGCCGTGAAGACGAACGGGATAAAGAGCATCGACAGAATCGGGACACTTCGGTAGCCGTGGAGTCGACTCGCGAGGGCGTCGATCACCTTCACCGGAATCGCCTTCTGGGCGAACATGTCCTCCTCGCGGTAGACGCCGAGGCCGAGCAGGAAGCAGACGCCCGCGCTGGCGAGGAACGGCCCCGTCGAGAAGAGGTACTCGCCGAGTCGGGCCGTCTCGCCCTGCAAGTCCATCACGATCAGCGTCAGCGGCGAGATCAGCGCGATCGGCGTGACGTCGGCGAACACCGCCGGAATGAACGTGTACGTCGTCAGGAAGACGCTGATCGTGACCGTCACGAACGTGAGCTCCTTGTACGAGCGTGCGAGCATCGCGCCGACGAACGTAGCCGCCAGAAAGAGCAGCGCGATCGGGATCGCCGCGGCGACCGAGAGGAGGCCGCCGCCGACGGCGAGCGTGATCGCGACGGCGATAGCGACGAGCCCCACCAAATACGGCAGCGTCTTGCCGGCGACGATCTCGCGGCTCGAGGCCGGCGAGACGAGCAACAGTTCGCCGCGGCGTTTGATTCGCTCGTCCATGATCGTGCTCCCGTAGGCCTGGATGACGAAGTTCATCGGAACGACGAACAGGAAGGCGAGCAGCAGTGACTGGAAGGGAAACGGCGGCGAGATCGACCCCGGCGTCCCCGAGGCGTCCCCCGTGGCGCCGCTGCCGACGTCGGGGACTTGGAGACTGCCGTCGCTCGTGCCACCAGTTCCGTCAGTGGTACCCCCACCGTCGCTCGAGTCCTCAGTACCAGTGACGGAGTCATCGCCGGTGTCGTCCGTCGTTTCACCCGTTCCGTTCCCGTCGGTGGTCGAGTCGTCGTCACCGGTTCCGCTCTCGTCAGTTTCAGTTCCGTCACCGTCAGCCGTCGCCCCGCCGAGGTCGCGGTCCCGATACTCGAGGTCGACCAGTACCGGATACGCTGCGGTTTGATTCGCCTCCTGACTCAGCCGTCGTTCGTTGTACTCCTCGACTGCGTCGCGGAACGCGTCGTAAGCGACCGCGCCGTTCGGACCGACGTGGCCGATCTGTCCTCGTTGTGTGACCACCACGTCGGCGTTCGCGTCCTCCCCGCCGTCGTCGATCTCGAGGTCCTCGAGTCCGATCACCCGAAAGGAGTCGCTCTCGACGGCGACGTCGTGGTACTGGCTGCCCTCGTCGACGGCCATCACGTAGAGTTCGTCCTCGAGACCGAGTCCCTCGTCGGCGACGGAGATCCCGACGATGCCGACGGTCAGGAGCAGTCCCGCGAGCACGAGCGCCGTCTTCCGATCGACCGTGCCGGTGCTTCGGGAGACCTCCCAGCGGGATATCCGTGCCGTCCGCGCCAGCACGCCGCGGAGTCGAGCGGCGCCGGAGCGCGTGTCCCGTTCGCGCTCGTCGCTCACGTCCGCGCCTCCGCCGCGTCCTCGTCGGAATCCGATCTACCGGATTCGTCGCTGTCTCGGCCGTCGCGTTCGGCACCGTTTCGCCTATTGTTGTCTTCGTGGCTTTCGCTGTTTTCGCGGCTCTCGCTTGCGACCTCGAGGAAGATGTCCTCGAGCGTCGGTGTCTCCGTCTGGATGTCCGTGATCCGACCGCCTTCGCGTTCGACGGTTTCACGGACGGTCTCTACGCCGGTCATATCCGCGACGACGTGACGGAACTCATCGTCGATCGACTCTCCGCTTCCGGCGTCGACCGTCGCGTAGACGTGGTACTCGGTGCCGCCGTGGGCCTCCCGAATCGAGTCGATGGTCCCGCGGGCGACGATCCGCCCGTCGTTCATGATGATGATCCGATCGCAGACGCTCTCGACGTGAAAGAGGTTGTGCGCGCTGAAGACGATCGTCTTCCCCTCGTCGCTCAACTCCTGGGTGAACTCGATGATGTAGTTGGTCGTCAGGGGATCCAGTCCGGAGGCGGGTTCGTCGAAGATTAGGACGTCGGGGTCGTTCACGAGCGCCCGCGCGATGGCCACCTTGCGTTTCATCCCCTTCGACATGTTGCCGAGTCGGCGGTCGCGATGCTCGAGGTCGAGACGCTCGAGCGTGCGGTCGATCCGGTCGCGAGCGACGCTTCGGGGGACGTCGTAGAGGTCCGCGAAGAACTCGAGGTAGTCGGTCGCGGTCATCTCCTCGTACAGGGGAGATTCCTCGGGGAGGAAGCCGAGTTGCCGGGCCATCTCGGGGTCGCCGGGGGTGTGGCCGGCGACCACGGCAGTGCCGGCGGTCGGCTCGATGAGCCCCGCGAGCATCTTCAGCGTCGTCGTCTTGCCCGCGCCGTTGGGACCGACGACGCCGAAGACCTCGCCGCGCTCGATCGCAAACGAACTGCCGTCGACGGCGGTAAAGCCGCCGTACTCCTTGCGGAGGTCGTCCACTTCGAGTATCGCCATTCGTTACTCGAGCGTCGAAGAGCCGTCAGTAAAGTGTAGCGGCTAGTGACGGTCACCGTCAGTAGCAGATACTGGATCGGTTATGTCGTTCGGGTGGCCTCTCGAGACGCTCGCTCAGTACCGGCGACGGAGCTTGCCACATCGCCCCGGTCGAACTCACCGATGTTTTCCGAACAGCTCTCCGAAACACGTCGCCCCTTCGAGCCGATCCTACCAAACCTCCATACCCGATGAAACCGTATTCTCGAGACAGATGACCCAACTCCGGACTGCACACACCCCGGACGGTCGCCGCCTCGAGGCCTCGCACGTCCTCGAAGCCCCCGCAGCGGACGCCTGGGAACTGCTCGTCGACACCGCCCGATGGCCCGAGTGGTCACCGCTCGTCAACGGCGTCGAGTCGACCGACCGGCGGGTTCGTTCGGGGACCACCGGTCGCGTACGGGTCTCGGGCGTCTGGGTCCCGTTTCGGATCACCGACTGCTCGGATCGGCGATGGAACTGGCGGATGTCGGGAGTGCCGATCGCGGCCCACCGGGTCGACGACCTCGGCGAGAGTCGGTGTCGGATCGTCTTCGAACTCCCGCTGCACGCCGTCGGCTCCGTCCCGATCTGTCTGCGCGCGCTCGAGCGACTCGAAGCGCTGCTCGTCGAGTAGGACGCGTCTCGGTCGTCGTTGTATTTCGGTGTCCGATTCGGTAGGCCTCTATGCGAGTACAACGACTGTTCAAGTTCGCGCGTGGTAGTTCACGTTAGGCCCCACATCACACCGAGAAAGATACCGAGAACCATACCAAATGTAATACCTATCGTAATATCACCCAGTGCGAGTCCAAGAGCGGCTCCTAGTAGCGGTCCGAACGCAATCCCCAGAGCCATCTTATTCAAATCTATCTGGTCGTCTTCTTCGTCAGACACGTGCTGTCTTTGGACTTCCGGTGAAATAAACCCAGAGATCTAATGGCATGTGAGTTCCTTACACTTGCCGCAAGGATTCAGATCGCTTCGAAGCGAGGGCGATTCGCTCCCGCTATCCGGCATCCATTACGGCGGTCGCTCGAGCCCGAACCGGTTGTCGGTCCGCGCGTACAGACTCCCCGCCAGCCGACCGACCGCGTCGACGTCGTTCACGTCGATTTTCCCGTCGGTGGTCACCGACTCGTCCAGGTGGACGTATCGGACGTCCCCCAGCACGAGCGTCGAGCCGCCAACGTCGAGATGATCCCGGAGGGTACACTCGAACGCGATCTTCGCGTCGGCGACTCGAGAAACGTCGACCACGGTCGAGGCGGCCCGGTCGATGTCCGCGTGATCGAACTCGCTCTCGCCCGCCGGCAAACTCGCGCTGGTCTCGTTCATCGCTTTCTCGAGACCGTCGGTGACGATATTGACGACGAACTCGCCCGATTCGCGGGCGTTTCGCGGGGTATCCTTGAGTCCCTCGGCGCCGTCGACGGGCGCGAACAGCAGGACGGGCGGCTCGACCGAGGCGACGGTGAAGAAGCTGTACGGCGCGAGGTTGTCGACGCCGTCGTCGCTGCGGGTGCTCACCCACGCGATAGGGCGTGGGACGACCGCACTCGAGAGCACGCGATAGAGCGATCCCGAGTGCGTTTTAGGGTCGATTTCGAGGCGAGCGTCGCGGTCGTTCGGTTCGGTCCCGCCGTCGATAGCGTCCGGGTCGGTCTCGTCTGTCGGAGGTGAGTCTGTCATGTGTGTGGGCGCGCGTTCGGTCCGTACCGAGGCCACTAACGCCGTGTTAGCTGGTTCGGACCCGAACTGCTAAAACGGTTCGTACCGTAGCCAGCGTAGATTCAGACGATGGCTTCCCAACAGCCCCAATCCCGCGACGAGCAGTCCGCCCCCCAGGACGATCAGCCCAACGCCTGCCCCGTCATCGAATCCCTCGAGCAGATCGGCTCCCAGTGGCGACTGGCTGTCCTCCACGAACTCCTCGAGGGCGAACAGCGGTTCAACGAACTCAAGCGCTCGACCGACGCGAACGCGCGCACCCTCTCGCGCGTGCTCGACGACCTCGGCGAAATGGGCTTTGTCGAACGCCGGATCGAGGAGGACGCCCCTATTGCAACGTACTACAGTCTCACAGACAAGGGCAGGTCCCTCGAGCCGGTCTTCGACGAGATCGAGTGCTGGGCCGGGAGCTGGCTCGAAGACTGCGACGTCTGAGCCCACCCCTCGTTTCTCTTTTTCTCTTTCTCTCGCGCGATAACTGAGGACGGCCAACCGTTCTCGAGCCAGCACATACTTGACCGCTGAACGCTTCTCTGTCGTATGTCCGATCGTCGCCCAACTGATCGAGGAAGCGGGACGCTTTCTCGGCGCACCTTCGTCGCTGGCGGCCTTCTCGTTGGCCTCGGTGGTGCGATGATCGTGGGCGATTCGTATGCGTTCTCCCGAACTCGAGCGGGCCGTGTGACCAGCGTCTCGACGGCGAACGACGAGGCGGCACTGCTCGGTGTCACTCGGGTTTCGAGCGTCGAAGCCGGGAGCAGTGACCAGCCACTCGCGACGGTGACCAACAATACGGCGACTGCGTTGACGGTCTCGGTAGCACTCGTCGACCCGTCTCAGGGAGCCGTTTCCCCGTCGACACACTCCCTCGCGAGTGGTGTCTCGAACACGGTCTCGGTATCAGTAGCGGAGGGGAGTGCGACCGGGACGAACGCACTTCCCTTCGAGATTACTGCAACCGATAACGACGGGATTTCGATCGCCCTGACTCGGGCAGTCGATGTCGATTCGGGGCCGGCGCTGGTTCGATCGATCAGCGACCGATCACGGAACAACAACGCCGAGTATCGGATCACCTATCAGGTCAGCGGCGTCAGCGATTTCGACAGTATCAGCGTCACGTTCGAAAATCTCGACCTCGGCTGGGTCGATACCGTTACCGAATCACGGACCGCGACTGAGGGAGTAATCGAGTACAATCAGGGTGGGGCCGGAAACAGCGAGTATCGGATTACGTTCGACGTGTACGATTCGACCGGGTCGGTCGTGCTCACAGAGACCGTTACGGACGTCGCCGACGGTAGCGAACCGCCGGGGAATCAACAGCCGACCGATCCGGACGGGCCACGACTCGAGTCGTTCACCGTCTCCGACGAGACCCTGAACAACAACACCGACTATACGGTCGCATACGAGGTATCCGGGCCGGACCGGTTCGAGGAGGTTCGCGTGACGTTTACGAACACCGAACCGAACAAGGGATGGGCGACGAGAGAGGAATCGACCGATGCGTTCCCGACGGGATCGGTCGCGTACAGACAGGGTGGGACGGAAGGTGACACGTACGAGATCACCGTCGATATCGTGAATACGAACGGGATCGCCGTCGACTCGGGGACGGTGACACACGTGGCAGGGACGGATGGAACCGTCTCGTTCCCGGAGTGAGTCCATTTTTGATCCGGCTATCGATTGTGGCCCCGTACTCTCCCTAAAGGATGCACGAACGTGCACATAGAAACCCCTTTACTACCCGACTTCCATCACCGACATGAATGAGTCTTGCCGATTCGGACCGCGAACTCGTCGTCGAAGAGTTGGAGCGAGAGCCGACTCCAGCGGAGGCGGCGCTGTTCGAGAACCTCTGGAGCGAACACTGCGCGTACCGCTCCTCGAGACCGCTGCTCTCGGCCTTCGACAGCGAGGGCGAGCAGGTCGTCATCGGGCCGGGTGACGACGCGGCGGTCGTCGCGCTGCCCGGAAGCGAGGACGGCGGCGACGAGGAGGGGTCGACCTACATCACGATGGGGATCGAGAGCCACAACCACCCGTCCTACGTCGACCCGTTCGACGGGGCCGCCACGGGCGTCGGCGGCATCGTTCGGGACACGCTCTCGATGGGAGCCTACCCGATCGCGCTGGCGGACTCGCTGTACTTCGGCGAGTTCGACGACGAGCACTCGAAGTACCTCTTCGAGGGTGTCGTCGAGGGGATCAGCCACTACGGAAACTGCATCGGCGTGCCGACGGTCGCCGGCAGCGTCGACTTCCACCCCGACTACGAGGGCAACCCCCTCGTGAACGTCGCCTGCGTCGGCCTGACGAACGCGGAGCGACTCGTCACGGCCGTCGCCCAGCAGCCAGGAAACAAACTCGTCCTCGTCGGCAACGGCACCGGACGCGACGGGCTGGGCGGCGCGAGCTTCGCCAGCGAAGACCTCGCGGAGGATGCCGAAACCGAGGATCGACCGGCCGTCCAGGTCGGCGACCCCTACGCCGAAAAGCTGCTCATCGAGGCCAACGAGCAACTCGTCGACGAGGGCCTGATCGAGTCCGCCCGCGACCTCGGCGCCGCCGGCCTCGGCGGTGCCTCGAGCGAACTCGTCGCCAAGGGCGGTCTCGGCGCCCACATCGAACTCGAGCGCGTCCACCAGCGCGAGCCGAACATGAACGCCTTGGAGATCCTGCTCGCCGAATCCCAGGAACGGATGTGTTACGAGGTCGAACCCGGCAACGTCGACCGCGTCGCGGAAATCGCCGAGCGATTCGATCTCGGCTGTTCGGTCATCGGCGAAGTCACCGAGCAGAACTACACCTGCACGTTCGAGGGAGAGACCGTCGTCGACGTCGACGCCTACTTCCTCGGCGAGGGCGCCCCGATGAACGACCTCGAGAGCGAGGAGCCGGCCCAACCCGAGACCAACCTCCCCGAGGTTGACCTCGAGGACGCTTTCGAGACGATCGTCTCGAGTCCGAACACCGCCTCGAAGCGGTGGGTCTACCGGCAGTACGACCACGAGGTCGGCGTCCGTACGAGCGTCGGGCCGGGCGACGACGCGGCGATTATCGCCGTTCGTGAAGCCGAGCAAGGACTCGCCATTTCGTCGGGTGCCGCCCCGGGCTGGACGAGTACCGCCCCCTTCGAAGGGGCCCGTGCCGTCGCCCTCGAGAACGCGACGAACATCGCCGCCAAGGGTGCCACCCCGCTGGCCGCCGTCGACTGCCTCAACGGCGGTAACCCCGAAAAGCCGGACGTCTACGGCGGCTTCAGGGGAATCGTCGACGGTCTCGCGGACATGTGCGAAGCACTGTCCGCGCCGGTCGTCGGCGGCAACGTCTCACTGTACAACGATTCCGTTACCGGGCCGATCCCGCCGACGCCGACGCTCGCGATGGTCGGCACCAAGGCGGGGTACGACGCCCCGCCGCTGTCGGTCGCGCCTGACTCTGACAGTACGCTCTTGCTCGTTGGCGATCTCGGCCTCGAGAGCGGTGAGGCCCGTCTCGGCGGCTCCGAGTACCTCGCTCGTCACGGCGGCAGCGACGTATTCCCCAAACTCCCCGCCGATCCCGCGGCCGTCGTCGAGACGCTCGCCGACGTGGCGACCGACGACGCGACGCTCGCGGTCCACGACGTCAGCCACGGCGGTCTCGCCGTCTCGCTGGCCGAGATGGTCACCGAGGACGCGGGACTCGAAGTCTCGCTCCCGGTCGCAGACGACGCGGACGACGAGGCGGTCGCTGCAGCCCTCTTCCACGAACAGCCCGGTCGCGCGTTGATCCAGACCGACGCTCCCGAGGCCGTCAGCGCGGCGTTCGACGGCGTCGCACCGGTCGTCGAACTCGGCTCGGCGACCGGCGACGGCACGCTCGCGCTTACCGTCGGCAATCGAACGATCGCAACGGATGCAGGCGAGATTCGAGAGCATCGAGCGACGATCGAGCGGGAACTCGAGTAGTCGACAGCTTCTCGGACGATCATCCATCGAATCGGCAATTATCTGGCGCCCGATATCTTGATATACCCGTGGTACGATTCCTCCAACGAACTGAGAGCCCGGAGGACACTGTTCGATGGCCACTACCACCCCGTCCGTCCTGATCGTCGAAGACGAACCGGACCTCGCGGATCTCTACGCCGCCTGGCTCGGGGAATCGTGCGACATCGAGACGGCCTACGACGGCGAGACGGCACTGAACGCCATCGACGACGGTATCGACATCGTCCTGCTCGATCGACGCATGCCCGGGCTCTCCGGGGATCGTATTCTCACGACCATTCGCGACCGCGGTCTCGACTGTCGGGTCGCGATGGTGACGGCCGTGGAACCGGACTTCGACATCATCGGCATGGGGTTCGACGACTACCTCGTCAAGCCGGTCTCGAAGGACGAGCTGGCCCGAATCGTCGAACAGTTACAGCTCCGATCGAGTTACGACGAACAGCTCCAGGAGTTCTTCGCGCTCGCCTCGAAGAAAGCCCTGCTCGACGCCGAGAAAACCGATGCCGAACTGAAGTCGAGCCAGGAGTACGCCCGACTGCAAGACCGGATCGCGGTGCTTCGGGTCGAGGTCGACGAGACGATGTCTGAACTGCTCGCGCAGGACGGCTACCGACAGCTCTGTCGGGACCTCACCCGGGACTCGATTCTACGGGAATCGAACTGACTCGTTAGCTGGAACCCGTTGACTCGCGCTCGAGCGTCGTCACGTCGCGGACCTCGAGTCGCGTGCCGCCGTTGGTTCCGTTGTCGACCGTCAACGACCAGTCGTGGGCTTCGGCGATCGCTCTGACGAGGGCCAGTCCCAGTCCGTCGATGTTCGTCTCGACGCCGGCACTCGCGTCGCCGTCGTCGGTCGTGATGTCGAGCACCCGGTCGTGAGCGGTCGGCGGAATTTCGGTCGCGTCGTCCAACAGGAAAAAGCCCCGCGAGCGATCGCTCGTGCCGAAGCCGACGAGCCCGACCTGAATCGTCACCTCGCCGTCGGCGCGGGCCGCGGCATCGTCGAACACCGTCTCGAGAAGGTGGACGAACCGATCGGCGTCGGCTCTGAGCGTCGCCGATTGCTCGACCACGACGCGTTCGCTGTCCAGTCGCGATCGCTCGAGGGCGTCCTCGATCGCCGACTCGAGGTCGATCCGGCTCCGGGGGCCGACGGCCGACGCGTTCCGGGCGAACTCACGGATATCGTCGACGAGCCGTTCGGTACGGTCCAGCGTCGCTTCGACCGAGTCCTCCGCGAGCGGGAACTCCCAGTTGTCGGGCGTCTCCCCGCGAGCGGCCGACATCTCGCCGCCCTCTGCCTCGAGCGCGTCCGCGAGCGACGACAGCTGCGCTTTCAGATCGCTCGAGAGGACGTCGGCGACGGATTCGAGTCGCTCGGTCTGGCGCTCGAGTTCGGCGGTCCGTTCCCGGAGCACCTGCTCGCGGTCGGCCCGGTCGAGCGCCGCCCGGGTGTTCTCGACCAGCGTCGAGATGAGGTCGACGTCGGTCTCGTCGAACTGGTGGGCGTCGAACGAGCCGGTCATGAGGACGCCGTGGGTGCCGATCGGAGCGATAATCTCCGACCGAATCGGCGTCTCGGGGTTGTAGACGTCGTCGACCGTCGCGAGGTCGTCGAACCGTTCGACGTCACCCGACTCGAACGTATCCCAGACGAGGCCTTCGCCGGGGTAGAATCGCGGGAGGCCGCCGAACTCGTCGTGTGCGCCGGCGGTTCCGGCGACCGGCTCGAGGTAGCCCTGTTCTTCCTCGAGCAGCCAGACCCCGCTGATCGGGAGATCGAGCAGGTCGCTGCCGGCGTGGACGGCGATCGCACAGATCTCTTCGGGATCGTCGGACTCGAGCAGCCAGCGAGTGATCTCGTGGAGCGACGTGACGACGCGCTCGTACTCGCGCTGGTCAGTTACGTCGCGGACGACGGCGGCGACGGTCGCGAGGTCGTCCTCGATCGGGACGAACCGGAACTCGCCGATTCGGTCGGTACCGCTGGCGTCGGTGAACGGTAACTCGAGCCGTCGCTCGGCGGCGTTGCCGACGTCGACGTCGGTGATCGCTCGCCCGATCTCGACGGCGTGCTCGTCGGAAATCCCGGCCCGGCTGGTGAGCACTTCGACGTGCTCGCCGACGAACTCTCGTCGGTCGGCGTCGAGTACGTCCTCGAGCGCGCCGTTGACGGTGACGATCTCCCGGTTTCGGTCGAGCGTGATCACGGCGTCCTGGACGGCTTCGACGACCGCCGCGTGCTGGGCGAGCGTCGTCTCCTGTGATTTTCGCTCGGTGACGTCGCGCATGTACACCGAGAGACCGCTTTCGGAGGGGTAGGCGCGGGCTTCGAACCAAGTCTCGAGATGGGCGTGGTACACCTCGAAGGAGACGGAGACCTGTTCATCCATGGCGCGGTGGAACCGGTCGGGGAACTGAGTTTCGACGGTCTGTGGGAACTCGTCCCACATGACGCGACCGATCAGCTCCGCTCGAGAGCGCTTCAGCAGGGTCTCTGCGCGCTCGTTGAGGTAGGTAAACCGGAAGTCCGGATCGAGCGCGAAGAAGGCGTCGGTGACCCGGTCGGCGATCGGGACGGATCGCAGCGTCACGGGTTCTCACCTCGCTCGTCACTCGCCGACGACGTCTCGAGTGGATCCTCCCGGAGCCGACTGACTCGCACTGTCGCTGTGTTCATCGAGAGATAGCTACGACGTACTTTGCAGGGCGGCTATTTCAGTGTCGTGGCTGATCGACCGACGAGGCCGGCCGTCGCCGCCTACAGCGCGGTCGTCGTCCCCCGCTCTCGATCGACGGCGCGGTCGAAGACGAACTCGGCCGCCGCAGCGTCGAGCACCGCCGTCCCGACGCTCTCGAGGACGACGATCTCGTCGGCGGACTCGCGGCCGTGAGTACCGGCAAGCACGTCGCCCAGCGAACACAACTCGAGGTCGTCGTGTCCTCGAAGATCGCCCGTCTCGGCGGCCTCGCTCGGGACGTCGGCGACCACGCGGGCCGCGCGCTCGATCGTCGTCTCGTCCAGTTCGCGCATCTCGGGCGTGTACGCGCCGACGGCGATCACGAGGGCGCCCGCCGCGAGCGCCTCCCCCGGAAACACCGGCTCGGTGCTCGTCGTCGTCGTGACGACGACCGACGCATCCTCGACTGCGTCCCGCGAACTCGAGACCGGCGTCGTCTCGACGCCGAGTTCGGACTCCAGCTCCTGTGCGCAGTCGATCCGGGAGTCGCTCGGCGAGTAGACTCGAATCGACTCGAGTCGGTCGACGCCGACGGCGGCGGCGATGGCTCGGGTCTGCCAGCGGGCCTGTGTCCCCGCGCCGATCACCGCCAGCTCTATCGGGCCCTCAGCCGCGAGTTCGCGAGCGGCGAGGCCGCCGATGCAGCCCGTCCGCGCGTTGGTGATTCGGTTGCCCGCGAGGTAGCCGACCGGCTGGCCGGTCTCGGCGTTCGTGAGCGAAATCTGGGCCGTGACGGTCGGCAGTCCGCGTTCGGGGTTGTCCTCGACGACGGTGACGAGCTTCGTCGCCGCGTAGTCGGCGCCGTGGACGTACGCCGGCATACAGAGTCCGGTCCCAGTTGGCTCGGAGGGTGCGTCGAGATCGAGCCCCGTTCCGATCGGGTAGTGTGGCCGCTCAGGTCGTTCGACGGCCCCTGTCCGTTGCTTCTCGAAGGCGTCCGCGACGACGGGCAACAGCGCCTCGAGGTCGAGCACCGACGCGATATCCTCGTGGGAGAGCACGCGAACCATACGCGAAACTCGTCGCAGGCCCACTTCAGTGGTGCCGTTGTTCGGGCCGCAGGAGCGGTCCCCGGTAGCCCCTCGGCGGAGCGCGTTTGTAGTTGGTCGTGGTACCATCCCGTATGAGAACCGTCATCGCCGGTGGAGGAATCGTCGGGTGTGCGGTCGCGGCGCGACTCGGCGAAACCGACCACGACGTTACGCTCCTCGAGCGTTCGCAAATCGGCAGCGAGACGACGGCGGCCTCGGCGGGCATCCTGATGGAGACCGTGATCGACCCGACGCCGTTCGACCTACGATTCCGGGCGCGCGCCCGGTCGGTCTACGACGGACTGTTCGATCGCGGCCCGCTCGAATCGACGCGAATCGGCGTCTGCTATCTCGCCGAAACGGACCAGTTCGCGGAGCGACTCGAGGAATCCGCGGCGACGCTCGACGAACACAACGTCGACGCGTCGTACCTGGGGGCGGACGAACTGTCCCGACTCGGCGTCGAGCCCGACGGATTCGTCGGCGGACTGCACACGCCGAACGACCGACTCTGCGATCCGGTCGCCGTCGCGAACTGGTTCGCCGACTGCGCCCGACGGATGGGTGTCGACGTTCGGACGGGAGCAACCGTCACCGACGTGCAGACGCGCGAGGGAGCCGTCTCGAGCGTCGAAACCGAAACGGGCAGTTTCGACGCCGACTACGTTATCAACGCGACCGGTCCGTGGGCCCCGGAGCTGAACGAGATGGTCGACGTGTCGCTCCCGCTCAGGCAGACGCTCGGACCGATGGCGGCCCTCGAGACCGACCACCCGCTCGAGAGTCCGGTGACGATTCTCGAGTCCAAACGCTACGTTCGCCCGACGGGCGGCGACGACGGACCGGGAGCGTGGGTCGGCGAGTACCGGACGGCGTACGCCGACGGTCAGCGGCACGATCCGGACGACTGTGCCGTCCCGGACGGATACGCGGACTCCGCCTCGGAACTCGCAGCCGTCGTTCCCGGACTCGAGGGCGCGACGGTCGTCGACGAGTGGCTCGGCTGTCGAACCGTCACGCCGGACGGGAGACCCATCGTCGGCGAGACGAACGTCGACGGGTTCGTCGTCGCCTGCGGACTGACTGGGCAGGGGATCACGCTCGCCCCGGCCGTCGCGGACGTGGTTCACGACGTACTCGAGGGAGATCCCGAGGACGAATATCTGGACCACCTCTCGCCGGATCGGTTCTGAGTGTCAGTCCGCTCCGTTCGAACGAATCTTTATCCCGGGAAATGTCGTTCGATACCGTATGACAGTCGTCGTGATCGGCGGGGGAATCGTCGGACTCTCGAGTGCGTACGAACTCGCCGCTCGCGGCGTCGACGTCGTCGTCTGTGAGCAGGGGTCGATTGGATCGGGGAGCACCGAGCGATCCGCGGGCGGCATCCGCGCGCAGTTCTCGACGCCGGTCAACGTCGACCTCTCGCTCGAGAGCATGCGCGTCTGGAACGCCTTCGAGGAACGGTTCGGGACCGACATCGACTACCGGCGGCCGGGATACCTCTTTCTCGCCCGAAGCGAGGAGACCGCGGCGGGGTTCGACGAGGCCGTCGCCATGCAGAACGACCGCGGCGTTCCGAGCGAACTTCTCACGCCCGACGAGGCGAGCGAGCACTGCCCGGGAATCGACTCCGAACAGTTCGTCGCGGCGACGTACTCCCCGGCGGACGGTTTCGCGGACCCGCACCTCGCCCTGCAGGGGTACGCGCGAGCGGCGGCCGACGCGGGGGTCGACGTCCGAACGAAGACACCCGTCGTGGACGTAATCCGGGAGGAGTCCAGCGCTCGAGACGACGAGGAATCGCGGCGGGTGGTCGGCGTCGAGACGTCCGAGGGCCGACTCGAGGCCGACTACGTCGTCAACGCCGCGGGCCCGTGGGCCGGCGAGGTCGCGGCGATGGCCGACGTGTCGCTCCCCATCACCCCGAAGCGCCGCCAGATCGCCGTCGTCCAACCCGAAACTCCCGTACCCGAGTCCGATCCGCTGACGATCGACCTCGAGAGCGGATCGTACTTTCGACCCGAGCGGGACGGCGACGCGCTGGTCGGCGGGCACTTTTCGGCGGTCGATCCGGCCAGTGACCCGGACCTGTACACCCGATCGATGGACTTCGAGTGGAGTATCGACGCCCTCGAGACCGTCTCGGAGTGGACGACCTACTTCGGCCCCGAGTCGGCGGTCAAACGCGGTTGGGCGGGGCTGTACGCCGTGACGCCGGATGACAGCGCCATCGTCGAGGAGACGGTTCCGGGGTTCGTCACCGCGGCGGGGTTCTCGGGCCACGGCTTCCAGCACGCGCCCGCGACGGGAACACTCGTCGCCGAACTCGTCGCAGACGGCGAGGCGTCGCTGGTCGATATCGAGGCGCTCTCGAGCGACCGATTCGACCGGAGCGTCGAGCGGACGGAGCGAAACGTCGTCTGAGAATCGAAACGCCGGCCCGCGGCCTCCCACGACGGGCCGATCGACGACGAGACGCGGTCACGGCTCGGCCGTCAGGAACGCCGAGAGGTGTTCACAGAGCGACCGCCGCGCACCCGGCGATAGGAAGTGCGACTCGCCGCGCAATCGGACGATCACCTCGAGGGTATCGATGGTCTCCTTGGCTCGCGGAACGACAACATCCGGCGGGAAGAAAACGTCCTCCTCGGCGACGGCGAGCAGCGTCGGCGCGTCGAAGCCCTCGAGCTCGGCCGCGGTCGCGGTCTTCGGAAGGCTCCGTTCCAACCGAACCTCTTCGAACACCGTCCCGATGAGCTCGAGCACCGTCTCGTCCACCGCCGACGTCGGGTCCGTGAACATCGGCTGGACGGCGCGCTCGAGGCGCGCGCGACTCGGCGCGAGCCGGTAGTACACCATCGGGAGGATTATCTCTCTGAGCAGTCGCCAGATCGATCCGGTCCCGAGACCGGCGGGGACCAGGAGTCCGGCGCGTTCGATCCGTTCCGGGGCGTACGCCGCCGTGCGAAGCAGGATTCCGGCGCCGTAGGATCCGCCGATCATCGGCGCGCGTTCGACGCCGAGCCCGTCGAGCACGTCCGTTACCCACGCGCCGTAGCTCTCGTCGCGCGGCGAGAGCCGCGTCTGTGCGCTGTAGCCGGGGTGGCCGACCGTATCCGGCGCGTAGAGCCGAAACTCGTCGGCGAGCGGAAGCACCCACTCCAGGCTCACGGGGTTCACGACGTTGCCGCCGTGGAAGACGACGAGCGGCGGTGCGTCGTCCGGACCTGTGACGAGCACGTGCGTCTCTCCGAATCGAGTATCGACCCACTCGCGGTCGAACTGGGTCTCGAGATTCGAGAGCAAGTGATCGTAGAAGCCTTTGATTCGTCGCTCCCCTCGCGCCGATCGATAGATCCCTTCGGGAGCCATAGTTCGGATAGCCTCCCCAACGGCATACGTGTACGTTTTGCAGCCGTTCGTCAGTACCGATCGCCGTGATAGGTCTCGGTCTCGGGGAAGAGCGTCGAGAGCGTCTCGAGGGCAGCTGAATCCGTCGCCTCGAGTCGCCCCGCTTGCTCGAGCGCCCGTGCGGATCGAAACCCGACGACGAGTTGCGAGAGCGCGCCGATATCGAGGCGAACGTCCGTATCGTCGGCGGTGACCGAGTCACACTCGCCCCGGCCGTTCGCGACCTCGAGTCGGAACGCGCGGTCGTTCCAGTCGGTCAGCGGGTCCTCGACGGCGACCGTCAGATCCGCCTCGCAGTCGGGATAGGAGAGTTCGGACAGCGTCTCCTCGACGTCGACGATCCGGACCATCGGTCCGTCCGTGACTTCGGTGTCGATCTCGTCGGGGTCGCAAGCGATGTCGCGAATTGGAACCTCCGCGGGCACCCGGAGTCGAACGCGCTGGACCTGCGAATCGTGGTCGTGGCAAAACGAGAGGAGGGCCAGCAGGGCGTCGTGATCGGTGGCGACGAGTTCGGAGACCGACAGCGTCCGGTCGCCCATGTCGCCGTCGATCGTGTAGACGAGGTATCCTACCACCCGGCCGTCGCGCTCGGCGGCGTAGACGAACGGATCGCGGTCGTGGCCGCCGAAGACGCGATGCCGCCACCAGGTCTCGTCGCGCTCGAGGGCGAGGCCGTAGCGCTCGCGGTGGGTCTCGTAGGCCGACTCGAGTCGATCGTAGTCGTCGGCCTCGAGTCGGCGGAAGACCGTGCTATCGGCGTCGGCACCGTCGGTCGCATCCGTCGCGAACGAGAGGACCGACGGCTCGCACTCGTGGGTCACGACCCGATTGCTGGTGTCCCAGCCGTACTGTCGGTAGAATCGATACTGGAACGGCCACAGCACCGAAAAGCGAACGTCGTGCTCGCGGTACTCCGCGAGCGAGCGGGCGAGCAACTGCCGGACGTGGCCCCGTCGGCGGTACTCCGGCGGCGTCGCGACCGACGCGAGCCCGGCCGTTCGGTGGGTGTCGCCGCGCACGCGGGCCTCGAGCCAGTAGTGTCGACAGACACACCGCGGATTCGCGTCGTCGGCCGCCGTCGTGGCGTAGAGGCCGCGACGGGAGCCGAGCGTGTCTCGCGGCTCCTCGTGTTCGCCGGGATCGTACGCTGGCACCCCCAACTCCGGTCGAAAGGCGTAGCTCCGGTACTCGTGAAATACGTCCCGCTCGTCCGGGATGGGGCGGTAGTCGGCCATGAGACGGAGAGTGTGGGCGACCGGGAAAACTGTTGATATCGCGGGCCGTTCGCGGGGCTGCCTCGAGAACGGCGTCGCGTTCGAACTGGTACAAAGACTAAACAGACACGTCCACTATCATTTCGCATGGTCGACAGAAATACGGTTCGTAAGGGATACGACGAACTGATGGGGGCGTACGATACGGAACGTGCGGAAGAGGACCGCGGAAACGCGATCCTCGACGAATTCCTCGATTCGATCGCGACTCCGGCACGAATCCTCGATGTCGGCTGCGGTCCGGGCATCCCAGTCCTTCGGAAATTGTGCACGGAAGCGACCGCCCTCGGAGTCGATCTCTCCCGCGAGCAACTCGATTTGGCCGCGACGAACGTTCCCGAAGCGGCGCACGTACAGGGGGAGATGACGAGACTGCCCTTCCGTGACGACGCGTGCGATGCCGTTACCGCCTTTCACTCGCTGATTCACGTGCCACTCGAGGACCACGGGACGGCTATCGACGAGTTCGCACGCGTCTTGCGTCCCGGCGGCCGCGTGCTCCTCTCCGAAGGCTCAGAAGAGTG
The DNA here is from genome assembly GCF_052040145.1 of Natronorubrum amylolyticum. NCBI lineage: Archaea > Methanobacteriati > Methanobacteriota > Halobacteria > Halobacteriales > Natrialbaceae > Natronorubrum > Natronorubrum amylolyticum. The sequence continues at coordinate 237,303 of NZ_JBPPFW010000001.1, forward strand.
GTGCGGGACGAATCCGGACTGGCTCGAGTGCGGCGTCGAAATGCAGTGGAACGTTGCCGGCGTGGACGCCACGCGGGACCAACTGCGGGACGCCGGGTTTACGATCACTGACGAGTGGGGCACCGCCGGTACGTTCGCCGACAACGACGAGCGCTGGCTATTCGTCGCCGCCACGCTCGAGGCGTAACCGGTCGACTGCGCCACCGCGTCGCCGCTCGTTCGGCCGAGACGAGACGACGATCGACCGCGAGTCGGACCGATTCGCAGGCTGTCCTCGGCGAACGCTTCGACAGGTAGTCCACCGAAATTCGAGTACCGAACGAGGCGAGAACCGTAACGTTCTGCAACGAGAACAGGTCCGGAGAACGAAACGACGTCGTTCCAAAGACGTATGACTCCCGTCACCAGACCAGTGGCAAGCGCGACGACACCTGACGGCGGACCACCGACGTCGTCTCCGTCCCCTGCGCGGACAGCGCACACACGACCTGCTACCCATGGATTCACTCTCCCGACTCTGGAAACGGTACGTTGCTCGCAACCCCGACCCGGACGCGTACCGCGTCTACGCATCGTTCCCGTCTCGGCCGTCCGACGACCCACCGCTCGGCGCGCTCCGCGATCGGATCGACGACCTCGAGTACGCCTTCGAGGGGCGACTCGACGTCACCGTCACGAGGAAACGAATGGTTGTTACGACGGATACGGTCGCGATCGAGCAGTTCGACCGGACCGCGTTCGAACAGTTCGTCGCGGGGATCGAGAACCTGTACGGCGATGTCTACGACGTCGTCCACTACACGAAATCCCGGCGGTCTACTCGCGGACTCGAAAAATCGCACGTTCTCGTCCCGGTCAAACCCCTCTTCTCGAAACCGGACGAGTCGACGGGGCTGGATCGGGTGGTTTCGGGGGACCAGTCCGGCTGAGCTGTCGTCAGTCGTCGTCGGTAGGACTCGCGCCGGTGCCTGACCCACGTTGCTGATCGGATTCCGAAAGCGACGGCGTGCGGCTCGCCCAGTCCCCGATGTTCTCCGAGACGTACTCGCGGCCACCGAGGCCGAACGAGACGCCGACCCCGATCGCGACGGCGGCGGCGAGTCCCCACGCGAGCGCTCGAGCGAACACGTAGAGAATCCCGACGTCGATTCCCATCGTGTCGAGACCGATCACGATCGCGGTGAAGTACAGGAAGATTCTGACGCCGCTGGCGAACAGTTTCGTGGCTCCCGAGCCCGTCGCTGCCTGGGTTCGTTCGATGACGTCGCCGATGAAATCGGCAACGACGAACCCGACGACGATGACGGCGATCCCGGCGATGAGCAGCGGCAGGTACGTAACCGCGGTGGCGACCCACGCCGACAGTTCCGGAATCGCGAGCACGTTCGACGCTGCGAGGATCGCGATGGCGTAGACGAACCACTTCGCGAGCGTCCCGAACGCGTTCGAAACCGCGCTCTCGGTTCCGCCGAGCATCCGTCCGAGCGGGGTCTCGAGAACCATTCGGTCGAGTTCGATTCCGTCGGCAATCCGCATGACGACGCCGGCCACGACGCGGCCAATGATCCATCCGATGAGGAGGATCAGGAGCGCACCGATCAATCGTGGCACGAATGCCACCATACTGGCGACGGTGTCTTGAAGGAATTCTGGCAGCTGTATCTGCTGCAGCGGCAGTTGTTGTACCATCGTCTCAGCGGACGCTCTGGACGCGCTTTGTAATGGAGCTGATACAAAACAGTCATAAAACTAACTTTTCTGTGGCGGGGTTGCCAGCTTCGAGGAACTGTTCGTTACCGCGACTTGCAGGGGAACGAACCGTAGCGCACGAGGCACGGCTCACGCCGCGCTCGAGTTCTCGTGTGACGCATATCTCCGACCCGCCCCTCCGCTGTCGTCGATAACAGGAAGTTGCCACCCGAACCGGTCTCGTGGTCTCTGACAATTCTGTTGTAACTCGTTCGACACCAATACGACGGCTGAAAACCTCTCTTCTGATTGCCAGTCCCTGCTCACTGACAGAGTCACAAAAATCGCGCGTACTCACGGCTGTGAACCCGATTTGCCGCCCTCGACCGCGGAACGTGGTGTCACTCACTCCGACTGCCAGTGAGTTCTCGATTTCGGCGACAACGGGGCCATAGAACCAGCGAAACAGCCGAACTGGCGAATATCGACTCGGTGCAGTGTCGGCGCCGGAGGTAATCCACTGTTACACGACGACCAGTATACGAGGGCGTCGAAGAGGGGTGAAAACTGGATGCTCTGCCACCGTAACACGTGTCGCGTTCCGACTGGGCGGCCGTTTCCGACGGTTACACGGTCGGAATCGAAAACTCAATACAGTGCCACTCAGGCGTGGTCGCCGACGAACGCTTCGATCCTCGCGAGGGCCTTCCGGAGGTCCTCGAGCCCCGTCGCGTACGAGATCCGCAGATGGCCCTCGCCGCCCTCGCCGAAGACGTCGCCGGGGACGACCGCGACGCCCTCCTCACGCAGAACTCCTTCGGCGAACTCCTCGGCGGTGAACCCCTCGGGCACCTCGGGGAAGCAGTAGAACGCCCCCTTGGCCTCGAAGACGTCCATTCCGATCTCGCGGAACCGCGAGAGGACGAACTGCCGACGACGGTCGTACTGGTTTACCATCTCCCGCACGTCGTTGTCGCAGGACTCGAGCGCCTCGAGGGCCGCATGTTGGGCCGTCGTCGGCGCCGAGAGCATCGTGTACTGGTGGATCTTGTTCATCGCGCCGATGGCCTCGGCGGGACCCAGCGCGTAGCCGAGTCGAAGCCCCGTCATCGCGTGGGCCTTCGAGAAACCGTTGAAGACGATGGTGCGTTCGCGCATGCCCTCGAGGCTCGCGATGGAGGTGTGCTCGTTTCCATCATACGTTAACTCGGCGTAGATCTCGTCCGAGAGAACCATCAGATCGTGCTCCCGGGCGAAGTCGGCGATCGGCTCGAGATCCGCTTCGGTCATGATCGCCCCCGTCGGGTTGTTGGGATAACAGAGGACGAGCATGTCGGCCTCGTCGGCACCGGCGTCCTCGAGTGCATCGACGGTGAGTCGGAAATCGTCTTCCTGTTTCGTCGGCACCGAGAGCACCTCGCCGCCGGCAAAGATGACGCCGGGTTCGTAGGAGATGTACGACGGCTGGGCGATGGCGACCGTGTCGCCGGGATCGACGAACGCTCTGAAGGCGAGATCGACCGCCTCGCTCGCGCCCGCGGTGACGATGATCTCCTCGTCCGGGCCGTAGCCGAGCTCGAACCGGTCGGCGACGTAGTCCGCGATGGCCTCGCGGAGTTCGCGTTTGCCACGGTTGGCCGTGTAGGACGTCTTCCCCTGTTCTAAGGACGCAATCGCGGCGTCTCGGGCTGCCCACGGCGTCGCGAAGTCCGGTTCGCCGACACCCAGCGAGATGACGTCGTCGCGCTCCTCGGCAATCTCGAAAAACCGCCGGATACCCGATGGCGGCACCGTCTGGACGCGATCGGCAAGTTCGAACGTCATGGTCAGGGTGAGAACGAGAGCCGTTCGTCGTCTTCGCCGTCGCCGAGTTCGATCCCGTTCTCCTTGTAGGAGGTCATCACGTAGTGGGTGACCGTCTGGGTGATCTCGGGGACGGGCGCGACCTTCTCGCTAATAAACTGCGAGACCTCGCGGATGGAATCGCCCTCGACTTCCATGTCGAAGTCGTAGTCGCCGCTGACCAGTCTGAGTGCGGTGACCTGCGGGAACCGTGCGAGGCGTTCTGCGATGTCGCCGTAACCCGTCTCGCGGTCGAGGTGGACGTTCAACTCGACTTCGGCACGGACGCGTTCGTCTTCCAGTTTGTCCCAGTCGACGACCGCCTGATAGCCACGGACGACGCCTGCTGCCTCGAGTTCCTCGATCGCCGCCTCGACTTCCTGCTCGTCGAGACCGGTCATTCGCGCGATATCGTCGGTCGAGTATCGGGCGTTCTCACGAAGCAACTCGAGCACCTCGCGTTCGCTCATACAAACGCGAAGCGCGAGCGCGAGTAAAGGTCTACCGTTGTTCGGTCGGCAACACGTCGCGTGCGGGTCCGCCCCGGCACCTAATGGAGCGACGATTCACAGCGGGGACAGATGCGTGACTGTATCGGGACGCTCCGCTGGCAATCCGGGCAGGTGATGTCCTCCTCCAGTTGAAATGGGTATGCTCGACTCATACGCTGTCTTCTGTTACGAATTTACCGGGTGGTAGTATAAAGTGCGTCGACAGACGACTGCACTGTCACGACCGGCGTTCAGTCCAGAATTTCGTAACAGCCGGCCGACGGACGTGAGGAGTTCGTGCGCGGATCGCGGACCGATCGGTTACGGATAGCTGTGGATCGATCGACCGCGACGACCACAGGCAGAGGTCGATCCGCAGGCGACCGCTGCGGGCCGAGTCGCCGATGCTACCGGTAGTTCTTGAACAGCAGCGCCCGAACGTCGTCTTTCGTCTGAACGTCCTCCGTCGTTCCGTCCGGCAGTTCGACGCTGTAGCGGTAGTCCGCGGAACTCGATTCCGACCACTTGTCGTCGTGGGTCTCGAGTAGGCTCATCATCTCGTCTAACATGTCGTCGTCGTCGGCCGACCCATCACCGCCGCTGTCGTCGCCGTCCGCGTCGGCCGTCGACTCGCCCGCTTCGGCAGTGTCCCCGCTTGAGTCGACATCGTCGTCGACCCCGCCGTCCTCGCTGTCGGCGTCGTCAGCATCCGCGTCGGACTCCGAATCGTCGTCTTCGTCGACCGAGTCGTCCTCGATGTAGGAGACCTCCTCGAGATCCTCCGGGGTCGACTCGCCGTCGATCGCGGCGCCGACGGAGGCGGCGACGTCATCGGTCGCCGAGGAGTCGAGGTCCGCGTCGAGTTCGATCTCGAGTGCGGTCTCGCCGTCGAGGTTGTCGATCAGGTACTGAACGGCGTCGCGTTCGCGGACGAAGCCGTACTTGCCGACAACCTGTTCGGAGATCTCTTCGCGGAGCTGTTGGATGACTGCGTACTGTTCGTCAGTGACCTCGAGCGTCTTCATACCACATCGATGTTGCGGGGGGTACAAATAGGTGGGTCGTGCTTTGCGTCTCACTTTGGGATCGGAATCTTCCTCGCGGTGCCGTGTGGTCACTTTGTGTGCGTACTGATCGCCTCCTTACGGAACGGCTCTACGAATAATAGCACAATTTAATACAGACATTGTATCTATTCTATGACCATGGTGTCTACACAATTTCAAGAAGATATTGGAAAGCCAGAGGGATTGATTGCTCTCGTGATCGCAGTATTAGGAGCCATTTTGGCCGTTAGACTTCCCGGAATTTCCGTAATTCTATCTGTTCTGATACTGCTCGTCAACCTGTGGTTGCTGTATCTTGTTTACAGACTGTTGATAGCAGTAGAGGAGATCGCATATCATTCCTAATCGTTCGATGTATCCTCTGTACTGAACAGGGCGGAATCAGCATTCACTCGTCCGAGCGATACGACGAACACGACGCTTAAGGGATTTCGTCCGGAACCGCCGGTATGGTACTGAAAGAGTCCGACACCGAACTGGACGCGGGCGACCCCGCCCCCGACTTTGAACTCGAGGGCGCGGACGGCGAGACGTACACGCTCGACTCGTTCGCGGACAACGAGGCGCTCTTGCTCGTCTTCACGTGCAACCACTGTCCGTACGCGAAGGCGAAGTTCGACCTGCTGAACGAGTTGGCCGCCGAGTACGACGACGTCGCGGTCGTCGGCATCAACCCTAACGACGCCGAGGAGTACCCCGACGACTCGCTCGAGGCGATGCGCGACTACATCCAGGACGGACGAATTCAGTACGACGCCTACCTGCGCGACGAGAGTCAGGCGGTCGCGAGGGAGTACGGCGCGGTCTGTACGCCGGATCCGTTCCTGTTCGCCTGGTCCGAGGCCGACGAGGCGTTCCAGTTGGTCTACCAGGGTCGTCTCGACGACGCGCTGAACCCCGACGACGAGCCCACGCGGTTCCACGTCCGCGAGGCCATCGACTCGGTGCTCGAGGGCGAGTCGGTGGACCTCGAGTGGCAGCCCTCCCAGGGCTGTTCGATCAAGTGGGTCGACGGGTGAGGAGTCCGTCTCCGCGCTAGAGTGTGGGTTCAGTACAGGTGGCACACTTATCGAAGTAGTCGCCAATCGCTTCGGTTGCTGTCAAAACCAGTGTGCTGAATACAGGGCGCGAATGTGGCACGAGTCAAGGGCCGACTATCGAGGAACAGTGATAACTCAGTACAGAACAAGCTGGTACCACGAGAACAATCCAATAGTATCGAACAGTATTCTATAATTACAACATTGAGTATAAACACCATAGGAGACCGCAGTTTGCAGACTAAGCCATTTCTCAAGTCAAATGTCATAAGTATGAAAACGAACAGTGAAGACGAGACGTAGATCGGTCTGCTTGAATGGAACCAGTTTAGGCGGGTGAAGTGCTTGCCTGCGCTTGGCGCGTAACCCAGAACCAAATGACCGATGTATGAATTGCCAGCAGGCCGATTATCCCTCCCTCAAGTTCCGAGAATCCTATCGAAGGTCCCAATAGATACCCTAATCCAAATCCGATTGGGGCAAAAATCACACCAATAAGTAGTATTTGTACTGCGTAGCTTTGGGACTTCAGTCTTTGTATGATACTTTCAGCCATGTTCTATTCCAATATTGTCTACCTAACATTAGTATTTCACCAGTATAGGTCTGCTGGAGGTTACTGATCCATCCGTACGATTATCTTTCGGGTGGTTCAGGTTTCATGAAGTGAAATAAAGCTAACTACCGTGCTGAACTCATGCTCTGTATTCAGCACGCCGTTTCTGGCAGCTATCGGAAAAGTAGACAGTTACTCCGGTAACGCCTTCACCTGTACTGAACGTTGACCTTCCACGTTGATCGCTCCCCAGTCCGTCCCACATTCGCGCTGTGTATCTCGCACGACTCGCTGGACCTCTCTGCTATATAACAAACACTCTGAACTTCAGTTCACCCACAAAGCGAGCGGAGTCGAGATGAATTCCACCCCTCGAGCCCACCCCCTGCGATGGTTGCGTCTGCCGGCTTTTCGCTGAAATGGACAGGTACGCTATCGATACTGTCGAATGAGTTGGTTCGTTTCGAACGCTCCGCTGCAGTCGTCCTCACTCCGACCGGACCCGATCCCGTGGCTCCAGGAGACGTATCTCGCCCCGCTCGAGATGCAACTCCTTGCGACAATCCTCCTCGCGGTCGTCGTGCTCCTCGGCTTCGGCGCGACGTCCCGATTTCAGGACGTCGCCCGCCGTCGGTCCGGCACCCAGATCGCCGAGGCCAGTTCCGTCCTCCTTCTCGGTGCCATCGTCGTCGTCGGCGTCTACGCGTTCAGCGTGATCTGGCACGTCACGTTCGTCCTCGAGTACACGCTTCGGACGATGGCGATCGATCGGTGGTTCGCCGCCCAGCAGCTGGTGACCGGCGCGATCATCCTGACTGCCTACCTCGCGATCCGGTTCGTCAACCGGTCGATCGACAAGCTCTCCCAGACGAGAGCGATCACGAGACACCAGAGTGAGGTCGCCTACCACGTCTCGGACGTCGCGATCGTCGCCCTCGCCGCCGCGATGATCCTGACGCTGTGGGGGATCGACCTGACGAACATCTTCATCGGCGCGGGAGCGATCACCGCGATCGTCGCGCTGACGGCTCGCGAGACGCTGACCGCGATGCTCGCCGGTTTCATCCTGCTGTTCTCGCGGCCGTTTCACGTCGGCGACTGGATCGAAATCAACGAGACGACCGGCATCGTCACCGACGTCACCATCTTCACCACCAAGATACAGACGTTCGACGACAAACACGTGCTGGTCCCCAACGACGAGGTGACGAACAGCCAGCTGACGAACTACTCCCAGAACGATCAGCTTCGCATCGCGGTCGACGTCGGCATCGATTACGACGACGATCCCGAACACGCCCGCTCGGTCATCGTCGACGCCGTCGAAGACCTCGAGTCGATCAAGAACGCCCCGAACCCGCAGGTGGTCGGCAAACGATTCGACGATTCGGCGATCGTCCTCGAGTGTCGCGCCTGGATCGCCGATCCGACGATGCGCCGGAAACACGACGCACAGACGGACGTGATGGACGCGATCGTGGCCGCGTTCGACCGGGAAGGGATCGAGATCCCCTACCCCCAGCGGATGCACGGGGCTCGAAACGACGGCTTCCGAATCGAAGAGCGTCGAGTACGAAAGGGTGCAGTGTCGTCGCTCGAGGATTGAAGCCCAGAGCGGGCGGATGAACGATCCCCGTCGAGTGATCAGCCCGCCGGACGGTCACTCGACGACGAGGTCGGCGTACTGCGAGCCGGAGTGGAGGCTGCAGACGTACGCCGCCATCTCGGACGACGCCGTGAAATCGAGCGAGGCGCTGTCGCCCTCGGCAGCGACCTCGTCGGTCGCCAACTCGTCGACGACGTCGCCGCCGTCGTCCCAGATCTGGAGGTCGTGTGCCATGTTGTCGGCGTTGACCCACTCAATTGTGTAGTCCTCGCCTTCCTCGAGGACGAGCGTCGGGTTCTCGACGCCGTCGATCGCGCTGGGTTCGACGCCTTCCCAGTGGGAGTTGTAGCCGTCGACGACGATATCGGTCCCGGGGTCGATTTCGTACGTGTCATCGCCGTTGTCGTCGCCGTTGTCATCGTCACCACCGAGACAGCCAGCGGCGACGGCCGCGATGGTCGTTGCCCCTGCAGCTTTCAGCACCGTTCGTCGGGTGTGTTCGGTCATGATAGTCGTCATCGAACAGTTGCGTTCGGTTCCCATTGAAGAACACACCTAATTCCCACGTAGTGGGAGGTCTGTCGACTATGTTCGGCCACAATTCGATATTCTCCGACAATTGGCGGTGAAAATAGAACTCGGCCGGAATCGATCGTCCGCTAGCGAACGCTGCGACGATACTGGACCGGCCAGCGAGACGCTGCGTCGTCCGTGAGCGCCCCGGCAGCGCGCAGCCCGAAGTACGGATCGCGGAGGAACTCCCGCCCGACGAGGACGAGGTCGGCCCGTCCGTTGCGAATCACGGCGTCGGCCTGCTCGGGTTCGGTGATTCCGCCGACGGCACCGGCAGCGATATCCGCTCCCTCGCTGACCGCCTGGGCCAGGGGCACCTGAAAGTTCGGTCCGCCGGGCACGTCCTGTTCGGGGTGGAGGCCGCCGGAACTGACGTCGATCAGATCGACGCCGCGGTCGGCGAGGTCGTCGGCCAGCCGGACGGACTGGGCGATATCCCACGACTCGCGGTCCTCGAGCCAGTCGGTGCCGGAGATGCGGACGAACACCGGTTTCTCATCCGGCCAGACGTCTCGGACGGCGTCGACGACCTCCCGGACGATTCGGGATCGGTTCTCGAAACTGCCGCCGTACTCGTCCTCGCGACGGTTCGTCACTGGTGAGAGGAACTCGTGAAGCAGGTAGCCGTGAGCCGCGTGGACTTCGGCGATGTCGAAGCCGGCGGCGAGCGATCGCTCGGCCGCGGCGCGGTAGGCCTCGACCACACCCCGAATGTCGTCCTGCGTCGCCTTCGTCATCGCCGGTCGATCGCCGTCGAACGGCGGGTAGGCGTCGGGCGACGGCGAGAGTACCTCCCAGCCGCCGTCCTCGGGCGCGATTGGGGTGTTGCCGTCCCACGGACGTTTCTTACTGGCCTTGTGGCCCGCGTGGGCGAGTTGGATCGCCGGCACCCCACCCTGGTCGCGGATGAACTGCGTGGTGGGCTCGAGCTCGCTCGCGTGCTCGTCGCTCCAGATCCCCAGATCGTGGGGCGTGATCCGTCCTCGTGGGCTCACTGCGGTGGCTTCGGTCATGACGATCCCGGCACCACCGACGGCGCGACTCCCGAGGTGGACGCGGTGCCACTCGGTCGGCAGTCCGTCGGGCTCACAGGAGTACTGGCACATCGGCGAGACGGCGAGCCGGTTGGGTATCTCGAGGTCGCGAATCGATAGCGGATCGAAGAGATCGGGCATCGCTCGAGTGTTACCATAGGCGAGGGAAAACCACGGTGAACGAGGGTGGCCTTGCCGGCTCGAGCACAGTCGTTCGGGTTGACTTATTAAATTCGAGCCCACAGCACCGCTATGTCACCGACACCGCTGCTGGATCGGTTCGACGCGACCCACCCCGTCGTCGGCATGGTTCACCTCCCGGCGCTGCCGGGCGCACCCGCTTCCGATGGCGACCGAGCCGCAATATCTGACCGCGCGCTCGAGGACGCCCGCCGACTCGAGGCCGGCGGCGTCGACGGCCTCATCGTCGAGAACTTCGGCGACGCGCCGTTCTATCCTGACGACGTTCCGAAACACGTCGTCGCGGAAATGACTGCCCTCGTGACCGAACTGACGACCGCCGTCGACGTCCCGGTCGGCGTCAACGTCCTCAGAAACGACGCCGACGCCGCGCTCTCGATCGCCGCGGCGGCGAACGCAGAGTTCGTCCGCATCAACGTCCACGTCGGGGCCGCGGCGACCGATCAGGGCGTCCTCGAGGGGCAGGCTCACGAAATCCTGCGGCTCCGGAGTCGAATCAATGCCGACGTCGCCATCCTCGCGGACGTCCACGTCAAGCACGCGACGCCCGTCGGCGAGACGGCTCTCGAACAGGCCACACTCGAGACGGCCGAGCGCGGGCGGGCCGACGGTGTCGTCGTCTCGGGAACCGGAACCGGCTCGAAAACGGCGCTCGAGGACGTCGAACGCGTCTCGAGCGTACTGCGAGAAACCGGTACCGACGGTGCCACCCCGATCTTCGTCGGCAGCGGCGTGACGAGCGAGACGATCGGCGAGACGCTCGAGGCGGGTGCCGACGGCGTTATCGTCGGCACGGCGACGAAGGAGGGTGGCGAGACGACGAACCCGGTCTCCCTCGAGCGGGTCGAGACCGTCGTCGCGGCGGCGCGGGATTCGAGTCAGTCGTAGTCCCGACGAACTATTCCCAGTTGTACAGCGCGTCTCGGAAGATGTCCGCAGCGTCGTCCTTCGTCACGGGCCGCGGATTACAGCGCAGCAGGCGCTGCTGGGTCTCGACGGTCTGGGTCGCCAGCCAGTCGATGTCTTCCTCGGTGACTCCGGCGAGTTCTTCGAGGCCGCTCGGGATCACGTTCAGATCCTGCTGGAGGCGAACGAACTCCTTTCGGGCCTGATCGGCGGCCTCGCGGGTTCCCATCCCGTCGGTGTCGGCCCCGAGCATATTCGCGACCTCGACGAACCGTTCGGGGTCGCTGGCGACGTTGTAGCCGAGCGTACTCGCCGGCGTCAAGACGGCGATGGTCTCGCCGTGGTAGGTGTGATAGCGGTTGCCGACGGGGTAGGCCATCGCGTGAGCGAGACTCGCCCCGGCCGTCAGTCCCGCGATCGCGCCGAACAAGGCCCCCTTGAGCATCGCCGCGCGGGCCTCGAGGTTGTCCCCGTTGTGGACCGCCGTCCGGACGTTTCCCGAGAGCAGTTCGATCGCCTTCTCCGAGAACATCTCGGTGAGTTCGGTTCGGCCGGCGTAAACGGGCCGAGACTCCGGGTTCGAGGCCCGGAGGAGCCCGTCGAAGGGGTGAGTCGTGTAGCCCTCGATGGCGTGGCCCAGCGCGTCCATCGCCGACTTGGCGGTGATCTCGGGCGGCAGCGTCGTCGTGAACGTCGGGTCGAGCACGGCCGCGTCGGCCCGAATGTGGTTGCTCGAGATCCCCTCCTTGATCTCCTTCTCCTCGACGGAGAGGATGGCAACGGGCGAAATTTCGGCCCCCGTCCCCGCCGTCGTCGGCATGAGCACGAGCGGCGGTCCCGAGTCGGTCAACGCCTCGCCTTCGCCCGTCGGTTCGGCGATGTAGTCGAGCACCTGCCCGCCGTTCGCGATCACCGCGCGGGTCGTCTTCGCCACGTCGATACAGCTTCCGCCGCCGAAGCCGACGTAGAAGTCGTAGCCGTCCTCGCCCTCGTTCTCGCGAACGAACTCGATGCAGCCGTCGACGTTCTCGATCGTCGGCTCGCGTTCCGCGCCGTCCCAGACCGTCACGTCGTAGCCCGCGTCCTCGAGGTGGTCCGTCACCCGACCGACGTGGCCGATGTCGACCAGTTCCTCGTCGGTGACGACGAGCCCGTGCGGATCGTCGTCGGCGCTGACGCCGAGGTCCGCAAGCTGGAACGCCAGCTCCTCGACGGCGTCGCGGCCGCACCGAATCTGGGGCATCTGCAGGTGCCAGACCGTCTCCGGCTGGAGTTCGTGTTCGGGCGCGGAGACGGAGCGTTCGTAGCTCATCTCACTGCCCCCAGCCGTCTCGGATCTCCTCGAACTGGTCACTGTCGTGGCCGTAGACGATCTGGGCGTCGTGGCGGCGCTCGAGTTCCTTGATTCGCTGGAGACTCTCGAACCACTCCGTCTTCCCCCAGAGAAGCAACGCGCCCAGCGGAATCTCGTCCTCGAAGTTCTCCGCTCGGTAGAGTTGGTCGCCGGTGATAACGACGGTTCCGTCGCCATCGAGGTGCATCACGGTCCCAGTCAGGCCCGGCGTGTGGCCGGGGAATCGGACGAACTCGATGTCTTCGAAGTGTTCCTCCCGGTCCTGGTGGAGCACCTGCCAGTTCAGATCGTGGTCGAAGTCGTCCAGGATGTACGCGCCGCTTCCCTTGTCGGTCTTCGCGCTGTAGTAGGCGTACTTGAGCTCCTTCTCGTGGACGAAAATCGGCACGTCGGTGCCGTCGAAGAACTCCAGACCGCCGGCGTGATCGAGGTGGAGGTGGGACTGGAACACGTAGTCGATGTCGTCGATGCTGTAGCCCGCCTTCTCGAGGTCGTCGTCGAGCCGGTGTTCGTCGGCGTCGTACGGATAGAACGCCTGCAACAGCCCCTCCGGCCAGTGGCCCTCGAGCGCCTCGTGGTGGTTGCCGGTGTCCCAGAGGATCGTTCCCTCCGGGTGATCGATGACGAGGCTCCAGACCGGGATCTCGTCGTAGTCCACGTCCGGGTTCGGTTCGTCGTGCGTGCCGAGGGTGTGGCCCTCGAGCATGTAGTTCTGGTCGCACTCGAGTCCCCCGCGATAGAGGACGTCGACTGTCGCGTTTACCATTGTATTGACACCTCGAGTCCCTACACCGGTTTCGATCAAAAGAGTTTGTCCGTCATTCACACACAGTCACAGCGGCGCGAACGTTCGAATTCCGATCGAGGAACGCCGCGGCGATCACTGCATCAACAGGAGCGGGCCGATTAGCACTCCCATCAGGTGCACGCGTCGCGCCCGAAACCGAATCGGGACCATCCCGACGGCGGCAGCGACGACGAAGACGAAAATCCCGACGAGACCCGTAAAGAGATACGAGAGGACACAGAGGAGGCCGAGGACGGCCACCGAAATCTTCCAGTACGCCATCGTCCCGACGATTTCGAGATAGGCGTCCCCGACGACGATGACGAGGACGAACCCGAACAGGCCGGCGAGGACGACGCCCGCGAGCAGGATCGGTAACTCGAGCGGCGCGTTCACGTTCTCGAAGGCGACCATCACGCCGGTTCGGGGCTGGCCGATGGCGACCAGCGCGAAGAGCGCGAAAATTGTATTCGCCGTGTCCACCCCGCTGGTCGCGACGATATAGCCTCGATCACCGGACTGTCCGGGAACGAGGACGAGAACCGCGACGGCGGCGATCGCGGCCGAGATACCCGGAATGTACCCCACCACGGCACCCGCGAGCGCGCCGGCGAGCGCCGTCGCGCCGACGAGCCAGCGGGGCATCGCGATCGGTTCGTCGTACTGCGGCGGCACGCCACCGCCGCGAATCGCGTCGATCAACACCGGCGCGCCGAAGAGGCCCGCAAAGAGCGGCGCGAGCATCCCGCCGGCCTCGAGGGGCGCGTCCGGCGAGAGATCAAGTGTGAGCACGCCCAGCGCGGCCGCGAGGAGAAAGGAGACGAAGCCACCGACGCGAGCGCGCCAGGTGTACTCCGAGGCGACAAGGGCGACGACGACCATTGCCAGCAGCAGTCCCAAATTGTCCCGAATCGTCGGATAAGCGGCCGTCACGCCCCACGTGATCGGCAAAGCCAACGGAACCGCTAACAGGACGGCGAGGATACTTCCGAGCGCGGAGAGCCGAATCGCTTCGTAGCCGCGGCCCTCGAGCACCATCCGGTGGCCCGGCAGCGCGGTCACGGCCATCTCGGCGTCGGGCACCCCGAGCGCCATCGCGGGGACGGCGTTGAGGAAGGTGTGGACGACGCCCGCGGCGAGCATCGCACAGCCGACGAACAGCGGCTCGCCGGGGATCGACGGCGCAAATCCCGCGAGCAAGAGTGCGAAGTTATTGGCGTGTAAGCCAGGAATCAGTCCGCTCACACTCCCGAGGGCCGCACCGCCGAGAATCCAGGCCAACAGATGAACCGTCGTAGCGGGGTTCGCGACGAACTCGACTCCGGGCGTGGCCATCGCTCGACCTGGCCGCCCGATCGGATTTAAACTTCAGTGAGCACGCACGTAGACCGGTCACTCCGCCCGTGGTGACCAGAGTCCCTGTTCTCGATCGAGCGCGGTGACCACGACCACGTGAGGGAGCGTCAGGATCGCGATCGTGACGAGATACAGCGCCACAATATCGGGCACCGTAGCGGGCGTTCGCGGAACCAGCAGCGCGACCCCCCCGAGGACGACGATCGCGCCGCCGGTCAGCGGGGCCGCGTCCCGCGCGAATCGGCGGCTTGCCTCACCCAGCGCACCTCGCGACAGCGCCGACGCAGCGCGGTCGTCGACGAGCATCGTCCGGAGGATGTGTCGGAGGCTATGCCAGAAGCAGAAGTAGAGGCCGATCGCGAGAACCGGCGGCACGAGGGCGAACAGGGCGACGAGGCCGAGCGTTTCGCCGGCGTCGATCAGCCACGGCCCCGTCGGCCCCGATCGGACGAGTCCGCGACCGAGCGTGGCGACGACGAGGACCCCGAATCCGATGCCGACGGCGAGGCGGACGCTCGGCTGGAACGCCGGCTCGAGGGCCGCTGCGGCGGCAGGGTCGAACAGCCCGACGAGTGTCCCCGCGACGAAGGCGTACTGCTCTGGAAACGCGACCAGCGGCACGAGCATCGGGAGACCACCACGGACAAAGAGAGTAAGCACGCGGGAACCTGCCCCCTCGAAGTAGTCCACGCCGGTTAGCTCGACGAGGGCGTAGACGTCTCCCTGGCCCCAGTGGAACAGCGTGACGAGGATGAAGAGGACGAACGCGGCCGCCGGAGCGAGCACCCAGAGTACGGCGTAGGCTGTGCTGATGGCGAAATAGAGCACTCCGATCGCTACGAGCGATCGGCGCGTAACCGCCTCCTCCCGGGCCCGCGGAAGCACGAGGTGATCGACCGCCCCGTGTGGGAGTCCCAGCACGAGAACGCTTACGAGAAGCGGAAGGTACTGCAGCGAGAGCGGGACCGACTCGGCGATCAGGACGATCGCAAGCCCGACGAGGATCGTCGTTGTGCCGGCCGCGAGACTCACGACGCTGGCCCAGCGTCGGGCACGATCCCACGTCTCAGCGCTGGCTCCCCGATCGATCGAAGTCGTGTTATCCGGCATCGCTTCGGTCTACGAGCCGGCTCCGGGCATTCTGGACCACCGGATGGCCCTCGAGTCGCTCGAGCGTCCACAGATACAGGATCAGCCCTTGCACGAGGAACACGTTCGTGACGAGAAAAAAGAGCGCTTCCTCGATCGGAAGCCCCAGTAGCGTCAGACCGATGGTGTGCGTGTCGGAGATGACCCAGACGCCGAGTCCGATTGCGATCCGATCGACGATCCAGAGGTACAGTGTCGGGGCGGCGACGGCGATCAGTATCGTTCGCCGAACAGTCCACAGCGCCGTACTCCCGAACGCCCACTGGATCCCGAGAATTGGGCCTGCCCAGAGCAAAATTGCGCCGAGATAGAACGTTGACGTCGTCCCGAGTAGGAGCCACCCGAGCCCGCCAAGCGCCACTCCCGCGAGCGCACCGACGAGACGGTGATTCCACGGGATCCACAGTTCCTGATCGGGTGTTTGGAACACGTGAAACAGCCAGAGCGCGGTCAGAATCGGCTGCAACACGAAAAAGAGGTACTCTTCGATCGGCGCGTGCCAGATTGTCGCCACGACAGTTCCCTCACCGTACCACCAGACCCCTTCTGCGATCAACAGGTTGTCCCAGGGCGTCGTGTAGGCGACGGCGAGGACGATCATAATCGCGAGTCCGCTGGCTGTTCGGCGATCCCACCAAAAATCGTCTCGTCGTCGGCCGAGCCAGGCGAGTACGAGTATCGGCGGGAAGACGAACAGCGCGTGAACGGCGAGGTAGGAGAGATCAACGCTCATGGCGAATAGCGATGGCCGGCAGTCATGCGGGTGCCACTCCGATCGGCGGTGGGTAGACCACCGGCGCGTCGGCACAGTTGATCGCAATCTCCCGTCGTTTCAGGCGGCCGACGACTCACGATCACACCTACGGGATGACGCCTAAACAACAGGATGCCAAACTAGGCAGGGTGGTTGCACCTAAACCGACCGGTGCCCTCGACGACAGCTGTAGCCGTTCTCTCTCGCGTAAACCTGTATTAATTTATACTGTTTTAAACGACATTCAGTATCGCCCTGATTACCCTTACTGGTATGGATTCACGGTTATTTGTTAGCCGCTCGTCCTATTTCTTGTACAATGGCTGAAACTATCGCATCAGAGATGGTAACGTTCGGACAGCTTGGCGTCCCACTCGAGATGACCCAGACGGAAGTCTACGAAGTGGTACAGGAGAATACGCTCCTGAACGCCTCGTTCTGGGCCAACATCGCTCTCGCGGGGGTGGCGATCCTCCTGTTCGTCTACATGGGACGTAACGTTGAGGATCCCCGGGCACAGCTCATCTGGGTTGCAACGCTGATGGTACCGCTGGTCTCGATCGCCAGCTACACTGGACTGGCCTCCGGACTGACCATAAGTTTCCTCGAGATGCCGAGTGGCCACGCCCTGGCGGGTGAAGAAGTCCTTACGATGTGGGGCCGGTATCTCACGTGGACGCTGTCGACCCCGATGATTCTGCTTGCACTCGGACTGCTTGCAGGAACGAATCTAACGAAGCTGTTCACGATTATCACCGCCGACATCGCGATGTGTGTGACGGGTCTCGCGGCCGCGCTGACCACGTCCTCCTACGGCCTGCGATGGTTCTGGTACTTCATCAGCTGCACGTTCTTCCTCGTCGTGCTCTACGTCCTGCTAGTCGAGTGGCCAAAGGACGCGGAAGCTGCTGACACCGCCGAGATCTTCAACCTGCTCAAGATCCTGACGGTCGTCCTCTGGTTCGGCTACCCGATCTTCTGGGCGCTCGGCGCGGAAGGGCTCGCCGTCCTCGACGTCGCGATCACGTCCTGGGCCTACAGCTTCCTCGACATCGGTGCGAAGTACGTCTTCGCCTTCCTGCTCCTGCGATGGGTCGCTGCGAACGAGCACGTGATCGCCAACCAACCGGCGATCATCGGCACTGGAAGCCCGCGCGATCCGGGAACCGGGACGCCTGCAGACGACTGACCATCTGAACGACGGCGGCCACCGCTGGGTCGCCCTGCGATACCGTCCTTGCGGATCTACCTATTTCAGCCGGGTAGAGAGCATGTCCCACGGTACCAATACAAAAGAGCTATGAGTGGAACCGGCATTGGGCCGCCCGAACGGTATGGACGACAAGTACACCGATCTCGTTCTCGAGGGACGGGAGTACGAGCTTCTGCGAGCGCGACGCGGACTGCTGAGTCGGTGGTCGATTCCACAGAAGGTCCGCGGCTGTAGCTACCTTCTGTTTGCGGCCTCGGCGATGCTCCCGCTGATGTACTTCCTTCCGGCGACAGTCAGGGAGGCGTACGTTGGCCTCGACCCGGCGAGTTCGCGGGTCGGGTTTACGATCCTGACGCTGCTCAGCGTCGGCTGTCTGCTCGTTGCGAGCTTCGGTCTCGTCGCGGTCGCGGTCTACAGGGACCGGCTCGACGAAATCTCCGAAGACCAGGCCTGGTCGCTCGTCGGCCTCGAGGGCATGTTCTCGGGCATCGGCTTTATTACGGGCTCACTTGGCGTCGCCGCGACGCTCCTCCTGTCGGGGGTCGGCCACGCGGGCGTCGATATGATCGATACCCTCGTCGCGACCGGCATCCATCCCTATCGTCCGGGCCCCGATATCGCTCTCACGGTGGTTACGGCCAGCGGGATCGCTTTCTGCTGTGCAATTACCGTCTTCGTGATGGGAAGCGTCGCAGAGTCCCTCGAGTAACAGTCGGTTCGAAGTCGAGTTCGCCAACCAGCAGCCGTCGATCGTCGACCCACCATCCGCTCTCCGTCCCTCTCGTCTGTACTGGCTGGGGCGAACGCCGCCGCCGAGTTGGGATACCGACTCGGTCGACTGCACCGCGGTGATGGTCCAGACTCGCGAGGGCCGAGAGGACGGCGTCCTCAAGCGACTGGTTATGGATCACCTGTTCGGCTAGGCGGTGCTACTGTTAGGCCGTCGCCGGTCTCACGTCTCTCAAACAGAGTCCGCTATCGGCTACGCGAGCGAGCGAACGCCTTCCGGCGCGACGATCTCCATCGGCAGGTCGTGGCGATCGATCGGGGGATCACGCGGCAACGAAACCGTCTCGCCGCGGGCCGTCACGGCAAGGACGAACGCGTCGAGCAGATCGTCCCGATTCGACGCGCGGAACCGCCGGGCGTACGTTGGCTGGTCGTCGATGTACTCGCGCTCGAACGACTCGAGGTCGCCGACTTCGTCGCGCTCGTCTCCGAGTGCGTCCTCGAGCAACTCGCGTCGACGCTCGAGACCCTCCTCGGTCGTCTTCCCCGGGAGTCCCGACTCGCCGGCGAGCGCGGCGAAACACACCTCGGGATGGGACTCACGGACGACGTCTCGAGCCGCCTCGATCTCGCGAAGGAAGCTGTCGACCTCCCGAATCGCTGGACAGATGTGGTACGCTTGGGTCGAGATTCGATTTCCGGTCGCGTCCTCGTGTACGTCGCCCGCTGTCTCGTAGCGATCCTCGTAAACGGCGTCGCGAACCGGCGTGTAGAAGACGCTGCTCCGGCTCTCGCCGAGCACCGCTCGAGCCTCCTCGTCGCACTGACGGCGGCCGTCGGTAAGCCCGATCGGCACGTCGACGAGAATCGTCTCCGCCTCGCGGTTATCTCGCCAGGCGTTCAGGATCGACGGGTAGAACGCGGCCGTGACCGACCGCTCGCGCTCGTCAGCGTCGTGATCAATGATCACCGCGATCCAGCCCTTTCCGCCCCAGTCGAGGCCGACGTAGCTGCTCATGGCAGTGACTCGAACAGTCCTCACGTAATGCTTCCGAAAGCCGAACGGCTCGGTCCTACGACGGACAGCAGTAGCTCTTGGATGGCAGCGCCGAAAGAAATCGGGATTGCGTGAGTCGTCGCGTCGCGACTTAGCCGAAGAGTTCGCCGAGGCCCTCGCCACCGGCGTCGTCGTCCTCGTCCTCGTCGTCGTCCGTCGTGTCCGGGACGTCGCTGGTCTCTTCGACCTCTTCGTCGTCGCCATCGTCGCCTGCGGCCGCGCCGGCCGCGGCGCCGCCTGCGGCGGCTCCGGCAGCGGGTGCGACGGCAGCCTCGGAGACTGCCTCGTCGATGTCGACGTCCTCGAGTGCGGCGACGAGCGCCTTGACTCGGGATTCTTCGACGTCGACGCCGGCAGCGTCGAGTACGTTCGTCAGGTTGTCTTCGTTGAGCTCTTCGTCCGCTTCGTTCAGGATGAGTGCAGCGTAAACGTATTCCATTGTTGTATCCTCCAGTTGTGATTAGCCGAACATTGCGCCGAGTCCTTCGCCGCCGCCAGCGTCATCGTCGTCATCGTCGTCTTCGTCGTCGGCGGCGTCGGCCTCAGCATCAGTGTCTTCGTCTGCCGATTCGTCGTCGGTCTCAGCGTCCGCTGCCGGTTCGGCGGCGGGCGCTTCGACACCCTGCAGCTCCTCGGGCAGGGCCTCCTCGTCGTCGATCTGAGCCGCGAGCGCACGCAGCTGTGCGTCGGCTTTGGAGACGAGGTCGGGCATCAGGTCTTCGTCCTCGATCGCGGCGTGCAAGCCGAGGCTCTTGGCCTCGCCCGTCGCCTTCGAGATGAGCGTCGGCGCGGTTGCCGCGGTCGGGTAGCTCGCGTTGATCGAGAGGTTGCGAGCGCGAGCGGCGGCCGTCGCCACGTCGCTCTCGTAGGCCTCGACGTCGATGTCGAGGTCCTCGGGGTCGAACAGCACGCCGTCGGCGATGACGGCGCGAAGGTCGAGACCGACCTCCTTGGGCTCGATCCCGAGTTCGTTGAGGACGTTCGAGAGGTCCGCGGAGACTTCCTCGCCGGCCTCGAGGACCGTCGAGTCCTCCATGACCTGAATCGAACCGTCCTCGATGCGCGCGTTCGCGCCGATGCTCTGCAGTTCGCCGACGAACGGCCCCGGATCGACACCCGTGTCACCCTCGGGGATGACGATGTCGTTCGGGGCAACCTCGCCCTCGTTGATGGGCGCGGGCGTCTTCGACGCCTCGAGCTCCTTGTAGAGCGAGAAGGGGTTCTCGTTCGTACCGACGAGACCGACCTGTCCCTCGATGTGAGAGACGAGTTCGTCGAGTCCGGCGTCTTCTAACGCGTGGACCTGCAGCGTGTTGCGGCTGACGCGCAACTCGGCGGTGCCGTACAGATCGCGACGCATGTCCTGGAGCTGTTTGCTCGGAATGCCGGTGATACCGACGATGCCGACGCTCTCGTAGCTCTCGATGAGCTCGGCGAGTTCGTCGACCTCCTCTTTCTTCCACTGCGGAAGGTTCTCGGTCTTGCGTTCAGCCTGTGCGCTCATGTTAGACTACCTCCTGAGACGGTCCCATCGTCGTCTTTACGTAGACGCCATCGATGTTCTGTGGACCTTTCTCGAGGTCGGCGTGCAGGCGTCGCAGGATGACGTCGATGTTGTCGGCGATATCTTCGGCATCCATGTCCTCGGCGCCGACGAGCGTGTGGAACGTTCGTCGGTCCCGGGAGCGAAGCTGCACGGTGTTCTTGAGTCTGTTGACGGTCTCGACGACGTCGTCGTCGGGGCCGAGCGGGTCCGGCATCTTCCCTCGGGGACCGAGAATGGTACCCAGGTGCCGGGCGATATCTTGCATCATCGCCTCTTCGGCGATGAAGAAGTCCGTCTCGTCCGCCATATCTTTGGCTTCGTCGTCGTCCAGATCGGCCACGTCGCTCTCCGAGAGAACCTCGTCCGCTGCCTCTTCGGCACGGACGGCGGTTTCCCCCTCGGCGATAACGACGATACGGGTTTCCTGGCCGGTTCCGGACGGCAGGACGATAGACTCGTCAACTCGATTCGACGGTTCGTTTAGGTCGAGATCGCGCAGATTGATTGCGAGGTCGACCGTCTCGGTAAAGTTCCGATCGGGTGCATCCTCGAGTGCGCGCGCGACTGCTGTTTCTATATCCGAATCTGCCATCGTTCACCTCCGTAGTACGCAGGAGTGCTCCTACGGGTCAGTGAAACAGGCAATGCCTGTCTCCCTTGAACGAAATGCCATGGCAAACTTAAACCCGTCGAACTGGCTTCCGCACAGCCTCCCACGACCGTTGAACCGGGCCACCCCTCGAGTTATTTTCGCGAGTGACACCTATTACCATTGATCGAAAACGTTATTGGAGATGAGAGTATATCGTTCGTACATGGGGCCAGTAGATTTATATGGTGTCGTTGGGGCGGTACTTGAGTCAATCGGCCATTTCGCCACGACCGATATTGGACTCGAAACGTATCAGGCGCTGAGCGCACTGGAGCGTGCGGGGGTTCACTTCGGTGTAACGCTCATCGTCGCGATGGTCGTCCTCGGATTGCTCCAGAACTTCGGCCCGCAGACGGTGACGAAGTGCCGTCGAAGCCCGGTGATCTCGATCTGTATCGGCATCCCGAGTCTCCTGGTTATCAGCGCCGTCGTGAGCGCGGGCTATCTGATCATCGGAACGAGCCTCGGAACCTTCTTCGGTATCATCTTTGTCGCCGTCGGGCTGACGATTATCCCCATACTGACGATCGCCGGCTTCGTCGCGATCGGCCAGTCCATTGCTGCCCGATTCGGTCGCGACCAGCTGTGGATCGGCGTCGTCGTCGCGAGCCTGCTCAGCGGCCTCGTCGGCCTTTCCGTGCTCGCGACCGTCGTCGCAGTCCTGTTCGCCGGCTCGCTCGGCACCGGTAGCGCCATCCGCGTCATGCGAGGCGCCGGCGGCTCGACCCACCCCAGCGAGCGAACCGTCCCGCCTGCGAACAAAATCTAAGCTCCCGCCTCGGTTAGGCACACGATACTCGAGCGATTCGGCACAAAGCGTTTTTCGACGCAGATCCAGATCGAGCGTATGGCACCCAGCAGCCGATCTTCTCTCGAGTCAGTTTCGACACCCCACTGGGTAGCCATCGCGCTGGCGCTCGTGACCGCCGTCATCCACCTGATACTCGGGGTCGACTTTCTCCCCCACTGGATGGGCGTCGCCTTCCTCGTCGCGACCGTCGGCTTCGCACTCGGTATCGCGCTCGTCCTGCTCGACTACCGGCGGCGACTCGTCTACCTCCTCGGAATCCCTTTTACCGCCGGGCAGGTGATCCTCTGGTACGCGGCCAATCAGCCGGCCGGACTCGGTGATCTCACGGTCGCCGGTGTCGTCGACAAAGTCGCACAGCTACTCCTGATCGTCGTCCTGGTGGTGCTCTACCGCCGTGAGTAACCCATGACCGACGACTCGACGCTGGCCGTTCGGCGACGAACGCTCCCGCAGTGGGGTCGTCTCACCGCCGGCAACGTGGCGACCATCGCCCTCGCGCTCGTCGTACTCGGGATCGGATGGACCGCCGGCCCGTCCGCCGGCTTTCTGGCCGCCGTCGGGCTGGTGGCGGTCCTCGAGTCGGCGCTCTTCCTCGCCGTCGTCGGCGAGCGCGGACGCCACCCCGTCACGCTCGCGACGTGGGTAACGGTGGCTCGCGGCGCGGCCGTCGCGGTGCTCGCCGGCTTCGCCGTTGCGGGACCGCCGGCCGGAACGGGAATCATCTCGTGGGTGCCGGCCGCGCTGTTCGCCGTCGCGGCGGCGCTGGATGCGATCGACGGGGTGCTCGCGCGGGCGACCGACAGCGTCACCGATCTCGGGGCGCGACTGGACATCGAGATCGACGCGCTCATCGTACTCGTGGGGACGATCGTCGCCGTCGTCGACGGCGCACTCCCGTCTGTTTTCCTCGCCGTCGGCGCTGCGCGGTACCTGTTCGTCGCCGGCCGGTGGTGGCGAACTCACCGCGCCCGTCCCGTTTCCGCGCTCCCGCCGAATCGATTCCGTCGGCTCCTCGGGGCGCTCGCAATGGTCGCGATCTGGCTCGCGCTGGTTCCGGTTCTCGCCGAGACGGTTACGCGCGCGTTCGCGGTCGCCGTGGCAGTCCCGTTCCTGGCGAACTTCTGTTGGGACTGGCTCGCCGTGTCCGACCGCATCGAGCCGTAACTGCTCGAGACGGACGTCGAAACGCCCACCTACAGCAGTCGGTCGGCCGGGCCGGGCGGTCCGTATCGGTCGTACGGACTCCATACCCCACGTCGTCAGTACAAACGACCAAGTGGCGGCCCGTGGAAGTCGCGCCAGCGTGACCGACCCCGACACACCCCGCGTGCAGCCGGAGGCCGACTCGAGGGCGCGATCTCTCTACTTCACGGGCCCGAGAGCCGTCGATGTCAGGTCCCATCCCCTCCCCGAGCCCGGTCCCGACGAAGTCCGCGTTCGGACCATCGCGTCGGCGATCAGTGCCGGTACGGAGGGGCTGCTCTACCGTGGTGAGGCCCCGACTGAGCTGCCGGCCGACGAGGAACTCGAGGCGTTTGACGGCGACCTCTCCTTTCCCCTCCAGTACGGCTACGCCGCGGTCGGCGAAGTCACCGCCGTCGGCGCGGACGTCGACGATGCGTGGATCGGCCGACCCGTCTTCGCGTACAACGCTCACGAAAGCCGGTTTCTCGCCGACCCCGAGACGCTCCTTCCGGTCCCAGACGGCGTCTCGCCGCGGGAAGCGACGCTCTTCGCGAACCTCGAGACGGCCGTCACCTTCCTACTCGACGGCGCTCCGCTGCTGGGTGAGCGCGTCGCCGTCTTCGGACAGGGAACCGTCGGCCTGTTGACGACGGCCCTGCTCGCTCGCACGCCCCTCGAGGCACTCGTTGTGTTCGAACCCACCGAGCAGCGCCGGCGGTGTGCCGAACGCTTCGGCGCGGATCGTGCGCTCGATCCGGCAGAGGGCGAGTTCCCCGACGTATTTCGGGAGATCGCCGGCGATCGAGCGGACCTCACTTACGAGCTCTCGGGCGATCCCGACGCGCTGGACGACGCCATCGCGACGACGGGCTTCGACGGGCGCGTGCTCGTCGGCTCGTGGTACGGCACGAAGCCCGCCACGCTGGATCTCGGCGGCCGCTTTCACCGCGACCGCATCGAGATCCGAAGCTCCCAGGTGAGCACGCTCGATCCGCGACTCTCCGGTCGCTGGTCCCGCGAGCGACGCCACGACCTCACCTGGGAGTGGCTAAAGCGACTCGAGGTCTCCGAACTACTCACGCACGACGTGCCGCTCGAGAACGCCGAGGAGGCGTACGAACTGCTCGAGGAGCGTCCCGGCGAGGCGATTCAGGTGCTGTTGACGTACGTGTAGCCGAACTCGAGGCTCCTGCCACCCAAGTCGTTACTACGTTGGGCCGACTACACGTCATATGGCTATCATCGCCGAGATTTCGATTCAGGGCGACGAGTTTCTGCTGGGACAGATCATCGCCGAGTATCCGGGTCTGTCGGTCGAAATCGAGCGCGTCGTCCCGGCCGACAAGCGAGTGATGCCGTACATTTGGGGGTACGGAACCGACCTAAAGGAGTTCGAAGCCGCGATGAACGAGAGCTCGAACGTCAGATCGATCACCGTACTCGACGAGTACGACGACCGGGCACTGTACAAGATCGAGTGGGAGGATCCGGCCGAGCAGCTGATCGCTGGGATCACCGAGACCGACGCGACGATTCTCGAGGCCCACAGCGACGACGAGTGGCTGTTCCGGATCCGATTCGAAGATCACTCCGGGCTCGCCCAGTTCAACGAGTACTGCCGAACGCACGACATCAGCTACCAACTCACTCGCGTCTCCTCGATGGCAGACGCGAACGCGACCGAGACGGACTTCGGTCTCACCGACGCACAGTACGAAGCGCTCTCGCTCGCCGTCGAACGCGGCTACTTCAAAGTCCCTCGAGACGTCGAGTACGACGAGCTCGCCGCAGAGCTGGACGTCTCGGTGCAGGCGCTCTCCGAGCGAATCCGCCGCGGAGCGGACAAAGTGCTCCACGATGCGTTGACCCAACCCGGCTCGCGAAACACGCAAAACTGACAGTCAGGAACCCCTGAGTACTACATAAAGGGCATGAGCAGCCATGAGTTCATGCTTTGGTAGTCATACTCTAGTCTCTGATATGGTCGAACAACTTCGTCTCGAACAGGTTGAAACGCCCGAGTTTCTCGACACGTTCTATACAGTGTTGTCGAACGCGATCAGACGGAACGCCCTCCAGTATCTGCTGACCAACCCGCGTCCGGTGTTAGTAGATCGATTAGCCCTCGAGCTCGCGGCGCTGGAACAGGGAGTGTCCCCCGAACACGTGACGAGCGAACAGCAACACGACCTCCAGATGCTTCTCACGCACGTCCACCTTCCCGCGCTCTCCGATGCGGGCGTCGTCGAGTGGGATCGAGAGTATGGACAAGTCACGCTGACGCCGCTGCTGGACCAGCTTTCGGTGACGGACTCATCGCTAAACGGGCTTCCCGAACTGTCGGTTTCGGCCCGATCGGAAACGAGTCACTAAGAGTTGCTGTTCACTGGCTGCAACGCACGGCGGGACATTTAGCCCCTCGACGACGTATCGTGGGCTATGTATTCGGTCTCCGTCTCCCGGTCCATTATCGCCCAACACTACCTGACAGTGCCCGAACCGGGTCCCGAAGGCGACCGTCACTCCCACCAGTTTACGATCGAGGCGACACTCCGCGGTCCGGAACTGAACGAGTACGAGTACCTCGTCGACATCGACGACCTCGTCGACGCGATGGACGCGTTGACCGCGTTCTACGGCGACCGCACGCTCAACGATCTCCCCGCGTTCGAGGGGGCGAACCCGAGTGCGGAACGATTCGCCCGCGTCTTCGGCGATCGGTTGCTCGAGCGACTCGAGACCGACGGCATCTCCGAACTCCGGATCGAGATCCAAGAAGACGACGTCGCTCGCGTGGCCCACGAGCGTTCGCTCTGACCATGCAGATCGGACTGGTCGTCGAAGGGGATCTCGAGCAAACGTCGGGCGGCTACCGCTACGATCGGAAACTCGTCTCGTTTCTCGAGACGCAAGGCGACGAGGTCGACGTAATCTCGCTCCCGGCGCGGTCGGACGACAACCGGGGACTCGAGACGGTTTCCGCCCCCTCCAATCCCTCCAATACCGACCGATCGATTCGCGACCGACTGGACCGCCCGTACGACGTCCTCCTGCAGGACGAACTCTGTCACCCGACGCTGGCCGAGCACAACCCGCGACTCGAGCAACCCGGCGCGATCGTTTCGCTCGTCCACCTCCTTCGGACGCCCGACCCGGCAGTGGACGACTCTCGCGTACGCGAACGCGAAAAACGGTACCTCGAGTCCGTCGACGCCGCGGTCTGTACCAGTTCGTACACCCGCGATCGGACGACCGACCTCGCCGAGGGCGATCTCCCGACGCTCGTCGCGCCCCCGGCGGGGCGTCACGAGGGGGCTGCACTGTCAGCCGATGCCGTCCGCGAGCGCGCACGAACCGACTCGCTTCGAATCGCGTTCGTCGGGAACGTCGTCCCGCGAAAGAACGTCACGACGCTGCTCGAGGCGCTGGCACGGATCGACGGGAGAAAACACGACTGGCGAGCGACCGTCGTCGGCTCCCTCGAGACCGATCCGGCGTACGCCCGCGCGGTCCGCAAGCGAGCGCGCTCGTTCGGCCTCGACGACCGGGTGACGTTCACCGGGAGCGTCGAGACGACCGTCCTCGAGTCGATCCTCGAGCGCTCGCACGTCCTCGCGGTGCCGGCTCGCTACGAGGGGTTCGGGATGGTCTACCTCGAGGCGATGGAGTACGGCGTCGTCCCGATCGCCAGCAGCGTCGGCGGCGCGAGCGAGTTCGTCGCGGACGGCCGAAACGGGTTCGTCGTCGATCCGACCGATCCGGACCGACTCGCGGATCGACTCGGCGCGCTCGCGGCCGAGCGTGACCGACTCGCGGCGCTTGGCACCGGAGCGCTCGAGACCGCCACAGCCCATCCCACGTGGGCCAAAACGCTGGAATCGGTTCGGACGTTTCTCCGGCAGTGTTGCGAGCGGGGGACGACCGGGGGTGACCCGACGTGACGAATTCGATGCAGCGGTACCTCGAGGCAAAACGATCCGTCGACGACCGCGCGCTGAATCGGCGCGTCCTCGAGCGGTTCACGGCGGAGCTCTCCGCGCGGCCGGAAACGAAACCGGTGCGGATCGTCGAACTCGGCTGCGGCGTCGGCACCATGATCGCCCGCTTGGTCGAGTGGAATTGCCTGCCAGCGCGGGTCTCCTACCGGGCCGTCGATCGGGACGCAGCGAGTATTCAGCGCGCGCGCGAATCGGTTCCCGCGCGGCTCCAGGCGGCCGGCTATACGGTCGACCCCCTCGAGTCGGGGGCCGACGGGACGGTCGAAGGCGGCGTTCCAAAGTCGACCACGCTCGTCGCTCGGCCCGACGAGACGAGCGACGGCGGAGGCACGCGACTCGAGATCACCCTCGAGGTCGCCGACGCGTTCGAACTCGAGGACGACGCCGACGCCGTCATCGCGGCGGCGCTGCTCGACATTGTCGACCTCGAGGACGCGACATCCGAGATTGCCGACCTCCTCGCGGGTGACGGGCTGTGTTACGCGCCGATCACGTACGACGGGGGGACGACGTACGCGCCGCGAGATCGGTTGGACGACCGAATCGAAGCGCAGTATCACCACCACATGGACGAGGTTCGGGACGACGGGAGCAGTCGGGCCGGGAGCGAACTCCTCGCGGTGCTCCCCCAACAGGGGTGGAACGTCCTCGCCGCTGGCGGCTCGGACTGGATCGTCCGACCGAGAGGGGGCGAGTATCCCGACGACGAGGCCGCGGTCGTCGCTCAGGTTCTCGAGACGATGGCCGACGCTCTTGAGGAGGTGCCGTCACCCGAACTCGGCGCCGACGCTCGTCGGCGATGGTTCGCTCGTCGGTGGCGCGAACTCGAGGCCGGCGACCTCGTCTACGTCGCGCACAATCTCGACGTGCTGGCGCGCGTTCCGTAACAGTCTCTCGACGGCCCGGCGGCTCTCGAACGCTGGGTTCGAAAAAGGGGTCTCGTCCGGCGTCGACGTTCGAACCGATTATGCGTCGGCTTCTGCAGCAAGAACGTCGTCGTACTCGCCGCCGTCGACCTTCTGCTTGAACTCTCGAGCGTCGTCGCCCTCGATGGTGACGCCCATCGAGGCGCAGGTGCCGACGACTTCCTTCGCGGCGTTGATCGTGTCGTAGGCGAGCAGGTCGGGGTGTTTCTGCTCGGCGATCTTCTTGACCTGTTCGACCGAGAGATCGGCGACGAAGTCCTTCTGGGGTTCGCCGCTCCCGGTGTCGAATCCGGCTTCGTCCTTGACGAGCGCCGCCGTCGGTGGGACACCGACGTCGATCTCGAACGAGCCGTCGTCGTCGTAATCGACGGTGACGGGCACTTCCGTGCCGTCGAACGCTGCCGTCTGGTCGTTGATCTGCTGTACGACTGCCTGCACGTCGACGGGGGTCGGTCCGAGCTCGGGACCGAGCGGTGGGCCAGGGTTGGCCTGGCCACCCGGAACGAGCACTTCGATGGTTCCAGCCATACCCATGGAAACCCGTGCGCGAGTTTTAAGGGTTGCTAATTCGCCCAATCAGGGCCTGTCACTGACTACCGTGCGTTCGTTGGTAGCCGTGACGGTTGCGCTACGCCCCGGTGGCGTCACCGTCGCTCCGCTACTCGACGGCTTCTGCCCGCCACGACGCGAACGAGTCGAGGACGTGACTCTCATCGAAGCGCTCGATGCAGGGGACGTCGTAGGGATGGATCTCCTCGAGTCGGTCGACGAGGTCGTCGGAGGCGTCGTCGGTGGTCTTCGCGAGCAGGACCACCTCGTCGTCGCGGTGAATCTCGCCCTCCCAGCGGTAGGTCGACGTCGTCGACAACTGGTTGACGCAGGCCGCGAGTCGCTCTTCGACCAGCCGTTCGGCGATCTCGTCGGCGTCGGACGGCGGCGCGGTGATGTAGACGGTCGGCATGGCTCGAGGCTACGGCAGACAGCGCAAAAAGCGCCGCGCACGTCGCTCGAGCGCGGCGCGAGAGAGGACCGTCACCAATCGAGGCGACGACTGGTACCGAACCGGTTGGTTAGCTTCTGTTCTCGACGACTGGTACCGAACCGGTTGGTTAGCTTCTGTTCTCGACGACTGGTACCGAACCGGTTGGTTAGCTTCTGTTCTCGACGACTGGATTGAACGTCCCGTTGATATCCCACTCGTGGAGACAGTGGGGGTTTCCGACTTGCTTTTCGCCGTCCTCGCGGACGAGTTGCCAGGCGTCGACGTCCGTATCCCAGTGTTCTGCTCGACCGCACCGTTCGCATACGCGGGCCGTTGGCGTCCGTACGTGTAGGCTCATTACCGCACTGTGAGAACCACACACACATAATCTTGTTCCCCGCCGGCAAGTGCTGCCGTCCGGCGATTGTGACTGTCTTTACGTCTAACAGATCGGTCTCTCGAGCGAACAGTCGACCACGAAACGGCGAAAAAACGGTGCGACGCAGAAAACGGCGCGACGCGGGGGCGATCAGTAGACGGCGTCTTTGATCTCCGCGCGCAGTTCGTCGAACTGCTCGAGGTAGGCGCGTCGGTCGGCCCGCAGATCGGCGACCGCCTCGTCGTAGTCGTCGACGTGGTCGGGAACGTAGTAGTCCTCGATCTCGAGGCCGGGAACGCTGTCGGGGATCGTCAGCCCGGTCCGATCGTCGTCGGTCCACTCGATCGTCCCGCGTGCGGTCTCAGTGAGAATCGTCACGGATTCTTCGACGCCGACGTCCGCGGACTTCGCGCCGAGATAGCCCGTGTTGATCACGTAACACTCGGCCTCGAGTTCGTCGATCAGGTCCCGGAAGATGTTCCCCTCCTCGCCCTCAGGGCCCATGATGAACGGGTTCGTGCCGACGACGCGGATCGACTCGCCCGCGCGGGAGGGATCGCCCGCGCTGGTCTCGATCGACTCCCCGAGCATGAAGGCGACGGCGGCCTGCTCGTCGGTGAGCTTTGCGACCGGCGGCATCAGTGGATTCCGAGTGATGAAGAAGACCTGATCCATCCGATCGAGGTCGATGTCTTCGGCCGCGCTCTCGAGGTGCTCGCGTTGGACGATCGCTCGGGAGTTCGCGGTGTAGCGGTCCTCGTCGAAGTGGACGGTGCCGTCGTCGTCGACGGCGACGTTCTCGAGGATCGCGTCCTCGTCCGTCGCGGCCTCGTAGAGTTCGGGCTGTTCGTCCTCGTCGAGACCGATGGTCTTGATGAACAGCCCCTCGCCCTCGCTGCCGGGGACGGAGCCGTCGGGGAGGATGCCACAGACGTCGTCCTGGAGCATGGCGGCGTCCTCGTCGTCCTCGAGCCAGCAGCCGTGGGAGGTCAGGGTCGACTTGCCGGTCGCCGAGAGACCCATGAACACCTGGCCGACGGTCTGCAGTTCGCCATCGTCGTCGCGAACGCGGACGCGCTTGCTGCCCGCGTGGAGCCCGAGTCCGCCCTGTTCTTTGATGCGGTACATGAATAGGCGGAGAAACGACTTCTTGGCTTCGCCGGTGTAGTCGCTGCCGAGCACGACCGTCACGTTCTCGTCGGGGAGTACGCGGATCGCCGTCTGGTCGTAGTCGGGATCCTGTACCGTGTAGAGATCGGGTTCGCGACCGTCGGTCGGCTCGAACAGGTTCGCCCACGCGAGGGCGATGCGGGCGTGTTCGACGGGAACGAAGAGGCGACAACAGTACGTCGCTTCGGCGTGGCGACCCATGAGGCGATCGACACAGAGCATCTCGCGGTCGCCGGCGATGTCGATCGCGTCGCCGATCAAGTCGCGATCGTCGTCGTCGAACTCGTGGTCGACGGTGTTTTTCGTCCGATCTGAACTCCGCGATCGATACTCGCTGACGTACGAGGGGGAACCGAATTCGGTCGTCGTCTCGTCGTCGGCCGCGAGTTCACGAAGCTCCTCGAGCGTTGGGTTGTACCGGACGTTCGACGCGGTCGTCGGATCGGGAAGCTGTCGGGCCAGCGGACGTGACTCCGCCCCGGTTTCGGACATATACGTAACCCACCAACAGCACGATGTATAAACATGGAGGATTTTGACCGGTGTGTGTCACATCCTACCCACCGATTACCTGTCGTATGGCTGTTCATACCCGCCAGCGGGCCGTTCGTAACCGGTTCGTTATACGGACAGTATTGTTTGGAATTGGACAGGTGTGAGAATATACTCGAGTCAGAAATAATTCTAATCGGCCGGCAACGGTTCGAGAGAGTCGGCCCGAACTCGCGGTTGGCGTCGCCGAGAACTTCCGACCGGCCGTGCGACACTGATGTCCGTTCGATACCGTCAGTCGGTACGCGCAGCGTCACCCGTGATCGGCGACTGGTACCGATCGTATAGGTCGACCCGAGAAGGAAGCGGTTACTCCGAGACAATGACCGTCCCGATCATGCCACCGTGGACGTGTGGTTCGCAGATGTAGCCGTACTCGCCGGGCACCTCGAAGGTGTGCTCGTACGTCTCTCGGATTTCGATCTTGCCACCCTCCTCTTCGTGCCAGGCGTCGACCGCGGTCTGTTGGTCCTCGTAGCCGCCGCTCGCGAAGTACTCGGCGTCATCCGGGATGCTGTTGTCGAGGGCGGTCACGGTGTGGCGGGCGTCGCTGGTGTTCTTCCAGACGACGGTCTCTCCGACGGTCGCCTCGTACTCCTCCGGAACGAACTCGTTTCTGGTCATTCCGATATCGCAGTCGTCGCCGCCACAGAGTTCGTCGTCGCCGAAGGCGCTCAGAACCGTCGAACAGCCCGCCAGACTGACGGAGACTGAAGAGCCGACGAGGGCGAGGTACGCGCGCCTGTTCATACGAACGCTTGGGATAGTTGTGATATAACCGCCCCGGTTCATTCTTCGAAAATGGGACCGACCGAACGGCCCGTCTCCGTCCTCGATGTCGACGACCACCGCCCGTCCTCATCCGTGTCGAAACGAAAACACGTAAGGTGGCTGCCCATCGATTCGGCGAGTATGCTTCCCCGGTTCGTCGGACGGCTCGGCGTCGCCGACGCGGTAACGATCGCCAACGCCGCCCTGGGGTTCGTCGCCATCGTCATCGCGTTCGTCGACATCGCACTCGCCGCCCGACTCATTCTGCTCGCAGCGATCGCGGACGGACTGGACGGCATCCTCGCGCGTCGCTACGGCGGCACCGACGCCGGCCCCTATCTGGACTCGTTAGCCGACGTCGCATCCTTCGCCGTCGCCCCCGCCGTCCTCGCGTTCGTCGTCGTCACCGACGGCCTCGAGATCGGCTTCGACGCGGTTACGGGCGAACTGCTTCTCGTCACGGCGATCTGTGCGCTGTTCGTCGCGGCAGCCGTCACCCGACTCGGGATGTACACGGCCTACGACATCTCCGGTAGCTACACCGAAGGCGTCCAGACGACGCTTGCGGCAACGGTTCTCGGCGCCGCCATCCTCGCCGGCGAGAGCGAGCCGTGGCTCGTCCTCGCAGTCACGGGCGCGTTCTGTTACCTGATGGTCTCTCGGATCCAGTACCCCGATCTGCTCGCCCGCGACGCCGCCATTATGGGCGTCGTCCACGTGCTCGCCATCCTCGTCCCCGACGTCGCCGGCCGAACGTTCCCCTACGCCCTGTTGACACTCGGCATCGCCTACATGCTGCTCAGCCCGTGGTTCTACTGGGGCGACCGGGAACGCCGCGCGGAGCCCGAACTGCATGGAAACGCTTAGGGCCCTCGTGGGACGACTGTAACGCATGTACACTGCCGCGCGTCGGCGTTATCTCCCGGTCCAACTCCAGGTGGTACCATGAGCGATGACGAGGCAGCCGAGAACGGAGCGGGCGCCGAGGAGGAATCGGTCGACGAGGAGCCGGAACCGATCGATCTCGAGGCCATCCGCGAAGCCCTCGTAGCCTTCGAGGACGACGTCGAATCGCTCGAGGGAGACCTCGAGGCCGCAGAGACGGAGGACGACCTCGACGTCGTCGAGGCCGATCTCGAGTCGTTCCGAAGCGAGCTCGAGGAGATCGAGATTCCGGACCCACCCGAAACCGAAGACGACGAGGATGAGGACGAAGACGAGGAAGAAGAGATCACGCCCGAAGAGGAACTCCAGGAGCGCTACGACGAGATCGAGGACGACCTTTCGGACCTCGAAGACGACCTCGAGGACCAGCGCGGTCCCTACGGCGAGGACGTCGTCGGCGAGATCGACGGCGCCAGCGGGACGATCACGGGCACCCGCTGGACGGAGGAGGGCAACGCCGAACTGATCGAGGCCGTCGACGACTTCCTCGACGACCTCAACGACCTGCTCGGCACCTCGGTCACGCTGGTCAATCAGGGCGAGACCGTCCCCGAACAGCTCGACGCGACGCTCGACAAAGCCGCAGCGGCCGTCGAGCAGGCCGCCCTCGACGCGGACGACGACGCCGAGACGATCGCGGGTCTGCTCGAGGCGACCGGCGACCTCGAGGAAGACGTCGACGACGCGACCGAGTGGACCGACCTCGAGATCCGCGAACAACTGCGACGGGAGGGGTTCTACGACGTGCTCGACCACGTCAAGGACTTCCCGCCGGAGTGGCACGCGATCAAAGTGCACGAGAAACAGGGCAACGTGGACATGATCCTGCTAGCCCTGGAGACCTTCGACTCGGACTTCATGGAGGAACACTGCATGGAGGCCCTCGAACGAATGGGGCCCGAGGAGGCCATCGACCCCATGCTCCAGAAGGCCAATCGCCGAGACACCGCAGCGATGCGGATCCTCGGGACCATCGGCGTCGCCAGCGACGACGTGGTCGAAACCTTGCTCGACTACGTCGACTCCAACCCGAACCTCCAGAAGCCCTCGTTCAGGGCGCTGGGCGAACTCGGCGCCGAGGAGGCGGTACAGCCGATCGCCAACCAGCTCGTCGAGGAGAATCCCGACGTTCGGAGCTGGGCCGCACGCGCCCTCGGCCTGATCGGCGACACGCGGGCCATCGACCCCCTCGCCGACGTCCTCGCGGATGACGAGGAAGACCGCGTCCGCGCCAGCGCCGCGTGGGCACTGAATCAGATCGGCACCGCCGAGGCACTCGAGATCGTCGCCGACTACGGCGACGATCGGGCCTATCTCGTCCAGGCCGAAGCCGAGAGGGCGAGCCTCGAGCCGGCGACCTGAGCAGTCACGGCCGACACCACCCGTTTTTCGTCCGACAGTTTATATACGAACGGGCGGCCAGATCGCCCGATGGATCGTCGTCGAGCGATGGTCGTCGCCCTCGTCGGAGTCGCTCTCGTTCTAGGGGGATTGAGTGGCGGGTTTTCGACGTCCGACGCGTCGACGACCGACGGCTCGGCGACGAACGGTGGCGATTTCGCCCCATCCTGCCCCGCTGGCGTCGTGGGTTCGACCGGCTCGACTGACTCGAACGTCACCGCTGCCGAGCCCGACGCCACCGACGGCAGCACGCCCCGAATCGTCGAACTCTATCCGAACCCGACGACCTACGGGAACGTCGGTGAGTACCTGGTCCTCGAGACGCCGCCCGACACCCGACTCGAGAACTTGACGCTCACCGACGGGCACACAACTGCCAAACTCCCGAACGAGACCGTCTCGGGACGCGTTGCGGTGAGCCTCGACCCGGAGGTCACCGCCGAGTTGACCGACACCGACGATCCGGTACTCGAACTCGAGGGCCACCTTCGACTCGCCGCGGCCGGCGACGACCTCGAACTGCGAAACGGCTCGACGACGGTCGATTCGGTCTCCTACGACCGAGCGCCGACGGCCGAGCGCTGGTACCGAAGCGAGGACGAATCGGAGACGGAGCGGGCGACCGCGTCACACCCCGCTGACGGCGACTGGCACCCGCGAGGCGCCACCTGCCTGCCGGTATCGAGTGCCGACATCGACGAGGCAACGGCGTTCGTCCTCCCCGACGAGACGGACCTCCCGCTCGAGACGATCCGCGAAGCTGACGACCGACTACTGCTCGCCGGCTACACCCTCACCTCGCAGAGTATCGCCGACGAACTCGTCGACGCGGCCGCTCGCGGGGTCGACGTCGCGGTCCTCCTCGAGTCCGGACCCGTCGGCGGAACGCCGGAAGCCACCGAACCCGCCCTCGAGACGCTCGAGGATGGTGACGTCGACGTTCGTGCGATCGGTGGGGAGGGCTCACGGTACCGGTACCACCATCCGAAGTACGCCGTCGCCGACGACCAGGTACTGGTCACCACCGAGAACTGGAAGCCGTCGGGGATCGGGGGTGACTCGAGTCGCGGCTGGGGCGTCCGCCTCGCGGACGACTCGCTCGCGGCCGACCTCGCGGCGGTGTTCCGGGCCGATCACGAGGGGTGGGACACCGTCTCCGGTAGCGAGTTCCGGGCGAACGCCTCGTTCGTCGACGACGAGAGCCGCGGGACGCCCTCGCACACGTTTCCGAGCGAGCACCAACCGGAGACGGTCCCGATCGATGGCGCCGAACTGCTCGTCGCACCGGACAACGCGGAGGGGCGACTGCTCGAGTTGCTGGGCGAGGCCGACGACGAGATCCTCGTCAAACAGGCCGCCGTCGCCGACGACGTTTCCATCCTCGAGGAAACGCTCGAGGCGGCCCGTAGCGGCGTCGACGTCGAGATCCTGCTCGACTCGAGCTGGTATCACGAAGACGAGAACGAGGCATTGGCACGGGAGTTGGAGGCGACGGCCACGGAGGAGTCGCTGTCGCTCGAGGTTCGGCTGCTCGAGGAGACGGATCGGTTCGAGAAGATCCACGCCAAAGGCGTCGTGATCGACCGAGAGATCGCCGTCGTCGGGAGCGCGAACTGGAACGAGAACGCCTTCGAGAACAACCGGGAGGTCCTGCTCGCGCTGCACGGCGAGGAGATCGCGAGGTACTATGCGGACGTGTTCGCGGACGACTGGGAGGGAGACGGCGGTCTCTGGGCGCTGCCGTTCGGACTCAGCGTGACTGTCGTCGTGGCGCTCGCGCTCGCGGCGCTGGTCGGACATCGATACGTTCGGTTCGGGAAACCGGAGTAAATCGGTGAGAGTCGCGCTCGCCGCGCGTTCGTCCGAACTGAGCTCCCGTTCGTGACAAAGAGGTTATCCGTTAGTACGACGGTTGTACTACCGGTATGAACAACCGATTCGGATCGCAAGACAGCATCACGAATCGCCTCTTCTGGTCGGGGCACGCCAACCCGGGGAGCGTCTGGACGTTCGTCGGTGCGTACCTGCTGCTCGTGCTGTCTCTCTATCGTCGAAACCGGCCGCTACTGGTTGGAACGCTCCTGTTCGTCGCGGTGAATCCGCTCGTATTTCCGTCACCGGAAACCGACGACGCGTGGGCGACTCGCGTCGTACTCGGCGAGCAAGTATGGCTCGAGCGAGGGCTTCGTCCGTCGAGCCACCTCCGGTTTACGCTCGTCTGCGTGCCGGTGTTCCTGTTCACGCTTCGATCGGCCGCAAAACGCTACCCTCTTAGGACGGGACTCGGGGCGATAGCTTCGGTCGTGCTTATGCTCCTCTTTTTCGATCGAATGGCCCGACTGTACGAAGCGACACTGCCGGAATAAGACGTCCACGACCGGTCATTCACAGCGTCGTTCGAGGGAAACGACGTGATTTAGTCCGCACAGCCGTCGGGACCGACCTCGAGGTGCTCACAGAAATCCCGCTCGGGATCGAAGCAGTCCGGACACTCGCTGGGTCGGTCGATAATGGTATCCAGGCGCTCGGCGACGGTGTCGTCGATGACGCTCTCTAAGGCGCGGGCCTCGTCGCGAAACTCCTCGACCTCGAGGACGTTTGCGAGGAATCGCTCGATGATACAGTAGGTCTGGAGCGAGTCGTGGGCGCGTTCGATACCCTCGCTGGTCAGGCTCGCTCCCTTGTACTTCTCGTGTTCGACGAGCCCTCGTTCCTCGAGCTTACCGATCATCTCGTTGACGCTGGCCGGACTGATTTCGAGCATGTCCGCCAGCGTGCCGGTCGATGCGGGGCCGTCCTCGATCCGTTGGGCGAGATAGATCGCCTTGAGGTATTGGTCTGCCGTGTTCATCGGATTCCTCCGTCAGTGCTGTCCGCGTGGTCGGTGACGCTCGCGGCGGGCCGGAGCGTCCCGATCATGCTCTGTGCTCCATAATCTCGGCCACTTCTTCGACTCCCTCCTTTTCCTCCTCCCGGATCTCGTACAGCGTCTCGAGCAGTCGGTCGCGATCGATGGCGAACTCGGCGTCGGAGGCTTCGACCGCGTCGATCAGATCGTCGTAGAACTTGTAGGCCGTCTCCTCGTTTGCGAGCTGATCGTAGAGCACCCCGTCGGTGTCCTCCGGCGGCCCGTACTGGGCGTCGACTAATGCATTTATTTCCTCGTACGCCACGGTTTCGGCCTCGAGATCGTCGATTAACGCCTCGAGCCGCTCGCGATGGTCGGCCGACTCCTCGGCGGCTTCCTCGAGCAACTCGCGGATCTCCTCGTCGATCGCCGTCCGTTCGGCTGGCGGGAGCGAGTCGAGGTGGTGGGCGGCGCGCGACTCGACGACCTCCTCTAAGACGACCCCGATCTGTAGTAATCGGGTGAGCTGGTGGTCGCTCGAGACACGCTGTCCCAGACTCATATCACGTTGTCCGGGCCGCTGATACTTAACCGTCCCTACTCGTGGGCTGTTCGCTCGCCGGTGAAGTACGGACGCTGTCGACGACCCTCGGTCTCGACGCTCGAGTCGATGCTACCGCCTCGAGAGCGAGCCACGCACGACGAGAGGCTTTTTGTCACTACTGGAGCACCGTCGGCACGAAATGATCGGTAACGTCGTCGGACTCGCCCTTCTCGTCGCGTTCGGATACACGATCGTTCGGTGGTATTGGAACGGCGACGATCACCTCAACAGCGAGTGGTTCGGCTAGCCGGTTCAGCCGCGATACCGCCAGACACGCGTCCCCTCGCCGCCCTCGACCGCCTCGACCTGTTTGAGCCCCTCCTTGATACACTCCCACCAGCTATCGGCCGTCTCGTAGCCGGCCGGACACTCCGCGTAGAGCGCGTCGACGAAATCCGAGCGCCGCGCTCGGTTCTCGTCCCGCAGATAGGCGAGTGCACGACCGACGGCGTGGCGTCGTTTCTCGAGGATCTCCGCCGAGCGGCCCGGAATCGACAGCGCGTCGAGGTCGGCAATATCTTCACCCGGGCGAACGCCCGCGCCGGCCAATCGGGTCGAGGAGGTGTACTCGAGGCCGGTCTGGACGTCCCGATTCAGCCGCTTTCGCGTGGTCGCGACCGCGCGCCGGGAGAGTTCGTCGAGCCGTTCGGATTCGACGTTACCGAGCATTCCGGCGTCCTCGTGGACCGGGTCCTCCGGAATCCGTGCGATTCGCTCGGGCGACAACCCGCCGGATTTCTCGGTCGTTGACGCGGTCGTCGGCTCCGACTCCGCGTTCGAACCCGAACTCGAGGCTCCATGGTCCGTCGACCGAGGCTGCTGAGCCTCTCGTTCGGGACTCGAGTGGTCGTCGTCCGAACGGACCGTCGAGTCGGGACCTTGCCGAACCGTGCGCGGCGAGCCGCGAACCTCGATCGGCGACTCGCCCTCCGGTGCGTCGCGACGAGGGTGCCGGCCGCGTGTTTTCGCTCTGTCGGCGGTGTCGTCGGTTACGTCGCCATCGTGAGCCGATTCGCCTCCGGTCCTGCTCGATGTGTCGTTCGTTTCCGCCGCGTTATCTACCGGCGCCGAGTCGTCGATCGATTGGGTGCCATCCCCGTCGCGGTCGACGCGAGCGGCGATCGTCGCGACTCGCTCCTCGAGTCTCGCCAGTCGTTGGCCGTGATCGGCCAGCAATCGATCCTGC
The DNA here is from genome assembly GCF_052040145.1 of Natronorubrum amylolyticum. Classification (NCBI taxonomy): domain Archaea; kingdom Methanobacteriati; phylum Methanobacteriota; class Halobacteria; order Halobacteriales; family Natrialbaceae; genus Natronorubrum; species Natronorubrum amylolyticum. The sequence continues at coordinate 276,663 of NZ_JBPPFW010000001.1, forward strand.
GTGGTATCGAGATCGTATCCGTCGGCGTCGATCGAGCCGCGGTGTTCGATGATCCACCGGACGTACGCTTGCCGACTCTCGAAGCCGAACAGTTCCCGTTCGGCCTCGAGGGCGGCGACAGTGTCGTCCTCGAGTTCGACGGAGAGGGCCTGCATCGAGCGGGTGTTTTTCGTTCGAGTATAAAAAGGATCGTCAGACGTGGTGACGGCCTCGCGGCTGTATTCAACGGGGACAGTACCGACTCGAGTGGTGACTCACGGTCGAGTACCTGGTGGCGAAACCGAAACGAAAACCAAAATCGAACGTCGCTAGTCGCGCTGACGTAGTCGCGCGCCGATCAGTTCCACCAGATCGTCGCGCAGTTCGTCGACGTCGACTTCCTCGAGGACGGGAACGAAGAACCCTTCCACGAGCATGTTGCGTGCGGCACGCGGGTCGACACCGCGGGAGGTCATGTAGAACAGGTCCTCCGCGTCGATCTGGCCGACCGTCGCCGAGTGGCTGGCCTCGGTGTCGTGGTTGTTGATGATCAGCTTCGGGGAGGCGTCGGCCTCGCTCTCGTCGGAGAGCATCAGCGTGTTCTCGCGCTGGTAGGAGCTGGTGTCCCAGGCGTCGCGGCCGACGTCCTGGACGCCCTCGTAGACCGAGCGGGCGACGTCGTCGGTGACGCCACGAGTGACGAGGTCGGCCGTCGTGTGCTCGGCGCGGTGCCAGACTTTGACGTCGAGGTCGAAGTGCTGGTCGTTGTGTCCGTAGAAGGCACCGACGATCTGCGTCTCCGAGGAATCGCCCTCGAGCAGCGTCGAGACCTCCGTCTTGGTCAGCTGCGTCCCGATGTTGCCCTCGATCCAATCGATCGTGGCGTAGGTATCGGTGACGCCGCGTTTGAGCGTGAAGTTGTAGGCCTCCTCCGAGAGGTTCTGGAGGCTGCCGTACTGGACGTAGCTGTTCTCGCCGGCGGCGACCTCGACGATGCCGCTGTAGTACTGCTCCTCGGCCTCCTCGCCGGTGGACTGGCGCTCGAGGATCGTGACCGAGGACGACTCCTCGGTGACGACGAGCGTGTAGTTGAACAGCGAGCGGGAGTTCTGCTCGGTCCGGATGGTGACATCCTCGGCGTCGACGCCCTCGGGGACGTAGACGACCGTTCCAGTGCTAAACAGCGCCGTCGAGAGCGCCGTTAGGTAGTTCTCCTGGGGATCGACGATGGAGCCGAAGTGCTCTTTCAGGAGATCGTCGTGTTCCTGCACCGCGTCGGCCCACGAGAGCACGTCGACCTCGTCGGGGCCGACCTGATCCTTGTTCTCGGCCGCGTTCAGCGGGTCCACGAGCGACTCGAAGTCGAGTTCGTGGAGGTTCGTCCAGTCCCGACCCGGCGTCCGGATGACGTCGGGCATGTCGAGGGCCTCGAGGGCCTCAAGGGCGTCGAGACGGGTCTCTGTGAGCCAGTCGGGCTCGTTGAGCCCGTCGCTGATCTCGCGTACCTGTTCCTCCGTCAGATTAGCGTGTACCTGCGTTCCTGCGCTCATATTATCCGAGGCTCCCCTCCATCTCGAGTTCGATGAGACGGTTGAGTTCGACCGCGTACTCGATCGGCAGTTCCTCCGTGATCGGCTCGATGAAGCCGGCGACGATCATCTTCTTGGCGTCGTCGTCGTCCAGTCCGCGGGACTGGAGGTAGAAGATGTCCTCGTCGCCGATCTTGCCGACGGTCGCCTCGTGAGCGACATCGACCTTCGACTCCTCGATCTCCATGTACGGCATGGTGTCCGAGGTCGACTCGTTGTCGAACATCAGCGCGTCACACTCGACGGCGGTGCTCGAGTTCTCGGCGCCGTCGGCGATGTGGACGAGTCCACGGTAGTTGGTGCGGCCGCCGTCCTTGGAGATCGATTTCGACTCGATGGTCGAACTGGTGTCTGGCGCGTTGTGGTAGACCTTCGCGCCGGTGTCGATGTCCTGGCCCTCGCCCGCGAAGGCGATGGTGATGTGGGTGTCCGTCGAGCCGCGACCCTTGAGGATCGTACACGGGTAGAGCATGGTCGCTTTCGATCCCATGCTGCCCGAGACCCACTCCATCGTGCCGTTTTCCTCACAGATGGCGCGTTTGGTGTTCAGGTTGAACGTGTTCTTCGACCAGTTCTGGACGGTCGAGTACTGAACGTGAGCGTCTTCGCCGACGAAGACCTCGACGCCGCCGGAGTGGAGATTGTGGGTGCCGTACTTCGGTGCGGAACAGCCCTCGATGTAGTGGACCTCGGAGCCTTCCTCGGCGATGATGAGCGTGTGCTCGAACTGGCCCATCCCTTCCGAGTTCATCCGGAAGTAGGCCTGAACCGGCATCTCGACCGTCACGTCCTCGGGGACGTAGACGAAGGAGCCGCCGGACCAGACGGCGCCGTGGAGCGCCGCGAACTTGTTGTCGCTCGGCGGGACGCAGGTCGTCATGAAGTGCTCTTTGACGAGCTCTGGGTGGTCCTTGACGGCCTTGTCCATGTTGCAGAAGATGACGCCCTTCTCCTCCCACTGCTCCTGCATGTTCTGGTAGACGACCTCGGACTCGTACTGCGCGCCGACGCCGGAGAGGGCGTTCTTCTCGGCTTCCGGGATGCCAAGCTTGTCGAACGTGTCCTTGATCTCCTCGGGCAGCTCCGTCCAGTCGTCGACGCCTTCGCGCTTGTCGACGTCCGGGCGGATGTACGGAACGATCTCTTCGATATCGAGTTCGGAGAGATCCGGCATGCCGGGCCAGTCGGTCGGCATCGGCATGTTCTGGTACTGCTTGAGCGCGCGCAGGCGTCGCTCGAGCATCCAGTCGGGCTCGTCCTTGTCCTCGGAGATCATGCGGATGACCTCTTCGGTTAGGCCTTTGCCGGATCTAACTGCGGAGTTCTCCTCTTTTTTGAACTCGAACCGGGCTTCAGTGTCTGTCTCTTTTAGGTGGTCTTGATCGGAACTCATGATGTGTTGTGTTTATGGTTACGGCTGTAGCGTTATTACCGTTGTTCTAGCCGAATTCGGTTACGCCGTGCCGTAGACCTCGTCGCGGACCCAGTCGTACCCCTTGTCCTCGAGCTGCTCGGCGAGCTCCGGACCGCCGCTTTTGGCGATCTGGCCGTCGAGCATCACGTGGACGTGATCTGGTTCGACGTAGTCGAGGATGCGCTGGTAGTGGGTAATCTGGAGGACGCCGGTGCCCTCCTCGTCGCGCAGCGCGTTGATACCGTTCGAAACGTCCTGCAGGCGGTCGATGTCGAGCCCGGAGTCGATCTCGTCGAGGACGGCGATCGACGGCTCGAGGATGGCTGCCTGCAGGACCTCGTTCTGTTTCTTCTCTCCGCCGGAGAAGCCGGCGTTGAGGTAGCGCTGGGCGAACTTCTCGTCCATGTCCAGTGCTTCCATCTTCTCCTGGAGGATCTGCTGGAACTCGGCGACGCCGACGTCACCTTCGTCGACGTTGCCCTCCATCGGCGAGGTCTCGAAGCCTGCCTCCTCCTCTTCTTCTTCCTCGGCGTCATCGTCCTCGAAGAGCTCTTCTCGCTCTTCGATTTTCGCGTTGAGCGCCGTGCGAAGGAAGTTCGTCATCGTGACGCCGTCGATCTCGGCCGGATACTGGAAGCCGAGGAAGACGCCGAGCGCGGCCCGCTCGTTTGGCTCGAGGTCGAGCAGGTTCCAGGTTCGCTGGTCCTCGTCGATCTCGATCTCGTCGCCGAACTCGCCCTCCTCGAGATGGAGGAGGACCTCGCCTTCGGTGACCTCGTACTCCGGGTGGCCGGCGATGACCTTGGCGGTCGTCGACTTCCCGGAGCCGTTCGGCCCCATTAGGGCGTGAATCTCGCCCGACTTGACCTCGAGGTCGACGCCCTCGAGAATCTTCTCGTCGCCCTCAGCCACTTCCGCGTGCAGGTTGCGTAGTTCGAGACGTGCCATAGTACTCTGTCGTCTGAAGGGTGGGTCGTCTGACTGATAACGGTTTCGTATCCAATTGGATACGATCTCTCATCGCCAAAATAATTTTCTGAAAGGGAAACAACGGCGGGATCGATCCGAAGGAGCCGCAAGCGGAGAAGAGGGCGCTCTCGGGGCAGCCCAGGCTGTGTTTCGAGTCACGTACGCCTTCACCGACCGAACTCCTTAGACGATCTTAAACCGATTTAGATACTACATGAAGCTGTCTAGCCCTTTCTGCTCTTGGCCCGATTTTACTTCGTTCCACGAGACGCCCAGCGCCTCGAGGATGCGCTCGATCGGGCCCTGTAACGTCTTCTCGAGCATCTTGTCGTAGTCGACCTCGAACTCGTCGGGGATCTGATCGTCGTACTCGAAGCAGATCACGTCGGGGTCGCGCTTGAACGCGCCGTAGAGGGGGTCCGTCTGGGGGTTGAACCCTTCCTCGCTCTCCATGCGTCGGAAGAAGGCGGGGTCGACTCGGTCGAGGTAGAGCCGCTTGGGTTTGCTGCCGCGCTGGAAGTTGGTTCCCAACAGGAGGTTCGCGTACTTCGCGCCTCGAACCTGTGCCGTGTCGGTGTCGTAATTATCTAACCGCTTGCCGATGCCGCCGGGGATGGCGATCTCCTCGAGTGAGATATTCCCCGTCTGTACGTCTTCGATGATGCCGTTGACGTACTCCTTCGTGCCCTCGATGTCGCCGTCTCTGACGATCATCTCGATAACCTTGTGCTGAACTTCCTTCGTGATCGGTGCGATGTCCGAGCGCTGGTACTCGAAGCCAACGATGTCGATGGTGTCGACGTCTTTCCCCTCCTTCCAGGTGATGTGGCCCGCGTAGCGTTTCTTCTTGCCCGCCTGGAAAAAGCGCCGGTAGAGTTTTTCGAACTCGATCTGGAAGCGGTGGAATTCGGCATTGAGTTCGTCGCGCGCGAAGTCGTCGTACCGATCGTTGATGTACTCCTCGATCTCGAAGGACTGCTCGAGGGCGTCTTCTTTCGGGATATCAGGTCCGAGTTCGAGCATGACGCTGTCGGTGTCACCGTAGGCAACCGTATAATCAATCTCGTTTGCGGCGGTTTCCGTGAATTCGATTACTTCTCGGCCAGTTGCAGTAATCGCAGACGCTGCCTCTTTGTCGTAGAGTCGGAACTGCTCCCAGCCCGAGACGCCGTACAATGACTGGCCGACGAACTGGAACTTTCCGTTTCGTCCTGCAAGCAGCGTGTGATTGTCTTCGACGGTGACACAGTAGACGCCATCGTCGGCAGTACTTCGAGACGAACTCCGATGCATCCGAAGCGTGTTCTTCGACTCTTCAGTGACATAAATTCGCCACGAGCCGCTATCTCGGTTATAGTTCGCCGTGAGACCGAGATGTGCACAGAGACGGAGGACATCGTCTCGAAGCCGGTCGCTCGAGGTGGAGTAGCGCCACGAGTTTACCTGCCGATCGCCGTCTCCGTCGATGAGAACCTCGAGGAATCGTCGCTTCTGCCGGCGGCTACAGTCGAAGACGAAATCAGGGATTCGTTTCTCGAAGCTATCGTCGCCACAGATCGACGTTAGAAACTCCCCAAGCAACTTCGACGTGACAGTATAGGACCGATCGTCGACGTAGTAATCGAATCCCATACCGTCGAGCAGTTCACCGATCGTCGCGTGGTGATCGACGCCGCCGTCAGCGATCGGCAGTTTATCCTGGGCTAGTTTCACCGTTGTCGCTGATCCACGGAAGTTCTCGCCGAACTGCTTGTTTTCGGACGTGTAGACGTTCCCTTCAGTCACGAACCACGCGAGCACGTCGAGGAAGTCGTCCCCGTCGTAGGTCCGGGGGATCCATTTTCGGCCGGATTCGCGGTGGATGAAGCTCAGTTCGCAGACGTCCTCGATGTACTCGCGGTGTTCGTCGAACTCCTCGGCGGTGAAGACGTAGCCAACTTTGCCGACATCCGCCTTCGGGACTCGACGTGGTGTCCACCCTAACTCTGCGGTGAACGTCCGGCCGTGAACGGACGGTCGAACCCAAACTTCGTATTCGCCGTCAATCAGTTCCGTTAGGTCGACGCTCTGCAGTTCGTCACCGTCTGGCCCCTCCCAGTCGTGAGGGAGTTCGTAGTTCGTCGCTCGGTCGAGGTTTCCAGCCTCGACGAATCCGTATTCGTCTTCGGTAATGCCGTTCGTCTCGTTCTTCCGGACGAGCATCCGGTGATTCGGGGTGACGCTGAAATCGATCTTGTCCGTCTCGATGTCAATCAGCTCGTCGTCGTAGTCGGGATAGGCATGTGTCTCAACGACGGGTTTAACCTCCATTTCCTCCGTTTCCGGGTCGAGCGAGTATACATCGTCACCGATCTCGAGGTCCGTGATATCCCGGACGCCGTCGGGCGTCAGCACCTCCGTATCCGGCGTAAAGCAGTTCATGATGACCTTCACCGCGCCCTGCTGGCGGTCGTACTGCTCGTACTCGAGGCTCCCGGGTTCGTACTCGTTTCGCAGGGATTTCTTCTCCTCGCGCTCGGCGAGCAGTTCCGTGATCATCTCGCGCATGACGCCGTCGGGCTCCTTCCGGAAGTGAATCGGCTCCGGTTTGGTTGGCGCGACGTAGGTCTCCCCGTCGTAGGTCTCGGGATCGACCTTGGTCTCCGGCGACGCGTTCACCGTCGTCATGCACATCGGGTACAGCGACTTCAGGTCGAGCACGGTCACGTTCTCCTTGACGCCCGTGATCGGATCGAAGACGGCCCCGCCCTCGTACTCCTCGCCGGCCTCCTGCTGGCCCTTCGAGGGCAGCGAGAAGCGGCCGTGGGCCTCGTGGAGGACGTACATGTCCACCGCGTCGCCCGGCGTGGGGGCGTCCTCTAACTTACAGCCGACGAACGAGCGCACCTCGTCCCAGAAGGTGATGATCTCCTGTTGCCGGTCGAGTTCCACACAGAGTTCGACGTCACGGAGGTTGTACTCGAGCAGTTTCGTGGGATCGACCTCCCAGAGGTCGCCGATGTCGCCGGTATATCGCTCCTTTCCGACCCCTAACTCGGACTCGCCGACCGCATCCAGGCGGTAGGAATCGAGTTCGGAAAAGACCATCCGCTGGTAGCCGTAGAGCAGGTCGAAGACGACGCGACCCTTGATATCGGGACCGCCCCAGTTGCTGCGCCAGACTTCGTCGACTCGCGAGAGTCGGTCGATCGAGAGGTCGTAGTCGTGGTGGGAGCCGGCGAGTTCCTCGAGTCGGTCGAGGAAGTACGGCGCGTCGAAGTCCTCGAAGTTCCAGCCCGTGAGGACGTCGGGATCCGTTTCTCGGATGTAGTCGACGAACGCCTCGAGCATCGCTTCCTCCTCCTCGAATGCCCGCACTTCGTGGTCGATCTCGCCCTCGATCGGTTCGTACTCCTCGATTTCGGTCGGGATTTCGCCGTCGCCGACGGGAGCCTCGTAGAGCCACATGATGTACTCGTCGCGGTAGGAGTCGTGGCTGGTGAGACAGACGATCGGTTCCTCGCCGTCTTCGGGAAAGCCCGCGCGGTCGTTGACCTCGATGTCGAAGGTGTTGACGCGCGGGTCGGCGTCGACGTCGACCGCCTCGAGTTCGTCGTGGGGGACGATCAGCGAGTCGTCGTCGGCGCGCCGTTCCGGCACCCGAACGCCGCTGCGAATGTCCTTGTCGATCAGGAGCCGATTCGGAAAGAGGATGTCGGCCTCGAAGTGCTGAAACTCGTCGCGGACCTGCCCGACGTCGCGGGGCGTCTGGCCGAAGATTTTCGTCAGCTTCTCGCCGCGGATACTCTCGTAGGGCTCGCCGTTCTCGCCGACCTCGCGACTGCCGGTCAGCCGGTCGTACTGCTCCTCGGGCGGTCGCTCGAGGCTGTCCGTCGGTGCGTAGAAGTACGGCCGGAAGCCGACGACCTGGACGTGCTCGAGTTCGCCGTCGGCCGTTCGGCCGAAGACGTGCACGATCGGTCGCTCCTCGTCGCCGTAGCCGGCGATTGTGTAGTCGACCTGCATAACGGCGAGTTCGAGTTCGCCGTCGGCTTCGGGAACCGCCTCCTCGACGACGTCGATCACGTCGGCAGCGCTCGAGCCGCCGTTGCCGGCGATGGCTTTCGCTTCCTCCGCCGGTCGCTCGGCGGACTCGTCGGAGAATGCCTCGAGTCCAGTTTGGCCCGCCTCAGTCATGGTATCGGGGTTGGAAGCGGTCGAATAAAAACCCCCATACTTCGGTTGGTCGTCACGCTCGCCACGATCCGGTGGGTTCCCTCCGAGTTTTGCAGGGGCAACAAGACATATAATGTGGTAACACATACCATAGCATCAGGTGATGGAAGTGTCCACCGAAGTGAACGACGATACGACGGATCGAAGCGAGCCGCGTAGTGAACCCGAGGGCACCGCGACAGTCGAGTCCTACGAGACGGAGGACGGTGTCGTCTTCTACGACGCCGAGAACCCGCTCGCGTGGGTGGAGACCTCCCAGACGCTCACGCTTACCGAACTCGCCTGATCGATCTATCGACTGTACTGAACGCCGCCGAACGCGAACCGCCCCGAACGCGAACGTTTTTTGGCTTACTCGCCGACGATTCGACTGTGGGACTCGACCGGAGCGAACACGAACCCGACGAGTACGACCCCGAGGAGGAGTTCAGGGACCCGGAGAGCGACTCCCTGACGATTCCACAGGTCCCGACCGAGAACGCGGGGTCGGATTTACGATCCGATCTGAAATCGGAGTTCGAGGAGGACGCGATCCCGGACCCCGAGTTTTCGCCTGCGGAAACCGACGTCGACGGAGAGACGCTCAAGAACTTCTGGGCGCTTGTACTCGTCATCAACGCTGCCGTACTGGCGTACGCGCTCGGAGTGCTATTTCTGGTCTTCGAAGGGGCTACCACGTACGCCAGTTACCTGTTCGCCGCCGGACTCGTCCTCACCGGGTTCGGTATTCAGCGATATCGAACCTTTCGGCGCGACGTCGAGTCCGACTCGAGCACAACCGATCCAGCGGGCGACTCGGCCGAGGAATCGTCGAGGGACGACAGGACCGACGAGACGACGGCGAACAGTAGCGGAACGGACCCTACTGCGGCTTCCGACGATGATCAGACGGACGGCGACGGAGACCGGAAATAGTTGATCGCAGGCGAAACTACTTCAGGAGGAGTCACCCAACAACAGTCATCGGCCGATCACGACCGATCATGAAAACCGTCCAAGACGACACCGGCAAACGATATCTGCTTCTCAAACGGTCCGACCACGCGAGCCTCGTCCGCGACCCACAGAACGGCAACGAGTGTTACGTCCAGAACGACCGCCTCGAGGATCTCGAGAGCGAATCCGCACTCGAGACGGCCACAGGTTGCGTGAGCGATCCCGTCAAGACGCTCCTGACGAACGTCCATGACGAGGCGACGCTCGGACTGCTCGTCGAACTCGAGGAGCGCGGTCCGCTCGGCGTCCGCACCCTCCTCGACGCCTACGACTTCTGCGAGAGCGACCTCCACGGCCGGCTCACCGTGCTGACGGCGGCCGGGCTGCTCGAGGAGACCGAGGTCGCCGGCGAGCGCGGCTATCGGCTCACGGAGACGTGTCGTCGCGCACTCGAGGTGATCCGCGTCGACGAGGGCGACGAACAGACCGCCACAGCGGAGACGTCCGACGTCTCGGAGAGTGAACTGAACGAAAGCCAATCCTGACGCGTCCTACCACCCACGCCTCGCTTAGCGAAGACCAACTCTCGAGCAGCTCACTCTCAGTCGGAGGCGAGCAGTTCGATCTCCGGCGGCTCCCCGTGCTCGAGGCGCGAGCGGTTTGACGTCGCATCTTTCTCGACGCTGACCAGCGAATCGGCCGCGCCGACGAGCTCCTCGTCGTGGCTGACGACCACGATCTGTTCGACGCCCAAGTCGCGCATGGATTCGACCAGCGAGACGAGTTGCGTGACGTGGCCCGAGTCGAGGAAGACCGTCGGCTCGTCCAGAATCAACGGCGGCATCGGCGCCGCGCCCTCGACACCCTCGGCGAGTAACCGATAGATCGCACAGCGCAGGCTGAGGTTGAATAGCGCGCGTTCGCCGCCCGATAGCTGTTCGGGCTCGAGCGCTTCGCCGTCTTTCTGGTAGACGGTCAGCCGGTACTCGCCGTCCAGATCGATCGCCGCGTAGGAGTCGTTCTGGTAGACCAGATCGAACGTCTCGTTGAGCAACCGCTCGAGGGTCTCGACGTTGCGCTGGCGCAGCTCCGACCGCAGGTCGGCGTAGGTCGCCTGCAGCGTCTCGGCCTCGTCGTACAGCGACTCGAGGCGCTCGCAGCGCTCCTCGAGTCCAGCCAGTTCCTCGCGTCGTTCCTCGAGTTCCTCGAGTTCGCGTTCGACGGCCCCGATGGCGTTCTGGAGGTTCGTCCGCTTTTCCGCCAGTTCCTCGAGTTTCGCGTCGACCTTCTCGATGTAGTTCTCAGCGTTCTGCTTATCTTCGCGGGCGGTCGCGACCCGGTCCTCGTCGAACTCGGACTCGAGGTCGCGCTTGCGCTCGCGTTTGCTCGAGAGCGTCTCGCGGCGCTCGTCGTTCATCGTCTGCCAGTCCTGACGCCGTTCGCGGCGGTTCTCGACATCGGTCGCGAACTCTGCGCGCTCGGCGTCGATCTCGGCGACGCGGCGCAGCGACTCGAGGCTCCCCTTGATCTCGCCGCGCTCGGTGTTGATCGCACCGAGTTCGGATCGAACGTCGTCGACCTCGCTCTCGAGTTCGTCTGCTTTCGCGCGGTTCTCCTCCGCGTCGTCCTCGTAGCCCTCGGCATCCTCGCGCAGTCGATCGCGCTGCTCGCGTCGGTCCGCGAGGGTCTCGCGCTTTTCGGCGACCAGCGTCTCGATGTTGTCGCGGTTCTCCTCGAGACGGTCGACCTGCCGTTCGGCCTCGCGAAGTTCCTCGGTGCGCTCGATCCGCTCGTCGAGGTCGTCGCGGTCGTCTTCGAGATCGGCGAGTCGCCCCTCGAGATCGGCGAGCTCCTCCCGCTTCTCGTCGAGCACGTCGACGTGCGGCGAGTCCTCGACTGGCTGACCACACTCGGGACACTTGCCCTCCTCGAGCAGCCGTTCGCCCTCCTCGATCGCGTTCTCGACGGTTCGGATGTCTGCCGTGACGTCGCCGATTTCGTTCGTCAGTTCTTGGCGGTCGGTCTCGAGAGAGTCGATCCGGTCGGCCGCGTCGCCGAACTCGATCGGTGCGCTGTCGAACTGTTCGCGCGCGCTCTCGATCTGTTCCTCGAGGTCGTCCAGATCCGCTTCGCGGTCCTCGATCGCTTCCTCGTCGCTCTCGAGCGTCGCTTCCAGTTCGTCGGCCTCCTCGCGTGCGGCTTCGGCTTGTGACTCGAGGTCCGCTGCCTCCTCTCGAAGCCGTTCGATCTCCCCGTTGGTCTCCGTGATCGAAACCCGAACGTCCTCGAGGTCGTCCCGGAGTTCCTCGTCGCGAGCCTCGAGATCCGCGATGCGCCCGTCGACCGCGTCCGCTCGGTCGCCGCCCTCGGACGCGGTGTCGAGGTCGACGTCGGCGAGTAGGTCCTCGCGCTCCGCTGCGAGTTCCTCGCGTCGCTCCTCGAGGTCCCGAATCTCCGCTTTCGCCTCTTCGCGCTCGCGTTCGGTCTCCTCGATCTTCGATCGGAGGTCGTCGATATCGGTCTCGAGCGTCTCGATCTCCTCGCGCGTCTCCTCGTGGCGCTCGAGGACGTCCTCGGCGGTCTCGAGCGTTTTTCGGGCCTGCTCGCGCTGGTCTTCGAAGCGGTCGATCTCTTCGGCGACGTCGGCCTGATTGGACTCGAGGTTATTGAGACGCTCGTGGAGGTCTTTTCCTTCCAGCTGCTCGATCTGTTTCTCCTTGTCCTCGAGAACGCCCCGTTGCACGTCGAGCACCGTCTTGACGCCCAGCCGGGCGTCGCTGGCCCGTTCGCGGTAGTCCTCGAGCGCCCCCAGTTGGAGGAGGTCGTCGATCATGTCCTGGCGGTCGCTCGGCGAGGCGTGGATGAGTTTGTTGACCTCCCCCTGGCGGACGTACGCGCAGTTGACGAACGCCTCGGCGTCCATCCGCAGGAGTTCGGTGATCTCCCGGCGAACGTCGCGTGCGCCTTCGATCGTTTCGTCGGGCATCTCGAGGACGCATTTCGTCGTCGTCGCGCGGTCACCTCTGAGCTTGAGGTGGCGCTCGATGTGGTACTCGCGGCCGTCGTGGGTGAAGTGGAGTTCCACTTCGGCTTCCTCCTCGCCGGTCGTGATCACGTCGTCGAGCGTTCGGTCGTCCAGCGCCTTCGACCCGTAGAGGGCGAAGAAGACGGCCTCGAGCAGCGTCGACTTGCCGCTGCCGTTGACGCCGTGGACGACGGTGACGCCGTGCTCGAGACCGAGATCGGCCTCGCCGTAACACTTGAAGTTCAGCAGGCGGACGCGATCGACTTTCACGCGAAATCACCCAGCGAGGCGTCGGCATCGGCTGGACTATCGGTCTCGGAGTCGGCGTCCGACTCCGGGTTCTCCGCGGACGGTTCGTCGGTGTCTGTCTTCGGGTTCTCCGCGGATGGTTCGTCGGTATCCGTCTCCAAGCCGTTCGACGGCGGTTCGTGTTCGGAATTCGCCTCGGTCGTGTCCGCAGTCGGCTCGCCGCCGTCGGTGTCGGCGGTCGCCGCGTCGATCACTGCTTCGACCGCGCTCTCCTCGAGGTCATCGCTCTCCTCGACGGTATCGATCTCGGTCGCGGCCGGTTCTTCGGCCTCCGGACCGCCCTCGAGTTGGTCCGCGACCGTCGTCACGTCCGCGTCGTCGGGACTGCGTTCGGGTGCGGGGTCGAACGCCGAGGTGTCGTCCTCGAGCAAATCCCGAACGCGTCGTTCGACGGTCTCGCGGACGTTCGCGTCCACGAGGTCGTCGTCGCGGACCGTCTGGTCGATGTTTCGGGCCGCATCGCTCAGGCCGAGTTCGCGGACGCGTTCGCGAACTGCGGCGTCGGGGTCGGCGAAACTCACCGAGACCTCCTCGTCCTCATCGGGCAGTTCCCGGCGGTCGTTTACGCGAGCGACGAGCGCGCCGCGGTCGATGGCGCCCCCTTCGATCGTCGCCGGCGTGATCGGTTTTCCGTCGCCCTCGACCGTGACGACGACCACCGCGTCCTCAAGGTCGTACTCTCGAACCCGTTCCTGGATTCGGTCGACGCCCTCGCCGGCCTCGAGGTCGACGTCGACGAAGACGAACTCGCGGGTGTCGGTGAGGCCGCGGCGACTGATCCCGACGGCGTCGTCCTCGAAATCGACGAGGTTGTAGCCTCGGTTCTCGCGCTCGCTAGCGCTCGCGCGTTCCGTCGAACCGCAGTAGGTGACCCAGGTATCGAGTACTTCTGCTGTGTCCGGCTTGTGGTTGTCCCCGAGGAGGACAGCGTCGAAGTCGACCGTCGATTCCTCGAGTAATCGGTCGGTGTCCCAGTCGGCGTGAGCAAACGGTTCGAACAGGCCGTGGCTCACGAGGGTCGCGTGTTCGGCCTCGTCGGGGACGGGGGCAAAATCGTACTCGAGGTCGTCGCGTCTCGAGCGCGGGACGAAATCCAGGCCGTAGACGGCCACGTCGTCGATCAGCTCGGGTTCGGCTCCGAGTCGCGTCGCCAGTCCGAGATCGGCGAAGAGATCGAGCCACTGGGCGTCGCGTTTGGACTCGTGGTTGCCGACGACGGCGAGAAAGGGGATGTCGGCGTCGGCGAGCGTGCGGAGGATTTCGACGGTGCCCTGGAGGTCGATCAGTCCCGGTCGCCGGTCGTGAAAGAGGTCGCCGGCGTGGATCACCGCGTCGACGTCGTCCGCGACCGCATCGTCGACGACGGAGCGGAAGGCCTCGAGAAAGTCCTGTCGTCGCTCGGGCGCGTTGTACTGCTGGTAGCCGATGTGGGTGTCGCCCGTGTGGATAACCCGCGTCATTGTCGCCTCGTTGGCAGGCCCGCCCTAAAGGGGTTCCGCGACCGAAGTGAAAGTGAAACGAAGTTTGTGTAGCGAGGAGAGTATCGCGGCAGCGAGAAAAGAGCTCCATAACAGTCGGTTGGCATTACTTCGTGCAGTGGCGCGCGCCGAGTCGCGGCGAGTGGTAACGAGGCGCGACTCGACACTGTGCGAGGACGCCGTGAACGAAGTGAACGACGGCTTGAAAGACGCAAAGCGTCTTCCTGTGGATAAGCGAGCGACCAAAGGGAGCGAGTGAATCGGTTGGGGAGGACGTGGCAATCCTCGTTGCCAGTGTAAGAGCAGTATATGTCCCGTTTCCATACGTAATCGAGAACACGGAAAAACACAGATGAGCGTCCTGCTACCGTGGACACTATGATTTCCACGTCCTCCCCAACCGATTCGCTCAGTCGCGGTGCTCCTTCACTCATCCCTCGCACGGTGGTATCGTCCGCCCTCACTACCGTTCGGACGGACGACAGCGCGCGCCACCGCCTGACGCTAACTCGGCACTGCTACCCTCACCGTCTAAAAGCGGGTGTCGATAGACGGTAGCGACGACCGATAGTGGCGACCGCTCAGAGCGACGAACGGGAGAAAACGGTGGAGAAGATCGAATTGCTGGAGCGGCGGTCGTCCGAGTATCCGGTCAGGCTTCGATATCGAGACTGTACAGCCGTTTGCGCGCGTCCGAAAACGAAAAGCGCGAGTCGATCACGTGCTCGTCGTCGAGGCGGTTCAGCGCGTAGCGCACCGTCCGCGAGGGCAGCAGGGTCTCATCGGCAATCTGCTGTTGGGTCATCGTTTCGTTGTACTCGAGCACCTTCGCGACGAGTTTGGCGCTCGGTGGAAGCTCTTTGACGTCGTCCCACGTTCCCCGCGTTTCGGTCTCGTGTCGCAGCGACTCTGAAGCACTCATCAGTACACCGTAGCCGATACAGCGTGATAATATTTTCTGTTTCGAAAAATGCTCTCTAGTAATACGTCTGACGGGGGTGCACCGACCCGAAGTCTCTTATGAACCAACACCCAAAGGACGGGTGATGAGCGACACCGTGGACGACGTCGACCTCCCATACGACGAGGACGAGGCGTCCCAACAGGAGAAGATCCAGGCACTCGAGGACCGACTCGAGATCCTCGAGGCGCAAAACGAGGAGATGCGGGACAAGCTCCTCGACGCCAACGCCGAGAACAACAAGTACCAGCAGAAACTCGAGCGGCTGACCCACGAGAACAAGAAGCTCAAGCAGTCCCCGCTGTTCGTCGCCACCGTCCAGGAGATCACGGACGAAGGCGTCATCATCAAACAGCACGGGAACAACCAGGAGGCCCTCACCGAGGTCACCGACGAGATGCGCGACGACATCGACCCCGACGCCCGCGTCGCGGTCAACAACTCCCTTTCTATCGTCAAGACGCTCTCCAACGAAACTGACGTGCGCGCTCGCGTGATGGAAGTCACCGAGAGCCCCGAAGTCAGCTACGAGGACATCGGCGGCCTCGAAGAACAGATGCAGGAAGTTCGCGAGACCGTCGAGATGCCACTCGAGAAGCCCGACGCGTTCAAAGACGTCGGCATCGATCCGCCGAGCGGCGTCCTGCTCTACGGCCCGCCGGGGACCGGCAAGACGATGCTCGCCAAAGCGGTCGCCAACCAGACCGACGCCACCTTCATCAAGATGGCCGGCTCGGAGCTGGTCCACAAGTTCATCGGCGAGGGTGCCAAACTCGTCCGCGACCTGTTCAAGGTCGCCCGCGAGCACGAACCCGCCGTCATTTTCATCGACGAGATCGACGCCATCGCGGCCAAGCGAACCGAATCGAAGACCTCCGGCGACGCCGAGGTCCAGCGGACGATGATGCAACTGCTCTCCGAGATGGACGGCTTCGAGGACCGCGGCGAGATCCGCATTATCGCCGCCACGAACCGGTTCGACATGCTCGACCGCGCCATCCTCCGGCCCGGCCGATTCGACCGCCTCATCGAGGTGCCAAAGCCGAACGAGGAGGGTCGCGAGATCATCTTCCAGATCCACACCCGCGGCATGAACGTCGCCGACGATGTCGACTTCGCCGAGTTAGCCCTCGAAGCCGAGGAGGCCTCCGGAGCCGACGTCAAGGCCATCTGTACGGAAGCCGGGATGTTCGCCATCCGCGACGACCGGACCGAGATCCGTATGGAAGACTTCCGCAACGCCTGGGACAAGGTCCAGGCGGACTCCGAGACCAACGACGAAGTCTCGAAGACCTTCGCCTGAACGAGCCGGTTTCTCCTCCTGTTTCGCACAGCAGATCGCACCAGCGTCGGCTCAGCATCAGCCCAGCGTCAGCGCTCGACGCTCGAGACTGCGACAAAAATACCGGAAGTGCCAACTCAGCCTGTCGACGCTGTCGGATCAGGCCGGCGAGACGTACGAGACGAGCCCGTTCGAAGCCGATCGTCACCAGTGGCGACTCTGGCCCGCTACAGGGCCGCGAAGATCAGCCACGGGACGATGAACAGGGCGACGGTCAACACCGCGAGGATCAGTAGATAACCGATACCGGTTCCGACCGCGGTGAGCCACGCCGGATGCTCGAACTCGTTGAGATCGACTGCCATACTGCTACCGTCCGGTGAGACGAGTATAAACGTACCGAAAATTGGGACCGATCGCCGACTCCAGCGCGACGACGGCACTGACGACAGTTACCGCCATAGCCGGCACCGCGACGGCTACCGCCACGCCTCGAGCGAGGCGGCGTCTCGCTCGACCATCGAGAGCCACGTCTCGTCCCGCGCGATGTCGGCGATGACGAGGTGTGACTGTCCGTCGATCTCGTCGACTGCAGCGACGACGTCGCCGTCGTCTTCCAGCTGACTCCCGACTGCTTCGGCCTCGAGTGTCATAGTTCCTGATTGAACTCGAGTATGCATGAACGTTTTGGTATAGGCCCGAACAGTGGTTGAAGAATTCGGAAAAACCGATGGAATACCGTACAAACAAATCGAACGGACGAATCAATTGGAAGATGGGAACTAGCGATGGGGCGACCCTGCACGACGAACCGAGCCAAGTCCGTTTCGAGCCACGCCGACTCGAAAACGTGTTCCGGACCGTTTTTACCGGGTGACTGGCTAGGAGCAGTCAATGACGACGATCGTCGTGGTGGACAATCACGGACAGTTCACCCACCTCGAGCGCCGGGCGCTTCGCGACCTCGGCGTCGACACGGACCTGATCGACAACGAAACACCTCCCGAAGAGGTCGACGCGGACGGCATCGTCCTCTCCGGCGGTCCAGACATGGACCGAATCGGCCGATCCGCCGACTACCTCGAAGGCGACGTCCCCGTCCTCGGCATCTGTCTCGGTATGCAGCTGATCGCCGAGGAACTCGGCGGCCGCGTCGGCAGCGGCGAGTACGGCGGCTACGCCGACGTCACCGTCGATATCGTCGACGATGAGGACCCGCTGACCGGCTCGCTCCACCCCGAGACCCGCGTCTGGGCGAGCCACGCCGACGAGGTGAAGGAACTCCCGGAGGGGTTCGACCTCACCGCAAAAAGCGACGTCTGCGGCGTCGAGGCCATGAGCGACACCGACCGCGACCTCTACGGCGTCCAGTGGCACCCCGAGGTCGCCCACACCGAGGAGGGCGACGAAATCTTCGAGAACTTCCTCGAGATCTGCGAACAGTAGCGGGGCTCGAGACGGGAGTGATCGTCGACCCGGTTGGAATCTCCGCGGTGCGTTGTAACCGTCCGAACTAACCCACTGAATTTTCTGGTTCACGAGTTTCTTAACCGGACCCGTTCCATCTTCGATCATGGTCGAAGCGCAGGAAGAAACGACGGGACCGACCGACGTCTACCGGCAGTTCTTCTCGCTCGAGCGCGACGTGCTGGTCCTCTCGCTCGCAATGTTCGCGTTCAGTCTGGGCTTCCAGATGACCAATCGGTTCCTCCCGGACTATCTCGTCTTCCTCGGTGCGACGGGCCTCGTCGTCGGCCTCTACGCCACGCTCGGCAACGTGATCGGGGCCGTCTTCCCCTACTACGGCGGCGTCGTTTCCGATCGCTTCGGTTCTCGACTCTCGCTGACTCTTTTCGGACTGCTCTCGACGGTCGGCTTCGGTATCTGGCTGGCCGGCGCGTTCGTCCCGGCGATCGATCTCGGTGTGATCGTGCTCGAGCCCTGGATCTGGGTGTTCGTCGGCCTGCTCTTCGCCCAGGGCTGGAAGTCGTTCGGCGTCGGGGCGACGTACGCCATCGTCAAGCAAAGCGTCCCGCCGGACCGCCTGGCGCGCGGTTTTGCCAGCACGGAGACGTTCCGTCGGTCGGCGTTTCTGCTCGCGCCGCTGATCGTCGCGGTGCTCGTCGCCGACAGCCTCATGCCGGGTTTTCTGTTCGTGCTCGCGATTGCAGTCGCATTCGGCGCGCTCGGAACGCTCGCCCAGCACTTCCTCTACGAAGCCGAAGATACCATCGGCAAGGAGTTCGAGGGGTTCGGCCAGATCTTCTCTGATCTGCGCGCGATGCCGGAACCGCTCAAACCGCTGCTGGTCGCCGACACGTTCGTCCGCTTCGCCAACGGGATGGTCTACGTCTTCTTTATCCTCGTCATCACCCAGCTCATGGGGATCGGGCTCTCGCTCTCGCTCCCCGTCGTCGGCTCGATCTCGCTCTCGCCGGCGGCCTTCTTCGGCGTCCTGCTCGCTGTGGAGATGTTCGTCGCGCTGGTCACGATGGCACCCACGGCGAAGGTCGCCGAGTACACCGGGCTCAAGCCGGTCGTCGGACTCGGCTTTCTCGTCTACGCGATCTTCCCCGTCCTGCTAATCTTCGCGCCGGAGAACGTGACGGTGCTCGTCCTCCTGTTCGCGTTCTCCGGGCTTCGATTCGCCGGCCTCCCGGCACACAAGGCCCTCGTCGTCGGACCAGCGGAGCAGGACGCAGGCGGCCGTGTCACAGGCTCGTACTACTTCCTGCGGAACCTGATCGTCATCCCGAGTGGCGCGCTCGGTGGGCTCCTCTGGGAGTTCGCCAGCCCCGAACTCTCCTTCGTCGTCGCCTCGGCGATCGGGATGGTCGGCGTGGGCTACTTCGCCGTGTTCGGCCAGGAGTTCGAAGCCTACGCCTGAGGTCGGCGTGAGAGTCCAACTCGCCTGTTCGGTGAGCCGGTGTTTTTCGACGGATTCGCACTCTGCGAACTCGAGCCGTGCCGATACGAGACGGACGAGGGCTGGTGTCGCTCAGGACTGCGGTCGTCATCGCTACCGCGACTGACGGAGACGAAGAGCTATTTCTCCTCTCGACTCCGTTCGACGGTCTCTTCTAGCTCGTCGACGCGCTGCTCGAGTTCCGCGATCCGCCGAGACCGATTCGCTAACCGGCCTCCGAAGGCCGCTCCAGCGGTCAGTCCGAGGATGACTCCGAAAAACGCGCCGCCGGGTCCGAACACCGATCCGATCGCTATACCGAGTATCCCACCGAGAATGCCGACGTACGCAAACGTCATCTCTCCCATTTTTCTCTCACCCTCTCCAGTTCAATTCACTTCCTGTACAAAGGTATATAATACTTTCGTCACGCTGTTACGAACCAGCGGTGACACGAGGGCCGTCGTCCAACTCCCGGTTCGGAAACGAGTTTCACTTTCTCGTTCTCGAGACGAGTATTCGTTTGGAGATATCGGTAACACCGATGTAAGCTGGTATCGCTCGTGTCGCCAAGCGTATATGTAGTTCGCAGACGAATCAGGTAACGTGATGAAACCAGCTTCGAGCAGCGTTTCGAGCACGCCCGTATCGGCGACGACCACCCGGAAACTCACGACGGAGGTGAACTGAGATGACCGCGAGCGTCCTCGTCACCGGCGCGACCGGCAATCAGGGCGGGAGCGTCGTCGAACACCTTCTCGAGTCGAGCACCGAGTTCGACGTCTACGGACTCACGCGCGATGCGTCGGGCGACCGCGCACAGGAACTGTCCGAGCAGGGCGTCTCGATGGTCGAAGGGGACCTGAACGACAAAGATTCCCTCGCACCCCACGTCGCCGAAGTCGACGCGGTCTTCGCCGTCACCAACTTCTGGACGGAGGGCTACGAGCAGCAGGTCCAGCAGGGCAAGAACATCGCGGAGGTCGCAAGCGAGGAAGGCGTCGACCAGTTCGTCTTTAGCGGCGTCGGCAGCCACGAGAAGGATACCGGCGTGCCCCACTTCGACTCGGCCGAGGAGATCGACCAGCACGCACAGGAACTCGACCTCCCGCTGACCGTCCTCCAGCCCGTGTTCTTCTTCCAGAACTTCGAGGCGTTCGCCGAGGACGTTGTCGAAGACGGCCAGATCGCGCTGCCCCTCGAGGAGGGCGTCTCCCTCCAGATGATCGACGTCGACGACGTGGGCCACGCCGCCGCAGTCGCGTTCGAGAACCCCGACGAGTTCGTCGGCGAGCACGTCGAACTCGCGGGCGACGAGTTGACCCTCGCCGAGACGGCCGACGTGCTAAGCGAGGTCACCGGCCAGGACGTCGAGCCCGTCCACGTCCCCATCGAGGACGCCTACGAGAGCTTCGGCGAGGAGTTCACCGTCATGTGCGAGTGGTTCAACGAGGTCGGCTACAGCGCCGATATCCCCGCGCTCGAGGAGCAGTTCGGCTTCGAGTTCACGGACCTCGAGTCCTATCTCCGTGCGAACGGCTGGGAGGACAAGGAGGGGATGGCCTCGGTTCCCGGCTGGGTCAAGGCGATGCAGTAGGCGAGACGAATCCGTTGCCTTGGCTCGGTTCCGCTCGTCCGTTTCCGTTCCGGGCATCGTTTCCGGAAGGAATATTTTAACTGATCGGCTTATGAGTAGGACCAATGACGAATTGGTGCCGCCGGGGTGTTCTCTGTGGGACAACCGGTTTCCTCGCGAGCGTCGCGGGTTGTCAGGATCTGAACGCCGTCGATACCGAATCCGTGGATCGGGAGCCGAATTGCGACATCGATTGCAGCGAACACGACCCTGAGACGTACGCGGTTCGCGGTTCGGTACGCCCCGTCGAGATCGAGGATGCCGATCGGAGGGCGTACTGGGCCAGCGGTCCGAGTATCATTTCGTTTCTCCCCCGGCGGATGCTCGTCTGGAGCGAGTCGTCCGTCGACGAACTCGCGTTCGCGGACGGCAACGGCGCCGACGACGCGGAGTCGTTCCTTCGGGGGACGAACTACGACGAGTCGTCGGCCGTACTCCTGCAGTTCGAAACGGCGGCCTGTAACCGCGTCGAACTCGTCGCCGTTGAGTGGACCAGCGTCGGTATCACCGTCGAACTCTGTATCCAACTGTACGGCCACGACGTCGAGTGCGAGGTCGACCGCGAGGAGTGGGTTACGTTGCTCGCGCGGATCCCGGATACGTTGAATCCGACCGATATCGACGAGTTCGAGGTGACTGTCGATGACTGTCGAGAGAGTCGGGACAACGATTCGGACGCGAACGACGGCGAATCGGACGGCACCGAGACGGACGACGACGCGACGAGTGCCGGAAACGAGACATCTACCGGCGGTGACGACCGATGAGTCGGAGTAGCGATCCACTCGAGCGATCGGCTTCGACGAGGCGCGGTCTCCTCGCAGCGATCGGGTGTCTTCCGCTGGCTGGCTGTACCGAACTCTGGTCCCGGTCGTCGCCCTCGATCGACGGTGACCGGCTCGCGGCAATCGTTGACGACACCGACGTGCCGACTGTCGACCACGAGTACCCGCTTCCGGTATCGGACGACCACGTCGAAGCGAGCGTCCAGCAGGTCGGCGAACTGATCGAGTCGATCCCACAGCCTATCGACGCTGAGACGATTCCGAACGAAGCGGTTCGCGAGCGGATCGAACGGCGGCGAGAACGTGCCTCCGAGGACCTCGAGGCCGCTCCCGACGAACCGACGAGCCGCGACCTCCTCGAGCGGCTTCGAAACGCACACGGGAGCGGCGCGGAGGCTGCGGGTATCTGGGAGGCGATCGACGACGAGCAAACGCGAGACGACGTCTCCGAGTCGGTTGCCGATCTGCGGACAGCGCGACTGGAGTTCGATCAGGAGTGGGAGTATCACGTCGGCGACGATCCGCTCGAGGCGGTCTTTACCTACGCCGTCGTTAGTCGGCTGACCGACGAGTCGCTCGAGGAATTGCTAGCGGTCAACGATGTCGACGAGCCGGTCGAGTCACTGGCCGTCGGCGAGATGGCCGCTCATCGTGAGGAGGGACGGGTGGCCCTCGAGGACGCGATGCACGTGTACTCGAGGTACGTCGATTCGCTCGAGGAAACCGACACTACGGTCGTCGCCGGGGCTGCCGAGACGCTCGAAGCGGAACTGTCCGGCGAGTGGTGGATGCTGCAACCGGAGTACGACGCGCACGAACTCGTCGACCGTGATATCGACCCGGATTCGACGTCGGCGTCCGTCCTGTCCCTCGTGCACTATGATTTGCACGGCGAGAGACGGGGAGCACCCTCGATCGATTTCGAACCGGCGCGGTACGTCCGGTACGCCCACGGCGCACTCCTCGCCCTCGGCGGCTTCGAGCAGGTTCGATCTCGGATCGACGGGGGCGATTCGATCGAGATCGACGACGCCGACGACGTGGACGCCTACCGTACCGAGGCAATCGACGGGATCAAATCGCTGCTCGAGGGGGACTCGCGGCCGCTCGAGCGACAGACCGCGTTCGATCTGACAGCACGGTTCGATCAACCCGATCGGTCACTACGATCGGCTGCAGGCGAATCGATCGATTCCGAGTCGGTGATCTATCCGGTGGCTCAGTACTGCTGGATCGCTGGGATGGCCGAGGTGACACCCGAAGTAGTCGATACCGTTCACGAAGCGCTCGAGGCGTAACGCCACGTCGACACCCCAGTGCTACTCGCACCCGATCATCGCTTCGGCCTGACCTCGCAATCGTTTTCCGCGCGTTCGTCGACCGAAATCGACCGCCAGTATATTGACCGTCGCCGCAAATGCGATAGACGATGACAACCGACACAGTCGGCCGGTTCGAACGCGAACTCGAGGATCTCGAGGTCGGCCTCGAGCGCGTACCAGCCGCCGACGCGAGCGAGCGGATCGCATCGGTGATCGAGGCACCCGCGGTCGGAACGCCGCTCCCGTTCGATGGCGTCTCGCAGCCGGATTCAGTGACGACGGAACCGACCAACGGCGACGTCGCGAGTGCACGGACTGGTGTCACTCCCGCGACGTTCGCGATCGCCGAGTACGGGAGCCTCGCCATCGAGTCGCGGCCCGCGGGCGACGAACCGATCAGCGTCTACCCGGACCGACACGTCGCCGTCGTCGCCGCGAGCGACGTCCTCCCGGATCTCGAGGCCGGATTCGATCGGCTCGAGGCCCAGTTCGCCGAGCGCAACAGCGTCGTCTTCGCGACTGGCCGGAGCGCGACGGCGGACATGGGCGACCTCGTCCACGGCGTACACGGTCCGGGCGAGGTCCGCGTTATCGTTCTGGAGGATCGGTGAGCACGATGGCGGAGCGAATCCAGCCACCCGAGACGCGGACCGAGACGGCCGCGCGGCTTCGACACCTCCTCGAGACCGAAGGCGAGGCAGTTCACGCACACGTGAGCGTCTCGAACCTCCGTCGCGAACAGGCCTACGAGGCGACTGACGACATCGAGGCCCTGCGATCGGAAGCGCGGTCGATCAAGGAAGCGGCCATCGACCGGCTCCCGGAGTTGATCGAAACGGTCCGCGACGCGGTCGAAGAAAACGGCGGAACCGTCTACGTGGCCGACGACGCCGCGGACGCGAATCGGTACATCTCCGAAGTGGTCGACGGGAAGGCACCGGTGGACGCCAATCCCTCGGTCGTCAAATCCAAATCGATGACCACCGAGGAGATCGATCTCAACGACGCCTTGGAGCGCGAGGACATCGACGTCTACGAAACCGATCTCGGCGAGTGGGTGCTACAGGTGGCCGACGACACGCCCTCCCACATCGTCGGGCCGGCGATGCATCTCACTCGACAGGAGATCGCCGACCTGTTCAACGAGCGCTTCGAGCCCGACGAGCCGTTCGAGACGGCCGAAGAGCTCACCCGGTTCGCTCGGGACCACCTCGGCGAGCGTATCCGCGAGGCCGACGTGGGGATCACGGGCGCGAACTTTATTGCCGCCGAGAGCGGGACGATGACGCTCATCACGAACGAGGGCAACGCCCGGAAGTGCGCCGTCACGCCGGACACGCACGTCGCGGTCGCCGGCGTGGAGAAGCTGATTCCGACGGCTCGCGATCTCGAGCCGTTCGTCGACATTATCGCCAAGAGCGCGACCGGCCAGCCCATCTCCCAGTACGTGACGATGCTGACGCCGCCGACCGACTCGCCCACGCTAGACTTCGACGAGCCCGACGAACCGCTCGCGAGCGCCGATGCCGACGGCGAGTCGGCCGACTCGAGCGACACGAGCGACACCGACCGCGAATTCCACCTCGTTCTGCTCGACAACGGACGCCTAGACATGCGCGAGGATGAACAGCTCCGGGAGACGCTGTACTGCATTCGGTGTGGGGCCTGCTCGAACTCGTGTGCGAACTTCCAGGCCGTCGGCGGCCACGGCTTCGGCGGCGAGACCTACTCCGGCGGGATCGCGACCGGCTGGGAGGCCGGCGTCCACGACCAAGAGTCCGCGGCCGAGTTCAACGACCTCTGTACCGGCTGTACGCGCTGCGTCGACGCCTGTCCGGTGAAGATCGACATCCCGTGGATCAACACCGTCGTCAGGGATCGAGTCAATCGCGACACCGAGCCCGAGGCGTACGACTTCCTCGTCGACGGACTGACGCCGGACGCAGAGTCGAACGGGCTCGATCTCGGAAAGCGATTCTTCGGTAACGTCGGGACGGCCGCCAAACTCGGCTCGGCGACGGCCCCCGTCTCGAACTGGCTCGCGGAGACGGGTCCTGTCCGCGCGCTGCTCGAGCGAACCATCGGCATCGATCGGCGTCGCGATCTGCCGACCTTCCAGCGGGAATCCCTCGTCGACTGGTTCGAGAAGCGAGGCGGCGCGGACGCCTCGAGACGGCGAGCGGAACGGGCCACAGCCCGCACCAACGGAGCCGATATCGACCGCGAGGTCGTTCTCTATCCCGACGTCTACACGAACTACGTCGACACCGACCGCGGGAAGGCCGCCGTCAGGACGCTCGAGACTCTCGGTATCCCTGTCAGCGTGCCTGATCTTCCCGAGAGCGGGCGCGCACCGCTGTCACAGGGGATGGTCGCGACGGCGGACCGACAGGCCAGCCGCCTCTACGGCGCCGTCGCCGAGGACCTCGACGCCGGCCGCGATATCGTCGTCGTCGAACCCTCCGATCTGGCGGCGTTCCAGCGGGAGTACGAGCGACTCCTTCCCGAACGGTCGTTCGAGCGGCTTCGGGACAACAGCTACGAGATCTGCGAGTACGTCTACGGATTGGTCGAGAACGGCGCCGACGCGGAGCTCCTGTCACCCGGGAGCGACGCGAGAGACGATCACGCGGACGACGACCGCGGCGAACCGATCGCCTATCACTCCCACTGCCAGCAGCGCACGCTCGGCCTCGAGGCCCCGACGACGGCCCTGCTCGAGCGCTGTGGCTACGCGCCCCAGACCTCGAGCGTCGAGTGCTGCGGGATGGCCGGCTCCTTTGGCTACAAACAGGAGTATTACGAGGTGAGTATGAACGTCGGCGACCGGCTGGCACGGGAGTTCGAGGTGGCGGAGACGGTCGTCGCCTCGGGAACGTCATGCGGCGATCAACTCGAGACTTTACTCGAGCGGTCGGTTCCGCATCCGATCGAGATTCTGGCACCGGGCCCCCGAGACGGCGGCCGCTGAAACCGGCGTCTCGCGCTGCTGTCCGCGCACAACCCGCGTAATGAGTGCCCGTCGCTATGACCGCTCCCTCTCGAGTTCTTCAGCCCGACGTCGGAACCGCTCGAGCACCGACGGTCGACCGCGGCACTCGAGTCGCACCTCCTCGCCCTCGTAGTCGACCGTCTCCACGGACGTCCGATCGTACGCCCGCGAGACGAGCGCCATCGCCTCGTCGCAGTTGGGCAGTCGTATCGTCGCGGATTGCTCGGGGAGCCGATCCCGAATCGCCGTCCGAAGCGCCTCGAAGTTCGTCCCCTCGAGCACGCTCACCGGAATCGGCTCCGCCGTCGATTGGGGCAGCGATTCCGAGGCGATCTCGAGCCGGCACGCTCGCTCGCTCCTCGAGAGCTGATCGGTCTTGTTCAAAGCAGGGACGATCCGTTCGTTCGGGACGTCCTGTGCGGCGAGCACGTCGCACGATGCCTCGAGCCGTCGGCGAAATCGCGCGGGCGGATCGCTCGCATCGGCGACGAGGACGACGACGTCCGCCGTCGCGGCCTCCGAAAGCGTCGAACTGAACGACTCGACGAGGTCGTGTGGGAGGTCGTCGACGAAGCCGACCGTATCCGTCGCGAGCACGGGTCGGCCGTCGATCGTCGCCCGCCGCGTCGTCGTCTCGAGCGTCTTGAACAGCCGATCTTCGACCGCTGCAGTGGCGTTCTTCCTCGAGCCGTCCGGGTTCGAATTGTCGTCGACCTGCGCTTTCTCGAGCGAGAGGTCGTCGGCGAGCCGATGCAACAGCGTCGATTTCCCGGCGTTCGTGTAGCCGGCGATCGTGACGAGATCGAACCCCTCCTCGCGGCGGCGCTCGCGGAACTGTTCGGCCGGGTTCGGGAGGGAAGCGAGTTTGCCTTCGAGGCGGTCGATCCGGTCGCGAACGTCGTAGACGGGCGATCCCTTCTCGGTTTGTTTGTTCAGTGCGCCCTCGTCGGCGGACTCGATGATTCGTGGCAGGTCGTACCGAAGCCGTGCCAGTTCGACCTGCAGTTGGGCGCGTCGCGTGCCGGCCTGGACCTCGAATATCTCGAGCACGAGCCGGTATCTGTCGACGACGACCGTTTCGTCGGGCAACAGCGACTCGAGGGCGTGGTGCTGACTCGGCGTGAGTTCGCCGTCGACGACGACGCGGCGGGCGTCGTGGTCGACGACGGCTTCGGCGAGATCGTCGACTTTGCCGCGCCCGAGGTACGTGCCGGAATCCGCCGGGCCGGTCTGGGTTAGTTCGGCGACGACCTCGTCGCCGGCTGCGCGGACGAGTGCTCGTATCTCGCGGGTCTCGACGGGGGTGGTTGTCGATCGGTTCGCGACGACTGTACGACGGCCTGTACTGTGAGTTCGTGACATAGTTGTTGCGTTGGGTTCATGAGTGGTTGCGGTCGGTGCCGAGCCCCGGCGCTACGAACTGTAGACGGGGCTATCGAAGCGAATACGAACCGGCTGCTCACGCGCGTCGTGACTCGTCGACTCCGTCGACGGCCCGTCGGTTGAGCGGAATCCGGCTCAGTGGAAAGAACGGGTCTCCATCGGCCTACCTCGAACGTCCATCTTCGGCTACAAATCAGTTGTGGGTGACGTCCCAGGGAGCGCAATCCGGCTGGTCGACGGCCTCGCGCTCGGCGTTATCACTCTAACTCCGTGACGACTCCGTAAAAACTGCAGTCGCGAGCGTTACTCGCCGAACAGTTCGTCGACCGCGTTGCGAGCGGTGAGCGCCGCGTCGTCCGCGACCTGCTCGGCGTCGGGTCCGTCCTCGGTCTCGGGTGCGTTCAGATAGACGTCGACCTCGAGGACGCCCTCCTCGAAGCTGACGGTGACGTCGAGATCACGCACCGCGGACTGCTTGTACTGCGAGAAGACGTAGCCTTCCGCAGCGTCGGAGGCCGTCTGGACGACCTCCTCGTCAGTCGGCTCGCCGGTCGACATTTATGCGCCGCCTGCGCCCGGACCGCCTGGGCCTGCTGGGCCGCCCATGCCGCCGCCCGCGCCGCCGAGGAGCTCCTCGAGTTCGTCCTGAAGGCTCTCGAACTGCTCTTGGACTCGGTCTTCCTGCTTCTCGAGGGTCTCGAGGCGGATCTCGAGGGAGTCGACCTTGTCCTGGAGGTCTTCCTCGGCCGCGTCGTACTCGGTCTCGACGAGCAGCTCGCCGACCTTTCGGTACATGCCGGTCTCCTCGTCGATGTTCTCGAGTTCGTCGAGGGCGTTCTCGGCCTCGGAGAGGCTCGATTCGGCCTCCTGTTTCTGCATGGCGACGGTCTGGGCCGTCTCCTGAAGGTCCTGCAGTTGTTCGATTTTCTCCTGTGCTTCCGGTGGGAGATTGCCTTGCATATCTCGACCGTCGCCCTCCGCACTGATAAAGCCAAGCTTTGACGTCGGCGAGCGGATCCGGCGACGAGACGCCCCGGTCCCGTCGACGGCAGCCCGTACGTCTATCTAAGCGGCCGGTGTGGAGTGGACGATGCGACGACGCGAGCTCCTCGCTACCGGCGGCTGTCTGCTCGCGGCGGGATCAGCCGGCTGTCTCGAGACTCTCCGCCGGGAGGACGCCTGGCGGGAACTCGTCGTCGACCCGCCGGAAGGCATCTACGTCCCCCCGCACGCGGACGGGATGGTGACCTACGGGACGACGACGGCGGATGGCCGAGACATTTCGCTGCTGGCCAGCCGGCCGCACTCGTTCTGGACGGTCGCCGGCGCCGAGCGAAGCCGGGCCGACGTCCGGTCGCGACACGACCTCCACCTCATGGTCGACGTCAGAGACGTCGAGACGGGGACTATCGTCCCCGCGCCGGTAACGGCGAAAGTTCGACGGGCCGAGTCGAACGGCGGGGGAGACGACCGGATCGACGAGCGAAGCCTCTGGCCGATGCTCTCCCAGCGGATGGGACCGCACTACGGAGACAACGTTCCGCTTGAGAGCGAAGGCACCTACGCGGCGACGATCGAGGTCGGGCCGACGAGTGCCGACGCGATCGGTCCCCGTCTCGACGCACTCGAGGAGCCGACGTCCGTCGACGTCGAGTTCGAGTACGACGCGACCGAAATCGACGGACTCGAGCTCCGACTGATCGACGCGGACGAGGGCCGTGGCGAGCCGGGCGCGCTCGAGCCGATGGCGGACCACGCTGGTCACGACCACGACGAGCACAATGGTTACGACCACGACAACGAGCACAACCACGAACGTGGCCACGACGCGACCCTCGAATCCGCGTTCGACGGCCAGGCCGCGACTCGACTCGGGTCGAAAACGAGCAACGGTATCGGGTACACCACCGCACTCGTCGCGGCGGACGAGCAAGACGGAGCGGAGCGTCCCGTGCTCGCCGTGACGGCGCGGACGACACACAACCAGTATCCGCTTCCGTTCGCGTCCCTCGCCGCAGCGGTCCTTCGGGACGGCGAGCGACTCGCCGGCGGGTCGCTCCGGGAGACGGTCGGCTCGCGGATCGGCCACCAGTACCGAACGCCAGTGGATCCATCCGCGCTCGAGGAAGGCGACGAACTCGCGATCGGTCTCGAGACGCCGCCGCAGCTGGCACGCCACGAGGGGTACGAAACCGCGTTCCTCGAGACGGAGAGGGTGACGATAGCACTCAAATAACGACGGCGCAGTCAGGTCTCCGCAGGGGTGTCGGCGGCACGCAAAATCACCAGTCCGAGCGCGAGCATGAGCACGCTCACGACGAGCCAGGGTGGATTCCACGCCTCGGTGCCGTGGACGACGTTGTGCAGGTCGAACACGTAGTGGCTGACGACGCCGTCGATAACGTTGAAGACGCCCATCCCGACGACGACCGAGCCGACGAGGGACAGCGTCGAAAATCGGCGATCGGTCCCGTTGACGACTCGCCAGAGCAGTCCGAATCCGACGACCATGATCGAGAGCATAGCCAACAGGAACAGTCCGTCGAACATCACGTTCGTTCGCAGTCCGTCGAGGCTGTAGGGATCGTAGAACCCCGAAAAGAGGTGGTGCGCCTGGAGCGTCAGGTGGAAGATCACGACGTCGACGACGGCGCCGAATCCGAACCCGATCGTGCCGCCCGAGAGCAGGAGTCGACGTCGCGTCCGATCAGCCGTCGCCATACCCGCAGGTTGACGCCGAGGCTCAAAAGTCGAAAGCCGGCGACTGCTACGGCTCGAGCGCCGCGTCGCCGAGTTCGGCCGTCCGTTCGGCCACGTCGATCAGCGAGAACCAGGTGTTGAGCGCGGCTCGCAGGGCGATCACGTCCGCGGCGACGACGTCGACTCGAACGGTCGAACCGTCGCGGTCGATCTTCGTTCGCGAGCGGTCGTCGTCGATCTCACCGATCTCGCGGGCGACGCTCTCGGCGACGAGCGTCGCTCGAGTCGGCGACTCGTAGTCGAACTCGAGAGACGCATCGTGAGAAGACACGCGCGGTCGTTAGTTGACGCCGACTTCCTTGACGTCGCGGCTGCGCTCTTTCAGGAGCACGCGGTGGCCGCAGTACGGACAGCGGACGCCACCGTACTCGTCGATCTGGACGTCGCGTTTACAGCGGGAGCACTTGTAACTCATACAGGGTGAAGGGGATTATTCGCTGTCTTCGGCGAGTGCAGCGCGGATCGAGCGCTTGACGGTTCGGCCGGCAGGGGTCTCGGGGCGGTAGGCACCGCCGGTGAAAACCTCGCCGGTCTCCTCGTTCTTCCAGATACCGGTGCCGACGCGCTTGACGTCGTCGCCGTCGACCTGGGCGCTGTTCATGTCGTCTTCGATCTCGCTAACGCGGCGTCGGGCGACGCGACCGTAGCGCGCGCCGAAGCGGCCTGCACTCCCGACATCTCCTTTATCAGACATGGTGGTAGCTATCGTCAGCGGATTCTTAAACCTGTTGAGTTACGCCGATCCGTTCTCCGCCTGTTCGGCGACCGGACCGGTGAGCAGCTCCCGAAAGACCAGCGCGAGCGCCGCGAGGTAGCCGACGGGGGCTAACGGTGCGGCGAGCAGCCCCGTTCCGACACCCGTCACCGCGATGGCCGTACGGAGCGCGAGCCCACTCATGGCGAGCAGCGGAATCGCCGCTAGGACGGCGTCGGGTCGTTCGAACATGGCTAATTATATCTCATTACACCCGGTCGGAAAAGGGCCTGACAACCAGCAGCCAGTGTCACTTCCACGAGACCGTGACAGTTTTTGCGCGACGGGAATCGATGGAACGCCTATTGGAACTCCGCGTTGGACAGCACGTCGTTCAGATCCTCGCGAATCCGTTCGCCCATCTCCCGGTCTCGAGCCGTCGTCACGACACGGTTTTCCTGAACGCTCGAGCCGTCGCGAAGGAGCATGCGGACGTTGCCGCCGTCGTCGGCGCGGGTGACTTTCGCCCGCAGCCCCGACTGGGATCCTTTCCCGCCGGCGTCGATGGGTCCCGGGATGACCTTCTTGACGTGGGGGTGGTCCGCGACGGTGTGGATCGCCCGCATGCCCGTGCGCCCGCCGATGAGCGTCGTGTGACTGCCTCCGATCTTGTCGGCCGGCGGCGTCTCGACGACATCGAGTGCGGGTTCACCGCGACGCTCGATGACCGCCCGGACGGGGTCGTCGTCCGCGACGCGGTAGAACGGGTGGTGGATATCCTCGCGGACGGCCTGAATCACCGCCCGTTCGCCGCCGGCGTACACCTCCTCGGGGCGCTTGCGGCGGATTTCGTCGCCGATCAGCCCCGCAAAATTTCGTAGCTCGACGACCTCGTTCTCGCCCTCCTCGGGCGTCGTCGTAATCGTCGTCTCACCCAGTACCGGATCGGCAGGTTCGCTCGCCGTCTCCGTGTTCTCGTCGCCGTCGTCTGCAAGCATCGTCAGTGTCGTCCGTTCGCGCCCCGCCTCGAGAACGATCGCCGCGGTGTTTCGCTCCCGGCAGACCAGACAGAAATCGCCGGGTTTCTCGAGCGGCGAGGCGCAGTGACGACACTCCATAGCCGTGGTTCGAGGGACGCGTGTAAAATGGCCGTGTTTTCGATCGCGTCGCTCGGGACTGCCGGGCGCTACAGCAGTCGCTCGAGAATCGTCCGAACCTCCGGCGTCTCCACGACGTCGAAGGGAACCCGCATCGGGGAGACGGAGACCTTCCCCTCGAGTACAGCGTGGCGGTCGGTGTCCTCGGGGTCGGGAATGTCGCGGTTGGCCATCTGTTGCCAGAGCCGGTTGGTCAACTGGAAGCCGCCGTCCTCGACGGTGGCATCCATCTCGTAGACCTCGGTCGGCCGGGTGAGCGCGAAGCCGTCGGACGCCACGTCGGGCCGCGGAACGTTGACGTTCAGGTAGTCCACGCGGTCGAACAGCCCCGTCCCGGGCGCGCCGCTCGCAAGTTTCGCCGCGATCTCGCCCGCGCGCTCGAAGTCGGCGGGCTCGAGGTCGCGTTCGATGCCCAGCGTGTCCATCGAGATGGCAATCGAGGGCGTCCCGAGGAAGGCGGACTCCATCGCGGCGCTGACGGTGCCCGAGCGCGAGAAGACGTAGGTTCCGAGGTTCGCCCCCTCGTTACAGCCCGAGACGACGATATCCGGTTCGGGCTCGAGCGCGTTGACGCCGACGATGGCGCAGTCACAGGGCGTCCCGCGGACGGCGTAGCCGAGTTCGTGGTCGGCGTGTGGCACCGGCGAGGTGAACAGCCCGTCGGCCATGCTCGTCGTCAGTTCGGGATCGTCGGCGTCCGTCGCCGTCCGTCCGTAGGACAGCGATCGGCCGACGGCGCTCTGGTTGCGGTCGGGTGCGACGACGGTGACCGAGCCGACCTCAGTGAGCGCGTCGTACAGCGCTCGGATGCCCGGCGCGTCGATCCCGTCGTCGTTCGTCAGGAGAATTTCCGGTCGGTCGTCCTCGTCCATACCCTGACTTCGGATTCGGGCTGGATACGAGTACCTATTCGGCGCGCTCCGCCGCAGTGGCGTCAGCTCGAGGTCCCCAGCGTCGTCTCAGCTCGCAGTCCCCGACGCAGTATCAGCTCGAGGTCCCCATCGCGTCCGCCAGCTTCGTCCCGCAGGATCGGCAGTATCGCGAGCCTTCGGTGACGACCGCGTCACACTCCGGACAGGGCATCTTGTCTCCATCACCCACTTCCCGATCCACCCGAGTCTCGAGATCCTCGCCGCAGGAACGGCAGTACGCCGCGTCGACCGAGACGTCCGCCCCGCAGGCCGGACAACCCGTCGTCTCCTCCCAGAGAACCTGTCGCCTCGAGTTCGAGACGTAATTGTACGCCCCCCAGAGGACGTTACCGATCCCCATCGTCCACCAGACGGTCAGTATCGCGACGAGGATGTGTGAGCCGACTGAGCCGAACTCCCGATCGACCATCACGACGCGGTCGCGGTCCTCGTCCTCGATCTTCCAGCCCTGGGCGACGAGATCGTCGATCTGGCGTTGCAGCCGAGTGCTTCTCATGCTAGATGGGAGGACTCGAGCGGACAAAAGCCTATCAGCGCGGACGACACAGCGCAAAAGCGGTGTGTCGTTCCTCGTCTGAGACCGACAGACGACCAATGGGTCCGTTTATTTGGCTACAGCGGATCGTCAGTATCCGTGATAGAAACGATACAATCCGTACTAGCCGGGCTACTGGTCGCACAGATGGATCCGGGAATCGACATCGAAATCGGCGCGACTGACGGCCTCCTCGGCGGCGCCGTTAGCGCCTTCCTGACGACGCTGATCGTCGGTGCGATCATGGTCGCGGTCGCGCCCGCGTTCACCGAACGCATGATGGCCGATACGCTCGAGAATCCCGTCGGCTCGTTCGTCTACGGCATTCTCTCCATCGTGGGAATCGTTCTGCTGGCGTTTCTCCTGTTCATCACGATCATCGGAGTCCTCGTTGCCATCCCGCTACTGCTCGTCGCGTATCTGCTGTGGGCGATCGGAACGGTCGTCGGCTACCTCGCCATCGCCGACCGGCTGGTCGGACACGAGGACGGCTGGCTCAAGCCGTTACTCGTTGCGGCCGGGTTTAACGGCGCGCTCGCGCTCACCGGAATCGGCGGTCTCGTCTCGCTCTGTGTCGGCGCCGCCGGTTTCGGCGCGGTGCTCCGCGATGTTCTCGACTGAGTCGCTATCTCCGCAACTCAGCGCCCGACTCAGGCTCGAGTCCACCACGGCAGGTACTCCAGACACCGATCCAGCAGCGACGGCGACTCGTGGCGGACTCGAAGCGTGGTTCCCTCGGTCTCGTAGGTCAGTTCGGTCGCGGGAAGCCGTTCGCCATCGGGTAACTCGACGTACTGGTCGCCCGCCGGAACCGTCCCGCCGCTGCTCGCGCCGAACAGCGTCCGCGGCCGACCCGTCGGTGCCGAGACCGGACCGTCGTACTCGAGGATATACACCAGAACCCCGTCGTCGGTCGTCTTCTCCCAGTCGATCAACTCGGTGTGCTCGTCCGTTCCGATCATGTGTCTCTCGGTCCCTCTCGGCAATCCGTGTGTGGCCCACGGTGGCTCATAGCGCGGTTCTGCACTTCCGGGAAACTATTCTCGGTATCGACATGAATCTGCTGCTCGGTATGCGCTGGAGAGCTCCGACGGCCGTCGATCTCAGCCGAGATCCACGGGATCGACCTTCAGATACTCCCGAAGGACGACCGTTGCGTACGACCCCTTCGGCAGCGCAAAGGAGAGCATGAGCGGGTCGGTGTCGACTTCGAGGTCCGTTCGAACCAACATCGCTCGTCGGGTGCCAGTCGAATGGAACTCGCCGGGGAGGTCGAAGTCGCCGGGCTCGAGGTCGAGGTCGTCGAGCACCGCTCGCTCGATCTCGCCCTGCTCGCCGTCGGCGAGTTCGGTATCGGTTCCGACGAGCGGCGCGGTGACGAACGCCCGGCCGCGCTCGCAGTGGCGCGTCACGGACCGCACCCGTCGTTCGTCGACCCGCTGGAGGCGGTCGGTGTCGGGCAACTCGAGCCCCTCCGGCGCGTCGGTGTCCGCGAAGCAGACCACGTCGCCCTCGACGGGTTCGTCGAACGGCAGCCCGCGCTCGAGGCGCTCGGAGAGCATCAGGTTGAACGCGTACGACTGAGCGGCGTGGACGAACAGCCGCTGGAGATTCGAGGGGACGCGCTCGAGTGCGGCCCTGAAGTCCTCGGGACCCGGCTCGCCGTCGCAGTCGACGACCCCGTGGAGCATCGAGCGCTCGTAGCGCAAGCGATTGGGGAACCGCTCGAGGGCCTCCTGCCAGTCGCGGGTCTCCTGGACGAACGCGCGAGCCTCTTGTGTCCCCTCCGGCTCTTCGTCCGTCGGGTTCCCGAGGTAGGCCATCACGGCCCCCTCCCAGCTTCCGCGGGCGATCTCGAGGCCCACTTTGTGCGTAACCGGTCGTCGGCTGCCGAAGCGCTGCTGGCCGAAGAAGTTGGGGACCCCGATCGACACTCCCGCAGCGTCGGGGGACTCGAGCCCGCCGAATGCGTGCAGTTCGTCCGTTATCTCGCTCGCGTTCTCGGGTCGGTCGGGCTCGCTGACGACGAGTTCGAACGCGTTGCCCGCGAGGTCGCCGAACTCGAGGTTGCGCCCTGCCCGTCCGACGACCTCCACCTCCGCACCGTCGACATCTGGCAGGTCCTCGGGATCGGCGCCGTACACCGAAAACAGCTGCGTCGTCACCGCGTACTTGTCCTTCGTGCCGGCCCAGTTGACCCGCTCTCGAGACATCTCGAGTGCGTTAGAGAGCCGCGAGGCGAAGTCGTTCGTGTCCCAGCCCGACAGCGTCACTCGAAAGACGAGGTGAGGGTAGGCGTCCGTGGGCGCGTCGACCGGTTCGGTCGCGAAACGCTCGAGTTCCCGAACCCGAAAGTGGTCGTCGTCCTCGCGGAGGTGGCCGCCGACGCCGTCGGCGTCGCTGACGTAGTGGTCCATCCCGACGGCCTGCTCTGTGGGGTGTGCCGGACGCATGCTGATTGGCGACGCTTCGGCGGCCGGAGGTAAATCGGTTCGTTCTCGAGGTGACGACTCGGATCGACGCCGACAGGTGAGCGTATGCAGGCTGTTTCGGTTTGTCCGCCGAGTCTGAACAGTAACCCATGACGTTCCAGCTGCCGACCACGTGTCCGATCTGTCAGGAGACGCTGGCTCCCGACCGCAGTCTCGACGATCATCTCGTCGGGAGTCACACGCACCGCGAGGTCGTGAGCCACTTCGTTTCGGAGTACGACCTCACCGGCGAGCCGTCCGTCGCTGACTGACCAGTCTCTCGACTCTCGTTCGCGACGCCTCGGCCGCCGCGTCCGTTCGCTCGACTTTCACTCTCGAAACCGAACTCGTTTTCGACAGATCGATCGAACGGAGCGTATGGACCCAAAAGACGTCCGACAGGCGCTCGCGCTGACGGTCGGACTCGCCGTCGGCATCGGTCTCGTTTCGCTCGTGTCGGGTGGCGGTCTCAGACCGGGGTTCGTAGTCGGCACGCTGCTCGTTTTCCCCGTCGTGCTCGCGCTTTCGGCTATCGACGGCCCGCTCGAGGCGCGGACGGCTCGCGTGGGTGCCGTCGTGCTGTCGGCAGGACTGCTCGGGACGGTGTGGTGGCTGTACTGATCGCCATGGCCTCGGCGTTCGCGATCAGGCGTCGCTGCTGAGATCCGCATCGACGCGGACCTCCGAGTCCGTGATCGTCTCGATGTTGTCGCTCGGAATCTCGAGGTCGTCATCGCCGGCACCGCCGCGGCCGAGGCTCTGAATCCACGCGTTCGTGAGCGTCGGTTCGGGGTCGACGTAGGCGACCTGTTCGATCGGATCGACTTCGGTGACGATCCCGATCTGTTCGCCTCTGACGTCCATCAAAAACTTTCCTTCGTCTTCGGTCGAGAGGACAGACATTGTAACTGTCTCCTCGGAGACACAGATTATATGGTTTCTGTTCTGTCGAGAAGAAATCACGATCGGTACTCCGTCCTAACGGTGGCGAGCGAAGGAGACGAACGAGAACCGCCCACGGTTCGTGGGCGATCGGCTCAGTACAGCGACGAGTCGGCGATCAGCCGTCGAACTGTTCCTCGTGGAGCACTTCGCGCTCGCGGAAGACGATCATAACGAACCGAGGCTCGTCCTCGAGTTCGACCGTTCGGCTATCTCCCTCCTCGACGGTGCCGTCGTCGTCCCACACCACCGGATCGGTTCGAGCAGGCTGAGCATACAGTTGCACGTCGGCGGCCGCGAGTTCGTCGCCGCCCTCGTGGGTGACGGTCAGAACTTTATCCTCGTCGAAGGCGACATCGAAGGCAGCGTCGGGTGCGATAACATGGTCGCTCACCTCGACCGGGTCGTCCGGTACGGTCCACTCGACGATGAGTTCGGTCCCCGTCTCGAACGTACCGAGATCGATCTCGTCGCCGCCCTCGAGTTCGTCGTACTCGTCGGCCGGCTGCACGTCGGTCGCGTCGCCGTCCGCGAGAACGCGGAACGCGTCGGCGCTGCGGGCGACCTCGTCTCGGTAGACGGCCACGATGTCCCCCTCCCGAGACTCGAAGGAGAAGGCGAACCGAGGCTTCGGCGTGAACTGGAAGGCGTGGCGGCGGTAGCTCCCGTCGTCACTGCTGAGGACGATACTGATCCGCTCGTCGACTTCGACGTCCTCCAGCACGACCGCGTCGCCCGTCGTCAGCGCGTCGTACTCCTCGGCGAACAGCGGCTGTGGTTCGCTGGTGGTGGTGGCCCCCGAACTCGGGGCGTAGCGCTGGACCCCCAGCCCCTCTGGATCCGCCTGCTGCTCGCCGGTGTAGGCCAGTTCCACCTCGGCCGTGTCGGCATCGTACGCCGCCTCGAAGCTGTCCGCGGCGGTCACCGTCCGACCGAGCGTATACTCCCGGTCGACGTCCGCAGTGGTCCACGACAGGTCGACCTCCACGAACGGTTCGGCCTCGACCGTCAGTTCGTCGCCCGGCTCGAACCGATCGTACTCGTCGGCCGGCTGGACGGCCGTCGAGTCGCCACCGACGCGCAGCTCGAGGTCGTCGGCGTCGACGGCTTCGCCATCGTCGTGGGACACCGTCAACTCGCCGCTGTCGCCGTCGTATTCCATGTCGACCCGCA
This sequence comes from Natronorubrum amylolyticum, assembly GCF_052040145.1. Classification (NCBI taxonomy): domain Archaea; kingdom Methanobacteriati; phylum Methanobacteriota; class Halobacteria; order Halobacteriales; family Natrialbaceae; genus Natronorubrum; species Natronorubrum amylolyticum. Next base: position 314,507 of record NZ_JBPPFW010000001.1, read on the forward strand.
CGTCCGGGCGCACGACCAGGTCGCCGATCTCCATCGGCTCGTCCGGCTCGGTCCACTCGACGGTGAGCGTCGTGCCGATGTCGTAGTCGCCGAGTTCGACGTCGTCGCCCTGATCGAGGGTGTCCGTGAGGTCTTCGAACTGCGTCTCGGCCTCCTGGTCGTCGACCAGCAGCCGGAACGCCCCGGCGTCGCGCTCGTGCTCGTCGTGGTACTGCGCGACGACGCCTCGCTCCCGATAGCGGTGAAGGAAGATTCGCGGCGGACGCACCCGGTAGCTGACCAACTGCGTCGGCGACTGACGAGGTTCGTTCGGTACGTCGAGTTCCAGCGTGACGCGGTCGTCGACGCCGACGCCATCGACGGTGATCGCGTCGCCCGCGGTCAGCGTGTCGTACTCGTCGGCGAAGCCGTCGAGCGTCTCGACGTCGACGCCGGAGTACGACTGGAGAGTCAGCTTCGACGGGTCGGCCTCCCGTTCGCCGACGTACTCGAGGGCCAGTCGCTCGTCGTCGAACTCGTGGTCGACTTCGAACGAGTCCCGTCCGACGAGGTAACTGGCGTACGTGTAGAAGGCGTTCGCGTCCTCGTCGAACCAGCGGAGGGTGACCGTGGCGAGCGGGTCGGTGGCGACGGTCAGCTCGTCGCCCTCTTCGAAGACGTCGAACGCGTCGGCCGGTCCGTCGTCGGAAAGTTCACCGTCGTGCCACAGTTCGAGATCGTCGGTATCGATCGCTTCACCGCCGCGATGGCGAAAGCTCACGACGCCCTCGTCGTGATCGACCTCGGCGACGATCTGTGCATCGGGTGCCGCCTCGCGGTCGCGTTCCGGCGGCGCCTCGGCGACCACCGTCGCGCGAACGAGGTCGTCCTCGCGGTCGATATCTATCTCGACGACGATGCCGGTCTCGAGTTCGGTGACGATCTCCTCGACCGCCTCGTCGTCGAGGTCGGCATCTGCGGCCGGGAACAGGACGTAGCGGTTCTCGACGGCTCCCTCGATCAGATTCGGATCGGCGGCGAAGCCCGCCGCGAACGCGTCGAGGGTCTCCGAACCGATGCCGGTGAAGCCCATCTGTTCGACGCTCGGTGCGAAGTAGACGAGCGACTTGTCGGCGAGCAGTTCGAACGCCGTCGCTGCGTTCTCGCGGCCCGCGAGGAACGATTCGGCGTCGCCGGCGGCGACGTCGACGGTTGCGTTCCGCAGCGTCGCAGCTTCCTCGCCGTGAGCGACCGCCGCGCGGTCGTCGGCAGTTGCGTAGGCGCGATTGCTGGCTTCCGCGAGGCGCCAGTCGTCCTCCTCGTCGGTCACCTCGCCCGGGGTCGGCTGGTCGAAGGAGCCGGCCGCGACACCGAGCCGTCCGTAGGGATCCATGCTGTGACCCGCGGCGACGTGGGAGACGTCGCCGACCTCGAGGTCGTCGAACGATCGAAGCACGTCTCGTACCTCGTAGCCGTACTCGTCCTCGTCGTCGACGTCTGTAACATCGGCGAGGATCACCATCCGGAAGTCGGTGTCCGCGGCCGACTCCGACGGGACCAGCGCGAGTGCGCTCGAAGCCCCGTCGGGGACGTCGATGTCGAGACGCTCGAGCTGTTGTGCGTACGATCCGCCTGTCATGCAGGCGAAGCCGACTGCCGTGACGGCGCTCCCGGCGAGGAAGCCCCGTCTGGAGGGACGTTTCACGGTTAGAAGATCTAAGCAATCCTGTATATATTTTTCTATGACATTCGAGGTCAGAAATAGCGGACGTGAAGCGTCCCGCAGACCGTCAATCACCATTGGCGATCGGTAGCGGGACGGTCCCATGGCTCCACGGCGGGGAAGCAATCATCGCAGCGGAGAACGATCGGCCTCGAGCGATTCGGAGACTGATTCCACCGCTGCCCAGCTCCCGCTGCTCAGTGCTCGTCGCTCAGAACAGCGACAGCTCGCCGGTCACGGCATCGACCCGGTCGTCCGCCGCCGGACCGACGGCCAGCGTGGTGACGGTGCCGGGCTCGAGTTGGGTGTGGCCCGCATCCCGAACGACCGCGTTCGGAATCCCCTCGCTGTCAGCGATCGCCGAGAGCTCGTGCAGTTGGCGTTCGCTCTCGCCCTTGAGGACGACTTTCTTCTGGCCACCCTGTTTCCACTGGCTCCGGAGCTGATCGTCCGCCTTCTCGTAGGCCGACAGCGACGCGTGAGCGACCTGTGCGGCGAGCTTTCCCTGTCCCATGCCGATGTCCGTGCGGGCGACGATGGCCTGTTTCATGGCTCTACTGTGTGTGTCGACCCCTATAGCCGCAGCGAAACCAGCAGCGCGGATCCGAACGGTTTTGGTGAACTAGTTTATGCGTTGAAATATGGCGACGACACCGCTCGTCGATCCCGACGGGTACTTCACCCGCGTGGACGCCGGCTCCCTCCCGCGTGCAATCGGCCTCGTGCTCGTCTACTGGGTCGGCTCGCTCGCCGTTGGACTCCTCTGGCGAGCCACGGCTGAGATCGACGTCGAGCCCGTGACGCTACTGTATCTGCTCCAGACCCTCGAGGCCACGCTCCTCTACTGGGTCGTCCCGACAGTGCTGCTGTACGGGCTCGGCTACGCACTCGGCGCCAGACTCGAGCCGGCCGACACCTTGGCGCTCGCGGCGTGGGGGCTCGTCCCCATGCTGGCCGGAGAGGCGGTTTCGAACCTGCTTCTCTATGCGCTTTCGGCGCTCGAAATCGATCCGACTATCGCTCCGCTCGAACCCGAGGTCTTGGTGTTCGTCCCGCTCACACTACTCGCCTGCGGCTGGGCCGCCGTCATCTGGCGAGGCGGACTCCAGTCTGGGTTCGGCCTCGAGCGCTCGACTGCGACGTCGACGGCGCTGCTCACGGCCGGGATCTGTGCGGGGCTGTTGCTGCTTCCAGTGGCGCTCACGTAACGTCGATCAGCACCGGAGTACCGTCTCTTAGACAACAGACTGCTGTGTTCGTCGACCGTCAGTAAACGATCTCGTCGTCGAGACCGAGCGCCCGTTCCGTTCGCCTCGCCTCTGGCCCCGCTTCGACGAGCGTCGGCTCGGTAGCTGGCTCCAAAAACCGGTCTGGATCGGGGTCGACGCGTTCGACCACCGTCGAGAAGACCGACCCACGTCGACCCTCCGCCGAGACGATTCCGCCGTAGTTCCGTTCCTCGAGGGGCGTCTCGTCCGGATCGGGAAACTCCTCACGGATCATCGCTGCGGCCTCTCTGACGTAGTCCGCCGCCTGTCGCTGTGAGTACTGGCTCTCCTCGTAGTAGGTCTCGACGTACTCGTCGGCTAGCCCCTCGGAAGCGTGTTCTGGGGACTCGTAGTGAATCGATTTCGGCGTGGTGTGTCCGCTGGCGAACCGAATATTCACCGTAAAGCAGTCTGGGTAGCGCACGAGCAGCGGGGTGTACACCATGTCGGTCACGGTGGTTCGCTGTTGGATTCGCCAGACGCCTTCGACGAAGTACGCGACGATCTCGGCGATTCGGTCGTCCCGCTCGCCCCGGGAGTACGCCATCGCGACCTCCTCGTAGTCGTCGCCCGCGATCTGCCGCAGTCGGCGCTCGAAGCTCTCCGCGGCGTGATCGAGCTCCGCCTCGTAAGCGGTGAGCAGCGGAACGTCCGGATCCGCGAGAAGATCGGCCTTTCGCTCTTTGGCCGCCGCGATCGTCATCATGTTCTCGTGAAACACCCGCTCGGCGTCCATGTCGGGAAGCGGTATCCTCACCGCTCGCTGGTGCAACAGCCGCGTATCGCCGTTGAACCGCTCTTGTTGCCCCGCCATAGAACGAGCCTTCGGGATCCGTCCTCCTAACAGATTCGGCCCGAACGCAAGAGAGTCCTGTTTTCCATCATATTGTACCATCGTCGGATCAGGTGCGCTGTCCCGTCGGACGGAACGATCCGAAGGCGATCGTTCGCCCGTTCGAGACCGCTGCTCGCCGACTCCGCTCCGACAGTATTAGGACCCCGTGTTCGCTCCTACTCGATATGATCCTCTCCGACGCGGACATCCTGCAGCGCTTGGAGGACGGCGACCTCGTCGTCGATCCCATAGACGACCTCGACCTCCAAATTCAGCCGGCGAGCGTCGACCTCCGACTCGGCAAGGAATTCCTCGAGTTCCAGCGGACGAACATCCCCTGCATTCACCCGAACTCCGAACAGGAAGTCGACGAGTACGTCACCGAGACCGTCGTCGAGGACGGCGACGACTTCATCCTCCATCCCGGGGACTTCGTACTGGGGACCACTTACGAGCGCGTCGAGATCCCCGCGGACCTCATCGCCCACGTCGAGGGCCGGTCCTCGCTGGGTCGGCTCGCCGTCGTGGTGCACGCGACGGCGGGGCTGTGTGATCCCGGCTATCGCGGCCAGATCACGCTCGAACTCTCGAATCTCGGAACGGCCCCCGTCGCGCTGACCCCCGGCATGCGGATCTCGCAACTGACGTTTACGGAACTGAAGACCGAAGCCGAACGGCCCTACGGCAGCGACCGCGGCTCGAAGTATCAGGATCAGGACGGCCCGCAGGCCTCCCGAATTCAGAGCGACGACGAGTTCGGCGGAGACCAACTCGAGCGCAAGTAATCGTTGCGAACGGTTTTTCGGTCTCAGCGGCAGCGACCTCGTTCGTCCCTCGTGCGGTTTCGAGTCCCAATTTGCGATGGCCCACGGGTTCTCTCTCCGCTCGCTTTTCGAGGCGTGAACGCTGCGAGCGCCTCGTACCGCGCACCCCGACTCAACGCACGCGACCGCAGGCATATCGTCCGAGACAACCGACACAAACGCCGCGTTCGAGACCCACAAGTTATTTCGACGGCGGCCGTAGCCGCCGGTAATGCAATTCGTCGAAGAAATCGTCGTCGATGAGTTTCTCCCGACGGTTCGGTCGCTCCTGGCCGGGGCACTCCGGGACCGCGGGCTCACTCAGAGCGAGGTCGCCGACGTCCTCGGGATCAGCCAGAGCGCCGTCTCGAAGTACGCCCACGGCGACGTCGCGACCAACGACCGAATCGCCGACGACAAGCGCGTCGAGGCCCTCGTCGACGAACTCGCCGACGGATTGGCAGCAGGTGACACCACCCCGGTACAGGCGCTGATCGAAATCGAGGTGCTCGTCCGGGAACTAGAGACCGGCGGCGACCTGCTGGCACAGCTCCACGAGGACACCGTCCCCGAACTCGCCGATCACGGCTCGAGTTTTCGCATCCACGACCCCGAGAGCGATCTGCGAACGAGCGAGCGCGTGCTCTCCTCGCTCCGCCGGGGGCTGCGCATCCTCGAGAACGCCAGCGGCTTCGCGACGCTGATCCCAGCCGTCGGCTCGAATCTGGTCGCCTGCATCCCTGACGCGGAAGATGTCGACGACGTCGCGGGCGTGCCGGGCCGCATCTTCGACGTCAAGGGGAAGGCGACGGTACCGTCCGACCCCGAGTTCGGCGTCTCCGAACACGTCGCCTCGGTGTTGCTCGCCGCTCGCGATCACGGCGCGGACGTTTCGGCGGCGGTCAACATCAAATACGATCCGACGCTGCTCGCCGAGTTGACCGAGACCGGTCACATCACTGCCGAGTTCGACGAGGGAAGCGACGTCGCCTCGAGCGTCGGGGCGGCGATCGAGGACGAACCCGAGGCGACGGTGCTCTACCAGACCGGCGCGATGGGGATCGAACCACTGATCTACGTCCTCGGATCGGACGCGGAATCGGTCGCCGACACGGTCCGGTCGCTGATCTGAGATGGCGGATCTCCGATCGAAACTCCCTCGGATGAAGCCGGAAACGGCACAGGAGTTCTACGGCCGCTGGGCGCGCCTCTACGACGTCATCGCGCGGCGAACGCCCGGCATCCCGGCGCTGCGCCGGCGGGCGGCCGCCGCCTGTCGACTCGAGCCCGGCGACACCGTCGTCGAGATGGGCTGTGGAACGGGCGCGAACCTGCCGTACCTGCGAGCCCGGGTCGGTCCCGAGGGGACCGTCGTCGGGATCGATTTCACGGGGCCGGTACTCGAGCGCGCTCGAGACCTGACGGCCGAGTACGACAACGTCCACGTCGTTCGTGCCGACGCGACACAGCCACCGCTCGACGTCGAAGGCGTCGACGCCCTCCTCGCGACGTTCGTCGTCGGCATGCTCGAGGATCCCGCGGGCGCGGTCGACGACTGGTGTGATCTCGTCGGTCCCGACGGGCACGTCGTCCTCGCGAACGCGGCCCGGAGCGACGAGTGGTACGCACCGCCGGTCAACGCGGTCTTCAAGGCGATCGTCGTCCTCTCGACGCCGCCGACGACGAAACTACGGTACGAGAACGAGCCGGATCTCCGACTCGACGCGAAGATCGATGCCGCACACAGGCGATTGCGGGAGCGCTCGGCCGCCGTCGCCGACGAGACGCACGTCTTCGGCGTCGTGCGGTTGACCGGCGGACGACTCGAGTGACGGCGTCCGAACCGGTCGAGGCCGACGGTCCCGAGACGATCGGCGGCTGAGAGCCGGCGAACGAACCCGGTATCGAGGCCTACGCCGGCGCTTCGAGACCCTCGAACGCCTCGATCGGCTCCCGAATCTCGTCGGGGAGCGGAGACGGCCGCCTCGAGTCGGGATCGATGTGGACCAACGTCGTTTCGGCCGTCGCGGCCACGTCGTCGTCGACACGAATCTCGTACTCCATAGTACAACTCGAGTCACCCAGTCGGGCGACCCGAAGCGAGACGACGGGATCGTCGCCCATGACGACCGGCCGTCGGTAGTCGATCTCGAGGTTCGCGATGACGAAGGAGATGTTTTCAGCGGCGATGCCGACGACCTCCTCGAGATAGTCGGTGCGTGCGATCTCGAGGTAGCTCGCGTAGACGGCGTGGTTGACGTGATTCAACGGATCGAGATCGCGATACCGGACGGGGACCGAAACGGTAAACGAGTTGTTCATTGCGTGTTCGTAGCCGACTGAGACAAAAGAGGGCTGTGGTTCTGTCAATCGGTCTGCCGTCGTGCGGAATAGGTGTGACTGGCGGCCAGTGCTGCTCCTCACTCGTACAGTCGCGCGTGGGCCGTACAAAACTGCGGATCGCGCAACTGGGCGTCGATTAGTTCCTCGTGGTAGTGGGCGTTGGAGAGTCGACACGGCTCCTGCTCGCAGAACGATTCGCCCGTCTCGAGATAGTGGTACGCCTGCAGGACGTAGCCACAGAGCGCGTCGGTCGTCCGGGGGTCGTCCTCGATCAGGAACTCGCCCTCGACCTGATTCTCGAGCACCTCTCGCGGCGGGGTATCCCCCGACAGGAGCGCGTGACGTTGCTGTTCCTTGTAGTACGCGTCGGGCTTCGCGGGGGCCTCGTAGAGTCCAGGCACCGAGACCAGCGCGGGCTGTCCGAGGACGTTCACGCGCTTGTGCCAGCGGCCGTCGTGGTCGCCCCAGGTACCGATCGCTCGATCCAGAATCGGCACGTGGAGCGTCTCGAGGCCGCGTTCGTCGGCCGGTAGTGCGCTGTTGAGCGCCCGCTGAACCTGCAGGCCGTCGTAGAGCACGCCGCCCTCGCGCTCGGGGTTCTCGAGGGCGCGTTCCTCGTAGCGGACGATCCCTAACATCGTGTTGCCGGTGTCGCGCTCGTAAGGGGAACTGACCCGTGCCTCGGCGAACCGTTCGGCGAGGGTTTCGGTTCGATGGACGTCGAGAAACCGGTCGCGAACCGTCACAGCGGCGTCGATTCGAGCCTCGAGCCAGTCGCCGATCTCGCCCACGTCTGCGACCGTCGAAGGGGCGCGATAGAGGATGACGTTATCGACCATATATGATCTAGTTGTACCACCCCGTGAAACGTTTGCGGTCGCGGATCGATCGGTCGTGTGCCGACCTCGAAACCGACAGCCTAGGGATCCAGAAACGCCGGTCCGTCGACGTCCTCGTTCTGCGCTTCGCGCCACGAGTAGGCTGGCTTCCAGTCCAGTTCCCGACGCGCTTTCGCCGTCGAGAACGCCGACTGTTCGCCCTCGAGGTCGCAGTCGTCGGGCAGACCACCGAAGGCGGCCTCGATGGCGTCCGCGGTCGGCCGGCCGAGGCCGTTATCGGGCGCAGCAGCCAGATACGGCTCGTGGCCGTCGATATCGGTCTCGAGCGCGGCGTCGACGATCGAGACCACGTCACGGATATCGACGTACGACCAGAAACAGCCGCTCCGATCGGCCGTCTCGGGATCGAACAGCGTCCACTCGTCGATCGCATAATAGTCGCCGGGGTACTGGATCCACGTCGGCCGGATCGAGGCGGCCGAAATCCCGTACTTCCGGACCGTCTTCGCGGCGAGTTCCTCGCCGACGAGTTTCGACGCGCCGTAGCCGTCTTCGGGCCGCTGTGGGTGGGTCTCGTCGATCGGCAGATAGTCCGGCAGGAACGGCTGCTGGGCGAAGGGCATTCCGTAGAGGCTCTCGCTCGAGGCCCAGATCACGTCCGCGTCGGCCCGCCCCGCGGCCTCGAAGACGTGGTAGGCGCTCGAGACGTTCGTCAGGAACGTCTCGGTGCCGGTCGTGATTCCCATGCGCGGAATCCCCGCGAAGTGGATCACCGCGTCCGGTTCGGGGTCGAGGATCGCCTCCAGTGCCTGACCCTGTTCGGTGAGGTCCGCCTCGAGGAAGGTCGCGTTCTCGCGCTCGCGCGGCGGGCGCTCGAGGTCGATTCCGACCACCTCGTGGCCGGCGTCCGCGAAGTGATCGACGATCCAGCTCCCCGCAGCGCCGGTCGCGCCGGTGACGACGAGTTTCATGGTCGAACGCTGCTCGCGGGTCGCGAAAACCGTGTGGGTTTCCGTTCGTCGCGAACGAATCAGCGCTCGACGGCCGCTGTAATTGGGTGACGATGCCGGGCTCCCCTCGTCGCTCTCGACCGAACGTCACACGTCAACAGTTATGTTTGTCGCCTCCGACCACCCGGTCGTGTCGACTCTGATGCACGAATTCCCGGCGCTCGTCTCGACCAGCACGCTGACGACGGTCCTCGTACTCGTCGCGTTCGGCGTGCTCTCTCTGGCCTACATCGTCATCAGCTTCGAGCGACTTCACGCGCTCCACGCGACCGACGAATCGTCGGCGACGGTCTCGGACGTCAACTGCCCGTCGTGCGGAGCCCGAACGGCCGACGACGGCGTCTGTGACTACTGCGAGGCGCCGCTCACCGACGAGTCCGCGGATTCGGACGACGACTGGGCGGACGAGACCGGTTGGTCGTGACGCGAGCGAAAAACGGGGAGGCCGGGTTCAGTCGTCGGCGGGCGCGGCGCGGCTGGTGAGTTGGACGGGTTCGGCGTCGACCTCGAGTTCGTCGAGTGCTACCTGGGCGGCGCGCTTGCCGGAGACGAGCATGGCACCGAAGGTCGGACCCATCCGCGGCAGGCCGTAGGTCGTCGCGGTGGCCATCCCGGTTGCGATGAGACCTTCGTGGACGAGTCCGGTGTGTTCGACGACGGCGTCCTCGGACTTGCCGACCCACATCGAGTCGTGGCCGGGCGAGTCGTGGCCGGGTGCGCCGTAGCTGTCGTCGCCGGTCTGGTCCATCCCCGTCGCGTTGGCCTCGGCGTCGGCGATGCCGGGGGCATCTAAGACGCCGCGCTCGTCGAGTTTCTTGATCGCCATCGCGTCGTGGCCCGTCGCGTCGATGACGAGGTCGGCCTCAACCGCGATGGGGTCGACGCAGGTAATCTCGCGGGGCAGCGCGTGGACCGGCGTCCAGTTCATGACGATACCGGACACCTTGTGATCCTCGCGGATGACGATGTCCGTGAACTCGGTCATGTTCTGCATCTTCGCGCCGGCGTCGCAGGCGGCCTTGATGAGCCCGGAACAGGCCTCGGGCCCGTTGGCGACGTACAGCCCTTCGCTGTCCTGGGACTGTTTGTAGGAGACGTCGAGTTCGTCGAGCACCTGCTGGGCGGGGTCCCGAACGGTGACCTTGTTCATCAGGAAGCCGCCGAGCCAGAAGCCGCCGCCGAGGTAGTTGTTCTTCTCGACGACCATCACCTTCACGCCGCGTTCTGCGAGTTCCTTCGCGGCCGTCAGCCCCGACGGGCCGCCGCCAACGATGATCACGTCCGAATCCGAGAAGTCCATGAACTCCTCGGTCCACTCCTGTCCGATTGCGCGCGTTACGTCGGCTTCGCCGACCTGACTGAACTGTTCGAATTCGCTCATACAACTAGGTGGTAACAGTTGGTGGTGAAAAGTCTGTCGGGACTCCCCGGTCGAGAACGAAACTCTCAGCGGTTGAACCGTTCGGATACACGATTTTTCGTGATGGACGGGATCGGTACGGAGACGGGGAACGATATCACCGATTCGACCCGATCCACCCGATATCGGGGCTCCAGAACGCTGAAGCCGCGCCGCCACATACGCAGTAGCGATGGACCGTCGTGCGTTTCTCGCGTGTGCCGCTCTCGTGCCGCTGTCGGGCTGTCTCGAGTTTCTCGAGGACAGCGGCGAGGATATTACCGAGCCCGGCGACGTCGAGATCGTCTGGCACGACCTCGTTCGCGACAATCCGGGGACCGACGATGAGCGGGTAGTCGTCTGGGGAGCAGTCAGGAACGTCGGCGACCGAACGCTCTCGTACCTCGAGGTTCGGGCCACGTTTTTCGACGAGGAGGGAGAGGAACTCGAGACCGTCATCGAGAACGTCGATGCCGACGTCTCCTCGGGCGAGGAGTGGCCGTTCGAGATCGAGTTTCCCAGATTCGGCGAGGACGCAGCGGCAGTCACGACGTACGAACTCGAGCCGGCAACGGGGGTCTGATGGTACCGCGCATGGAGTGGCTGCATCGAACGCGCTCGCTTGAGAAGCGCTCGAGTGAACCGTCGGGAGCCGAGGCCGCAACGACCGGACGGAGGGGAGCCGTGCCATGACCGACGGTGACTCGGGTTCCGACCGCGATTCCGATCCCGGCCGCGACGACGGTGTCGATTCCGATCGGGATTCGGACGCCGGACTCGGTCTCGGCCCGGACGCCGATGCCGAGACCGAGAGCGACCCGAACTCGGATCGCGACGAGGGGATCTCGACGCTCGCGAAACAGGGCAGCATCACGTTCGTCGGCAACCTCATCAACGGCGCGCTTGGCTTCGCGATCGTCATGCTGATGACCCGGTTCGTCAGCCCCTCTGTCTACGGACTGTTCGTGCTGGCGACGTCGGTCATCCTGTTCATGCAGGTGTTCGCGAACCTCGGTCTGCCGCTGGCGATCGACTACTTCGTGCCGCAGTATTTAGACGACGGCGAGCACGGGAAGGCCAAGGGCGTGATCGTGCAGGTGACTGCGACCGTGCTGATCACGTCCTCGCTGGTCGCCTTCGCCCTCGCCGTCAGCGCCACGTACATCGCCGAACTCTTCCAGGAGCCGGCGATGGGGATCGGGCTCCTCCTGCTCTCGGTGACGATCCCGATGCTCGCCATCTACAACGTGCTGTTGACCTCCTACTACAGCATCAAGAAGCTCCAGTACCGCGTCATCATGCGCGATATCGTGCGGCCGATCGTCCGCTTCGTCGTCACCGCGGGGCTCTTGCTCGTCGGCTACGGGCTGCTCGGCCTCATCGCCGGCTACGTCGTCGGCCTCTTCGTCGCGATCACGATCGGCGCGGCCGTCTTCGTCTACAAGGCCTGGGGCCTCCTGACGGCCGAGATCGAACTCGTCGCGCCGGCGCCGCTCGTCAAGTACTCCGTCCCGCTGGCGATGACCAGCGTCGTCTTCGTCCTGATGGGCCACGTCGACTACTTCGTCCTCGGCTTCTTCCTCGATGCCGACGACGTCGGCATCTACCGCGTCGGCTACATGCTCGGCTCGGGACTGATGATCATCTTCAACTCGCTGTCGCCCGTCTTCAAGCCGCTGATCGCCGAGACGCGGGACGACATCGATCTGGTCGAGGAGCGGTTTCGGATCATGGCCCGCTGGATCGCTGCAATTACGCTCCCCGTCGCCATCTTCCTCTCGCTCGGCGCGAGTTCGTACCTCGCCGTACTGTACACGCCCCAGTACGCCGAAGCGAACACCATCGTCGCGCTGCTCGCCGCTGCGTTCCTCTTCAACGTCACCTTCGGCGGTCCCGACGGCTCGCTGCTGCAGGGCCTGGGTTACTCGCGGGTCGTCTTTGGCAACACCCTCGTCCTGTTCGGGACGAACTTCCTCGTCTCGTTTACGCTCGTGCCCTTCATCGGGATCGAAGGGGCGGCGATCGGGTCGGCGGCCGCGCTCTTTCTCGTGGGCTGTCTGACCCTCGTCGAGATCTATTACTTCGACGGCATCCACCCCTTTACCCGGGACTTTGCCAAAGTCGTCGGCGCCGGCGTGCCCGCGGCCATTGCCGGCGCGCCGATCGTCTACTTCCTCGAGTCGGACACGATCATCGCCGGCCTGCTCCCCATCGTGGTCGTCGGCACCTACCTGCTCACGCTGATCGCAACGGACGCCTTCACCGACGCGGACGCCCAGATGGCCGCCGAGTTCAGTCCGACGCTCAGAAAGTGGCTGCCGAGCCGGTAGTCGGCCCTCGAGCGTCGAACACCCGTCTCAGGGCGTCAGCATTACCTTGATGCAGTCGTCGTCCTTGTCGTTGAACGTCTCGTAGAGCGCCGGCCCGTCCTCGAGCGACGCCTGATGGGTTACGACGAACGAGGGATCGATCTCGCCCGCCTCGATCTTCTCCATGAGCGGATCGAGGTAGCGCTGGACGTGGGTCTGGCCGGTCTTCACCGTCAGCGCCTTGTTCATCAGCGAGCCGAACGGGATCCCGTCGACGTCCCCGGTGTAGACGCCGGGGATCGAGAGCGTGCCCCCCTTCCGACAGGCCTTGATCGCCTCGCGGAGGACGTACGGCCGGTCGTCCTCGAGGCCGACGCCCTGTTTCAACCGATCCGAGACGCTTCCGACACCCGTGCCGTGAGCCTCCGTTCCGACGGCGTCGATACACCGATCCGGACCGCGACCCCCGGTCATCGCCATCAGCCGGTCGTAGACGTCCTCGTGTTCGAAGTTGATGGCCTCCGCGTCGCCGTGGCTGCTCGCCATGTCCAGCCGTTCCGACACGCGGTCGATCGCGACCACCTGGTTCGCGCCGAACATCCACGCGCTCTGGATGGCGAACTGGCCGACCGGGCCACAGCCCCAGACGGCGACGGTGTCGCCGTCCTCGATTTCCGCGTTCTCGGCGGCCATATACCCCGTCGGGAAGATATCCGAGAGGAACAACACCTGCTCGTCGGGGAGGTCGGAGTCGACCGTGATCGGGCTGACGTCGGCGTGGGGGACTCGCAGGTACTCCGCCTGCCCGCCGGCGTAGCCGCCGAGCATGTGCGAGAAGCCGAACAGGCCGGCCGGCGAGTGGCCCATCTCCTTGCGGATGAGCTCCGCGTTCGGGTTCGTGTTATCACACAGCGAGTACATGTCCTCCCCGCAGAACCAGCACGAACCGCAGCTGATCGTAAAGGGGACCACGACGCGGTCGCCGACCTCGAGCGTCTCGACCTCGTCGCCGACCTCGACGACCGTCCCCATCGGCTCGTGGCCGAGCACGTCGCCCTCCCGCATTCCGGGCATGATCCCGTTGTAGAGGTGGAGGTCGGAGCCGCAGATGGCGGTGGCCGTGATCTCGATTATCGCGTCCGTCGGATTGGCGATCTCGGGTCGGGGTACCTCGTCGATACGGACGTCCTGCTCGCCGTGCCAAGTGAGGGCTCTCATCGGTTCCGCCTCCGTTCGACGATTCGGATTTCGGTCCCCACCGGCCAATTTCGAACGGTACCCTCTCGCAGAGTGGCGTTGAGACTCCGACCTACGGAGTGCAGCGACGATCGTACTTCGAGTGTGTCCGTCATTGTGTAACCGTTGCAACGGACAGCCAAGCGCCGAGTAAAGCTGTCACCTGCCTCTGCAACGAGCGAGCCCGACTCGCGACGACCGTCCGATTGCCCTACGAGGCATCCCCGCTCGAGGACCGATCCCGAGCCCCGTCCATCCCATCGGCCGGCTCCTGATCCTCGCCGATGACGCCCTCCGTCCACGTCCCGAGTCGGAACCAGCCGACGGCGACGACGAACGAGGCGACCATCCCGAACGAGTAGGCCCACCAGATCCCCTCGATTCCCCACTCGAGGCCGCCGATCTCGAGGCCGACTATCGGCACCGTCGCCGTCCAGGCGAACGCGAGCACGAGCGCGACGGGGACCCGGAAAATCCACCGCGAGAGAAAGGAGAGCACCATCGCTTCACGGGTGTTGCCGGCGCCGCGAAACGCGCCCTGAATGACCATGACGCCCGCAAAGAGGGCCCAGAAGGGAGCCATGATCCGCAGGAAGACGACGCCCTCGGCGATCACGTCGGGATCGGCGACGAAAATCCGCATGGCCTGGGCGGGAAAGGCGATAAGCACGGTTGCGATGGCCGCGATCAGGACCATCGTCCCCGCGGTCGCCGTTCGCGCGACGGCTGCGGCTCTGTCGGGCGTTTTGGCACCGAGATTCTGGCCGACGCCGGTCGCCGTCGCGTTCCCCACCGCGCCCGAGACGGCCCACGTCACCGACATCAGCCGGACGCCGATCCCGTAGGCCGCCGTCGGGTTCGCCCCGAACCGGGCGACGAAGCCGGCCATCGCGACCGAGGCGAAACTGCGCGCCCAGCCGTCGATCGTCGAGGGGTAGCCGATGTCGACCAACTGCTTCAGGATGGCGACGTTGGGGGTAAGGTCCTCGAGTCGCAGCCGAACGCCGTACCGTCCGTCGAGCAGGATGTAGATCCCGGCGACGGTGGCGAACGCGCGAGCGATGAACGTCGCGACGGCGGCCCCGCGGGTCCCCATCTCCGGGAACGGTCCCCAGCCGAGGATGAAGAAGGGGTCGAGCACGACGTTGATCCCGGCGGAGATGAAGACCAACCACATCGCCGTCTTCGTGTCGCCGGCGCCCTGCAACGAGGATCGGAACGCGAAGAAGAGAAACGTCAGCGGTAAGGCGAGGAAGATCACTTCGATGTAGGCGAGCGCCTCGACGAACACCTGATCGCGGGCGCCGATCAGGGTCAACAAAGGTCGTCGGAAGTAGAGCCCGACGGCTGCGAGGACGCTCGAGACGGCCAGCGTGAGCAGGGTCGTCTGCCCGACCACCTTGTCGGCCATCCGGTCGTCGTCGGCGCCGACGTACTGGGAGACCAAGGCGATGGTTGCCGCGGTGATTCCCATCGCCGTCGAGACGAACATCCACGAGAGGGGAAACATGAGCGAGACGGCGGCGACGGACTCGCTGCTGACGCGGCCGACCCAGAACATGTCCGCGAGGTTGTAGAACGTCTGGAGGAGGTTCCCTAATACCAGGGGCCACGCGAGGTGCAACAGCTTCGGGGGAATCGCCCCCGTCGTCATATCGACGCGCTTGCGTTGTGAATCTGCCACGATCCCGTTTCGTTCGTCCCTCTCCCGGGTCCGTCAAAAGGGCTCGGCTCTCGGGGTGGGTTGCCGGCTCTGCCGGACACCGCGAACGTCCACGCTGTTCGTCTCCGGCGAATCGATCGGACTCGTCACCGCTTTCTTTTCGCCGTGGATCTTCAGCGTTCTCGTCCCGCTTACGGTGTATCGTGACTCGTCACGGCGGTCCCGCAACCGGAACGAACGGTGTACGTTGGTGGGAGACAGTACTCGAGACCGAGTCATTAATTCCTTTACCTTTTAGAGAGGGTTAATTCACAGACTTAAGTGCACGAAACACAGTTCCGGAACGTCCACATATACTAATAAAAACTTTCGAATCCTCCGTGGTAGGCACACCGGGGAACGATTGCTCAGCAATCGATTTCACACCGGAGGAGTCGTTCAAAACGTCATTTTAGTCTCACTCTCGACTGGAATATTACCCATCTATCGATAGCATTAGTGCCAACACGTCACAATTCAATACATTTATACTCGAGGGTATGGCATTCGTTCTCGTCGATGTTTGAGAAACAATTACAACAAACATACTCAGAATCGAGTCGGCGGCAGTTCCTCGGCGGCGTGACGGCGGCGATAGCCGCCGCAGCCTACACGCGGTCGGTGCCACAGGAGGTCGCGGCACAGGTGACGAACGGTGACGACGCTGGGACCCAGCAGGTCAGTTCGCCGGACGGGTCGATTTCGGTGACGGTGGACGTCTCGGACGGGACACCGAGCTACGACGTCGCGTTCGACGGGACGACCTACATCGAGTCGTCGACGGTCGGGTTCGACTTTCGGAACCAGCCGACGTTCGGAGCCGCGGCGGACGGCACTACGGGGAGCGAACTCGAGGTCACCGGAAGCGAACGAAGCTCCGAGACGGAGCAGTGGGATCCCGTCTGGGGCGCGTACGACAGCGTTTCGGCCGAGTACAATGCCCTCGTCCTCGGGCTCGAGGAGACGGACGAACCGGGCCGATCCGCTAATCTCGAACTTCGCGTGTTCGACGACGGACTGGGCTTTCGGATCGTCCTCGGCGACAGTTTCGCGAGCAACAGCGACAGAGCCGTCCTCACGTCCGAGAACACCGGGTTCGAGTTCGGTGGCGACTACACGTCGTGGTGGATCCCGAACGAAGTCACCAACCCGCGATTCGAACAGGAGTACGTCGAGACACCGCTCAGCGAGATTCCGGGGGGCTCGAGGGAGACCAGACCGACGGACACGCCGGTTCGGAACGGCGCGCACACGCCGTTGACGGTGCGTGCGGACGATGGCGACGCCTATCTGAGTATTCACGAGTCGGATCTGGAGGATTACGCGTCGGCGACCCTCGCCCCGCAGGACGACGAGGGCGGCACGGCGTTTACTACTGAACTGACGCCGCTGCCCGACGGGACGAAGGCGTCGCTCGAACTCCCGAACGCGACGCCGTGGCGGACGATTCAGATCGGCCGAGAGCCGGGCGACCTGATCGAGTCGCAGCTGATCCCGCTGTTGAGCTCCGAACTGAAGGAGTCGGCCCTCCCGACCGTCGACGGCGAACCCGACACGAACTGGATCGAGCCGCGGAAGTATATCGGCATCTGGTGGACGATGATCGCCGGCTCCGCGCACTGGGAGTACCGGCCCGACGATTCCTTCGACAGCCCAGAGGAGGCGGCGGGCTACATCCACGGGGCCCGAACCGAGCGCATGAAGCGGTACATGACGTTCGCCGACCGGAACGGCATCGACAGCGTGCTCGTGGAGGGCTGGAACCAGGGCTGGGATACCTACCCCGGCGACGGGACCGGACTCGAGTTCGGCGTCGACGACTCCTATCCGGACTTCGACGTACGCGAGGTCACCGACTTCGGACGGGACCTCGAGAACGACGTGGAGATGACGATGCACAACGAGACCGCCGGAGCGCTGCCGAACTACGAGGAGCAGATCCTCGAGGACGACATCTTCCAGCAGTACGAGGACGTCGGCATCCACTCCATCAAGAACGGCTACGTCTCCGATCCGGGGCTCGGAATCAACGGCGACGGCTCCGACGCGACGCACAACCAGCACAACCAGCTCGCGGTCAACCACCACCGGCTGGTCATCGAGGCCGCCGCGGGGAACCGACAGCTCCTCGAGATCCACGAGGGGATCAAACCGACCGGTGAGATCCGGACCTACCCCAACGTCGCGAACCGCGAGGTCGTCACCGCCCAGGAGTTCGACGGCTTCGACCAACTGAGTTCGAACGTCGGCCAGGAACACCACGTGACGATTCCGTTCACGCGCAATCTGGCCGGCCCAGTAAGCTACCAGCCCGGCATCTTCGACATCACGTTCACCGACGACCGTGGCGACCGGATCCAGACGACCCGAGCGAAACAGCTCGCGATGTACCCGAACTACCTGAGCGGGCTGCAGATGGCCGCCGACCGCCTCGAGGCTTACGTCGACGAGACGCTCGCGGTTGGCGAGTGCGTACAGGCCGCCTCCGGCGACATCGACGGCTTCGTCACGCTCGACGAGTGGCGCAACGCCTTCGGGACGAACTACGTCGCCGTCGATCCCAATCGGGTGCCGTCGGGATCGTCAGTCTCGTTCACCGTGACGGACGCCGATGCGGGCACGTACGACCTACACCTCCGCTACGCGGCCGCTCCCGAGGACAACGCGCCTCGAGTGATCGACGCCGGCGAGCCGCAGGCGAGCCTGCGGGTCAACGAGTCGACGACGACGATCAATCCCGAATTCACCGACTACTGGGATCAGTGGGAGGTATACACGACGACGGTCGACCTCGAGGACGGCGACAACGAGATTGCGATCGAACTCCAGTACAACGATTCCGGCGAGGAATTCGAGGGCGACGTCGGCGGCTTCAACCTCAACTCTGTCGGAATCAGCGAGGTCGACGCGCGGTCCCCGGTACCGGCCGAGTACGAGGGCTACACGCCCGACAACGAGAACTTCGACGCGAAACCCGAATTCGAGTTCATCGAGAACGTGCCGGCAGCCGGCTGGGACGAGACGACCGTCGTCGATTCGGCGATCGGCGACTACATCGTCACCGCGCGACAAGCGGGCGAGGAGTGGTACGTCGGTGCGATGACCGACGAGGGCGGGCGGGCGATCGACGTTCCGCTCGCGTTCCTCGCGCCGGGCGAGTCGGGTAACGCTGGTCGGGGCAACGGCCCTAAGGGACCCAAATACGTCGCCGAAATCTACAGCGACGGACTCGGCGGCGGCTACGAATCCGACCCCGAAACCGTCAGCATCGACGAGGCCATCGTCGACCCCAGTACGACGCTGCTCGCCTCGATGGCCCGCAGCGGCGGGACAGCAATCCGACTTCGGCCGGCGCGAGGCCGGGAACGCAGCGAACTGCCGACCTACGAGCGCCCGACGCAGGACCTCGAGTACAGCATCGACGAGGAGGCGGGACTCGGCACGCCGTTCATTTCGGCGACCGGGTCGAACGACGGCGCGTTCGTCGGCGGAACGACCGTCGCCATCGAGGTCGACGGCGACCGCGTGACGGTCGACAACGTCCGACTCTCGCCGAACGCGACCGACGAGCGGTTCGAATTCGGCTACACGATCACGTCGGTCGGCACGTACGATGTCGTCCTGCGCGATCCGGCGGACGGCACCGTCCTGGCTTCGGAAACGGTAACCGTTGCGCCCGGCGATCTCGTCGCCGAGTTCGACGACCCGCAGGGTGACGACCACGGCCCCGGCGAGTACACGTACCCAACCGACGGCGCGTTCCGGGACGGCGCGTTCGACCTGCGAACGTTCAGCGTCTACGAGACGGCGAGCGAGTACCTGTTCGCCTTCGAGGTCGAGAGCCTCTACGACGCCTTCGGCGGCGAGTTCTCGCCCCACTACTTTGCGGTCTACCTCCGCGATCCGTCCCTCGAGGGGGGCCGGACGACGGAAATCGGCGATCTGGCGATCACCGCCGGCTTCGAGTCCGAGTGGCACTACCGGCTCGACGCGAGCGGCTTCGGGTCGGGCCTGATCGACGCCGACGAAACCGACCTCGGCTCGCCGGAGACGCTCGTCGATCTCGACAGCGACACGGTGATCCTCTCGGTCGCGAAGGACGACCTGGACGTCGACATCGACGACACCGAGGTCGCTCCGGTGGTCGGTTCCGAGGACTTCGGCGCGTTCCGTCCCGTCGAGGTCGACGCGACCGGCTTCACGTTCGGCGGCGCACGCGAGGGGGCGGTCGAGAACGCCCCGCGGATCATCGACCTCCTGACGCCGGCGGGTGTCGAACAGTCCGACGCGCTCGCCTACGACGAGGAGACGCTCGCGACGATTCCGTTTACGCCGTTGTGAAACGCTGAACCGCAGGCGAGTCTCAGTCGAACGACGGCTCGCCGATCTACGCGACGGACTCGCCGTTCCACCCGACGGTCACAGTGCAGCGACACACCTCACGCACGCGCGACCGCTCGAGCGCACGTACACTCGCCCAGCGCACGCACACCCGCGCTGTCGGCGGGTTTTCGGCGAAAGCGTTATCAGATCCTCAGTCGTACCGGCCGACAATGCAGACCACTCGCCCGCACAGGCTGGCACCGACCGCTCGCGGAGGTGAGCCGTCGTGGAACTGATCATCACGGAGAAGGACAACGCCGCGCGACGGATCGCCGACATCCTGAGCGGTGGCACGTACGACTCGAGCCGCGAGAAGGGCGTCAACGTCTACGAGTGGGGCGGCAAGCGCTGCGTGGGCCTCTCGGGCCACGTCGTCGGCGTCGACTTCCCGTCGGAGTACTCGGACTGGCGGGACGTCGAACCGGTCGAACTCATCGACGCCTCGGTCGAGAAGACGGCCACGAAGGAGAACATCGTCGCGACGCTGCGGATCCTCTCGCGGAAGGCGACCCGCGTGACGATCGCGACGGACTACGACCGCGAAGGCGAGTTGATCGGCAAGGAGGCCTACGATATCGTCCGCGACGTCGACGAAGAGGTCCCGATCCGACGCGTTCGGTTCTCCTCGATCACCGAAAACGAGGTCCAGAGCGCGTTCGACGAACCCGACGACCTCGACTTCGACCTCGCAGCAGCCGGCGAGGCCCGCCAGATCATCGACCTCATCTGGGGGGCCGCGCTGACGCGATTCCTCTCGCTGTCGGCGGGCCAACTCGGAAACGACTTCATCTCCGTCGGCCGCGTGCAGTCGCCGACGCTCAAGCTGATCGTCGACCGCGAGCGCGAGATCGAAGCGTTCGATCCCGAGACGTACTGGGAGCTGTTCGCCGATCTCCAGAAGCGCGAGGGTGAAACGACACCGTTCGACGCGCAGTACTTCTACCGCGACGAGGACGACAACGAGGCCGAACGCGTCTGGGAGGAGGCGGCCGCAAGCGAAGTCTACGAGGTCCTCGCCGAGCGAGACAGCGTGACGGTCGTCGACGTCAACCGCCGAACGCGGACCGACACGCCACCGACGCCGTTCAATACGACCCAGTTCATCCGGGCGGCGAGCGCGATCGGCTACTCGGCGAAACGGGCGATGTCGATCGCCGAGGACCTCTACACGGCGGGGTACATCACCTACCCGCGGACCGACAACACCGTCTACCCCGACGATCTCGATCCCGAGGAACTGCTCGACGACTTCGTCGGCCACCCCACGCTGGGCGAGTCGGCCGAGAGCCTCCTCGAGGCCGACGAAATCGTCCCCACCGAGGGCGACGAGGAGACGACCGACCACCCCCCGATCCATCCGACGGGCGAGATCCCCTCCCGGGGCGGCGACGTGAGCGACGACGAGTGGGAGGTGTACGAACTCGTCGTGCGCCGGTTCTACGCGACGGTCGCCGAGGCGGCTATCTGGGAGCATCTCAAGGTCGTGACCGAGGTCGACGACTACCGACTCAAGTCCAACGGCAAGCGCCTCGTCGAAGCGGGCTACCACGACGTCTATCCCTACTTCAACTCCAGCGAGAACTTCGTCCCCGGCGTCGACGAGGGGGAGGTACTCGACCTCTCGGCGGTCGAACTCGAGGAAAAAGAGACCCAACCACCCCGCCGGTACGGCCAGTCGCGACTCATCGAGACGATGGAAGACCTGGGGATCGGGACGAAGTCGACCCGCCACAACACCCTCGAGAAGCTCTACGACCGGGGCTACATCGAGAGCGATCCGCCGCGACCGACGCGGCTCGCGATGGCCGTCGTCGACGCGGCCGAAGACTACGCCGACCGGGTCGTCAGCGAGGAGATGACCGCGCAACTGGAGCGAGACATGGACGCCATCGCCTCCGGCGAGGCGACGCTCGAGGACGTCACCGACGAGTCTCGCGAGATGCTCGAGGATATTTTCGCGAGTCTCGCCGAGTCGCGCGAGGAGATCGGCGACCAGCTTCGGAAGTCGCTCAAGGACGACAAGCGGCTGGGTCCGTGTCCCGAGTGCGGCGAGGATCTGCTGGTCCGGCGCAGTCGCCACGGCTCGTACTTCGTCGGCTGCGACGGCTATCCCGACTGCGAGAACACGCTCCCGCTGCCGTCGACCGGCAAGCCGCTGATCATGGAAGGCGAGTGCGAGGACCACGGCCTGAACGAGGTCAAGATGCTCGCCGGCCGCCAGACGTTCGTTCACGGCTGCCCGCTCTGTAAGGCCGAGGACGCCGGCGAGGGGCCGGTTTTGGGCGTCTGCCCGGACTGCGGAGACGAACACGACGGCGAATTAGCAATAAAAACGCTTCAGAGCGGCTCGAGACTCGTCGGCTGTACGCGCTATCCGGACTGCGAGTACTCGCTGCCATTGCCCCGGCGCGGCGATATCGAAGTCACCGACGAGTACTGCGAGGAACACGAACTCCCCGAACTCGTCGTCCACAGCGGCGACGAGCCCTGGGAACTCGGCTGTCCGATCTGTAACTACCAGGAGTTCCAGGCCCGCGAGAGCGAGACCGGCTCGGATCTCGAGGCCCTCGAGGGCGTCGGCGCGAAGACGGTCGAGAAACTGGCCAACGCGGGGATCGAGAGTCTCGACGATCTGACGGATGCCGATCCCGACAGCATCGCTGCGGACGTCGACGGCGTCAGCGCCGAACGCGTCCGGTCCTGGCAGGCCAAGGCCTGAGCCGCTCGCGACGAACTCGTTTTCGAGAGGCTAACCGACGGATTCCGTCCTGTAGGACGCTCCCAGCAGCGCTATCGCCGGTGTAGCGTCCCGTTGGAAACCAGTCACTCAGAGATAGAATTAACTTGGTGTGTCCGTATGCACAACTATCTACGCGACGACGTGTGGCTCGCTTACGCGCGTCGCGACACGGGTTGGATACATGACAGGGAACGACACGACGCCGACCGATCTCCAATTGGACGACCAGGGCGACGGAATCGAAGTGACCGTCGGAATCACGCAACTCGAGGCGTTTCTGACGGCCGACGATCCCGAGGTCAGGGAGTACGCCGCAAAGACGCTGGCGAACGAGGCTACGGAGCGACCGGACGACGTTCGCTCGGCCGTCGAGACGTTAACCGATCGCCTCGAGGACGACCCCGCGATCAGATCCCACGCGGCCGCGGCGCTGTCGGCCCTCAGTGCAACCCACCCCGCGGCGATCCGGGACTCGGTGCCGGCACTGACCGATCGACTCGAGGGCTCGACGGCGATCCGAGCGGACGCGGCCGACGCGCTCGCCGCCGTCGCGGCCGACGAGCCGCGGATCGTCACCGACTCGACCGATGCACTCGGCGCCTACGTGACCGACGAGAACGAACGCGTTCGCGTTCGAGCGACGGACGCCCTCGCCGCGATCGCCGACGCCGACCCCGAAACGGCCGCGGCGGTCGTCGACGACGTAGCCGAGGCGACCGACGACGAGACACCTGCCGTCCGCGAGAACGCGACGGCGATCCTCGCCGCGGTCGCAACGGACAGTCCCGGTGACGTCCTCGAGACGATTACGCCGCTCGTCGACCGTCTGGACGACGACGAACCAATCAGAGCGAACGCGGCGCGTGCGCTCCGAGCGATCGCCCTCGAGGCGCCGGTCGCGGTCGCAACCGAGGTCGATCCGCTCGCCGACAGACTCGCCGACCCGCGAGTGGGGATCCGAACCGACGCCGCGATCGCCATCGCCGCCGTCGCCGCGGAGCGCCCCGGCGCAGTGGGCGACGCCGTCGAACCGCTCGCGAACAGGCTCGACGACGTCTCCGAAGTTCGTAGCGAGAGCGTTCGAGCGCTCCGTGACGTCGCGGAGAACGATCCCGCTGCCGCCGTTCCGGCCGTCCAGGAACTCGTCGAACGGCTCGAGGACACCCGGGAGGACGTCCGAACTGACGCGGCCGGAGCGCTGTCGGCCGTCGCGTCGAAGCGACCCGCCGCGGTCACCGACGCCGTCACGCCGCTGGCCGACCGGCTCGAGGAGGGGACGTCGGAGATCCGAACGCACGGCGTCGCGGCTATCGCGGCCGTCGCGGAAGCTCGTCCCACCGCCGTCGAACCCGTGGTAACCGACGTTGCCGGCGTGCTCGACGACGAAGACGAGCTCGTCCGTCTCGACGCTGCTCGCGCCATCGCCGCCGTCTCCGAAGCCGCGCCCGATGCGGTCCGGCCGGTTGTCCCCGACCTCGCCGATCGACTCGACGATCGGCACGAACCGGTTCGCCACCGCGCGGCCGACGCCCTGAGCCCCATCGCGCTCGAGGCTGGCGAGGCACAGCGGGCCTCGGACCGTGCGAACGGGTCCTCGACCCGCGAGGCCGACGACGACCCCGACATCCCCGCGCTCGTCGATCGACTCGAGGACGGCGACGAGTGGGTCCGAGGCTACGCGGCCCGCGCGCTCGCAGAAGTGGCCAGCGCGCAGGTGGCCGACGCCCACCCGGCGATCCGGTCGCTGCGCCGGCGGCTCGAGGACGACGCGGCGCCGGTTCGCCGGGCCGCAACGCGCGATCTCGTCACCGTCGCGGCCGAGGAGCCGGACGACGTTCGCGTTGCCGTGGCCGCACTCGGCGACCGATTGAGCGACGACGACGCGACAGTCAGGAACAACGCGGCGATCGCGCTCGGTAAACTCGCGGAGCGCTATCCGGCCGACGTCCGCGAGGCCGACGTGCTGGTGTCGCTGTTCGGCGCGCTCGACGACGACGACCGAACGATCGCGGCGACCGTCCGTAACGTGCTCGCGACCATCGTTTCCGACGGGACGGACGACTATCGGCCGTCGGTCGTACTCGCGATCGAGGCGACGACCGCCGAGGAGGAACGGGTTCGCGTAGCCGCCTGCGAAGCGCTCGCGACCCTCGGTCCGGACACCGGCGAGGAGACCGCGGCCGTGATCGACGCGCTCGGCGAGTTGCTGGTCGATCCGACGCCAGCCGTTCGCACCGCGGCGCTGTCCGCGCTCGAGACGACGCTCTCGGCTGACGTCGACACCGAGCCGACGCCGACCGACGCCGTCCTCGAGGTTCTCGCGGCGGGCGACGAGCGCTCGGCCGCCGTCGCCGACGCACTGGCGGACGTTGCCCGAAGCGAGCCGGAACTCGTCGGCGACGACGCCACGCCACTGCTGGAGCGATTCGACGCGGCCGAGGGCCGCGAGCGACGGGCGCTCCTCTCAGTGCTGACGACGGTCGTCGAGGCCGGCGACGGCAACCCCGTGACGGGACTCCTGCTCGACCGACTCGAGAGCGACGGGGACCGACGCGCGATCGCCGGGGAGATCGCGCGACTGGCGGCGACGACGCCCGATGATGTCGTCGCCGAACGAGATCGATTGCAGGGTCTGCTCGCAGCCAGTGCGGCGGAAGACGACTCGAGTGGCTCGTCCCGGACCGGCCACGACGAGGCGATTCGCGGCTACGCCGCGCTCGCGCTCGGCACGCTCGCGGTCACGGACCACGACGACGGCGAGACGCTGGGATCGGCGCTCGAGCACGTCGACGATCGCCTGCTCGACGCCGCCTCGCTCGCGACCGGCGGCGAGACGCCGACCCACACCGACGGCATCAACAAGCAGCTCTCCGGGATGGGGCGGCGACTGGACGGCGATCCCTGGGCGGCCGGGCTCGCGCTGCTTGCACTCTCCGCTCTGGCCGACGAGTCCGACAGTCTCCGGCCGACCGGCGTCGCGAAGATCGCCGGCGGACTCGAGGCCGAGAGCCCGGTCGTCCGGGTCACCGCCGGACGCGTCCTCGAGACGATGGCGACCGACGATCCCGCGGGATTCGAGGAGGCGTTCCCGTCGTTGGTCGACGCGCTCTCCGACCCCGACGGCGACGTCCGAGCAACCGCGGCAGCCGCACTCGCCGCGTGCGCCGAAGCCGACGCCGGACCCGAACTCGAGGATGCCGGTACGGACCACCTCACACACCTTCGTCGGTCGCTCGCCGATCCCGATGGCCGCGTTCGTGCGCATGCAGTTCGGACGCTCGCGGCGCTCGAGGACACCGACTCGCTGCCCGCGATCGACGCGCTCGGCGACGATCCCGTGCCGAGCGTTTCGGAGGCGGCGTCGAACGCGACGACGCGTCTCGAGAGCGTACGGGAACGTGACACGGACACTGACGCGGACGACGAGATCGGCGAGTCCGACTGGCCGATGGTCCGCGGGGGGCCGATGCGTCCCGGCTACGTCGCCGGCGAGGCGCTCGACCGTCGAGCGAGCGAACGGTGGCACGTCGACTGCGAGGCCGACATCGACATCGAGAGCGCACCGGCACTCGTCGGCGAGACGGTCGTCGTCGGACGCGACGACGGCAGCGTGAGCGCGCTGGCGATCGAAGACGGCCACGAACACTGGCGGTTCGAGGCCGGCGGTCCGATCAGATCCGAGCCGGCGGTCGTCGACGGGACCGTGTACGTCGGCAGCGACGACGGCGCCGTCTACGCGCTCGACGCCGAAACCGGCGAGCGAGCCTGGCGCTACCAGACCGACGGTCGCGTCCGGACCGCACCGATCGCCGTCGACGGGACCGTGTACGTCGGCAGCGACGAACTCCACGCGATCGACGCCGAAACCGGCCAGCCCGTCTGGACCGTCGACCTCGAGGCCGAGACCGAAACCGACCGCGGAGTGATCGTGGGGCCAACGGTTGCGGACGAGACGGTGTACGTCGCCGCGGGCGATCGACTGTTCGCGGTCGCGGCCGCCGACGGGAGCCTCCGCTGGGAGACCGACCTCGAGGCACCCGTCGACACCCCACCGGCGGTCGCCGACGGGCGGGTGTACGTGGCCTGCGGCGAGACGCTGGTGGCGCTCTCGAGTACCGACGGCTCACCCGAGTGTCGGTTCGACACCGGCGGTCGGATCGAGACGTCGCCCGCCGTCGCCGAGGGAACGGCCTACGTCGCCAGTTCGGACGCCAGCGTCTACGCCGTCGACGCGGCGACGGGAACCGAACGCTGGCGTGTTCCCGTCGGGCGGGTCACGACCGGTCTCGCCGTGATCGACGGCGCCGTCTATCTGGGCACGGAGGACGAGAGCCTCGCCGCGCTAGGGACCGCGGACGGCACGCGACTGTGGCACCACCAGTCTGCGGGTTCCGTCTCGTCGCTCGCCGTCGCAAGCGGTCGGCTCTGCGTCGTCGGCGAGACCGGAATCACGACGATCGGGGACTCGAACGCGTCGCTGACGGACTCGATCTCCGGGCTGTTCACGCGCCTCGGCGGGGACCGATAGGACCGCTCACGGGGTCGGGAGGGGAACTGAACGATCAAGTAGCGCTCGCCCGTTTGGACGCCCATGAGCGACGAGCGCGAGCGGTGGAACGAGAAGTACAATCGCGTCGAATGGAGCCTGCCCGATACCCCCATCCCCGAACTCGAGCGACGGCTCGCGACCCTGCCGGACGGGCGCGCACTCGACGTGGCGACCGGCACCGGGCGGAACGCACGGTTTCTCGCCGCCAACGGCTACGACGTCGACGCCGTCGACATCTCCGACGTGGCGCTCGAGGACGCACGGGCACGCGCCGAGGAACGCGATCTCGAGGTGAACTGGATCAGAGCGGATCTGGCCGACATCGATCTGGAGGTCGACGCCTACGACGTGATCACGGTGAGTTTCTTCGCGGCGCTCGAGCACCTGCCCGCACTCAAGGAGGCGCTGGCACCCGACGGCGTGCTCGTCTACGAACACCACCTGCGCTCGAGCGACGCGGTCGAAGTCGGGCCCTCGAGCGAGCGGTTTCAGTACCGATCGAACGACCTCCTCCGGGCGTGTCTCGACCTGACGATCCTCTCCTACGAGGAGCGACGACGGCCAGTTTCGGGCGGTATCGCCGCGGTCGCGACGCTCGTGGCTCGGAACTCCAGTGGTGGCACTCAGTCGTACCCGAAGCTTCCGGCGCGCGACTAGTCCTGAGACTCGTCCGCTGCCTCTTCGCCGTCATTCGGTGGTTCCTCGTCGCCGTCTTCCGCCCCATCGTCCGTCGATTCGTCGTCCATCCCCTCGTTACCGTCGCCGTTCGTCCCCTCGTTATCGTCGTCCGTCGATTCGTCGCCCGCCGCCGACGCCTGTGCCTCGAGTGCGGTCTCGACGCCGGAGACGATATTCGACGCCGTCGTGCCGCCCTCGTTGCGCCAGTGGACTTCACCGTCGCCGTCGATGGCGACTAGTGTCGGGAAACTCCGAACGTCGTAGTAGTCGTTGAGCACGCCGCGTTCGTCGATACCGATCGTCCAGTTGCCGTCGTGTTCGTCCCACCAATCGGCTAACTCCGCCGGCGAGTTCGACGGGCCCGAGGAGTCGTCGAAAAGGGACACGACCTCGACGTTGGTCTCGGCCGCCTCGAGTTCGGCCCTCGCCTCGTCGATCGCGGGCAACAGCCCACGGCTGGTCGGGCAGTCCGTCCGGGTGAAGTTGATCAGCATGACCTGCCCTGCCCGCGGAATCGTGACGGTTCCCGCCTCGCTGCCGGGTGCGTCGAGGGTCTGGATCTCGAACGGCGGCGAGTCGTCGGTCGTTTCGGTCTCGCTTTCGTCGGCAGCGTCGTCGTCCCCGTCGTCGAGACAGCCCGCGCAGGCGATCGAAACGGCCCCCGCTCCGACGATCACGAACTCTCGCCGTCTCATCGCGACCACCGTTTACCGTCAGGTTCCGATTTCGTCGTGCGCTCGAATCGGGCAGCGAACTCGAGCCCGCTCCGGCGCCCGCGGTGTCCCACCATAGTTCGTTCTCGAACGCTGGTACCAAAGAATCGACGGTCCAGACCGACTCACCGAGCTGTGACGGTCCCCGTGTAGCGGTGTTCGGGTGGTGCCTGCTTCGAGCGCCGATTCTCACACGAAATCCAGAGTTTCTCTCAGTCGGATACGGTACCGAAACAACTATGCATATTTTCGCCTAGTAGATGGTTATACAATGACCAACTGCTCGAGTCGAGTGCTCCTCCGGGTCCTCGACGAGCGCGGGGCGGTCGAAACGACGTCGCTTGCGGACGCACTCGACGTCCATCCGGTGACGGTAAGCAAGGAGTGTCACGAACTGCAGTCCGACGGTCACATTCGCCAAATTTCGGGCGGCGTGTACACGATTACGGACACCGGCGAGCGACACCTCGAGACGCTTTCTGAATAGCGACAGTTCGGCCCGGCGATCAGGACTCCGGCCGCTGTCGCCGCTCTCGTTCGATCGTCGTCACGTAGATTCCCGCGAGGACGACCAGCCCGCCGACCACGGTCACCGCGTCGGGAACCTCCGAGAGCAACACCAGCGCGAGCAGCGTCGCCCCGACGGGTTCGCCGAGCCAGGCGACGCTCACCACGACCGACTCGAGGTGCTTCAACACCCAGTTGATGACGGTGTGTCCGAAGACGCCGGGACCGACGGCCATGCCGAGAAAGAGCAGCCACTCCCGCGGTGGATACGCGAGGAAGTCGTGGCCCTGCGCGCCGACGAGCAGACACAGCGTGAGCGCACAGGCGGTGTAGACGACGGTGACGTAGGGGAACAGCGAGACGCGCTGGCGGATCGACCGCCCGGCGAGCACGTAGCCCGCGACGGTGACCGCCCCGAGCAGCGCGAGGGAGTTTCCGTAGAGCGTCGCGTCGGAGACCGGCGCCTGCCCGGCGTCGCCGAACGACATGACGGCCGCGCCGACGATGGCGACGGTGATTCCCAGGACGGTCTCACGGCTGACTCGCTCCCCGAGAACGAGTGCTGCCCCCAGCGCGACGAAGATGGGCTGGCTCTGGACGATGGTCACGCTCGCCGCGACGCTCGTGTGGTTCAAACTCTCGAACCACGCCGCGAAGTGGATCGCGAGGGCGACCCCCGCGAGGATCGCGA
This sequence comes from Natronorubrum amylolyticum, assembly GCF_052040145.1. Taxonomy (NCBI): domain Archaea; kingdom Methanobacteriati; phylum Methanobacteriota; class Halobacteria; order Halobacteriales; family Natrialbaceae; genus Natronorubrum; species Natronorubrum amylolyticum. The sequence goes on from NZ_JBPPFW010000001.1 coordinate 344,214, forward strand.
AACCGAGGTCGCGACTCGAGAGCCGACCGAACTCCTCGCGGTAGCGAAGCAGGGCCACCGGGGCGATCAGCGCCGTCGTAAACAGCACCCGGTAGAAGGCCGCGACCGAACTCGGGGCCGTACTCCAGCGCACCAGGATGGCGCTGGTGCTCGCCGCGAACACCGCGAATGCCAGCGCGACGACCGGCGTCACCTCGAGATCGGAACTGCGCACAGTCCGAGACACTCGGAGGAATCTCAAACCCCTTCCGAAACGGGGCGGTTCGAGGCTTCCGACCGACCTCGAGCCACCCGCGTTTCGAGCGTGAGACGGTGGGACCGGATCGCCGCTGCTATAGGTCGGACTCTGGGAGTTTTCGTATGGACGAGCGGACAGTCGGCACCGCGTGCGTACTCGCATCTGCCGTCGGGTTCGGGGCCACCGGGATCTTCGGCACGCTCGCGAGCGATATCGGTCTCTCGATCCCGACCGTCCTCGTGTTCCGGTTTGCCATCGCGGCCGTCGTCCTCTGGCTGCTGCTCGCGGTTCGGGGCCGGCTCCGTCCCCTCTCCGGGCGAACGTTCGTCTACGCGATCGTCCTCGGCGTCGCCGGCTTCGGCGCGATGAGCGGTTTCTACTTCTGGGGGCTCGAGTATCTGACCGCAGGATTGGTCGCCATCGTCCTCTATACGTATCCCGCGATCATCGTCGTCGTGACGATAGCCACGAACCCGAACCGCGTCAGCCGCTCGCTCGTCGCGGCGCTCTGTCTCTCGCTCGGCGGCGTCGCGCTCATCGTCGGCGCGGATCCGACCGGCGCCGATCCGCGAGGCGTCCTCATCGTTTTCGCCGGTGCCGTGAGCTACGCCGGCTACGTGATCGGGAGCGAGCGCGTCCTCGAGTCGGTCGATCCGGAACTGCTGACGGCACATGTCCTGCCCGCGGCCGGCATCGCCTTCCTCGCGATCGGTCTCGCGATGGACGCGTTCACAGTGCCGGCAGCGACTGAGACGGCGGCCTGGGGCGTACTGGCCGGGCTGTCGATACTCTCGACTGCGGTACCGATTCTCCTGCTGTACGCCGGCCTGCCGCGGCTCGGCGCGAGCAGAGCGGGCATCGTCAGCACCGCCGAACCGGCCGTCGCCGTCGTTCTGGGCGCGGTGATACTCAGCGAGTCGGTAACGGTTGCAACGGTGCTCGGCGGCGGACTCGTCGTCGTCGGCGTCCTCCTGATTCACCGTCGAACGTGAGTGCAGAACAGATTTTGGTGGGTCGTCGTACGAACGGATCGAGCCCCTACAGTCGGCTCGCCCGGTAGATCATCGCGACGTCTCGATCGACGTCCTCGAGACCGATGACGTCGTCTTCCGTCAACTCCTCTGCGTCCCACTCCTCGACGAACTCGAGGGCGTCGGCTTCGTCGCCGAACGCGCGCGGGTTGATCGTCATCGGATCGTCGACCGCGTCCTCGTCGGTGATGAGGACGTAGTACGCCTCGGTCGCGTCGACGAGATCGCGCGTCTCGTAGTCCATCGTCCAGGCGTTTTCGATCGGCGAGTCGGACGCCGTCGCGGCGACGTATGCAAAGAGGCAGCCGGTCGTGTCGAAGATCGCTCCCGTCCCGTCCTCGTGGGCGAGTTGCGCGTTCCACCGGGAGTAGTTCGTCGGGGGCATCCCGCAGACCGGACAGTCCTGATCGCCCGTGAAGTCGACGGGGTCGTCACCCGGGTGCTCCATGTTGGGTTCGAACGTCCGCTCGTCGTCGCCGTTCTCGTCCCCAGTGTCGTCGGACTCGTCGTCGCCGCTACAGCCCGCAATCCCCGCAACCGCACCCGTTCCGAGGAGTCCGAGCAGCCGTCGGCGTTCGAGGAGGCGCCCGTCGCGTTCAGTCATACGTGTGGCTATCGGCCGAATCACCAAAACGCACGTGGTTCAGTTGCCGAACCGGCCGCCGCTCGGGGGAGGCGGTGTGGTCGGTCACTCGAGGCGCGCTTTCGTCAGCCGATGGCGCGTTCGAAACATCCCTTCGAAACCGACCTGCGAGAACGGCGTGACCGCACCGACGAGTCGGCCGATGGTGGGTTCCCCGCTGTACGGCAGTTCGTACTCGACGCGGTCCCGCAGAATCGTCTCCTCGCCGTCGGCGAAGAACGTGTGGGTGTGGAGCCAGTGATCGAACGGCCCACCGATCATCTCGTCGCGGAAGTAGGCGACGCCGTCCTCGCGCTCGCGCTCCGTAATCAGGGAGGTGACGTACTGGCGGGGACCGATGCCGAAGGGGCGCATCGACAGCGAAATCTCGGTCCCAGCCTCGAGAACGGCGGGGTCCGAGTCGCCGTCCGGTCCGATCATCGACTCGACGCGCAACCCCATCCAGTCGGGTGTGAGCGCCTCGAGCCCCTCGATTCGGGAGTGAAACTGCCAGACGTCCTCGAGCGGCGCGTCGATCGTACTCTGGCGTTCGTAGGTCGGCATAGCCGTACCCACGGCGGCCGGCGTGAAAACGAAACTGCCGAACAGTGTCTCGGCCGGACGCTCCGGACTACTTCAGCCGCTCCTGCAGGAACGACGGGTGCGCCGCGGTAACGCCGTCGATCTCGAGAATTCTTTCGGAGATGATCTCGCCCAGCGCGTCGCCGTCCGCGGCGCGAACCTCGGCCATCAGCATGTGATCCCCGCTGGAACTGTAGAGGGCTTCGATCTGCGCGAGATCCTTGAGAGCGTTCGTCGCCTCGACGTAGCGTTCGCTCGCGACGTCGATCCCCACCATGGCGATGGTCTTGCTCGAGAGCTTCTTTGGGTCGATGTCGGCCGAGTAGCCGACGATTACGCCCTCCTCCTCGAGCTTGTTGATGTACTTTCGAACCGTCGGCTTCGAGACGTCCGCGCGGTCGGCGATCTCGGCGTAGGACGCCTGAGCATCCTCTTCGAGAACGTCGAGGATGCGATCCTCCGTCGCCTGTGTGCTCATGAGATACTGTTTTGCTCGGACGGAAAAATATCTTTTGTATCCGAAAACGACCGGAATTCCGGGGACGACGCCGCTATCGGTCGGGTCAACCGCCGGTATTCGGACACGGAGTGAACCGACAACCTCGCCGAAGCTCGTCGCGTCATCCACCGGGACGGGACCGAGGGACTTATTCGCGTACTGACCCGAGTTTCGGCGGAACACATGGTCGACCCGAGCCTCATCAGCGGGACCGTCTGGCTGCTCTGTGGGATCGCGATCCTGTATCTCGGCTACCTCATCGCGATTCGCGGACGGGCGGACCTGCACGCGAACTACGACGAGTCGGTCGATCCGGCGTACGTCTCTCGGTGGGCCGGCGGGACCGCCCTGCTCATGGGCGCGCTCGTCGTCGCTTACGGGATCCGCGAGATACGCTACGGGTTCCAGCCCACCGCACTCGGCGGGCTACTCGTCGCCCTGCTCGTCCTGAGCTACCTCACGAAACTGTTCGCACGCGGGTTCGGCTACCGTGGCTGAGGGCACTCGTCGCGCGTCGACCCCACCCGGCGATGACCGGTGACATAATATGCCACGGGTGTCAACTTGCCGAACATGTCCCCCAGCGATGCCACTCATCAATCCGCCCTCCTCCTGGTGGTCGTCGCACTCGCCTGCCTGAGCGCCGGCTGTGTGGCCCTTCCCGACGAGGGCGTCTCGCAGGACCACCTCGAGGATCGATTCGCGGAGACGGAGCCGCCCGAGTCGGCCGCTGCGACGGTCGAAATCACCGAGACGGTCGACGGTGAAGTGACCACGCACACCGAAACCGTCTGGCTGCGTGCCGACGGCGCGAGTCGGATCGAGACGACCGAAGACGGCGCCGAAATGGTCATCGTCAACGACGGCAGTGAGCGCTACTTCCACGACCGCGAGGCGGATTCGGTGCGGAGTTACGAGATTGATTCGACCGCGACATCCTACCTCGAGGGGCTCTACGAACAGCCCGAACGGTACGTCGAGAGCTACGACGTAACCGAGATCGAGGAGACGACGGTCGACGGCCACGAGGTCTACCGCGTCGAGTTCGATCCGCCGGCGAACGAGACGATCGACCGCTCGATCAGCGTTCAGCTCGGCCCCGACGAGTACGTGTTGCCCCTCGAGACGAGCGAGGTGGATACCGCCGAGCGAAGCGCCGACCGGGTCGAACTCTGGCTCGATCGGGAGAGCATGTTCCCGGTCAAACACGCCATCGCCGGCGACGGGATCGAACTGGAGACGACGTATCGGTCCCTCTCGCTCGACGAGCCGCTCGAGGAGGGGCTGTTCGACCCGCCCGAAGCCGACGACGGAAGCGACGCCGAGGAGTTCGTGCTGCCGACGATTACTCACCACGAGTCGGTCGCCGAGGCCGACGCGGCGGCGCCGTTCTCGGTCGCCGAACCCGAGGCCGACGCGCTTCCCGACGGCGTCGAACTCGAGGAAATCAGTCAGTACGTGTTCCACGACGAGGACCGAACGCAGGTGACGCTGAGCTACCGGAACGGGGACGGCGATTCGATCGCGGTCACCACGAGCGACGGCCAGCGACAGTTCGCGACCGGTGGCGATCCGGTCGCCGTGGGGAACGCGACGGGAACGCTCGCCCACACCGACGAGGGAACCGAACTCCAGTGGTCGTGTGACGGCCTGTACTACTCGGTGTTCGCCGGCAGCGGGTACGAAAGCGAGACTGCCGTCTCGATTGGCGAGTCAGCGAAGCCGGTGTGTTAACGACCAGCGTCGGTGACCGTCGAAAACGAGACGGTTCGGACTGATTCACCGGCAGCGGTCGCTCGTCGAGGCTATTACGGTAAAAATCGAATCACGTCTCGAGCGGCGTCGAAACGCTGCGTCGACGGTTACTTGTGGCGGTCGAGCAGGTCGTAGCTGCGCTCCCACTCGCTGTCCTCGTCGAAGTAGCGCTCGGCGAGGGGCTGGTCGGGCATCTCGCCGACGGCCGACTTCTCCTGCTGGTAGGACGGCCGATCGTCGTCGATGTAGTATCGACCCGTCAGGACGGTCCCCTCTTTGAGGACGTCCTCGGTCTCGTACATCATCTCGGCGGCTTCGCGCCGGTCGTGGACGTCGAAGTCGTAGTCGTCGGACTCCTGGACGTCGATGTAGGGGACGTACTGGCGAGCGTCCTTGTTCCACGTCGGACACTGCGTCAGGAAGTCGACGTGGGCGAAGCCGTCGTGTTCGATGGCCTCCGCGATGATCTCCTTGGCCTGGTTCGGGTTGACCGCGGCCGTGCGAGCGACGTAGCTCGCGCCGGCGTTCAGCGACATCGACAGCGGACGCAGCGGCGTCTTCGCGCTCCCGGATGGCTGGGTCTTGGACTTGTGGCCCTTCGGACTCGTCGGCGAGGTCTGGCCCTTCGTCAGGCCGAAGATCTCGTTGTTGAAGACGATGTAGGTGATGTCGTGGTTCTCCCGGGCCGTGTGGATCCAGTGGTTGCCGCCGATCCCGTAGCCGTCGCCGTCACCGCCCGCGGCGATGACCTCGAGTTCGGGGTTGGCGAGCTTCGCGGCCCGAGCGACGGGCAGCGAGCGGCCGTGGATCGTGTGGAAGCCGTAGGTGTCGAGGTAGCTGTTCAGCTTGCCGGAACAGCCGATCCCGGTGACCGTCAGCACCTCTTCGGGCGTCCTGCCGACTTCGGGCAGGGCCTGTTTGAGCGACTTCAGGACGCCGAAGTCGCCACAGCCAGGACACCAGGTCGGCTGCGGTTCGACACCGGGCGTGAACTCGTCCCGGTCGATCTCTCGTTCCTCTCCGATGGCGTTGAATGCACTCATGATTAGTCACCTGCAGCGGGTTCGATTCGTACCTGTGCGGTCGGCTCGCGGTCCTCCTCGGCGAGGTTGACCTCGTAGCCTTCGACGACTTCCGCCGGTTCGAACGGGTTCCCGTTGTACTTGAGGAGACTGGTCATCTTCTCGCCGAAGAGACCCAGTTCCTTCTGGATCAGGCCGCGGAACTGTGCGGTAGCGTTCATCTCGACGACCATCGCCTCGTCGACGCTCTCGAGGAATTCGGTCATCTCCGCCTCGGGGAACGGCATCATGTCCGAGACGGTGACTCCTTTGACGGAGTGGCCGTCCTCGTTGAGCCGTTCGACGGCTTCGGCGACGGCACCGTGGCTCGATCCCCACGTGATGATGCCGTAGTCGGCGTCGTCGTCGCCGTAGTAGGTCTGGTTCGAGGGATGTTCCTCGTCGAGTTCGTCGCGAATGGTGTCGAGCTTCTCGATCCGGCGAGTCATCTGCGCGACTCGGTTGTCCGGGTCTTCCTCGATGTGTCCGACGGGGCTGTGTTCGTTCCCGGTCGCGAGGTAGCGGCCGCCCTTCTGGCCGGGCAGCGACCGCGGGACAACGTTGTTCTCGGCGTCCTCGTAGTTGAAGCGCTTGAACTTGCCGCTCGCGTCGTGAGCGGCCTCCTTGAGTTCTTCTTCGGTGAGCGTCGAGCCCAGGTCGGGCGCGGGCTCTCGGTCGAAGAACTCGACGTCGACGTTCTTGTTCTCGCCGGAGAGCTTCTGATCGTAGATGACGATCACCGGAAGCTGGTAGTCCCAGGCGATCTCGAAGGCGAGTCGGGTCTGTTCGTACGCCTCCTCGATGGTCCCCGGTGCGAAGACGACCCGCGAGGAGTCGCCCTGACTCGTATAGAGGACGAACTCGAGGTCGCCCTGCTCGGGTTTCGTCGGCAGGCCGGTCGACGGACCGGCGCGCATCGATTCGACGAGGACGAGCGGCGTCTCGGTCATTTCGGCGAGTCCGAGCGGTTCGCTCATCAGCGCGAAGCCACCGCCGGAGGAGCCAGACATGGCCTTCGCGCCGGCGTGGCTCGCACCGAGTGCGAGCGCCGCGGCGGCGATCTCGTCTTCGACCTGCTCGGAGATCCCTCCCATGTCGGGGAAGTTCTGGCTGAGGATGGTGAACACGTCCGTCCACGGCGTCATCGGGTAGCCAGCGATGAACCGACAGCCGGCGTCGATCGCGCCGTAGGCGATCGCGTTCGAACCCGACAGCAGCGCCTGCTCGGTGTCGTGTGAGCCCGTGGGCGCTCGAAGGTCGTGCTCGAACTCGTACTCCTCGTTGGTCATGTCGTAGGCCTCGTGGAGAATCTCGAGGTTCGCCTCGAGGATGTCCCCGCCCATGGCGTCGGACATCAGATCCTCGATGTGCTCGAGGTCCATGTCGAGCAGGGCCGCGGTGACACCGACACCGGCGGTGTTACGCATGACTTCGCGCCCGTGCTCTTTGGCGAGGCCGCGGAGGTCCATCGGGAAGACGTGCCAGTCGTTCTCCTCGGCGCGCTCCTCGAGGTTGATCTCCTCGACGTCCTCCTCGCTGACCAATCCCTCGTCGTAGACGATGATGCCGCCCTCACGCAACTCGTCTAAGTTCTCGGATAGGGGTTTGATCTCCTCGTTGCCGTAGTAGGCCTCTTCCTGCGGGTTGCGGGCGAAGGAGTCGCCCAGCGAGAGCAGGAAGTTGTAGCCGTCGCCCCGTGACTGTACCTCGTGGGCTGCGGCCCGGATTTCGACGTACGTGTGGCCGCCGCGAATCCGCGACGGATAGTGCCGATGGGTGAATACGTCGAGCCCCGAGCGCATCAGCGCTTTTGCGAAGTTCTGACTCGTCGAGTCGATCCCGTCTCCGGAACCGCCTGCAACTCGCCAGATAAGTTCGTCGTCGCTCATAGTAGATCAGTGGCCGGTATGGCCAACCGTACCCCGATTTTGATCTACGTAACCTAAAGCCTTTGCTATAGATTATCATGCATCTATCGTGAAGAATGAACAACCACACAATATACGCGATTATTGACCGTGAACGTTCGGTGTACTAGTGAATTTATCTATTGTTTGTGAACGATCGAACGACCGATTGCAGCGTCGGTGACGCCATACTTGCGCGAGCGGAAATGGTTATATACGGTTTCGCGGCGACGGTCTCGAATACGCACAGTCGTCGTCTCCGGTGTCGGACGACCTGACGTCGTCCGAAACGCGAGAGCGGTGGGTTCTGGCTTCCTCGAGCGAGAACTGAGCCGACTACCGCCTCGAGGGTGGCACTCGAGACCGTCGAGCCTCGAGTTTGGCACCAAAAAACCCGGAAACGTGAGAACGGTCGTTACCGGTTGTTCGGGTTGCTCGGGTGGTACTCGGTATCGTACTCGCCGGGCTGGTCGTCGACGCGGTCGGGGTTGAGTCGACCCGACAGCAGCATGAAGTCGACCAGCGTCAGCGCGAGCATGGCCTCGACGACGGGAACGCCACGTGGTGGGAGAACGGGATCGTGGCGACCGATGACCTTCTCCTCTTTGAGTTCACCCGTCTCCCAGTCGGCCGTCTGTTGGCTCTTCGGGATCGAGGTCGGCGCGTGGAGGGTAACCTCGCCGTAGATCGGCTCGCCGGACGAGATACCGCCCTGAATGCCGCCGTGGTCGTTCTCGACGGGTGTCGGGTTGCCCTCGTCATCAAATTCCCAGTCATCGTTTCGATCCTTCCCGGTCCACTCTGCGGCCTCGGTTCCGAGCCCGAACTCGAACGCCGAGGTTGCCGGAATCGCCATCATCGCCTGCCCGAGACGCGCGGAGAGCGAGTCGAACCGCGGCGCGCCGAGGCCGACCGGGACGCCCTGCGCCTCGAAGTAGATGCTGCCGCCGATAGAGTCGCCTTCTTCCTGGTAATCCGCGATCAGGTCCTGCATCTCGTCGGCGGTTTCGGGATGGGCACAACGGACGTCGTTCTCCTCGCTGTGCTCGAGCATCTCCTCGAAGCTGACCGCCGGGGCTTCGATGTCGCCGATCTGGTTTACGTGGGCCTTCAGTTCGATACCTTCGCGAGCGAGCAGCTTCTTCGCGATGGCGCCGGCGGCGACCCAGTTGACCGTCTCTCGCGCGGACGAGCGACCGCCGCCGCCCCAGTTTCGCGTGCCGAACTTCGCCGAGTAGGTGAAATCGCCGTGGCTCGGTCGCGGCGCGGTGATGAAGGGTTCGTACTTGCCCGAGCGGGCGTCCTTGTTCTGGATGACCATCCCGATCGGCGTGCCGGTGGTGTAGCCGTCCTGTACGCCCGATTTGATCGAAACTGCGTCGGGTTCGCCGCGGCTGGTCGTGATCATCGACTGGCCGGGTTTGCGTCGGTCGAGGTCGCCTTGAATGTCGTCTTCGGAAAGCTCGAGACCTGCGGGACAGCCCGAGACGGTACAGCCCATCGCCTCCCCGTGGCTCTCGCCGAACGTGGTCACCTGAAAGAGGCGACCGAAGCGGTTGCCGTTCATTACGCTCCTCTCGGGGACGGGGACACTTAGCGGTACGTGATTCCGCAACAGTCCGAAGTCGGGATGGGCTTCGGACGCAACGACCCCAAATCGGGGCTGCACATCCATCCCCAATGCTCTTCGTCTCGAACGATATCTGCTATAACATACCATGCAACGCCGTTCGTTGCTCGCCGGCGTCGCCGCCTCGAGCGTTGCGGTCGCGGGCTGTCTCTCGCTCGCCGAGTCGGCAGCCGCCCAGGACGGCTCCGATCCCGAGCCGCCGGCGGAGCCCGACGATCCGATCGCTCGAGCGACGATCGGCTCCCGGAGCGACGACGAGCCACCGCATCGCGTCCGACTCTGGAACCTCGACGGGGATCGGCGAGCCGTCTCCCTCGAGATCGAGTCGGCCGACGGTACCACCTCCTTCGACGGCAGCTACGATCTCGACTCCGAGGCCCACGTCGTCGTCTTCCTCCACGGGCGCGAGGACTACGAAATCACCGTCGGTATCGACGACGAGGAACCGAGCACGACCGATATCGAGGACTCGTCGTTCGACGATCCCTGTCCCGGGACCGAGCTATTCGTGCTCGAGGACGGGGAGTTCGAGACGACGACGGAGGAGGACGCCGATCACTGTTGAGGCGGTCGGCGACTCGAGCGATCAGGGCAGTTCGAACTCGATCGCCGCTCCCTGACGCGACCACCTTTTATCTCGGGTGCTCCGCTCACTACGTTCACGAGCACCCTCGCAAAATCTGGACCAAAAAGCCCAGAACAATCGTCTCAGGGGAGTTCGAACTCGATCGCCGCTCCCTGACCGAAGCCGACACACTCGGTCGCGATACCGCGCTCGACGCCCTCGCGGTTCATCTCGTGGACGAGCGTGACGGGCAGGCGCGCGCCGGAACAGCCCAGCGGGTGACCGATGGCGATGGCGCCGCCGTTGACGTTCAGCTGGTCGTCCGGAATCCCCAGTTCTCGCTGGGAGTACAGCGTCTGGCTCGCGAAGGCCTCGTTGATCTCGACGAGCCCGTAGTCGTCGATCTCGCGACCGGCGCGCTCGAGCAGCCCCTCGGTCGCCGGAACGGGTCCGACGCCCATCTCGGTCGGGTCGACGCCGGCGACGTAGCTGGTGCCGACTTCGGCGAGGACCTCGAGATCGTTCTCGTCGGCGAACTCCCGGCTGGTCAGCAGGACGCCGGCCGCGCCGTCGGCGATCTGGGAGGCGTTGCCGGGCGTGACGGTGCCGTCTTCCTTGAAGACGGTCGGCAACTCGGCGAGTTTCTCGGGGGTCGTGCCGGGACGCAGCCCCTCGTCCTCATCGTGGACTCCGTCCTCGGTCTCGAGCGGGACGATTTCGTCGTCGAACGTGCCTTCCTCGGTCGCCTCGACGGCACGCTGTTGGCTGCGCGCGCCGTACTCGTCCTGCTCCTCACGGGAGACGCCGTACTTCTCGGCGACCTTCTCCGCGGTCATCCCCATCATGAGGTTGGCCATTCCGTACTCCTCGTCGAGTTTCGGGTGCATGCTCCCGCTCTCGGCCGATCCCATCTTCACGCGGCTCATGCTCTCGACGCCGCCCGCGAACACCGCCTGTTGTCGGCCCGCGGCGATCGAATCCGCGGCGCTGATGATCGCTTGCGCGGACGAGGCACACTGTCGGTCGATGGTGGTCGCCGGAACCCCCTCGCCGAGGTCGGAGAAAAGGGCGATCTGTCGGGCGATGTTCGCTCGCTGTTCGTCGCGCTGCTGGGCACAGCCCCACATCAGGTCGTCGATATCGTCGCCGGAGAGGCCTGTCTCCGCGAGCATCTCGTTGACCAGCGGGATGGACATATCCTCGCTACGGAATTCGGACAGCGCGCCGTCTTCTCTTCCCTGTGCCGTTCGGACTGCACTAACGATTACCGGCGTGGTGTCTGCCATGGTTTATCACCATCTTTGTACGCACATATAGCTAGGTACATCGGTAAAATCTCCGACGGTATGCTATCCACCGTAAACGTCACGCGGTGGTTTGCTTATCTTCGTTACTCGGATCGCTCGAGCGCGACGCCGAGGTCCTCGAGCATCGCGAAGAAGCCGGGGAACGAGACGTCGACGTGGTCGGCTCCCTCGACGGTCGTCTCGCCGTCGGCGACCAGTCCCGCGAGCGCGAGCGACATGATGATCCGGTGGTCGCGACGGCCGGAGACCGTCGCCCCCACGAGGTCGGAGTCGTTGCCGTGAACCGTCAGCGAGTCGCGCTCCTCGGTCGTCTCGACGCCCATCTTCCCCAACTCCTCGGCCATCGCGCTCACGCGATCGGTCTCCTTGAACCGGACGTGCTCGGCGTTCGTGATGTGGGTGTCGCCCTCGGCGACGGCCCCGAGCGTCGCGATCGTCGGCAGCAGGTCCGGCGTGTCCTCGACGTCGACCTCGATGCCCGAGAGCGGGGCGCTCGAGACGTCGATCGTTCCCGCCTCGCGATCCCACTCGACGTCTGCTCCCATTCGGTCGACGACGTCGACGATGGCGGTGTCGCCCTGCGCGCTCGGGTTCGCTCCCTCGATGCGCACCGCTCCGCCGTCCGCGCCGGCGATGGCACCCGCCGCGAGCGGGTACGAGATCGACGAGAAGTCGCCCGGGACGGCGTACTCGCCGCCGACGGGTCGGTAGGACTGGCCGCCGTCGACCGCGAAGCCGTCCTCGGTCTGGCGCGCGTCGACTCCGAAGTCGGCAAGCACCTCGAGCGTGATGTCGACGTACGGCGCGGACTTGAGGTCGGTCTCGAGGACGACGTCGATCCCCTCGTCGGTGACCGCGCCGGCCATCAGGAGCGCGGTGATGTACTGCGAGGAGACGTCGCCCGGAATGGAGACCGTACGACCCGACAGCGGGCCGGTGACGACCAGCGGGGCCTGCCCGTTTCCGCGCGTGCTGAACGCCTCGGTTCCGAGGTCCTCGAGCGCCTCGAGCAGCGGACCCTGGGGTCGCGTGCGCAGCGATTCGTCTCCGGTGAGCACCGAGGTGCCGTCCGCGAGCGCGGCCGCGGCGGTCACGAGACGCATCGTCGTGCCGCTGTTGTCGCAGTCGATGACGTCGGCGGGGACGTCGGGTCGGCCGTTGAAACCGTCGATCTCGAGGGTCCCGTCCTCGCGTCGCTGCACGTCGCCGCCGAACAGGTCGACGGCGCGGGCGGTCGCTTGCGTGTCCGCGCTCCAGAGCGCGTCGCGAACCGTCGCGCGGTCTCCGTAGCCCGCGGCGAGAATCGCCCGATGGGTGTAGCTCTTCGACGGCGGTGCCCGCGCCGAGCCCTCGACCCTCGAGGGCGTGATACTGACGTTCATGGTCGGTCTGTGGAGTGGCCGCCGTATACCGATACCGATCCGCGAAGTCGAACGTCGGCCGTCACGAGGTGAACCGTCGATGCCGACCCCTGCGCACCCTGAATCGGTGGGAGGCTCAGTCTCCGGATCGACGTTCGCGCTCCCGCTCGAGCCGTTGACAGCCGAGGACTAGCGAATCGGGAATGTCGGTCGCCTCCGCCTGTAAGGCGTCGAAAACGACGGCAACCTCGTCGAATCGGGAACCGCGGGAGGCGACGAACGGCTCGAGCTCCCACTCGATAAACCCCATGTCCGCCAGCATCGGGAGGTGTCGGTGGAACAGTTCCTGCCGGAGGTCGTCCGGGTTCGGGGGGACGTTCGGGTTCACCGCGCTCTCCGGCAGCGGGACGGATTGATCGGTTGGACTGTCGAGCAGGGAGACAATGAGTTGCCGACGTGGCTCGGCCGAGGCGGCCCTAAAAACGGCGTCCCAGCCGTGAATGACGCGCTTTCCGTTCTCGAAACGTACTCCGGTCATACTCGTTCATTCGGGCGATAGGGCATAAATAATGGTGATGGTTAGGGATCGTTTACGTTCAGTTTTCGAATTCAAAACGGCCGCTTCGGACGGTTCAGTACGCCGGTCTCGAGTCGGGCCGGCGTCTCACGGACAGCCGATCGACGCCGCGATCTCGCGGATCGGCTCGTCGACCGTCAGACTCGAGACCTCGTAGTTCAGGTCGTCACACTCCCAGAAGATGCTCTGAATCCGGCCGTCGCGGTAGTAGGCCGTTCGACCGTCGATTTCGATCTCTTCGAGGACGTTCGAATTGAACCGTCTGACCTCCCGAACGACCACGAACAGTTCCCGAGCGACCGCGTTCGGATCATTGTACCACAGCGTCGTGGTCGTTCCGAATCGCTCGGCCTTCTCGACGACGGTCACCCGGTCCAGTCTGTACGCGTTCGGGACGTCGGGATTCGGCAGATCGTACGGGACGGCGTCCGCCGCTTCCGTTCGCGACTCGAAGACGCCGTCCGGTTCGGGACCGTCGGTGACGACTCGTGCATCCCTTGGCGGCTGAAACGTGAACGTCTCCGAGTCGGTTCCGTCGTCGATCGAGAGCCCCTCGTACGTGACCGAGACGCTGTACCGCGTCTCGCCGTCCTCTTCGACCGCGTTCCGCTCCCCGATCGGATACCGATACTCGTCGTCGATCCAGATCGTCCGAGCGACATCGAGTCCCTCGAGATCGGCCGCCGACAGCGGAACGACGTACGTCGTATCTCCGACGACGAGGTCGATCGAGCGACCGACGTCGTCGACCGGCGGACGGGTTTCGACGACGTGTGCCTCGCGTCCGTCGACGGTCGTCGTCCCGTCGTACCCCAGTCGGTACTCCTCGAGGAGGGTCTCGAGGACGCGTCTCGTCCCGTCGGTGTCGACCTTGTACGGATGGTGCTGCAGGTCGACGATTTCGGTCTCCGGATTGTACTCCCACGTCCGTTCCCGGTTCGTCACCGTAACGGAGCCGGCCGGCGCGTTCGGATCGGTCGACTCGACCACCTCGATCCGCTGTTTAGCAGGTGGCGCTCGCACGACGTCCTCGGTTCGTTCGACGGCCCCGTCGGGGGTCTCGACTGACATCGTTCGACGCGCCGTGAGATCGGTCATTCCGCGCCGCGTCGCGATCGCATCCTCGACGAGTTCCACGGCGAACGCCTCGCCAGTGGGTTCGTCCGTCTCGCTACCGGGATAACTAACGCAGCCGGCCAACGTGAGCGTGGCACCCGCCGCCAGAACCCGTCGACGGTTCATATACGGGTGGATGACTGTCGTCAAATCATAAGTCTGTGGATCCGACCCAGTCGCGATCGCTCGGTATCGACCGCGATCCGCGATATTATGTGCTCCCCGGCCACACTCCGACGTATGGAACTCGAGGTCGACCTCGCCCCCCTCCGGGAATCGCTCGAGGCGAACGGCGCTGACGGCTATATGATCGACGACGACGCGTCGGACTCCGACCACCGGTACGTCTCCGGCTTCACCGCGCCGGATCCGTACCAGACGCTCGTCACGCCCGAGGGCGTTCACCTGCTCGTCTCGGGGCTCGAGTACGGCCGCGCGAGCAAGGAAGCCAGCGCCGATTCGGTGACGCGTCGAGCCGACTACGACTACCAGCAACTCGTCGACGAACACGGCTCCTACGAGGCCAAGAGCCGACTGCTCGAGGCGTTTCTGGACGATCACGACGTCGACTCGCTGGCCGTGCCCCGGAACTTCCCGACCGGAACCGCGGACGGGTTGCGAGCGCGCGGCCTCGAGGTCACGGTCGAACCAGAGGGGATCGTCGAGGAGATCCGAGCGACGAAACACGAGTGGGAACTCGCACAGATCGACGCGACCCAGAACGCCAACGAGGCCGCGATGGCGACCGCCGAGGAGTTGCTCGCGAGCGCGGATATCGCCGACGACGGCACGCTCGTCCGCGACGGCGAGGCGCTCACGAGCGAACGGGTCAAAACGGAGATCGAGATCACCCTGCTTCGCCACGGCTGCGGTCTCGACGACACGATCGTCGCCTGCGGGGCCGACGGCGCGGACCCGCACAACCGCGGTAGCGGTCCCCTCGCGGCCGACGAACTGATCGTGATCGACATCTTCCCGCGGGACAAGGAGACGGGCTACTTCGCGGACATGACCCGCACCTTCGCTCGCGGCGACCCGGGCGAGGAGGCTCGGCGGCGGTACGACATTACCGAGGAAGCCTACGAGGCCGCCCTCGAGGCCGTCGAGGCCGGCGTCACGGGGGCCGACGTCCACGGCGTCGCCTGCGACGTCATCGAGGACGCCGGCTACGAGACCCTCCGCAGCGATCCGAGCACCGACACCGGCTTCATCCACAGCACGGGCCACGGCGTCGGGCTGGACATCCACGAACAGCCCAGCGTCTCGCCGTCCGGCGGCGAACTCGAGGCCGGCCACGTGATCTCGATCGAACCCGGCATCTACGATCCCGAGGTGGGTGGGGTACGAATCGAGGATCTGGTGGTCGTCACCGAGGACGGGTACGAGAACCTGACCGACTATCGCGTGGGACTCGAGCCGAAAAACGAGTGAAAGTCCGGCGGGTTGAGCCGAGCCGTGAGTGACGAACCGGTCGATCGAGCGTCACTCGGCCGCCGACTTGGGCGACGATTCCGCCCGCGGTTCGACCTCGAGCTCTTCCAGCTCTTCTAAGTCGCCCTCCGCCGTCGCTTGCTCGATCTTCGCGATCTCCTCCGCGTAGTGGAGGAAGGTGTCGACCGAAGCGATGACGACGCGGGCTTCGATCGTCAGGAGCTCGATCCCGACGACGGAGACGCGCGCCCAGACGTCGATGACGACGCCCTTGTCGAGGATGCGGTCAAGCACTTCGGCGAGACTCGAGGAGTCCGGTCGTCGTTGTGGTGATGCCATTGTGACCTCCATCTGAGCGTGCGCCTCGAGTTCGTTTCATCACACGGGCTGCATCGGCAAGCAAATATCCGGAACGTACTGCTGCAAAAGGAACGCGAGGATTCGGAACAACTGCCTACCGATCGGTGACGCACCTCGTGGCACCGATCTCGGCGAGCGAACGGTTCGGATCGATGTTCCGCCGTCGAATACCCGCTCTGTCTTCAGCACGACTCTCCCGATTCAGAGGCGTTCTCCGACCTCGAGTCCATCGCGGACGACGACGTGATATTACACCGTACACATGCCTATCGATACGGCGTTCGCGACGCCCGACTCGAGCCGATCGTATCGAACGGCTACCTTTTAAATATTGACAGGAAAAACGAAAATCAGACCGAGACGATGATCGACCTCGCAACGACGATCGCGATCAACGCCCTCGCGATCGGTGTCCTGTTTGCCGTCCACGAGATCGGACACTACCTCGCAGGGCTGTCGATCGGGATTCCGCGCGACCGACTGCGACTCGGTTTGCTGTCGATCCCGCCGCACGTCGCGCTCGTCGACGGCGATGGAACGCCCGTGAGCCCGTCGACGTTCGACCGCTATCTCGACCACCTCACAGCTCACACGACCGACGTACACCAGCAGTATCGGTTCGTCGCCGGCGGGCACGTCCTCGAGTGGCTGGTCGTCGTCGCGATGACGATCGTTGCACTCGGAAGCGGTACTGACCCCTTTACAACGGCTGCGTCGCTGCTCGTCTACTGGTCGCTCGTGATAACCGGGCTCTACCTCATCGTCGACGCCGTCGGAACGATCGCCCGCGGCTACCCACACGGTGATGCCTCCGGACAGTGGGCGCTGGCGCCGCTTCTCACGGTTGCGTTCTACCTCGGCTTCTTCGGGACGTACCTCTGGCTCGCACGCGGTCTCGGACTGTTGTAGGAGCGCTGTCGACTCGAGCCGCGATTCTACTCGCCGATCTGGACACGTTCGCCGACCTCGAGCCCACTCCGTAACGCGGCGTGTAACCGGCCCTCGCCGGCGACCCAGTCGCCGAGACAGTACAAGCCCGACTCCTCGGCGCGTCGAAGGGGGTCGCGGTCGACGCCATCCTCCGGCAGCGCGTAGCGCCAGCCCTGGTGGTCCGTCCAATCGGGCTCGAGCAGACGCTCGTCCTCGACGACGGCCGCAGTCAGCTCGGCGAGCGCCTCGAGATTCGCCGCCGGCTCTTCGTCGTACCGATCGGCGGACCACTCGGGACTCGCCTGCACGATCAGCAGCGACTCGCCCTCGGGGACGTGGCCGGATTTGCACTCCTCCCGTGAGATCCAGCCGATTTCGTGTTCCTTGTCCGTGTTGACTAGCGCGTAGTACGGCCGTTCGAGTTCGAACGGGTAATGAAAGACGCCGGTCCAGATCGTTCGATACGAAACGCCGTCGATAGCGTCGGCGAGTTCGTCGCGGATTTCGTCGTCCCACGCCGCCGTCCGCAGCAACTCGGCCGTCTGCGGCGCGGGCGGGTTCAGGAGAATTGCGTCGAACGGCCCCCAACGCTTTCCGTCCACATCCTCGAGCCGCCAGACGTCGCTTCCATCGTCTTCACCGTCCTGACGCAGCGTCTCCACGCGCGTCTCGCGGTGAACCGTCGCGTCGGTCCGCGAGAAGAGTCGCTTCGCGAGCTGGGTCAGCCCCGTCTCGTAGGTCCACTTGTGCTCGTCCGCGTCCCGACCCTCCGATACCTCGCCCGCGCCGTCGAAGGTCCAGACGGGATCAGTAACGTCGACCAGTCCGTCGGTGTCGAGCGTCTCCGTGAGCAACTCGACGACGCGCTCGTCGTCCGATTTGACGTAGTTCGCGCCGTAGTCGTAGATCACGTCGTCCCGGCGGCGGGTCGCCGCGCGCCCGCAGAGGCCGCGGGACTTCTCGAGGACCGTAATCTCGGAATCGCTGAGTTCGTCCTCGAGGGCGTACGCCGCGGCTGCGGCTGCCGCACCGGCACCGACGATACCGATCGTGGTCATACCGGTACTCCGGGCGCCTCGGGTATGTATTGCGGGCCTACAGCGACCCCGAACTCGCGACCACTTGCCGAGCGTCCGCAGTTACAGTTCGTAGGCCATCATCACCTCATCGACGCACTCGCCGTCGATTTCGTAGTGATCCCGCCGAATTGCCTCGGTGTCCCAGCCGTGGACGGTGAGGAACTCGAGCGCGCGCTCGTTGGTGATCGGCACGCTGTTGTACACCTTCCGGAAGCCGTTGGCTTCGGCCCACTCGACGCCGCGGGCGAGCAGTTTGGTACCGATGCCGTGACCCCGGTACTCCTCGCGGACGCCGACCGTCTGTTGGGCCGTGCCCTGGGCGTGCTCGATCTGGGGCAGATCGAGGTGCGTCCAGCCGACGACGTCGCCGTCGACCGTCGCGACGAAGAACATCCGAGAGCTGACGCTGTTGTGGCGACTGACGGCGTCCTCGTAGAGCAGTTCCTCCGCGATGGTCTCCGCGACGACGTACGTCTCCGCGGCGGTCACGTCCCGAATCGTGTCGATGAGCCCGTCGAAATCGGCCTGCCTGCCGGGGCGGACGAGGAACGTGCAGTCGTCGGTCTCGTACTCCGTGACCGCGCCGAACTCGAGGGCAATCTCGAGCGTTCCGTCCTCCTCTTGGAGATAGCCGTCCGATTTCAGTCCCTCGAGGTGTTCCCGAAACTCCTCGGAGGGGAGCGACACGACGTCCAGTAGCTTGTGTCGCTTGACGGTCCCGTTTCGTTCGACGTACTCGTAGAGCCGTTTGCGTGCGTCCGAGGAAAACGCCGGTCGCTCCATCGCTCCCATAGGGTCGGTACGACGACCTTGGATTTAGAGCTTGGGTAGTGTTGACACACTGCCGACGACTCACTGACTCGACGCTCGAGCCGATCTCACGTCGGTATCAACCCGGTGATCGGGCCGACTCCTCGCCAGTCCCGAACCGAGGTCGGGCCCACTGCCGCGTCGAACCGATGACCGACCCGCTGTGCGGACAGTCACTCGAGCGAATCGATCGAACGGCTTTTGCGATGCCGGGCGGTAGGAGCGAGCGATGGACGTACTGATCGTCGGCGCGGGCGCGATGGGGACGTGGTTCGGCCGCGCCACGGACGCCACCGTGACGTTCGCCGACGTGGACGCCGACGCCGCGGCCGCCGCAGCCGAACGGGTGGGAGGTGACGCCGAGACGACGGCGCTCGAGGGACCGGACAGCTACGACGTCGTCTGTCTCGCGGTGCCGATGACCCACGTCGTCGACGCGATCGCCGACCACGCCCACCGAGCGGAGCGGGCGATCCTCGACGTCTCGGGCGTGATGGGGCCGCCGCTCGAGACGATGGCCGAACACGCACCGGAACTCGAGCGAGCGAGTCTGCACCCGCTGTTCGCGCCCGAACGGGCTCCCGGTTCGATCGCGGTCGTTCGCGACGAGTCCGGGCCGACGATCGAGGGGCTCCTCGAGACCCTCGACGCGGGCGGCAACGATCTCATCGAGACGACGGCGACGGAACACGACGACGCGATGGAGACGGTCCAGGCGACGACCCACGCTGCCGTCCTCTCCTTCGCTCTCGCCGCCGACTCGGTGCCGGACGGGTTCGAGACGCCGATATACGAGGGGCTGCGAACGCTGACCGAACAGTTCACCGAGGGAACCCCGCGGGTCTACGCGGATATCCAGCAGACGTTCGACGGCGCCGACGCCGTCGCCGACGCGGCCGCGACCGTCGCCGACGCCGACGCCGAGGAACTCGAGTCGCTGTACCGCGAGGCCGCCAGCCAGTGGCAGCCCGATCCTCCCGCCGATGAGGCGGCGGCTCGGAGCGAGACGACCGACGACGCGACCAACGAGACACCCAAATGACCGACCAACGCGAGGCCGTCCGCTCGAACGCCAAGTATCTTCGCAACGTCAGACCGATCGATCCCGAAGAAATCTGTGACTACATCGACGGGAGTCCCCACCCGGCCGTCGTTCGCCAACTCCTCCGAGAGGAAGCCCCTGATCTCGGACTGCTCGAGAGCGACGACGGCACCTTCGTTCCCGTCGACGACGAGCCGGTTCGACCGAACCGGGGTCCCGTCGAGCGGTTTCCCGCCTCCTACGAACGCCGACTCGAGGATTTCCTGGTCGATCGCTACGGCGTCGACTGGCACGAGGACGCCACCGGCGACCTCCTGCGATCGACGGTTCGACGGTTCAAAGCCCGCTACCTCGAGCGCCAGCACGTCGAGTACGACGACGACGTCGCGGCGGGCTACGCGATCTACCACTTGCCGGGCTACTACGCCGCGGTGCAGTACGCGCTCGACGATCTCGCCGAAAGCGGGCTGTTGGGTCGCAATCTCCGCGTGCTCGACATCGGCGCGGGCGTCGGCGGCCCCGCACTGGGGCTGTGTGACTACCTCCCCGACGACGCCTTGGTCGAGTACCACGCGATCGAGCCCAGCGCAGCCGCGGACGTCCTCGAGGAACTGCTCGAAGAGACCGGGCGGAACGTTCACTCGACGATTCACCGGACGACGGTGGAAGCGTTCGATCCGAACGTCATCGCGAACGGCGCCGACGGCGAAACCGGCGGTGCCGACGACGGCCTAGACGACAACGCGAGCAGTGCCGACGGAACCGCCAGCGGCTTCGATCCGACGGCGCCCGACGACGGGTTCGACCTCGTGATCGCCGCGAACGTGCTGAGCGAACTCGAAGAGCCCGTCGCCGTCGCGCGCTCTGCACTCGAGTTGCTCGCCCCCGACGGGACGCTGCTCGCGATGTCCCCCGCGGACAAGAACACGAGCATCCAGTTACGCGAGATCGAGCGGGAACTCGAGGACGAGCGCCTGTGGACGCCCGAAGAGATGGGGGTCGGCGGGAGCGAGTCCGATGGGGATGTCGACGACGGCGACAACATCGACGGGAGCGACGACACAGCGGATCGCGACGACGCCGGCCGGCACGGACGGGTCACCGTCTACGGCCCCACCGTTCGGCTCTGGTCGGGCGCGCGGCCGACGGACCGCGGCTGGTCGTTCGACGCCAGACCCGATCTCGAGGTCCCCTCCTTCCAGCGAAAGTTCGACGAGGCGACGCCCGAACACGACGAGGAGCACGCACCGGGCGAGTTCGTCAACGTCGACGTCCAGTTCTCCTACTCGCTGTTGCGCCTCGACGGGCAGCGACGGATGAACGTCTCGCTCGAGGCCAGCGACTGGGCGCGCATGACCGACATGGACCGACATGTGACGAATCGGATCGATCTCGTCGCGGCGAAACTCAGTCGCTCGCTGAGCGGCGGCAGTGACGGCGACGGCGGATACGGTAACGATTCGGGCCGTTCGAATCCGCTGTTCAAGATCAGCGACGGGAGCGAGTCGATCGACCACTACGCCGTCCTCACCGGTGAAACCTCGCTCAATCGGCCGTTACTCGAGGCCGACTACGGCGAGATCTGCTCGTTCGAACAGATCCTCGCGCTCTGGAACGACGACGAAGGGGCGTACAACCTGGTCGTCGACGAGGAGACGATCGTGGATCGCATCGGCTGAGGTCGGTTCGCACCGCTTTTTGGTCCACGAATCACCTCGACTCGACGAGTAGTGCGCTCCCGATCCGCCGAAGCGGTGGGCTTTTCGCGCCGGCCTCCGACCCGACAGCTATGAGCGATCCCCTCGAGATCCTGTTGACCAACGACGACGGGATCCAGAGTACCGGTATCAGGGCGCTACACGACGCCCTCGCCGAACACGCCAACGTGACCGTCGTCGCTCCGGCAACTGACCAGAGCGCCTGCGGCCGCTCGATGTCACACGAAGTCGACGTCGAAGAGCGCGACCTCGGATACGCCGTCTACGGCACCCCCGCCGACTGCGTCGTCGCCGGGCTGGCCGAACTCGGTCCTGATCCGGATATCGTCGTCGCGGGCTGTAACAAGGGCGCGAATCTGGGCGAGTACGTCCTCGGTCGTTCGGGGACGATCAGCGCCGCAGTCGAGGCCGCGTTCTTCGACGTCCCCGCCATCGCGACGTCGATGTACGTCCCAGTCTCGGACACGCCGCTGTCCGAGATCGAGCTCGGTCCCGAGGAGTACGCCGAAGCGACCCGCGTGACGTCGTACCTGGTC
Organism: Natronorubrum amylolyticum; assembly: GCF_052040145.1. Classification (NCBI taxonomy): domain Archaea; kingdom Methanobacteriati; phylum Methanobacteriota; class Halobacteria; order Halobacteriales; family Natrialbaceae; genus Natronorubrum; species Natronorubrum amylolyticum. The sequence goes on from NZ_JBPPFW010000001.1 coordinate 366,371, forward strand.
GACAACGCACTCGAGGCCGGCGTCTTCGACCACGCCGCCTACCTCAACGTGAACGTCCCGGTCGCCAACGGCGATCCTGCACCGATCGAGATCACCAAGCCCTCGAAACGCTACGAAATGGACGCCGAACGCGACGGCACGCGCGTCCACATGCGAGACCGCATCTGGGAGCGGATGGATCCCGAGACGCTTCCCGACCCCGACGGAACGGACCGGCGAGCCGTCGTCGAGGGACGAATCAGCGTCTCACCGCTCACCGCGCCGCACTCGACGAACCACCACGAGGCGCTCAGCGCGCTCGCGGAGGCCTATCTCGAGACCGGAAACCTACCGGAGTAATAATTTATTGGATCATAGTCACAATCGGGACTGATACGCCAGCGGCGAGAATGCACTGGCTACCGAACTGATTTGTATCGGGATGGTGAATCGTCTCCTATGACGAGCGTCGAGATCGAATACTGCGTCCCCTGTGGGTTCCTCGGACGAGCCGAGAACCTCCAGCATGCGCTTCTGTCGACTTTCGGCGAGCAACTCGAGGCGGTGACGCTTGCGACGGGCGCGAACGGGGTCTTCGCCGTCCGTGTCGACGACGAACTCGTTTTCGAGAAGCACGAGGAGACGTACGACGTCGACGAGATCGTTCGTCGGGTGCGTGATCGCCTATGAGCACTGTGCACACACACCAAGTGTGTCGAGTCGTTGAAGTGATAACCGACTTGCGGGTCGCAAGGCCGTCGCTATTCGGCGACGGCGGTATTACGATAGTCATACCGTAACGAGCAGCGACAGGGATAGGTAACAAATGAAACAACAATACACTAACGATGCGCGTTGGAGCGGCGTTCGGTACCGAAACGGGTGATCGACAATGGTATTCAATACACTCTGGACCCGCCTCTCGTCGCTCTGGTCGACCGATGCGACCGACGAGACGGCGAACGGCGACGCGACGACAGACGAATCGGACGAGACGGACGACGAAACACTGAGTTACGCCGAGGAGATCGAGTACGGCGTCGACGAACGGGACCTCCCCGACGAGGACAAGATTCTCAGACTGCTCGTCAAGCGCGGCGGTCGCGTCGATCGGTCGACGGTTCGCAACGAGACCGGCTGGTCGGACGAGCACCTCGAGGAAGTCATCAGCAGCATGGAAGACGACGGCCAGGTCAGCGCGATCACCGTCGGCCGCAAGCGCGTCATCTGTCGGCGAGGGTTCGAACCGAAAGGCTATCGCTCGCATCTCAACGAGTAGCGGCCACCGTCGACGGAGTTCCGACCGGCGTTTCGACGGGATGGCGGCGACTGTCTATCGGTTATACCCTGGTGGCGATCGCTTCTATTTTTGATCCCGTTCTCGTCCGAACCACGGGTTATGCTGGACTAGCCAGTGTTCACTGTCGGGATGAACGCTGCTTCAGCGCGAGCGAGACGGAACAAGTTCGAAAACCGAGATACGGACCGTCTCGACGTCGACTGACGCGACGATATCACCGATACGGGAACGCATCTATGGCGTATTCAGGCCGAATTCATTTCCATCGAACTGACCTACGTAGAGGTATGTTAGAACTCGCACTGTTGTTCTTCGTGATCGCGATCATCGCCGGCGCACTCGGCGCGGGCGGCGTCGCAGGCATGTCCATGTCCATCGCAAAGTGGCTCGTACTGATCTTCCTCGTGCTCGCGATCATCTCGCTGCTGCTGTGAGCGAGACGGGGAGCAATCGAGGCGGAATAGAATAGCGTCCACCGCGGGCGCCCTCGCGGCGGTTCTCCTCGCGACGGCGGTCACTCCGTAGCGAATACGCCGGAAGCGCCGGCCCTTTGCGACGGACGCTCGAGACAAACGTTAGCACGTGCTTTGTGGGTGCTCTCGTCACACCGAACGTTGGCCGTGAGTCCCAGAACGTCTGCCGGTGATCGAGACGCGTGCCGAACGGTGTCAAGGACGTAAACGGTATCAGTGCGTTCCGATCGACAACGAACGCCCGCAGTTACGCAGTTGAGACTCACGGCCAACGTTCGGTGTCCTCATCGGGCATCGAATCGAGACTCTCGGTCGTGGTATGGGTTCGATTTCCGCGTTACCTGTAGGCGCAGGTCGACGACCGTTCTAATAGCAGGTCATCCCGACAGAGGATGCCGTCGACGAACAGCCGGCCATCGCTCGTCACCGTCACCTCGTGGTCGGCGATCTCGAACCGGAACGTCCACGTGCCGGTATCGTGGTTGGCTAACTCCGTCAGGACCATCGGATTGATGTACTCGTAGAGGGTGTACTCGACCTCCTCTAGCTCGAGTCGGTCGGCTTCGGCCAACGCCTCGACGACGTCGACGATAATCGCATCCGGCTGTGAGTCCGTCGGTCTGTCTCGCTTCGAATCGTAGTTGATCATCGGTTGGTCTGGATCTGCGTTCGCGTCGCGTTCGTCGGTCCGGCTACGCTCCCCGCACGATCCCACGTCTGCGTCGGTCGGCTCCCGTGTCGGCCGCGACCGGGACCGTACGTCGAGCGCACATCTCCGAATCCGAACGAATCGGTGGCGGTCTCGACCCGTATTTCTCGCCACCGCTGTCCCCGTCGTGTGCCGGTGTGATAGGTTACACTCCCCGAATCCCGGTGCACCGCCCGCACACGACCCCCAAACTGGTCGATCATCGCTACGGATTGGGCGTCGAGGGGACCGCTATTAAATAGGATGTCACTAAATCTAACAGAAACGGATCGTTCGCTCGAGTACGGCGATATTGACCGATCCGGTGGCTCGAAACATTATATCAGGGAGCGTATCGTGACCCCGCTAACGAACGTCGTGTACTGCGATACGTCTTCGAACGGATACTGAGACAGCCGACCGTTTTTCGATGGAAGCCAGTATTTTCACCGATCGCTGATTATAACCCAAACGTGGCAAAGATGTTGTACTGACAAGTATACTATTTGATTCGGCGTCTTCGAACTTCCAGTGGTGGTATCGAACATATCGGATTAGACAACAGTCCTGGTAAGGATTTCTCTTTTTCACCTGACGGTTTTTCGAGTAGAAAGTTTCATTCCAGCGATTCACCTCTTCATATCGTGGGGATGGCGCACAAAGACGACGTCACGCGGGTTCTCGCCGCGTGTGAGGACTGTGGTTCGGTTTACGCCGCACGAGAGTGGCCCGATGGGACCATTCGACTCATCGGACAGCAAGACTGTTCGTGTGGCGCGAGTACGTTCGTCGCGGTCGACGACGAGGGAGGGGAAACAGGCTCCGGAGCGAGTGCCGAGTAGCGTCGACTCGAGTATCGATCTCGATACCGGCTCTCCGTCCGGTCGTCTCTCGAGCGACAGCGACGCGACCGCTTCAGCCACTGTACATCGATACTGTGATCTCGGGTTCGCAGTCGCCGAGTGACCTGGGCCGACGAAGGACGGGAGACTTAGTGGTTCGGTCCCTACGTGCTCCCAACATGCGTCTCAACACCGACTCGAGGTGGTCCCGATGATCCTCGACGATTCCGAGCGTCCCGCCGCGGAGTACGAGTCCTTAGCCGACGCGCTCGAGGACCTGCGCGAGGAAGTGGCCGACGAACCGATCAAGGAGTCGCGACTCGAGGGGCTGTTCGACGAGGCGACGACGACCAATCCCAACATCTGGAACACCGTCACGGCGTTCATCGACGTCGAAGACGGCGAGGCGATCGTCACCGAGACGTCGAAACTCGCACAGGGGAGCTGGGCACCCGAGATCGTCGACGACTGTGACGCGATGGTGACCATGGATATCAGCTACGGACAGATGCCCGACGAGTTCAAATACACTGTGCTGAAGAAGTTGGAGGAAAAGATCGAGGCTGCGAGAGAAGCGGCTGAGCGGGCTCGAGAACAAGAGTAGTCGCGATGAGCAGTGATGGGGGGCAAACCTTCACATAGCTGACGTGGGGGACTGACGTGCGAGAGAAGTCGATTGACGCTCTCTCGTGGTCAGTCAGTTTTGCTTGGCCACTGCGACTCCCGCGTTCGTCCCGTCCTGCTGCTGCCTCGATGGTGGTATCCTCGAGCACCCAGTCGGGAGCGCTCGAGGAGATCGCGACCGTCTTGAGTCGGCGGTCGTCGTCGCTGCACAGGTGTGTCTCGCGTTCCTCGCGGAAGCTATCGACTACGGCTTTCGATCCGAACGACGCCTGAAAATAAAGGCGCAACCTGTGAGAAGTAGGTCAGACACCACCAGACTCGAGGACGTGACGGCCGATGAGATTCGCGAGCATATGCTTCGGTTCATCGTGAAACGAGATCTGGATCGTCACCGTACTATCTACGACGAGTTGGCTGGCGAGTAGTGCTGTGAGACAGCCGCCTCGTATTCACATCGTAGCGGGAGAATTCGTCGAAAAGGCTTAGATTCTGCATACACTCTGCATACATATGGGCACGTCAATCCGTGTCTCCGAAGAGACGAAAGCAAAACTCGATCGTCTCAAGCAGGACGACGAGAGTTTCGACGAGTTGCTCGAGCGATTAGCGGACGACGAAGAGCCAATTGCAATCGGGTCGTGGGATTCCGACACCGCTGCACGGGCTCGTGACGCTATCGGTCGATCACGTGAAAGTTTCGAGCGATGACGTTTCTCGACTCATCGGTTATTATATGCGGAGCAGGCGCAATACCACGGCGTTCACGCTGTGGATACGCGCCGTCACTTGATGACGCCAACTACCAAGAACAGCATCGCGGGATATTCCTCCGATCTCAATCCGAATTTTTACAATAAACGCGAGTATAAGTGATTATACAGGCGTTTCACGATGCTGGAACTCCACCGAACTCACCGAGCGAACATCCTCAACCACGCACAGGTAGAGGACTCGCTTGACCGTCACGGGTGGAGTGCCAGCAAATTGTGGAACGTTGCGAACTACCACTCCCGAGAAGTCTGGGAGGACACGGGGGAGATTCCCGACCACGGCGACCTCAAAGATGAGTTGAAGACTCACACCAAATACAAGGGACTACACTCACAGTCCAGTCAGCGCGTTCTGGAGGAACTCGCTGAAGCCTTCAACTCGTGGTACGGCAAGAGGAAGTCAGACAGCCGAGCGAATCCACCCGGCTACCGCAAGAAAAACTACTACGACCAACAGGGCCGTCGTGTCCACGAAGAACACCCGCGTAGCACGGTAACGTGGAAACAGAACGGCATTCGACACGATACCAAGAACAACCGCGTCCGCCTTTCGAAGGGAGCGAATCACAAGGAACACCCAAAAGCATGGGAATACATCCTTGTCGAATACGAAACACGTCCCGGTGTGACGGTCGAAAACCTGCAACAGGTTCGTGCTGTCTACGACAGAGCGAAGGGTCGATGGGAATTGCACCTCGTCTGCAAAGACGAAGTTGAAACGCCTACTGCACCCGGCAATGAGACGGCAGGCATCGACCTCGGAATCTGTAACTTCGCCGCCGTCGCGTACAGTACCGAGGAAGCCGACCTGTACCCCGGCAATCGCCTGAAACAGGACGGGTACTACTTCCCGAAAGAAATCGCTAACTGTGACGACAGCAGTGGTGAACGGGCCACGCGACTCCATCACAAGTGGTCGGAGCGCCGCACGCACTTCTTCCACTCCTTAGCGAAACACATCGTCGAACGATGCGTCGAGAAAGGCGTCTGTCGCATCAATATCGGGAAACTCGCTGGTATCAGAGAGGACGAAAATGGCGAGTCGAAGAACTGGGGTCGCCACGGGAACCTCGACTTGCACGGGTGGGCGTTCGACCGCTTCACGTCGATTCTCACCTACAAGGCGAAGGTTGAGGGTATCGAAGTCGTAGAAGTGTCCGAGCGAGACACGAGCAAGACGTGTTGTGTGTGCGGTAGAGAAGACGACAGTCAGCGTGTCGAACGCGGACTGTACGTGTGTGAAGAGTGTGACGCGGCGTTCAACGCTGATGTGAACGGGGCGGAGAACATTCGTCTCGAGTTGAACCGAAGTAACTCCGAGTCTGCACCCAGTTTGGGTGAGGATAGGAGTACCGGCTGGTTGGCACAGCCCGGAGTCTACCTTCATGACTTGTCCAGCGGATTCCAACCGCAGGCACAAGTGGTAGACTGCAAACCCTAATATCCCAAACGCGGTCGGGATTCCTCCGCGTGAACGCGGAGGAGGATGTCAACGACATGCTCGAGGGTGTTGACGAGACCGTTACCGACGTCGAATCTCGAGGCACACCATATCTTACCTCGTCAATCTGTGTCTACGAGGTTCTCGACGGCACACTCGGTCGTGGTGCGACGGACGTACGAACGGAACGACAGCGTTTTGGCGGCGTTCGCGCACTCGAGTTCAATGAGCAAATCGCACTCGAAGCCGCGCGACTCCAAGACGAACTGCTTGTCGACGGTGAACGGATGGCTGCCCGTGATCTCATGATCGCTGCAACAGCACGCACAACCGGTGACCAACTCGTCGTCGCTGACTCTGATTTTCAGACCGGCGTGCTCGAAGACAAAATGCAGGTCACGAATCTTCGGGACGATTGACCCTGTCCGCGAACCCCGTCCTCGAGGACATATTTTTATTAGCCACAGGTAGTCTGTCACAATCGCGACCGTCTTGAGTCGGCGGTCGTCGTCGCTGCAGAGGTGTGCCACGTGTTCCTCGCGGAAGCTATCGGCTGCGGCTTTCGACCCGAACTCGATACGCTCCGCCATCAGTAGGAACCAGTGATGGAGCGGGCGAATCGGCAGTTCTTCAGGGTCCGGTCGTGGCCGTCGTAGCCTCCTGCTGGGTCGATCTGCTGGAGTGACGACCGCTCGAGGACATTCTCGAGATCGGGCGTAACGTGCCAGGACTTCTGTCCCGCTGGCGTGTCAACCCAGATTACCGGCCAGTCCTTGTGCCAGTACCAGCCTGCGGTGTCCGATCCCCAGGTGAGACAGATTGCTCTCGCGAACGCAATCGCGAGCAAATTCCGGTCGTGATACACCTCGTCGATAGCTTTGCTGTTGTCAGGTGGCGGGTCAGTAGAACCCATATCAGGAGGGACTCGAGAAAGTATATAGCAGTCTGGAATATCATAGTCTCGTACTGGCGAGACCAATGTTTAAACAGATTCAGCGCTAGTTAAAAACGTAGCAATGCCGATCCATCAGTTGACACAAGTTGGTCGTACGTCGGGCGGAGTCGTGCTCCCGAAAAGCGAACTTCGGGCGCTTGGATTGGTTGATGAGAATGGGAACGTAAAATATCAGCCTGTTCGAGTGACCCAGACGGATACGGGAACGTGGGAGGTAGCAGTGATCGAACCGAGCGACTATCCGCAGACACAAGTCCAACACGATTCGTAGTTTTCAGGAGTAAACTAGATCCATTGTTAAATAACCTGTTTGAACCAGTCATCTTCAAACCTGCTCAAACAGTGACTACACATATGACGGCCACCCTCCACCTTCTTTTTCCATTCTTCTAAAGAATCGACATCCTCGGATTGGAATGGAATCGATCTTTGAGAGAGTTCACGGTCAGAATGCTCTTTCGTATGTCCACAATCTGGGTATAGGTGGTATGCGATCGTTCCTTCGGTATTAATATACCAGACAGGGAGTTCTTCAGCTTCAAAATTGGGCTGGTAACCATCTCGTCTACCCATAGGACAATGTTCAACCACAGAATAAATAAAGATACGTAATCGAACAGCCGTCGTAGCGGCGTTCGCAGTACTGACACGCCTTGCGGAAGCCGAAATATGGCAAATATAGAGAGAGGGCCGTTCAGTAGATCAATAAGTGGCTTTCTAGTATAGTATTGATAACTGATTACTACGGAAGATTGATGTAATTCGCATACATCACCCAGTGTAATGGGTTGGATTCGAGATCTCCTCTTATCAACGGGTAATACTGTTGAAGATGTACAGCCACAGCGTGAAGAACGCTTCCCGCTCCATACATACGGACCTGGGTACCCAATCGTTGTTACCCGTCAGGAACTCAATGACCTCACACATCTCTTGGAGATAGAAAGTAAAACGCCAGACGGTTGGGAGAATGCGTCGCTGTTGAGTCGGGAAGACTTCGAAGAGATTGTCGAAGACACAATTGGTGATATCGGTGAAGACTTGCCATCTCCTGAAGAGCGCCGCAGTGAAGTCAGCGAGATTCTCGAATCGTGGCAAGAGCATCTCACTGGTCCGAAAGATGCTGTCTGGACCACTACTGGTATTGGCTATCATTTCGATCTCTATATCAATTACTGCGAAACACGAGCAGAGTCGGAAGGTGATGAATTCAAAGAGCCAGATGAACTTGATACAGCACGCAAAATCCTTAGCCGAATACAGACCGCTCAGGATAGCGACGCCAAGCTTGCAGTTGTACACAAGCGTCATCTTCCTCTTGAAGAGCCGAAAGAAGACTCAGCAGAATCGAGTTAAGACCTCTCCTGTTTCATCTGCGAACTGGATGGGCTAGTTAGGTATGTCCGAGAAGCCTGTCCTCGAGGACATTGACTAACGGTAGGATTCGGAATCGGTATAGAATCACGTCCAACTCTTATTACTACTCTTCTGGAAGATTAAGACATGAATCGGTACTCGACGCGAAACGGTGATCAGATTAGAGTGATCGTTGAAGAAAGCAAAGAACTGTCTTTTTCAAGTGACATTGAGATAACTGCTGTCGGAAACCACGGGAATATCAATAGCACCAATCATGAACCAGAACTCCTCAAAATCTTCCAGAGCGATATCGTATTTGATATAGAAATAGAACCATCGGGCTCGAACAAGACCAATCGGTATGATGGCTGTATGTTAAAATCGCCAACGAAATGGCAGTCCGCCTCGCCACCGTGATGGTTGAATAAAGGCAATTATTTTGTGGTTAGATATTTCTCTGACTGCTGTCCGCGAACCCGGTCTTTAGGGCGCAAGGATGTCCGCGAAGCCCTGATTCGAGGGCATCTTGAGCGAAATTCGGCGTAGTTTCCGTACTGATATCCTGGTCCTTCATGTTCTGTAGGGACAAAACTGTGAATCGAGGACACCAAATGAGACTCAAGCCGTACCCTCATCGCGAGGGCAAGCGAGTATGGTTGGGCAACGATGAACTCGAGTCCGTTATCGACCAAGCGAAGAACACCAAGCAAACGATCGCTTTCTTACTTGCTGGACGATGTGGACTACGCCGCTGCGAAATCGTCCAGATAACGCCCGCTGACATCGTCGACACGCCGACCGGGACGCATCTGCGCGTATGGGAGGACGTTGCGAAACAAGAGCATTATCGCGAGCCGCCGGTTTCTGATCGGCTAGTGACTTACATTGACGCGCACACCGACGCGGCCGGGATCGAACCAGGAGAGTCAATCGTCGATGTCGCCGACAAGACGGTGTATCGCTGGGTGCGTCGGGCTGCCGAACGGCTCCAGGCCAAAACTGGAGATCGAGGTTGGTCGTTTCTCGATGTCCACGATCTACGGCGAACGTGGGGGACGAATTTGCTTGAGCAAGGTGTACTCCCGTCAGTTGTGATGGACTGGGGCGGCTGGGAGGACTGGGAAACGTTCCGACGTCACTATCTCGGTGAGTTCTCACCCGAAGCGATTCAACGAGAACGTGGGAAGGTTAGCTATCTAAAGGGAATAGAAGGCGATGATACAAAACAATTCTCTCGAGAGATGACGATAACGGGAGCAGCAAATATGTAATGATACTAGCTGTAGTGCGAGCTGGAAACTCTCTTACCATAGAACTATAATCTTATGACATTATTTTCATCTATGGCTAATGACCTTCAAATCTCAAAGGACGAGCGGCGACGGATCGCAGTCGGACAAGAACTCGAGTATCCAAGATACACGACGAAAATTATGAACCTCGCTTGCCATACAGCACAGGCAACAAGTCGTGGGTCTGTTGGGTCACTTGACGAAATTCTCAAAGAATTTGAAGCGGAATACCCTGACGGGACCTTTGAGGATTGGGTTGACTATTATGACGAGCGATATAATGGCGAGGTAAAGGTTCAGCGTGCGGCGAAGAAAACTCACGATATGGTCGAGAACATGCGCGAAGCGGTCGACCTAATTACATATGGGATGGTTGAACAGTGGGTTGAGGACCTCATTCTCTACAAATCATACATGGGTTTCGACGCACGAGAGGTGATTATTCCAAAACTTGGTAATGAGTTGCAAGTTGGTTCGAGACTTGCCAACCCAGAAGAAATGGCCGAGGGAATCAGTGGGTATTTAGGGGAACAACCGATCGCTTTGCGGTCAGCAAAACATGACGAGGGGCCAGCAATGTACAACGAGACAGATGTACCGGTAATATACTACGAAGAGACCAATTCAGGAGGATACCGAGTTGAAATGAAGGAATTGAGCCGGACCTTAGACGAATTTAACCGCGATTAAAATTCAGACGAATGGTGTAGGATCTCATCAGATATATATTGTAGAAATTGCTCTGTCTCAAGGTTAGAGGGTTGATACAAGTCAAGATATCCACTTTCAGTTACAGTCATTTTGGTTGTAAAGTCTTCATAGTCATATTCCAAACCTAGCTGGTTGAGTTTTGAGTGCGCCAATACTTCACCGACATCACCATCGTCAAGAACGTTCTCTCCGTACACGGTCCCTTTTTTAGCCTGTCCTTCATTTCCATAAAAACCAGCCTGCCACTGATTGGCGTCAGTATGCTCGTTCAAGAAGGAATAAAGATCGAAATTTGCACGTTCAATAGTAGCACCCGTCTGTTCATTTAAGAGATCGAAGAAGAACTCGCCAGAACCACTACTGATAATAGCAAATGAATCGGGAACGACTACAAACTCCGTATAGTAGGTGTTTTTTGAGCGCTCTTCTGTGGATATGATCTCTTCATTAGAAAACTCAAATGAATCGACCTCTTCTACTCTCTGGATAGCAGCGTACCCTTGGTAAGCCGTTGTACCATCTGGACCTCTAAGGGGTTTTCGAATGTCAAGGGCTCTATTTAATTCGAATTTTCCATCTTCCCTACTTCTTATGAACGACTCTGGCTCTTCGAAATGCCCATCAACCAAGCCAATTACTCCTGAGTCCATGCTACTATTCTATATACTACTGATACTTAATGTCTTAGAAACGCATAGTTTGAGATCCATCAGTCTATCTCGACATTTTCTGCAATAGCATAGAACCTTGCTGGCAATAAATATAGAGAGATTATATAATGGCCGATCAAAGAGTAGAGTATGAAAGAAGTGAACGTCCTAAATGGTAAATCAATTGGAATCAGTGTTTCTCCAGAAGTCACTAAGAAACCAACCACCAACACCAAAGTGGCCAGGCCAATAATAACAGCATACATCGTATGATTTCGTGTGTTCTTAATGAGTTTTTCTTCTCTATCTGTAGTTTCATCACTCACCCGTCCGATAAGCAATAGCATCGCATTGATTGAGAATCCAATTAGCACTGATATCGCTGGAATCAGAACCTCTGCTAAACTATTCGTGAGATTCATTCCGCGCAATATAAGTGTCAGTGATATTGCTATCGGTATAATCCCAAAAATAAATATTGTGCGTTTTTTAGATGAGTCACTGACTAATGACTTATAGTGCTCTCGAACTATCGGTAGAATACTAAATAGTCCCATTAGAATAATGGACTATCCGATATTTCATCTTCATTGTGGTCCTCCAAGATGTCATTAGCAAACTCTCTTGCAATACGTGATAGATCAGATGGGTCAGGATGGCCTTGATCATCCTTATCTATGTTGTCTTTTTCGAAGTCTAAAATCTGGTTCATATTGACTTCTTCCTGAAAGAGTGATAAAGTTCTTTGTGAACCACCATCCTCAATTCTCAGTTTCCCATCTGCAAATTCCTGATCTCGAATTGTAACCGCTGAGCGTTCCGAATTGAAAAACAGATCTTTCATTTCGTCAATATTCACGGGTATATTCGAACCGGCTGTTGAACTATCGAAGACCAGTTTTTCATCAGCTTGACCATAGCTCTTGAACGGTGAGCCAAGCTGATCATGGAGTGCCTGCGCTGAGCGTGTTTTGGTCAACTCCAGGGAAAGGATTCTATCTGCATTTTCTACCTTTTCATAAAGGTCTTCTGTGACCACTGGATCGTAATGAACTAAGCAATTTCCCCTCTTACCGACCCAGTCATTGAAAACCTCCTCAAGGGGCATCTTTGTGCCTAAATTGCCAATTTTCTCGAGGATCAGTAATGCCTGCTTCTTATTGTCTGATGGCAATACTAAGAGAAAATAATAGGGCAGTACAACAGCGTCGTCCGCTCCTCTAGCTCCCTCCTCTAGGGAATCATCGTTAACGTTCCTGTGGTCTGCTCCTGTACCATATCTACCCGTTCGAATAATTCCCTCTATAACATTATCATCTGGTTTCCTTTTTTTTATACTAAATGTTTTCTCCATCTTAGGCAAATTTTCGTACCCCGACTTATAATTTGAGCAAAAACCATCAACCACATTTATCAAATTGTTTACCGAAAAATCAGTCCCTTCGCCCATTAAATTGTCTAGCTGAATTGCATCCTCTGGGTGGTACTTTTTTGTCAAATGAATCCAGTAAGGAATGAGTTTATGAGTCGCCATCTTGTTGCTTACCTCAAGATATCAGGCTAACATAAAAGTTATTGCCAAAGTTATTTTCAGGTGAAAGGTTTGGCTATCTTCCTGAGTACTATACTACCACTGCTGTGACCTCTGATATATGCCTCAGAAGAAGACACTAAGATCAACCACGAAGTGTTTGAGGTGACGGGTTGGCCGATTCTCGACATCAAGATCGCCGTTGAGGTACTCTACTCCCTCACAAGTGATCTCGTACATGTTGCGATCTTCAGAGATTAGAGCAGCCAGTCCAACCTGGGTAAGCATCTGACAACGTTCTTCAACTCGTCCGCGCGAAGCGGTGAGTTTGACAGTTTGAGACATATGTCGTGGCGTAGACCACGAATCTTCAGATAGATGCTCAAGGATTCGTTCATCAAGCGTACACATCCATCGAGCAGGCTTTCGGTCCGTCACGATTCGGAAGTCTGACTCGCATTCGGACCATTTCTCGAACTGTTACCGTTGAGAAAGACCTCGTTTTCGGCATCGTACTCTTCATCGAGGTACGCTTTTCCTCGATCAGTAATTGTGTAGACGCCATTCCCGAGAGGGGCCAAAAGGCCATTCTCAGCGAGTTTGTTACATCGTCGTGAGACCGATGATTGACAAATTCTGATTTCGTCTCGTTCAGTAAGTTTCCCAACTGGCTTTGGTCCTTTCTCACGGATAATCTCGAGAATTCGATCATCCCAGATAGTCATCCAGGTACTCGACTGCCTCGTTAGTCCCCAATACAGTATGGAGGTACCTATTCTTCATCCTATACCCACAAAAGAATTCTCCAGATTGTAACAGGCTTCTGATTCATTTATGCACAATGGGTGTAACACGCAGGTAAGGAGCTACCAAGTTGGCTGAAGATAACTCTTGTTGGTATGTGAGACCGGGCGTCGGTGCAACGCCGCCCAGAAGGTAGCTCTGGTGATCCGGAATAAATCTCAGAACTTCCGTGGGGACTGTCCCCCACACACGGCAAGAGGAATCGCCAGCCAAAAGGTCTGACGCTCGCTGCAAGCAGCTATCAGCACTGTCGTATTGTTAGCCGTCAGAATCCCCTCAGGGAACGAAATCCAGGCGTTAGAAGGACTGAAACGCAAATTTCCGAGTGGGCTCACCGGGATTGAGCAAACCCGGAGGGTTTGCGATGTTCGGCGAGTCTACGACTGAACGAGCGAAGCGACGTGAAGAAGTGGACTCGCCGGGATTTGAACCCGGGGCCTCTCCCATGCCAAGGGAGTGATCTACCTCTGATCTACGAGCCCTCGTTCGCATTCCATCTTTTCCCACGGGAATAGATAAACCCCTCGAAATGCTCGAGCCACCCCTGAGCCTAACACGCACAGTCCCCGCGAACCCACATTCCAGTAGTTATAAGTTAATATCCAGACAAGACGTGTATGGAAGCTACGACTCCAATCCGCCGCAGGGGGCCTGCGCCGAAATGCCCCGGGTGCTGGAACACCCGAGACGTGGCTTCCAAGCGCTAGCTCGAAGCCATGATTACGTTCCGACCACGACGATATAAACGTCCCGCAAGTCAGCCGTATCGCACTCGGAGTACATCCTCACAGCCAACGCTGGGACGCCAGCATGAGTGAGGAAGAGCCTCACCAGTCAGTGTTGGGTCGGTGTCCCAGTTGTGACAGTCAACTCGCGTGGGTTACCACAATGGGTCCGCACACCCACAACGCACAGCCCTGTGGCTGTCGGCTCACCACCCGCCAGATCAGGGCGTTGCTGTAGCCACACGCGAGACAGGCCACCATTTCTTCAGCCCAAACCCACCAGAGCCACGACTTCCGAGTCGGTCCCGGTCTAGAAACCCTTTAGTCCGTCCGAGCGAAAGCCCCGGTGGGAAGCGCACGGCCGCAAATCTGACTGTGCCGTCCACTCTTTCGGACGGCTTGGGATTGCGGAAGTGCAACGGTAGTCGGATGACCGACTATCGCACAATCGAGCGGTCAGTGCGGTTCCTATCCTCACCAATGGCACGAATGCATACCCGCCGCCGAGGCTCGTCCGGATCGGACAAGCCAGCGGCAGACGAACCGCCGGAGTGGAGCGACGTCGACGCGGACAAGATCGAAGACCGCGTCGTCGAACTGGCAGAGCAGGGCTACGATCCCAGCCAGATCGGGATGAAGCTGCGTGACGAGGGTGTCACGGGCACGCCCATCCCGGACGTCAAGCTGGCGACCGGGAAGAAGCTCACCGCGATTCTCGAGGAGAACGACGCCAAGTCGGACCTCCCCGAGGATCTCGAGAACCTGATGGAACGCGCGATTCGCCTGCGCGAGCACATCCAGGAGAACCAGCAGGACTACCAGAACAAACGCGCGCTGCAGAACACGGAGTCGAAGGTCCGCCGTCTCGTCACCTACTACCGAGGGAACGAGCTCGAGCCGGACTTCACGTACTCCTACGAGGTCGCGAAGGACCTCCTCGAGGAGTAACCTCGCCTCACTAATGTCCACAGAGGGTCGTTCCGCCGAGCCGTCGTCCGCCCCCACCGCGAGCGTCCTCGAGAGTGCGGGCTTCGTCCACATCGTGGCACGAGCAGACGGCGACGCGCTCGCGGCGAGCGGCCTCCTCGCGAGGGCGCTCCGCGAACGCGACACGCCGTATCAGGTTAGCGTTGGACGGACCGTCGCGGACCGGACGGCACGCGTTCGGGATCGAGAGCCGGCGGCCGACGACGCCACGATTGGCGTCGGGGCCGTCGACGCGGATATCACGAGCCTCGAGACGGCCGATCGACCGGCCACGCTCGCGGCGCTCGACCTCGTCCGCGACCTCGACGCGACGCCGGATCCCGTCCTCGCACTCGCCGGCCTCGTCGCCGCCGACGTGGAGCCGGGTGCCGGCGAGAGCGAGTGGGTCCTCGAGACCGCCCGCGAACGCGGGCTCGTCGACCGTCGTCCCGGACTCGCGGTTCCGACCGCGGATCCGGTGGACGGACTCACCCACTCGACGCGGCTACACGCGCCGTGGTCGGGCGACACCGACGCGACGCGCGACGCACTCGCGGGACTCGATATCGACCTCGAGGCCCCCGAGACGTACGACGGCGACGACCATCGGGCGATCGGCTCGGCCGTCGCACTCGACGTGATCGGCGACGACAACGCGGCCCCAGTTGCCGCGGAGACGATCCAGCGCGCGCTCCGGCCGTACGCGACGCCCGACCACGGGTTCGCGACGGTCGGCGGCTACGCGGACGTCCTCGAGGCGACGGCGCGAACGGAGCCGGGAACGGGCGCGGCGCTCGCGATGGGCCACGACGCCCACGAGCCGGCGCTCGCGGCCTGGCGAGCCTACGGCCGCCGAGCCCACGCGGCACTCGAGAGCGCGTCGACCGGCCGCTACGACGGGCTGTTCGTCCTCGGAATCGACGATGGGCCAGTCGACGCGGTCGCTCGAATGGCCGTCGCGTTTCGATCGCCGGAGCCGTCGGTTCTCGCCGTCGGAAACGGCGAGGCCGCGGTCGCGACCCGGGGCGACGAGCGCCTCGGTGCGACCGTCGAGGCCGTCGCCCGCGAGTTCGAAGACGTCGGGATTCCCGACGTCGCCTACGACGGCGGCCGACGGCGCGGCTATCTCCGATACGACGCCGACGTGGACGAGTCGACGATCATCGCGACAGTGAGGGAGGTACTGTGAGCCGACGCGCGACTATTCGAACGACCCACGACGACCCGGAACTCGTCGCTCGGGCGCTGCGCCCGGACAACACCGACGAGATGGAGACCGAAGTCGAAAACGGCGCCGTCGTCACGCGAATCGAACGCGAGACGACCGGCGGACTCCACTCGAACGTCGACGACTACGTGGTCAATCTCGAGGTCGCAATCGACGTCGCTCGGACGGGACAGACCGGAGCCGAACAGCGCGACCGACCACAGGACACGGGGACCGTGTCCGACGCAGACAGCAACACCACACACGATACATCATGAGTGAACGATCAGTTTCACGAGCGAAACAGGAGAAGCGGTGGTACACCATCCTGGCACCGGAGCAGTTCGACCGCCAGGAACTCGGCGAGACCCCCGCTGACGAACCGGAGAAAGTATACGACCGAACAATCGTCACGACGCTCGGCGAGTTGACGAACAACGCCAGCGAGAACAACACGAAGCTGACCTTCAAGGTCACCGACGTCGGCAGCGACTCGGCGTACACGGAGTTCGTCGAGCACTCGCTGACGCGGGATTACCTGCGCTCGCTGGTTCGCCGCGGCGCCTCGAAGGTCGAGGCCTACGTCACCGTCCTCACGACGGACGACTACCGCGTCCAGATCCAGCCCGTCGCCTTCACGACCAAGAAGGCCGACGCGAGCCAGGAGAAGGCCATCCGCGAACAGATGGTCCAGATGATCGAAGAAGCCGCCGCCGAGCGCGACTTCGAGGAACTCGTCGACAGCGTCGTCGAGGGTCGCCTCTCCTCGGCGATCTACGGCGAGGCCAAGACGATCTACCCGCTGCGCCGCGTCGAGATCCAGAAGACGACCCTCGAGGCCCGCCCCGAGGAAGTCGCCGAAGAGGAAGCGACTGCAGTCGACGTCGACGAAGAAGACGTCGCAGCAGAGTAATCGGAAGTCGACGATCGCACGCCGATCGAGATTCGACAGCACACGTTTTTTGCGAAGCGACCGACGCGTTCTCGAGCCGCCGCGCTCGGTCGCTCCGCTGCAGGGAGCGGTGATCGGCTCGTCGATCGGGGCTATCAGTGTCCGCTCGAGCGAGTTCTCCGTCGATCGCCGCAGTTCTCGCTTTTAACACCGATCCGCCCGTACCGTCGCCTATGACACCGACTCACTCGAGCGACGATCGGCGGGACTCGACCGTCCGATTCGAGTACGATCCGGCGACGATTCGGTTCGGTTCCGGTTGCGTCGCGGAACTCGAGACCGAACTCGAAATACTGGGACTCGAGCGTGCCCTGCTCGTCTGTGGCTCGACCGTCGGGAGCGCGCCCGACGTGATCGACCCCGTCACGGAGGGTCTCGGCGACCGGCTCGCCCACATCTTCGACGAGACGACGCCGAAAAAGCGTCTGCAGACGGCCCTCGAGGGTCGTGATCGACTCGAAGATCACGACGCCGACGTCCTCGTGAGCCTCGGCGGCGGAAGCAGTCTCGACGTCGCGAAAGCCATCAGCGTCCTCGCGGCGACCGACCTCGGTCCGGCGGCCGCCGGTCGGGAGCTCGCCGAAACCGGTACGCTTCCGATCCCGGACGACGGGCTAATTCCGATCGTCGCAATTCCCACGACGCTTGCCGGGGCCGACCTCTCGATGGCCGGGGGGCTCACCGCCTCGCCCGACTCGGGACCGGTCGACGAGGAGATCAGCGGCGGGCTCTCGGCGCCGGGGCTGATGCCCGCCGCGGCGGTCTACGATCCGGAACTGGTCGCGACCACGCCCGACTCGATCCTCGCGGGCTCGGCGATGAACGGGTTCGACAAGGGGATCGAGGCCATCTACGCGGCCGACGCGACGCCGGTAACCGACGCGACGGCCAGACACGGCCTCGAGAAACTCGAGGACGGCCTCCGGGCGTTCGGCGACGGTGACCGCGATATCGATACGTTCGAGACGATTCTCGAGGGAATCGTGCTGGTCCAGTACGGCATCTCGCGGTCCAGTGGGTCGGTACTCTCGATCGTCCACGCCTTCGGTCACGGTCTGACTCACACCTACGACGTCCAGCAGGGGGCCGCCCACGCAGTCGTCGTCCCGTACGTCCTCGAGTACCTCTTCGAGCAGGAGGGAGTCGACACGCGAGAGGGGATGCTCGCGAACGCGCTGGGCGTCGACAACGCAGCGGATCACGGCGCTGCGGTCGTCGAAGCGGTCACCGAGATTCGAGACGGACTCGACCTCCCCTCGAAGCTACGTGACGTCGACGGGCCCGGGCCCGACGAGTTCACCGCGGTCGCCGAGTACGTGCTTGCCGACCGGCTTATGGCGAACGTACCGCCGGGACTGGATCCCTCCGTCGAGGATATCGAGGGGATTCTCGAAGAGGCGTGGTAGGCGTACGGAGGGCGCGTGGAGGGCGGTGGGAGGCGCTTGGCGGGAGTTTACCGGTGGTTCGCCGATCACCGATTCGACGGCGTCGATTCCACTGCCTGCGGCGGGCTGGCGCCTCGGCGTGGTGGCTGGAGTCCCTCCTCAATCGGGGAGAGCAGCCACGCGAAGTAGATCGCGAGGATCGCGCCGATCGCCGCCAGAACGAACAACACCGTCGGAGCGGCGAGGTCGACGACCTCGAGGAGCGAGAGCCCGAGACCACCGCTGAGAAGCGATCCCAGCACGAAGTTTCGGAGCCCTTCAGGGACGAGAGCGCAGAGCCGCCGGCGCCAGTACACCGCGTAGCAAAAGCCACAGACGGCCCCGAGGAGCACGGCGCCGGGGCTCTCGAAAGGGTTCGGGAGCCCCGTCTCGAGCGAGACGACGAAGCAGAATATCGGGAGCGCGATCACGAGAGCGACGAGTTCCCCGCGGCGACCGTCTGGGGTCGTCCACCCGTCGTCGTCGCGGAACCACTCGAGAAAGGAGACGGCCATTGCTATCGGATTGAACGTGTTGATCAATAATTATGTCGGTGGGGGTCGACTGCGACCTGTGGCTCAACGGCTCGGTCTACTACTCGCCGGCCTCCTCGAGGTACGACGGCCGCTCGGCGTACGCGATCGGATCCCGAACGCCGACGTTCTGAAACGCCTGTAGGCGGAACGCACACGAGTCACAGGTCCCACAGGCGGGTTCGTTCTCGCGGTAACAGCTCCAGGTGTGTTCGTAGGGGACCTCGAGAGTCACCCCTCGCTCGGCGATATCCGTCTTCGAATCCTCGACGAACGGGGCCTCGATCGATATCTCGGTGTCGGGTTTCGTCCCGACGTCGACGACCTGTTCGAAGGCCTCGAAGAACTCGGGCCGGCAGTCCGGATAGCCCGCGAAGTCCTCGCTGTGGGCGCCGATGAAGACGGCCTCGCAGTCGTTGGCCTCGGCGTAGGAGACGGCCATCGAGAGCAGGTTCGCGTTTCGGAAGGGGACGTACGACGAGGGGATCTCGTCGCTGTCCATATCCGCGTCTTCGACGGCCATCTCGTCGTCGGTGAGACTCGAGGCACCGATCTCGGCGAGGTGGCCGGTCTCGATCCGCAGGAAGTCGGCAGCGTCGAGTTCGTCGGCAAGTCGGCGAGCGCACTCGAGTTCGCGATCCTCCGTCCGCTGGCCGTATGAGGTATGGAGCGCGTATATCTCGTAGCCGCGGTCGCGGGCCTCGTAGGCGGCGGTGGCGCTGTCCATCCCGCCGGAGAGGAGGACGACGGCGCGTTTCGAGGTCGATTCGTCGGTCGCGGTAGCGTCGGTGGTGTCAGTCATTGCGAATTACGTCTCGGGGGCGTCGTTCCAGAGGTCGACGTGGAGTCGCGGCGTGTACCGGAAGCCATGGTCCATCGCCAACTGGGCGACTCGAGTGCGGGTCTCCTCGAGTCGCTCTCGCGTCGCGCCTTCGGGCATCAGGAGGACATCGTTGTCGCGAATCGGGACGGCCGCCGCGTCTCGCAGGGCCGCGAGCAACTCGAGAATCTCGGGCAGATCGTCGTCGTCGGTGACGACGAACTTGAGCTGAACGTCGTACGTCTCGACGAGGTCGGTGAGCGCCTCGAGATCGATCCGATCGTTCTCGTGGCGCTCCGCCCACTCTCCTTTCCCTTTTGGATCGCGTTCGGGCGTCGGCGTACTGCTCTCGAGTTTCGGGCTGATCGAGGCGAGATCGATCGGCGCGTCCCGGTAGATCGTCCCGTTGGTCTCGACGGTGGTGTGATAGCCGCGCTCGTCGAGCGCCTCGAGCAGGTCGACACAGCCCTCGTGGATCATGGGCTCGCCGCCCGTGAGGACGACGTGTTCGGCCCGTTCGTACGACTCGATCTCCTCGATGATCGCCTCGAGATCCAGCCAGGCGTGGGTCGGCTCCCAGGAGGTGTGGTAGGAGTCACAGAACCAACAACGGAGGTTACAGCCGCTCGTGCGGACGAACACCGACGGAACGCCGGCGAGCGTTCCCTCGCCTTGCAGGGAGTAGAACAGTTCGTTGATCGGGAGTCCGTCCGTCGGCTCGCGGTCGCCCGCGTCGCCGTCGGTGTCGGTGTCGCCGGTCGACGGTTCCTCCCGATCGACCGAGTTCGAGACCGGCATCTCAGAACCGGCTCCCGCCGCAGAGTTCGCTCGTTTCGTTGACCTGAACGCCGATTTCGGTGACGTTCTCGGGCAGCGCGGCCTCGAGTTTGCGCTCCAGAATGACGCTCATCACCTCCGCCGTTGGCGGATGCTCGAGGACGATCACCCCGTCGTCGTCGCCGGCTGCCTCGAAGGCGTCGACGAGGGGGTCGCCCGCCTCGAGGAGGAACATGTGATCCCACTCGTCGATGACGTCGGTAATATCACCTTTGTCGGCGACCCACCCCTCTTCGGTCAGTTCGCCGGCGACGGTGACGGCGACCTCGTAGTTGTGACCGTGGGGTCGCGAGCACTTCCCGTCGTGGTGGAGAATCCGGTGCCCGGTGCTGATTCTGATCGGTCGGTCCCGGCCGACGTGGAGAACGCGCTCGGTCCCGGTGATCGCATCCTCGCCGCCGTCGGCACCGAACTCGTCCCGTCGATCGGACGTCGTTGCTCGTCCAGTCATACCCGAGTATTCTCACAGGAACACTTAACTGTGGTCCACTCGGTGCGCTGTCACACGAACTCGGACGGACGGGGCCGCAGGTACACGAACGCGCACGGAAGGCTCGAGCGACGTACCGCACTCGCTAGCGAGCGGAATCGGAACACCTCAAAAAGTACCGAGATCCCCGTGAGACCGCGATCGGAAACGGCGAGCGGGGCGCAGCCGACTGTTCTCGACTCCGCCCCACCACCTTCCACCGCGTACTGCACCGACTGCGACCGTTCGCGAGCGACGCGTTCAGTCCTTGAGCTGGTCCTGAAGCCTGTTTTTGGCTTCAGTTCGTCGTTTCCGAGAGAACTGCGGGCGCTCGTCGGAGAAGTCGACTTCGATTTCGTCGAGCGTCCGCCGATAGATGTTCGTCCGCCGACCTTCTTCGGACAGCTGTCGGCCCTCGCAGGTCAACAGCCCCGCGTCGACGAGTTCTTCGATCCGACGGTAACACGTTGCGATCGGGATCTCGATATCGTTACTCAGTGCCTGTGCTGATTTCGGTGTGCCTGCAGCACAGAGAATCTCTGCGCTGTATTTGTTCCCGAGCGCTGAAAGGACCGTGGTCGAGTCCGCCTCGGGTCGTTCCCTCCGACTATGAGACATCGTTCACTGTGTAATGAATTATCAAGATTTAATCTTGTGGTTGCTTCGGGACCGGCTTTATAAGTTTGAGCGGCGATCGGCGAATAAGGTAGAAGACTGACACGATGGCGTCGAGCGCCAGCGCAGCGGCGACCGCGGGGCCGAACCGACGCCTCGATACTCGTTTCACTCCGCGGCCCGAACGAGGCGTCATGAACGTCGCGGTCGTCACCGTCGGAGACGAACTGCTCGCCGGACGGACGATAAACACCAACGCCACCTGGCTCTGTGACCGGCTCAGCGACCGCGGCGTTTCGGTCGAACGCGTCACCACGATCCCCGACCGAATCGGCGACATCGCCCGCGTCGTCAACGAGTACCGGGCCGAGTACGACGCCGTAATTGTCACCGGCGGCCTCGGACCGACGCACGACGACGTCACCGTGACGGGCGTCGCCGCTGCCGTCGGCCGCTCGCTCGAGGAACACGAGGGTGCGCTCGCCTGGCTCGAGGACGACGGCTACTCGCGTGCCGACCTGACCGAAGGAACGGCCGACCTGCCGAAGGGCGCACGCGCGCTGCACAACGAGGCGGGGGTCGCACCCGGGGCCGTCCTCGAGGGTATCTACGTGCTCCCGGGCGTCCCCTCGGAGATGAAGGCGATGTTCGAGTCGATCGAGTCCGAGTTTTCGGGGACCACGACGTACCGCGAGGAGGTCGTCGCCGACGAACCGGAGAGCGCACTCCTCGATCGAATTGCCGAAGTCCGAGAACGGTTCGACGTGACGGTCGGCAGCTATCCGGGTGGGACGGTTCGACTCTCCCTCACGGGGACCGACGAAGCGACGGTCGCGGCGGCCGCGGCATGGCTCCGCGAGCGCGTCGAGAGCCCGAACTAAGCGGCCGAGAGCGTCGGCCGGCGCCCTCAGCAGTACGGATTAGCGGTACAGGTAGGCGAGCCAGCCAATCGTCACGAGCAGACTCAGTGCCAGGACCCCCCAGCCGGCGATCTCCATCGGCAGTTCCGTCTCCGCCTCGAGCACGGCGAACGCGAGTTGGTTCATGTTCGGCGGTGTGTTCCCATCCCTCTTAATCTTTCAGAATCCCGATGGGGCAGTTCTCAACGTCGCTCCGCCGGAGAGACCCCGGCGTTCGTCGCTCGCTCTCGTCTGCGCCGAAAACACCACACGGCTTTTGCAACGGCTCCCCCTACCTCCGGTATGGAGTCTCTCGGTGTCGTCGTGAACCCGATCGCGGGGATGGGTGGTCGGGTCGGATTGAAGGGAACCGACGGCAAACTCGAGGAGGCGCGACGCCGCGGGGCCGAGCCGCGTGCGCCCGAACGGGCGCGAGAAGCACTGCAAGCGCTTCACCGGCGCGCGCCGGAGCTACCCGTCTACACGGCCGCGGACGTGATGGGCGAGCGCGCGGTTCGAGACGCCGGCTACGATCCCGTGGTCGTCTACGATCCGGCACCTGTGGCGGAGTCGAAGACGGCAGCGGAGCCGGCGACTGCGGAAGATTCGGGAACGAATCCGGCGACTGCAGAAGAGTCGAGGACGCCTCCGGAAACTGCCGAGACGACCGCGGCGGATACGCGAGCGGCGGTCGAGGCCGTTCTCGAGCACGGCGTCGATCTCGTCCTCTTCGTCGGGGGCGATGGGACGGCCGTCGACGTCGCTCGAGTTATCGAAGAAGCGAGCGATGACCCGACACCAATGCTGGGCGTTCCCGCCGGCGTCAAGATCTACTCCTCAGTGTTCGCGGTAACGCCCGCCGACGCCGGACGGATCGCCGCGGAGTTCGATCGCGTCGCCGACCGTGAAGTCAACGACATCGACGAGGAGGCCTACCGCGAGGGTGAGGTCCGGTCCGAACTACGGGCCGTCGTCCCGGTTCCCGTCGCGCCCGACGTCCAGTCGAGCAAGCAGGTCTCGAGCGGGAACGTCGACTCGCTGGCCGCGGGATTCGCCCGCGAAATCGACGCGGATCGGACGTACGTCTTCGCCCCCGGCGGCACCGTCGGGGCCATCGAACGAGAGTTGGAGATCGACCCCTCCCCGCTCGGCGTCGACGTCTGGCGCGACGGCGAACTGCTCGCCCGCGACGCCTCCGAGAGCGAGATTCTTGAGGTGCTCGAGGGACCGGTGACGATCGTCGTCTCACCGATCGGCGGACAGGGGTTTCTCTTCGGCCGCGGCAACCACCAGCTCTCGCCGGCAGTCATCCGGCGCGCTGACGAAATCGAGGTCGTCGCCTCGGGGACGAAACTGGACGGAATCGACGCACTGCGCGTCGATACCGACGACCGCGAACTCGACGACGAGCTTCGCGGCTGGATGCAGGTCCGAACGGGACGGTTTACGACCCGTCTCGTGAAGCTTGTTTAAGGTATCGATAGGGGCAGCCCTCACAACCAACCATATTACTATCCGATTCAGATATAAGGATGGTATAGTCAAGATTAAGGTGTCGTCGTTCCATAGATGTCCATATGGAAACGCGGAAAGTGCAGCGACTGGGTCCGTCGACGCTTGCCATGACCCTCCCCGCAGAATGGGCGTCCGAACACGATGTCGAGAAAGGCGACGAAGTCTCCCTGCGAACCAGCGGGAAAGGGACGCTCACCGTCATGCCCGAGTCGGCGAGCTCCGAGGAGACGGAGGCGATCATCCACGCCGACGATCTCGACGCCGACGCTGTCGAGCGCGCGATTGTCGCGCAGTACGTGCTCGGCCGGCGCGTCATCCGGATCGACACCGAAGACGGCGCGCTCGAGTCCGACCACATCAACGCCGTCTACCAGGCCGAAACCCAGCTGATGGGACTCGGCGTCATCGAGGAGACTCCCGAGAGCATCTCGATTCGCTGCTCGGTCGATCCCGAGGACTTCACGCTCGACAACCTCTTAGAGCGCCTCGAGCGAACCGGACAGACGATGCGCGGCGAGGGAATCAAAGCCCTGGCCCACGGCAACCCCGATCTCGCCCAGCGCGCCCTGAACCGGGAGCGACAGGCGAACAAGATCTTCGTCCTCCTGCTTCGATTGATCTTTACGGCCTACCAGAACCCGAACCTCGCGCGCGCGGTCGGTCTCAACACCGGGTTCCCGCTGATCGGCTACCGGTCGATCGCGAAGAACCTCGAGCTAACCGCCGACAACGGCGAGGACATCGCCGATATCGTCATCGAGACGGAGGGCCACAGCTTAAACGTCGATAGCTCGGTCATGCGCGACATCCGCGAACTGAACGAGTCGGTCGACGAGATCACGTCGCTCGCCGTCGAGGCGGCCGTCGAGCGCGACTACGACAAGTCCAACCAAGTTCGCACGCTCTTTCACGAGATCTCCGATCAGGAAAAGGAGATCCTCGCTGAACTCCCCGAGATGGACAACGAGGATCTGCTTCGTATCCGAGAGGTGCTCGTCAGCCTCCAGCAGACCGCCCAGTACGCGATGCGAAACGCCGAGATCGCGGCGAACCTCGCGCTGAACGAGGAGTCCGAACACACGACGATCAACTGACGACGCCGCGCGGGACGACCCGGTTGAGTCAGTCGTGCCCGCCAGTTTTGCGTTCCGCTACTCGAGGCGACGAGACATTACCGGCGAGTGCCGACGAACTGGCCCGCGGGTATTTCGGTTCGAAAGGATAATCGGACCGGCTATCGCAGCTATAGCCAATGCGGGACCTCGCTCGTCGGATCGTCGCGCAGTTCGCGGTCGACCGGCGAGTGCTCGCGCTGGCGTTCGCCCGGATGGCGGACGGCGTCGGCAACTCGTTTCTGATCATCGTCATCCCGCTGTACGTGGCGAGCGACATCGTCGGCGGGGCCACGTTCGGCCTCGAGGAGGCGATGGTCATCGGAATCATCCTCTCCCTGTTCGGGTTCCTGAACAGTAGCTTCCAGCCGTTTACCGGTCGCCTCTCCGACCGAGTGGGCCGTCGAAAGCCGTTCATCCTGATCGGGCTCGGCGGACTCGCCGTGACGAACCTCTCGTACATCTTCGCGGAATCGTACCTCTCGCTGCTAGTGATCCGCGGCTTACAGGGCGTCAGCGTCTCCTTCATCGTCCCGGCGTCGATCGCGCTCGTCAACGAACTCGCGACGACGCAGGATCGGGGCGGCAACATGGGCGTCTACAACACGTTTCGACTGATCGGGTTCGGTGCCGGTCCCATCGCCGCCGGGGCGGTCGTCAACCTCGGACCGTACACGATACCGACGGGCCTGGAAGTCACCGGTTTCGACGCGGTCTTCTACATCGCGACGGTGACGGCGCTAATCAGTTACTTGCTCGTCACCGTCCTCATCTCCGATCCCGACGCGACGAAGGCGAACGCGGGCGCGGACCTCTCGATCGCGATTCGCGACCCGTCCGGTAAACACCTGCTCGATCCGATCTTCACCCTCGGCGTCGCCTCGCTGTTCATGGCGGCCGCAATCGCCCTGTTCGCGACGATTCAACCGCAGGTCAACGCTCGCCTCGAGCAGGGATCGACCTGGTTCGGACTCCAGTTTGCGGCGTTCATCCTCGCGCAGGTCCTGTTGCAGACGCCGATCGGTCGAGCCAGCGACTACTACGGACGGCGGCCGTTCATCCTCGGCGGGATGATCCTCCTGATCCCGACGACGCTCGTCCAGGGCTTTATTTTCTCGTCCGAACTCATGTTCGCGGCCCGACTCGCACAGGGCATCGCGGGCGCGATGGTGTTCGCGCCATCGCTCGCGCTGGCGGGCGACCTCGCAGGCGAAGGGGAATCCGGCTCGAAGCTCTCGATTCTGACGATGGCGTTCGGCTACGGGATCGCCATCGGTCCGCTCTCCTCGGGCGCACTCGTTGGCTACGACTTCTACGTGCCGTTCGTCTTCGGCACCGTCCTCGCCGTCTTCGGCACGATTCTCGTCTACACGCAGATCGAGGAGACCCTCGAGAGCACGCGGCCGGTCCCGGTCGTCGGGAGCGATTGATCTGTCGGACGAAAGTCGATACGAAGTCGGTCGCGAATTCGCGGCCGTTGAGCAACCCCGTGGTTGCGATGCCCAGCAGAACGCATCCGTTCTGCGGACGTCGCCGTCGGAGACGGCCGCAGTAGAGCGACCGATCTTCACGTAGTTCTGCCCGACAGTATGACCGACCGAAAAGCGAGCGACGACCGGAGCCCGTACCCCTTTGACACACGATACCGTACCAGCTCGTATGACGACAGCCGACGAGTCGATCGAGCCCTTCGAACTGGCAGTCGATCGGGATGCAATCGACGACCTTCGAACCCGACTCGAGCGAGCGCGCTGGCCCGACCAACTGCCGGACGCGGGCTGGGCGTACGGAACCGAACGCGAGACGCTGCGGTCGCTCTGTGCGTACTGGCGCGAGGCGTTCGACTGGTCGGCCTTCGAGGAGCGCTGCAACGCGTTCGATCAGTACACGACCGTGGTCGACGGCCAGCGGATCCACTGCTATCACGTCCGATCGCCCGAGCCGTCGGCGACCCCGCTCCTGTTGAGCCACGGCTGGCCCGGCTCAGTCGCGGAGTTCTTCGACGTCCTCGGCCCGCTGACAGACCCGGCCGGCCACGGCGGCGACCCCGACGACGCGTTCCACGTCGTTGCGCCCTCACTGCCAGGCTTTGGCTTCTCCGGGCCGACCACCGAACCGGGCTGGGACGTCCCGCGGATGGCTGACGCTTTCGCGACGCTGATGGACCGACTCGGCTACGATCGGTTCGTCGCCCAGGGCGGCGACTGGGGCGCACTGATCACGGCGATTTTGGGAGCGAACTACCCCGATCGCGTCGACGCGATCCACACGAATATGCTCTTCCTGACGCCGTCAACGCTCGAGCAGCCGATGGACCTGCTGGACGAGCGGGGACGGGCCGACTACGAGGAGACGAAGGAGTTCCGAGAGACCGGGACCGGCTACCACGAGATTCAGGCGACGAAACCCCAGACGCTCGCCTACGGGCTCACCGACTCGCCGGTCGGGCTCGCAGGCTGGCTCACGGAGAAGTTTCGCGCCTGGAGCGACTGCGACGGCGACCTCGAGTCCTCGTTCGACCGCGACCGACTGCTCGACAACCTGAGCGTCTACTGGTTGACGGGGACGATCGGCTCCTCGATGCGCGTCTATTACGAGACCGACGTCGCGTCCGCGACGCCCGACTCGGTCGACGTGCCGACGGGCCACGCGCGATACCCCGCGGAGATCCACAAGACGCCACGCGTCTGGGCCGAAGCGGTCTACGACGTCGCCTACTGGTCCGAGATGCCCGAAGGCGGACACTTCGCGGCGATGGAAGTTCCGGAGCTGTTCGTCGAGGACGTGCGGACGTTCGTCCGCGAGGTCGACTGATAGCGACGATACCGGCGTGTGAAGCCGCGTCGAGGGGGTTCGGGCCACCGATCGCTCCGTTTGCGTGGGTGGCGTCGGGACGCAACGCAAAAGTAGCGGATGCGCATACGCTTCGACGATGACGCTCTCGGAGGAGGCCACAGAACGACTGGCGGACGTGGTGGAGCTACAGCCGACGAAGAACTCGGAGCTACAGGAGCGATGGGATATGGAAAGCGGCAGCGAGGTCCACCAGTACCTCGAGAACGAACTGGGCGACTACTACTTCCGGGACGACAACAGCCTGATCCGCGCGACGGCGGAGGCCAACGATCTCGTCGACGTCGAACCCGGAATCGAGAGCGATCCCGAAGATGAGGGGGTTCCGTCCCGAATCCGCGTGCCGGAACTCCACGCCCAGATCGTCGCGGTGCTGGCCGGTCCCGACGACGAATCCGAGAGCGTAGTCTCGGTCCTGCACAGCCTCCGCGACGAGTTCGACGTCGACCCCGACTCCGAAGACGTTCGCTCGGGGCTACAGAGTCTACGGCGCAAAGGTGTCGTCGAAGTCGAGTACCGCACCGTCCCCACGTTCCGGCTGGCCGTCGAGCGCGACGAACTCGAGGTCAGCGTCGCCGACTGAGTGACGCGAGACGCCGGCTTCCGACTGGGGAGGGCAACAGCGGCGTTTTCGGCGAAGCTACAGCCCGGGTCGCCGACGGCGGCGGCGATCCTCGAGCAGTTGCTGACAGCGTTTTCCCGGCCCGCCCTCGATCGGCCACCCCTGGGTTCGCCAGACCGGCGGTTCCGGTTCGAACGCGGGACAGTTTCCGGAACACTCGGCGGCCGTCTGGCAGCGGCCCTTGTCGGCGCAGTGCGGGCGCAGTTGGCTGTCGTCCGCCGCGCGCAACTCGAAGTGCCGACAGTCGGGACGCATGGTGTCGACGAACGAGCGCCAGCCGCGCTCGTAGGCTCGTTCGGCGATTGCGAGGCGTTTGTCGGCCTTTACCGCAGGATCGACGTACTCGAACCTCGCCGCCGAGCCGTCTCGCGTCCCGCCGTCGGGACGCTCGAGAATCCGCGTCCCCGGCTCGTCGACCGCGAGCGACCGCGGATACCACTCGATCTCGGCCGCGAGCGTTTCGGGCTCGAGCGTCAAAATACCCGCTTCGACCGGGAGCCGCTCGAACAGCGCGGGTTCGACGGCGTCACCCGTCTCGCGCGTGGCGACCCAGACCTCGTCGGCCAGCCCCATCGCGACGTCGTACTCGAGCTGTGAACCCAGCGCGCGCGCTGCGCTCGCGTCGAGGTCGGGTTTGTTCTCGATGGCGACGATTCGCTCGAGCCAGTCGGGGTAGGGCCACTTCCGACGGATCTCGATGCGGTTGCCGTTCTTTCTGGTCTCGAGGATGTCCCGGTCGTCGGCCTCGTGTATCGCCTCGCGGACGTATCGCCACGGGTAGCCGGGATGGGGCAGACAGTCGCGGTAGTAGGTCCACTCCGCGGGGGCGTTACGGACGACGTGGAGGAGGTTGCCGTCGAGTCGTTCTCGGCCGAAGTTCGCGCGCTCGCGGAGGGCTTCGAGGTTGCACTCGAGGACGATGGTGTCCCAGCGGCGGCGTTTCGTCCCGAGTTGCCGAGCGACGACGATTGCGCGGTCGTCGCTCGCGGAGTCGGGCGGCCAGACGCGTTCGGCCCACCGACAGGTCCGTAACTCGAAGCCGAACTCGGCAGTGTGACGAGCCACACCTGCCGTTCGGAGCGGAGAACGAAAAGCGCTACTCGATCCGCTCGCGGTGTCGATCGCGGTCGCTCACAGTCCGGATTTGGGTGAGCTCTGACGGAGAGACACACCTCGGGAACCCTCTTCCTCGGACGACAGTATTTAAATAAAAACTCTTATGAAATTTGACTGTAATCGGGAAGCGTATGGAAAAACATCCCGCACCGCAACTCGGCACGAACGGCGACGTGATCGGTCAGCGAATCCTCGCTTTCCTGCTCGACGGGCTCATTATGGCGCTGCTCTGGGCCGTCATTATCGGGCTCGGTGCCATCCTCGGTGACATAGCCTTTCTGCTCCTGTCGCTGATCGGCTTCGTCGGCGTTTTGGTTTACGCGTTCCTCCTCGAGGGACTCTACGGCTACACACCTGGCAAGTACATGCTCGGCTTGGTCGTCGTCAAATCCGACGGCTCCGACTGTACGATCGGGTCGTCGATCCTGCGCAACCTGCTCTAGCTGATCGACAGCCTGCCGACGCTCAATCTGGTCGCGATCGTACTGATACTGCTCACCGACGAGAACCAGCGCGTTGGAGACTTCGTGGCGGATACAGTCGTCGTCAAGCAGCAGTAATCGACTGCGATCGGCGAGCCAGCTACCGATGCTCCTCGCGACAGAACGCGTGCCGCGTCGAGTGCTCTTTCGAAACTGAGATCACCAAAACCGAGACTCGCAAATCAGTCGGCGCATGACCGATACTCGAACGGATCGACGAGCACAGGGCTCAGACCGGACGGCCGACTGACCCGACCGCGAGGATCGTGGCCCCTACTCTTCGTCTTCTTCCTCCCACTCGTCGAGGAACACGTGCGCGTCCTCTAAGATCTCCCGCGGCCCGTCCTGCGTGACGGTGTTGACCGCCTGCTCGTAGTCGCGCCACTGGAGGTCGCGGTGTTCGTTCGAAAGTTCCGCGCTCGCCTCGAAGGACTTCGCGATAAAGAGGTGAACGGTCTTGTGGATCGTCGTGCCGTTCGCCTCGAAGACGTAGTTGTAGTCCTGCCGGAAGCCGTCGAGTAGCCGGAACTGGTCGATACCTGCCTCTTCCTTTATTTCGCGGATCGCCGTCTGTTGTAGCTCTTCATCTCCTTCGACACCGCCCTTGGGGAACTCCCAATCGCCTGGGCGGCTCTTGAGTAGAAGATACTCGCGCCGGCCCCGCGTATCGCGGAAGAGGATCGCGCCTGCGCTCGTAGCTTCGACTGCCATTAAGTTGGCTAACAGGTGCGACGTTAAGAGAATATCGGACTGTTCGTCCGCCGTAACGGAATCTCAGCAGGTTTTTACGCGCCGACCGTTCACGTTTGTACGATACCCCACATGACCTTCGTCACCCGTCTCACGCTCCAGAGCGGCGATCGAGCCGCGCTCGACGGCATCGTCGAGGACATCAAAACCTCCGCCGAACGCAAGGGGGCCGCGCTGAAGGGACCCCACTCCCATCCGCCGGAGAAATTCTCGGTTCCCCAGCGGTGTCGGCTTCACGGCGACGACGACCGCCGGTTCGACTCGTGGAACTACACCGTCTTCACCCGCGAACTCGAGATCCACGGCCACGACAGTCTCGCGCGCAACATCGCCTCGCAGAACTTCCCCGATTCGGTCCACATCGAGGCCGAAGTCGAACAGATCCACGGCGCGGGCCGTGGAAACTGAGTCGTCCTCCTCGCAGTCGCCGCCGGTGATCGGATACGAGTGACCGAACCGTTGGCGACACCGTGCTCGAGTCGGATACCCAGTCCTTTCACTGACCGTTCCAGCGCCAAATATTCCGTTAGCCGACCAGATCTCCGCATAACTACGGATACGATCTGCGTGTTGGCGAATTAATGACACGAAATCAAAACGGAACCGCACGGCGACGATTCGTCCAACTACTCGGTGCGGGCGCCGTCATCGGTGCTGGCTCGGCAGCAGTCGCAGCCGATGACGACGCTACTGAAGCGGATTCGAACACGCAGACCGACGATTCTGGGCTCGTAACTCTCGAGAGCGACGCCGACTTCGAGACGACGCTGGCGCGCGTCGAACCCGCACTCGAGGCCCGCGACCTGATGCTCGTTACGACCGTCGATCACGCCGAAAACGCCGCCTCCGTCGACGAGGAGTTACCACCGACGACGCTGTTTCTCTTCGGGAACCCCGAAGTCGGCACGCCGCTCATGCGGGCGAGCCGATCGGTCGCGATCGATCTCCCACAGAAGCTGCTCGTGTGGGAGGTCGACGGTGCGGTCTTCGTAACGTACAACGATCCGCAGTATCTGGCCCGTCACCACGGTCTCGAGGGAGTCGACGAACAACTCGCAGGCATCGCGGACGCGCTCGAAGACCTCGCGATCGCCGTTGCTCACGGCGAGTAAGAGAGTCGAGTCGGTCGAACGGTCGTCCCGAGACGAGCTAAAGCACTTTTTACTGTTCCCGACGAGTGTAGGGTATGAGCACTGACGACCTCGTTTCCCTTCGCCGAGACCTGCATCGCAAACCCGAACCCGCCTGGTGTGAATTTTATACCACCGCACGAATCATCGCGGAACTCGAGTCGCGCGTCGACCTCGACGAACTCCACGTCGGACCCGACGCGATCGCGGGCGACCACCGGATGGCCGTCCCCGACGAGGCCGAACTGGCCGTCTGGCTCGAGCGCGCCCGCGAGGCCGGCGCCGACGAGGCCGTCCTCGAGCGACTCGAAGGGGGCCACACCGGCGCCGTCGCCGTCCTCGAGCGCGGCGAGGGGCCGACCGTTGGCCTCCGCGTCGACATCGACGCCCTCCCTCGACGGGAGAGCGACGACCCGGACCACGCACCCGCCGCGGAGGGCTTCCGGTCCGAACACGAGGGGGCGATGCACGCCTGCGGCCACGACGCCCACGCGACGATCGGCATCGGCGTGCTCGAGCGAATCGCGGAAAGCGATTTTCAGGGCACGCTGAAGGTGTTCTTCCAGCCCGCCGAGGAGGTCGTCGGCGGCGGAAAGTCGATGGCCGAAAGCGAACACATCCGGGACGTCGATTCGCTGCTCGCGATCCACATCGGACTCGACCACCCGACCGGCGAGATCGTCGCGGGCATCGACGGCTTCCTCGCGGTCAAACACCTCGAGATCGAGTTTTCGGGCGAGTCGGCCCACGCGGGCGGCCACCCAGAACAGGGTCGCAATGCGGTGCAGGCGATGGCGACGGCCGTCCAGAACCTCTACGGCATCCCGCGGCACAACGACGGTAAGACCCGAATCAACGCGGGCGTCGTCGACGGCGGCAGCGCCGCTAACATCATTCCGGACGAGGCGCGCATCCTCGCCGAGGTCCGAGGCGAGACGACCGAACTCATGAACTACATGGACCGGAAGGCCCGTCACATCGTCCGGAACGCCGCGAACATGCACGGCTGCGAGGTCGCGTTCTCGACGGGTGCCGAAGCGCCGAGCGCGACGAGCGACCAGGAACTCGTCGATATCGTCGCCGACGTGGCGGGCCGAACCGAGGGGGTTTCGAGCGTCCTCGAGCGCGACGAACTCGGCGGCAGCGAGGACGCGACGTTCCTGATGCAGGCAGTGCAAGACAACGGCGGGACGGCCTGCTACGTCGGCATCGGGACCGACCATCCCGGCGGCCACCACAGCGCGACGTTCGACGTCGACGAGGCGAGCCTCGCCCACGGGATCGACGTCGTAAGCGGCGCGATCGAGCAAATCAGCCGCGAACAGGCCTGATTGACGCTTCCGGTTATTTCGCATCGAGACCGCACTCCGACGACGTGGAACGCCGAATTTGCCGGGTCACGTGACAGCGAAGCAAATATGTATACTTCGTCAGAACGTATTCGGTAGCTAACGTATCGGTCGGAATCGAACCGACGCGTCTCGGCGCGTCGACTCGAACTCCACGGCGTCGGTCGAACAGTCCATGCGAGGAACCTCTCAACGCCGCGTCCGCGTCGGACTCTGGGCCCGAATGGTCGCCGCGAGTGCGTTCTTGCTCGTCGCGTTACTGGTACTGCTGGTCGCAGAGTTCCTGTTCGTGTTGCTTCTCGGCGGGGTAGTGTATTGGTTCGCCCTCGGAACGGTTCTTCCTGTCCTCGCGTCCGTACCGACGATCGCCGCCGTCGTCGGCGTCGGCTGCTATCTCGTGGTGGCCTTCGCGGGCTACCAATCGGTTCGGGTCGCGCGCACGGATGGCCTCGAGTACGATCCTCAGGTGATCGCCTCGGAGATGGGAGCAGCGCTCGAGTCCGTTCGGCGACGGATGAACTGGCAGGAGACCGTCGCTATCGTCGCCAGCGTACTGGCGCTCGTCGCCGCGAGTCGCTGGCTCGTCGAGCTGGTGGGTGCCGAACTGTTCTTCGTGCCCGTTCCGGTCGTCGTAGCACTGATCGTCGTCGGTTCCCATTTCGTCCACACCGTACGCGCCGAACTGTCGGGCGACGTCGCCGTTCTGCGAACGCTCGACGACTCGGTGCATCTCTTGACCGACCTCGAGCGCGATCCCGAACTCGAGGCCATCCGCCGGCGCGTCGATCGACTGGCCCGGCAAGCGGACGTTCCGACACCGACGGTTAAAATAGCCGTGACGCGAACGCCGACGGCGCTCACGGTCGGCTACCACCCCGCGGAGTCGACGATCGTCCTCTCGCGGGGGCTGGTCAAAGAGCTCGACGAGCGGGAACTCGAGGCCGTGTTAGCCCACGAACTCGCGCATATCGCGAACCGCGATGCGGCCATCATGTCGGTGATGACGATTCCGGCGGCGAAAGCCGAGGCGTTCCTCGAGCGCTACGACGGAGCCGGCTACCTCGGACTGCTCGCGCTCCTGTTGCAAGCGCTCTCCCGGTGGTGTGTCATCGCCGTCGCTCGCTATCGTGAGTACGTCGCCGACGACGGCGCGGTCGCCATTACGGGCGAGCCAGCAGCCCTCGCGAGCGCTCTCGAAACGCTCGATCGATCGGTCGCGCGGCGGCCGACGACCGACCTGCGACGCCATCGAACGGCGGCCGCGTTCTCGATCGTGCCGCCGCCGTGGGAGGAACACCGATTTTTCGACCGCTCGAGGCGATTCGTGGCTCGGCGACTGCTCGGAACGCATCCCCCAACAAAAAAGCGGATCGAACGGCTGCGATTCGAGACGCCTGATTCGGCGACCACCGGCGGTCAGTAGCCGTCGTCTTCGTCGTCGTGGTCGTCGCCGTCGTGATCGTCGTCCATCTCGTGGTCGTCATCTTCGTAGTCGTCGTCTATGTCGTCGTGGTGTTCATAATCGACGACGACCTCGAGGTCGAAGGGTTCGTCAGCGGGGGCCGCATCGGGCTCGAGGTAGCCGACCGCGAACGCGGAGTAGACGGTCCCGGCTTCGGGTTCGACGTCGAACGTCGCGACGACGTCGCCGTCGTTGTCCTCGGTCGCGGGGCGGACCTCGAGCGTGTACGCGTCGGGGGCGACTTCGACGGCCGCGGCGTCGCCGAACGCGGCGTCCTCGACCAGCACCGTCTCGCCGTCGCCCACCGTGACGTCGACGGCAGGGGCGTCGGGCGAGGCGTGGACGAGTCGGACCCGCGCGTCCTCGCCGGGATCGCTCAGGTCGTCCTCGAGGACGACCGGCTCGAAG
Source organism: Natronorubrum amylolyticum (assembly GCF_052040145.1). Lineage (NCBI taxonomy): Archaea > Methanobacteriati > Methanobacteriota > Halobacteria > Halobacteriales > Natrialbaceae > Natronorubrum > Natronorubrum amylolyticum. The sequence continues at coordinate 402,036 of NZ_JBPPFW010000001.1, forward strand.
GGCTGGTTCTCCTCGGCCAGTTCGCCGAGGGCGGCGATCGTGTAGTCTCCGTCACCGACCTCGACTTCGTCATCGAAGACGACGGTGTCGGCGTCTCCCGCGGCCGTAATCATCACGTCGTAGGTCTCGGGCGGGAGCTCGAGGTAGTCGCTGACCGCGCGGTAGGGCACGTCCTCGAGGACGGCGTCGCCGTCGACCCAGACGTCGACGTTCGGCGCGTCGGGCGAGAGGTGGGCGACGCGGACCCCGGCGTCGTGGTCGTCCATCTCGTCTGCGTGTTCGTCGTCGCTGTGTTCGTCATCGTCGTGTCCGTCGTCGGCGTGGTCGCCCGCGTCGTCGTCCGCCGCGTCGTCGCCGCCTAAGCAACCCGCAACTGCGATAACCCCGGTCGTGCCGATCAGTGACAGTGCACGTCGGCGTGTGTGGTTTTCTACCATCAGCACGATATAACCTGCCGACAGGAATAGCGAGATATCCTAACTAAGTAGGTTTTTGGCCAAATCGGATTTAAGTCATGAGCTGATTGAGATCGTCGAGAACCTACGACACCGGCCAGACAAATGCACAGTTGTTCGAAGTTTACAGGCCGGGAGCGGACTCCGAGCACTGCGAGGAGTCCGTGACCCTACGGAAGAGCACGCTCTTCCGAGCGGCGAGGGACCAGAGGTCCCTCGAGCAGTCGGCGCTTCGCGCCGACGACCTCGCGGACGCAAGCGTCCGCTCAGCGGGGGAGGGCAGGCGGTTCACCGGCAGTTACCGCGAGTGAGGCCGTGCGCGGCGCGCAGCGCCGCGAACAGTCGAACGGCGAAGCCGTAAGACCGGCCGAGCGAGTGGGCCGACGACTGCTGTGAGCGACTACCAGGAGCGAGCGGAAGGAGGAGTGTCCTCGTGAGTGAAACGAACGAGGGCTCGGAAGTCGCAGCCCACGGAGCGAACGAAGTGAGCGAGTCGGAACGTCTTCCGGTGCTTTTCATCGAAGCTAAGCGGGATCGAAGATTCGCTCAGTCACGAAAGGCGCGCAGCGCCTTTCGAACGACAGCGTAAAAGTTCGTTCTTTAGTATTTTGGCTCCGCCCCGGTCGTCTCGTAAACGTTCTCCATCAGTTCGTCGCGGCGGTCCTGCCAGCCGGCGAGTCCCTCCGGACTGGTCGGGTACTGCTCGTAGTGGGCCAGCAGGTCGTCGGCACAGCGTTTGGTCTGGTAGAGGTTCCAGATGGTGCCCCAGTGGCCGCGGCTCTTGATCAGGCTCTCGAGTTTGAGCTTCAGCCCGATATCCGTACTCCCCGAGTAGAGTGCCTCGGCGAGTTTGTCGCCGGGCATCGCGGCGAGCAGCCCCATCAGATCGTCGACGTCGATAGCCGTCGAGAGGATGTTGTAGACGTCGAGCGCGGCGTAGCGCGCGCCGAAGTGCTCCATGACGCGCTCGTTGTACTCCCAGAAGGTCGCCTCGCTGAAGTCGCCGGTCTCGAGCGCCTCGATCGCCTGGTCGGCGGCGTACTTGCCGCCGTAGGCCGCGCCGGCGATACCGCCGCCGGTGGTAGGGTTGACGTGACCCGCGGCGTCGCCGACGGCCATGTAGCCGGGGTGGACGGCCGAGTCGTAGGGCCGGCGGGTGGGGAGGGCGGCACCGAGTTTGTCCTCGACTTTCGCGCCCTCGAACTCCGCGCGATTCTCGAGGTCCTTCTTGAGGTCCGCGACGAGTTTCATGGGTTCCTCGGTCATCTGGAAGCCAAGGCCGGCATTGATCTCGGTGTCCGTGCGCGGGAAGTACCAGAGGTAGCCCGCGGCGCGCTCGGTCGGCTTGAACACGAGAGCGTCGTCCCATTCGACTGGCTCCTCGACGCGGACGATCTCGCGGTAGGCCGAGCAGAAGTGCGAGTAGTTGACGTTGGTATCGAAGGTGGAGTCGGAAAAGTCGACGTTGTCCTGTAACACCGACAGCGAACCGGCCGCGTCGATGACGATATCGGCTTCGTACGTCACTGGGTCGCCCTTTCGGATCGTGTCGACGCCCGTGACGCGGCCGTCGTCGGCCTGCCTGACGTTTTTTACGACGGTGTCGTACCGGAACTCGACTCCGGTGTCCTCGGCGCCCTCGATGATGCGCCGGCCGTACTCCCAGCGGTCGATAACCGCCAGTTCGCCGGGGACGGGGATCTCGAGGACGGTGTCCTCCTGGGGAATCTCGAAGCGTCCGTGGTCGACGCCGGTGTTCGTGAACGCGGGCTCGAGTTTCGACTTCGGGATCGCCTCGGGGAACGCGTCCGCACCCTTCAGTGCGTCCCCGCAGGCGATGTGGCCCGCCTCTGTCTCCGTCTTTCGCTCGAGAACGACGACGTCGTAGCCCTCGCGTGCGACGGTCGCTGCGGCGTAACATCCTGCAGTCCCGGCACCGACGACGACCACGTCCGGCGAGCGGGGCTCGGACGTGGCGGTGGCGGCGGACTGCTCCTGCGTGCTCATACCAACAGTGTCCACACCACGGGAAGAAAACGTTTTATGTGTTATTTGTCGACTCGTCGAGGTCGACGGCACTCGTGTCGGTCGATCTGGCGCCGAATCGTGGACTCGAGACGGAGACGGACGCCGAACGGCCACTGACGAGCGATTTTCGTTGTGCCAGAGACGACAGATAGTGAATAAAGAGTTTTAGTGGGGTCTTTCGTAGCAGCCTGTATGACAGAGTACACGATCGAGTTCGTCGGAACCGGCGAGACGATCACCTGCACGGACAAGCAGACGATTCTCAGTCGCTGTCTCGAGGAGGGTATCGCTCAGGAGTACTCCTGCCGCGTGGGGATGTGTCTGGCCTGTTCGGCCGAGATTCTCGAGGGCGAGGTTACCCAGCCCGCAGCCCGAGGCCTGACCGAGGAGGAAGCCGAGGACTACGCTCTCACCTGCATGGCGCGCCCGCAGTCGGATCTGAAACTCGACCGGGGCAAGTACCCGCCGAGCATCGAGGGCGACCTCGAGAGCGAGGCCGGCGAAACGGGCGGCGCTGCGGCCGCAGACGACTGACGGATCTCACGGCCCGTGGAATCTCTCCTCTCTCTGTAGCCCGACGGTATCACGCCACGCGGTTCAGTAGCGACTCGCCCGCCCGATACCGGCGAACGTTCTCGCGGACCAGTTCGGCGATATCGAGGTGGTAGCGGTTCGTCGCCGAGCCGCGGTGTGGCGTTACGATGACGTTCTCGAGGTCCCAGAGCGGCGATGACGGCGGCAGTGGCTCTGTCTCGAAGACATCTAGTGCGGCGCCGGCGATGGCGTCCGCTTCCAACGCTTCGACCAGCGCTGCCTCGTCGACGAGCGGCCCACGGGCCACGTTGATCAGGTAGGCGTCCGTCCGCATCGCGTCCAGCATCTCCGCATCGATCATCTCCTCAGTCTCCGGCGTGTGTGGGGCCGCGAGCGTGACGAACCGAGCGTCGGCGACGGCGTCCTCGAGCGCGGAGGGGGCGTAGATCTGCGAGACCGACGGTACGGACTCCTCGGAGCGGCGGACGCCGACGACCTCCATGCCGAGGGCGTCGGCTCGCTCCGCGATAGCAGTCCCGATCGTTCCGAGACCGACGACGCAGAGCCGTTCGCCCGAGAGCGTAAACGGGCGCTCGTAGGCCGGGTCGTGCCACTCCCGCTCTCCCTGGTGATCGCGGTACACGTGCAGCAGTCGCGCCAGCGACAGCATGTAGCCGACGGCGAGTTCGCCGACGGTCTCGCCGTGGATCCCGGTGCTGTTGGTGAGCGGGACTCCGGCCACCTCGTAGGCGTCGGTGTCGAACGCGTCGTACCCCGCGCGGATGCAGTGGACCCAGCCCGCCTCGAGAAATTCCGGGCGCGGTTCGAACGAAGCGACCGCATCCATCGAACTGTAAGACTCGTCGTCTCCGACGAGTTCGACCCGGACGTCGAGCCCGTCGAACGCATCGACGAACGCCGACTGCGGTATCTTCGTCCCGACCGATTCGTGCAGACAGAGCCGCTCGAGTGTCGCCATCTATCTCGACTGACTGGCGTCGTGTGCAAGAACGTTTTCGGGAGCCGTTCACCGACACGTCGGCTCCGCTGCGTGTACGAGGGTACGGTGTCGAATATCGCGACACGCTCGAGTGACGAAAATGGACTCCTCCCGGTCCTCTCCCGGCTCGCGAGCGGTGACTGCCGACTGATCAGTCGACGAAGTCGATGTCTTCGCCCTGTGCGGGCGCTTCGGGCTGGACGGCCTCGCCGTCGGGCTTGCCGTAGATCTGTGGCGACTCGACGCCGGTGACGACGATCATCGTCCGCATGCTGCCCTCGAGGGACTCGTCGATCGAGGTCCCCCAGATGATGCGCGCGTCGGGGTCGATCCGGTCGTAGATCTCCTCGACGACCCCTTCGGCCTCCTCGATGGCCATGTCGTTCCCACCGGTGACGTTGACGAGGGCGGAGCTCGCTCCCGAGATGTCGACGTCGAGCAGCGGCGAGCGGAGTGCGGTCTTAACCGAGTCCTCGGCTTTCGCTTCCGAATCGGACTCGCCCAGGCCGATCATCGCGACGCCACCGCGTTCCATGACGGTGCGAACGTCTGCGAAGTCCAGGTTGACGAGACCGGGTTTCGTGATGAGTTCCGTGATACCCTTGACCGAGCGCATCAGGACCTCGTCGCTCACCTTGAACGCCTGACGGACGGGGAGTTTGCCCACGGAGTCGAGCAGACGGTCGTTCGGAACGACGATCACCGTGTCGCTCACGTCGCGCAGACGCTCGAGGCCGGCTTCCGCGTTCGTGCGCCGAACTTCACCCTCCGCGGTGAACGGCGTCGTGACGATCGAGATCGTCAGCGCACCGGCCTCGCGGGCGGCTTTGGCGACGACCGGGGCGGAACCGGTTCCGGTTCCGCCGCCCAGACCCGCCGTAACGAAGACCATGTCGGAGCCGTCGATGGCGTCGTAGATGTCCTGCTGGCTCTCGAGGGCGGCCTCCTCGCCGACCTGTGGGAGCGAGCCGGCGCCGCGGCCGCTGGTCTTCTGTTTCCCCATCAGGATCTTGGTGTCGGCCTCGATCTCGACGAGGTGTTGGACGTCGGTGTTCGCGGCGACGAGTTTCGCGCCGTGAATCCCTTCCTCGTGCATTCGATTGATAGTGTTTCCGCCGGCGCCGCCGCAGCCGACGACGGTGATGTCGGTCTGAAGGTCCTGCAGGACGTCCTCCAGTTCGTCGTCGGTCATGGTTCCGGTCGGGTTCGATTCCGCTCCGGTCGGCGACTGCCCGTCCTGCGGTGGAGCATCGTCGGGGGCGCCTCCCGACTCCCCGTTTTCGGCCTCGTCGATGGCGTCGTCGATGATGGAGTCCATTCTTGACCCAGTCTAGAATATGGAGCATAATTACCTTTCCCCTACACGTCAGACGGATGTCTGACACAGTACGGAGAGATTACTGATCCACTGCTGACGGCTCAAATGCCGATACCGGGCCCGGTATGGGACCATTACCGCTCTATTCGGTCGGATTGGATCGGGAACTGAACAGTCTCCCTCGAGCGAACTCTCTCGGGCTTGATGGGTTCGCCATCGACGGTGACCGACTCGCCGCTCGCGAGCGCGCCGAACTTCGGCCCCTCCGGAACCCCGGCCTCGAGCGCCAGCGCCGGGTCGAAGGCGCTCCGCTCGGCGATCACGGCGTCGTCATCGCGCGTCACCGAGTCGTACTTCTCCTCGAGGACGGTCGCCAGTTCCGCGACGATCGTCTCGCGCGCGCCCCCCGAATCGGGGACCGAGTCGTCGGCCGAATCGCCAGCGCCGGCGTCGGGTATCGCGACTCGAGCGCCGACTCGACTACCGCCGTTTTCGGTCGTGAAGGCGACGGCGTTCGTCTCGACGATCTCCCGCACGCGGTCGGGATCGATCCCCTCTGCGGCGTCGATCAGTTCGGCCGGAAGGTCGACGACAGTGAACGCACCGTCCCGACGATCACCGAACCGGATTCCGTCGTCGACGGTTCCGAGTGCGGACTCGACGTCGGCGACCAGGTCGAGCGAGCGGTCCCCGACCTCGCGCAGCCAGGTCTCGGTCACGAGTCGGTAGTCCAGTTCCGCGAGCGTTTCCTCGAGCACTGGCCACTCGCCGTCGATCACGGCGACGTCGGTTCCGCTGGCGTCGAACGCCGCCTCGAGGACATCCCGATGGGCGCTCGGATGCCCCATCGCCTCGAGCGCCCAGTCGGCCGCGACGTGGCCGACGGCCCACGGCGTCTCGCGGACGATCCGCTCGAATCGCGGGACGTAGTGGTTGCCGCCGAAACCAACGATTTGCCTGTTGCGATGTGGTTCGACCCCCCGAAGCTCGAGGATCGCGCGGGCGACGGCGGCCGCGCCCTCTGGATCGTCCCACTGCTCGTCGTCGCTGCCGAGTTCGGCGAACAGCGATGGGCAGCCGACGTCGGTAGGGCCGTGGTGGGTACACTCCAGCCCGACGTCGTAGTTGTCGGGCGCGAGCTCGTCGAACGCCTCGAGCAGCCGGGCCAGCGCGTTCGGGGGCGCCTCAGCGACGGCGTCGTCCGCGCCGCCGAACTCGGCCGGACCGAAGTTCCCCGTGACGTGGCCCGTCAGCAGCGGCCCCGTGTCGCCGGAGTGACGCGACGCGAAGACGAGCAGGTCGGGGTCGCAGTCGAAGGCGTCGGCGGGGCGCTCGAGCTCGAGGTGAAGGGCCTCGAAGGAGCGCAGTTCGACGCCGTCCAGTCGGTAGACCGTTCCACCTCCTTCGGCCGCTGATCGGGAGTCGTCCGTCGCGGTTTCCCAGTCGGCGAGTTCGCGGAGCCGGTCGCAGATGTGGACCGACGCGCGATCGGCCCGGCTCTCGACGATAGCGAGTGCAGTCATACTCGAGTAGGCGACCCGGGCGCCGGTAACGTCGTCGGTTTTCGATCGTTGTTCGCCGGCGTTCCGGGTCGCTACCGCCGCTGTGGGATAAAACCGTGGCGATAGCTACCATCGGTTTTTCCCGTTCGGGAATGGTCGTTGGTAACCTACATCATCGTTGCTGATGATTGGCGATCCCCGACCGCGTACACCTACCTATGACTGATTCCCCGTCGAAGTGTGACGACTCAGCGACGGATTCCTCGTCGGAGAGCGACGACTCGACGAGCGAATCACTATCGGAGACCGGCGACGGCCCGGACGACGCCGATCCGCCGGAAGACGCCATGTTTCCGAACGGGATCGATCTCGACGTTCGTCAGCTAACCGCTCTGGTCAGCGACCACGCCGTCTGGTTGCTCGACGCCGACGGTCGCGTCGCCACGTGGAACGAACGGGCGGCGGCGCTGACGGGATACGACGAGAGCGAGATCGTCGGAACGCAGTATCGGATCTTCTTCCCGTCGGAGAGCCGTGAAACCGGACGGCCGGAGCAGCTCCTCGAGCGGGCTCGTATCGAGGGTCGGGCCGAAGACGACGGCTGGCGACGCCGAAACGACGGGGATCGACGCTGGGTCCGCGAGGTTATCGCTCCGGTTCGGGACGACGACGGGGATGGAAACGGAAACACAGCGGTCGATCGGGGCCGCGAGGGATCGTCGACCGTGTGCGTCGGTGTGGGAAGCGGTGAGGGGAGCGGCCAGCTTCTGGGCTATGCGATACTCGTCCACGACCGGACGACCGAGTACGAACGGGAACGAGAGCTTCGGGAGGAGAAAGCGTTCACGCAGAGCGTTTTCGAGGCCCAGCCCGACATCGTCTACGCGTTCGACGCCGACGGGAACTACGTCGAGTGGAACGATCGAATGCCGGAGGTGACGGGGTACGACGAGGCGGAACTCGCCGACATGGCACCCCTCGAGTTCGTCGCGGCCGAGCACCGAGAACGGATCACCGCCGCCATCACGCGCGTTCTCGAGGAGGACACCCACGTCACCGTCGAAGCGGATCTGCTGACGAAAGACGGTACCCGAATCCCGTACGAGTTCAACAGCGCGCGGATCACCGACGAAACCGGAACCGTCCTCGGCTTTACCGGTATCGGCCGAGACGTGAGCGATCGGAAAGCTCGCGAGCGAGAGCTGCGCGAGGAAAAAGCGCTCACGGAGAGCGTCTTCGAGGCCCAGCCGGATCTCCTCTACGCCTACGATACCGACCGCGGCCTGATTCACTGGAACGACCGGTTCGAGCAGCTCACCGGCTACGACACCGACGAGCTCGAGGGAATGAACCCGCTCGAGTTCATCGCGCCGCCGGACCGAGAGCACATCGGGCGCGCGATCGAACGGATCATGAAAGACGGCGAGCGCGTCACCGCCGAGGGGCGCGTGCTGACGAAAGACGGAACGACCGTTCCGTACGAGTTCAACAGCGCGCGGATCACCGACGAAACCGGGACCGTCCTCGGCTTTACCGGCGTCGGTCGGGATATCACCGACCGAAAGGTCCGGGAGCGCGAACTCGAACGCCTCGAGCGACTCAACGCGACGATTCGAACGATCGACGAGACGATGGTCGCGGCGGAGACCCGCGACGAAATCGAGTCGGCGATCGTCGAGGCGTTCGCCGCCGCCGACGCCTACCGGTTCGCCATCATCGGCCGGGTCGACACCGGTGTGGCGCCCGATCAGCTTCCGTGGGAGCCACAGGCGCGGGCCGGCATCGATGCGGACGGCGTAGAGAACGTCCGCTCGTTGTTCGTGGACGCGACCGACGATCCGGACGAATCGCCGTTCGAGATGGGAACCGTCCACTGCTATCGACACCTTCGCGAGAGCGACGTCGACGAGCGACGAACCGACGCTCGGGATCGCGATTACGGCTCGGTGGCGGTCGTGCCGATCGTCGCGAGCGGGCGTGCGTACGGCATGCTCGTCGTTGCGGCCCGCGAATCCGCCGCGTTCGCCGACCGCGAACGGGAGGTCCTCCAGGAGTTCGGCGGCACGATCGGGCACGCGATCAACGCGATGGCGGTCCGTCGACTCCTCTATCTGGACACCGTCGTCGAACTCGAGTTCGAGTCGACCGACCGGCAGGACGTCTGTATCGACCTCTCGGCTCGAACCGGCTGTCGCCTCTCCCTCGAGCACGTGTTGCCGCTGACCGACGAGCGGTACGTTTACTACGTCACGGTCGGCGACGCTGATCCGGAACGGATCCGCTCGATCGCGGGCGATCACGGGTCGATCACCGAGGTCCGACGCATCGATACCACCGGCGACGACAGCCACTGGGAGTTCGTCGTTCAGGGTCCGACGATCACCGGCTTGCTCGCGGATTACGGCGCCCGAATGCGTTCGGAAGTCGTCGAAGACGGCGTCGCGAGTTGTGTCGTCCAGGTCAGTCCGGACGTCGAGGTTCGCGACGTTGTCGAGACGATGACGTCGGCGTACCCCGAGATGCGACTCGTCTCGAAACGCACGGACGAGCAGGCGGTCGAGCCCCGCGGCGACTTCCGCCGACGGCTCGAGCGCGAGTTGACGACGAAACAGCGAACCGCGCTCGAGGCGGCCTACTACGGCGGCTACTTCGAGTGGCCGACGCGAAACAGTGACGCGAGCGAGATCGCCGATCGACTCGGTATCGCTCGGCAGACGTTCCACCAGCATCTCCGGGTCGCACAGGAGAAACTCCTCACGGCGTACCTCGACTCCGGCGAGACGAGTAACGGGTGACCGTCACGGTTCTCTAACGGTATCTTTCGGTCATACCAGAGCACGCTGGTACACACCTTTCCCGCACTCATCGTTTCTATCCGGCAATGAATTCGGACCTCGCTACCGAGCGAACGACTACTGCGTTCGACGTTCTCGCCGATTCCGGTCGCCGACGCGTACTTTCGACGCTTCTCGAACAGGATGGGGCGCTATCTCTGGAGACGCTCGCGACCGACGTCGCGGTCCGGGAGCACGGGTCGCCGATTGTCACCGAAGCCCAGTCCCGGACGGTACACATCGAGCTCGTCCACAATCACGTCCCGCGACTGCTCGACTGCGGTGTGCTTCGGGAGGTCGGCGACGACGAGACGCGCCGCGTCGCTCTCGCGGACCATCCGATTCTCGAGGCCGAGTGGGTCACCCGTCTCCTCGACCCCCCAACCAACGGACCGGAACACGACGAAGGGATGCTGGATCAGACACTCGAAGCGTTCCAACCTGCTCGTCGCCGAATCGCCTGTGCCGTCCTCTCGAGACACGACGAGTCGCTCCCGGTCGCCGACCTGGCTGCGATGCTCGTCGCTCGGGAGGAAGACACCCGACTCGTCGACGTCAGCGAGACGGACCGGGGTCCCGTCGAGACGACGCTCGCGCACAATCACCTGCCAGCCCTCGCCGACGTCGGCCTCGTCGAGTACGACGCCTCGAGTGAGACCGTCGCGCTCGCGACCGACGCCCCGCAGTGGCGAGCGAACTGGCTGACCGCGAGTCCGCTCGGGGAGATCACCGCGAGACTCGAGCCGGCCCGGAAACAGTTCGCCGACGGCTCGGTCGGGGCCGAATTCGATCCCGCGTCCGCGCTCGGTTCGTCGGAGGTGGGTGCGTGCTGGACTATCGAGGGGCGAGCGAACGTCGTGAGTCGAGCCCACGACATCGCCGACAGCGCCGAGGAGGAACTGTTCGTGACGGTTCCGGACGCGGGAATGATCCAGAACCGGTGTCTCGAGCGCTGGCGGGCCGCCGCCGAGCGCGGCGTCGACGTCTACATCGGATCGCGGTCACAGGAGGTCCGAGACGCCGTTCGCTCCGCCGTCCCCCAGGCGACGATCTGTAAGCCCCAATTCGACTGGCTGAACTACCCTCTCGACGGCGTCCACCACGGACGCGTCGTGTTCGCCGACCGCGAACGAGTGCTGCTCGTAACGATCGACGACTCGGGTACGACCGACAACCCGCACGTGACCGGGATCACCGGCGACGGGTCCGAGAACGCCCTCGCGATGCTCGTTCGCGAACACGTCGGGCCGCGACTGGACCGACTCGAGTCCCGATGTGCCGCCGGCGACTGGAACGGGCAGGCGACGCCGTTTCCGCTGTGAGGTCTCTGCCGAGCGGGTGAGTTCGACGGTCGATTCACCGAAACCACCAGTGCTTAACGGATGCCACCCACAGGTAGCGATATGATTCGAGGTGTGAGCTATGGTTAGCAGTGAAGGACTCGGTCGACTCCTGATCGTCGTGCTCGGCGCAGCGGTGTTCGCCGCCCTCGGGATCGCCCTGTTCGTCGTCGCACCGGCGAACATGACGGACCTCGTGGGAATCGTGCTCGCGCTCGCGCTCGTGCTCGTCGGGCTCCGCATCGCGGGCAATATCGCGAGCTCGCTGTTCCCGGGCTACGACGTCGCCGAGGTCGCCGTCGAGGGACCGATCACCCGCGACGGCGGCGGCGGACGGTTTCCCTCGAGTCCGGGCTCGACCCCGGCCGACGACATCGTCGACCAGATCGACCGCGCCGACGAGGACGAGACCGTCGACGCCTTGCTCTTGAAACTCAACACGCCGGGCGGCGAGGTCGTCCCGAGCGACGACATCCGGCTCGCGGCCGAACGCTTCGACGGCCCGACGGTCGCCTACACCACGGACGTCTGTGCCAGCGGCGGCTACTGGATCGCCAGCGGCTGCGACGAACTCTGGGCTCGAGACGGCAGCATCGTCGGCTCCATCGGCGTCATCGGCTCCCGGGTGAACGCGAGCGACCTCGCGGAGAAGGTCGGACTCTCCTACGAGCGGTTTGCGGCGGGTGAGTTCAAGGACGCCGGAACGCCGCTGAAGGACCTCGAGGAGAACGAACGCGAGTACCTCCAAGGACTGATCGACGACTACTACGAGACGTTCGTCGAGCGGGTCAGCGACGGCCGCAACCTCGACAGCGAGTTCGTTCGCGACACGGAGGCCCGCATCTACCTCGGCGAAGAGGCCTACGAGATGGACCTGGTCGACCACCTCGGGACGCGCCGAGAGATCGAGACCGAACTGGCGGATCGATTGGATCGAGACGAGGTCTCCATCGAGGAGTTCGAGCCCGATCGGCCGCTGATGGCCCGCGTCGGCACCGGTGCCCAGCAGATCGCCTACGCCTTTGGGGCCGGTATCTCCGGGCTCGCCGAGGACCGCGAGTTCCGGCTGCGGACCTGAGTCGACGCAGGCCGAACGCCGTCCGCCAACAATTCGAACGAGTAAGTGGTTTTATCGTCACACAGCATGGAACAGCAACCGTGACAACGCTGGTCGTCTGTCTCGACCGGACCGACGACGTGGGACGCAAGACCGGTCTTCGCTCGCCCGTCGTCGGCTGGGAGGCAGTCCGCGCGCTCGTAACCGACGTCGGACTCGCGGATCCGGAGGATTCGGGAGTTAACTCCCTGCTCGAGACGTTGCGCGTCGCCCAGGATCTCCGCGACGAGAACGAGGAGGTCGTCGTCGCAGTCGTCTCGGGGGACCGAGAGTCGATGGTCTCGGCGGACCGAGCCGTCGCCAAGCAGATCGACGAACTCGTGGCCACGTACGATCCGGACTCCGCGGTCGTCGTCATCGACAGCGCGGAGGACGAGCGACTGGTGCCGATCGTCGAGAGCCGCGTGCAGGTCGACTCGGTCGACCGCGTCGTCGTTCGACAGGCGCGGGACATCGAGTCGACGTACTACCTGCTCAAGCAGTTCCTCGCCGACGAAGAGCTCCGTCAGACCGTGCTCGTGCCGATCGGGCTGACGTTCCTGGTCTTCCCGATGCTCGCGACCTTCCTCGGGCCCGCACAGGGAGCGGCCGCGATCACGACCGTCATCGGCGTCTTCCTGCTCTACAAGGGGTTCAATATCGACGACTGGATCGCCAGAGTCGCCCACCAGGTTCGCGAGTCGCTGTACTCGGGGCAGGTCTCGGTCGTCACCTACGTCGTCGCCGCCGGCTTGACCCTCGTCGGTCTCTTCGCCGGCGTCCTCGGCGTCTCGAGTCTCGACGACCCGCCGGGCGTCGTGATCCCGGCGATGCAGTTCGTCTTCGACGCCGTCCCGTGGCTCGCGATGGCCGCCCTGACGGCCAGCGCCGGCCGACTGCTCGACGAAGCCATCAGCGACGAGCCGATCCGGACGTCCTTCCTCAACCTGCCCTTTATTGTCGTCTCCGTTTCGCTGGTGGTTCGCGGGTTCTCCGCGTACTTCCTCGAGCAACAGGGGGTCGAAGAGCCGTTCTCGGTGCCGGCCTACGAGTTCGGCGTGGTGTCGAACGAGAGCTTCGCGATCACGGCCGGCGAGCGACTCGCGCTGTTCGTCGTCGTCGCGATCGTGGTCAGTCTCGTCGGCGCGCGGGTCGCGTCGTACTTCAGTGGGACCCGAAACGAGGACGAGGCCGAGCTCGCGGACGGCTCCGGCTCGACGATCTCCGAATCGGATCGGGAGTCGAACGCAGACGTCACATCAGAACTCACAGACGGCGGGCCCTCGAGGGAGTCGACGCCGACGATCGATTCGGAGTCGGACGGCGACCCGGATTCGATGGAGTAACGCCCGCACAGGACGACTCGGTACCCATTTACTCCTGTACGCGTACTGACGACCATGAGCGATACAGACGGCACGTGGGTGAGTCTCTTTTCGGGCGGCAAGGATTCCTCCTGGGCGCTGTACCGGGCCCTCGAGGACGGACTCGAGGTTTCCCGTCTCGTCACCGTCCACCCGACGGGTGACTCCTACATGTATCACGTCCCCGCGACGGCTCTCGCCGCGCTCGCGGCCGAAAGCACTGGCATTCCGCTCGTCGACGTCGAGCCGGAAGACTTCGAGGCCGCCGATGCGGCCGACTCGGGTGCGCAGGGCGACGACGAACTCGAGCCGCTCGAGGCCGCCCTGACCGAACTCGATTCGGAACTCGAGGGCGGCATCGCCGGCGTCACCGCCGGAGCCGTCGAGAGCGAGTATCAGACGAGCCGCATTCAGGGGATGTGCGACCGACTCGGCTGCGAGCTGTACGCCCCGCTCTGGCAGGAAGAGCCACGGGAACTCGCGGACGCGATGCTCGAGGCCGGGTTCGAAATCAAAATCATCCAGGTCGCGGCGGAAGGGCTGGACGAGTCGTGGCTCGGCCGAACGCTCGACCGCGAGGCCATCGAGGAACTCGAGGCACTACACGAGGAGTACGGCGTCCACATCCTCGGAGAGGGCGGCGAGTTCGAGACCTTGGTGGTGGACGGGCCGCACATGGAGCGGCGGATCGACCTCGAGTATGAAATTGAGTGGGAGGGGACCCGTGGGCGGTTGCGGGTTACGGATGCACGGCTCGAGTGAAGACTGTCACGAGGAGTGATCAGGTGTCCGATTCGGAATCGCTCTCGCGGACCGGGAGCGGGTCGTCCGGAATCCGTAGCCCGCGGACTCGAGCGACCGTCGGGAGGAAAACACCCATCGCGGCCGCAACCGGCCTGCTGACCGGGGCCGCGATCATCGGGCCGTACGCCTTCGTGACGAGTCCGAAGTACGGCAGACTCAGCCCGCTCTCGGGGTAGCTGTCGGCGCTCAAGGCGTGCTCTGCGAGCACGAACTCCTTGAACGACAGCGCCGGCGTCATGCTCACCGCGAGGACGGCCTCCTCGTCGCTGACCACCTCGTAGCCGTGGGAAACGCCGGGTTCGATTCGGACGTGATCGCCACGCTCGAGGACGCGTGCGTCGCCGTCGATGGTCGCCCGGACGCGACCCGACTGGACGGTGATGGTTTCAGTCTGCTCGGGGTGGGTGTGCTCGCCGACTTCGTGGCCGGAGCCGAGGTAGAACTTCAACGTGAGCGGTCCCGACTCCGGGTCGGCGGGTTCGTTCAGGAACTCGACGCGCTCCGGACGGACCGGGTGGTCGGTGACGGTGACGTCTCGCCCGCCGCGAGATTCGATCCACTGGTTTTCGTTGCCGCGGCGAACGGCTCCCGAGACGGGCTTCGAAGACATGACATCTGTAGAGAACGGGCGAGATCATAAGCATATCGTCATGATCCGCATAGATCATTTTCGGCCTGATATGCGGGCGCTCCCGACAGCACACCCGTTCGAAGCGGTGACGACAAGCAACTGACGGCTGTACCACGTTCCGTCTCGGCGATGACTTACCGCCCGCATGATCGAATCAGAAGGCGACCTGTTCGTCCGAGAGCTTCGCGAACGCTATCACATCGAACGCGAACTCGAGGAGTTCCAGACCGAGTTAGCGGAGTCCGCGACCGACGAGGAACTCGAGGAGGACTACATGGCCCACAGCGAGACGACGACCGAGCAGATCGGTCGCCTCGAGCCGATCTTCGAGAGGCTGCAGGCCGAACCCGGTCCAATCGAGAGCTCGGCGCTCGAGGGGCTGCGAGCCGAACGCGAAAAGATCGTCGACGATCTGCAGGATCCCGTCCTGGGCGACCTCGTCGAGTCCGAACTCGGTCGGTCGATCGAACGCCTCGAGATCACGAAACTCGAGACACTGCTGACGCTGGCCGATCGGATGGATCTGCCCGAAGAGATCGTCGATCCGCTTGAAGAGGCGAAACGGGAGGCTGAGAACGGGCTCGAGCGGATGCAGAAGCACTAGTACAGTCTCACTAGGCGCCCTTCAACAACTCGAGCCGATCTGACCACTTTCACCACGGCCGGCAAGCGTCTACGGTGTCCGTTCTCGAACGATGAGCTATGGCGACGATCGATTCGCCCTAGTGTGGTTAATGTTTGATGAACCTTCTCTTTCCCATTTGATTCGGCTTAGTTACTTTATCTGCTATAATTAAATATAACTCTTGAAATTAAAATTCTATTCTAACATATTATTTCAATTCACATGCCTATCTCTAACTTCACAAATAAGCACCCAAAATACACATATATTTGTGTGATTGAGAATGAATATGAAACGCCGTGAAATAGCTACAGTCACAGGAATAGCCCTCAGTCAATGTCTTGTGGGTTGTTTGGATCGAGATGATGCAAGTAGTTCAAATGGGAGTGTTGCCCCATCTGAAATTGTGAATCAGGAACTGAAGATCATAAGTAGAGAAGAACTAGATAACTCGGGGCCCAGCGTAGATGAACCACCAGCAATTACGATCAATGAGACCGAATCGCAAATTGAAATTGTAGGTAGAATCTCATATGGGCAGAGCAATTGCAATGAGATTGGTTTCGGAGACGTAAATATAGACACTAGTAGTAATGATCTTATCATTGATGTGAATGTACAAGAAATAGATACTGATGATGACTGTCATTCAGACTTAAAAGAGGAGACATACCGAGGCAAAATTGAGTTGGATGAGGGAGTTCCAGATGTTATCACAGTAGGTGAATATGGGCCCAACTACAGTTTTGAAGAAACAAAGCCATAGGTAATACGATATTCATCCATAGTGGTACAATCTGGGAGGTTGAGAATTACCCACTTTTCTTGTTATCTCGTGTGTCCTGCGTGCGACACCTCTCGATTTCTGTGAGGTATCCGTACTCGCTTTCGAACGCGGCGTCTCCGATCGTCACCCTGTCTATCGCGTATTCCACCGTCTCTCGAGTCGCGATCAGCCGTGATCGACGGTCGATCCCGCCGCCTCGAGAACCGCCTCGCGGTCGTCCGCGTCGGTGAACGTCCACCACGCGAGGCGGTCGATATCGAGCATCGTGTACGACGATTCGAGCGCCAGCCACTCGCCGGAAGCGATGGTCCGCAGATCGGTCGCCGTATCGAGGGGAGACGACTTGAGGTCGTCGTCGATGGCGTCGATCAGCGCTACGACCGTCGAATCAGGTGTGATCGTCTCGATTCCCGCCAGTTGCCGGAGGGACTGAAAACTCGAGGGGCCGACGCCGGCGATCGACCCGATGGGATCCGCGTCGTAGCGGTAGGGGTCCGCCGCGCTCGCCCAGCCGACGAGCGCGGCCAGATCGTCGGTTTCCGGCCGATCCGCGAGCACGCGGGCAGCCTCGAGCAGGACGTGGCGTTTTCGCTGCGCGCCGAACGCGTCGATCAGGTCCTCGTCCTCGAGATCGAGCGCAGCCAGCGCGTCGAACGAATCGACGCGGCCGGTCGCGACGAACGACTCACGGAACCGTTCGACGGTCGGCTTGACGCCGCCGACGAACCCCTGGCCGGTCGTCGACGCAGCGGCCTCGGCCAGCAGGAGCCGTTGATCGTCGCCGCTCCAGCGGCGATGCTCGCGGAAGGCGGCTGCGAGGTCCTCGCAGGGAACGCCCTCGGCGTGCCGGTCGAGGATCGTCTGCACCCCCTCGGACATGTAGCTTGTCGACACACATCACACGGGGGACGTATAGCTGTATCGTCCAGCGACGCCGTCGGCCGCGCTCCGTCGGCGGTCGGTGGCGAGAACACCGACGGCCTGCTCACTGCGGCGAACCGTTCGTAATCGTCGTGTGGGCCCCGATGAGCGCGCCCGCGAGGTCAAGTTCCTCGAGATGGGTGCCCTCGTCGATGATCGAACGGCGGATGTCGCCGTTTCTGACGGTTGCTTTCGGGAATATCACCGCCTGATCGAGGTTCGTGTTCTCGAGGGTGACGTCGGCCATCACGTGGACGTTCTCGCCGATCGTGGCGTTCTCGAGGCTCGCCGAATCGTCGACCATCGACTCGCCGTCTAAGTGCCAGGCGACGGCGTCGAGATAGCTCTCGGGGGTGCCGATGTCGAACCACGCGTCCTCGAACGTGTAGGCGTAGGTCGCCTCGCGCTCTTGGAGCCACTGGACGAACCAGCCGGGTTCGTCGGGGTTGTTCCCGTCCTCGAGGTACGTCGAGAGCAGGGAGAGCGAGTCGGCGGGGAACGCGTAGCAGGCGATCGAGACGAGCGTGCTCTTGGGGTCGTCGGGTTTCTCCTGAAAGTTGACGACCCGCTCGCCGTCGAGTTCGACCAGTCCGTAGGATTTGGCCTTCTCGCGCGAGCCGACGTCGTAGGCGGCCAGCGTCGGTGCCCCTCGTTGCTCGAAGTCGTCGATAAAGTCGGCGACGTCGAAGCTGATCAGGTTGTCTCCCGCGATGACCAGCAGATCGTCGTCGACGTTCTCGCGGTCGATTAGCTGGGCGAGCGCGCCCACAACGCCGAACTTGTGGTCTTCCTCGCTCGTCTCCTCGATCGACAGCGTCGGTTTGTCGAACTCGCTGTCCGCGAGGTGGGCCTCGAAGTCGGGCGCAAATCGCTCGTTCGTGCTGACGTAGACCTCGTCGATTCGTCCGTCCGCCTCGAGTTCGGCGAAGATACGATCGATGACGGTCGACTCACCGATCGGGAGGAACATCTTCGGCCGATGCTTCGTGATCGGCCACATCCGGGTCGCGTATCCGCCGGCAAGGACGACGGCCTTCATGTCACGGTGTTCACCTGCGCGGGGTAAGTGGTTTGTCCTTTCATACGGTTTGCTGTACCGATGTACCGGTGGGACCCCAGGACTGATCGTGGTCCCACTGGAAATGGCTTACAACAGACAGTATCAGCGGGTATCGAGTCGCCGGACGTGAGCGGGAGATGTAAGGGGCCGACGACCGTGCATCGAGTATGCGCGAGGCCGACGAAACGACGCGACAGCGACTAGCAGACGCCCTCCGTGAAAACCCCGCAACGCCGAGCGAGCTCGCGGTCGAGCTCGATCTCACCCCCCACTCGGTACTCCGACACGCCGAACACGTCTTCCGGTCGGTGGATAGCGCGGAGACGGACGAACAACTCCTCGTCGCACCGCCGACGTGTCGCGACTGCGGCTTCGACGACTTCGACGACCTGTTGAACCTGCCGTCGCGATGTCCCAGTTGTAAGAGCGAGGCCGTCTCCGAGCCGACGCTGACGATCGAGTGAGACGTATCCCTCGTCTGGACAGTCTGTTTTGACTGACAACCTGAAACGGATTCGATACTAATATTTACTGTGGAGGCGAGAAATCGGTACGAACCCTCGAGCGACGGACGGTCGGCCCCGACGGTCCGACCGACCGCTCCCCCACCTCTCGTCTTCACGTCACGGGGCTCGTTCGTTCCGAGCGGTCGCACGGAATATACACATGACTGCCACACCCCCTACCGAGTCCGACTGTGTCGAGTTCGTGCTGGCGGTCCTCGACAACTTGGAATCCTGTGAGGCGTCGGCATCGACGGTCAACCGGGCGTTCGGGCTCCTCTCCGACCAGCGCAGACGGCTCCTCCTCGAGGTGATGCGCACGTACGGCGAATCGTTGACGCTGCCCGACGCCGCCGAGGAGGTCGCCGTTCGCGAAACCGGCTGCAAGGTGACGAACATCTCGGCCGAACGCGTCCACGAGGTCTACATCTCGCTCTATCACGACCATCTGCCCCGACTCATCGACGCCGGATTGCTCGAGTACGACCAGGAACGGGATCTGGTCTCTCCCGCCGCGCTCCGCTGACCGGGAACTAGATTTTGACGTTCGACGTCGAGGTGAGGTCGTCATCGTCGTCGATCGGCCCCTCGCCGACGAACGAGTAGTCGTCGTCGGTCAGATAGACGTCACCGCCGTCGACGGTGACCTCGAGGCCGTTCAGATACGCGCCCTCGCAGGGACCGTACGTACACTCGCCCGACTCGCTATCGAAGTAGGCGCCGTGGTTGGCACAGACGAGTTCGCCGTCTCGCATGGGAGCACCCGATCCTTTGTCGATTTTGATATGAGTGAGGTGTTGACAGTAGTTCAACCAGCAGGAGAGTTGTGGTCCGTCGGCGAGCTCTGCGGGCCGTTCGGCCTCACAGCCGTCGCGTGAACCGTCATCGCAGCCGCCAGACGGACCGTCGCTCGCGACGAGAATTGCCTCCCGCTCTTCGCCCTCGTCGTCCGTCACTCGAAAGAGCACCGTCGACTCCGACGGCACCTCCTCGAGCGCGGCAATCCGCTCTGAGACGTCCATTGGCCCCCGATTATCCACCCGAAATCCTGAACGTTTCGATATGGGACCCGTCTGACGCAACTTTAACACCCTGAGAACCAAACGACGGCCAATGGACTCCCTCCTCATCTACGGCTCGTACGGCTACACTGGTCGGCTGATCGCCCGCGAGGCCGTCTCTCGAGGAGGGTCGCCGGCCATCGCCGGTCGCGACGGTCGAGCCGTCGCGCGGCAAGCGGACGAGCTCGGCGTCGAAGGACGCACGTTCGGCCTCGGTGACGATGTCGCGTCCCACATCCGGAATTTCGACGCCGTCTTGAACTGTGCGGGCCCGTTCGTGAAGACGGTCGATCCGCTCGTCGAGGCCTGTCTCGAGACCGAAACCGACTACCTCGACATCACGGGGGAGTTCCGCGTCTTCGAGCGGTTGCGACGACGGGACGAGGCGGCTCGAGACGCGAACGTGACGCTGCTGCCCGGCGTCGGCTTCGAGGTCGTTCCTTCGGACTGTCTGGCGGCGTTTCTCCACGAGCAGCTTCCGTCGGCGACCGACCTCTCGTTGGGTGTCAAGGGGAACGGCCCCCTCTCGCGGGGGACCGCCCGGACGTTCGTCGAAGAGCTCGGAACCGACGGCGTCGTTCGCCGCAACGGCCGACTGATCAAAGTTCCCATCGCGTATCGGACGCGCGAGATCGATTTCGGTACCGGTCCCGAGCACGCGGTCTCGGTGCCGTGGGCCGACGTCGTCACCGCCGCACACAGTACCGGAATCGGCTCGATCGAGGTGTACGCGGCCGTGCCGTCGTGGGCGACCCGGGGGATGGCCGTCGTCGACTCCCTGGGCTGGCTGCTCGAGCGACGCCCGATCAAAGGCGGACTGAGGCGGCTGGTCGATTCGCAGGCCGACGGTCCCGACGAACGGGAACTCGCCACCGATACGGCGACGATCTGGGGAGAAGCGGTCGACGAATCGACCGGCCGTCGCGCACGCGCTCGAGTCCGCACGCCGAACCCGTACGCGCTCACGGCCGAGAGCGCGGTGACCGCCGCCGAACGGCTCCTCGACGGGCACGACCAGCCCCGGAAACGGATTCCGGCCGGCTTCCAGACACCGGCGTCAGCGTTCGGTAGCGATTTCGTCCTCGAACTGACGGGAACGGATCGCGAACTCCTCGCGGCGCCGAGCGAATCCGGAGAACCCGAACGGTCGCCGCTCGAGTCCGACGATTAACGGTCAATTCTCGCCGGGCGTGCTCCCACGCTCGTCCATCATCGTTTGCGTTCGCTCGATCCAGGCGCCGCGATAGAAGCCGATGGCGACGTAGACGGTCGCCCAGACGTAGTAGATCACGATCGAGGCGTAGATCGCTGGTACGCCATAACCCAGATAGATGCCACCGACGGCGGAGACGCCGAGCATGCCGACGAACATCCCGGAGACGCGGGCGATGAACGGCGTCTGCGTGTCGCTGCCGCTCGTGAGCGCGCCCGCAAGGACGATGTACAGCGCGGTGACGGGTGCCGCGAGCGCGTAGGCGCGGGCGAAGCCGCTCGCGTAGGACAGCGTCTCCGGATCGTCGGTGAACAGCGCGACCAGCGGTTCGGCGGCCGCAAAGAGGACCGCACCGAGCGAGCCGATGGTCACCACGGCGAGTGCGGCGGCGGCCCAACCGTTGTACCGCGCTCCGGCGGGGTCGCCGTCCCCTAGCGTCTGGCCGACGACGATGCTCGTTCCGGTGCGATACCCCCTCGAGAGCGGCCCCGTGAGTTGCTGGTAGACGCGGCGGCCGATCTGGTAGGCGGCGTTTACCTCCGTCCCGAAGTACAGCAGGATCGAGTTGAACGGGAACTCGATGATGGTCGTCGCCAACCCCTCCGCGATTCGCGGCGCGCTGATCGCGAACAGTTGCCTCGTGATCGTCCACTGACGCGGACGGACGAATCCCGCAGGCGTCCACGATTGCTGGATGGCCACGACGAGCACGACCGCAGAGAAGACGTTCCCGAAGGCGGTCGCGATGCCCACGCCGACGATCTGTAGCTCCGGGGCGGGCCCCAGCCCCAGTCCGAGCACGAGCGTTCCGACGATGTTGAGGGCGTTCGAAACGCCGTTGACGTACATCGGGGTCCGCGTGTCGCCGGCTCCCTGGATCGACCGCGCGGCGACCAGCGTGACGTGTCTGGCGGGGGTCGTCGCGAAGATGATCGCGAGGTAGAGCCCGCCCATGCGGGCGACCTCCGATTCGGCCCCCAGCACGTCGATCGCCCATCGGCCGAAGAGAAAGCCGAACAGGACGAACGGCACCCCGGTGAGCGCGCCGATCAGGATCGCCTGCGTGATCGCCTCGTCCCGATTCGTCGTTGCGCCGCTACCCGTATCCTGACTCGAGAGCGCGATGACGCCGCTGCCGAGCCCCAGCCCGATCCGGAGCGGCAATCGGGCGTAGAGATCCGCCAGCCCGACAGCTGCCACCGCCGCGGGGGAGAACAGCGCCGTCACGACGATGTCCGTCGTCCGCATCAGCGTCCGGAGGAACTGCTCGACCATCACCGGCCACGAGAGATCGAAGATGCGCCGCCAGACCGCGAACAGCCGTCGTCGTCCGCCGGGAAGCACACGAGTAGGTCGACTCCTTCGACGCTTGAACCTAGTGAAGGCGGCACTCGAGGTGAACCGTCGGCGCGGAACCGAATGTGGCGAACGGTTCTCGAGACGATTGCGGTCGCGTTCGGGGCGACGTTTCCGCGAACGACCGAGCCGCGCTCCCTTGACCGACAGTACTCACTCGTAACACGTCCGCTCGACTCGCTCGTCGTACAGCCGCGTGAGACGTTCCGTAATCGGGCCGCCACCGATCGCTCGTCCGTCGAGCGTCGCGATCGGCCGCAGTTCCCAGGTGCGGTTCGTCAGGAACGCCTCGTCGGCCGCGAGCACGTCCTCGAGTTCGTACCGACCGTCTCGAACCGGAATATCGGCTTCGGCGGCCAGCTCGAGCACGATCTCTCGCGTGATCCCCGGCAACACGTCGCCGTCGGCCGTCGGCGTCCGCAGGACGCCGTCCCGGACGAAAAACAGGTTACTCGTCGCGCCTTCGGCGACGCGGCCCTCGAGGTCGCACATGAGCGCCTCGTCCGTCTCGCCGGCTCCGTTCCCGTTCTCGGCCCGCAGTTCCGCCCGCGCCAGAATCCCGTTGAGATAGTTGTGCGTCTTCGCGGCGGCTGGAACCGCCTCGCCGGGGATTCGACGGGTTTCGACCGTCCGGACGGTCGCCACATCGTCCCAGACGGACTCGCCGTCGACTCCACCGCGCGGAAGCGGTTTGACGTAGATCACGACCGTCGGGTCGACCTCGGGCTGGGGCGTCAGTTTGCCCGGCTGTACGCCCCGCGTGATCGAGAGTCGGACGTAGGCGTCTTCGAGGTCGTTCGCCGCGAGCGTCTCGTCGATCCGCGCGCGGAGATCGTCGCCGGAGAGACCGTGTGCGAGCGAGAGCGCCTCGCAGGTGGCCTCGAGTCGCTCGAGGTGAGCCTCCCACTCGAATATCGTGCCGCCGTAGGCACGCAGGGTCTCGAAGGCGGCGTCGCCGTACCGAAAGCCGCGGTCGTCGACGCTGACGGTCGCCTCGCTCGCGGGGACGAGGTCGCCGTCGACGTGATAGATCGGGTCACGCTCGTCAGCCATGCCGTTCCTCCGCGGCGAACCGACAGAAGTTGGCGATCATTCGCTTGCCGACCTCGAGCGAGATGCCGTCCCCGTCCGCGACCTCGTCGTGACCACGCGTGAGGATGCTTTCAGGGTGGAACTGCACCCCGATGTGGGGCTTCTCGCGGTGGCGAACCGCCATCAACACGCCGCGTTCGTCGGTCGTCCGGGCCGTCTCGAGCAGTTCGTCGGGGAGGTCTGCCCTGTCGACCGCCAGCGAGTGGTAGCGTCCGACCTGGACGGTATCGGGCAATCCGTCGAAAACTCCCTTGCCGTCGTGATCCACCGCCGAGGGCTTGCCGTGGACGACGTGGGGCGCGTGGACCACCGGTGCGCCGTTAGCCGCACAGAGAGCTTGATGACCGAGACAAACCCCAAGGATCGGATACCCGGTCTCGGCGAACAACGGAATCGAAATCCCCGCTTCCTCCGGCGTCCCCGGACCCGGCGAGACGACGATACCGGTGGGATCGATCCGCTCGAGGTCCGAGAGATCGATTTCGTCGTTACGTCGAACCATGACCTCGTCCGCGACCTCGCCAACGTACTGAACGAGGTTGTACGCGAATGAATCGTAGTTGTCCACGACGAGCAACCGTTTGCTGCGGTCACTCGCTGACGCTCGTTCCCTGGCAAAACGTTGACGAAACCCCTGTCTCCCTCCCTCCGGTCGATCGTCGGGCCGCTCGCCGTTCGGCTCGCGGTTGCTATGCTCGTCACTCATGGTCCTCACCTCCATCGGTCTCGAGCGCCATCCCGGCCCGCTCGCCGAGCGCCTCGTCGACCGCCGTGATCAGCGCGCGAGCTTTGTCCAGCGTCTCGTCGTACTCGAGGTCGGGCTCCGAATCGTGGACGATGCCCGCGCCGACGCGCAGGTGATACTCCTCGCCGTGGCGGACCAGCGTCCGGATGACGATGTTGAGCGTCGCCCGCCCGTCGAAGCCGAAAATCCCCATACTCCCTGTGTAGGGGCCGCGCCGGGTCGCCTCGAGTTCCTCGATGATCTCCATCGTTCGGGGTTTCGGCGCGCCCGTGATTGTCCCGCCGGGAAACACCGCGCCGACCGCGTCGGCCAGTGTTTCGTCGGGTCGGAGACGTCCCGTCACGTTCGAAACGAGGTGCATCACCTCGGAGTAGCGGTCGATCCGGCGGTACTCGTCGACCTCGACGGAGCCGTACTCGCTGACCTTTCCGAGGTCGTTCCGCTCGAGATCGACCAGCATCGCGTGCTCGGCGCGCTCTTTCTCGTCGGTTCGCAGGTCCTCCTCGAGCGCCGCGTCTTCCGCGGCCGTCTCGCCGCGCGGTCGCGTGCCCGCGATCGGTTCCGTGCGGAGGAACTCGCCGCCGCGCGCTCGCGGGCCCTGAGCGGAATCCAGGGCGTGGGGCTCCCCGAGTTCGAGCAGCAGTTCGGGACTGGCGCTTACCAGATCGGCGGCGCGCAACTCGAGCAGTCCGGAGTACGGGGCCGGATTCACCCGCCGGAGGGCGTCGTAGGCCGCGACGGGGTGGACGGCGGCGGGGGCGACCAGCCGCTGAGAGATGTTCGCCTGGAAGGTGTCGCCGTCGCGAATGTACGCTTTGACCTGCCGGACGCGGTCCGCAAACGCCTCACGACCGCAGTCGCTTTCGAAGGTCGCTTTTGGGGTCTCGACCGGCGGCTCGCCGATGGACGAATCGCCCTCGAGTGCGGCCCGGGCGAGTTCGAGCGCGCGTTCGCGGCCGCGTTCGTATGCCGCTTCGACGGTGTCGGCGGCCGGAGCAGCCGCGTCGCCCTCCGCTCCGATCTCGAGTCGCGGACAGGCGGTCACCCGCAACGTCACCCCTTCGGCGGAGTCGTCGACGGGTTCCTCCCAGGCGGCCAGCCGGTCGTAGACGCCGACCTCGAGTCGCGGCAGATCGCGGTCGTCGGCGGCCGACTCGGGGAGTGTTTCGAGTTCTCGGACGACATCGTAGGAGAGCCAGCCGACCGCGCCACAGGGGTAGGGGACGTCGCAGTCGCCGCGAGCCAGTTCGTCCCGTTCGAGGAGTCCCTCGAGCGCCTCGAGCGTCGGCGAGCCGTCGCCAGTTCGCGGGTGGGTCACCGCGTCGGGACCGACCGTCAGTCGATCGACAGGGTCGACGCCGAAGTAGCCCCACCCTTGTTGACCGCCGGTTGTCTCGAGGAAGGCGCCGCCCGCTCCCTGGGGCGCACGGGCTCGACGGTAGGCGAGAAACGGATCGTCGACGGTGACCCGAAGTTCGACGGGAACGCGGATTCCACTGCTGTGCGTCGTCGCGTCAGGGGTTCCCCGAGTGTCGGTCTCGAGCCGGTCGGCGAGGGTGGCTCGAAACGACTCGAGCGAGGTGACGACGCGCGGATCGCTCATGTGCCTCGAGAGGGGGTGGGAGCCTAATCTTCTTGCGGTTCGGGCGCGGAATCCGCACGCTACAGGAACAGAAGTACTCGACCGTCCTCGTGACGGCCGGTAAATCGCTGAAGAATGGAAAGGAGAGCGGTGGGGCGACTCGAGACGCGGAAGGCGTTATCGGACTTCCGCGCGGTCGATCCAGCCCTGGAGGCGTTTCTCGGAGATATCGGTCTGTCCGGACAGTTCGGCAGCGTCCGCGCTGGCGAGGTCGGCGACGGTCTCGACGCCGGCACTCGCGAGGCGGTCGGCGTAGGCGGGTCCGATGCCCTTGATCGAGTCGACCGGCTCCTGACTGCCAGCGTCGTCCGCCGGCTCGTCCGGTTCCGCGTCGGATTCCGTCTCCGTTTCCTGCTCCGAGTCCGCGTCCACCTCGGCCGCGTCGTCGCCACTGGTCTCCGGTTCGGTCTCGTCGACGTCGGTCTCGCCTTCGTCCACGTCGGGCTCGGACTCGGCCTCGGTCTCCGGTTCGTCTTCGTCGTCCGATTCGATCTCGTCGGCCAGCGCTTCCGGCTCGGCCTCCTCGACCGGCACCTCCTCCTCGGAGATGTCGGGCGTCTTCTCGTCCGTCGGCGTCGCGTCCGTGGCGGACGGGCCGGTCGCCTCGGCGGGCTCGGCCGCCTCCTCGGGTTCGTCTGTCGGTTCCGTCATCGAGTCCGTCGACGCCGCAGCGGTCGTCTCGGCGGCTGCCGATTCGTCGGCGTCAGCCGCTGCGTCGCCATCGCCGTCGGATTCGGTCTCCGTAACGTCGGCGGGGCTCGACGGTGCTGCCGGCTCCGACTCCGGCTCGGTCGTCGTCGATTCGGGTCCGTCCTCCTGTGCCCCTTCCCGCTCGACCGTTACCCCGACCTCTCGACTGCGCCCTCGCTCCGGGTCCGAATCACCGAACCCCAGCAGCGATTTCAACTTCTGGAGGATTGCCATTGTGCCGATATAGTTGGTTCCATCACTTAAATTCGCCTGATACGATCGTCGACCGGGTCGATACCGGGTCGATTCGCCGGCTCAGAGGTGTGCGCGGAGCGTCTCGTTCATCGCGTCGACCGGCGCGTCCCGCCCCGTCCACAGCTCGAGCGCCTCGACGCCCTGGTAGAGCAACATCCACGCGCCGTCGACGGTCGTCGCGCCCGCGTCGGCCGCGTCCCGGAGCAGTCGCGTCTCGAGTGGGCGATAGACCGCGTCCAGAACCGCCAGCTCCCCGTGGAGCGCCTCCGCGGGCACCGGCGTCGCGTCCTCCTCCATCCCGACGCTGGTGGCGTTGACCAGCACGTCGGCGTCCGCGAGCAGGTCGGCAAGTTCGTCGGGCTCGAGCCCGTGTCCCGTCGCGTTCGGTACGTCGGCAGCCAGGTCGTGGGCCGTCGACTCGGTTCGGTTGGCGATCTCGACCGTCGCGCCCGCGTCGGCGAGGCCGAACGCGATCGCTCGGCCGGCACCACCCGCGCCGACGACGACCGCCCGGGCGTCCTCAACCGTCACGTCGTGGTCGCGAAGGGCGCGGAGCGCGCCGACCGCGTCGGTGTTGTGACCCGTCGGCGTCTCTCCCGTAAAGTCGATCGTGTTGACCGCGCCGATTCGGGTCGCGAGTTCGTCCGCGTCGACGCACTCGAGGACGTCCTGTTTAAAGGGGATCGTCACGTTCAGCCCCGTGATTCCGAGCGCCTCGGCCCCGTCGATCGCGGCCGCGATATCCGCGAGCTCGGGTTCGAAGGTAACGTACCGGGCCTCGAGACCGAGTTCGTCGTAGGCCGCTTCGTGCATCGGGGGCGACAGCGAGTGACCGACCGGATTGCCGAGCAACCCGAAGACGTCCATAGCCATACGGGACAGTCGATTCGGCGGGGATATAACGAGTGTGACTTCGCGGGCCCGACGGCACCCAGCACCTGGGAGTTCGTCCCGTCACTTAAGATAGCGTGAGCCGAACGGCCAGTATGAACCTCCTCGTTCCCATCGACAACTCGGAGCCAGCCCGCGCGGCGCTCGAACACGCGGTCCGCGAGTACCCGGACGCGACGATCACGGTGTTGCACGTCGTCGACGCGAACATGTCTCGGTACGGCGAGGGCGGGGTCTACGCCTACGAGTCGCTGATCGAGTCGGGCCAAGCGGCCGCCGAGGACCTGTTCGCGGACGCCGCCGAAGTCGCAGCGGCCCACGACGCGTCCATCACGACCGAGACCGTCGTCGGCCAGCCCGCTCGAGAGATCGTCGACTACGCCGACGAGCACGAGATCGATCACATCGTCATCGGCAGCCAGGGTCGAGACGGCGCGAGTCGCGTCCTGCTCGGCAGCGTCGCCGAGCTCGTCGTCCGTCGGGCGGCCGTTCCGGTGACGATCGTCCGGTGAGGGCGGGAATCGCCATCTACTCATCGGAGGAACGCACTCAGTTCCGGGCCGCTTTTACGCTGTTCGCGTGTAGCCGCGGCCATGCTCTCCGGTATTCCGCTCTATCTGGTGCTCCTCGCCGCCGGCGTCGTCGCGCTGTACGCCGGCGCCGAGTTGCTCGTCGCCGGAGCCGGACGACTCGCACTCGGAATCGGCCTTCGAGCGGCGACCGTCGGCGTGACCGTGATCGCGTTCGCGACGACCGCGCCCGAACTGTTCGTCGCGACCATCGGCGCCCTGGACGTCTCGACCGACATCGGTCTCGGCGCGGTGATCGGCTCGAACATCGCCAACATCGGGCTGGTGTTGGGTCTGGCCGCACTCATCAAACCGCTGCAAATCAGCTCGATCGTCATGCGTCGGCACGTCCCGTTTATGCTGTTTTCGGCCCTCTTGCTCGTCGGTCTCGGCGCCAACGGCACGATCGGACGGCTCGAGGGTGCGATACTCCTTCTCGTTCTCACCGGTTTCACGGGCTATCTGGTCTACTACGTCAGCGCGGATCCGGCACCGATGGTCGACGACCCGGAGGCCGGAGACGGGGTCGAACGCCGAGACGTCGCGCTCGTCCTCGGCGGCCTCGTCGCGCTCCTGATCGGATCGCGCTGGCTGGTCTCGGGCGGGACCGGCCTGCTCTCCGCGTTCGGCTTTTCGGATCTCTTCATCGGACTCACCGTGCTCGCACTCGGCACCTCGTTGCCGGAGCTGGCGGCCTCGGTCGTCGGCGCCCTCCGCGGCGAGACCGAGTTCGCCATCGGCAACGTCGTCGGCTCGAATATCTACAACATCCTCGCCGTCCTCGGCATCGTCGCCTTGATCACGCCGATCGAGATCGCGCCGAGTACGCTCAGACTCGAGCTCCCGGTGTTGGTCGTCTTTACGGTCGTCCTGGTCGCCATGATGGGCTACGGTCGCCGACTCACGCGCCTCGACGGGCTGGGGCTCGTCCTCGGCTACGCTATCTTTCTCTACATCCTGTATCCGTGACAACGGAACGCAAAACTGATCCGAACCGTCAGTCGTCGAGGTGCTGTGACGCCTGCGACGGCGGTGCGCCGTGGGGTTCTGCGGCGGGCTGGTCGGCTTGCGCTGGCGTGTCGCTCTCGATGACCGGTCGCGCGTCCTCGCTTTCGACGCCCTCGTCGTCGGCCGACGGCGTCGCTGATCTACTCGCTCGCCACGCCTGCACGAGGTTCAGTCCGTCCTGGAAGAACGGCGCCGGATCGTCGGCGACCGCGTAGTCGAATCGCGGCTCGCGAACGAGCGACGTCGCGACGTCGCGCAGCGCGCCGACGAACGACGGCCGTTCGACCATCGGATACTCCTCCGTCGCGACGCTGTGAAGGTAGCTCAGCTCGCCCCGAAGCAGGTGGCCGCCCGTCCCGGGCTCGTACGTCGCATCTGACTCGACCCGCTGGCCGATCGCCTGCTGCCAGTAGTAGTACGGAAAGTCCGCGCCCGCGGTGACGGAAAACGGGAGCGACGACCAGAAGCGCGGGTTGATCTCCATGAGTTTGTACTCCTCCGCGTCGGTGTCGCGCAGGAACTCGACCATCGCGAGCCCGTGCCACTCGAGTTCGTCGAGCAGGTCCCGGCCGGCGGTCTCGAGGTCGGGATCGTAGACGGCTTCCCGGTAGGCGCTCGGGCCACCGCAGTACTTCCAGCCGCGGCGCTGGCAGTGCTGGAAGGTAGCGACCGCCTCGCCCTCGTCGTAGAGGGCGAAGAAGGCGAACTCCCGCGAGTCGGGGATCCGCTCCTGGACGAGCGGCATGTGGCCGCGTCGTTCGACGGCGGCCTGCAAATCCGGCGGCGAGCCCGGCTTCTGGTACTCCGTCGAGCCGATCTCTACGTGCCCGGTGTCGGTGCCGAGATAGCCGGGTGCGGCGACCGTATATCGCGGCTTCACGATCGTCTCGCTGTCCCAGTCGTCCCACTGGTCGAGCAACGCCGTTTCGGGAACCGCCACGTCGGCCGCGTCGGCCGCGGCGAAGAGTTCGACGCGGTCCTGGACCTGTCGAAGCGTCTCGAAGTCGGGCCAGTTCGTGTCGACGACCTCGGCGAACGCGGCCTTGCGGTCGGCGAGGACGTAGACGTCCTCCTCGCGAACCGGGATGATCGTTCGAACGTCCGGCCGCTCGGCGAGTTCGAGCAACGCGTCACCGTATGCGGTGATATCGTCTGCCGGGTCCGGCACGCGGACGAACTCGTCACAGTACTTCGAGGCGGCCGCGGGCGTCGCCGGCGAGTCGGAGGCGACGACGGTGTGGACGCCGCGCGGCCGGAGCGACCGCAGACAGGCCACGGTGCTCGGCGCGTCGATGCCGGGGACGAGGACACCTGGGTCAGTTTTGTCTCGTTGCATGCTTGAAGAATGCTGATCGACTGTCATCGGTATGAGGTGGATACTTCGGATCGGTGGTCGGAAATCGAGTGCAGTGTCATGGACGTGGTGTTAGCGATCGAACGTCTCTCGTTCGAGTGCGGTGTCGGTGTATGCCCGACACCGCTGGATCGTTTCGTCGTCGAGTTCGTAGACGTGAACGAACGCGATATCGAACGGAGTGCCGTCAGCCGTCCCGACGTATGCTCCCTCTACTACGACGGTTTCACCCGCCTCCGTGAACCGCTCCGGAAGGGCTTGCAGGTGATCCGCCCCATCGCGGGGTCCCGCAGCGACGTTTTCGATAACGTCGTCGACACCCGTATAGGTTTGTTCCGTCTGCCCGCCGCTCGTCATCGTCGTCCAGGTGACGTCGGCAGCCAGCGCCGCGCCCACGTCCGCGCGCCCACCACGATTCGTGACGAAGTGGTTAAACCGGGCATAAAAGTCGGTGAGCAGTTCCCGGTTCGCCGTCCCCTCCGCCGAACGATGCGTATTCGTCTCCATGATCCTGATATATCACGTCGATAACGCGGGTGCACAAAATAGCTCACTCTATTCACACGGTGTGAAAATACGCAGTTCGGAGACAGTACGCTACGTACGTATCTGGCGGCGATTACCGGGCTCTCACTTCGTCCCGCGTCCCGATGTCCACGGCTGATCTCACCGACGATCGCTGTGCCCGGCGTCGAGAGCTACGTGCCACCGACGGTCGCTGCGCTCAACGTCCGTGTCGTCCGTCAGCGTCTACGATTCGGGGAAGCGATAGCTGCAGACGTTGTTTCGAGACGCTGTGCGGTCCAGAAACGAGAGAAAACTGCAACTGCGCCGGTAGACGAGATCGACCTAGAGCAGCCCCGTCTTCTGGAGCTTCATCAGGTCCTCGGTGTCGAGGGTTTCGCCTTCCTTGAACTTCTGATAAATCTCCTCGGCTTCCTCCTTGGCCTCCTCTTTCTTCTTGTCGCGCTCGGACTTGCGCTCTTGCTCTTCTTCCTTGTCCAGTTCGCGCAGACGCTTCTGGACGCGGACGAAATCCTCGTGGTGCTGGTCGGCGGCCTCCTGGGCCTCGACGAAGGACTCGTGCATGTCGTCGGCGTCGTCGCGGATGTCGTCGGCCTCGCGATAGGCCTCGATCATCTGGTTGTGGTGCTCCTGGGCCTTGTCAGCGAGCTCCGTCACCTTCTGGTGGTGCTGGGAGGCGTCCGATCGCACTTCCTCGGCTTCCTCGACGAGCTCCTCGAGATCTTCGTTCTGATCGAGTTTTCCCTTCCGGTCTTCGTACTCCTCGCGTTTGCCCTCGATCTTCTCGATGAGCTCCTTTTCCTCCTCGCTCGAGAGGACTTCGGTCTGCTGTTTGAACTCGAGTTGCTCGATCTCCTCTTTGAGCTTGTCGAGGTCCTTGCCCTCGTCGAGCTCCATGTCCGATTTGAGCTTCTCGACCTTGTCGAACAGCTCGTTGGCCTCGGCGTTGAGCTCGTTGCGCTTGTCCTTGTGCTCTTGGACCTTCTCGTTGAGCTCGTCGCGTTTCTCGCGGTGTTCCTGGGCTTCGTCGACTTTCTCGCGCGTCTTGGCGTTAAGATCGTCGCGTTTGGAAGCCCGGTCGGAGGCCATCTGGTTCAGCTCGTTTCGCCGGTCTCGCAGCTGTCCGGCCATCTTGATGAGCTGTCCTTTCGATTTGTTTGCTAGGTCGTCCTCTGTCAGTTCGATGTTTTTCGATTCGTCTACCATGTGTTAGTCAAACCTCTGTGCCATACCCGCACCGGAGCGCCGGTCACCCGCCTCGAGTACGACCCGTACCCGTCGGTCGGGTGCGTGTCGTAGGTGAGAGACGAGTGGCCGTGTACAGCGTTCGCTCAGGATCTGCGAAACCTCGGTGAATAAGTTTCCTGTCATCGATCGTCGAGCGATACGCGCCCCGGTGGCGTTCTGGTAGCTACACCTACTGTCGCCTTCGATTTAAATGTACCGGTACGGTAACCCCTGAAAACCGTTAGCAGGGGCCTCCACGGACTGTGTCGGCCTGTAACATGGTTTCCGAGATGCTTATAAACGATACCGGTTACGAACCTGCCGATCGCCGACCGCGACGGTCAGTTCGATTCGGGTCGCCGTCGGGGAAATTTGGGCCGTGCCAGCGGCCGCCGTCTCGAGGGGATCGACCGCGACCGTCGTCTCGCCCTCGTCGTCGTCGGCCACCCAGGAGACGGTCGCTTCGAGCGCGTCGTGCGTGTCGTTGCAGAGCGTGATCCCGACGGATCCGGGCGTCGCCGGGCCATCGAGGACCGCCTGCACCGGCTCGAGCGACTGAGCGAGTCCGCGATACGCCGGTTTCTCCTCGCCGTCGTGGCTCACGACACCCATCCCGCCGTCGGGAGCCGGGTCGCGGAGCGGCGGTCCCGTCAGCAGACCCGACCCGTGGCGACGGAGCGTCTCCGCGACCGTCTTCAGCGTCTCCGTCTGATAGCGCTGGGACTCCTCGAGACCCGCGTCGGTTCCGACGCGCCGCTCGAGAATCGCCGTATCCAACCCGGGAACCTCGGCGGGATCGGCGTCGTCCACGGCCAGCGATCCCGCATCGACGCCTGCGACGAGCCGTCCCAGCATGCGTTCGCGCTCGAGCAGCCACTCGAGGTCCGCGGCCGAGAGATACTCCCAGCCGAGTGAGAGCCGCGTCGCGTCGGGATCGGTTCCCGGCGGTCCGGTACTCGAGACGACAGCGGGAGAGCCCGACATCGACTCATCGGCGGCTTCGTCCGTGGATTCGGCGACCGTCTCCGTGACTCGCTGCGCAACCGCATCGGCGACCGATTCGGCTGCACCGTGATCCACGTCGGCCCGCCGCGCGCGATAGCGAAACCGAAGTTTCGTCAGGAACCCGCTCCCGTACAGTCCGTCAAAGGGGGCGGACGACTCGTCAGAAACGCCGTAGATCGAGGCACTCGGACGGTGGGCGTGCCGTTTCGCGAGCGTCGCTGCGAGCGCGCCGGCTTCGCCGGCCGACGGCTCGTCGTTCGATCCGACTCCCGCAACGTCCTGCCAGACGAGGAGTCCGGCCTCGTCGCAGGCTGCGTACAGCGACTCCGGGGGCACGTGGCCGTTCGCGCGCAGGAACGTCGCGTTCGCGGCGGCGGCGCGTTCGACGTCCGCGACCGGATCGCCGCCCGGGAGCCGCGCGAACCCGCGGAGCCGAACCGGCCGGCCGTTGACCCGGAACTCGTCACCCTCGCGGGAGACCTCGCAGAAGCCGACGGTCTTCGAAATCGCGTCGTCGCCGAGTTTCGCCCGCACCGTGTACCGATGCTGGGGACCGTACCCCCGCGGCCACCACGGCGACGGCTCTCGGATCTCGAGCGTGTCTGACACCGTCACCCGCTCGCCCGCGGCCGCCCGAACCGGCACCCGCTGCATCGCCGCGCTCCCGCGAAACCCCTCCGGTCGCAGCGAGAGCGTGATCGCGTCGTCGACCGCTTCGCCCGCGTCGACCTCGCACTCAAGGTCGATGACGCCGCCGTCCTCGGTGAATCGGGGACGGGCCTCGAGGCGGCGACAGAACGTCTGCGATCGAGCCTCGACGTCGACCTCCCACGGGACGCCGGACGTCGCGTGTTCGGTCGCACCGATGGTCTCCCCAGTGTCGACCACCGCGCCCGACCGCTCACAGACGACGATCAACTCGTTCTCCGGTTGCGGGTCGAATACGGTTCGAAACGGACCAACGAACGGTTCGCGGTGACCGACGCAGGTTCCGTTCAACCATATTTCGACTCGAGACGCGTTCCCACGAAGTTCCAGCAGTGCGCGCTCGCGCTCGTCCGCGCGCGGATCCGCGACCGTCGTTCGGTAGGCCACCGTTCGGTAGGCCACCGGCTCCGTCGCGTCCGCGAACGACGCCCGCGTTCCGGGGAGGGCGACCGACCGCCACTCCTCGACCGTCGGCGGGCTATCGTCAGTGTGTCCGTCGACGATTCCGCCGGTCCACTCGCCACTCATTGACACACCCACGGAACCCGAACGAAAAAGCCCTTCCGACGTATCGGCGGGAGCTAGAAGAGGTTCTCGAGGCGGTCGTCCGCGAACTGTTCTGCGGGGTCGGACCGCTCTTCTTCGCGTTCCTGTGCCCGGTTCGCCTCGCGTGCGCGATCCATGAACGCCTGTACGCGATCGGAGCGTTCGGCCCCGCCGAGCAGGACCAGCGCGCCGAGTCGGTCGCTGTCGAGCGGGAAATCGCCGCCGCGGACCTGCATGCTTCCGGTCTCGTCCTCGAGCCAGCGGCGCGCGCGTTCGACACCCTTACGGGGAATCCGGTCGGGTTCGCCGGCGATGACTAACAGCGCCGCTTCGGCCGTGGTCGCGTCCGGGAGACTCGTGCCCGTCAGGAGGGCCTGTCGCGAGACGCTCATCGCAGTGTTGATGTTCTCCGCGCTGTCCTCGCTCGCGAGTTCGGTCGCGTAGCCGAGCGCCGAGACGCCGCCTGCGCGGAGCGTGTTGATGACCTCGCTCGAGTCGACCACACTCTCACCGACGCCTTCGACGGCCTCGCCGGAGGCGAAGAGCAAGCCGACGCGCTGGGCGATCCTGCCGTTGATCGTCTCGAAGGCGCCGTCCATGCTCTCGCCCTGTTCGTGCCACGCGTCGTTATCGATGAGGAGGGTCGAGTCAGCCTCGCGGATGAGCGTCTTCAGGGATCGACCGGCGTTGGCCTGATAGAGCGCGCCCTCGTTCCGACCGGGGAGAACGCCGAGTGCGTACACCGGCACGTCGTAGACCTGCTGGAGGTGGTGGACGAGCACCGGCGCGCCGCCGCTGCCCGTTCCGCCGCCGAGACCCGCGACGACGAAAATAGCCTCGGCGCTCGAGGTGACGCGGCCGTCGAGCGCGCCGAGCACCTGCTGGATGTCCGACTGCATGACTTCGGTGCCGAGTTCGTTGTCGCCGCCGACGCCGTGTCCGTTGACGCGGTCCGCACCGATCAACAGCGTGTCGGCGAACTCGAGGGACTGGAGGTCCGCTTCCGCGGAGTTGACGGCCAGTGCGCCCTGGACGGCTCCGTAACCCATCTCCGCGTCGAAGCGGGTGAGCCGTTCAGCGACCTTGCCACCGGCCTGACCAACCCCGATCAGGGCAACTTTCATACGGATTTCATGTAAGCACGGGTAATTGAACGTTCCGGTGGACAATTACATCGAGGGTGGACGAACGTACTCGTTCGCGGACGAGGGGGTCAGTCAACGGGGGTGTCAGTGCCCGCGCATGGACGGCCCCAGCACTGCCAATATCGTACCAACTGAAACGATTTACACACTGATCGCACAGCTGTCTTGCGATCAGGTGCGCATTGACTTTCAGTGGCTACGATAACAATCCCTTTCAGCGAGATTCCCGTTTCGTCGCGTATGTTCTACGACCAGCGGATGACCGTCCCCGACTCGCCCGCCGACCTCCGCGCCGAGTACGAGGACGATCTACGGGCCGTCGTCGACCAGCACGGGATCGACACCGTCGCCGAGCAGACGGACGTCGACCGGGAGACCGCCGAGGCGCTCCTCGAGTCCGAGTCGCCCGACCTCACCATTGTGGAAGTCGCCCAGATTCAATCGCTCGAAGACGGCGAACCCGAGCCCGACGAGATGGTGACCATCGCCTGCGAGCACCTCTTGTTGGGGATGTCGACGGCCGTCCTCGACGTCGACTCGATCGAGAGCGAACTCGAGATCGAACTGGACGCCAAGGAGGTCCAGCAGAAACTCGAACAGCGCGCACCGATGTCGCTCGAGGAGTTCGTCCACATCCAGTACGTGATCGCCGACGGCGCCCCCTGAGAGCGTCGACGGCGGTATTGCGGTGCCAGACTCGTCGCCGGAACATTCTTCATAATCATTGTATATGTTTATGCTCTGATACGGTGTACTAGTGGTGATTACGATGAGATCACCACCAATTCTCGAGCAGCAGGTATCGGTAGCGAGCGGACGCGACGACGCGGTGGGACGATGAGCTTCGCGTCGACGACCAGCGGGGCCGGCAACCGAGTTCGGGGCACCGTCGAACACAGTGCGCACCGCGCGCGAAAGCCCGCCTTTTATTTCATCACAGCGGCGTTCCTCGCGTTCCTTCTGTTCGCGCTCCGGGAATCGATGGTCATGGTCGGAACCGCCTGGACCGACGGCTACGCGTTCCCAGTCCACCGCGTGCACCACATGATGATCGGCGGGATGCTGACGGTGTTCGCCGCGACGATCGCCGTCCAACTCTATCGCCCGGCGAAGCGAGTCGGCGCGCTCCAGGCCGCGATCGCCTTCGCGATTTCGGCGTTCGTCCTCACGGTCGTCGCCTCTGGCCTCGCGGCGGCCGGTGAGATCCTCGTCTTCGTGATTCCGGTCCTGGCTATTGCGGCGTTACACCCGGCTCGCCGGCAACTCGTCCCGAGCCTCGAGCGAGTGGACAGCCGGCTGATCGCACTCGCCGGGATCGGCGCGATCGCCATGGCGACCGTCGCCGTCGGCGAGTACGCGAGCCACGCGACGCTCACCAACGAGCACGTCACCTTCGGTCACTTCGAGTTCATGTTGTTCGCGACGGTCTCGATCGGTCTCTTCGCGCTACTGGGTGCCCTCCGGCCGACCGGCTGGCGCGCGCTCGTCTACGCGGCCGCCGCGATGGCCGTCCTCTTCGCCGCCGGTTCGCTCGCGTTCCCGGGAGTCGAACAGGGCTCGAGCCTCGGCACAGTCGGCGCGCTCGCCGCCGTCGCGTGGGCGATCATATTCGTCGGCCTCGCTGAGTACGTCGACCGGGTCGACTCGATTGGGGCGGAATCGGCCGACTCCGAGCCGACTCTCACGGAATCGGCTTGAGGCGCGTCGACCCGGCCCCTCCGACCGATTCCGGGCGACGACTACACAGTGAACGGCTAATTTTCGCTTCGAACCCTGAAATTATGTGCGCGCACCCCCGAGTCGACGTATGAACGTCGCAATTCTGGGCTGTGGCCACGTCGGCCTCGAGTTGGGCCGCCAACTCACCGAGCGCGGGCACGACGCGATCGGCGTGCGTCGCTCCGACGAGGGCGTCGCGGAAATCGAAGCAACCGGATTCGACGCCGTCCAAGCGGACGTCACCGACCGGGACGCGCTTGAGGCCGTTCCCGACGTCGACGCCATCGTCTTCGCGGCCAGCAGCGGCGGCCGCGGCGCGGACGCGGCCCGCGAGGTCTACGTCGAGGGCCTGCGGACGGCCATCCAGCAGTTCGGCGAGCGCGATCAGAGCCCCGACAGGCTGGTCTACACCTCTTCGACGGGTGTCCACGGCGACCACGACGGCGACTGGGTGGACGAGGAGACCGAGATCGATCCGACCACCGAAAAGACCGAGGTACTCGCCGAGGCCGAACGGATCGCCCTCGAGCTACCTCCCGAGTACGGCTTCGAGGGCACCGTCGCGCGCTACGCGGGCCTCTACGGCCCCGGTCGCTACCGCCTCGAGCGCTACCTCGAGGGACCGGTCACCGAGGGCTACCTGAACATGGTCCACCGCGACGATGCGGCCGGGGCCGTTCGCTATCTTCTGGAAGAGGACCTCGCACGGGGCGAAGTGGTGCAGGTCGTCGACGACGAACCCGCCTCCAAGTGGGTGTTCGCCGACTGGCTCGCAGAACAGTGCGACGTCGAGCAGCCGCCGAAGCAGACGAAAGCCGAGCGACTCGAGGCGGGAGACGTCTCCGAGGCCGGCAAGCGCCGCATTCTGACCAGTAAGCGCTGTTCTAACGACAAACTGCGGAACCTGGGCTACGAGTTCGCGTACCCGACGTATCGGGAGGGATACCGGGACGCGATCGATGACTATCGCGGTCGCTGACGGCGCTACTACGCCGATACGCGCAGATATTGACGATAAACTATCGCCAGAGGGAAAAATTTCTTAGGGATTCACTTTGATTGTCGGGTATGAGCGACCGGGACCTCTCGATCAGCAGCGTCTTTCTCGAGCCCGACGCCTTGCTGGTCGAGAGCGTCGTCGACGAACTCCAGGCCCTCGAGCCGCTGGTGCTCTCCCTGCTCGTCCTCGCGACCGTCGCCGTCGTCGTCGGCGGCTGGTGGGTCGTCCGCTGGTTTCGTCGACCACCCGGCGTCCGCATCCAGCGCTTGCTGGGGAACTACGACGAGATCGCGGTGTTGATGCACCCGAACCCGGACCCCGACGCCATGTCCTGTGCGATGGGGATCGCCCGAATCGCCGAGGC
Organism: Natronorubrum amylolyticum; assembly: GCF_052040145.1. Taxonomy (NCBI): domain Archaea; kingdom Methanobacteriati; phylum Methanobacteriota; class Halobacteria; order Halobacteriales; family Natrialbaceae; genus Natronorubrum; species Natronorubrum amylolyticum. The sequence goes on from NZ_JBPPFW010000001.1 coordinate 440,953, forward strand.
CGTCGACACCGAGGCGACGCTGCAGTACGCCGGCGAGATCCGCCACCAGGAGAATCGCGCGTTCCGAACCGTTCTCGATCTTGAACTCGAGTCGATCGAATCGAGCTCGCAGCTCGCCGCCGACGCCGTCGTCCTCGTCGATCACAACACGCCGCGGGGCTTCGCGGGGTCACAAACCGTCGAACCGATCGCGGTCGTCGACCACCACCCCGGCAACGGGGCCGGGACGGAGTTCACCGACGTTCGGACCGACTACGGCGCCGCGTCGACGATCCTCGTCGAGTATCTGGACGAACTCGGCGCGACGATGGCGGCGGAGGGTGGCAACGGGTTCGAGATCTCGGAGGAGCTCGCCACGGGGCTCCTGTACGGCATTCAGTCGGATACGAACCGGTTGACGAACGGCTGCTCGCGGGCCGAGTTCGACGCCTGCGCCTCGCTGTTTTCGGGTATCGACGAGGATCTCCTCGATCGGATCGCCAACCCGCAGGTCAGCGACGACGTGCTACGTGTCAAAGCGACGGCCATCACCGAAAAACGCGTCGAAGGTCCGTTCGCCGTCTGTGACGTGGGCACGCTCTCGAACACCGACGCGATTCCCCAAGCCGCGGACGAACTCATGCATCTCGAGGGCGTCACGGCGGTCGTCGTCTACGGCCAGAACGACAGCACGATCCACCTCTCGGGTCGCTCGCGGGACGACCGCGTCCACATGGGCGAGACCCTGCGCCACGCGATCAGCGACATTCCGATGGCCAACGCGGGCGGCCACGCCCGGATGGGCGGCGGGCAGGTCTCCGTCGATCACATGGAGGGGATCGGGCCCTCCGACGGCATCAGCAAACCCGAGTTCGAAGAACGGCTCTTTTCGGCGATGGCCGGCGAGCGGTAATCGACCGGTCCGAAGAATAAGACGGACACGAAGGACGGTGACCGCTCGAGCGTGTCGCTTCCGCCGAATCGAATCCGCGCGTTCGAGTCGGAAACCGGGCGCTACTCAGCGGACGGCGTTTCGGTGGTCCCGCGCGGTTCGCCTCCGTCGGTCGCCGCGAGGACGATCTCGCGAGCGTCTTCGAACAGCTCCTCGGCTCGCTCCGGATCGCGCGCCTCGGCCGTGATCCGAACGACCGATTCGGTCCCGCTCGGACGGACGAGCGTCCAGCCGTCGCCGTGGTCGATTCGAACGCCGTCGAGGGCGTCAACCTCGAGGTCGCGCTCCCGGACCGTCGCCTCGACGCGCTCCATGACGGCCGCCTTGTCCGTCACGTCGATCGAGGTCCGGCGGATCGGATACGTCTCGAGGTCGTCGACCAGCTCGGCAAGCGAGCCCGCGCGTTTGGTCATCGCGGCGAGTTTCGCGGCTGCGAGCGGGCCGTCCGGGCAGAGCGTCTCCTCGGGCCAGATCCACGCGCCGCTCGGTTCGCCGCCGAAGACGACGTCGGGTTCGGTCGCCCGCTCCGCGACGTAGACGTCGCCGACGGCCGTTCGCGTCACCGAGGCACCCGCGGCCGCTACCGCATCGTCGACCGCGAGGCTCGTATCCACCGGCGCGGCGATCCGGTCGCCGTCGCCGGCCATCTCCCGAGCGAACAGCGCGAGCAGGAGGTCTTTCGGAACGAACCGGCCGCGTTCGTCCACCGCCACCATGCGGTCGCCGTCGCCGTCGTGGGCGATTCCGAGGTCCGCATCCGTTGCGCCGACCAACCGCTGGAGATCCTCGAGCGTCTCCTCGTTCGGTTCGCTCGGCCGGCCCGGGAAGCGGCCGTCCTGCTGGGCGTTCAGCGTTCGCACCTCGCAGCCGAGGTCGACCAGCGCCTCCGCCGTCACGCTGCCCGCGCCGTTGCCGACGTCGATCACGACGTCGAGTCCGGAGAGGTCGTCGACGGTATTCATGATCGTTTCGGCGTGTCGCTCGAGCAGTCCCTCACGTCGTTTCCGGTCGCCGATCCCGTCCCAGGGCTCGAGGTCGTAGCGCTCGTTCTCGACCCGGTCCGTGATCGCCGCGCGGCGCTCGGTGTCGAACGCCTGGCCGGAGGGCGACCAGAGCTTGATTCCGTTGTCGGTCTTCGGGTTGTGCGAGGCAGTGATCACGACGCCCGCGTCCGCGTCGAGCCAGTCGACGCCGCGGGCGATGGTCGGGGTCGGCGCGATCCCGATCTCGAACACGTCGCCGCCACACTCCCGGATCCCGGCGCTGAGCGCATCGACCAGCATCGTCCCGCTCTCGCGGACGTCGCGGCCGACGACGACGCGTTCGTACCCCTCGGATGCCAGCGCACGGCCGACCGAGAGCGCCAGTTCGGCCGTTACCTCCTCGCCCACCGCCCCGCGAATTCCGCTCGTTCCGAACATAGCCGGGGCTACCACGACCGGGTATATAAAAATCGGATTTCCGTCCGGCGTTCTGAGAGCGGCTACCATGGGTTCGACGCCCGAGTGCCACAGTGAGTTCGCTCGCGTTCACGACTGCGAATTGCGATCATGTTCGCCCTCGATCGTGTTCGGATCGATTCCCCGATGGCTCCAAACGGGTCGCTTAAGTCTCTCGGCCGACGTAGGCCGGACACTAATGGAATTTTGCGACGAATGCGGTTCGATGATGAAAGCCGACGACGGGCTGTGGGAGTGTGGCAGCTGTGGCTTTACGAAGCCGAAAGGTGACGCGGACGAGTACATCGTGACGGACGACCAGGAGGCCGGCGAGATTATCGAGTCCTCCGGCGAGACCTCCCTGCCGGAGACCGACGCGCTCTGTCCCGAGTGCGGTCACGACCGGGCCTACTGGTACATGCAACAGATTCGATCGGCCGACGAGAGCGAGACGCGCTTTTTCATCTGTTCGGAGTGCGAGCACAAGTGGCGCGAAGACGATAACTAATCGTCTCACCTGTCCTCACTACCGGTCCGGAACAGTAGTATCGATCGAACGGCGATCCGATCGTCAGCCAGGCAGAATGTACCAGCCAAATTAATTTTGTCTGACGTACGTTTATGTGGCCGGACGGACCCCTAGGAGATATGTCGAAAAATCGCGTCGAGGAACTCGAATCGACGGTTGCGGAACTCGAGTCGACGGTAGAAGGGCTGACGGACGAACTCATTGAATCCAAGGAGCGAATTCGCGTGCTCGAGGCCGAACTCGACACCGAGTCGCCGACACGCGTACCCGAGCGACGCGGCGGCAAGGACGCGGAGTCGGCAGAGGACGTGACACAGGAAGCTGCACCGGACGAGGTCGCGGAAGCCGCGGCCGACGCCGACAGCGAAGAGGCGACGGCCCAGGACGAAGCGGAAGACTCAGGTAGCGACGACATTATTGTCGCATAACTGCGTGGCGACGGCGCGGCCCCGGTCGACCGTCGACGGTATCGACGGCAGCCGACCCCGCGACGAAACTCGTCACGATCCCCGGGAGAGACGGAGGGCTCGAGAAGAGAATGTATATCAAGGCACTCGTTCTGGACAATTTCAAGAGCTTCGGCCGAAAGACGAAGATCCCCTTTTACGAGGATTTCACGGTCGTCACGGGACCGAACGGTTCCGGGAAATCGAACATCATCGACGCCGTCCTCTTCGCGCTCGGACTGGCCCGCACGCGCGGGATCCGCGCGGAGAAGCTGACTGATCTCATCTACAACCCCGGTCACGAGGACGGCAACGACTCCGGCGGCCCGCGCGAGGCGACCGTCGAAGTGATTTTAGATAACTCCGATCACACCCTCGAGCGGACGCAGGTCGTCAACGCCGCCGGCAGCGACGACGTCGGCGACGTCGACGAGATTCGCATCCGCCGCCGGGTCAAGGAGACCGAGGACAACTACTACTCGTACTACTACCTCAACGACCGCTCGGTCAACCTTTCGGATATACAGGACTTACTCGCACAGGCCGGCGTCACGCCGGAGGGGTACAACGTCGTCATGCAGGGCGACGTGACCGAGATCATCAACATGACGCCCCACGCACGCCGGCAGATCATCGACGAGATCGCCGGCGTCGCCGAGTTCGACGCGAAAAAGGAGGACGCGTTCGGGGAACTCGAGGTCGTCGAGGAGCGAATCGACGAGGCCGAGTTGCGCATCGAGGAGAAGCGAGACCGACTCACCCAGCTCGAGGACGAACGCCAGGAAGCGCTTCGGTACCGCCGGCTCCGCCGCGAGAAGGAGGAGTACGAGGGGTACAAGAAGGCCAGCGAACTCGAGGAGAAGCGCGCGGACCTCGACGCTGCCCGGTCGAAAGCCGAGGGGCTCGCCGAAGATCTCGAAGAGCTCCAGCGGGAACTCGACGAGCGCGAAGGGACGGTGCTCCGCCTGCAGGAGGACCTCGAGGATTTGAACGCCGAGATCGAGCGCAAGGGCGAGGACGAGCAGCTGCGAATCAAAAGCGAGATCGAGGAGATCAAAGGCGAGATTTCCCGCTTCGAGGACAAGATCGAAGCCAGCGAGGAGGCGATCGAGGAGGCGGAATCCAACCGCCGCGAGGCGTTCGTCCAGATCGACCGCAAACAGGAGACGATCGAGGAGCTCGGCGACGAGATGCGCGAGCACAAACTCGAGAAGGCCTCGATCACGAGCGAGATTCAAGAGCGCGAGACCGAACGCGACGAGCTCGAGGCCGAGATCGACGCCGTCGACACCGAGTTCGACGAGCTCAAAGCGGATCTATCCGAGCGGAAGGACGATCTCGAGGAGGCCAAGACGACCAAAAACGACCTCCAGCGCGAGCAGGACCGCTTGTTGGACGAGGCGCGTCGACGGTCGAACGAAATCGGCGAGAAAGAGGAGACGATCGAAGAGCGCCGCGAGGAGATTCCCGAGATCGAGAGCAAGCGCTCCGAACTCGAGCGAGAACTCGAGAAGGCCGAAAAGAACCGCGCGAATATCGCGGGCGTCGTCGACGACCTCAAGGACGAAAAGCGACGCCTCCAGTCGGATGTCGACGACGTCGACGACGATATCCAGGCGAAACAACAGGAGTACGCCGAACTCGAGGCCAACGCGGGCGAGAGCGGCGACTCCTCCTTCGGTCGTGCGGTGACGACGATCCTCAACGCGGGGATCAACGGGGTCCACGGCGCGGTCGCCCAGTTGGGCACCGTTGCCGGCGAGTACGCCGTCGCCTGTGAGACCGCGGCGGGCGGTCGACTCGCGAACGTGGTCGTCGACGACGACGTCATCGGCCAGCAGTGTATCGACCACCTCAAGTCGCGCAACGCGGGTCGGGCGACGTTCCTGCCGATGACGGACATGAGCCAGCGTCGGCTGCCCAACGCGCCGAGCGATCCCGGGGTCGTCGACTTCGCGTACAACCTGGTCGACTTCGACGGGCAGTACAGCGGCGTCTTCTCGTACGTGCTCGGCGATACGCTCGTCGTCGAGGACTTAGAGACCGCCCGCTCGTACATGGGCGACTATCGCATGGTCACCCTCGACGGCGACTTAGTCGAGAAGAGCGGCGCGATGACCGGCGGTTCCGGCGGCGGTTCACGCTACTCCTTCACCGGCGGCGGCGAGGGCCAACTCGAGCGCGTCGCGAAACAGATCACCGAGTTGCAGGACGAACGCGAGGAACTACGCGAGGAGCTGCGCGGCGTCGAGGAGCGACTCGACAACGCCCGCGACCGCAAGACCGACGCGGCCGACGAGGTGCGTTCGATCGAGAGCAGCCTCGAGAGCCTCGCGGAGCGACGCGAGTCCGTCGAGGAGGAGATCGAGACGCTCGAGGACGACCTCGCGGAGCTCGAGGACGAACGCGAGTCCGTCGACGAACGGATGACCGAGATCTCGGGCGAGATCGAGGAAAAGACCGCCGCAGTCGAGGCGATCGAAGCGGATATCGACGAACTCGAGACCGAACTCGCGGACTCGAAGATTCCGGAACTCACCGCACAGATCGAAGAGTTAGAAGCCGAGATCGACGAGCGCGAGGACCGCATCTCGGACATCGACAGCAAGCTCAACGAACTGAGCTTGGAGAAGGAGTACGCCGAGGACGCCATCGAGGACCTCCACGACGACATCGAGACGGCCCAGAACCGCACGGCGGAGCACGAAGACCGGATCGAGGAGTACGAGGCGGAGATCGAGGACAAACGCGAGACGCTCGAGGACAAACACGAGGCCGTCGCGGACTTAGAGGACGAACTCGCGGAGTTGAAAGACGAGCGCGGCGACCTGAAGGAGGAGCTTTCCGAGGCTCGGACGAGTCGCGACCAGCAACAGGACCGGGTCAACGCCGTCGAGAGCAAGCTCGAAAACACCCGCAGCAAAGTCGGCGACCTCGAGTGGGAGATCGAGAGCCTCGAGAGCGAGGTCGGCGACTACGACCCCGAGGACGTGCCGGACCACGAGACGGTCCTCGAGATGATCGAGTACCTCACCGCCGACATGGAGGCGATGGAGCCCGTCAACATGCTCGCGATCGACGAGTACGACGACGTCCGGAGCGATCTCGAGGAACTCGAGGACGCGCGGGCGACGCTGGTCGAGGAGGCCGAGGGGATCCGCGATCGGATCGAACAGTACGAGACCCAGAAGAAGCGGACGTTCATGGACTCCTACGACGAGATCGCCGCCCAGTTCACGGAGATCTTCGAGAAGCTCTCGGAGGGAACCGGGACGCTGCACTTAGAGAACGAGGACGACCCGTTCGACGGCGGGTTGACGATGAAGGCCCAGCCGGGCGACAAGCCGATTCAGCGACTCGACGCGATGTCCGGCGGGGAGAAGTCCCTGACGGCGCTCGCCTTTATTTTCGCCATCCAGCGGCACAACCCGGCGCCGTTCTACGCGTTAGACGAGGTCGACGCCTTCCTCGACGCCGTCAACGCCGACCGGATCGGCGAGATGGTCGACGAACTCTCCGAGAAGGCCCAGTTCGTCGTCGTCTCCCACCGCAGCGCCATGCTCGACCGCTCCGAGCGAGCCATCGGCGTCACGATGCAACAGGACAACGTCAGCGCGGTGACGGGAATCGACCTGAGCGACGGGTCCGGCGAGGGTGAGGAGGTGCCGGCGAGTGACTAGCGAGGGGCCCGAGGAGCCTGAGGCGACGACGGGGTCCTCGGATACGCGAACGGAGAGCGGAGCGAACCGTGAGCAGAGCGAACGGCCCGAGGGGCCGAAAGCGACGACGGGGTCCTCGGATACGCGAACGGAGAGCGGAGCGAACCGTGAGCGAAGCGAACGGCCCGAGGAGCCAGAAACGACGGCGAGGTCCTCGACTATGCGAACAGAGGGCGACGCGAACGGAGAGCCGAGCGACCAGCCCGAGGACGAGTTCTATACGGACGGCGGGAAAGACGATATCCCGCTGAACATTGCGGGCCACGAGGATCGGGAGCCGCCGGGCGAGTCGTCGGACTCGAGCACCGATCACCGAGCACCGGACGCCGGCGAATCGGTCCTCGAGTTCTCCGAAGACGGCGAAATCGCCGCGAGCAGTGAGGACGAAATCGGCGAGGAGTCCGACGAGGGAGAGGAAGAGGTCGAACCCGTCGAGCTGCTGGTCCAGCTCGCCAAGGACGGCGAAATCGACCCCTGGGACATCGACATCGTCGCGGTGACGGATAAGTTCCTCGAGGCGATCGAGGACGCGGATCTCCGCACCTCGGGCCGAGCGCTGTTCTACGCGAGCGTCCTCCTGCGGATGAAAAGCGACGAGCTGTTCGCCCCGGACGAACCCGACGAGGAGGAGCTCCCACCGTGGGAGGCGCCGTTCGCCGACGAAGGACCGATGGACGGCGGCGAGGACGGCAGCGATGGCGGCCCGCCCGGCTTCGACCCCGTCGAGGGCCTCGAGGCGGAGATGGAGCGCCGCCTCGAGCGCAAGCAGGCCCGCGGGAAGCCCGAAACGCTCGACGAACTGGTGCGGGAACTGCGCGGGGCCGAACGCGGAACGTGGTGGAAGGAGTCCCGGACCTACGACACCAGCGACTCCCCGCGGGGCTACGACCGCGGAATGCAGGAGCTGAACTACCACTCGGGCGACGACTTCCGGGTGGACGACGAGCCGACGAGCGACGACGTCACGCACACGACCCACGAGGAGGACATCGAGGCCGTCATCGACGACGTCGAATCCGAACTCGAGTCCCAGTACGAGCAGGGCCGCGAGGAGGTTCTGTACGCCGAAATTGACGCCATCGGCGGCACGCGCGTGATGACCTACCTAGCGCTCCTCTTTCTTGCCCACCGGGGCCGGGTGCGTCTCGAGCAGGACGAACTGTTCGGCGACCTCTGGGTCCAGGACGCGACGGTCGAGACGGAAGCGACCGAAGCGATTGCGGACTGATCGCGGACGAAGACAGCGCAGATCGCACAGTGACGGATCGACTCGAGTGCGGAACTGCCACAAACGTTTACCGAGCACCGTTCGAACGTCGAGTCGATGTCCAGGCCAACCGACGAGCGACCGGACGACGCGGCGTTTCGCGTCCGCGTCGAGACGTTCGCGCTCCTGCGGCGAGTGCTCCCGGTCGGGGCCCTCGCGGGATCGCTCGTCGGCCCGTTCGTCTTCGTCGACTCGAGTACCGCGGTCTGGCTCTCGATGGCGTGCTTTTTCGGGACGCTGTTCGTCCTCTGGACGCTTCAGGGACTGCCGCTGTATCCAGCTCACACGTTCGGGATCGAGTACCGATTCGAAGACGAGCGCTTCGAGTCGGATCAGCGGCAGTGCGTTCGCTGTAAGGCGATGGTCGAGGACGGAACGCACCGTCGCTACGCGCGCCAGTTCGTCGTTCTCGGGGTACCGGTTCACACGCTCGCGTGGGGACACAACGAGTTCTGTCCGGACTGTCTCGACATCGATCCGCACGGGGCGAGTGGCTCCGAATCGCGAGAGACGCGTGAGTCCGCGCCCGGATCGACCGTCGACGGAGCGGGCGGGTCGGCGGACTCGAGGGACGGGGCAGAACGGGCAGACCCGGTCGGTGATACCGCATACAACCAGCAACCCGGTGACACACCCGGAACCGAGATCGTCCGTCGCGTCGACCTCCACGACGAGACGACGGCACTCGAGGTCGAGCGGGCCTTCGACGACGGCGACTCGTATTAGTGTGTGTGTACGATAGTGGTTGTCGATATCACACCTCACGAGAAAACAAGTAAGTCGAGCGATAGGCAGGTAGTATGTCCTCCGGTGAGTCGCCGGACGAGAGTGACCTCACGGAGGGGTCGCTCGTCCGGCCGATGTTCAAGCTGGCGTGGCCGCTCGTGGTCATCCAGCTCCTGCAGGTCGCCTACAACGTCGGCGACACCTTCTGGCTCGGCGCGCTCTCGCCCGACGCCGTGGGTGCGGTGAGCCTCGCCTTTCCGCTCCTCTTTCTGGTGATCGCAGTTGGAGCCGGCTTCACGACGGCCGGCGCGATCCTGATCGCCCAGCACACGGGTGCCGACAGCGGGAAGGGCGGCCTGATCGCCGGCCAGACCATCTCGTTCATCTCGATCATCGCGGTCGTCCTCGGCATTATCGGCTACTTCGCGACCCAGCCGATGCTCGACGTCCTCCCCGCCGACAGCGACACCCGGGAGGCGATCCTCCCGCTGGCGGCCGACTACCTCCAAATCTTCTTCCTCGGCGTGCCCTTCGTCTTCGGCTTCTTCGTCTTCGCCGCGCTCATGCGGGGCTACGGCAACACCCGCGCGCCGATGCGGGTGATGTTCATCAGCGTCGTCATCAACCTCGTGATCGACCCGCTGCTCATCTTCGGCGTCGGGCCGCTCCCCCGCCTCGAGATCGCCGGCGCCGCCGTCGCAACCGTGATCTCTCGAGGGATCGCGACGCTGATCGGGTTCTACCTGCTGTACTACACGGACGTCGGTCCCGACATCGAGTTCGGCCACCTTCGCCCGCGCCTCGAGTACGTCTCCGAAATCACCCGGCTAGGAGTCCCGACGGCGCTCGAGCAGTCGATGACGGCGCTGGCGCTGGTCGGTATGACCGCGATGGTCGTCACCTTCCCGCCGGCGGTCGTCGCGGCCTACGGGCTGGGCAACCGGCTGATCTCGCTCGCGTTCCTGCCGGCGATGGGGGTGGGACAGGCGACGGACTCGATCGTCGGCCAGAACCTGGGCGCTGGCAAGGCCGAGCGGGCCGAGAAGGCGACGTGGATCGCCTCGGGCGTCGTCGCGGGGATCATGTTCGTCGCCGGCGCGCTCGCCTTCCTCTTCCCGGAGCCGTTCGTCGCGGTGTTCCTCACGGCCGAGGAGGCCGGCCGCGCCGAGACGCTCGCATACGGCGTCACCTACCTCCAGTTTGCCGCGTTCGCGTTCGTCTTCATGGGCGTCATGCAGGTCATTCAGGGCGCGTTCCGGGGCGCTGGGAACACGAAGACGGCGCTCGCGTTCGCGGTCCTCGGTCTCTGGGTCGTTCGCGTGCCGGTCACGTACTACCTGATCTTCGTCGCCGGCTGGGGAACGACGGGGATCTGGACCGGCGTCATCATCGGTGATATTGTCGGCGCGATCGCCGCCGTCGCGTGGTTCACACGAGGCACGTGGAAGGAGTCGCTGCTCGACGATGGTGGCGACGACGGGACGGATTCGATGACGGGAGCGACCGACTCGAGCGACGCCGAATCCGTCGCCGAGTAACGAACGCGTTGGATTCGGTATCTATCCGTTCGAAACGGTGTCGAAACCGATAGCCGGAATCGATGCGATGGCACCACCTCTCAACTGCGAACACGTACTGCTTTTCCTTCAACCCTAATCTGTTTGGAAGATGCCTCAAGCAGGGTGGTGGTGTACGAGAGCGTATGCTCACGAACAGGGAGTCAACCGATGTGGACGACGGACCGAAGCAGTACCTCGTGACGTGCGAGAGCTGCTCGTTCGAACACGCGGCCGACGGTCGCGAGCGCGCGACGGCGATCGGCACCGATCACCACCTGGAGACGCGCCACGAAGTCGTCGCCTTCGAGGTTCCGCCCTCGCTCGGGTCGCCGTAAGCTCGTCCGGTCTCGAGTCGAACGCGGCCGTCTCGAGTCACGGCGCTACGGGCGCGTTCGGATCCAGTCGATCCGCCAGGCAATCCGCTCGGCGCGTAGACGCCGTCAGTCGTCGCCGAGCGTCCACTCGCCCGGTCCGGCGGACTCGAGGACGTCGCGTCGCTCCATCTCGTTTAGCACTTCCGGAACGCGATCCGGTTGAGCGATCTCCATCTCGATGCGATCGATGCCGTGGAACTCGGCGAGATAGTGGCGGATCTCTTCCTGCGTGAACGACTCCTGTTCGGCCTGATCCATCACGCCGGAGATGAGATCGATCATGTCTTCGATGAAATTCCAGGGGTAAACGATCCAGGTCCACTCGTCTAAGTGTTCGCCGACGTAGTCGGGTTCGAACTCGCTGGTTCCGAGCAACTGGAGCGTCGCGGTTCGAACCTCGCCGGCGCCCCGGTCGGTGACGTACTCGTGGGCGCGCTCGATGGAGCCGCCGGTGTCGGCGATATCGTCGATAATGAGGACGTCCTTCCCTTCGACGCTGCCCTCCGGCATGGGGTAGCGGACGGTCGGTTCGCCGCTCTTCTCGGCGGTCCCGACGTAGTGTTCCATCTTTAGGCTCGTCAGGTCGTCCAGTCCGAGGAAATCACAGAGACAACGGCCCGCGAACCAGCCCCCGCGGGCGAGCGCGACGACGACGTCGGGCTCGAACGCGTCGTCGCGAACCTCGTCGCTGACGTCGCGACAGAGGCCGTAGATGTACTCCCAGGTAGTGATCGTACAGTCGAAATCGTCCGGTAGATCGGACATCTGTTGGCACCTGTTCGGTCGCAGGGTGGCGATGCTCATAAGTGGGCTGAAACCCGCCGTCCTCACTGCGTGTCGTTCTCGGTTAAATTCAATACGCACTGGTTAGGATATTGTGTAGAACGGTGCAATAGCCCATGCCAACCACCCAGGACTACGAGTATCTCCTCGAGTGCAAGAACGTGATCGGCGTCGACTACGACGAGCGGGAGGACCGAGTGACCGTCTTCGTCACCCAGAAGGAGTCAGACGACTGTCTCGCCGACGAAGACCACGTCGCAAAGCGCGTGGCCGACGCGGGCGACGACGTGACCATCGACGTCGTCGATGCGGGCTACGGCGAGGAGCGCGAGGGGTTCGATGCGCTGTCGATGTACGAGACGGTCCCCGAAGCCGCACCCGGACGCGAAGGCCGCCACCGACCCGTCCCCGCGGGCGTCAGCGAGAGCAACGCGAACCTGACGGCGGGAACCGCCGGGCCGTATCCGGCTCGAGTGACCGATCCCGACGACGGGGACACCGTCTGGCGCGACGACATCGAGTCCGGCGATCTCGTTCGCCTCTCGAACAACCACGTCTACGCCCGATCGAACGAAGCGGACCCCGGCGCGCCGATCCGCCAGCCCTCGCCCCGCGACGGCGGCACCGAGGACGACGCCGTTGGCGAACTCGTCGGCTACGTCCCCATCGAGGAGGGCGTTCGGGTCGACGTCGCCGCCCGGTCGGCCGGCCCGGATCGGGACGCGGCCGACTACGTCGAACTCGAGGATGCGTGGCCGACCGGCGTTCGCCGCGAGGACTACGAGACACTGCGTGGCGAGACGGTGACGAAAACGGGCCGCACGACGGGCGTCACGAGCGCCGAAATCGAGGCGACAAGCGCCAGCGTCCGCGTGAACTTCGGCGAGGACCACGGCCCAGTACTGCTTCGCGAGCAGTTGGTCACCGGCCCGATGTCCGAGGGCGGCGATAGCGGGTCGCCGGTGTTCACACCGGACGGCGCGCTCGTCGGCCTGCTCTTCGCCGGCTCTGCCGAGCAAACGATCTGCAACCGGATCGGGCTGGTCGAGTCCGAACTCGGCGTCGAGATTCTGACGGCGGAGCCGGACGTGAACGGTGGTGACGGCGGAAGTGATGAGATCACCGTCCACACGACGACGCTCGATCACACCGTCTCCGTCGACCTCGAGCACTCGTCGCTCTCGCTCGAGTCGATTCGGTTCGAGGACCGGATTCGGCCCGGCGAGCGCGTCGAAGCCGTGGTCACCGTCGGTGCCGAGCCCGGGACGTACTGGCTCGCCATCGAGGACGAACGGACGACGGTTACGATCCCTGAGAACGGCGACGGCGGTGGGTCTCGAGGACGGGCGACGGCGAGTATTCTCGTCTCGGTTCCCGACGACGTCGACGACTCGCTGACGGTTCGTATTCGTGGTGGGCCCGTCGGGACGCTCGAGTAAGAAGTCAGACGCGTGCGACGGACCTCAGCAGTGTGTTAGGATGGTGCGACGAGGCGAAAACAGAGGAAGTTCGGACGAGTCGCCTCGTACGCGTACCGTTCCGGGTTCGCCTCGCGGTACGCTTCCGTCGGCGTCGGTTCGAGCAATCGGTCGAGCCGGAACCCGGCCTCGAGCGCGGGGGAAAGCATCGCGGAGAGCGGGCGGCGGTACGTCGGAACCTCCACCTCGGTACCGAACGAATCCCACGTCGCCGAGACCAGTTCCAGTTCGTGATAGTTCTCGGCGTCGTCGTACTCCTCGAAGTCCGCGTGGGGATGTTGCACCGAGCAAACGATCCAGCCGCCGGGAGTCAGTACCCGTCGGAGTTCACGAAACAGCGGTATCCACTCCTCTACGTAGTGCAACGCCAGCGAACTGGCGATGCCGTCGAACGCGTCGTCAGTGAACGGAAGCTCTCCCTCGAGATCAGCCCGAAGGTAGTCGGCGTCGGGGACCCGTTCTCGTGCGTACGCGAGCATCTCGCGGCTCGCGTCGAGACCGACGACGGCCGCACCGCGATCGGCGAGTTCGTCCGCGAGGTGACCGGCACCGCATCCGGCGTCGAGAACGCGTTTCCCCTCGGTCTCGGGGAGCAAGGAGAGCGTTGCCGGCCGTTCGAGATAGGCGTTCGACGGCTTCGTATCGCCCTCGCGGTCGTACCCCGCCGCGAGTTCCTCATAGGCGCGCTGGGCGACTGGCTGGTCCGGCGTCTCGGGCATTAGACGCACGGATACGCCGTTCGCATACAAATCTGTACATCTTCCGCGCTGAGTTTCGACAGCGTGCTGCCGGTGTTCGTTCACGCGATCTACGGCCAACGTCAGAGCTATATAACTCGATGATACAACCTAGTTATCGATGGCGCAAACACAGATCCAAGCCGCCTGCGAGGGGACGGTTACCGACGCGATGAAACGGGTCGCCGAACGCGAGAACCGAGAGCCGGAGTTCGTCCGGGAACAGGTCGCCGAGGGGCAGGCCGTGATTCCGGCGAACGTCAATCACGACGCGCTCGATCCGATGATCATCGGCCGCGAGTTCGCGACGAAAGTCAACGCGAACATCGGCAACAGCGAGACGACGAGCGACCTCGAGGAGGAGTTACGAAAGCTCCACACTGCGGTTCACTACGGCGCGGACACGGTGATGGATCTCGGCACGGGGAGCGATCTCGACGAGATCCGCGAAACGCACGTCGACCACTCGCCGGTGCCGATCGGCACGGTCCCGTTGTACGAGGCGGTAAAGCGGGCGGGAGGTCCCGAGGAACTCACGACGGAGTTGTTGCTCGAGGTCATCGAGAAACAGGCCGAACAGGGCGTCGACTACATGACGATCCACGCCGGAATCCTCGCGGAGCACTTGCCGCTGACCGACGGCCGGAAAACGGGAATCGTCTCCCGGGGCGGGTCGATTATGGCATCGTGGATGGAGAGCCACGGCGAGCAGAACCCGCTGTTTCAGGTGTACGACGACATCTGCGAGATCTTCGCCGAACACGACGTCACCTTCAGTTTGGGCGACAGTCTCCGGCCCGGCTGTCTGGCCGACGCCTGCGACGAGGCCCAGTACGCCGAGTTGGACACCTTGGGCGAACTGACCCGTCGCGCCTGGGAGCACGACGTGCAGGTGATGGTCGAAGGGCCGGGTCACGTTCCGATGCACAAGGTCGCCGAGAACGTCGAGCGCCAGCAGGCGGTCTGTGACGGCGCCCCGTTCTACGTCCTCGGCCCGCTCGTGACCGACATCGCGCCCGGCTACGACCACATCACGAGCGCCATCGGGGCTGCGATGGCGGCCGAGGCCGGCGCGGCGATGCTCTGCTACGTTACCCCGAAAGAGCACCTCGGGCTCCCCGACGAGGAGGACGTCCGTGACGGACTCGCGGCCTACCGAATCGCCGCCCACTCCGGCGACGTCGCGAACGAACGCCCCGGCGCGCGCGACTGGGACGACGCCCTTTCGGAGGCTCGCTATAATTTCGAGTGGCGCGAGCAGTTCGGCCTCGCGCTCGATCCCGACCGCGCCCGCGACTATCACGACCAGACGCTTCCCGAGGACAACTACAAGGAGGCCCGCTTCTGCTCGATGTGCGGCGTCGAGTTCTGTTCGATGCGGATCGACCAAGACGTTCGAGAATCGCGCCGCGATTCTCGAAGCAGTCAGAGCCCGGAGGGATCTGACCAGCCGCGCGAGGACGGGGAAATGGAGCGACTCGAGTCGACCACCGATCTCGAGGCCACCCCCGCAGCCGAGGTGAACCGTCCACCGGTCGGGACGCACGACTCGGACGGGCTGTCGACGATCGGGGACGAGAGTCGGTCCGTCGAGCAGGCCGGCGACGACTGAGAACCGTCGACGTACTGTGCAGTCCGAAGTCGACGGTCGCGGCGATACCGAGGACAGCAGATTGATACGTCGTTCGTCCCACGGAGGTGGTATGGACACGATTCGGATCTTGCAGGTCGACGCCTTTACCGACGAGCCGATGGCGGGGAATCCCGCCGGCGTCGTCCCCGAGGCCGACGGACTCTCAGACGACCAGATGCAGTCGATCGCCGCCGAGATGGCCGTCAGCGAGACGGCGTTTCTTCGCTCGAGCGAGACCGCCGACTACGGCATCCGCTACTTCACGCCGACACAGGAGGTCGACCTCTGCGGCCACGCGACGATCGGCAGCTTCGCCCACCTCCACGACGAGGGACTCGAGGCCGGCACGTACACCCTCGAGACGAACGTCGGGGAACTCGAGATCGAACTCGAGTCGGACGGCACGGTCTGGATGACACAGGACACCCCTCACATTCGCGAGGTCGACGTCGGCTACGACCGCGTCGCCGACGCGCTCGGTGTCGGTCAGGCGGCCCTCGAAGGGGCGAGTGACGACATTCCGCTCGCGGTGTCCTCGACGGGCCTTCCTTTCCTGATCGTCCCGATCACCTACCTCTCGGACCTCGGGAGCGCCGATCCCGATATGCACGCGATCGAGGAGTTGACCGAGGAGGTCGACGCCACCGGGATCTACCTCTTCACGTTCGACGCGCTCGACCGCGAGTCGACGCTCCACGGCCGAATGTTCGCCCCGGGAGCCGGCGTGCCCGAGGATCCGGTTACCGGCACCGCGAGCGGCTCCGTCAGCGCGTATCTCGACCGGTTCGGCGCGTTCGACGACGACTTCCCCGACGAACTCCGCCTCGAGCAGGGCCACTACGTCGACCGTCCGGGGCTGGTTCGGGCTCGCGTCGGGAGCGCAGTAGAAGTCGGCGGACGCGGCGTGACCGTCCTGGACGGCTCGCTGGTCGTCCCCGAGGACGACGAGGACGAGATTCTCGAAGCCTGATACGGTTTGCTGTAACGATGTACCGGTGGGACCGCAGGACGGATCGCGGTCCCACCGGAAGTGACTTACAGCAGACAGTATGGCGCGGTCGCGCGGTCTGACTACTCTCCCTCCTCGCGTTCGGCACCGTCGTCACGACTCGTATCGGATGCATCGCTCGAGGACCGAGGCGCCGAAACCGGCTCGGACGCGGATCGATCGCTCGAGTCGCCTGTCGATTCATCGCGTTTCTGCTCGGCTCTCGACGCATCGGGGACAGCGTTCGACTCGAGGTAGTCGTGTTCGTCGAACTGTGTGGTCGTCTCGCCGCGTTCTAACGCCTGTATCTCCCGTCTCGCTTCCGCGATTTCGGCCTCCATGCCGGCGAGTCGCTCGTCGAGTTTCCTGAGGGTCACGCGCGAACGTCCCTTGGAGCCGAGTCGCCGTGCAGCGGCTCGGCCGGATGCGCGCGGAAGCGTGAAAAAGAGCGCGTAGGCCGTTCCGAACCGCCAGACGACGAACCCGAGCAGGCAGAACAACAGCGTGATCGACGGATTTGCCTGTTCGATCGCAGGTCCCGGATTTAACGGATCTTCGAGGAGCAAGAGAAGTGCCGTTCGAAAGCCGGCGAGAAAACCGAATGCGACGACCGCCACGCCGGCCAGAAATGCACCGATCGTGAGCGCCCGGTAGATGATCGCCCACCGGACGGGATGACTGAGATCGAGATCCATACCGACGACAGTCACTAGATCGGCATAGTTTCTGCGACCGAGACGATGGTCGGGTGAGGGGGAGCGCTACGATTCGAGACGGTTCGGACGACGCGACGATGGCGGAAAATCACTGCGTTTCGCCGTCGTCGATGTTCTCGAGCGCCGTCAACGCCGCCTTCAGCACCTTTCGCTCGCTCCGGCGGAGATTCATCGAGACGGCGGTTTTCGAGATATCGAAGTGATCCGCCAGCTCCTCGAGTGTCGTCTCGCGAGGCGTCTCGTAGTAGCCGGCCCTCGAGGCAGCCTCGAACGTCGTGCGCTCGGTCTCGGTGAGGGATCGACAGCCATCGAGCAGCCGCATCGCGCTGTCGGAGTTCTCCAGTAAGTCGAACAGGGCTGTCGGGCCGAGCTGGTCGCGATCCTCGACGGTGAAGTCGTTGTGTCGCTCGAGTTCGGCGAGCGTGCGGTCTTCGTCCCCGTCGTCGTCGAAGCCGACGTGCCACCGTTCGCGGCCGTCTTCGATTCGGAACGGACCGGTGATGTAGCCGCCGTTCCGATCGATCGTTCGCATCGCGTTCGTCTCCTCGATCGTCGTGCCGATCTGGGCGACGGCGTCGCGCTTCGAGAGGATGTAACACTCCGTCATGTTCGGGTGCTCGCGAAGTTCGCGGAGTCCGGTCTCGAGCGCCCCCGTCGACTCCCCTTTCGCGATGAGACGCGTCTCGAGCGTCTCGTCGTCGGTGTCCAGTTGCCACTGGACGGCCGAGAAGGCGATATCGACGTCATCGGTCGTGTCGATGAACGGACAATCGTACTGTCGCATGTCGATATCAAGATCGATCATCACTAGGTGGAAAATCACATACAAGGTCTTAATATTTACCATCAGTAATCATATCCCTATGTCTCGAACGTACCAGTACCAATGACGGATCGGTGCGGCTTCGCTCGACCGTGAACCAAGAAGCCGATTTCGGGAATTGCACCACTGTACAGACACCGGCACGAAGGGCAAGCGAAAACGACCGTTGATATGTTAACGGACGGCTTTTAGCGCGTGCCAAGGTAACGTAGATCGAGCGAAAGTTATGTCTCAGGATCAGGTGACCCCGCCGACGGTGACGGAAGACGATATTCAATCGATCGACGACGACGCGTTCACGAGTCGGAACGTCTGTCTCGTCACGGGCGGCGGATCGGGGATCGGCAGAGCGACCGCCCTCGCCGCCGCCGGTAACGGACTCACGGTCGCCGCGACGGACATCGACGAGGACGGCCTTCAGGGGACGATCGAACGCGGCGAGGAACTCGGCCTCGAGGGCGAGATCGAGTCGATCGTCGGGGATCTGACCGACGACGACGATCTCGAGCGGATCGTCGAGGAGGCCACGCAGTACGGCGACCTCAAGTACCTCGCGAACGTCGCAGGGATGCAACACATCGATTCGATCGAGAACTTCCCGATGGACATGTACGATCGGATGCACGAGATCATGCTGCGAGCGCCGCTCTACCTCTCGAAGCTCTGCATGCCACACTTCCGGGAGACCGAGGACGGACGGGGCTGTATCGGCAACATGTGTTCGGTTCACGGCCACTACGTCACCAGCGACAAGGTGGGGTACAACGTCTCGAAGTTCGGGCTGCGGGGACTCACGCAGTCGATCGCCGCCGAAGGCGACGGCGACATTCGTGCGTTCTCGATCAGTACCGGCTACGTGAAGACCCCGCTCGTAACGGACCAGCTCGCGGACACCGCCGAGCAACGCGGCATCTCCGTCGACGAGGTAATCGAAGACGTGATGCTTGGCCAGTCCCGCGTCACGGAGATGATGGAACCGGTCGACGTCGCCAACCTCTACCTGATCGGCTTCTCCGATCTCGGCCGACACCTCGACGGCGGCGACCTATTGTTTGATGGCGGCATGACCCTAACCTACGAGTAACGATGACAGGGAACACTACCGACCCGAGCCTCGAGGACGTCGACACAATCGTTCACGAACCGAGCCAGGAGTTCGTTGAGTCGACCAACGTCTACGAATTCATGCAGACGTACGGGATCAACGACTACGACGACCTCATCGAGCGGACGACGAGCGAGGTCGACGGCGAACCCGCAAGCGGCGTCGACTGGTTCTGGGACGAACTCGTCGACTACCTCGATATCGAGTTCTACGAGGGCTACGACGAGGTTAGAGATAACAGCAAGGGGCCACAGTTCACCGACTGGTATCCCGGCGGAGAGCTCAACGTCGCCCACAACGTCGTGGATCGCCACGCCGCCGTCGACGAGGAACGGCGAAACAAGGTCGCGACGATCTGGGAGGGCGAAGACGGCGAGGTCCGGGAGGTAACGTACCACGAACTCCACCGACAGTCGAATCAGGTCGCGAACGCACTCGAGGAACGCGGCATCGAGACGGGCGACACGGTCGGTCTCTACATGCCGATGGTCCCGGAGGTCGTCTCGATCCTCTACGGTTGTTTCAAAGCCGGTGCGATCGCGGTCCCCATCTTCTCCGGCTTCGGCGTCGACGCGGCTGCAACCAGAATCGCGGACGCCGAATGTTCAGTGCTGTTCACGGGTGACGGCTTCTATCGACGCGGCAAGCCGGTCTTCCTCAAATCGGCGGCCGACGAGGCCATCGAGGAGGCCGGACACGTCGAGAACACGATCGTTTTCGACCGACTTGGCGCCGGTAATCCGGCCAGCGAGCACGAAATCCCGTGGGACGGCAGCCGCGACGAGTGGTGGACCGACGCCGTCGAAACGGCCGACGACGCCTACGAGTCGAAGTCGCTCGACTCGAGTCAGGAGTCGATGCTGCTGTACTCCTCGGGGACGACGGGCAAACCGAAGGGGATCGTCCACACCCACGCGGGCGTGCAGGTCCAGTGTGCCAAAGAGGTCTACTTCGGGATGGACCTCAAACCCTCGGACCGATTCTTCTGGGTCTCCGACATCGGCTGGATGATGGGCCCGTGGACCCTCATCGGCACCCACACCTTCGGCGGGACGGTCTTCATGTACGAGGGCGCGCCCGACCACCCCGAGCCGGATCGGTTCTGGGAGATGATCGACCGCCACAAGCTCACCCAGTTCGGCATCTCGCCAACGGCGATTCGAGCCCTCCGAAAACACGGAGACGACTGGCTTTCCGGCCACGACCTCTCCTCGGTTCGCCTGCTGGGCTCGACGGGTGAGCCCTGGGATCCCGAATCCTGGCTGTGGTTCTACGAGAACGTCGGCGGCGGCGAGGCGCCGATCATCAACATCTCCGGTGGGACGGAGATCTGTGGCTGTTTCTTGATGCCGATGCCGACCGAACCGCTCAAACCCTGTACGCTCGGCGGGCCGGGGATCGGGATGGACATCGACATCGTCGATCAGCAGGGGAATTCGGTGAAGGAAAATCACGAACGCGGCTTCCTCGTCGCGAGGGACTCCTGTCCGTCGATGACGAAGTCGCTCTGGTCGGGCGACGAGCGCTACCTGAACGAGTACTGGTCGACGTTCGAGGACATGTGGAACCACGGCGACTGGGCCCAGAAGGACGAAGACGGCTTCTGGTTCCTCCACGGCCGGGCCGACGACGCGCTCAACGTGGCGGGACGGAAGGTCGGCCCCGCGGAGGTCGAGGGGGCGCTCATCGACCACGAAGCCGTCAATCAGGCCGCGGCCATCGGGGCCCCGGACGAGACAACCGGGACGGCGGTCGTCGCCTACGTGATCCTCGAGGACGGCTTCGAGGAGACCGACGAGTTGCGCGAGGAACTGCGCGCACAGGTCGGCGAGGAACTCGGAAAGCCGTTCCGTCCGCGCGAGATTCTGTTCGTCGACCAGTTCCCCAAAACGCAGTCGGGGAAGATCATCCGCCGAGCCATCGAAGCCACGTACACGGGCGAGGATCTGGGCGATATGAGCAGCATCGAGAATCCGGAGGCGCTCGAGGAACTCGAGGACGCCAGATAAGCGACTCCGTCCCGTTACGTTTTACCCCCACGGGCCCGAATCGCCTCCAATGACTGCCCAGACCGTCCAGCAGGGCGACCTCGTCACCGTCATCGGCCTCGAGGTCCACGTCCAACTGGAGACCGACACGAAGATCTTCTGTGGCTGTTCGACCGACCAGACCGACGAGCCCAACGAGAACGTCTGTCCGGTCTGTCTCGGCCTGCCGGGCGCGCTCCCGGTACTGAACGAGGCCGCCGTCGAGGGGGCCGTGAAGATCGGGAAGGCGATCGACGCCGACATCCCCGAAGAGACCCGATTCCACCGGAAGAACTACTACTACCCCGACCTGCCCAAGAACTTCCAGATCACCCAGTACGACGAGCCGATCTGTCAGGCGGGCGAACTCGAGGTCTCCGTCGAGGGCGAGCGCCGGACGGTCACGATCGAACGCGCCCACTTGGAGGAGGACCCGGGCAGCCTCCAGCACGTCGGCGGCGGTGGCGGCATCGACTCGGCGGAGTACACGCTCGTCGACTACAACCGCGCGGGGACGCCGCTGATGGAGATCGTCACGGCCCCCGACTTCCGCAGTCCGAGCGAGGTTCGAGCCTTCCTCGCGAAACTCGAGGAGGTCCTCGAGTACCTGGGCGTCTTCGACGCCGAACGGGACGGCAGCCTGCGGATCGACGCCAACCTCTCGATCATTCCCGAAGACGAGATCGAGAGCGGCGACGTCACCGACATCGGCGCGGAGGCGCTCGCCGCCGCAAACCGTACCGAGGTCAAGAACATCTCGAGTCACAAGGGGGCCGAGAAGGCGTTAGCCTACGAGGAGACCCGCCAGAAGAACGCGATCCAGCGCGGCCGCGCGGTCGAACAGGAGACCCGCCACTGGGACGAGAGCCGCGGGATCACGGTCTCGATGCGGTCGAAAGAAGAGGAGAAAGACTACCGCTACTTCGAGGAGGCTGATCTACCGCCGCTGCAGGTCGCCCACTGGAAGGACGAGATCTCGATTCCGGAACTCCCCTCCGCGCGACGCGAGCGCTTCCAGGACGAGTACGGGCTCAACGAGGAGGCCGCCTCGAAACTGACCTCGACCAAACAGGTCGCGGACTTCTACGAGGACGTCGCGAGCGAGTTCGATCCCGATCTGGCTGCGACGTGGGTCGCGGACAACCTGCTGGGCGAACTCAACTACCGCGACATGGAAATTACGGATCTCGAGGGGCGCTTCGAGGAGGTGACGCGACTCGTCGAACTCGTCGCAGAGGAGGAGATCACGGCGAAAAACGCCCGCGAGACGGTGCTGCGTTCGATGCTCGACGACGAGAAGGCGCCGGACGAGATCGTCGAGGACGAAGGGCTCGGCAAGACCGACGAGGACGAAGTCCAGCAGGCCGTCGTCGCGGCCATCGACGAGAACCCCGACGCCGTCGACGACTACGCGTCGGGCGACGACGGAGCGATCAACTTCCTCGTCGGGCAGGTCATGCAGAAAACCGGCGGCAGCGCGGACCCCGGCGACGTGAACCAGTTGCTCCGGGCTGAACTCGAGGGTTGAACGTCGGCACGCACTGTATTTGACTGGGTAGCGAGGCCGTTCGATTTCTCTCAGCGATCGACGCTCCCTGAGTTCGGAGTCGGTGTTCCGCTACCAGTACAGTTACCAACGGACAACCTGTGCAGTGTCGACATGGACCGTATCACGCTGGGAAACGACGAGTTCGAGGGGCGTAACAACGCGTACGTCCTCGCCGACGAGACGACCGACGAACTCGCGCTCGTCGACACCGGACTCGCGACGGAAGGGATTCGAGCGGAACTGCGGGAGGGACTGGCCGAACGCGGCTACGCGTTTTCCGACATCGACGACATCGTTCTGACTCACTTTCACGTCGATCACGCGGGACTCGCCGGCGAAATTCAGGCCGAAAGCGGCGCGACGGTGTACGCTCACGAGGCCGACGCGCCGCTGATCGAGCAAGATCCCGACGCAGTGGCTGCCGTAGAGGAGCGGCGCCGGGAGTACCTCGAGCGGTGGGGCGTCCCCGACGACGCCCAGAAGACGTTGCTGGAGTTCTTCGAGCAGGCCGCCCACCTCGAGGGGGAACCGGCCGACGTGACGCCGATCGAAGACGGCGAGGTGCTCGAGGTCGGCGGTCGAACGCTCGAGGCGGTCCACGCACCGGGCCACGCAGCGGGGCTCAGCTGCTTGGAAATCGAAACGGAGGGCAGATCGGAAGCGTTCGTCGGCGACGCCGTCCTCCCCGTTTACACGCCGAACGTCGGGGGTGCGGACGTCCGCGTCGAGCGGCCGCTCGAGACATACCTCACGACACTTCGACGACTCGCCGACCGCGAGTACGACCGGCTCTGGCCCGGCCACCGCGATCCGGTCGACGATCCGCGGGACCGCGCGCTCGAGATCGTCGACCACCACCGCAAGCGAAGCGAAAAAATCCTCGGGATTCTCGAAGAGCACGGCCCGGCCGACGCGTGGGAGGTGAGCGCACACCTGTTCGGAGGGCTCGAGGGGATTCACATCGTCCACGGACCGGGCGAGGCGTTCGCGCATCTCGACCATCTCCACCACGAGGGGGTCGTCTCACTCGAGGGAGACACGTACCGACTGTGAACAATACAGGCACTTTCGTTGCAAACGAGCGCATCGTCCGGTAATTCGTCGGTATTTTCCGCTGTAAACAGATCGTTCAGCAACCGCTTCTATTTGTGCGTTGTTATCGTCAGACAATAGCTGTCTGTTAACTACCCTCATCTTTAATATAGCGTGATTGGAAAGGAAGGACGGAGAGCCAATAGTGGTGAACAATGGTTAACAATGGTCGAAAACGCGGTGGACGATCTGGGATTGGACGACGAACATTTATCGGCGCGGCCGGGGCCGGTGCAGTAGCGACGACGTTCGCCGGTTGTCTCGGCGAAGATGACGACGACATCATCCGTATCGGGCATCTCGGGCCGGTTCAGATGGATATGGGGGCAGGAGCGGAGAACAGTGCCCAACTCGCGGTCGATCAGGTCAACGAAGACGGTGGGATTCTCGACCAAGAGGTCGAACTGATCTCCGAGGACTCGCTCGGCGACCCCGGAGAGTCGATGACCGCGACCGAGCGCATGGTCGAACAGGAGAACATCGACGTTCTGATAGGGACGTTCGTGAGCGAGGTCACACAGGGAATCGTCGACTACGTCGGGGAAGTCGACATTCCGTTCTTGATCACCGGATCTGCGGATCCGATTACGCTCACCGATACGGTCGGTGAGGACTACGACCAGTTCAAGAACATCTTCCGGTCGGGCCCGATCAACTCCGACCTGCAGGCGCTCGGTATGGCCGATTACGCCGAGTTCCTCGCCGACGAACACGGCTGGACGGACTTCGCACATATCGCGGACGACGCCGCCTGGACGGTGCCGTTCTCCGAGAACCTCCCGGACGAACTCGAGGACCGCGGACTCAACGTCGTCCACGAGGATCGACTAGCGCCGGGAACCGACGACTTCTCACCAATGCTCAGCGACGTCAGCGACGCCGACGCCGACGCAATGCTGCGCTTTTTCGCACACAACGTCGGCACGGGGATGCTCGTCAACTGGCGGGAGAACGAGTATGAGTTCGGTATCGAAGGAATTCACGTTCCCGGGATGTCGCCCGAATTCTGGGACGACTCCGAAGGAGCCTGCCTCTACGAAACGACCTCGCAGTCGGGAGCCGCAGGCGCAGCAGAGATCACCGAGGAGACGGTCCCGTTCACCGAAGCCTACGTCGAAGAGTACGGCGACAGTCGACCGAGTCTCCCGATGTACATGGGGTACAACTCCTACGACGCCGTCTTCGTCTACAAGAACGCCGTCGAGCGCGCTGGCACGGCGGACTACCAGGCGGATATCGACACCATCGTCGACGAACTACTCGAGACCGACCACACCGGTGCAACGGGGGAGATCGAGTTCTACGGCCCCGACTCGGAGTACCCCCACGACGTCATGGAAACGGAAGTGGACGGAACCATTTCGAACTTCCCCGTCACGCAGTGGCAGGAAGACGGCGAGTTCGAGTGCGTCTTCCCGCGTGACTTCGCGAGCGCCGACCATCTCGCTCCCGACTGGATGTGAGACATGTTAGGTGCACTTATTTCGGTACTGGTAACGGGAGCGATGATCAGCGCCGTCTACGCGCTGATCGCGATCGGCTTTACGATGATCTTCGGCGTCGGCGGCGTGTTGAACCTCGCCCACGGCGCCTTGATCATGATCGGGGCGTACGGATTTCTCGTCGTCACGTCGGGATCGACGTTCGGCATACTGTCGCTTCCGACGGGGATCGGACTCATCGTCGCGATCGCCGTCGGCGCGGCCGCCTCGTACGTGCTCTACATCGGCCTCGTCAAGCATATCGAGGAGAATCCGGTGATCACGTTTCTCGCGACGCTCGTCGTCGCACTGATCCTCTCGGAACTGTTCGTGATGGGCTTTTCCTCGAGTCCGCGAACGCTGATTAACCTCGTTCCCGGAAGTGTCCCCGTCGACTTCGTTCGCGTCACGAACATCGAGGTCGTCGGCTTCGTCGTCTCCTGGATCGCGATCGGGTTGCTGTGGTACTACGTGACCCGAACCGACGAGGGGAGATCGATCCTCGCGACGTCGATGAGCGAACGCGGCGCACAGCTGACCGGCGTCGATCTTCCAAAAATCAAAGCGCGGACGTGGCTGATCGCGGGCGCGTTCGCCGGTCTCGCCGGCGTATTCATCGGAACGCTTCAGTCGACGAGTCCGGTCATGTGGCTCGATCCATTGGCGCTCGCGTTCATCATCGTCGTCATCGGCGGCATCGGCTCGATCAAGGGCTCGATCGTCGCGGCGTACCTGATCGGCTACCTCGAGACGCTGACCGTGGAGCTTCTCGGAGCCGGATTCAGGGGCACGTTCTCGCTGCTCGTGCTCGTCATCGTACTGCTCGTAATGCCACAGGGTCTGTTCGGGAGGGAGTGGGTTCATGAGTAGTGACACCGGCCGTCTCGGCGGCCCGCTCAACTCGATCGCCGACGGCTACAACGACCGGTTCGGGCAGGTGTTCGGCGAGTTGAACGGCCTACAGTTCGCGCTGATTCTCGGGTCGCTACTCGTCTTGCTGCTCGTTCCCGTCTGGGCACCGCTGCTCGGCATGAGTGGTCTCCTGCGGACGCTCGCGCTCGCGTCGATCTGGGCGATCCTGGCGATGGGGTGGGACATCCAGAGCGGCTATACGGGCTACATCAGCTTCGGTCACGCCGTTCTCTCCGGCGGAGCCGCGTACACCACTGCGTTGCTTATCGGGAACGTCAACCCAGATCTCTCGCTTGCAGTGACGCTGCCGCTATCGGTCCTCGCCGCGTTGACGATCGGCCTCGTGATCGCCGTTCCGTCGCTGCGGCTCAAGGGACCGTACTTCTCGCTGGTCACGTTCGTCGCCGGCCTGATATTTTACCAGCTCACCTACGCGTTCAGCGATTACACGGGTGGTGAACTCGGCGTCCGGGTCGGGCGGATCGACTTTACCGTCGGCGGAGTCGAAATCACAACCTTCGATCCGGTGATGCGGTACTACGTCATGCTGGTCCCGATGCTGTTGATCGCGGTCACGCTGCTGTACGTCGCTCGATCGAACGTCGGGATGATCTTCGTCGCGATCCGGGAGAACGAGACGGCCGTCTCCGCCGCCGGGATCGACACGACCAAATTCAAGATCTGGTCGTTCGTGCTGAGTTCGATCCCGATGGGAATCGGCGGCTGGCTGCTCGCGCACTTCTACGGCACCGTGAACCCGTTGAACTTCCTGCTGGTCGACCGGAGCATCGAACTGATCGCGATGGCCGTCGTCGGCGGGATGAGTTCGATCCTCGGACCGATCGGTGGCGCGTTCCTCGTGATCGTCCTCCGCGAGGAGGTGTTGCGAATCTTCGGTGCGACGGGCCGCTGGGTCATGCTCTGGACGCTGATTCTGCTCGTGCTCGTCTTCGCCCGCGACGGACTATTCCGAAAGCTCTGGCACTATCTCGGGCGGCTCGGCTCCCGAGACGGAGGTGAGAACTGATGAGTCTGTTCAGGTTAGACGGATTGACGAAACGATTCGGTGGACTGGTCGCCGTCGACGACCTCTCGTTCGAGGTCGACCGCGGTGAAATCGTCGGGCTGATCGGCCCGAACGGGTCGGGCAAGTCGACCGTGTTCAACTGTACGATGGGACGCTATCAGGTCAGCGACGGGGCGATTCACTTCGACGGTTCGGAGATCACCGACTACAGAACTCACGAAGTCGTCGAGAACGGTCTCTCGAGGGTGTCTCAGGAGTCCAATCCGATCACGGAGATGCCCGTCGCAGCCAACATCAAGCTGTTCACCCTTCCGAACAGCGTGCTGGCGTTCCGCGGCGGAGCCACCGACGAAGAGATCTACCAGTACGCGGCGCGAATCGATCTCGAGGACAAACTCGAGGAGATGCCCGACGAGTTGCCACACGCAGATATCCGGCGACTCGAGATCGCGAAGGCGCTCGCGACGGAGCCCGAGATGCTGTTGCTCGACGAGCCCTTCGCCGGGATGAACCAACAGGAGATCAACGATCTGGTCGACAAGTTCGAGGAGTTGCGGGAAGAGGGAATCACGATGATCGTCGTCGATCACAACATGGGCGGACTGATGAAGCTCGCAGATCGGATCGTCGTGATCCACAACGGCAGCAAGATCGCCGAGGGGTCGCCCGAGGAAATCGCCGAGGACGAGGCGGTCAAACAGGCGTACCTCGGCAGTACGGAGGCGATGTAGATGTCAGACAACACCACGCCACACCTCGAGATCGACGATCTCCACGTCTACTACGGTAAAGCGCACGCACTACAGGGCGTCTCGATCGACGTCGGCAAAGGAGAGATATTCGGCGTTATCGGCCCCAACGGAGCCGGGAAGACGACCATGCTGAACGCGATCGCCGGCTTCCTCGAGTACGACGGATCGATCCACTACGACGGTGTCGACCTCGCGACCGTTAGCCCTCGAGACATCGTCACTGACGGGCTCGTCTACTGTACGGAAGATCGGGACCTGTTTCCGTTCTTTACCGTCCACGAGAACCTGCAGATGGGCGCGCAGTTCCGGGACGACCGCGAGGCCGTCGAGGAGGACATGCGGATGGTCTACGACCTGTTCCCGCGACTCGACGAACGCCGCGATCAGGAGGCCGAAACGATGAGCGGTGGCGAACAACAGATGCTCGCCATCGGTCGCGCGCTGATGAGCGATCCCGATCTGTTGATGTTAGACGAGCCGACGCTCGGGTTGGCACCGATCATCATCGAGGACATCAACGACGCGATCGAGAAATTGAATCAGGAAGAGGGGCTCACCATCCTGCTGGCCGAGCAGAACTCGACGTTCGCGCTCCGCCACGCCGAACGCCTCGCACTGCTCGAGACCGGGAGTATCGAACTCGCGGGATCCGCGGCCGAGTTCCAGGACAACGAGTACATCCGCGAGGCGTACATCGGGATCCACTGAGGCGGTCGATTCACGGCTGACGTTTTTTAGAGTGCGTCGATAGTTCGAGTGACTTCCTCGAGCCGTCTCACTCCGGAAGGCCGCCCTGATACGCCGCGACGGCCTCCCGGAACGCGTCGGGGACGGCGATCGGCTCCTCGGTCTCGAGGTCGACGGCGACCTGCGTGACGGTGCCGTCGGCGAGCAGTTGGTCGTCGGATTCCCGTCTCACGCGGTACTCGAAGGTGATGCTCGCCGTGCCCGTCTCGGCGACGCGCAGTTCGTTGACGAGCACGTCACCGAACTCGGCCGCGTCGCGGTAGTTCAGTTCCGCGTTGACGACGTGGACCTGCCAGCCGTCGGTCTCCATCTGTTCGTAGCTGTAGTCGATCTCTCGAAAGAACTGGGAGACGGTCTCGTCCTGAAAGGTGAAGTACTCGCCGTAGAAGACGATTCCCTGCTGGTCGGTCTCGGCGAACCGGACGCGATTCTCGAACACGGGTTGGAAATCGGCCTCGCCGGCGTCATCGCTATTGTCAACAGTATCCATACCACCTACCGTAGTCGCGACGAGCAAAATCGTACCGGACTCGGCAACCGGCCGCCGCTACAGCGACTCGAGCGTCTCGAGGTCGTCACTATCGTGGCCACAGATAACGGTCGCGTCGTGCCGTCGCTCGAGGTCTTTGACCGTCCGGAGGCTCTCGAGCCAGTGACGTTTGCTCCAGAGTAACTGCCCGCCCATCGGCTGTTCGTCGTGATAGTTCGCCCGGGTATAGGCCTGGTCGCCAGCGAGGACGACGGTGCCGGCGTCGTCGAGTTCCAGTTGGACGCCGAGCAGACCGGGCGTGTGGCCCGGGAGGTGGACGAACTCGAGGTCCTCGACGAAGTACTCCCGGTCGCCGTGAACGATTTCCCAGTTCAGGTCGCGGTCGAAATCGCCCGCCACGTAGGCCTCGTCGCCCGCGTCGGTCTTGGCGCTGTAGTAGGCGAACTGCAGCTCCTCCTCGTGGACGTAGACCGGCGTGTCGGTCCCCTCGAACGCGTAGAGCCCGCCCGCGTGGTCGAGATGGAGATGGGTCTGGATCACGCAGTCGATATCGGAGACGGCGTAGCCCGCGTCGGCGAGGTCGTCCTCGAGCGGCCGCAGCCCGGTGTGTTCGAACGCGGCGTAGAGGTCGGCGGGCCAGTGGCCCGAATCGGCCTCCGGATGCGAGCCGGTGTCCCAGAGGATCGTCGCCTCGGGGTGGTCGATGACGAGGTTGTAGACGGGCCCGTCGCCCATCACCGTCTCCGGGTTCGGCTCGTCGTTCGTCCCCAGCGTCGCCCCCTCGATGATGTTGTTGACGTCGGTGGTAATCGTGCCGCGCTCGATCGGCGTCACGGTCGCAGAAACCATGGTTGACACTGTGGCCGGCCGATCATAATACCGGCGGCGAGAGCCCGTACCCGTGTGTCGGCTTCGGGTCGTTCGCTGTGCATGCCTGCCGCAGGTCTACCTGATAGTTCGTCGTAGCTGTCACATGGTTCGACTCTCGACGATTATGATCATCGCCGGCATCGTGCTCCTGCCAGTCCCGATCCCGCCGTTCGCGACCATCGCCGGACTCCTCCTGATCGTCGCGGGGATCGCCCTCCGGGTGGTGACGGATCTGTAGCGGCAGTTGAACGGCCCGCGAGCGACCGATGAGCCCAACGGCCCGGGAAGCAACTGCATGAGTAGGTCCACGATTTTACCTCCCCCGGCGTGACAGGTGGGGTATGCAGACGACTCCACGGGTGCTCGTCGTCGGCGGCGGACTCGCCGGTCTCGTCGCGGCGCGTCACCTCGCCGGCGGCGGGGCCGACGTGACGCTCCTCGAGCGAGACGAGACGGTCGGCGGCCGCGTCCGCACGCTCGAGCGGGACGGCTATCGATTCGATCGCGGCTTTCAGGTGCTCTTTCCCGCCTATCCCGCAGTGCGGCGGGAACTGGACCTCGAGGCGCTCGACCTTCGCCGATTCACCTCGGGCGCGACCATCGCGCGACCGGGTCGACGGTCGGTGCTCGCCGACCCGCGCCAGCGACCCGACGCTATTCCCGCGACGCTGCTCAACCGCGATATCACGATGGGCGACCGGCTGCGCGTCGCTCGCCTCTGGTGGGAGTTGCGGGGAACCGATCCGAATGACGTCTTCGGCGATGCTCGCGAGGAAGACGTCTCGATCGAACGCTACCTACGCGAACGCGGCTTCTCCGACGGCTTTGTCGATGAGTTCGTCGCGCCGTTCTACGGCGGGATCACCCTCGATCGGTCGCTCTCGACCTCGAGTCGGGTCTTCGAGTACACGTTCGCGACCCTCGCCGCTGGCGGGGCCGCAGTTCCGGCAAGAGGGATGGAAGCGATACCGGCACAGCTCGGGGATCGGGTTCGGGACGCGGGTGGCGCCCTCGAGACGGATGTCGAGGTCACGTCGGTTTCGCGGGACGAATCGACGGCGACCGTCGAAACGGCCGACGAAACGACGCGCGACGCGGACGCGGTCGTCGTCGCCACCGACCCACCGGCCGCACGAGAGCTGACCGGTCTCGAGTCGATCCCGACCGACGCGCGAGGTTGTGTTACCCAGTACTACGCGCTGCCGGACGAGACGGATCTCGAGACCGGCAAACGATTGGTGTTGAACGCGCTCGAGGACGAAGGACCGAACCACGTCGTTCCGCACAGCGCCGCAGCACCCGAGTACGCGCCCGCAGACGCGACTCTCATTAGCGCGACCTACCTCGGATGCGAGGTCCAGCGGACCTCGAAGCGAAGCGACACCAGCCGCGGAGCAGAGACGAGCGACGCAGAACTGGCCGAACGAACGCGACGGGCGCTCGAGTCGTGGTATCCGGAACGGCGGTTCGACGGCCTCGAGGCGCTGCACACCGATCGAATTCCGTTCGCCCAGTTCGACCAGCCGCCGGGGATCTACGACCGGTTACCGAACGCTCGCGATCCGGACGGCCCGATCTACCTGGCGGGCGACTACACCCGCTGGTCGTCGATTCAGGGCGCAATGGGCAGCGGACGGGACGCAGCGCAGGCGGTGCTCGAGGACCTGTCGAGGTAGCCCTGGTCTCGACGAGAACGCGCTACTTCGTTGCGTCACGGGTCGCGGAGTGCAGTGGCCCAACCGATCAGGGACGGTCACTATCCGTCAGCGGGTGGTAGCCTCGCGGAATGACGGGAAAGGGTACGGGACGACCCGAAGGGGTCGATCGACGGCTCGCCCGACTGTTCGTGATCGCGATGAGCATCTCGCTGACGGTCGCGTCCTTCGTCGTTCTGGTCGCTCACCGGTTCGGCGCTGTCCTGATCGAACGGCTGCGCCGGCGTCGATCAGAACCGTGACCAGTCAGAGGAGACGCCGACACTCCCCCAGCGGCGGAAACCACAGTGGCTCCCCGCTCGAGTCGTCCCAGACGACGGGATGAAACGAGTTCGGATCGGCAACCAGCGGCGACTGAAAATCCCGTGAACTCATGCCGTTGACGGTCGCGCCCGACGCCAGCCTCGTGAACGCCGGGCAGACGATCACGTCGGCTCCCTCGTAGACCTCCGGTCCGTAGAGGAAACACGGTAGTTTGCGGCCCTCGACGGAGAGCGCTGGATGATCGTGACCGACGACGTACCGGTCGGCCTCGAGGTCGGGTTCCTCGTGACCGTGACAGACGACCGTCTCGCCGTCCGCGAGACGATACTCGGGACTCGTGTCGCCGTCGAAGGCACCCTCGAGCATCGTGTCGTGGTTGCCGGGCGTGACGACGAGGGAGGCACCCGCATCGTCGACGACGGACTCGAGACCGGCCAGATCACGTTCGACGCCGCGCGGGAGCCGGTTGAAGGAGTGGAGGAGATCGCCCGCGACGACGACGGTTTCCGGCTCGGTGCGAGCGAGCAGAGACTCGAGTCGGTCGCGGACGTCCCGGCCGTCGTCGATTGGCGCGTCGACGTGCGAGTCGACGGCCTTACCGAGGTGGACGTCCGCGACGACGAGCGCGTCGGCGTCGGGGACGACGAGCGCGCGTCCGACGGGCGAAACGGGGAGGTCGACGGCGGTCACTGCTGCTCGGGGCCGCCGTCGGCGCGAACCTCGTCCTTGCCGAGCGCCTTGAACAGGTCGTACTCGTTGCCCGTGAGGACGAAGAGGACGTCCTCGAGCGGCTCCAAGATTTCGGGGAGGATCTTGACGAGCAGGTAGGTGATCCCGACGAGGGCGACGATCGACAGCGACTGGGCGATGTAGTTGTGCGCGACGAGGAAAGAGACCCGGCTCTCCTCGGCTCCCATGTACGTGACCATGAACGAGACGAGCCAGTCCTGCTGGAACCAGCCCCACGGGGAGGCCAGGCCGATGAAGACGTTGCGCACGAGGTTGAGGAACCAGATGACGCCGATGGCCATCGCGAAGGCGATCGCCTTCCGCTTGAACGGGGCCTTCACCGCGGCGACGAGGCCGCCGAAGATGGCCATGCTGCCGAGTCCGGTACAGGCGAGGATGATGTAGGTGGTCCGCCCGGTCACCGTCTCGTCGGAGTCGAAGTCGAACCGACTCTGGTAGCCGTTCGCTCCCTCGTTGATTCCGGGGCTGTGGCCGAACAGCTCCATCCCGTAGTGGGTCTGGACTGCAGTCGTCTCGATTAGCCACGTGCGAACGACGGGAATCGTCTCCGCGGGCAGGTAGATGAGCCCCATGAACGCGACGGCTTTCGTCAGGAGGAACAGCGAGTCGCGACCGTCCCAGAGGAGGTAGCCCGTGTACGCACACAGCGGGAGCGCCGCGAGGGCCAGCACCGTCTGGAGCGGGCTCTGAACGTCGTAGTAGTAGTACGGCACCATCGTCAGCCAGAAGACGCCGAAGGTGAGCCAGGCCCCCATCGCGAGGTGTCTGGCCGGCTCGGAAACGCCCTGCCATCGGAGAACCAAAGCCGCGAGAAACGCCGCGATCGCGACCCACGCGAGCAGATCCGTCAACCCCATCGAACCGATGACTGCCGGCGTCAGCGTCGCGCCTACGGCCTCGAGACCCGCGACCGATCCCGTCTCGGTCGCGGCGGAAGCGGGCGACATATTCATGGAAGACTGAAGGAGGGCGTCGTTATCAACCTGACGCCCTGTATCACCTCGTTCGGACGGGAGTCCAGTAGCCGCTGACCGTCATTTCACACCCGGTTGAACGACGGGAGCGCGGTTCGGAGCGGATGCGGTTCGGAGCAAACGAAGGGAGCGAGAACCGCGGGAATGCGAACGGCAAGCCCTGCGAGCCGTGAGCGAACGAAGTGAGCGAGAACCGCGACGCGAACGGGGAACGAATGTGACCCGTGAACTGAACAGACCGAGCGAAAACCGCGAACTGTGGGATCCGTACGGAACTCGATTCAGTTGTTACCAGCGGTTGGTCGCACGGTTTCTTTATCCAGAGTTGGGTGTGAAAATCGCGGCAAGTACAGTTGAAAGCGTTACCGGATCGGTCATCTGCCTCTCGGATAGACATCAGACATGGCCTACTGAATACAGAGCATGAGGACGATGCGTTCAGGAAATATACGATTCTATCGATGGGTATGAATAAGGAATCGCCATGGTCTCCCGCCACGTATCCACAGCCTCCTGAGAATACGGCGTTTCGGGGAACTAATCCTCGAAGCTGCCTTTCTGTTCGGGCACAGACCCGGGATTGTCCGTTGGTGCGTCTTCATCCTGCACCGAGATGGTCACTGCGGGGGCGTTCCGGATCTGAACGACGTAATTCAGGTACGTGAACTCAACCACTACCTGACTGGTGTTCGAGTCTGCATCCTCCTGAACGAGCGTGTCCAGCGCCTCCGGATCGACGACACTGAACAGTGGTGGGGATAACTCGCTCGGTGAGACTCCCTTCTTCTGGGCTACCGCTTCGATCACCCGATACGACGGGGCATGTGATACCATCACCTGTCGGTAGGCTGCGATAGTGTATATATGTTGTTTCGGAAATGCTTATTATGCAAATATCGGTCGCTAATGTGCGAAAATCACAGCCCCATTTTCAAAAAAGCAGTCTCAGTCCGTCCTCTCGCGGTGTGAGACACCACGGATGTGGATTCTCGCAAAATGGACGAAGATTCATGCAGACGGCGGCTCTGTTCAAAACCATGAGTGACGTCTCACTCGACAACACTGATCGCGGTATCCTGTTCATGCTCCAGAAGGACGCCCGGAACATCACGATTGCCGATATCGCAGAGGAAGTAGACGTCTCCGCCAGCACTGTCCGCAACCGCATTGAGGATATGGAAGAAGCGGGCATCATCGAGGGCTACTTCCCGAAGATCAACTACGAGCAGGCGAACTTCCCGCTCCACGTACTGTTCGTATGCAGCGCCTCCGCCGAGGAACGCGAAGAGCTGGCACGCCACGTATTAGAGCAGCGCGGGGTAGTTGACGTCCGTGAGATGCTTACCAGTAAACGCAATCTCTACGTCGAGGTTGTCGCGACGGACACCCGCGACCTG
The DNA here is from genome assembly GCF_052040145.1 of Natronorubrum amylolyticum. NCBI lineage: Archaea > Methanobacteriati > Methanobacteriota > Halobacteria > Halobacteriales > Natrialbaceae > Natronorubrum > Natronorubrum amylolyticum. Next base: position 476,253 of record NZ_JBPPFW010000001.1, read on the forward strand.
ACCGAAATCACCAACGACCTCTCTTCGCAAGGCTTCGCCGTTGAATCCACTGAAATCATCACCAGCCACTACACACGTCCGTGGGAGGAGTTTTCATCCGGGCCAAGCGGAGAGTAATCCGACTGGTTGATTATCAACATCTCTGATTAGAGTGTGGAAATGGCAACTGTATGGTGGCAAAATGCGGAAAGTGCAGACCCAGTTCTGCGTTTGACGCAATCTTTTTACGCATTTGAGCAGACTACCAGAACGAAACAGATGGCTCGGGAGGTGATGCTCATCTGTTTCTTTACAACCCATGACTGACCATTCGCCACGCAATCGGTCTGCTCTACGAGACCGTGCCAGCCTCAACGAGCTATTTGAAGTACTCAGCAAGGCCGATCGACGGCGTATCCTGACAGCACTTGCCAACGCGAACCCAAGACACGAAGCCGAGTTCGCTCCACGGGACTTTACCAGCGACGAGCAAGGCAAGGACGCCCTAACGAGGCTACATCACGCTCACCTCCCGAAACTCGACGAAGCGGGGTTTATCGAATGGAACCGCAGTTCAAAGACGATTACGCGCGGGCCGCGCTTCGACAAGATCGCGCCGGTTATCGAGTTGATGACCACCCACGGGGACGAACTCCCGGTAAGCTGGCCGTAGATCGGAGTGACGTTCCGTTGTTGATTCCACTTTGCAGGTAGCAGTCAAGCTCTACTGGTGGAATCAGTGATTGTCCAAGACCAATAGATACGTCTTCTGTGCTACGATCACTGCCTTCGCAAATCGAGTTGAATCTCGTGATGCATTCGCGCATTTCGCCGTTCAGTTCGCATCTGTAATTACCGAACACCTCCGATCCAGTTTCAGACGTGAGATTGAGTAAAGAAACCGTGCTACTATCTACTGTTACTATAGACGGCTCCGGAATCGATCATCGTCCGCGCGTAGAGATCGAGCGTCGAGAGCGCGATGATCGTCAGTGGGAATGCCACGTCGGCGAAGCTGACCGCCTCGAGCCGAAGCGCGGTCACGACGATCGGTTCGGTGAGCGGCCCGGCAAAGAGGAGCGTGCCGGGGCTGAGAAACACGAGCGCGAGTCCACACAGTGCGGCCCAGCTGACACCGCGTTTCCACTGCCCGGTGTAGAGATGGCCGGTGCCCGGGAAGCAGACGGCCAGGAGGTACGCCGGCCACGCTCGCGCGCGATCGCCGAGTCGCCGCGGCAGGCGCATCGTCACCTGCAGAAGCGTCATCGGTGTCGCCTCCCGTAAGCCGCAGTTCGGTGTGCGACGAGGGTCGGTTCGAGCGTCCGTGGTGCATCCATACTAGCCGGCTCCACACTCTCCCTGAAAAACGTCAGTCAGACGGCCGTGTGACGCGACGGCGTCCTCCCGTCGAACGATACTGCCGACAGAAGCGACGGGGACGGCCCACACCCTACTTTCGTTCCGTCTCGAGTTTGGTGCTGGTGCTGACATGAATCGCCCGCGCTTACGATGGGACGGCGACGAACGGCGCAGGGCCTCCCCCGATCGCATATAATAGCCCACGGAATCCACCGTCCCGTTTTAGTAGACCGGTCACAGAACACGTCTATGGACGACCAGTACGGTGAACCGACTCGTCCATCGAGCCACCGTCGAGTCGACGAGCCGACCACGTGTTGTTCCTGCGGATCCGAAATCGGACCGCGCGAGCGACGCCTGACGTGGCGGGTTCGCGACGGCGACGACCGTTTTCGGTATCACTACTGCAGCGACGCCTGTCTCCCGAGCCCTGCGTTCGGATCGGATTGACGCCCCGCTGCAGACTCGAATTCCTCGAGTCGGTCGGCCACTTCTCGGAGCACCCGGGCTGGTAGTCGGCGTGGCACTCCTGCTGATCACCAGCGTGGGCGGCGCGTTCGGCTACCGAGCGATCGACGGTAACGGAAGACATTTGTCGCAGCTAACCGATCCACTCGAGGAACACGCATGTCCGAGCCGTACGGCCAGCGCGGTCGCGTCCTCGCCGGGCTCGTCCTTCTGGCGCTGCTCTTCGGTTGTCTGGTCTGGGCGGGCGCGACGACCGACGACCTGACGGAGAGTCGGTATCCGGACGAGGTCGAGGTCACGCCGGACCGCGAGTCGTACGTCGGCGACCGCGTCGTCCTCGGCGGGTTCGTCGTCGACACCGACCCGGTCGTCATCGCGACGCGTGCCAGCGGCTACGGCCGGTTTACGCTCGTGGGCGCTGACACACAGCTCAAAAACGATGGCGGGCCGCTCGAGGAGGGCGATCGAGTGACCGCGTTCGGAACGCTCGAGGACGAGTCCACTCTCGTCGTCGAACGCACGACGACTCGCGAGTCGTCCGAGACGAGCTACATGCTGCTCGTGTCCGCCCTGGGTGGGCTCGTGAGCGCGTGGTGGTTCGTCCGCCACTGGCGCTTCGACCGGGGCGCGCTCGCGTTCGTGCCGCGAGCGCGACCGCTCGGTCTCCCAACCGCTCGCGAGCGCAAAGCGAGCGGGGACCGTCGATCGACAGTCGAAACGGAGCGCCGGTCCAAAACGCCGCGGGAGGGTGACGATCAATCGTCCCAGGACGACGGTCGATCCGCAATCGAACACGCGGACCACCGCGGACGAGCCGCCTCGGGCGGAGGTGACCGACGTGCCTGACGTCCTGACGCACGTCCTCGTCGGCTACGTCATCGGCACGCTCCTCACCTTTCGAGAGGAGTCGCTGGGGCCGGCACACGTCGCGCTGGTCGTAATCGGCGCGCTCTCGCCGGACTTCATGAAGATTCAGCTCCTGTTTCCGGACGGCTTCGTCGCGTGGACGCTCGGCGTGCCGTTCTCCTGGAGTCCGCTGCACACCGTCGCGGGCTCCGTCCTCGTAATCGGACTGGGAAGCCTGCTCGTGGCACCGGCCCAGCGCAAACGGGCGCTCGCCCTGCTCGCGATCGGTGCGCTCTCACACCACGTCCTCGATCTCCTGCTGTTGACACCGACGGGGGAGTCCTACGCCGTCTTCTGGCCGCTGCTCGAGTACCGGTTCCCCTCGGCGGATCTGTACCTGAGCAGCGACCGCTGGCCGGCGGTCGTCGCCGGTTTCTGTGCCCTCGTCGTCTGGCTCGTCGACCGCTCTCGCACCGCCGCTCCGGAGACGGCACCCGAGTAATCTCACCATCATCCGCGACCGATCGCACCAGTTATATTTCGCCTCCACCTCGTCCCGGCCAGCATGTGGCCACTCGGACACGTCGCCGTCGCCTATCTCTGCTACGCGCTCGCGACCCGGGCTCGTTTCGACGCGCCGCCGGCGCACGTCCCCGTACTCGTGCTCGTCGTCGGGAGCCAGTTTCCGGATCTCGTGGACAAGCCGCTCGCGTGGTATCTGGGCGTTATCCCGACGGGACGGACGCTCGCACACTCACTGTTCCTCATCGTCCCGCTCTCGATCGCCGTCTACGCGCTCGCCAGCCACTACGACCGCAGCGAGTACGGCATTGCCTTCGCGATCGGCGCGCTCTCACACGTGCTCGTCGACGCCCTCCCCGTACTCTGGGGCGTCGAAGGGAGTGCGAACCATCTTCTCTGGCCGGCGATTCCCGTCGAGGAGTACGAACAGGGGCCGCCGACCGTCCTCGGTCTCCTGCGGGAGTCGATGGGCGACCCGTTCTTTCTGTCGGAGTTCCTCCTCGCCGCCATCGCCGTCGCGCTCTGGCGGCGTCACGGCTATCCCGGTCTCGAGCCGCTCTACACTGCTCTCGATCGAGTACGGCCGACTGCAGGATAGCAGCTTCCGACCGTCGGCAGCAGACGGCCGGTAGTGAGTGGCTAGCCGTTCTCGACGTCAAAAATGAGACGACTACCGAATTTCCTTCCACTCCGCGGCGCAGTCCGGACAGATCCGAACGGTTTTGATCTCGTTCGGGTCGTTCTCGGTCTTCAGAGGTTTTTCGCAGTCACCACAGACGAGCCGATCGTACGTGTCCTTCTCGAGTTCGCCTTCGCGGAGTGCCTTCCGGACTGATTTCATGTTCGCCCCCTACGAAGGTGGGGGAGAAAAAGACCGGTGCTTAGTTCGAGCTCGTGTCGTCACTGATCCAACAGTTTTCCTGCAGTGAGTGTCGGTTCGAAAGAAGCGATCGGGTTCACGACGATCAGACGAACGGGTCGATGGCAGTGTGCGATAGGCTCACAGCGTCTCGTGGCCCACCCGGGACCGACGGTCGACGACACGCCACAGTCGATGGGTTTCGCTCACTCGACTCTCCGACGGCACACCCGACTCCCCTCGCGGTCTATCTGGCCGGAGTCGTGGGCGTTTTACCAGTTCGGCCGAACACTCCACCGATGGAGTACGTACAGGAGCGGATCGCGACGCTCCACGCATTCGGTGGGAGTGGGGGGTCGGGTGGCAGTCTCGCCCGCGACGCCACCGAGGCGGTCGCCGAGACCACCGTCGTCGTTCCGATGACCGCTCGTGAACATGAGAACCCTGCCGCCGAGCGCGTCCTCTCGGAACTCGAGACCCTCGAGCCCGCCCCGGCCGCCGTTATCGTCCCCGTTCGAGCCGACGCCGACGAGATCGATCCGTTTCGGCGGTGGCTCGAGTCGTTCGCCCTGCCGATTCGGGTCTGTTGGTGTAACGCGCCCGCGGTGGAGACGTTGCTCGCGGACGCGGGGCTGGCGAACGGCTTCGGCAAGGGACGAGACGTCTGGCTCGCACTGGGCCCCGCCGCCGAGTTCGGCGAGTACGTCGTCGTCCACGATGCCGACGCTCGGAGCTACGAGGCCGCACACGTCCGTCGGCTGCTCGCCCCGCTCACCGCGGAGTTCGAGTTCTCGAAGGGGTACTACGCCCGCGTCGAAGACGAGCAGCTCTACGGGCGACTGTTCCGGCTGTTTTACGCGCCCCTCATCCGAACGCTATCGGCCGATCACGACGCGCCCGTCCTCGACTATCTCGAGGCGTTCCGGTACGCGCTAGCCGGGGAGTTCGCCGCCACCGCCGACCTCGCCCGAGCGCTTCGTGCGCCGCGCGCCTGGGGGCTCGAGGTCGGCACGCTCGGCGACGCCTTCGATCACGCCGGCTTCGACGGCACCGCGCAGGTCGATCTCGGCCGTCACGAACACGACCACCGTGCGGTCGCCGGCGACACCGGTCTGGAGGGGATGAGCCGCGAAGTCGCCGCAGAGCTACTGCGCGTCCTCGAGGAACGCGGCGTCGATCCCAACTACGAAACGCTCGGAGAGCGATATCTCGCGGCCGGCGATCGGCTCGTCCAGCAGTACGGCGCCGACGCGGCGTTCAACGGACTCTCGTACGACGCGGCGAACGAACGCGATCAACTCGCGCGCTACGCGAACTCGATCGCCCCACCCGGCCCCGACCGACGGCTGCCACGATGGCGCGACGCGCCGTTCGAACCGAACGAGGTGCTCGAGGCGGCCCAACCGTGGCAGGCGAGCGGACCGACCGGTCCGCGCCGATCCGAGCGGATCGACACCGGCGCACAAGACTAATCTGCCCACCCTTCGTTGTGGCGGGTATGAACGCGACCGCCGACGAACTGGCAGGGGTCGTCGACCTCTTCGGCGGGCTGACCCGACCGGAACTCGAGCGGGCGCTCTCGGAAGCCGCGTTCCGCGCTGACGGCCAGTCCGTCGACGAGTCGGCGCTCGAGGCGGCGATCGACGACGCCCTCGAGAGCTTCGCCCTCGTCGAGTACGAGCGGCGCGTCGACGACGAGCGACAGTCCCTGCTGGTCGCCGGCCCGACAGCGTTTCCGTCGGTACCCGACCACGCCGAAGACGTCCCGCACATCCTCGATATCGACCGCCGTCGACTCGACCGCGACGCCCTCGGCGAGCGAGTTTACGAACAGTTCGTCGACGCCACCGAGACGGCCGTCGATGCCGACGACGACGATCGAACCCGCCACCTGCTCGACGTCAGCTACGACGTCGAAGCGTGGGCACCGGTCGACCTCGCGAGCGAGCGCGACCAACTGGAGGCGAGCCTCGAGTGAGTCGCCGAGCACCCTGAACGCGGACGAACACCCAATGTCACAGAAGAGACTGACCCTGGAGCCGGTCGCGAGCCACGAACCGCTCGAGATCGACGACCAGGAATACGACGCGGCCGTCCTCGCGCCGGTCATCGAGCGCGACGGCGAGGATCACCTGCTGTTTACCCGGCGGGCCGACCACCTCGGCGAACACCCCGGCCAGATGAGTTTCCCCGGCGGCGGCGCCGAACCCGTCGACGAGACGATTCTGGATACCGCACTCCGGGAGTCGAACGAGGAGATCGGGCTCGAGCCCCGGGAAGTCGAGGTCGTCGGCCAACTGGACGACATTCGGACGATCACGGAGTACGCGGTCACGCCGTTCGTCGCCCGCGTCCCCGACCGCGAGTACGTCGGCGACGGTAACGAGGTCGCCGAGATCGTCGTCCTGCCGCTGTCGGGGCTGCTCGACCCCGACAACTACGAGTACGAACGGCGGGATCACCCCTACTACGGCGACGTCGTCATCCACTACTTCCACGTCGACGGCTACACCGTCTGGGGGGCGACGGGGCGAATCCTCGTCCAGTTGCTCGAGTTGACGACGCCTTTCGAAGCGCCCGAGGGACTCGACCGAACGCACTACTGATCAGTTCGGCCACTCGGGAGGAGTCGCCAGCCGTTTTCCGAGCCCGATTACTGCTGTGGCGGCTTCCCGTCCGACTGCATCTCGCCGACGACGGAGATCGACGCGTCGTCGAGATCATGCTCCGCGCGGTCCGCGTCGCCGAAGCCGGCGCTCACAACGCGCGTCAGCGCTTCCTCGACGCTCTCGTCGAGTTCGGTGATCTCTTCGGGTGCGACCTCGAGAACGAATCCAGTCGTGATGTTCGGCGACGTGGGCAAAAAGAGGAGGACCCGTCCGTCCGACGAGGTGCGGCCCGTCTTGAACGCCGTCATCCGCAGTCCGCCCCAGGTATCGATCTTGACCGGCGTCTGGAGGACGTCTCCCGTCCCGATCGTCGTCTCGGTGGCCGTCTTCGAGGCGTTGTAGACGACGCGGATGACGGGGACGCGGTTCGCCAGATAGTCGACGATTCCCTCGAACACCTCGCCGGTCGTCGTCTCGGTCGTCTGGCCGATGACGTACATCGCGAGCGCGAGGGTTGCGATGAACGCCAGCACGCGGAGGAAGCCGGCGAGTTGCTCGCGAGCGTACTCGCCGAGCCACGGGAGGAACACCTCGAGCGTCTCGGCGTTGAGCAGGATACCCGGGGTAAAGCCCGCGATGAACGAGTAGAGCGTGTAGACGATAAACAGCGTCACGAGGACGGGCCCGATAACGATGAGTCCGCGTCCGAAGTCCCCTTTCACCGAGTCCATTGCTCCGCTCACAGTCTGAGTCAGGGTCCCCTCCTACGAGTAGATTGTGGACTCGCGGCGACCGAAATCGAACCCGCGTCCGGAACGCCAGATTTTTGCGCGCCGGTCGCAGAAGACGTCTATAGTCGCGCAGACGCCGACACTCGCGAGCCGCCGATCGACGATGGTTCGGCGGTTCGCCGCTGCGTCGCGCGAGTACGCCACCGATGTTAACTACGAGCACCGTCTCCCGCGCCGGACTCGACGCGATCGCCCTGAAACCCGCCGAGTGTGACGTTTCGGCCGCCGAAGCGCTCCCGGTCGAGACGATCGCGATCGACTACGAAGGACGGGACCATCTGCCCACCCGCGAGACCCTGACGTCGCTCTCGAGCGACGTGAACGTGTTAGTCACGACGCCCGTCCGGGCCGACGGCTTCGACCCGCTGGGGGACGACTCGATCGCTGCGGGTCTCCCGGATGCAGTCGGCCGCGTTCTCGTCGCGGGCCACCCCGCCTACCTCACCGACGAGGAACGGGATCGGGCCGTCGCGCCCCGCCTCGGTGCTGCCCTCGAGACCACCCCCGACGCCTGGGTCGGCACCGAGAGCGTCGAGCGAATCGCGATGGCGACCGGCGCAACCCAGTACGACCTGCTCTCGCGAACGACACACCGAGAGCTCCGCGCGCTCCGATCGGCCGGGTTCGACGGCGATATCGCCGTCTACGCGCCGACGGTCCTGACCGACGACGAGGATCGCATCCTCGAAGCGGTCGGGGAGTACGTCTCTCGTCGACGGCCAGTCGCGCGGGCGCTGCCCGACGACGCCGCGACCGGTGCGAGCGCAACCGGACGCGCTCGAGAGATCCTGCTCGAGGCGGCCGACGACTACGCGCTCGCCGGGACACCCGACAACGTCTGCGCACAAACCGACGCACTCCGTGAGGCCGGCGCATCCACGGTCGTCGGCTACCCGGCGCAGGGCCTCGAACTGTTTCTCGAGTAAACCCCAGGACGACGGTCCTCGAGCCGTCCCACGCGTCGAATCACCAACAGTATAAGTAACGGGGACACCCAGCAGTGCGCATGTCACTGCTCGCCGAACACACCACGACGACCGCAGCCGAGGCGCTCGAGCGGGCCGAGGTCGCGGTGCTCCCGACGGGGAGTACCGAACAGCACGGCCCGGCGCTGGCGCTCGGCATGGACCACCTGGCCGCCGAAGCGTTCGCCCGGACGGCCGTCGATCGCGACGATGCGGTCGTCCTGCCGACGATTCCCGTCGGCGTCAGCGAACACCATCGCCAGTTCGATGGCACGCTGTACGTGACCGCGGAGACGTTCGAACGCTACGTCGAAGAAACGATCTCGAGTCTCGCCGCACACGGCGTCCAGAAGGCCGTCGTCGTCAACGGTCACGGCGGGAATTCGGATGCGTTGCGACGGGCCGCACGCACCCTGCGCGACGAGCGGACGGCGTTTGCGCCGCCGTGGAACTGGTGGGACAGCGTCGCAGACGTCGCCGACGACCTGTTCGACGAGGAAGGGGGTCACGCCGACGCGATGGAGTCGAGCCTGCTCTGGCACCTCCGCGAGGACCTCGTCGATCCGGACGCGCTCGAGGCCGCCGAGGCCGGCGCGAGCGAGGCGTGGGGCGAGTCCGTCCACGGCGCCGCGCTCGGCTTCGACACGATCGACTTCTCCGAGAGCGGGGCGGTCGGTCGGCCGACGCAAGCCGACCCGGAAGCGGGAGCGCAACTGTTCGATGCCGGCCGAGACCAGTTGCACGCGCTGCTCGACTGGCTCGTCGATCGACCGCTCGAAGACTGCTGGCCGCGTGATCACAAATGAGCGGGAATCGCAACGGCGAGGAACCCGAGCTCGCCGTCGGCGCGGACGCCTTCGTCCAGTCGGGTGCCGGCCTCGAGGTCGCCGTCGTCGGCGCGGGAGCCGTCGGCGCCACGACGGCCTACGACCTCGCACGGGAGGGTGCCGACGTCACGCTGTACGAGAAGGGGGCGATCGCGAGCGGCTCGAGCGGCCGCGCGGCGGGCGTCTGCTACGACGCCTTCGCGGACCCGCTCGACGCCGAGATCGGGACCGAGGCGATCGAACGGTTCCGCGACCTCTCGGGCGACGACACCTTCCCGTTCGTCGAGTGTCCGTACGTCTGGCTCGCCCGCGAGGGAGATTCGGAGCGCGCCGACGCGATCCGCGAGCAGGTCGGGCGGATGCAGGAGCACGGCATCGTCGCGCTCGAGGCCGACGCTGAGGCACTCGAGGACCGATTCCCGACACTGCGAACCGACGACGTGGCCGTCGCCGGCATCGCAGGCGGGGCGGGCTACACGGACCCCGCGACGTACACGGCCTGTCTCGCCGCCGCGGCGAACGGGGCCGGCGCGACCCTCGAGCCGGATACCCCGGTGCAGGTTCGCGCCGATCCCTCGCGAGTCGTCCTCGAGGACGGCACCGAACGCGAGGTCGACGCGGTGGTCGTCACCGCCGGCGCGCACACGAAACGGCTCCTCGCGGATGCCGGCGTCTCGATCGCGATGAAACCCTACCGGGTGCAGGCGCTCGTCGCGAGCGGCGACCTCGCGGAACCCATGTGTTACGACGCGACGGACTCGTTCTACCTGCGGCCACATCCCGACGGCTTGCTCGTCGGCAACGGGACGGAGTACGTTGAGGCCGATCCCGACGACTACGAGCGCGACGCCGATGCCGACTTCGCCGAGGGGCTGCTCGCACGCGTCGAACATCGACTCCCCGACGCGGATCTCGAACTCGAGCGGGCGTGGGCCGGCCTCTGTACGGCGACGCCGGATCGGGACCCGCTGGTCGGCGAGCTACGGGACGACCTCTACGTCGCGACCGGCTTCCAGGGCCACGGCTTCATGCGCGCGCCGGCGATCGGCGAGCGACTCGCGGAACAGGTACTCGGCGACGACGGAATCGATGCGTTCGATCCCACACGGTTCGACGGCGACGAGTCGTTCGAGATCGTCGACGGGATGTCGATCGAGTCGGAACCGTAATTCGAGGGCAAAACAGAGCGGAGACGACTCAGTCGTCGACGGCGATTTCGTCCGCCTCCGGCGTCGACGCGGGCTCGGCGTCGGCGTCGTGCTCCGATTCTTCCGTCTCGATCGAGGAATCCTTCGGAATGTCGATGCGCAGCGTGCCGGTTTCGGTCAGCGTGGCCTCGCCGGCGTCCGGATCGACGACGGCGTCGTTCGGCAGTTCGGCCTCGCCGTCGAGTTCCATCCCGCGGCCGGGAAAGCGCATCTCGTAGCCGTCGCGGAACTGGCGGAACCGCTCGATTCGAATCTTGACGTTTCCTTCCAGATAGCGGACCTGTACGTCGTCGGGTTCGGCACCCGGCGCGTCGAAGACGACCTGATAGCTCGTCTCGTTCTCGAGGACGTCGACGGGCAGCGAGCGGTGTTGCTGGACGCGGCCGTTCGCGCGGCCGACCTGTCGGTAGAGGGCGTTACCGATCGACTTGCGGAGGTTGCTGGGGCTCATGGGGCGTCACCTCTGAATGCGGGGCTGGAGACCGCAACGGAGACCGTGAGGAGGGTCGAGGACATGGCTTACCATCGGCTACACTAGCCCCATTCATATCTCTTTTGATAGAACAAAATAAACGTCTGACGAGTTCCGCGTTCACGAAACTCCGGCGGCGCCGTGAAGCTACAGTTCGACGCGCTCGAGAGAGTCGCTATCCCCGCAAACCGGACACGAGAGGTCGGTTACCTCGATGTCGTCCGGGACGTCGTACGTGTAGTGGTTCTCGAACAGGTCGAGAAAGCAGTCCTCCGCGGTACAGACGAGTTCCTCCGTCGGTGGCATACCCTCTCTTGGGTCACGACGACTATCAACGTCCGGGTTACGGAACCGTCGGTTCGACGCTACTGGCTTCGGCTACTCGCCGTACGAACTGCACCCGCGAGCGGGGAGCGGTTCATCAACGACGACCCTGAGGTGGACACGTTCGTTCGGTGTAGTCACCGTTTTACCACTCGAGGCGCTACCCGACGATATGACTGACCCCGAGACGCTGTCGGTGACGATCGTCGACGGCTACGTCGACGAGCCCGCCCACTTCGGGGTGCCGCCGTACATTTCGACGTACCCGCGATACGCGGCCGGCGCACTCGTCGACGCGGGAGTTCCGCGCGACCGGATCACCTACCACACGATCGATCGGCTCCGCGACGAGCCCGATTACTGGCGGGACGTCGACGAGGCCGACCTGCTGCTCTATTTGGGCGGGATGACCGTCCCCGGCAAGTACGTTGGCGGCACGCCCGCCGAACCGGACGAAGTGCGAAAGATGGCCTGGACGGCGAGTGGCACGACCCTGATGGGCGGTCCCGTCAAGTTCGGCGTCGGCGACGAGAACGCCGGCGCTACGGAGACCGAACGGGACGATCTTGACTTCGATTTCGTCGCCAAAGGCGACGTCGAGGCCGCCGTCTACGACCTCGTCGAGAGCGGTCTCGAGGGGTTCAACAACCGGATGCGCGACGTCGACGAGGTGTCGCGGTGGGCCCAGGAGGGGGCGTTCATCGTCGAGCAACACCCGAACCACCCGGACCACCTCATCGCGGAACTCGAGACCTCGAGAGGCTGTGCCTACCGCTGTTCGTTCTGTACGGAGCCGCTCTACGGCAATCCCACGTTCCGGCCGCCGCCGTCGGTCGTCGGCGAGGTCGACGCCCTCTCGGACTACGGCGTCAAACACTTCCGAATCGGCCGGCAGGCCGACATCCTCGCCTACGGCGGCGACGGCGAGGCGCCGAACCCCGACGCCCTCCGCCAATTGTACAGCGGCATCCGGGAGGTCGCGCCGGACCTCGAGACGCTCCACCTCGACAACATGAACCCGATCACGATCGTCGAGTGGCCCGAGGCGAGTCGCGAGGGGATCCGGATCATCGCCGAACACAATACGCCGGGGGATACGGCCGCGTTCGGGCTCGAGTCGGCTGATCCCATCGTGCAGGAGGAGAACAACCTGAACGTCACCGCCGAGGAGTGTTTCCAGGCGGTCAAAATCGTCAACGAAGAGGCGGGCTGGCGACCCGAGGACCGCTCGGAGACCGAGGGAGTGGACAACGGTCCGCCGACTCGGCTGCCGAAGCTCCTGCCCGGAATCAACCTCTTACACGGTCTCAAAGGCGAGCGCGAGGAGACCTACGAGCGAAATCGCGAGTTCCTCCAGCGCGTCTACGACGAGGGCTACATGCTCCGGCGGATCAACATCCGGCAAGTGATGGCCTTCGACGGCACCGAGATGAGCGATACGGGCGCCGCGATCGCAAACGAGCACAAACAGCTGTTCAAGCGGTACAAGACGCGGGTCCGCGAGGAGATCGACCAGCCGATGCTCGAGCGCGTCGCCCCGCCCGGCACCGTCCTCCCGAACGTCCACCTCGAGTATCACCAGGACGGGAAGACCTTCGGCCGCCAGCTCGGCACCTACCCGCTGCTCGTCGGCATCCCGGGCGAGCGCGAACTCGAGCGAACGATCGACATCGCCGTCGTCGATCACGGCTACCGCTCCGTCACCGGCGTCCCCTATCCGCTCGATCTCAACGACGCCTCGATGGACGAACTCACCGCCATCCCCGGAATCGGGGACCGAACCGCGGGCGACATCGTCGTCAATCGCCCCTACGAGACCGTCGCGGACGCCGACCTCGAGACCCAGTTCGATCTCTCGCAGTTCGTGACGGCGCGCGGGCTCGAGCACGCGCGGTGATCAACGCCTCGAACGACTCCGTTCGGCTCTCTCGAGCCGATTCAGTCCATTTCCCGGCCGTACGGTATCTGTTACCGTCCGACGTCCGTACTTTCTTTCAACTGTTCAGACGCCCGATCTGTCGGTAGTTCTATTACGTATGAGCATAAGAGGTGAAATCGAGGGTCTACTGTGGAAATATCTGAAAAACTCCTGTGTCTGTTCAGTGCGGACGTTTCAGCAGAGGAGGATCGTTACGTCATCGAAGTACCACGTCAAGAGGTCGAAACCGGCGACATCGACCCGGAAGAAGTGTATCGAGTCGCACTCATCTCACGGGAGGAGTCGACCGAGACCGAGGAGACGACGGCCCAGCCACAGACGGCACCGTCGGAACCGCAGCCACCGGTCGACGTCGGCGAAACGCGCTACGTCGAGATCGAAGACATCGGAAAGCAGGGGGACGGTATCGCTCGCGTCGAGCGCGGCTACGTCATCATCGTCCCCGGCGCCGACGTCGGCGAACGGGTCAAAGTCGAAGTCACCGAGGTCAAATCGAACTTCGCCGTCGGCGAGATTATCGAAGAAACGTTCTAGAAACCACCTTTTTTGCGCGATCGGTCGGCGAAGCCGACCAGAGCGCAAAAATCTGAACCAAAAAGCCGAGCGCTCCTCGCGAGGCGAGGGAGCGCTCGGAGTTCTCGTGAGCGCACCGCACGAAGGAGAGCCAGCGAGACGCTTCCCGACTCGCGTGAAACGGCGCGCAAAGTGCGACGTATGCTGGGCGCTCCACCATCTCGAGTCCTTCCCGAACGCCTTCGTTGACGTGTCCCGGTTTCCCGAGCCGTCACCTCGGAATCGTCTTCCGAAACGTCTCCGGATCGTCGTGGAAACAGTCGCCGACGACGACGGCGTCCGCGCCGGCCTCGAGGATCTCCATCGTCTTCGCCTGACTGTCGATGCCGCCGCCGTAGAGGAGCGTGGTGTCCTCGAGGTACCGCGCTGCGGCCGCGACGTCCTCGGGACCGCCGTAGCGACCGGAGTACTCGACGTAGAAGATCGGGAAGCCGTAGAACGCCTCCGTCGCGAGCGCAGCGCCGGCGACCTCGTCGGGCGTGTAGGTGGTCTCGACGCCGGAGGTGGTCGCCGCCGCGGAGTCGAGGTGCTGGACGACGTAGCCCTCGCCGATCAGACTCGTCGCGAGTTCGGCGACTGCGTCGACCCCTTTGGAGGCAACGAAGTCGCCGACGACCGGGAGCCCGGCCCCGAGGAGTTCCTCGGGGGTACGTCCGACCTCGGTGAAGAGATCGACGTGCTTGCCCACGAAGTGGTCCCGATCGCCGTTGTAGACCGCCGGAACGGCGACGAAGTCCGCAGCGTCGATCGTCTCTCGCGAGACGTGGGCCGAACTGTACGGCTCCTGAAAGACGGGTACCGACGGAAGCGCGTCGTCGATCGCTCGGATCGCCTCGAGCGTGTTCGTCTCCGTGACGTCGTCGGAGCCGCCGACGATCACCAGATCGGTGCCCTCGAGCACCCCGAGATCGGCCGGCAACGGCTTTGCGGGATCGACTTTCGTGATGTGGGTCACCCCGTCCCAGTCGAGTGTCATGCAGAGGCCTTCGAAGAACGGTCTCAACTCCCTGTCGGTTTCGCGGTCGGTCGGAGATCGATCCCTGTTGGATGACGATTCAGTCGTCGAGCGGCGTCCCGTCGATCCGTTTCGCCCCCTCGGAGTCGTGGACGACGACCTCACCAGGGGCCGGTGGGGCTGGCTCGTACGTATCTCGGACGGCGATGGCCTCCTCGAGTTCGCGTACGGCGCGCTCTTTCAGCGCGCGCGCGAGGTCTTCGGCGTCCTCGCGGGAGATGGCTCGACCGAGCCCCTCGCACTCGTGGGCGCGGACGACGCCTTCCGTCTCAACGGCTTCACCCATCGGTTGGCTGGTTCCCGCCAGTGCGACGCTGAACGGGTAGGTGCGACAGATCAGTGGTCGATCGTCGTGGGCAGCGCAGGCACCGGTCCCATCCTCATCCTCCTCGTAGAAGGTACAGTCCCCACAGCTGTCCGTCTGGAGCGCCCACTCGAAGGTCTCACCCTCGAAGCCACCGTCTTCGGTCTTCGACAGGCCGTACGGCATGGGGCGAGCGACGTCGCGCCAGTCGTACTCGCCCTCGTAACTCTCGCTTGCCTCGAGGTCGCGAACCTCGTCCGGAAACACCGTCGCAGTGTGTTCGTCCTCGCCGTGGCCCTTGCAGCAGGCCCCACAGCGGGTACATTCGAAGCCGATCGACTCGATGGCGTCCGCGAGGTCGTCGACGGCGAGCTGGCGGGCGTCTTCGAGTTCGGCCTCGAGCGATTGCACACCGAATACTACCCGCGAGGGCGGAAAAGTCAGTCGCTCCGCGGAGCCGGCGTCGCGCGCTCGCCATCCCATCGGACGCGACCCTCGACATCGAGTTTCTCGAGGTGGGCCACGACGGTCGCCCGCGCGAGATCGCGGACGCCCGAGAGGTCCTTCTCGTAGGCCGCGTTGAGGATCGCCTCAAGCGTGTCCGCACCAGCGTCGACGGCCTCGAGAATCTTCCCTTCCCGACGCTTCCGGTGGGTGAGCAGTCGCTCGAGGGTCTCTCGTGGCACGTCGATCTCAGGCCCGTGACCGGGATGGAGCGCCGGCGGGTTGGCCGCCCAGAGGCGACGGAGGGTCGTCACGTAGGCGCGCATATCGCCCTCTGGCGCACCGACGACGACGCTGCCCTCGCGGACGGCGCAGTCACCACACAGGATCGGTCCGTTGCGGCCGGCCTCGAGGGCGACGTGGTCGGGCGCGTGGCCGGGCGCGTCGAGGACGCGAACGCGGTCGTCACCGAGCGGAATCGTCGTCCCCGGGGAAAACGTTCGGTCGGGATCGACACCGGTCGCCTCGCGGAAGCGTTCCGCGCGGCCGTACCGCGCCCAGACGGTCGCGTCCGTTTGTGCGGCGTACGATTCGACGGCACCGACGTGATCGGGATGGGTGTGCGTGACGAGAATGTGCTCGATGTCGCGGTTACGGACCGCTCTATCGAGTTCGTCGGTTCGCGCCGCGGGGTCGACGAGCATCGCGGACTCGTCGCCGAGCAGATAGGCGTTGGTCGCCCCGCCCGGTGCGCGCGTCGCGACCGGAATCGCCAGTCGAGTGAGATGCATATCTCGAGCGTTGGGCCGGGCGAAAAAGTGTGTATCGGCGGGTCGGGTCGACCGACGCCGGCGGACCACCCCAATCCGTACCCCCGTACAGATGTGGACCGGGCTGCCAGGCGGTCAGTGTTTGAGGAAGTAAACCTGTTTGCGCGCGTCGCGGAAGCTGTATCGGGAGCCGACGAGACCGACGTCCTCGAGGCGGTTGAGCGCGTAGCGGACGGTTCGGTCGGGCAGGAGCGACTCCTCGGCGAGCTGGCCCTGCGAGAGCGGCGAGTCGGTCTCGAGCACTTTCGCGACCAGTTTCGCACTCGGCGGCAGGTCACGGAGGCGGTCGCGGTATTCGTCCGCTGAGAGGGTTTCTTCGGCAGCACCGGCACGGTCCTCGGCTGTACTCATGCTCATACCTACCACAGCGGAATGGCCAGTGGTAAAGCTTCCCTATATGTAGATACGAATAGTCCAGTTTGTATAAGGAGTATGAATGAGGTATTAACACAGAACGTGCATCCCATCGCAGTCTTCCGATTGTAGTTATATACTGGGTCGCTGGGAGTCGATTCCCCAGCGAGCGAACGTCCGTAGTCACCGTCGTCTGACTGTCAATTCGACGGATCAGTTTCGACGAATCGTTGGCACCGCTCGGCTTGATTCGGGCCACCACCCGCGTGTCCACTCGCCGATAGACTCCAGTATCGTTTTATCCTCCGGCTACTGTAGTTGCGCCCAGTGTGAAAGGACAGGAGTGGTACCAGGCCGACGACGTCGCCGAGGAGTACGACGACAAGCGATTCTCCCAGGGCGGACAGCTGATCGACCGCCGGGAGAAAGCAGCCGTCCTCGAGGCCATCATGCCCGTCGAGGACCGGAACATCCTCGAGATCGCCTGTGGTACCGGGCGGTTCTCGGTGATGCTCGCCGAGCAAGGCGCCGACGTCGTTGGACTCGATATTTCGGCGGCAATGTTACAGCAGGGCCGGAAGAAGGCCCAGAACGTCGAACTCGAGGGAAGCCTCGAGTTCTTGCGAGGTGACGCGGGACGGCTTCCGTTCCCGGACGACCACTTCGATACCGTCGTCGCGATGCGGTTTTTCCACCTCGCGGACGATCCGAAGGCGTTCTTAGCAGAGATGCGTCGCGTGTCGCGCGAGCAGATCGTCTTCGACACGTTCAATCGGTTCAGTTCGCGCAGTATCTACAACTGGGCGCTGCCGATGGGGTCGCGACTCTACTCGAAGAGCGAAGTCGCCGTCTTGCTGGCCAAGACGAACCTGACCCTGGTCGACGTCGAAGACGACTTCATCGTCCCCTACGGCTTCTACCGGTCGATTCCGAACGTGCTCGCCTCACCGATCCGGACGATCGACGAGACCATCGGAAAACTGCCGGTCACCGACCATCTGGCGTCGGTTTCCTACTGGAACACGCGGGTTCGCTGACGGCCGCCTGCGGTCGTCGGCAGCCCTGTCTCGGGTTTTCCTAGCCGTTGGGTTCTCTCTCGAAGCCACGTGTTTCTTGTTCGATACGTGTGAACGACTTGAGACGATGCAGTGATCGTCACTCGGCGGGAAACCCCCCTGTTTTTACTACCGACGAACGCTACCACAGAGTATGGAGCTCTCGGTGGTGGTATCGACGCTCAACGACCGGGAGCAGTTAGTATCGTCTCTCGACGCGCTCGCGGAGCGAGCACCGCCGTCGACGGAAGTCATCGTCGTCAACGGACCGTCCTCCGACGGGACGACCGGCGTCGTTCGCGACCGCACCGACGTGGACGTGCTCGTCGAAATCTCCGAGCGAAATCCCAACGTCTCGAGAAACGCGGGTCTCGGAACGGCAACCGGCGACGTCGTCGCCTTCCTCGACGGCGAGTACGCGATCGAACACAGCTGGTACGAGGCCGTCGAACGGTCGATCGCCGACGGCACGGACGTCGTCACCGGTCCCGTTACGGGTGGCGGCACCGATTACGAGCTTCGAAAGCCACGATCCATCAAGGGTCGCAGCGTCACGCACTTCGACGGCGACAACGTCGCGTTCGACCGGACCGTCCTCGAGGCGCTGGACGGATTCGACGAGTACCTCGAGGTCGACGGCGAGCGAGACTGCGCCCACCGCGTGGCGGGTCTCGGCTTCGACGTCGCCTGGGACGCGGAGATGGCCGCCAGATGCGAGGTCGGGACCGACGGCGGACGGACCGACCCCGACTGGGGAGGGACCTACCGCTCGCTGTCCTACCGACTCGCAAAGAACTACGGACCGCGACCGACGGTTCTCGGCCGAACCGTCGGGAGCGCGCTCCGCGACGGGTTCGCGAGCATTCGCGGCGTCGTCGCGGGAGAGGAGAAGCCGACCGGGTGGGTCTCCAACGGTACCGACGTCGTCAGCAACGCGGCCCGCGGGCTGGGAGACGGCCTCCGCGCTCGCTACGCCGACCGGTCGGCACAGCGAAATCCGAACGGGCTGTCAGTGCGTCACGACCGGGCGGTGCAGTTGTACGACCGTCGCGAAGAGTGAGCCACGCTGCCGCTGAGTTCTCACTCGCCGCGAAACGTCGGTTCTCGATCCTCGAGTCGCGCCTCGAATCCCTCGCGGTAGTCGTCGGTGTCGTCCAACTCGTACCCTAACTGCCGTTCGTAGGCCAGTCCCTGCTCGAGGGGCATCTCGAGGGCTGCGTTGAGCGCCTGCTTGGCGTTTCTGAGGCCGAGCGGCGCGTTTGCGCACAGTTCGTCGGCAAAGGCCTTCGCTCGCTCGTCGACGGCATCGGTGTCGACGATCTCGTGAACCAGTCCCATCTCGGCGGCGTCCTCGGGGTCGACGAACTCGCCCGTCATGACGATCTCCTTCGCGTTCGAGAGGCCGACCAGTCGCGGCAGACGCTGGGTCCCGCCGCCGTGAGGAAAGGTGCCGAGTTTGACCTCGAGCAATCCGTACGTCGCCTCGCAGCCGATGATCCGGAAGTCACAGGGGAGCGTGAGTTCGAACGCCCCCGCGGGCGCGGCGCGTTTGATTCCGGCGACGACCGGCTGACGCGTCTCCTCGATGGTCTCGAGAAGTTCGGGAAAGACGTCGCGATCGATCTCGGAGTCGGGTTCGACCCGGTCGCGCATCATCTCGAGGTCCATGCCGGCACAGAAGACGGGCCCCTCTCCGAGCAGCGTCGCCGCGCGGACGTCCTCGTTCGCGTCGACGCGTTCGAACGCCTCGGTCAGGTCGCACATGAGGTCGACCGACATCGCGTTTCGCTTGTCGGGACGGGAGAGGTAGACGTCCGCACGCGTGTCGTTCCAGTCGATCGCCGCGAGTCCGGTGCCGATGGATTCCATGTCCGTGCGGTCCACTGCCAGCACTATAACGTCGGTGACGCGTGACGTGTCTACCCGCGGCCGCCGACCGCGCTCAGGCCTCGAGCACTTCGTAGGAAACGTCCGCGTCTCGAAGCGTATCCGTGACCCGGCCGACTTCGTTGGTGGTGGCGACCGCGGCCACCTCGAGGCCGCGTTCGGCGCCCTCGGCGGCGACCTCGCCGGCCGCGAACGGGACGGTCGGATCGCTGCCGGCCTGTCGGCAGGCGACGACGGCCTCGACGCCGGCGGCGACGACGAGATCCGACTCCGCACAGTGTGCCGAGAGCGCCGCCGAGTCGACGGCGCGACTCCCGCCGGTGCGAACGGCGGGGATCTGCAGGACGGTGACGGAGCCCGGCTCGAGTTCCATGACGCCCTCGAAACTCGTGACGCCGACGTCGGTACCGGCCTCGGCGTCGGTCGTCGCGACGCCCGTCGCCGGCCCCTCGCTGCTGGGGGTCGCGTGGAGCAACCCGTCTCGAACCGAGAGCGTGACGGTGTCGCCCTCCGCGATGTCGTCGGTCGCGATGTAGGCCGCCTCGCTCATCGCCCCGAGCACGTCGCCCGTGACGTGGTCGGCGAACCGGCGCACGTCGTCGGCGGTCCGAAACAGTACGTCGACGCCTTCCGGCGTGACGCGGTAGCGCGAACGACCCTCCTTTTCGACGAGTCCGTCGTCGACGAGTTCGCGGATGTACTCGCTGACGGCCTGACTCGTCACGCCGACTTCCTCGGCGATCTCTCCCTGGCTGACGGCGGGCTGGCGCTCGGCGATCTGGACGAGGATCCGAAAGCGCGTTGCGGCCCGCTTGTTATCGAGGACGTCGACCATACGTCGATAGTTCGGCGAGGTCCCCAAAAAGGTACGCGGTCTCGGCGATCCGTTCTCGACGGGAGAATTCGGACCGCGAGGAGGCCCGGACCGCGAGAACGTCGAATCTGTCGGCGGATCACTCTCGCCCGAAGGAGGGTGTGATACTCTCGACTGGTGAACGGTGTGCAAGCGACGTTCATATGCGAGCGCGACCTCACAGAGAGATACGGAGTAGCGATCGATCCCCTCCACGGGACGGCGCTTCGATCCCCAACGGTCCCCCTCCCAGACGGGGAGACGGAGAGCAGACGAACGCATGCATCGACGAACAGCCCTCGCAGCGATCACCGGCGCTAGCCTGTCCCTCATAACGGGGGGCGCTACCGACTGGACTGCCACACCGCCCGCCACCGTCGGTGAACCCCTGACCGACGACACCATCGATCCGACCGATGCGACCGAACGGGCGGCGACTGATCTCGAGAGCGACGTTTCCTTCGAGGGAGAGGTCGTCGAGGTCGTCGAGTGCGGGCGGACCTGCCGGGAGGCCACCACGACCCTCACGAACACCGGCACCGACGATGCGACCGATGTTCAAGTCGCCGCCACCGTCACCGCCGGCGAGACGCTCGTCTGGGAGACCGACGAGGAGATCGGACGCCTCGAGGCCGGCGCAACCGTCACGCGGACCCAGCGGATCGATATCGACGTCGTGAGCGCTCTCGCGATCGAAAACAACGACCGAACGGTCACGATCACGACGACGGTCACCTCGGCACAGCGGACGGAACAGTTCGTCACCGAGACGACCGTGTAGTCCGGTGGCGACGCATCTCCAGTAGACTAATTACGCTCCACTCGAGCCAAGAGTACGTGGGCTGGGCTGCGGTTGACACACCATTATCACACACCACTGCGGTCCCAGCGCCCACACTGCGACTTCAATGCGGGAATCACGGCTAGCCGTCGGTATCGACCGAGCAGCGTTCCCGCTGTAGCGTAGTATATCGGTGTTGATGATAGTCTTTAACCCGATACGATTTGGCGGTGGCGGACGATCGAGCCACCGCTCCGTCCGGTGAAAATGGCGACAGTATCGCCGTCTTCGGTGACGAGCCCCGACACCTGTGCTAATCGGGCGGGATAACGAAGCTATTGTGTCGAACTCGAGGCCTGAAACTCAGTCTCGCCGGCCGTAATCGGTCTGAGAAGTCGACGAAGCAGCGAGTAGCAACAGCCGAAGACGAACCCGAAGACGAGCAGGCCGATCAGACTCTGCCAGTGAAGATACGGGAACGGCCGCGAGAGTTCGAAAAACCGCTGCATCCAGAGTGGGAGGGCGACGACGATTCCACACAGCCAGCCCACGACGGCGACCAGCATGCCGACCGAGATCCCGGCGACCGGATCGGTCGCCCGCATGGTTTCGTCCGCCAGCGCGATGATCGCCGCGATGCCCGCGCCGGTGACGATGCTCCACGCGAGCAGCAGCGTTGCCCCTTCACGGGCACTCTCGCGACCGTACAGCGTGGCGATGGACTCGAGCCGGTTCGTCGCGTACAGCCCGGCACCGAGGGCGGCCCCGGCGATCAGGGCCGCGAGCGCGACGCAGACGATGGCCGCGACGAACTGGGTGCCCCGCGACCCGCTCGCGGATCCGTTCCTACTCCCCGCGGCCGTAAACACGGTGATCGCGACCAAAAAGAGGAGTATCGAACCGACGATTAATTCGAGCGTCATCCCGGTCAGCGCCGGCTGATCGAGCGTATAGTGGAACGCGAACAGGTCGGCCCACCGCGAATCGTGGAGGGACTCGAGGGTACGATCGAGGACGGGGGCGACGTAGTGGACGTCCGGTGCGAGCCCCCAGAGACCGCCGGCGAGAATCAGCCACAACTGATACCGGCGAACGGTCTCGATTCGGAGCGCCACCGGCGCCGTCAGCAGGAGGAGGAGTGACGCGCCGACGAGAAAGTGGACGATAGCTGGGGCCATTGCAGTCGAAGTGAAGCGACCGTACGCCGGGGAACTCCTTTAGTAGCCTCGCCGTACAGCGCTCGAGCGGTGGTGGATTGTCGAGATGCGTGCTCGAATACAGCTCGACGAGTGATACGTCTCGTGTTCGGTTAGCGATCGCGATCGACCGTCTCACCGGGCAGCGTCGTCGCGCCGGTGTCGAGTTTCAGTCCGGGCGAGAGACTCGAGTTGATCCCCGTCTTCGCGCCGTCACCGGCGACGACGCCGAACTTCCGTCGACCGGTCGACACCCGCTCGCCCTTGACGGTGAACTCGATATTCCCGTCGTCGTGGCGGAGGTTCGCGACGTTCGTCCCGGCACCGAAGTTGACGTCGCGGCCGAGCACGCTGTCGCCGACGTAGGAGAGATGGCTGACCGACGCGTCTCGGGAGAGCACGCTGTTTTTCACCTCCGCAGCGTGGCCGACTTTCGCCCCCTCGTCGATCAGGGTCGCCCCGCGGACGTAGGCGTTCGGCCCGACGGTCGCGCCCGAACGGATCAGCGCCGGTCCCTCGACGACGACGCCCGGCTTCACCGTCGCGCCGTCCTCGACGACCACGTCGCCTTGCAGGTGGGCGTCCTCGCTCACGTCGCCGTCGATCCGGCGCTCGAGATCGCCGATCTTCCACTCGTTGGCCTCGAGCAGCTCCCAGGGTCGGCCGACGTCGAGCCAACGCTCGAGCGTGACGGGCGTGACGTCGAACTCGTCGATCACGCGAGCGACGACGTCGGTGATCTCGTGTTCGCCGCGCTCGCTTTCGGGGACCTCGAGCCATTTTTTGGCCTCCTCGGGGAAGGCGTAGGCCCCGGCGTTGGCGAGGTTCGTCGGCGGATCGGCGGGCTTCTCGACGATACCGGTGATCGAGTCGCCCTCGGTGCTGAGGACGCCGTAGTTGCGCGGCTCTGCGACTTCGATGGCACAGATAGCCGGACACTCGGTAAAGAGCCGATCGATCGCCGCGGGATCGTAGAGGTTGTCGCCGTTCAGGACGGCGAACGGACCCTCGATGTGCTCGCGGGCCGTGTTGACGGCGTGGGCTGTCCCGGCCTGTTCGGTCTGGACGGCGTAGCTGACGGGAACGCCGCGGTACTCCGCGCCGAAGTAGTCCCGAACCGTGTCGGCTTCGTAGCCGATCACGAGGACGATTTCGTCCGCTCCGGCGTCGACCGCGGCGTCGATAGTGTGGGCCACGAGCGGCCGGTCTGCCACCGGCAGCATCGGTTTCGGAACCGAATCCGAGAGTGGTCGAATGCGCGTGCCCTGACCCGCCGCGAGAACGACTGCTTTCATGTGTTTGGCTGTTCCACGAACCGTCGGATAAGCGATTCGCCTCCCGGAGGCGAGATTCCTTCCATTCCTGACAGCAATCGGCCGGGTGTTCCGGTCGAGAAAACGCGACTCCCGATTTATAAGGTCGGATTGCTGAAGTGAGACTGAGAACAATGAAGCGAGCACACGTTTCGACAGTAGTCGTCGCCCTTCTGTTGGTCACCGCCGGCTGTCTGGGCGCAGTGGGATCCGGAGACGACGACACGAGCGTCGACGACGATGTCGAAGAGGACCTGCCCGAAGAGAACCCGCCCGATGAGGAACTGCCAGATGCCGACGAGTTGCTCGAGGCCGCGCTCGACGCCGAATCGAACGTGGAGACCGTCCAGGGGATCCAGACGACGACGATAGACGACGGAACGGAGACCGTCACGACGACCCAGGAGGTCTGGGAACGAGGGCCGGATCAGTACCGGGCTGATATCGTCGAAACGAACGAGCCCGAACCGATCGACGTAGTGGTCGCCGACGGTTCGACGATCTGGATGTACGACGAGGCCGACAACGAGGCCGTCCGAATGGAGCTCGGATTCGACCTGGAGGACCAGGAGGCGCTGAACGACGGCTTCGTCGAGGCCTTCACGACCGATACGAACGCGTCGGTCGAGGGAACCGATACCGTCGCGGATCGCGACGTCTACGTCCTCGAACTCACCGGCGACGGCGACGACGCGCTCTACGAATCGGCGACGCTCTGGATCGACCAGGAGACCGACTACCCCGTGAAACAGGAGGTCACGCCCGCAGTCGGTGCGTCAGTGACGACGACCGTCGCGTTCGAGGAAGTCGCGTTCGACGAGGAGATCGACGACGAGGTCTTCGCGTTCGAACCGCCAGCGGACGCCGAGATCAGGGACTTCGACGAGCTCGTGCCCCAGCAGTACGCGGACGTCGACGCTGCCGATGCAGACGTCCCGTTCGATCTCCCTCGCCCGGACGTTCCCGATGAGTACACGCTCGAGAGCGTGTTAGCCGGAGAGAACATGGTGGGCTGGAGTGCGACGCTGCAGTACACGGACGAGGCGGGCTCGTTCCTGACCGTCGGCGTCGCCGACGAGGCTCAGGATCCCGTCTTCGAACCCGACAGCGACCCCGTCGAGATCGACGACGTCGACGCAACGATCCGAGAGGCCACCGAAACGAGGACGATCATCGAGTGGGAAGACGACGGACTCAGCTACACCGTCAGCGGGGAACTCACGGCAGACGAACTGATCGCCGTGGCCGAGTCGATCGTCGGCTGATCGCGCTCCTTGAAAACATCTTTTCGACGACACGGCGCCGATATCGGCAGCCGATAGCGAACCGAAACTGCCGCTGTGTGCCAGTTCTCGAGAGTCAGTACGCGATCAGCGAGAGGATCAACACGCCCTCGAAAACCAGGAAGGCGCCGATCGTTTTGAGCGTGCGCCGACCGAAGGCGCTCAGCTGCTCCTTCGCGAACATACCGAAGAGCGCCAGTCTGAACACCGTTCTGGGAAACAGGTAGACGAAGACGCCCACAATCGCTAACGCGACGCCGATTCCTTCGATAATCCCCATGGGACGGCTGATCACGCCTCGAGACTTTGGTTTTGCCCCGTTACGGCTGATAAGATGAGGCTACGTGGACGTTCGAACCGCGGTAGTGGTTGACTGAAGGCGGACCCGCCGCCCCGTTCGAAACGGACGACGGGAGCGTTCTGGATAGGGGTGGCGAACGGCGAGTCCGAACGGAGTCGCGGCTATCTGCTCAGTCCTCGCTCGTCGTGATATCGGCCGACAGCCCCTGGGCCATCTCGATCTCTTTGGAGTTGTTCAGCGTCCAGGCGGTGCGTTCGGTGACGGCTTCGATGGCTTCTCGCGCGCTTGGGTAGCCGTTGCCGGACTTCTTGACGCCGCCGAAGGGCAACTGGACCTCCGCGCCGATACACGGGAGGTTCGCGTACGCGAGCCCGAGGTCAGCCCTGTCTCGGAACCGGTTGAGCTGGCGGTAATCCTCCGAAATGATCGCTCCGGCGAGTCCGTACGGCGTGTCGTTGTGGATCTCGAGCGCCCGGTCGATATCCCCCTCGTACTCGACGAGGGCGACGTGCGGGCCGAAACACTCCTCTTGGAGACAGCGCAGGTCGGTGTCGTACTCGATTTCGTAGACGAAGGGGCCAACCCAGTGGCCCGCTTCGTGACCGTCTGGAATCTCTTCGGCTCCGAGTTCGAACCGGTCGACCAGTACCTCCGCGCCCTCCTGTTCGGCCAGTTCGTTGTGTTTGCGGATCTTCTCGACGTGGTCAGCTTCGATAGCTGGCCCCATGAACGTGTCATCCTCGAGCGGGTCGCCGACCGCGATATCCGCGGCGATATCGACGTACCGCGCTTTGAACTCGTCGTAGACGTCCGTGTGGACGATCAGCCGCTCGCTCGAGACACAGCGCTGGCCAGTCGTCTTGAACGACGACATGATCGCGGAGTGGACGGCGATGTCGAGATCAGCGTCTTCGGTGACGATGATCCCGTTCTTGCCGCCCATCTCGCAGGCCGCGAGTTTGCCGGGTTCGCCGCCAACCTTGCCCGAGATTTCGTGGCCGACCTCCGCGGAGCCGGTAAAGAGGACGGTGTCGACGCGCTCGTCGTCCGTGATCGCCGCGCCGGCGTCGCCGAAGCCCTGAACCATGTTGAAGACGCCCTCTGGAATTCCGGCGTCGTCCATCATCTCGGCGATGGTCTGGCCGCACCACGGCGTCTGCTCGGCGGGCTTCCAGACGACCGTGTTGCCCTCTACGAGGGCGATAGCCATGTGCCAGAACGGGATCGCGACCGGGAAGTTCCACGGCGTGATGCAGCCGATGACGCCGCGGGGTTTGCGGCGCATGTAGGCGTCTTTCGCCCCGACTTCGCTCGGAACGACGTCGCCGTGGGGATGTCGGGCGTTGCCCGCGGCCCACTCGACCATGTGCCAGGCTTCGGTGACGTCCGCCTTCCCTTCCGAAATCTCCTTGCCGCACTCCTTCGTGACGATCTCGGCCAGTTCCTCGTGGCGCTCGCGCAGTTCGTGGTAGATGTCCCAGAGGTACTCCGCGCGATCGATGTAAGAGAGTGATCGCCACTCGTCGAAGGCGTTTTCGGCGGCCTCGAGGGCGGCGTCGACGTCGTCGACCGTCCCACGCTGGAACGTCGCCAGCGTCTCGCCGGTGGCCGGGTTTCGGCTGTCGAACGTGTCTCCGTCTCCGTCTCCATCAGTCCACTCTCCGCCGATGTAGTGGCCGTACTCCTGCTCTGTGGCTTGCTGGCTCATACCGAAACGGACGACGAGCGACGTGAAAAACCTGGTTGTGATTCACACGCGGAGTGGTCGGCGCAGAACGGGGGTGGCGACGCAGGGTTCTGATCGGCCGCCGGGTCGATCCGCCGTCAGTTCGACCGCCTCGGATAGCGGACGCGACCGTACAGCTCCCGTGCCCGGTCCGAGTGCCGAGCGACTGGGACCACGAGGGCGAGCGCCGTGACGAGACCCACAACCCCGGCCGCGGTCGAGAGCGAGGCGAACGATCCGCCGCCGAGCGCGGCGACGAGCGGAATCGCACCGATCAGCGCCGCGCTGCCACGTACCAGTATCGGGCGAACCGAACGCGAGCGCGACGGGGCGACGGCGAGCCGTCGGCCGAGCATGACCAGTTGCCAGCCGCCGAAGGCCCCCAGCGATCCGGCGAGCAGGAACACCGCGCTCGGGGATCGATCGCTCATCACGAGGTAGAACGCGCTGAATCCGATACCCAGTGCGAACGTGATCGTCGCGCGGTCGGCGAACTCCCGCCGGAGGAGCGCTCGAGCGACGAACAGGAGGGCCAGTCCAACCGCAACTCCGACGACGACGTCGACGACGTAGTGGACGCCGAGCGCGACGCGCGTAAAACAGACCAGCGAGACGAGCGACGCGGCGACGCCGTATCGGAGCCGTCTCGAGCCGACCGAGAGAACGCTCGCCAGCCCGAAGTAGACGATCGTCGTGTTGACCGCGTGGCCGCTCGGGAAGCCGTAGCCGCCGGCGGTCGCCGTCGCCTCGTACAGCGGCTGGACGAGCCACGGCAACAGCGTCGGATCGAGCAGCGGCGCTTCAGGGCGCGGGAGACCAAATATCTCTTTGAGTCCCTTGTATAGCCCCATTCCGGCCAGCGTGACGCCCGCGACGGCGGCGATGTCGTCCCGATCCCTCGTGTCGATCCAGTACAGCACGGTGAGGACGAGCACCAGAAACCAGACGTCACCCAACTGGGTGAGCAGGGCGATGACGACGGCTACCCACTCGGGGATCGACTCCTGGACGAGATCGAATTCGCCGATACCACGGGACATTGGTTCGGATTACGGTCGGTGATCGGGATCGCCGTCTGTCGCGCGACCCGAAATCACTCGGATCGGCGCGCTCGAGATCGAGTCCTCGCTCATCGGTCCTCCTCCTCGCCGCGGTCTTTCGTCACCGTTCGATCACCCTCCGGCGGCTGGTCTTCGCTCTCGGGGTGGCGCTCAGCCCCCGATTCGGTCATCTCGTCCGTCTCGGGCTCCATCGCATCGCCCGAACGGCCCTCGCCCGCAGCGTCCGGCTCGTCGGGTTCCTCGCCGTCAGCTTCGTCGCGCTGGTCACCGGCGGCTCGTCGGTCGCGTTCCTCACCCTCGAGGCCGACGGACTCGTCGCGGTCGAAGACGGGCTCGGACTCTGTGTCGGTCATCCGCGCGTTCTTGCCCTCGAGTCGGACGACGTCCGCAGTCACTTCGCGGACGACGGCTCCGCCGATCGGGACGACGTTGTCGGTATCGGCGTTCCAGTCGAGGACGGCTTTGATCGAGTCCGTCGCACCCTCACTGAGTTCGACGTACGCCGTCTCGTCGCCGGTCATCGTGACGACCCCGATGGACTCGCCGGCGTCCGTCTCGACCCGTTTGCCGACATCGGCGTCAGTAAATCGAGCGCACATGCACACGGATAGTGTAATCTTCTCAAAACGTGTGGTGCCTGCACAGGCCAGCGACTCGAGCGTGACGCCCGGTCGCTGCGTATCGTACCCCGAGCGGAGGTACGGCAGGGTCTCGGCCCAGGACCGAGTTCGGCGACGATCCCCCGATAGCAGACGAAAACGCCGATTCGCCGTCTCTGGCGGAGCCGATCAGCGCTGTCCCTGATCGGCCGCCGCCTCGAGTTCGGTCCGTAACGTCGTCGAATCGAACTCGTGGTCGGGACGGAGGCGGACGAAATCGAGGAATCGGCGCGCCGAGAGGAGTTCTTCCGGCTCGTAGACCGTCGCGGCCGCCCGAACGGCGTCTCGGGCGCCGATCCGTGGCTCGAGGACGGCCAGCGCACAGGCTAAATCGTAGGCGGTGGTCTCGGCGACTCGGTCGTCGTGGACGTTGGTGGCGTCGATGAAGTAGAACTCGCCCTCACACAGCAGAATGTTCTCGGCGCGCAGATCGCCGTGGGCCATGCCGTGATCTCGGAGGGTGGCTAGCATGTCGAACAGGTCCGTCGCGCGCTCGGCGACGAGCCAGTCGGGCGCGTCGTCCAGCGATCGGAACTCCGGCAGATACTCGAGGACGAGCACGCCCAGCCCGTTGACCTCGAACGCTTCGATCGGTTGGGGTGCGTTGATGCCGATCTCGCGCATTCGCTCGGTCGCCTCGTACTCGTGTTCGACCATCTCCCGGGGCGTGTCGAATCGGCCGAAAAAGCCCCCAGTACCTGCAGAAACGGCACCGACGTTTCGCCCCGTCGTCAACACCGCGTGGACGAGCGCGTTCTGCCGCGAGACGATCTTGACGAACCATCGCTCGTCGATCACGCAAGGCGTCGACAGCCAGTTGTCGGCCTCGAGAAACTCCACGCGAACCTCCTCGCGGTCGTACCGATCCGCCAGCGTCCGGATCACGCGCTCGAGGCGATCCCACTCGACGTTTCCTCGGGCGAGCCGGCGGATATCCATATATCGGATGTGGGTGCTCGGGTGTTAAATGCGTCCCGAACTGTCGTCGACGAGACGTATCCACTAGTGGCGACTCTTCCGGGTCGCCGCCGTCCCCGCAGTGAACCACCGGGGCTGCCCAAGGATTAACCCAGCCAACCAGCGGCCTACCCGGTCGTCCGGAGGTTGATTCGGGCGAGGGGAGCGGAGCAGTATCATTATCAACAGCCGAATGAAATGTGTGGACAACATGGATGCGATCGACGATCTCAGCGACGCACTGGAGACAACTCGGAACTTCCTGACGCCGGTCAGTTTAGGGATGTGGGTCAAACTCGCGATTGTCGTCTTCTTCGTGAGTTCGCTCGGAATGGGCGGCCCGACGATCCCCGGCGGGGACGTCGGCACGTTCGCCGACGAACCGATATTCGAGGAAGAGACGCCCGGCGAGGTCGAAGAGTTCGAAGAGGAGTTCCCTGTCGAAGAACTCCTCGTTTTACTGTTGGTCGTCGTCGGGATCATCCTCTTCCTCTGGCTCCTGTACGCGATCATCAGCGCCGTGATGCAGTTCGTCTTCATCGAGTCGCTCCGGACGACCGAGGTCCACGTGAGACGATACTTCAGCGCGAACCTCGGGAACGGGCTTCGGCTGTTCCTGTTCAGAGTCGGCTTGCTGCTCGTCGCCGCGGTTCTCGGGAGTGCTCCGGCAGTGGCGATCTGGCTGCAGGGCGGGTTCGACGCCCTCTCGGGCGCTCTCGTCGCGCTGTACGCGCTGTACGGCATCGGACTGTATCTCGTCTACTCGCTCGCCCGACGGTTCACCGACGAGTTCGTCGCGCCCATCATGTTGCTCGAGGATCAGGGCGTCCTCGGCGGCTGGCGTCGGTTCTGGCCGACGCTGAAAGGGAACTGGACGGAGTATCTGGTCTACTTGATCCTCGTCTGGATACTTTCGCTCGCGATCACCATCGCCGTCTGGTTCGTGCTAGCGTTTGGGGTGCTCGCACTACTGATTCCGTTTGTCATCGTGATCGCCCTGCTGATACTCGCTGCCGGCGAAATAGGCGTATTTCTCTCGGTGCTGGTCGGCATCGTCGCGTTCCTGACGATCCTGCTGTTCGTCGCGCTCGTCTGGACGCCGATCGCGACCTACTTCCAGTACTACGCGCTGTTGTTGCTCGGCGATACCAACGCCGACCTCGATCTCATCCCCGAGCAGCGCGCCGCGGTGCGCGCTGACGGCGGCGAATCCGGCGAGCGAGGCGATACGTGGGACGACGACGCTCGAGACGACCGCGACCGGTTGGAGCAGGGTCGGACGAGCGACGACGACCGCGAGTGGGGCGACTCGGACCCATGGAGTGACGCTGACGGGACGGACGAGTCGGATCCGTGGAGTGACGCGGACGAAACAGACGACTCGAACGGGTCTGACGATCGCGACGACGACCGCGGCTGGTAACGCCCTGAGCGAATCCGCGCAGTTGACGCGGGTGCCGTTCTACTTTCGCGGTGATCGGATCGCAGAACGCACGATCACGACACGCTGTATCTGACGACGCGTGCGTAAGCCGGCCAAGACGGGCCGGTCGCTCTCGTATCATGGGACTGAACGGGAGCGAGACGAGTCGCTACGCGGATAATATATTGGTGGACAGAAACCGCGAGTACCCCTACCCGCTGTCCACCGTCCTACCAGAGTGGTTACCGGTTGGGGCAATATGCTTTGTGGTCCCGCGGGACTGAATCGGGTGGCGTAAAACCGACCCGACAGCGCTGTCGGACCAACGGTCGACGAACGCCGTCGGTGCGTTTATTCCGTCCCTCGGCAAGTATTGCGTATGGACACCGAGCTACCCGACGAGCACCGGATGGTCCGAGAGACCGTCAGGGACTTCTGTGACGCCGAAATCGAACCGATCGCCCAGGAGATCGAGGACGAACACCGGTTCCCCGCGGAGATCTTCGAGCAACTCGCCGAACTGGATATGATGGGCGTTCCGATCGACGAGACGTACGGCGGACTCGGTGGTGACACACTCATGTACGCGCTCGTCGCCGAGGAGCTCGGTCGGGTCTCCGGCTCGATCGGGCTCTCCTACGTCGCACACACGTCGCTCGCGTCGAAACCGATCGAACAGTTCGGCACCGACGCCCAGAAGGAACGCTGGCTGCGCCCGCTCGCCGAGGGCGAGTACCTCGGCGGCTGGGCGTTGACCGAACCCGAGAGCGGCTCCGACGCGTCGGATATGGACACCGTAGCGGAAAAGGAGGGCGAGGAGTGGGTGTTGAACGGCACTAAACAGTTCATCACCAACGCCTCGGAAGCCGGCTCGATTCTCGTCAAGGCCGTCACCGACCCCGACGCGGGCTACGACGGCATCTCGACGTTCATCGTCGATCCCACCGAGGACGACGGCTTCGAGGTGAGTACGATCTGGGAAAAGATGGGACTGAACGCCTCGCCGACCTGCGAGATTCGCTTCGAGGACGTTCGACTCCCCGAAGACCGGCTCCTCGGCGAGGAAGGCGAGGGCTGGAACCAGACGAAGAAGACGCTCGACGGCGGGCGAATCTCGATCGCCGCGCTCTCGACCGGGCTGGCCCAGGGGGCCTACGAGCACGCGAAGACCTACAGCAAGGAACGCGAGCAGTTCGGCCAGCCAATCTCGAAGTTCGACGCCATCCGCGACAAGGTCGTCGACATGCACCGCAAGACCGAGCGGGCACGACTGCTCACCCGCCGGGCCGCTCGCACCTACGACAAGGGCGAGCCGGTCACTCGCGAGTCGGCCCTCGCGAAACTCGACGCCAGCGAGGCCGCCCGCGAGGTCGCCGAGGACGCCGTTCAGGTGCTCGGCGGCTACGGCTACACCACCGACTTCGCCCCCCAGCGGTTCTACCGGGACGCGAAGCTGATGGAGATCGGCGAGGGAACGAGCGAGATCCAGCATCTCGTGATCGGTCGCGAGCTGGGGCTGTAGCTCCGTCTCCGAACCCGTGAGTCTCACACTGCTCGGTTTCGCGCTCGTCGCCCTCGGCCTCGCCGGCGTTCGGTACGCGCCCGCAATCGTCGCCGCTCAGCACCGGCAGGGGATGGCCCCGCTCGATGACGACGACGGCGCCACCCTCGAGGACGCGGACAGAGTTCGGGTGACGAAAGCTGCCGGCGTCGTGCTCGTCGCTGTAGGACTCGTCAGTGTCGCGTACGGATCCGGTCTCGTCTGAGCGACGAAGCGAGAATCAGTGGTGCGGCGGGTGTCGAACCGGGCGGCTACTCGAGGGTGCCGAGTATCCCATCGTCGTCGTCCTCGCTCTCATCGTCGTCGCCATCGCCGTCGCCGTTCTCGCCGCCTGCATCGTCGTCGGTTCCACCGTTTTCACTCTCGTCGCTTCCGTCGTCGTTCGTATCGATATCGGCAGTCACGCCCTCCATAAGTTCGAGGACGTTCGACTCTTCCTGCATGCGGAGATCCTGCGGATAGACCCCGATGGTCACGAGCAGATCGTCGTCTTCCGTTTCGACGGCCTCGCTGACGTGGAGATCGACCGCGAGGTCGTGGCCGTCGAACGTCGCGTCGGCGTCGAACCGAGACCGGGTTGTCTCCCCGCCGAGGATCGTGATTTCGTCGTCCTCGTCGTGGGAGATGTCGCCGATATCGTCGTAGTTGTCCTCGACTAACTCGATGATCTCCTGGGCGGACATATCTTCGACCGGATTGACGTTTCGCCCGGCGATGCTGATCTGTGGCGTCGTGAGGACGATGAAGACGGCCGCGCGCTGGCCGTCGAGCGGTCCGACGCTCACCGATTTCTCGTGTTCGGTCATGTAGTTCGTGACGGAGATCGTCTCCGTGGCGATGCTGGCACCGACCTCCTCCTCGACGACGATGTCGTCGATGTCGGTCTGAGCGTAGCCCGTCTCGTCGCGAACGCTCGCTTCGACGCCGACCGGCGACGACTCGTGTTCGTCCATGCCGACGATACCGAGACAGCCCGCCAAACTCGTGAGCCCCGCGATGGAGAGTCCGCCGAGTACGGTGCGTCGTTTCATTTTCCTCCCAATCGATAGTCCGTTCATATGAGTTTGTTGGATCCGAGACTGTGTGCATCAGGGGAAACAATTGTGCCAGAGACAATTCTCGCCGCTCGAAGCAGGTGCCGAGGGACGCTCGAGGTGGCCGAGCGAGCTACGGACGACGCGTTCGATCGACTACTTCCGTCGGAAGAAGCCGACCAGAATCGACAGCAGTGACGTTCCCGTTCGCCGTCTTGATCGCCGTCGGTGGGCCCGCGTCAAGTGCAAGACGGTAACGTATCCGATCGCCGAAAGGAACGTCGCGATGATGAGGTTTCCGAGGAGTAGCTGCTTGATCGCGACCCACGCCGATTCGGTGGCCGTCCCGTCGAGCGAGCCGACGGACTCCGAACCGAGCAGGAGTGCGCCGACCTGAAAACTCCCGAGATATACCAGCGGTTTCACAAACGGGTTGAGTACGGCGACGGAGGCGAATATCGCAGGTTTGCTGATCCACGACCAGATCGAGATGAGGATGAAAAACAATCCGATTCCGAGCCCCCCGGTCGGCATCGCCGTGATGAAGATGCCGATCGCGAAGCTCGCTGCAACTTGATTCGGGGTGTGCTCCTCGCGGAACGCCGCGAGGAGTTGGCCGCGAACGCGATCACGATAGTCGGCGAGCCGTTCGCGTACCATTCGCTCTGTGGGTCGGTCGCCAGCGACCGTCAAAAAGATACCGAGTCACGACGCGACGTATCAGTCCGGAAGTAGATGTGTGCGGACGAATTCGGCGTTCGGTCGTTCGGTTCGATCCCCGAGGCAGTTTACGGAAACGTTCCGGCTTCCTCGAACGAGTCGGCGACTCGCCGAATCGCCACGACGTACGCGGCGGTACGGGGGTTCTCGAGGTCGTACTCCTCGAGCGTCTCGACGAGGGCGTCGAAGGCGTCGACGATAATGTCCTCGAGTTCGCTGTTGACCTTCTCCTCGGTCCAGTAGAAGCGCTGGCGGTTCTGCACCCACTCGAAGTAACTGACCGTCACCCCGCCGGCGTTGGCGAGGATGTCCGGAATCACGAAGACGTCTCCTTCGAGGATCGCGTCTGCTTTGGGCGTCAGTGGTCCGTTCGCGGCCTCGGAGATGACGTCCGCCTGTACGTCTTCGGCGAGGTCGGCGTCGATAGCGTTCTCGAGCGCCGCGGGGATCAGCAGATCGACGTCCAGCGTCAGGACGTCCTCGTTCGTCAGTTCCTCCTCGCTCTCCTCGTAGCCGACGACGCTGCCGGTCTCGTTCTTGTGGTCTTTGGCCGCGACCGGATCGAGCCCGGAGTGGTTGTAAACGCCGCCGCTCGAGTCGCTAACGGCGACCACGGTCGCACCCATCCGATCGATCAGTTTCGCGGCGATCCAGCCGGCGTTACCGTAGCCCTGGACGGCGACCGTCGCTCCCTCGAGATCCTTATCGAGGTAGTCAAACGCCTCGCGAGCGGCGATCACCGTCGATCGGCCGGTGGCCTCGACGCGACCCTCGCTGCCGCCGCTGGCGATGTTCTTGCCCGTGATGACGCCCGGCTCGGTGGTGTTCTCTAAGGTCTCGTACGTGTCTTTGATCCAGTTCATCTCCCGCTGGCCCGTATTCACGTCGGGTGCAGGAATGTCGCGGTCCTCGCCGATCATGGGACGGAGTTCCGTCGCGAACGCGCGGGTG
Organism: Natronorubrum amylolyticum; assembly: GCF_052040145.1. Classification (NCBI taxonomy): domain Archaea; kingdom Methanobacteriati; phylum Methanobacteriota; class Halobacteria; order Halobacteriales; family Natrialbaceae; genus Natronorubrum; species Natronorubrum amylolyticum. The sequence goes on from NZ_JBPPFW010000001.1 coordinate 511,702, forward strand.
ACGCGCTCGAGTTCGGCCTCCGAGTACTCGTCGGGGTCGATGATGATTCCGCCCTTACCACCGCCGTAGGGGATCCCGGCGGTTGCACACTTGTACACCATCCAGCCGGACAGCGCCTTCACCTCGTCGCGGGAGACCTGCGGGTGGTACCGAATGCCGCCCTTGTAGGGTCCGCGGTCGCCGTTGAACTGCGAACGAAAGGCTTTGAACCGCTCGAGCGAGCCGTCGTCGAGTTCGACCGTGAGATTGGTCTCGAGCACGCGCTCGGGATGTTTGAGCCGTTCGATGACGTCGTCACCGACCTCGAGATGAGTTGCAGCCTCGTCGATCTGTGACTGGAGGCTTTCGAATGGATTCGCGCCCTCGGTCATATTGGCCTCTTTTTCGGACGGGAGGATAAGCGTAGCGAATATCTATCATGGTGCACAGTATCCCGTTCACCCAAGATCTCGATATGAGCTAGTATACTGGTCGCTCGGTCACTTTTCAGTGGCCAATGCGGTCCGATCCTGGATGCGTCTCGCGCCGGCGATAAACGGGTCGTCGAGCCGCGAATGGAGGAGACCGTGACACTGGCGCCTGCCGTGCAACCGTCGTCGATCCGAGAGCGTTCGCCGACGGACACCCCTCGTTCAGAGTGAAACGACTCGAGCGAGTGTCCGTGTACGATTGCTGGCTCGAAATCGCCGTAGTACTCACCAGGGGGAGACCCGTCGTTCAGAGTGAAACGGGGACGATGCGACGGCTCGTTTTGTCGCAGTCCACACGGAGCGTTGAGCGGTGACAGACGACGCTAAACGGAACGAGGTGGGTGTCCGAACAGCACCGTCGATCGATTATCGATTCAGGACTCTTTCACTCTGAACGGGGAGAGAACCGAGGTGAACGGGGAGGCGGCTCGAGGCAAGTCAGTTGCGGACTGTCTCCCGGCAATCGATACGTCGGATCAGGACCCCCACACCCAATTCAGAGTGAAACGGGTAGCGGCTGCAGTGGAACGACGGTGGCCACTCCACGCTGGCGCTGAATTGGAGGCGGTTAGACGGGTCGTTTCGTGGGAACGATGCGATCTTCAAGACGACATATATGCATTCGGTAGTAGGACATTGTATCCACTATCGAAAGATATAATGCTACTATACTAGCTAGGTGGATACCGATAGAAGATAGAAAAAGCGGAAATCGAGGTTCTCGAGGTCCTGAAGACGGTTCTCCCATTTCTAATACGTTCACATATCTCGACAGCGCCCACACTCATCGACGGTGTCCACACTCATCGACGGTGTCCACACCATCGACGATGTCCATACCCATCAACGACGTCCACATCCGTCGACGCTGGTACGTCCAATCTGTACTGTCGCCGATCGACCGGTCCGCAGTTCAACGCTCTACCGCATCTCCGGTCTCTTGTGGCTCGTCCCACCCACAGCTGCACGCTGTTTTCACTCTGAACGGGGGGTGTGGGGGTCGTAATCACGGTCGACAGCGAGCGTCGATGCTCCTGTTGGTGTCCGAGTCGGTCTCGAGACTGGTTCAGTCTGAACTCGGGTTCTATCGCCCTCGAGTGATATCGGCCGAATTGACGCGAACTAACACAGCTACCCTCCGTTTATCAGTCTGAACTACCTTCCATAGATTTATTATGTCCGTCTTCGACGACCGAGGTATGGCTGACCAGGCTGGGGACCCGCTCTTCCACTCTCACGATCCCATCTTCAATCGGAAGGAACTCCTCCACGTCGGACACGTTCCCGACGAGGACCGTATCGTCGGTCGGGACGACGAGATCGAATCCGTCGCGGCCGAAGTCGGTGCGATCACGCGCGGCGATCCACCGAACAACGTGATGATCTACGGCAAAACCGGCACCGGAAAGAGTCTTATCTCCCGACACGTCGCGACGCGAGCACAGGACGCCGCCCGAACGAACGAGATCGACTGCGGCGTTCTCTACATCGATTGCTCCGAGGCAAACACGGAGACGCGTGCGACGCGACAGTTGGCGCTCAGTTTGAAAGAGCAGACCGACTATCAGGAGAACATTCCGGTCCGCGGCGTCGGCACCATGGAGTACTACCAGCACATCTGGCAGATCCTCGAGGCGTGTTTCGACGCGATCATCGTCATTTTGGACGAGATCGACAAACTGGACAACAGCAATATCCTAATGCAGCTCTCGCGCGCTCGAGAGGCCCAGAAGACGGACGCCTACATCGGCGTCATCGGCATCAGTAACAAGGTCAAGTATCGGGAGACGCTCGACGAACGCATCGACAGCAGCTTCGGCCACCGCGAGCTGTTCTTTCACCCCTACGACGCCTCCCAGCTCAGGGAGATCATGCGCAACCGCGAGGACGCCTTTCAGCCGGCGGTCTTAGAGGACGGGACGATCGAACTCTGTGCAGCACTCGCAGCCAAGAAACACGGCGACGCGCGGAAGGCGATCGAGATTCTCAAGGAAGCCGGCGAACTCGCTCGACGGACCGGTTCGGAGACGGTTTCGGAGGACCACATCCAGCAGGCCCAGGAGGTCGCCGAGATCAACCGAATCGAAGAACTCACGAGCGGCGCAACGGTGCACGCGAAACTCGCCCTCTACGCGCTGGCGAGTCGCATCATCACCGGCGACCGGGAGACCTACAAGACGCGAGAGGTCTACGAGCGCTACGTCGGCATCTGCGAACTGGTCGCCACGGATCCGATCACGGAGAACGGACTGTACCGACAGCTCAAGGAGCAAGCGTTCCTCGGCGTCATCGAATCCGAGAAGACCGGCGGCGGTCGGTCGCAGGGGAGCTACCTCCTCCACCGGCTCGTCACCGACCCGAAACACATCGTGAAGGCCGTGCGACGGGACTCCTCGCTCGAGGAGCTCCCGACGTACGACCGACTTTCGGGTACCGAGAGCCCGTCGAGAGCACACGACACCGACCTCTCCTCCTTTTCCTGAGTCGGTTACGCGCGGTTCCGGCCCGCTGACCTCCCTCGCCTCCGATCGCTCTTTCACTCTGAACGAGGGGTGTGGGTGCCGAAATGAAACGGGAAACACTGTGAGGACGACGGGGACGACCGCACGTCCGGTGGCTACGGCCAGAGTCCGCGCGTCTCGTGGACGTCGGCGACCCGCTCGAGCGCCACGATGTACGTCGCGTCGCGCCAGGTCACGTCCCGGGCCTCGTACTCCTTTCGAACGGCGTTCCAGGCCCGGAGCATCTCGGTCTCGAGTTCCTCGTTGACGCGCTCGAGCCGCCACTTCCGGCGGTTGATGTCCTGGAGCCACTCGAAGTAACTGACCGTCACCCCGCCGGCGTTGGCGATGATGTCCGGGATAACGTGGATGCCTCGCTCCTCGAAGATTTCGTCGGCGCTCGAGGTCGTCGGGCCGTTGGCCCCCTCCACGATAATGTCGGCGCTAACGTCGCGGGCGTTCTCGGCGGTTAGGACGTTCCCGATGGCGGCGGGGATGAGCACGTCGACGTCTAACTCGAGGAGTTCGTCGTTCGTGAGCGTCTCGGGTGCGTCGTAGCCCGAGACCATTCCCGGCGTCTCGTCGTGATCTTCGACGTCGTTGGTGTCGAGTCCGTCGGGATCGTAGATGGCTCCGTCGACGTCCGAAACGGCGACGACGGACGCACCGAGGTCGTCGAGGTATCGGGCGGCGTTGGCGCCGACGCTCCCGAATCCCTGCACGGCGACGGTCGTCTCCTCGCGATCCCACTCGTAGTAATCCATCGCCTCGCGCGTGACGATACCGACGCTTCGACCGGGCGCTTCCTCGCGGCCGTACGATCCGCCGATCACGGGCGGTTTACCGGTGACCACGCCCGGCGTCGTCTCGCCTTCCTGCATCGAGTAGGCGTCCATGAACCAGGCCATCGTCTGCGGGTCGGTTCCCATGTCGGGGGCAGGGATGTCCCGCATCGGTCCGATAACGGGGCGGAGTTCCTCCGCGAAGCGACGGGTGAGTCGCTCCCGTTCGTCCGCGCTGAGGTCCTTCGGATCGACGACGACGCCGCCCTTGCCGCCGCCGAAGGGGATGTCCATCACGGCGCACTTCCAGGTCATCCACATCGAGAGCCCGATACACTCCTCTTCGCTCACGTCGGGGTGGTAGCGCAACCCGCCCTTGTACGGTCCGCGACCGCTGTCGTGGTGGGCTCGATACCCCGTGTACATCTCCCTCGAGCCGTCGTCGTGCTCGAGGGGAACCGTCACCCGATAGACGCTCGTCGGGTGACGCAGCCGTTCGACGATCCCATCGTCGACGTCGAGATGGGTGGCCGCTCGCTCGAGTTGCCGACGGGCGGTTTCGACGGCGCTTTCCGGGTCCGCCGATTCCGCCGGTTTCGCCGTTGGATCTGAGACGGTCATCGTGCCTCGTCTACACCGTGGCCACGGAAGTACGTCGGCTTGCTAACGCACCGCCTCGCCGGTCGGGCGCTCCCGAGCGTCGCCAAGTACTCGCGTCGCCCTTCCATAGCCACCCCCGCGTTTGAAGCGCCTCCTCGTAGTCGGACCCTCCATGTCTATCGAGAGCCAAAATCCGGCGACCGGCGAGGTAGTCGACACCTTCGAGGAGACGTCCGCGGAGGACCGCGAGGATCACCTCGAGCGCGCGACCGAGACGTTCGAGGAGTGGCGCGAGACGCCCGTCGAGCACCGCCAGCAGTTGCTGTCGACGGCGGCCGACGTCCTCCGAGACGATGCCGAGGAATATGCAACGCTGATGACCGAGGAGATGGGCAAACCCATCGGGCAGGCCCGCGACGAGGTCGAGAAGTGCGCGTGGGTCTGTGAGTACTACGCCGAACACGCTGCCGAGTTCCTGTCGGACGACGTCGTCGCCGGCGAACCCGACGCACGCACGGTCGTCGCCTACCAACCGCTGGGACCGATTCTGGCCATCATGCCGTGGAACTTCCCGTTCTGGCAGGTGTTTCGCTTCGCCGCGCCCAACCTCGCGGCGGGCAACGTCGGCCTGCTGAAACACGCCTCGAACGTCCCCGGCTGTGCCAAGGCGATCGAGGATATCTTCCGCGAGGCCGGATTCCCGGAGGGTGCGTTCACCTCGCTACTCATCGGCTCCGACGAGATCGAGGACGTGATCGGAGACGATCGAATTCAGGGCGTCACCCTCACCGGCAGCGACGGCGCGGGCCGCGCGGTCGCCGAAACAGCCGGCAGCGAACTCAAAAAGAGCGTCCTCGAACTCGGCGGTAGCGACCCCTTCGTCGTCCTCGAGGACGCGCCGATGGAGAAAACTGTCGAGACGGCGGTTCAGGCCCGCCTGATTAACAACGGCCAGTCCTGTATCGCGGCAAAACGGTTTATCGTCGTCGACGACGTCTACGACGAGTTCCTCGAGCGATTCGTCGAGGAGATGGACGCCCAGACCGTCGGCGACCCCAGCGACGAAGAGACTGACATCGGCCCACAGGCTCGCGAGGACCTCATGGAAGAGCTTCACGGACAGGTCGAGGAAACGCTCGAGAAAGGCGGCGAGTGCCGACTCGGCGGCGAACCGATGGATCGCGACGGGGCGTTCTACCCGCCGACGGTGCTGACCGACGTCCCCGACGACGCTCCGGCCGACGACGAGGAACTGTTCGGCCCCGTCGCGTCGGTCTTTCGCGTGCCCGACGAGGAGGCCGCGATCGAGAAGGCCAACGCCACCCGCTTCGGTCTCGGGGCGAGCGTCTGGACGGACGACCTCGAACGCGGCGAACGGGTCGCCCGACGGTTCGAATCGGGGCTCGCGTTCGTCAACGAACTCGTCAAGTCCGATCCCCGGCTCCCCTTCGGCGGCGTGAAGGACTCGGGCTACGGCCGCGAACTCGCCCGGGACGGGATCCGGGAGTTCGTGAACGCGAAGACGATCTGGGTGCAACACGACGCCGGCGAAGAAACTGGGATGGTCGAGTGAGACATTCCTGAACCCGAGCGAAGACGTCGGGAGAAGTGACGGCAGGATGGCCGTTCACACCCACTTGTCGTCCCGCTACCGGGATCGATTCCGATAGAGACCGACCGTCGCGGCGGTGATCATCGTGGCGAGAAACGTCCCCGCCAAAATCAGTACCGTGAGAACCTGTTCGCGATTCGTGGTCGGCGACGAGTCGTCGCCTCGAGTGTCGCCGTCGACGCTCTCGTCGCTCGTCGAATCGTCGTGATCGACGTCGTTTTCGGTATCGTTCTCGCCTCTATCGCTGCGCTCATCGTGATCGTCTTCCTCGCTCTCTCCGTCGACACCGGTCTCATCGTCCGTCTCGCTTTCCTCGTCCGCATCATCATCCATCTCGCTTTCTTCGTCCGCATCATCGCCGCTTCGGCCGCCGTCGGACAACTGAACGTCCCGCGTCGTCACTTGGCTCTCCCTGACGGTGACGCTCGACCGCCGCGTATTGTAGCCGTTCGCACTCGTCTCGAGTGAGTAGCTCCCCGGATCGATCTCGAACGCGTAGCTGCCGTTCTCGTCGCTCGTCGCCTCGAGATCGGTGCCCGCGATCCGAACTGTCGCACCCGCCACCGGCTCGTCGTCTGGGTTCGTCACGATTCCCTCGAGTTCCGTCGGTTCGGCGGTGAGCGTCACGTCGGTCCGCGTCCAGCTTCCGTTCGAGATGCTCTCGGTCCACGTCTTCGGTTCGTGATCCTCCGCCTCGACGGTGACCTCGTGCTCGCCTCCCTCGAGTTCGAGACTGTAGAAGCCGTCGGCGTTGGTCCTCGACGTCTCGCTGGAGCCGTTGACGGTGACGTCCGCGCCGAAGATGGTCTCCCCGTCTTCGTCGGTGACGGTGCCGCTGAGCCGGGTGGTGTCGCTATCGATCGCCGCGCTCGAGAGTCCGACCCCGAACGCGAGGATGACCACGAGAACGAGACCGATCGCCGCAGCTGTTGTGACTGCTGTGGCGGCACTGGTATCGACCCCGCTCATTCGGATTCGACCAACTCGAGTACAGATTCCGTCGCTCGAGGCTATAGGGTATCGGACGACTCACCGCTCGATACGTAACTCACCGCTCGAGCGACGCCGAACGGCTCCCCCCGAATAGCGACGACCGTGGCCCACCTCGAGCGAGCACCACGCTTTTATCGGCGCTGTGCGACTCCGAACCTATGACCGGACTGTACTACGAGGAGTTCACCGTGGGTGAGACGATCGAGCACGAGCGCCGGCGGACGATCTCCGAGAGCGACAACCAGCGCTTCTGCGATATGACGATGAACCAGCAGCCGCTGCATCTGGACGCCGAGTTCGCGGGCGAGACCCAGTTTGACGAGCGACTGGTCAACGGCCTCTACACGATGTCGCTGGCCGTCGGCATCTCGATCCCGGAGACGACCGACGGGACGATCGTCGCGAACCTCTCCTACGACGACGTCGAGCATCCGACCCCCGTCTTTCACGGCGATACGATCCGCGTCCAGTCGACGGTGACGGACAAACGCGAGACCAGCGACGGCGAGCGCGGGATCGTCACCATGCACGTCGAAGTTCACAACCAGGACGACGACCTCGTCTGCGAGTTCGAACGTACCGTGCTCTCGCTGAAACGCGAGCACGCGGAGGCGTGACTGATGGCGAACGCTCCAGCCGTGACCGACGGCGACGACCACGATCTCGAGTGGCTCTCGCTGGACGACGACGAGTCCGTCCTCTGGTCCGGCGGCCCGGACCGCCGAACGATCGCGCCGACGGCGGCGCTACTTGTCCTCCCGGTACTCTCCCTACTCGTGGTCCCGTTCAACGCGGTCGCTGGGCTATCGCTTACGGCCGTGCTGGCGCTGGTCATCGGTCCGCTCGTCGCCTGGTCCGTGCTCTGGATCCGCCGGACGGATTACGTCGTGACCACCAGCGCCCTCTACGCGAAACGGGGTATCCTCTCGCGAGACGTCAAACGGATCGACTTCGAGAAGGTCCAGAACACCTCTTACAGCCAGAGCGCCATCGGCACGCGCGTCGGCTACGGCACGGTCGAGGTCAGCTCCGCCGGCGGCTCCGGCGTCGAGATGAGCTTCCGTTCCATTCCGGAGCCACGGGAGGTCCAACAGCTGATCAGCAGCCGCGTCTCGCCCGCTCGTTCGTCCCGCGACCGAGCGAACGCCGACTCCGACGCCGACTCGGACGACGTGCTCGAGGAGATCCTCGTCGAACTGCGGGCGATTCGAGCGGCGCTCGAGGACGGTGAGAGCACCCGGACACAACCACCCGAATCGCGGTCGACCGACGCTGAAACGGGGAGCGTCACGCTCGAGCACGATTCGACCGACTCACAGCGGTAGACCTGTAACAGCGTCCTCGCCGGTTCGTGGAAGGCGTGTCGCTCGATGTTCCCTCAGATCGTCGTCGAGATCATGTAGAGGTTGATGCAGACGGCGGCCGTCCAGGGAATCGCGAGTCCGGCGGGAACGATCGCTCGGTAGGCCTTCGGCAGCATCGGCCGACAGACCAGCCCGATCCCGACCGCGAGCGCTTTGAGCGCGAGCATACCGAGCAGTCCGTAGCCGTCGATTGCGCTTCGAGCGACGGGGTTCGATTCGGCCAGCCCCAGGTGGAGCCCGACGAACGTCGTCACGACGTCGCCGACGAGCGAGAGACCGACGAGGACCCAGAAGAACCGCTCGAGGGCGGCCGGCGAGACGTCGACCGGAAGTTGGTGGTGTAGGTGTGCAGCGTCGGAACTCATACTCTCCCCGCCGGAGTCGAACCGGGCGTCGACGCGTCGACCGTCGGGAGCGTGCCGTTCGCACGCCACGCTTCCACCAGATGGGGTATTGTTATGCTAAGCGTAGGCCGCGCCGGTCCGACGCTTTCGGTCAGTAACGACCCTCAAACGCCGTAATAACAGTCTCGAACGGTCCGCGATAGTGAACGGACGTGACCTGAAATCGTCTCGAGATCATACGATCCGCCGGCGACGTAATCGGGAGACTTGACGGGATGGGCGGCCGGAAAACGGTGAGGTGGAGCCGCGAGTAGCGGGCTGATCGGGCGAGAAATAGTACGCTACCGACGGATAGTTCCTCGCGTCAGAGCACGGTTCCGTGTTTCTTGTCCGGCAGCGACTTCTCGACGTCCTCGTAGAACTCGAACCGGGCGGCGAGTTCCGCGCGCAACTCGCTGGGGGGAACGATCTCGTCGATGACGACCTCGCTGGCCATTCGGTGGACATCGATGTCCTCGCGGTACTCCTCGCGGAGCTCCCGCTCCATGCGTTCGCGCTCCTCGGGGTCGTCGATCTCGGAGAGTTTGCGCGCGTAGACCGCGTTGATCGCCGCTTCGGGACCCATGATGGCGATCTCACCCGAGGGGAGTCCGATGACGCTCTCGGGATCGTAGGCGGGGCCGCCCATCGCGTAGATGCCCGCGCCGTAGGCTTTCCGGACGACGACGGTCTGTTTCGGCACCGTCGCCGACGACGTCGCGTAGATCATCTTTTTGCCCTGCTCTAAGATGCCCTCCTTCTCGACCTGCGAGCCGGCCATGAAGCCGGGCGTGTCACAGAGGTAGAGTAACGGAATGTTGAACGCGTCGGACTTCCAGACGAACTCCGCGGCCTTCTCGGCGGCGTCGGGGAAGATCGCCCCGGCCCGGTGGGCGGGCTGGTTGGCGACGATGCCGACGGGACGGCCGTCGATCCGAGCGTAGGCGGTGATTATCTCCGGGCCGTAATCGGGCCGTAACTCGAAGTAGGAGCCTGAATCCACGATCCGATCGATGACGTCGGTCATGTCGTAGCCCTTGTTCGGCGACTGCGGGACGACGGCGTCGATCCCCTCCGGCGACCGCGCCGGTGAGGTCGGCTCCTGCTGGGGCGGTTTCTCGTCCGAGTTGTCCGGCAGGTAGGTGATCAGCTTGGCGACGAGCTCCCGGGCGTGTTCCTCGTCCTCCGCGATCAGATCCGCGGAGCCGGACTCTCGAGCGTGGACCTGCGGGCCGCCGAGTTCCTCGAGATCGATCTCCTCGCCGGTGACCATCTGGACCATCCGCGGGCTCGCGATCGCCATCGCGGACATCCCCTCGACCATGATCGTGAAGTCGGCGAAGACGGGCGTGTACGCGGCCCCGGCGATACAGGGGCCGTAGAGGACACAGACCTGCGGCACTCGCCCTGAGAGCATCGAGTGGTTGTAGTAGTACTTCCCGATCCCCTCGCGGTTCGCGAAGAAGCCTGTCTGCTGGTCGATTCGACCGCCGGAGGAGTCCATCAGGTAGAACACCGGCCGGCCGGTCTTCAGCGCGCGCTGTTGCATCCGCAAGAACTTCTCAACGCCCTTCTTGGCCATGCTCCCGCGCTTGACGGTGTAGTCGTTGGCCATGAAGTGGACGTCCCGGCCCTCGAACGTCGCGCCGCCGGTGATGAGGCCGTCGGCCGGCAGCCGGTCGTCGGTCTCCTCGCCCGTCCCGTCGGGGTGCCAGTCGTCGAACGCCGCGAACCTGCCGTCTTCGAACAGGAACGCGTTCTCATCGTTCTCGCCGTCGTCGAACCACAACTCGAGGCGATCCCGGACGAACAGCTTGTCCGTCTCCGCGAGTTGGTCGCGGTACTTCTCGGGGCCGCCCTCGAGAATGTCCGCGATCTCCGCGCGAAGCCGTCGCTCGCGGTCGGTCGGCTCGAGGTTGTCTTGCCGGTCGGCTTCGGCGGAGTCGCGCTGCGGAGCGTCGGCGTTCGAAGCGGAATCGGCCTCCCGTTCCGCCGACTGTTCCGATTCGGGCGAGCCGTCGTGGCTCGCCAGCGGCTCGTCGTCGTCGCCGACGTACACCTCGACCGATTCGCCGACGTGTTCAGCCAGTGCGGCGGCGATAGCGGCCGCTTCCTCGTCAGACGCCCCTGCCGCGATACGAACGTGCATGATAGACGATGTGTGGGGGGACCAAAAACCGTTTTCGTCGTTGACTCGATCGCGCGACGATCCGGGAACGGAGCTGACGGCAACCCGAGTGCGTTCTCGTCGGCCGAAACCGACCGCTCATAGATGAGTGGCTTGGAGCGAGAAGGTACTGTAGCGCGGGACCTCGAAAGGGACGGCAGAGAGGAGAAAACGGTTCGCGTCCGAGCGCCACTGATCGTTCGGAGTTCGCCACGAGGGATGAGGAGGATCGCGTGTCGTGGACGCGAACCGATCGGGAGTGAGTCGTACCGTCGGGCACCTGGTGCCCGCCAGTAGCTGCCTTCGTGGTCACCAGCACGAAGACAGGTATTGCTGGACGGGGAACTGACACGAACGCTTGCGTTCAGTCGTACAGGTTTTATACCGGGTTGAGTTTGTGGTCGCCTACGACCGTTTCGGCGCGTCGCCGTTGGCGTGTCGCGGCCCACGAAACGGCCGATACAAAACGAGTAGCAGGTGCAGGCACAACCGCTATCGCCGATTTCGTCGTTACATTCGACCGTCATCGACCCTCCCGTGTACGTGAACATTAGCTTTGACGTCGTGAACTGAACGGACATTGCAGACACCAGAATCGCGGTATGGAAGGCACACACACTGAGCATCTCGTCCACCGGATCGCGACGATCCGTGATCGGATCGAGGCCGGCATGGACCGTCGCGAATTTCTTCGGACCCTCGTTACCGGCGGCTACGCACTCGGCGTCGCCGGGGCGCTCGGCGTCGACGATTTCCTCGCAGCCGACGACGGCGAGGTTCCCATCGTCACGGCACACGTTCGAGCCGATCCCGACGACCCGTGGTCGCTCGAGGAGCGAACGCGATACGTTCCCGCCGACTGGTACGCATCCGTCCAGAAAGCCCTCGAGTTGAACGAGTTGCTCGCACGAACGGCGTTGACCGGCTATCTCGGGAGCGCGGTCGTTCCCGGATCCTACGACAGCGGGACGGCCACCGTCTCCGTCGGTATCTCGAGCGATCCGAGCTCGCTCAGGGAATCGTTCGACGGGCTCTTGGACGGGATCTCGCTCGATATCGAGACGATCGGCGATATCGAAGACATCGAGCAGGGACCACAGAACATCGAGCCGCGAGTCGTCGACTCCGTCTCGAGCGACGACGTTCCGAGCGGCGTCGCCTGCGAGACGGCGGACAGCATCGCGACGCTCGGTCCCGTCATGTACGACCCCAGCAGCGAATCGGAGTTCTTCGTGACGGCCGAGCACGCGTTCGACGGCGGCGCCAATACGAACGGCGACTACCTCAGCCTCCCGGTCGACGGGAGCGACTCCGTCGAGCTGGGTCCGGTCTCACACGCCCATCCGGCGGAGGACGTCGCCGCGATCACGCCCGAAGGACGGGTTCGGCCCTCGAACGCGATCGACACGCCGTCGCCGTCGCGCGTTCGCGGCCAGCTCACCCGGCTCGGACTCGCGGACCTCATCGCCCGCGACGAACAACTCGAGAAGGTCGGCGCGGTGACCGGCCACACCACGGGCGCTATCCAGGGGATCGACGCGGTCACCTGCTTCACCGACAACTTCTGTCGGCACGGCCAGATCCGCTGGGGCGGCGAGATGGACCTGACCGACGGCGACAGCGGCTCGGTGAGCTACTACGCCGACCCCATGGGCGACGACGAGGACGTCCTCATCGCGGGCTTCAACAACGCTCGTACCTGGTGGCCAGGACAGAGCTACGTCTGGGGCGTCGGCGCCTACAGACTCACCGAGATGTACGGCTATCACTTCTAACTACCCCGAACTGGACTACACAGTCTCCACACCCACCTCCCTCCCAATCCATCTTCACCAACTCATGGCAACGGATACCCACACCGACTCCGATCGTTCCGACCAACCCGGGATCGTGAGATCCGTCGCCCGACTCGTCGGCGACCTGCTCATCGTCACCTGCTGGGTCGTGTTCCTGACGCTGGTGTTTCTCGGGACCGGGTGGTCCCAATGGGCGTTTTACCTGCTGTTGATACTCGGCGTCGGCCTGTACGTCACCGTCACGGCGACGTGGACGGGGTCCGGCAACTAGGAATCACGAGAGCCAAAACTCGGGCGAGCGAAGTCGATAAAAGCGGACCGCTGAATCTCGATTACGCGACTAGATCCTCGAGCCGATCGATCAGTTCCTCGTTGCCGACGTGAACCGGCGTTCGGTCGTGAAGATCGTCGGGATCGACGGCCAGCAGCGATCGCTCACCGTCCGACGAGCGACCGCCGGCGCGTTCGACGATGTAGCCGATGGGGTTGCCCTCGAACTGGAGGCGGAGTTTCCCCTCGGGACGGGAGTCGAGGCCGGGGTAGCCGAAGATCCCGCCGTAGGTGAGCACCTGGTTGACGTCGCCGATCATCGCGCCACCGTAGCGGAGTTTAAGCTCCTGTTCGATCTCGCGAGCGTACTCCCGAAAGTCGTCGGGCCAGTCGGGGACGCGCCCGCCGAAGCCGTAGACGACCGGCTCGTCGGGGAGCCGAACGTTCCGCTGAACGACGGTTCGTTCGCCGCCGGTCAGTTCATACTCCGTGACCGAGTCCTCGGTCGCAAGCACCATCGTCGTGATCGGGCCGTACAGGATGTAGCCGGCGGCGACGAGCGTCTCGCCTCGAGCGGGGAGCGCGGCGTCGTAGACGCCGAAAACCGTCCCCATCGCGTTGTTCGACTTGAGGTTCGAGGAGCCGTCCAGCGGATCGACGGCGACCGCGTAGACGCCCTCCATCGCCGGATCGCCGCCGCAGTCTTCGACCTCGGCTCGCTCCTCGCTCGCGTACTGTCCGACGCCGTCGATACCGGCGAGTCGGTCGCCGAGCAGTTCGTCCGCCCAGACGTCGGCTTCGACCTGCGTCTCGCCGCTGGGGTTCTCCTCGTCGACGGTGCCGCGACGCCCGATGAGCCCCTGTCTGATCTCGGTCGCCGAGCGGCTGATCGTCGCGATCACGCTCTCGACGACTGGATCGGACACCGTCATCCTACTCGGTCGCCTCGAGTGCGGCGTCGGCCGTCTCCTCCTCGTAGATGACTCGCTCGAGGGCGTCGAGGAGCTGGGTCGGGTCCTCGCGCTGCCAGACGTTGCGGCCGACGGCGAGACCCTTACAGCCCGCCTGGACGGCGGCCTCGACGGTCGAGAGGAACTCGTAGTCGGAGGTTTTCGAGCCGCCGCTCATAACGACCTTCATGTCGCCGGCGGCCTTGCAGGCGTGTTCCATCGCCTCGGGGCTGCCGGGGTACTTGACCTTCGCGATGTCGGCGCCGATCTCGAGGGCGATTCGGGTCGCATACGAGATCGTGCCGGGCTTGGTGTCGTTTTTCAGTCCCTGTCCGCGCGGATAGGACCACATGACCATCGGCAGGTCGTGCTCGCGGGCGCTCTCCTGGGCGTCGCGGAACTCCTCGTACATTTCGACCTCGTGGTTCGAGCCGCTGTAGACGGTAAAACCGACGGCGTCGGCGCCGAGTTCGGCGGCGTAGTCGACCGAGCAGTTGACCGGCGAGTCGGGTTCGCCCATCCAAAGGTTCGAGGTCCCGTTGAGCTTCAGCAGGAGGTTGACGTCGTCCTCGTAGCTGGGGTAGTAGCCCTCGGCGACCCCCTTCTGGACGGCCATCGCGGTGACGGCGTCGTGCGTCGCCGTCTCGAACACCGTCGACGGGTCGAGCTTTTCCGGCACGTCCTCGAAGTCGACTGGACCGTGCTCTAACCCGTGGTCCATCGCCAAAATCAGTGACTTGCCATCGCGGACGATCGGTGAATCGTCGATCGGAATCATCTGTAAGTGGGTCCAACAGGCCGCTATAAATCTCTGATGGTCCGGATTATCGAAATTACGTACAATCGTAGTTATCTCCGCCGAGATACGGTCGATTCTCCCTCATTTGTTGCAGTTTACCGAGCCACTCGTTGTCACTCGAGCAGTTCCCGCGCATTGTGTCGCCAGCTCCGAACGTGGATGACGTTCAGCTCGAGCACCCTGGCGACCTCGAACGCGCTGATCGTCGCCAGTCGCTCCGCCGATCGGACTCCGGCTTCGGCCAGCTGGTCGGCGTCGTCGGGACCGACGCCGGTCACCGCCGTCACGGGCGTCGGTTTCGGCCACGGCCGCTCCGACGGTCTCTCCCGGCCGACCGCCGCCACGGGAGACGTCTCGTACTCGAACGCCTGCCAGTCTTCGTCCGCACTGACGGCGATCCACTCCCGTTCGGCGGCGCCGAGTCCGCGAACCTCGTCCGACCGGCGGTCGAGGTCGCCGTCGCTCTCGAACGACCACGGGAGCGAGAACCGCCGTCGAAGCGTCCCCGCAGTCGTTTCGTCGAGTCCGGCATCCAGCAACATTCGATAAGAGTACTCCTTGTCCGGGATCGCGTCTGGGTCGATATCGGCCGCTTCCAGGGCCGTCCGTTCGTCGGGCTCGAGTCGCGACCGATCGTCGGTACCGGTCTCGAGTACCTGCCGTTCGTCAAACGCGAGTACGACACCGTCATCGCCGTCAGTTCCAGCGCTGGCAGCGATGACACCATCGTCATCGTCAGCAGTAGTGATACCGCCGTCGGCGTCAGCAGCGACAGCAGCGGGATCGACGTCGAGATCGACCGAAATACCGATTCCGAGATCGACAGTCTCCATGCGTTCGTTGTCGCTTCCCGTCTCCCGCTCCCTGACGACGTTGTTCTTGCTCACGCGACCCACCAGTTATCAGTAGCTCACACTGTCTTGCCTTGAAGGTTGTCCCCAGAGTGGAACTACAGAGCACCGTCCGGAGTACGGACCACCGGCCAGGGTAGCCGACTCGAGCCAGCACGCAGCCGTGACGATCCGGCCGCGACCTGATTGGCGGCTTCCTCTTTCACGCTCGATTTCGGCGGCTATCGATCCCGTGAGGTGGTGTCGCCGACTGATCTGTCACCCACAGCGACCAATCGTGTAGTTTCGGCAGAATCTATTTGTGAAAGACGTGCATACGTCGAAACAATGCGGCCCGCCCGACTCGCACTCGCCGTCCTCTGTTGTACCCTCCTCGCACTGGCCGGGGTCGCCGTCGTCGTCGGTGCACCCGCGCCGACGTCCCTCTGTGGCGTCTGTGGTCCCGGAGTCGTCGACGATTCCGAAATCGGCGGCGCGACCGGGGCCGGTACGCTCGACATCTACGTCGACGACACCGGGGACTCGCTCTGGAGCGCCCGCGTTCCCGTCACCGATTCGGCTGCCGATCGATACCGGACCAACGAAACTGCACTCGAGACCGCGGTCGACGACGCCTGGGTCTCGCCCCACGCGGCCAGCGGCGACGTTCGAGCCGTGGAGTCGATCATCGATGACGAGACCGTCGTCGTGAACTACACCGTCACCGACGTCGCGCGGTCGGGCGTTGGTGACGCCTGGCTCATCGATTACTTCGCCGACGTTCCGTCGAACACCCGCTACTCGGTGACCGCCGAGCGGGTGACGATCCACGCACCCGAGGGAACGGTCGTCACGAACGACCCAGCCCACGCCAGCGTCGAGGGGAATACCGCGACGTGGACCCGAAGCGACGAGTCCGCATCCGGCGGCGATTTCAACCGGCAGACGTACGTTACCTACGGCGAGAACAGCGTCCGCGCCACCGCGAGCGGCTACGCGACGATCGGTCTCGAACGCGGCCCGCCCGCGCTGGAACGCGGAGTTCTCGGCGGTCTCGTCCCCGGAACGCTGCTCCTGCTCGCGGGAGTTGCCGTCGGTCGCTACGACCCGGGCCGCGAAACGCTTACTCCGGCGACCCTCGAGCGGCTGTTCGTCGCGGTCGGAGCGATCGGTGCGATCGGATTCCTCGCCCTGAGCGTGGCGGCGACCGGTCGACCGCTCAGTCCCGGACTCGGCGCGCTGAGCGCACTCGGCATCGGGTACGCCTCGATCGGCATTGCGGCTCGTCGGAGCGATTTCCGACACAGCACTCGCGGATTAGCCGGCATTGGGGCGCTCGTGACTCTCGGGACCGGCGTGTTGCTGTGGCTCTTCGGCGGTTCGGTGGCCGTCGCCGTCCTCCCCTTCGCACTGGCTACCGCGTGCTTCTTGCCGCTTGGACACGCCTCAGCGACCCGCTCGAAGCCCCACGTTCCGCTTCTCTTCGCGATGCTCTCGGCGTTCGTACTGATCGCCGGAGCCGTCTTCCTGGCGTATCTTGCCACGCCGGTGGGATTCGGCGTGATCCTCTACTGGCTCGTGTTGGCGCTCTGGGCGGCCGCAATCGTCGTGTTCGGCTATCCGCTCGGGCTCATGGGCCGTCGGCTCGCCGAAAGATAAACACCGATCATCGCGCCGCCGAACGTCTCGAGGCAAAACGGATCAGTCCGCGAACGGTCGATGGCACCCACTACGTCGACGAGCGATCCGCTTCCGAATCGACGCTCACTCGGTCGTGAATGTGGCCCTCACGAGCGTTCAGATGCTGCGGCGTTCGATCGTTCGACACCGCCAGCACCTCCGCGACGATGCTGTGTGCGATCTGGTAGGGGGAGCCGCCGCCGAGATCGAGCCCGATCGGCGTGTACAGCGACGACAGCGCCGCGTCGTCGAACGTCGTCCCCTCGCTCTCGAACGCCTCGGTCATCTCCTCGAACCGTTTCTGGGGCCCCATCAACCCGACGTACGGGACGGGCGAGTCCAGCAATCGTTCGATCGTCAGCCGATCGTCGACGAAGTTGTGCGTCATGACGACCGCGTAGGTGCGGTCGTCGAGATCGATTGCGTCGTCGATCGACGCCGGCGACGTCGTCACCGTCTCGTCGGCGTCGGGGAACCGCTCCTCGAGATCGACGCTCCCGCGAAAACTGACCACCGTGACCCGAAAGTCGTTCTTCGCGGCCAGCTCCGTCACCGGCCCGACGTCGTGGCCGGAGCCGAAGACGACCAGCTCCGTCGGGGCCGCGAGCCCGTCGATGAATACCTCGAGTCGCTCCCCCTGAACCTCGAGTTCGACGGTATCGGCCCGGCCGCGCTCGGCAAGGTCGCTCGCGGGTTCTGCGAGGTCGTCGGGCCACGCCGTCGCCGGCTCGCCGTCCGGCGTCGAAAGGACTCCCTCCTCGGGGTGGTAGTACGCCCGATCGCCGCGAGCGAGGGACGCGTTTGCGTTTCCGTCGCCCGCTTTCTCCTCATCGCCTCCCCCCTCGAGCACCGTGAGAACGGCCACGCTTCGACCGTCGTCGAACGCTTCGACGGCCGGACGGTAGGCGTCGGTCAGCGGCTCGAGCAGGACGTCGATGATTCCGTTACAGCCGACGCCGAGCCCCCAGACGTCCTCGTCGTCCTCCATCAGGTCGTACGTCACCAGCTCCGGTCGGCCGCGGTCCCGTACCGATTCGGCCGCGACGAGGAGTTCGTCCTCGAGACAGCCGGCCGTGATACTCCCGACGCCCTCGCCCGCTTCGTCGAGCAGCATCTTCGCACCCGGCCGTCGGTAGGCGTTCCCCTCGACGTCGACGATCGTCGCGAGGACGTCCGTTCCGTCCCCGCCGAGCCGTTCGTGAATGCGCTGTACCACCTCAGTCTCCGGAACGCTCCAGTTGCTTCGTGTCATTGATTCGATCCCCTCGGGTCGTTCGTCTCGTTCCGCCCCTCGCCTCGATCCGTGCGTTCGTCCGCCGTCGTCGGTCCCCGTAACCCCCGGTCAAGGTCGGCGACGCCGTCGGCCATCGTGTACACTTTCCGTACGCCGGCGTCGTGCAAGTCAGTTCCGCACGCCCCACTCTGGACGGCCTCGCGAACCCGCTTCGGCGCGGCAACCTCGGCTCCCGCGACGACGTCGACGCCGGCCTCAAACATCGGCTCCGGAAGTCCCGACGCGGTCGCACCGATCAGGACGACCGTCGCGTCAGCCGGTGCGGCCTCGAGATAGCGCTCGAGACCGCCGTAGACGAACACGGAGCCGGTGACGAACACGACGTCCGCGTCGGTCATCGCCGCGCTCGCTTCGGCCGGCCGGAACGTCGTGACGCGCACGTCGTCGGGGGCCGACACGGGGCCGACGTCCCCGCGTTCGATCACCCGAACGTCGACATCCGAAAACTTCCGGAAGGCGGGTCTGAAGACGCCGACCGTCGCGATCACGTCCACGCTCGGATCCAGCAGCGCCATCGGATCGCCGGTCCGCCACTCGATCGAGGGGGCCGACAGTGCGTTGATGGCGGCGACGCCCAGCGCGATCCGAAGCGCGGCGTCTCCGTCCGCCGTCGCGTCGCTGCGAGCCGATTCACCCGCCTCGGTGACGTCACCGGCGCGATCTGATTCGCCCCCCGAATCGTCGAACTCCAGTGTCGCCCACTCCAAGAGCATCTCGAGGTCCACGTCGTCGGTCGACACCGGCTCCCCCGGCGGTCGGTGGGCGAGCCCGGCCGTCCGCGTTCCCTCGCCCGCAGCCGCGAGTTCGGGATCGGATCGATCCGCTGTGCGGACGCCGGCCAGTTCGACCAGCACCGCCGATTCACCGATCGTTACTCGTTCCACCGCGACGCCGTCCGTGATCTCGCGACTCCGAAGCCGGTCGACGATGGCCGGTCGAATGGGGTCGATCACTCACGATCACCCCCGCCGTCGGCGCTCTCGGCGGCGGATCGCCTGCGCCGAGGATCGTGTTCGAACCCGATCGGGCCGTCGATCCCGTAGCGCTCGAGTTGTCGCGCCGCCTCGTCGAGATCGGTCGGCGTCGCGAAGCCGAACAGCCCGTCCACGTAGGGGGAGGCGGTCTCCATCCCCCGCGAGCGCGGCTCGTACGCCGGCGACACCGCGAGCGGATTGAGCCAGACGATCGCGTCGGCCCGGCCCGCGAGCCAGGTGACGCTCTCCTCGAGGATCTCCTGGTCGCCGACGTCGAGCCCGTCACTGATGACGACGACGACGGTTCGCCGATCCACCGCGTAGGGGTGGCGCCGCCGGAGCGCGTCGAACGCGTCGCCGATCCGCGTCCCGCCGCCCCACTCGATTTCGGCGTCGCGCAGCGCCCCGGCGGGGTCGCCGTCCGCCCGCGCGAACTGCTCGGTCGCCTCGACGAGGTCGGTGTCGAACAGGAAGACGGACGACCGGCGCGCGGTGGCCTGCAGTCGGTCCGCGACCGCGAGGAGCGTATCGCGGTCGATCGTATCGAGGACAGAGCCGCTGACGTCGATCAGCAGACAGCAGTGGAGTTCGCTCGGCACTCGTTCGCGCGTCGGAAGGTCCACCGCGGTACCCCCGGTCCCCAGGCTGGCGCGGAGCGCTCGCCGGGCGTCGATCCGATCGCCGGTGGCAGCGAGGCGCGTTCGGCGGCCGGGGACCGTCGATAGCGCGTCGAGAAACCGATCCACTGCGGCGGTCTCGTCGGCGGTCAGCGGAGCCGGCGTCGCTTCGACGGGTTCGCGCCGCCCGACGGCGCTGTACAGCCGCGCATCGTCGCCGTCGTCGCCGTCGGACGCCGGCCGTTCGCCGGTTGCGTGCCTGCGTCCGGTTGCGAGACGAAGGTCGACGGTCTCGGGTCCGTCCTCAGATTCCGGCGGCGGCGGTTCCACCCCCGACGGCAGGTCCGCTCCCTCTAACGATGCCGCCTGCCGATCCGGCCCGTCGGTATCGTCGCCGTCTCGCGCAGGCGAGTCGTCGTGGGTCGAAATCCGGTCGATGCCGGTCCGCAAGCGGTGCCAGAACGTCGGAAACTCCGCGTCGAAAACGTCGATATCGTCGGATTCGGTAAGCAGGGACGCCCGGAGTGCGTCGGCGGCTGGATCGCGGTCGGCGAACCCGACCACGGCGAGCGCTCTCGCACCCTCGAGTGCCGCGCCCGCCGGGACGCTCGCCCCCTCGCGGCGGAGTCGACCGACGAAGCGAACGAGCTCCGTCAACACGTGTTTGCGGGCCGCCTCGAAGTCCGGGGCGGTGTGCCGGCTCGGTGCGCGGTCGAGACCGCCGCCGTCGGTCTCAGTTTCAGACTCGGAATCGGCCTCGGTCTCGAGCCCCTCGAATTTCCCCTCGGTCTCGGACGGGTTCCGACGCGGCGTCATGGGTCGGGCGCGTCGGTTCGCTCGCGGGCCGCGGCTGCGGCGTCGCGAAGTCGTTCCAGAAGCGACGCGTCGACACGTTCGACGTCCTCGACTTCCTTGAGCAGGCAGCCGATCGTCCGTTCGATCTCGTCCGCCGAGAGCGACCCGCTGTGGCCCTCGGCTCGCAACGCGGCGACCGCTCGAGCCCAGTCGAGCGTCTCGGCGACGCCGGGACGTTTGAGGAACGACTCCTCCCGCAGTCGCTCGACGACGGCACAGACTTCGGCCGCGATCGCGGCGTCGAGCTCCGGCACCTTTCGGGAAACGATTTCGTACTCCGTCTCGAACGACGGCGGCTCGACGTGCAGGTAGAGACACCGGCGTTTGAGCGCGTCGCTCAGCCCGCGGGTTCGGTTCGACGTGAGGACGACGATCGGCGGATTCTCCGCGCTGACCGTTCCCAGCTCCGGAATCGACACCTGATAATCCGAGAGCAGTTCGAGCAGGAAGGCCTCGAACGCCTCGTCGGCGCGGTCGATTTCGTCGATCAACAGGACCGGCGACCGATCCTCCCCCGCGGTGAGCGCGCGCAGGAGGGGACGCTCGAGGAGGAACTCGTCGTCGAACACGGAGCGCGGTCGGTCGGCGTCCGATCCGGAGCCGTCCGTCGAGTCCGGCGCGTTCGGAGTATTCGGCGCATCCGGAGCGCCCGAAACGGTCGCTCCGCCTTCGGCCGCCCTCGTAGTGCCGACGCGTCCCTCGTTCGACTGGACCGCGAGCAGCTGTTTCGTGTAGTTCCACTCGTAGAGCGCGTTCTCGGCGGTCAAGCCCTCGTAACACTGGAGCCGGATCAGCTCCGTTTCGAACCCCTCGGCGAGGACTTTCCCTAGTTCGGTCTTTCCGCTGCCGGGCGGTCCCTCGACGAGGAGCGGCCGCCCCAGCTGTAGTGCGAGGTAGACCGTCGTGACGAGGCGGTCGTCGGCGACGTAGTTCAGCTCCTCGAACCGCTCGCGGAGCGCGGACTCCGAGATCGTATCGAACGCGAGGGCCGGCGTCTCGTCGGTCATGGTGACATCAGTTCCCCGTCTTCGACCGTCTCGAGATAGTCGCCGGGATCGGCCCGGAAGCTATCGGCGCAGCCGTGACAGCAGAAGTGGTAGGTCGTCCCCTCGTGCGTGACGCTCGGCGAATCGTCGGGATCGACCGTCATGCCGCAGACGGGGTCGACGGCCGGCTCGTCGGTCACGTCGTTCGAGTCGTTCACGCTGTTCGAGTCGGTCGCATCGCTCGTCGCTGTTTCGGTCTCGCTGGCGCCACCGCCGCAGCAAGTGCCACCCCCGCCATCGCCGGCGTCGGTCGCCGTCGACGCGTCCTCGTGACTCTTGCTCCGACGCGAGGACGCCGGCACCGCTCCCGTGTTAGCCCGCACGTCGATCAGTTCGGCGAGCACGCTCGCCGCGATCTCCGCACCCGTTTTAGCCGAGATATCGACGCCCGCGGGGTTCGTGATCGCGTTCCGGACCGATTCGGGATCCCGATCGAGGAGTCCCGCGGCTCGCTCGACGACCGTCTCCGCCCGCGCGTCGCTCGCTACGAGCCCGATGTACGGCGCGTCCGCGAGGACGCCGGCAGCGACGGCACGAGCGTCGTACTCGCCCATCGAGGCCGCGACGACGAGCGGGGCGGGAGCGACGGCTTCGGCGATCGACTCGGGCTCGAGCGTCGAGAGCACCGTAACGCCGTCCGGAACGGTCGCTGCGTTCCCCTCGGGATCGACGGCGGTGACGTCGATTGCGAGTTCGCTCGCCAATCTGACGAGCGAGTTCGCGACGGGCGAGCCGCCCACGACGAGCAGCGTTGTCGTCGGAACCACCGGCTCGATGAACACCTCGAGGGTGCCCTCGCTCTGACACGTCATCGGAAACGCCTCGAGTCCGGGGCGATCGATCGCGGCGGGCTCCGGGGCGAGACCGATCAGCCGCGGCTCTCCCTCGTCGATGGCCGCGCGGGCCTCGCTTTCGACCCGCGACTGGGCGCAGGCCGCCCCGCCGACCCAGCCGACGAGATCGCCGTCGGTCGTGACGAGCGCACGGTCGCCGACGTTGGCCGACACCGGCGCTTCGCGGCGGACGACGGTGGCCCGTGCGTAGGGCGTCCCGCGCTCGGCGAGCGCTCGCTCTTGCTGTGCAAGTTCGCCGTCGCTCACGGCGTCGTCTCGGTCGGTGGCCGACTCGGCGTTCGTGGTCTCGTGTGGTGTGTCTTCGGTCATTTCGTGGTGTCGACGCCTCGTTCTCCGGCGTCACGAGGGATGGATGCAGGCGACTGTCGTCGTGGGACCGCTCGAATCCATCGGTGGCCGCGACGAGCGCTCGAGTGCCGGGACGTGATTCCGCTCATCGTGGCTGTCAGTCGTCCGCCGCTTCGTCGCTCGACTGGACGTCGAACTCGAGGGCGACGTTGTCGGCCGGGTCCATCGAGAGTCCGGCCTCCTCGAGTTTCTCCCAGACGACGTCGGGCGTCATCGGCATCTCGACGTGGCTGATTCCGCCGTGGGCCATCGCGTCGACGACGGCGTTGACGATGGCCGGCGGCGAGCCGACCGTCGGCGACTCGCCGACGCCTTTCGCCCCGATCGGATGGTGGGGCGACGGCGTGACGGTGTGGCCGGTCTCGAACTCCGGAATCTCCATCGACGTGGGGAGCAGGTAGTTCATGAAGTCGCCGCCGGTGACGTTGCCGTTGTCGTCGAAGGTGACGTGCTCCATCATCGCCGTCCCGATCCCCTGGGCGAGTCCGCCGTGGATCTGGCCCTCGATGATCATCGGGTTGATCCGGTTGCCGCAGTCGTCGACGGCGACGAACTTCTCGAACTGGACCTCGCCCGTCTCGCGATCGATCTCGACGATCACGATGTAGGAGCCAAAGGGATACGTCATCTCCGGCGGATCGTAGTAGTTGACCGCCTCGAGTCCGGGATCCTCGCCGGCCGGTTTGTTCATGTACGCGCCGGCGGCGATCTCGGTGATCGAGATCGATCGGTCCGGCGCGCCGGCGACGTGGAACTCGCCGCTCTCGCGATCCCACGTGATGTCCGCCTCGGCGGCCTCGAGTTCGTTGGCTGCGATGGCTTTCGCCTTCTCGCGAACCTTACGCGAGGCGACGGCCGCGGCCGCGCCCGCGACGGGCGTACTCCGCGAGCCGTAGGTTCCCAGGCCGTAGGGATCGGTGTCGGTGTCTCCGTGTTCGACGGTGATGTCGTCGACGTTCATGCCGAGTTCCTCGGCGACGATCTGGGCGAACGTGGTCTCGTGACCCTGGCCCTGCGTCTGGACGCCGACCCGAACCGTCGCGTTGCCGGTCGGGTGGACCCGGATCTCGGCGGAGTCGAACATCTCGACGCCCGCGATGTCGCAGGTCTTTCCGGGACCCGCGCCGACGACTTCGGTAAACGAGGAGATGCCGATCCCGAGCAGTTTGTCGGCGTCCTCCTCGATGCGCCGTTGCTGTTCCTCGCGGTAGTCGTCGTAGTCGGCCATCTCGAGGGCGAGGTCCAGGGCCTTCTCGTAGTCGCCCGAGTCGTAGTTCCACCCCGTCGGACTCTCGTAGGGGAACTGGTCGGGCTGGATGAAGTTCTTCCGCCGGATCTCCGCGGGGTCCATCTCGAGTTCGTCGGCCAGCACCTTCACCATCCGTTCGATGAGGTAGACGGCCTCCGTCACGCGGAACGAACACCGGTAGGCGACGCCGCCCGGCGCGGTGTTGGTGTAGGCCGCCGTCAGGGTGCCGTAGGCCGTGTCGACGTCGTACGATCCCGTGAAGATGTTGAAGAACCCGGCGGGGAACTTCGACGGCTGGGCCACGGCGTTGTACGCGCCGTGATCCGCGAGCACGTCGGTCCTGACCGCCAGGATCTCGCCGTCTTCGGTCGCGGCGAGTTCGCCCGTCATGTCGTAGTCGCGGGCGAACCCGGTCGACTGGATGTTCTCCGAGCGCTCCTCGACCCACTTTACTGGCTGCTCCAGAACGTACGACGCCGCGGCGGCGACGACGTAGCCGGGGTAGATCGGCACCTTGTTGCCGAACCCGCCACCCACGTCGGGGCTCACGATTCGAACCTTGTGTTCGGGGATTCCCGAGACCTGCGAGAACAGCGTTCGGTGGATGTGAGGCGCCTGCGAGGTCATGTGGACCGTCAGCTTGTCCTTGCCCGGATCGAAGTCACCGACGGCCCCGCAGGTCTCGATCGGCGCGGGGTGGAGTCGCTGGTAGAGCATCTGCTCTTTGACCGTGACCGGTGCCTCGTCGAACACCTCCGCGGTGGCCTCCTCGTCGCCGGTCTCCCAGTCCAGACAGTGGTTGTCCTCCTGGCCCTCGATGTCGTCCCTGATCAGGGGCGCGTCGTCCTCGAGCGCCTTCTCGGCGTCGACGACCGGATCGAGCACGTCGTAGTCGACGACCACCTTCTCCGCGCCGTCTTTCGCGGTGTACCGGTCGGTCGCGATGACCGCGGCGACCTCCTGGGACTGGAACTTCACTTTGTCGTTGACTAGGACGTCCTGCGTGTCGTCCATCAACGTCGGCATCGTCGCGAGGTCGTACTCGAGTAAGTCCTCCGCCGTCAGGACGGCGACGACGCCGTCGACGTCCAGCGCGCGCGATTTGTCGATGTTCTCGATCCGGGCGTGGGCGTGGGGACTGCGAACGATCTCGCAGTGGAGCATCCCCGGTTTCTTGATGTCGTCGACGTAGTTGCCGCGACCGGTGATGAAGCGCTGGTCCTCCTTCCGTTTGACCTCCTCGCCCATCCCGCCGCGGCCGTGGCCGCAGTGTTTCTCGGGCTGCGGACCGCCGTCCTCCGCTTCCGCGAACCGCTCGGAGTCGCTACTCATCGCGAATCACCGCCTGACTCGCCACTGTGCTCGCGGTCCGTCGTCGGCCCGCCACAGCAGTTCTCCGCGCCGCAATCGAACTCGCCGTCCGAGACGTCGTAGTCGACCGAGGCGGACGCGTCCATCGACCCGTCGTCGACGCTCACGCCGCCGTCGGCGGCTGCGATCTCCCCCTCCTCGAGTTCCTCGGCGGCGTACTCGATCGAGCGAACGATGTTCTGGTAGCCGGTACACCGACAGAGGTTGCCGCTGATCGCCTCCCGGATCTCGTCTTCGCTCGGGTTCGGATTCTCGTCGAGCAAGGCCTTCCCGGACATGAGCATCCCCGGCGTGCAGTAGCCACACTGCAGGCCGTGTTCCTCGCGAAAGCCCTCCTGTAGCGGGTGTAACTCGCCGCGGGCCTCCGGGAGTTCCTCCATGCCCTCGACGGTCGCGAGTTCGCTCCCAGCGGCCTGCGTCGCGAACATGAGACAGGACTTGATCGGCTCGCCGTCCTTGAGGACGGTACAGGCCCCGCAGTTTCCGGTGTCGCAGCCGATGTGCGTGCCGGTCAGGTCCAGCTCCTCCCTGATCGCGTGGACGAGCAGCTGCCGCGGTTCGACGTCGATCGTGTGTTCGGTTCCGTTGACCGTCAGCGTAATCTCTCGTGTGTCTGTCACTGTGATACCCTCCGTTTGACGACCCCGGCGCGTTCGGCTGCGTCGCCGAGCGCGCGCTGGGTGAGGACGTTCACCATTCGTTCCTTGTAGCCGGCGTCGCCGTGTTCGTCCGACTCGGGATTCGACTGCTCGGCCGCCAGTTCGCCGGCCCGTTTGAACAGGTCGCTGTCGGGACGTTCGCCCTCGAGGTGGTCTTCGGCGTCGGTCGCGCGGACGTTCGTGATGTCGACCGCGGTGAGACCGATCCCCGCCCGCTCGATCCGGCCGTCCTCGTCGAAGACGAGTCGCGCGGCCGAGCCGACCATCGCGTAGTCGCCGACCTTCCGCTTTAATTTGTGGTAGGCGCTCCCCTCGCGCGGCTCCGGCGTCGGCACGCGAATCTCGGTGACGAGTTCGTTCTCGTCGAGGGTCGTGTCGTACGGCAGCAGGAAGAAGTCCTTCGCCGGGATGACCCGCTCGCCGTCCGGCCCGTGGGCGACGACCTCACCCTCGTGGGCGAGCAGGACGCTGCCCCAGTCGCCCTTCGGATCCGCCTGGGCGACGCCGCCGACGACCGTTCCGCGATTGCGGATCTGCGGATCCGCGACCAGCGGCGCTGCGTCGGCGAAGCTGCCGTAGTGCTCGTCGATCAGGTCGGAGTGCTCGACGTCGGCGTGGCGCGCGAGCGCGCCGATCGTGAGCCAGCCGTCTTCCTCCTCGAGGTAGTCGAGGCTGTCGATGCGGTTGATATCGATGACCGTCTCCGGGACCGCGAGTCGGAATCGGAGCATCGGGACCATGCTCTGTCCGCCCGAGAGGATCGCTCGATCGTCCAGACTCTCGAGCAAGCTTACGGCCTCCTCGACGGTCTGGGGCTCGTGCTGTTCGAACTGCGCCGGCTTCATAACATCCCGCGGATCCGGTCTGTGATACCCGAATCCGTCTCCTCGTCGACGTCGCTCATCTGCTGTTCGATATCGCTGAAGAAGTTGCCGACGATCTTGTTGGCGACGGGCTTGATCACGCGCGAGCCGAGTTGCGCGATCCGGCCCGAGATGTCGGCCTCGGTCCACCACTCGATTCGCGAGCCCTCGCCGCCCTCGAGCGGGTAGATCTGCATTCCCGAGTCCATGCTGAAGCTGCTCCCGCTCGCGGTTCCGCTCCCGGTGGCGGTCATGATGAAGTCCTCTTCGTCGCGCTCCGTGATCGTCACGGAGGTCTCGAAGCGCGGCTTGACGCTGCCGACGCCGACCTGCATCAACGCGGCGTACTCCCGGCCCTCGACGAACGCGCGTTCGGCGACGTCCTCCGGATCGGCCTCGGGCAGCGTCTCGAGGTCCTCGTCGGGCTCGTAGTCATCGAAGCTGAAGTCGTCGTCCATCGGGGTGATGTACTTACAGCCCTTCAGGGAGTTCCGGACTGCGACCGGGTCCGAGAGGACGATCCACGCCTTCTCGGGGGGAACGTCCTCGAGTACGAATTCGCCGTCGAACTCCATCAGGACCACCCGCCCCGCAGTCGTGTCTGTGATTCTCTACCACCCATCATCTTTTATAACCCTGCACTATGTGCATACTATTTACCACAGTATATGGTATACCGTACCACTCCAATAAACGTTAGTGTTAGTCTCGGATCAGACCGATCCGGAAAGTTACGAGTATGAGGGGGGAGATATCGCACGACGGCGACGATTTAATCGACCTCGACGACGCGGTCGACCGAATGCGGACGCTCCGTTCGACGTGGCTGGCCGACCGGCCGACCGAGCGCGTGTCGCTCGAGCGATCCGCCGGACGGGTGCTCGCGGAGCCGATTCGCGCGCCGGTGGACGTTCCCGCGCGGAGTCACGCAACGATGGACGGCTTCGCGTTCGACGCGACCGACGACTATCCGCTCGAGGTGGTCGACCGGTCGGTGTTTCCGGAGGACGACCCAGAGCCACTCGCCGACGGCACGGCGGTTCGAATCGCAACCGGGTCACCGCTTCCGCCGTCGGCCAACGCGGTACTGAAACGGGAGGAGGCGACCGTCGACGACGGCTGGCTTTCGGGACCGACGCTCGAGCCGGGTACCTACGTCTACGAGCGCGGGAGCAACGTCGCGGAGGGGGAGCAACTGTTCGAGGCGGGCGAACGGCTCGGGCCGAAGGATGCGCTGTTGCTCGGGGACCTCGAAATCGACGAGGTGACGGTTTTCGAGCGGCTCTCCGTCGGATTGCTCGCGACCGGAACGGAGATCCACGAGGGCCGCCACCGGGACCTCGACTCGCCGATGCTGGCCGGACTCGTCCGTTCGTGGGGCCACGAGCCGACCTACGAGGGCTCGGTACCCGACGAGAGCGATCGGGTCGAGTCGCGAATCGACGAACTGGCTCGCGAGCACGACGTCGTGCTCACGACCGGCGGCACCAGCGTCGGAAAGAAGGACTACGTCGTTCGCTCGCTCGCCGCCCTTGGCGACGTGCTTTTTCACCGCGTTCGGCTCCGCCCGGGCAAACCGATCGCCGTCGCGCGCCTCCCCGACCACGACGCGGTGGCGATCGCCATTCCGGGGAAACCCGTCGGCGCGCACCTGGTGACGGCGCTCGTCGCTCGACCCTTTTTTACCGGCGACGACGCACTACCGACGGTGTCCGCGCGGCTGGCTCGAGCCGTCGACATCGCGACGCCCGGTTTCACGTACGCCATTCCGGTCACGCTCGAGGACGGGGTCGCGATGCCGCTCGGCCACGTCGACTCGGCGCTTCCGATCTACGACGAGACGTTCGATCCGAGCGTCCTCTCCTCGAGTACGCGCGCGAGTCGGGCCGACGGAATCGTCCTGACAGAGGTGGGTCTCGACGCTGACGAACGGGTCGCGGTCGTTCCCCACACCGTCCTCGAGCGATGAGTGAGGTGAAGCGATGACGAAGATGACCGAGAACACACCCGACGCGGAGCGGGAGTCGCCACTGTCAGAGAATCTTCCGGTGGTCGACGTGGAGCAGCGCTCGGAGGTATCGAGTCAGAAACCCGAGCGCGAGGACCCCGACGGTCGTTCCCGCGACAAACCGGCGGTCGCCGGAGTGCTCCTCGCTGCCGGAACGAGCAGTCGGTTCGGAAGCGAGAACAAGCTTCTGGCGACGATCGAGGGCGAGGCTATCGTCCGTCGCGCCGCGCGAACGCTCCTCGAGAGCGACGTCGACCCGGTCGTCGCGGTCCTCGGCCACGAGACCGATCGGGTTCGGGCCGCACTCGAGGGACTCCCGATCGAAACCGTCGTCAACGAGGCGTACGACACCGGGCAGGCCTCGTCGCTGCGGACGGGGATTCGAGCGATCCGAGACCGCGAGGAAGAGTGTGAGGCGGCGGTCGTCGGGCTCGGCGACATGCCGTTCGTCGCGCCGGCGACCGTGAACGCCCTGCTGACGGCCTACGCCGAAAACGCCGGCGACGCGATCGCACCGGCGTTCGAGGGCGTCCGCGGCAATCCGGTGCTGTTCGACGAGCAGTTCTTCGACGCGCTCGGGGACGTCGACGGCGATGTCGGCGGACGCGAGATCCTGCTCGAGAGCGACGCGAGCGTGCTCGTGGCCGTCGACGATCCCGGTGTGCGCCGTGATATCGATCGTCCCGACGAACTGTAGACGCAGCCGTGCCGGGCCAACCGATCGCTCCCCACAGCACCTCGATCGCTTGACAGCGCTACTCGGACTCGAGTTTTTTCACGACGATCTGACCGTCCTCGACGTGCCACTCGACTCGGTCTCCGGCGCCGACGTCCAGAAAGTTGCGGACCGGTTTCGGCACCGTCGTCAGGTTCTTCTCGGAAATTTTCGTATCCGTAAGGGTTCCCATCGGCGTAGGGTAGCGCCGTAGTCGATACATAGTTTACGCTATACCCACGGACGGAGGGACGGATTAGCCGCTCGAGCGCCACCGATGAGCACCGCCGTCGGAGGCCTTCGAGAAGTCGAGGTCGTACCGGTCGGATTCGATGAGGACTTTTCCGGGCACGTACCGGTCTTCGGCCCCGTCGACCGGCTCGAGGAGGTTTCGGTCCGCCATCGTCTCCAGCACGTCTCGAACCGTTCCCTCGCGGCCGGGAATCAGATTCGCTTCTTCCATCACGCCGTCGACATCGACCTGCCCCCGGAGGAACGCCAGCCGGATCGCCGACACCCACGCCGGTTCGCGCTTCGTTTCCCGACACATGAAGGGATAGTTGTGAGGGATGCTGTTATAGTTTCTGACGGGACTGTGCAAGCGATTGGTCGGTGACGACCCGAGCCACGCCCGCGATTTGGCGACCTCCACGCGCACGACTCGTCCGAACGCGACACGCACTTCGCACTCGCCCGCTCGATGTCGTCACCGAGTCCGACGAGTCCGTCACGGTCGAACTGACCCTCACCGAGGAGGCTGCTCATCGCGAGGGGAACCGAACGGTACGGTTGGGGCCTGCCGGCGGACTCGGGAGCCGCGTGGAACCGTCCGACGGGTGTTGAATCAGTCGTTACCGTACCGTCTCGAGCGAGTATCCGCGAAGAATAATCGACGGACCGTTCTCGTCGGGCCAGCGAGAGAACGAGCTACTGGTGGAGCGGTTTCTCGGCCATCTCCTGGCGGAGTTCGGCCAGCGCGGCTCGGGAGACGTTCCCCTCGAACGTCTGGAGGAGCGCGTACACCTCCGCTCGAGAGACCTTGACGTCGCCATCGCGGACGACGTCCTCCGGGCGCTCGCGGAGTTCGCGCATCGTGCCGACGGCGAGCAGGTAGGGAATTGCCCACGCCGACAGCCGGTTGCCGTGGGTTTCGGGGACGACCTCGAGGTAGCGGTGAGCGTCGTCGAGGTAGGTTTCGGCCCGACCGGTGACGCGCTTGATGACGTTCGTGACGCCGCGCTGGTTGGACTCGTCGGTCACCGCCTCGAGGTCGACGTTTTCCTCCTCGAGCCACTCGGCGGGGAGGTAGACGTTGTTCTCCTCGTGGTAGTCCGACTCGACGTCCTTGGCGATGTTGACCAACTGCAGGAGGAGCGCGAACGAACGGGCGTTGTTCCGCATCTCCTCGGCGCGGTCGGGCGACGCCCCACGGGCGACCAGTCCGGTGATGAGCGTGCCGACGGTGCCGGCGGCGTACCAGCAGTACTCCTCGAGTTCCTCGAGCGTCTGCAGGCGGAGTCCGCCCTCGTCGGCGTACCGGCTCGTGAACATCGCCATCCCGTCGACGAGTTCGCGGACGGGTTCGCGCATGATCTCGCGAGGTTCTTCGTCGAGGGATTCGAACGTTCGTAAGATACGCGGCGTCTCGGCGACGACCTCCCAGTCGTCGGTTCGGTCCTCCGGAATCCAGGGCTCGACCTCGTTCATAAACGCCGAGACGGTCTGGTCGGCGTCCGGATCGAGCAACTCGTCGTACGCCGTCAGCAGGTTGCTCTGGGCGTCCGGGGGAATGTGACCTGCGTCTTCGATCGTATCCGCGACGCGACAGAGGAGGTAGCCGAGACAGATATGCTTCGCCATCGGCTCCTCGAGCCGATCAATAGTGATCGAAAAAGTCCGCGAAACGTCGTGAACCGCGTCGTAACACCACTCCAGGTCGGCGTCAGTCGGCGGTTCGGGCTGGCCCGTGGTCATCTACTCTGTGAGAGTTTGTTCCCACCCCGGAAAAACACCGCGGTCTCGGCGGAATGTTCCGTTCGATACTCGTAGCACCGATCCTGTGTGCCCGATCGACGTCCGTGCTGGCGATCTGCATCGCCGTCAGCCGAAACCGTCAGCAATTACGATCGGATACCTGTCCGGTCCGGTGAACGTCCGTCCAGCA
The DNA here is from genome assembly GCF_052040145.1 of Natronorubrum amylolyticum. NCBI lineage: Archaea > Methanobacteriati > Methanobacteriota > Halobacteria > Halobacteriales > Natrialbaceae > Natronorubrum > Natronorubrum amylolyticum. Next base: position 543,916 of record NZ_JBPPFW010000001.1, read on the forward strand.
TCCGTGAGACGATCATCTCCCGTGGGATTCGACACGACGACTGCGACCGGCCGCGTGTTCCATACGACAACCGCCCGGCGTATTCCGACCCGACGGCTATCCCGACCGCCGGCGAAAGGCGAGCGTGACTCAGACCGTACTCATCGCGGGCGCTCACGGACAGGTCGGACAGCACGTGACAGCCATACTCGGCGAGAGCGATCACGAGGGCAGGGCGATAGTCCGAGACGACGACCAGGTCGCGGAGATGGAGGCTCAGGGGGCCGACGAGACGGTCGTCGCGGATCTGACGGAGACCGTCTCCCACGCGCTCGAGGGCTGTGACTCGATCATCTTCGCGGCCGGCTCCGGCGGTAACGACGTCTACGGCGTCGACCGCGACGGCGCGATCAACCTGATCGAGACCGCCGAGGAGGCGGGCGTCGACCGGTTCGTCATGCTCAGTTCGATGGGAGCCGACGATCCCGAGTCGGGCCCCGACGCGCTCGAGGACTACCTGACGGCGAAGGCCGAAGCCGACGAGTACCTCCGCCAGAGCGGCCTCGAGTACACGATCGTTCGGCCGGGCGAACTGACGAACGACTCCGGGGTCGGAACGATCGAGGTCGGGGACGACATCGGGCTGGACGCCGGCGATATCCCCCGCGAAGACGTGGCGCGGACGCTCGTGATCGCGCTCGAGCACGACGAACTCGTCGGGGAGACGTTCGAGATCCTCTCGGGCGACGAGCCGATCGAGGAGGCCCTCGAGACGATCGCCGCGAACTGATCGTCACTCGGCATCTGCACCCAGTTCGAGGTCCCTCAAGCACTCGGTTCGGCCGGTCAGGCGGTGACACGACCGCGCGCAGCAACAATAATAACAACACGTCGCCCCGAATACTCGCGCATGGACTTCGCACTCTCGGCCGAGCAACAGCAGATCCGAGATATGGTTTCCGAGTTCGTCGACGAGGAGGTCGTCCCCGTCGCGGACGAGATCGATCACGAGGACGAGTATCCCGCCGATCTCGTGAGCGAGATGGCCGAACTGGGACTGATGGGGATGCCGTTCCCCGAGGAGTACGGCGGTGCCGGACTCGACTACCACTCCTACGCGATCGGCCTCGAGGAGATTTCGCGCGGTTCGGGCGGCCTCGGAACGATCGTCGCCGCTCACACCTCGCTCGCGGGCAACATGCTCTACGAGTTCGGCGACGAGTCACAGAAAGAGGAGTATCTGACGCCGCTCGCGGAGGGACGCAACATCGGCGCGTTCGCGCTCTCCGAGGCCGGCGCGGGGAGCGACGTGCCGGCGATGGAAACCACCGCCGAAAAGGACGGAGATGAGTACGTGATCAACGGCGGCAAGCTCTGGATCTCGAACGGCTCCGTCGCGGATACGGTCACGCTGTTCGCCAAGACCGACACCGAGGCGGGCAACAAGGGCATTTCCTCGTTCGTCGTCAAACCCGAGACGGACGACGGCTTCATCGTCGAAGGGACGGAGGACAAACTCGGCGACAAGGGCTGTCCGACGGCCGAACTTCGGTTCGACGACCTGCGTATCCCCGAAGATCGACTGCTCGGCGAGGAGGGCGACGGCTTCGTTCACGCGCTGAAAACGCTCAATGGCGGCCGCATCACGATCGCCGCACGCGGCGTCGGCATCGCCCGCGCGGCCTTCGAGGAGGCCCGTGACTACGCGAACGAGCGCGAGCAGTTCGGCCAGCCGATCGGCGAGTTCCAGTCGATCAAGCACAAGCTGGCGGATATGGACACGAAGATCCAGGCCGCCAGCATGCTGATGCACAAGGCCGCCGACAAGAAAATCCGCGGCGAGAACTACATCAAGGACGCCTCGCAGGCCAAACTCTACGCCTCCGAGGTGAGCCGCGAGGTCGCAAACGAGGGCATTCAGATCCACGGCGGCTACGGCTACACCAAGGACTTCGCCGCCCAGCGCTTCTATCGAGACGCCAAACTCAACGAAATCTACGAGGGTACGAGCGAAGTGCTGCGGAACACGATCGGGGATCAACTGCTCGACGAGGCCTGAACGACCACTACCGTTCGTCGTCCGGCCTCCGCTATTTCCACCACAGAACGTACACCGTGATCGCGATCCCGCCGACGATGCTCAACGTCACGGCCGCGATCAGTCCCAGGACGACGTCGACCTGCAACAGACCGATCACGAGCGCGAGAAACGCCAGTTGAAGGATCGCAAGGACGACGCCGAACCTGAACCAGCCGGTTTCGACTGCTACCGCCGGTCCGTCGCCCGGATCGCTCGCGTCTGGTGCGGACATCGCTTCGGTGATCGTACGCGATGGAGCGGTATAGTTCTCCGCTCCGAACCGAACAGCGGACGACTTAGTCGTCGTCTCGCTCCTCCTCGAGGCACTCCTGGACCCAGTCGTAGTGCTCGCGCACTCGCCGCCTGCCACCGTCGGTGAGCGCGTAGACGTCGTAGATCCCCTCCGTTCGCTTCTCGACGAATCCCGCGTCCACCAGCGCCGCCAGCGAGCCGTAGAACGCCTTCGGCTCGAGGTGGTCGTCGTAGTGGGACTCGAGACGCGATTTCAGCTGCTGGCCGCGCAGTTCGCCCTCGTCCGCGGCGGCGAGCAGGAAACAGATGTCCCGGCGGCGGCCGCTCCGGAGCCACTTGGTCATACCCAGCCTCGACGCGGCAGGCGTTCGAGCGTTACGGTTTCGGGCTCGTCGCCGGAACCGGCTACGCGGAGCCGAGCGACCGGTAGCAGCCGACGGCGACCGCCCAGCAGAGCCCGCCGAGCGCCCCGACGGCGAGCCACAGCGCGGCACCGATCTCGAGGGAAACAGTTCCAGCGTGCGGATCGAGTTCGTGCCGGAAGAGCTGCCACTGACCATCGCTACCGCCGAGTACCACGGTTCCAGAGCCGGCGGCGAGCGAGAGAAACACCACACCGACCAGCGCGATCGAACACGCCGCGAGGGTCCCCACTGCGCCTGTGGCGACCGTCGAGAGCAGCCGCACCCCGGTTCCTCGCTCGAGGGCACGGCCGCTCGAGCCGTAGATCCCGAACCCCTGCGTGTCGCCGTCGGCGAGCGGGGCGACGCGGACGTCCGCGGGGTACTGCAACAGGACGGCGGCCATCCAGAGATCGCCGATCGAACCCGAAGCGTTCGCCGCCAGCGGCACGACCAGCAGTGAGGACGGGTGAACGGTCATCGCGGCGAGACCGACGGTTGTAATTCCGACGAAGGGGGCAAGCAAGACGACGAGCAACTGATTTCGGGTGTAGTTCGTCCCCGCCGTCTCCGCGTAGGCATAGGGAAGCAAAAAGTGCGAGACGCCGACGCCGTAGGTTGGTCGTCCCCCGTAGCGAGCCATGAACGCGCCGTGGAGGAGTTCGTGGGGAACGACGACGAGCGCGACCAGCCCCACCGAGAGGGCGATCCAGACGAGGGCGTCCGACGGCGCGAACGCCGGGATGACGATCGGCTCGAGCGAACTTCCCCGAATTGCGGCGAGCACGTGCGCGAAGCCGTAGGCGAAGCCGAAGAAGCCGACCGCAGAAACGACCGCCCACTGGATCGCGACCGACCGCGTCTTGCGAAACGTCGCGATCGGTCGCGGTGACTCGCGGGACTCCGTTCGACTCACGACCACATCCTGTCGGCGGTCGAAAATATCGGTGTCGATTCCTCGCCGCCGTTGTACGCTTCGAGTCCGCTTTCCTCCGGGCCGGTGGGGACTCGCCGGAACCGATAGCTTCCCGGTCTTCCGTCCGCGAGTGTCGACCATGACCGACGACCGAACGGCCGAGGCCAACGGCATCACGGCGACCTACGACGAGACCGAGACCGAACGCGTCCTCGAGTTCGCGGTAACCGGCGACGGGACGGATTCCCAGGCTCGAACCGGTTCGAGCGCCGCAATCGCCCAGAACCGCGAGGGCTACGCCATGCTGAAGGTGCGACCGACGGCCGACGGCGACGAACTCGAGCGCTACTACGGGTTCGACATGGCGCTCGACCACGCCGGGGAGTTGCTGGGCGTCTCCCCGCACGATCTTCCGATTCCGACGGCGGCCGAAGATATGGGGATGTAGGACCGATTGCGGGCGTACCAGAAGCCGCCACCTCGCACTTCACGTAACGACCGCGTACAGAAACAGCATGCAGAAGTAGAGGAGGAGGAGCGTCCCGAGCGCCTGCAGCCGGAACCAGCGAATGTCCGTCCCTTCGTCGGCGTACGCGCGTTCGAACGCGGCCCGTTCGCGGTCGGAGAGCCTCGAGGGGTGCTCGAGTCCGCGGTGCAATGTCTCGAACCGCTCGTCGTGGAACGGCTGGTGACAGTACGGACAGCGCGCGGCCGGCTCGTCGCCGCGGACGGCTGTCTCCGGACCGGTATCGCGGATCGTCGGCCCCGGATCATCATCACCGCTGCACCCGGGAGCGTTCGTCGCGCGAGAGGCATCGGACGGAGACACCGTCTCGGACGGTACGTGACCATCCATTATCGTTGCTCGCCCTCGTTTCATCGATCGTGATTACCGGCCTGGAGAGACGTCGGACCGAACCGATTCGGTCCTACTGCCGGTCGAGACCGACCGGAGAGCGGGAAAAAGCGGGACTCATAAATACGCAGAGTCGAACGATTCAGACGAGAACAGTCGTGGCAACCACATCGTCGCCGTTTCCCCGGCCGATCGGCAGCCGACAACGCTTTTCCGCGCTCCTCGCAGCGACCGCGCTCGGGGTCTACCTCCTGTTGATCATCGGCGCAACGACCTCGCTGACGAACGCGGCGTCGGCGTGTTCGACCTGGCCGACCTGCCACGCGCCGGCTGATCCGCTGAGTCAGACCGAACTCCTCGTCGCCTGGGGCCACCGCCTCGCGGCGGTCGTCGTCGGGCTACTCGTCGCCGCCACGGCCGTCACGGCGGTCCTCGGCGACGTTTCGAGTCGCGTCCGATGGACGATCATCGCCGCTGCCGTCCTCTACGTGATTCAGGTCGGCGTCGGCGCCGCGACCGCCATCTTCGGACCCGCGGCGATCGTTCCAGGACTCCACCTCACGCTCGGGCTCGTGATCTTCACGGGCATCGTGCTCGCGCTCGCCTGGGACCTCGAACTCGCGACCGGCGAGGCAGACGACGCGATCGATCAACCCGAGCCGCTCGAGTCCGTAACCGCCGAGGGAGAGACTCCCGCGTCACGTCCGCTTCCCACCGGACGGCTCGCTCGAGCGCGGCTCACCGCCTTCGCCTACTTCAAGATGATGAAGCCGCGGCTGATGTGGCTGCTCTGTCTCGTCGCCGCCGCGGGGATGGCGCTCGCAGCCGGTCCCGCGCTGACCGTCTCGACGATCGTCGCCACGCTCGGCGGCGGCGTCCTCGCTATCGGCGCGAGCGGGACGTTCAACCACGTGCTCGAGCGCGACCTCGACCAGAAGATGTCCCGAACCGCCGACCGACCGCTGGCGACCGAGCTGATTCCGGTCCGGAACGCGATGGCTTTCGGCGTGTTGCTGACGATCGCCTCGCTGGCGACCTTCCTGACGATCAATCTCCTCGCGGCCGCGCTCGGACTCGCCGCGATCGTCTTCTACAGCGTCGTCTACACGCTCGTGCTCAAACCCAACACGGTCCAGAACACGGTCATCGGCGGCGCCGCCGGCGCGCTCCCGGCGCTCATCGGCTGGGCCGCCGTGACGAACGAGATCGGCTGGCCGGCGCTCGCGCTCGCGGGCGTGATCTTCCTCTGGACGCCGGCGCACTTCTACAACCTCGCGCTGGCGTACAAGGACGACTACGCTCGCGGCGGCTTCCCGATGATGCCCGTCGTGCGCGGCGAGACCGAGACCCGAAAGCACATCGTCTACTACATCGCGGCGACGCTCGTCTCGACGATTGCACTCGCCTGGATCACCGATCTCGGCGCGCTGTACGCGGCGACGGTCGCGATATTCGGCGGGATCTTCCTCTGGTTCGCCATCCGGCTCCACTTCGAGCAGACCGAGGCCGCGGCGTTCCGGTCGTTCCACGCCTCGAACGCCTTCCTCGGCGCCGTCCTCATCGCGGTGCTGATCGACGCGCTCGTGATCTGAGACGAACGTCCCATGGCGTTCCGACATTCCTAACCGCGCCCCGTTCCTACCGACAGCCAATGCACCGCCGATCGTTTCTCGCCGTCACCGTCGGCACCGCCCTGACTGCCGGACTGGCCGGCTGTACGTCGCTGCTCGGTGAACAGTATCCGGAGGAGTTGGAGGACGTCGAACCCGACCGAGAGCTTCCGGAACCGACGCTCGGCGACGGTGACGTGACCGTCGAGGTCTACACCGATTTCACCTGCCCGTCCTGTCACAGCTTTCAGGCGGACGTCTTCCCGACGCTCGAATCGGAGCTGATCGAACCCGACGAGATCACGTACCGTCACACCGACTTCCCGATCCCCGTCGAGGACGAGGCCGTCTCGATGGCGAACGCCGCTCGAGCGGTCCAGAGCGAAACCATGACCGACGACGAGCCGGCCGGAGAATTCTTCGCGTACAAGCGGGTGCTGTACGAGAACGACTATACGAGCGACGAGGACCTCGCGACGGCCGCGGCAGACGTCGGCGTCGACGCCGACGTCGTCACCGAGGCGCTCGAGAACGGAACGTACTACCCGACGATCGCCGCCGACCGAGAACGCGGCGAGGACGCCGGCATCGAGGGAACGCCGTCGGTCGTCGTCGACGGCGAGGAGGTCGACCCCGACGCTGACGACATTCTCGCGGCTGTCAACGACGCTGCGTAGCGTCCGCAGTCGGGCGGAGTCGAACGCGAGTCAAGGGTAGTCCGAGCGACGGTCCCGCCGAACAACCGGGCGATTGCGCCCGTCAGCTCGGGTCGACCGCGACTCGAGTGCGTCGATCACCTCGTCGTACCCTGCGACGGCAGGCCGTCGTTCGCTTTGACCGTGTATTCCGCACGACACGACGACGGTGACTAAGTCCTGCCACACCGTTCGATGGCTCACGAAACGCCGCCGTCGGCTCCCGACCACCTCACCGGGAAGCGGCGATGAATCGATTGACAGTCTCGTCGCTGCCGGCGACGATGACGCTGTCGTCTCGCTGGATCGTAAACTCGGGGCCGAGATCGGTTAGCAACTCGCCGTCCCGTTCGGCCGCGACGACCGTACACCCCAGCCGTGCGCGGATGTCGAGGTCGCCCAGCGTTTGGCCGGCGAACTCGGGTGCGGTCGTCCGGACGATCTCGAACTGCGTTTCCGGCGTCAGCACCTCCTCGTCCTCGAGCAGGATCGAGGAGAGTATCCGTCCCGTCACCGTCGACAGGGCGAGGACGTACTCGGCGCCCGCCCGGTAGAGCTTTCGGACGGTTTCGGTCTCGTTGGCTCGCGCGATCACCTCGGTTTCGGGAGCCACGTTCTCGAGGATGAGCGTCGCGTAGATGGCGGCCGTATCGTCGTCGAGTGAGAGGACGATCGACCGGGCGCTCCCGATATCCGCAGCCTCGAGCGTGTCTTCGTCGGTCACGTCTCCGACGACATCGATGCCGAGGTCTTCGCGTCTGTCGATAACCGTCTGGGAGATCCCTTCCGCCTCGAGCGTGTCGCTGACTGTCCGGCCGACTTCTCCGTAGCCGCCGATGACGACCCGGAAGGTGCGTTCTTCCGCGGGCGAGAGCGTTCGTGCGGTCAGTTCCGTAAGCATCTCGTGAGAGCCGGCGACGAGCAGAATCGTGTGCTCGGTGATCGTCATCTCGGGATCCGGTGCGGGAACGAATTCGCCGTTGAACCACGCGCCGATCACGTTGATGCCCATGCGGTTGCGTATGCCTGACTCGGCGATCGTTCGACCGGCGAGATCACTGTCGCGCTCGACGAGGAACTCGGTGATCTCGAACTGTTCGTCGAGTTCGATCGTCTCCTGAAGTTCGGTGGTGACCGACATCGCAGCCTTCGCTGCGAGGCTGTGGCCGAGGACCTGTCGCGGCCGAACGACGACGTCCGCACCCGCGTAGCGATGGTAGGTCTCGGCGGCTTCGTCCTCGGCGACGCTTACGATCTGGATCTCGTCGGTGAGTTCCCTCGCGGTGAGGATCACCTCGGGATTGGCCTCGTCGGAGATGTCGACCACGAGCGCACGGGCGTCGTCGATGTTCGCCGCCCGAAGCGTTTGTTCTTGCTCCGGATCACCCACCATCGCCTCGATGCCGGCGGCGGTGAGGGCCGTGACGGTTTCCGGGTCGTCGTCGACGAAGATGGACGGAACGCCCGCGGCCTCGAGTTCGTCCCTGAGAACGTCTTCGCGTTCCCTGTGCGAACAGATGATGACGTGGTCGGTGAGATCCGTCGACTCCGCCGGCTGCGTCGCAAGCGCCCGCTGAAAGAGCGGCACGACGAACAGTGGCAGCGCGAGAAAGACGAGTAACACGCCGCTTAAGTTCATTCCGATAACGATGAGATTCATCGGGGCGCTGTTCCAGGCGTCCGTGTCGCCGCCGAACCCGGCGGTCGTCAGCGACTCGATAACGACCTGAATCGACTCGTAGATCGTTCGCTCCTCGCCCTCGAACGTCTGCATTCCCCACTGATAGATGAAACCGTAGGCGATTACGATCCCGAAAACAGCGACGAGCGACAGCGCGATTCGTCGCCACCACGTGTTCATCGGGGTAACTATTACTGTTAGCGGTATGAAACCTACTGCTTTCCTGGTTCGCTATCCGGGCATTGGGACAGCAATACGTGCTCGATGGCCCGCTCGAGCTCTCACTTTACTCGTCGTCGTTTCGGGCCGCGTCGATCCGCTCGAACTGCTCGTCTGTGAGGTCGATCTCGACCGCACCAACGTTCTCTGCGAGTTGGTCGGGCGTGCGCGCACCGACGATCGGCGTGCAGGTGAACCGATCCTGGTCCATCAGCCACCGCAGGGAGACCTGCGCCGGCGTGGCGTCGACCTCGCTCGCGACTGACTCGACGGCCTCGAGGACGTCCCAGGCGCGGTCCGTCGCGTAGCGGTCCTCGAACAGGTCGTCCAGGCTGGCGCGGGAGCCGTCCGGCGCTTCGACGGAGCCGTCTTCGGCCTGCTCGTACTTCCCCGTCAGGAAACCGCCGCCGAGCGGCGAGTACGGACAGACCGAGAGGTCCTGGTCGGCGCAGACGTCGAGATAGTCGCCGACGACGTCGTAGTGGGCCGCGTTGACCATCGGCTGCGTGACGTCGAAGCGCTCGAGACCCTCGACGTCGCTGGTCCACAGCGCCTTGGTGAGCTGCCAGGCGGCCATCGTACTCGCGCCGAGGTGGTTGACTTTGCCCTCGCGGACGAGGTCCGAAAGGACCGACATCGTCTCCTCGATCGGCGTCTCTTCGTCCCAGCGGTGGATGTAGTACAGGTCGAGGTAGTCGGTGCCGAGTCGCTCGAGGGTGCCCTCGATCTGGGCGCGAATGTGCTTGCGCCCGAGTCCGGAGTCGTTGGGTCCGGGGTCGCCCCAGCCGTTGAACGGGAAGTAGACCTTCGAGGCGATGACGAGGTCCTCGCGGTCGATGTCGTCGCGCGCTTCGAGCCACTCGCCGATCCACTCCTCGCTGGTGCCGTCCGGGTCGCCGTAGACGTTGGCGGTGTCGATGAAGTTGATGCCGTGATCCCAGGCCGCATCGAGCAGTTCGTGGGCCTCTTCGCGGTCGGTCTCGACGACGCCACCGGTCTCGCGTCCGAATCGCCAGGTACCGTAACAGAGTCTCGAGACGGTCGTCCCCGTGTTGCCGAGCGTGGTGTACTCCATGGAGAGGCGTTTCGTCCGCCAGCGGGAAAACGGTAGGGAAGCGGCGAATCGCTCCCGATCGTCGCGTGTGTTGATCGGGGTGCTTGCAGGTCCATGGCGAGGCGTCTTATTCGTGCCACCAGCTACGTCCGACGATGGAACCGAACGAGTCGGCCGTCCGCGAACTCGGATCGGCGGAGTCACCGGAACCGATTGTCCACGAGTACGACGCCGAGACGCCGGCCAGCACGGCCGTTGTTCACGCGATCTGTGCCGTCACGAACGTCGACCCGCACGATGCCCCGACCGAACTCGGATTCGTCCTCTACGAACACGTCGATCCGGGGGCGCTCGATACGCTCCTCGGCGACGGAACCGGCGACGGCGAGACGGTCGTCTCGTTCGAGATCGCGGGCGAGCAGACGTACGCGGTCGATATTTCCGACGACGGCCGTATCGAAGTCCGGCGGTCGCGCTCGTCGGGCTGACCCTCCGAACACCGTCACAAATTCGATCGGACTGATTCACACGTGTCGTTCGCGATCTACCGGGTTCGGGTCCGATAACTGGTTCCTCGGTCCAGTGTCGGTCGATCCGACTAGCGATGGACGGTGGGGACCGAGAACTCGAACGATACTGTGTCGTCCGTCCGGGCGACCTCGAGTACGCGTTCGACGAACGCGGTCTTCCCCGTCGAGTAGGCGACGAGGTCGTCGTGCTCGGCCGCCAGATCTCGTTTCAGCGCCTCGTACTCCGAACGGAGTTCGGGGCGTGCAACGAGAACGTCCCGCGTAACCACGCTGACCTTCCAGCCGTCGTCCGACGCCGCGAAGACGTGGTCGTTGAACCGTCGGCCGTTCTCGCGTCGAAAGACGGGATGCCACTCGTCGCTGTTCTCGTGCCTGTCGCCGCCGAGTTCGGACTCGAGCGTTCGGGAGATCGCATCCACAGCGTCGTCCGCGACGACGATGTCGAGATCGACGATATCCTTCGCGGCGAGGCCCGGTACGGCGGTCGAGCCGACGTGTTCGATTCGGTCGACGGCGGACTCGAGCGCCGCGTCGCGGAGCGCGTCGGTCACGCGCTCGCGTTCGGCATCGAAGCGCTCGCGCCACGCGTCGTGTCTGGACGGAACGAGTTCGATCGGATCCTCGTTCGGACTGACCATTGTTTCGCAGACACGTGTCCAGTACTTGAACGTTTGGCTCGAGCGGTGACCGAGCCGATGACGAAGCGCAGAAAGCGGCTGAAATTGACCCTACTGGACCGACGGCAGAACCTCGTCCTCGTAAAATTCGATCGCCAGCTCCTGGTCGGGTCCGATCTGGTGGAAGTAGACGTGATCGTAGCCGGCGTCGATCGCCTGCTCGATGCTATCGATGTGATCCTGCGGGTCCGGACTGGTCGTCGTGCCGGATTCCGCAATATCCTCCTTTTCGACCAGCTGTGCGGCCTGCTCGAAGTGGGCCGGCGTGGGCAGTACCTGTGAGAGTTCGCCCGGCATGGAGCCGTTGGGCCAGTACTCGTAGACGGTGTCGACGGCCTCGTCTTCCGTTTCGGCGTAACAGCCGTGGAGTTGCGTGTATTTGGGGCCGTCGCCGCCGCCGTCCTCGTACGCTTCGACCGGCGCTTCCTTCGGGCCGGAACACCAGAGGCCGTCGGTGTTCTCGGCGACCCACTCGGCCGTCTGCGGGCCGAACGCGCTCCCGATCGTCGTCGGCTGCTCGTCGGGACAGGTGTAGAGGCGAGCGTTCTCGACCGTGAAGTGCTCGCCGTGGTGGCTGACAGTCTCGCCCGTCCAGAGTGTCCGCATTACGTCCATCGCCTCGTCCAGCATCTCGAGGCGGACGTCGTGTTCGGGCCAGCGCTCGCCCGTGACGTGTTCGTTCAGGTTCTCACCGGTGCCGACGCCGAACGTGAACCGGTCGCCGAACATCTCGTCGACGGTCGCCACGGCGTGGGCGACGTTGATCGGATGAATTCGGATCGTCGGACAGGTGACGCCGACGCCGACCTCGATGTCGTCGGTCGCTTCGGCGATACCACCCAGCGTCGACCAGACGAACGGGGACTCGCCCTGTGCGGAAACCCACGGGTGGAAGTGGTCCGAAATCGAGAGGAAGTCGAACCCGGCGTCCTCGGCGCGCCGGGCGATATCGACTAGTTCGCTCGGGCCGTGCTCCTCGCTTGAGAGGGTGTAGCCGATCTGGGTCATTCCCGCGTCGCTACCACGAATCGGCGCGTAATGGTTCGGCTTGCGAGGGCTACGGGGATCAGTCCCCCGTTCTGGAGCCGACAGTGGCGGCGAAGACCCCGACCCGCGATCGAGGCGAGCGACGACCGTTTTACGTCGATCGGGGCCCTACGGACGGTATGGAACCGAACCGCCAGCCGACGGATCCCGAACGCCCTCGAGGTCGTGCATGATCGAGCGGTCGCTGACCGTCGTCCCGGAGAACGGACTGCACGCGCGCCCGGCAGCGCGGTTCGTCTCGACGGCGAGCCAGTTCGACAGCGCGATCGAGGTGTCGACGGCGGACGGCGATCCCGTCGACGCGAGCAGCATGCTCGCCGTCACCGGGCTGAACGTCCGCGGCGGCGAGCAGGTCCGCCTCACCGTCGACGGCCCGGACGAGGACGCCGCGTTCGAGGCGCTCGAGGAGATCCTGACGACCCCGGAGGAGGAGTGAGGTGAGCGGAACGAACGGCGAGCGACTACTCGAGGGAACCGGCGTGACGCCGGCCACCGGCGTGGGCCCCGTCCACTGGCTCGCGGCGGACCTCGAGTTGCCGGAGCCGCCCGATGCCGACGCCGTCGATCGGTCGAGCGAGCGCGAACGGGTCGCCGACGCTCGCGAGCGCGCGCTCGAAGCGCTCGAACGCGAACGGGCGGCGGCCGCCGAGCGCGTCGGCGAGAGCGAGGCGGAGATCTTCGACGCGCACGCGGCGTTCCTGACCGATCCCCAACTCGAGGACGGCATCGACGAGGCGGTCGACGACGGGCTTCCGGCCGAACACGCCGTGCGGGCGGCGTTCGAGGATCCGATCGCGCAGTTCGAGGCGATGGAAGGGCCGATGGCCGACCGCGCAGACGACCTTCGGGACGTTCGCGACCGGCTCGTTCGCGAACTTCTCGGACGAGAGACGGCGGCGATTCCGGCCGGAAGCGTCCTCCTCGCCGAGCGACTGACGCCGAGCGACACGGCCGGACTCGACCCCGATTCCGTCGCCGGCGTCGCGACGGTCACCGGCGGGCGGACCGCCCACGCGGCGATCCTCGCGCGAGCGCTCGGTCTCCCCGCCGTCGTCGGCGTCGGCGAGGCGTTACGCGCGCTCGAGGCGGGAACCCCGGTGGTCGTCGACGGCGAGCGGGGTCTCGTGATCGCCGATCCCGACCCCGAAACGCGGGATCGAGCGGGACGCGACCGACGCGTCGAACCGATCGCAGAGCCCGTCGAAACCGCCGACGGCCGGCCGATCGAGGTCGCGGCGAACGTCGGCGGCGACGATTTCGCGGCCGCCGCGACCCAGGGTGCCGACGGGATCGGACTCTTTCGAACGGAGTTCCTCTTCCTCGATCGCGACGAGCCGCCGACCGAGGACGAACAGTACGAGGCCTACGCTGACGCACTCGAGACGTTTCCCGACGGACGGGTGATCGTCCGCACCCTCGACGTCGGCGGGGACAAGCCGCTGCCCTACCGCGAGGGCGCGTCCGAGCGGAATCCGTTTCTGGGCGCGCGGGGGATTCGGGTCGCCCTCGAGGAGCTGTCGGATCTCTTCGAGACGCAGCTGCGGGCGATCTGCCGGGCGGCCGCGACCGAAAGCGGGGGCGAACTCGCAGTGATGTTTCCGATGATCACGACGGTCGAAGAACTCGAGGAAGCGCAGGCCCGGCTCGAGGCCGCCGCGTCGGCGTTGGCCGACGAGGGCATCGAGTACGAACGCCCAACTACCGGCGTGATGATCGAGACGCCGTCAGCCGTCTTTATCGCCGACGAACTCGCCGCGCGCGTCGACTTCCTGAGCATCGGGACGAACGACCTCACCCAGTACGTGATGGCCGCCGATCGGGAGAACGAGCGCGTCGCCGACCTGCAAGATCCGTTGCACCCCGCGGTGCTCCGGGCGATCGACCGGACGACGAGCCACGGCGACGACGCGTGGGTCGGCGTCTGCGGTGAACTGGCCGGCGATTCGGCGGTAACCGAGCTCCTGATCGGCCTCGGCGTCGAAGAGCTGAGCACGAGTCCGATCGCGATCCCGGCGGTCAAACGCCGGGTTCGGGAGGTCGAGTCGGCGGAGGCGCGGACGCTCGCCGACCGCGCGCTCGAGGCGGAGACGCGCGACGCGGTCGCGACGCTGCTGGACGACGAGTAGTTCAGTTCTCAGGCCTCAGACCTTCGAGACGTCGCGGGCCTCCTCGGCGGCCTCACGAACGCTCTCGACGGTGGCCGAGGGCGATGTCGCGGCGACCGCCGCGTTGAGCGCCCCCTCGAGGACCGGTGCGTCGGCGATGACGACGTCGTCGACGTCGGCCATCTCGATCGCGAGTTCGGCGTTCATCACGGCGCTCCCAAGATCGACGAGGACGACCACGCCGTCGCCGTCGGACGCGGCCTCGATCGCCTCCCTGATAGGGTCCGGGCTGGTGCCGATCCCGCCGTCGGGATCGCCGCCGGCGTACTCGAGGGCGCCGTCGCCGCTCATCTCGCGGGCGATCTCGCAGATTCCCTCGGCGGCGTTGGCGCTGTGGGAGACGACGACGATGCCGACCATCAGTCGTCACCCTCGCCCGGACTCTCGGCCTCGAGTTCCGCGGGATCGACGTCCGCTTCGGCGTCGATCTCGCGTTCGATCTCGCCGTCGAGCTCTTCGGCTGCGACTGCGAGTAGCTCCTCCAGAATCACGAGCGTGCTCGTCGCGCCGGGGTCCTGATGGCCGACTGAGCGCCAGCCCAGGTAGGAAGCCCGCCCTTTCTTCGCGCGGATCGGCGTCGTGAACTCGACGCCGCGTTGGGCAGCGTCGACCGCCTTGGCCAACGCCTCGAGCGGGTCGAGATCGTCGACTTCGATCGATTTCTTGTAGGTGTGGACGGCGGGAGTGAGCGCGTCGACCATCGTCTTGTCGCCCACCGACGCCTTCCCGCGGCTCTCGACGGTCTCGAGGTAGGCCTCGGCGAAAGCGACGCTGGAATCGGCCGTGATCCCGCCCTCGAGTTCCTGGCTCGCGCTCATGATCGAGCCGCCGTAGAGCGGACCGGACGCGCCGCCGATCGTCGAGACGAGGGTGACGCCGATCGTCTTGACGACGTCGGCCGGATCGTCGGCGTCGTTCTCAGACACCTTCTCGAGGGCCGCCTGAAAGCCGCGGTTCATGTTCGCGCCGTGGTCGGCGTCGCCGATCGCCGAGTCCAGTTCGGTGAGCGTCTCTTTCTCTTCGGCAAGCCGATCGGCGACGGCCTCGAGTGCAGTGACGACGAGGTCACACTGTCGCTCGAACTCCTCCGGCATGCTTATTCCCCGCCGGTGACCGTCAGTCCGGGGGTTTCGACCGGGTAGGCGAGCAGCTCTTTGAGCTCGTCGTCGAGTTCGAGCAGCGTGATCGAACAGCCCTCCATATCCAGCGACGTCATGTAGTCGCCGACCCGGGCGTTCCAGGTCTCGATGCCCGCCTCGCCGAGCAGTTCCTGCAGCCGACGGTTGACGACGTAGAGCTCCATCAGCGGCGTCCCGCCCATGCCGTTGACGATCGTGGCGACCTCCGCGCCCTCCTCGAGGTCGAGGTCATCGAGGACGGCCTCGGTGAGGTGATCGGTAATCTCGTCGGCGCTCATGGTGTCGGTTCGCTCGGTGCCGGGTTCGCCGTGGATGCCGATGCCGAGTTCGATCTCGTCTTCGCCCAGGTCGAACGTCGGCTCGCCCTTTTCGGGCGTGACACACGAGGTCAGGGCCATCCCCATCGTCCCGACGCGATCGTTGGTCTTCTCGGCGAGGCGTTTGACCTCCTCGAGGTCGTCACCACGGTGGGCGGCCGCGCCGGCGACCTTGTGGACGAAGATCGTTCCGCAGACGCCGCGTCGACCCGACGTGTACAGCGAGTCCTCGACGGCGACGTCGTCGTCGACGACGACGGTCTCGACTTCGACGTCCGACTCCATCCCGGCCATCTCGACGGCGGTTTCGAAGTTCATCACGTCGCCCTCGTAGTTTTTGATGACGCAGAAAACGCCCTCGCCACCGTCGCAGGCCTGGATCATCTCGCTCAACTGGTCGGCCGTCGGCGAGGTGAACACCGCGCCGGCCGCCGCGCCGTCGAGCATCCCGTCACCGATGTAGCCGGCGTGGGTCGGCTCGTGGCCGCTCCCACCGCCGGAGACGATGCCGACTTTTCCCTCGACCGGCGCATCTTCGCGGACGACGACCTCCGTCTCCTCGAGTCGCCGCAGGTCGTGAGCGGCAACCATTCCCTCGAGCATTTCGTCGACGACATCGTCGGACTCGTTGATGAGTTTCTTCATGAAAGACCTTTATGTACATATGGATACAAACGCTGATAAACGTTCTCGTGATTTCTCCTTCGGTCGAGACGACGTCTTCATCTGCGAGCGTCGTTCTGCACCGCATCGAGCGCGGAGCCGAGCCGCAACACGGACGGCGTGACGAATCGAACTTCTTACCCGCAACCGACCGATACCGGCCCGTATGGAAGCCGAAGCCGTGGTCGAAGCGACGGACCTCGAGAAAACCTACGGCGAGACGGTGGCGCTATCGGGGGCATCGCTCTCCGTCGCGGGCGGCGAGGTCTTCGCACTGATCGGCCCGAACGGGGCCGGGAAGACGACGCTCGTTCGCGCGCTGACGGGAACGACGGATCCCGACTCGGGATCGGCTCGAGTGCTCGGCGACGCGCCGGCGGACATCGACCGGGACCGCCTCGGGGTCCTCCCGCAGGAGTTCTCTCCGCCGGATCGTCTGAGCGCGCGCGAGCTGCTCTCGTACTACGCCGGCCTGTACGACGACCCACGGGATCCCGACGAAGTGCTCGCCGACGTCGGCCTCGCGGATACCGGTGACACCTGGTACGAAGAGCTCTCGGGCGGCCAGCAACGCCGCGTCTGCGTCGGCTCGACGCTGGTCAACGACCCCGACGTGCTCTTTCTCGACGAACCGACGACGGGGATCGACCCGGCCGGCCGGCGGACGGTCTGGCGGCTGATCGAGGACCTCGCGGCGGGCGGGACGACCGTCGTCCTCACCACCCACGACATGGCCGAAGCCGAGCGGCTGGCCGACCGCGTCGGCCTGCTCGCCGACGGCTCGCTCGTCGCTCGCGGGACGCCAGATGCGCTGATCAGCGAGTACGGCGGCTCGAGTCGCCTCACCATCGAGACGGTCGCAACTCTCGACGCGTTCGCCGACCTCGAGTTTCCCGTCGACCGACCGGAACCGGGTCGACGTCGGGATCGAAATTCGGAGGGGGCGATCATCGTCCGCGATATCGAACCGGCGGCGATCGGTACGGTCGTCGACTACCTCGAGGATCGCGGCCTCGAGTACACCGGCCTCTCGTGGGCCGAACCCGACCTCGAGGACGTCTACCTCGCGCTCGCGGATCGGACGGAACTCGAGCGAACTGCTAGCGCTGGCGGCGAGGCTGCCGACGAGGCCGGCGCCGACGACATCGCTCACGCGGGTGAGACGGCGTGAGCCGACTGCGTCGCATTCGGGCCGAGACCAGCGCGGGCTGGCGCTCGTTCGTCCGTCGCCGAACCGCGGTCTTCTTCACCTTCTTCTTCCCGGTGATTCTGATCGTCATCTTCGGCGCGCTCGTGCGAACTGATCCGACCGGCGAGGGGTTGTTCACGGAGCCGCCGGCGTACTACGTGCCGGCGTATCTCGCCGTCGTCGTCCTTTTCACGCCACTCTCACGGATGGGCAGCGAGGTCGCGCGCCACCGCGAGGGGAACCGCTTCGAGAAACTCGCGACGACGCCGGTGACTCGCGGCGAGTGGCTGCTCGCCCAGACGCTGGTCAACGCCGTCATCATCGGCCTCGCGAGCGTGCTCATCCTCGCGCTCGTGGTCGTCCTGACCGGCGCCGAGATCGCGTTCTCGCCGTGGCTCGTTCCGTACATCCTCGTCGGTGTCGTCTGTTTCTGCGGCATCGGCGCGATGCTCGGCAGCTACACCGACTCCCAGGACGGCGCTATCGCCGCGAGCAACGCCATCGGCCTCCCGCTACTGTTCCTCTCGGAGACGTTCATCTCGCTCGAGCAACTCCCCGGCTGGTTCGAACCGCTCGTGAACGTCTCGCCGCTGACGTACTTCGCTCGCGGCGTTCGGGCGGCAACCTTCCCCGAGGCCGGGACTGCTGACGTAGCGGGTCTCGAGCCCGTAGTGGCGAACTTCGCTATTTTGGCTGTGCTGGCCGTCGTCGCCTTCGGTCTCGGCGCACGGTCGATCCCGCGGACGGACTGAGGGCGGTCGTTCTCGAGTGGTGGGTATCGTTCGGGGAACTGGCCGACGGCGGGGCTGACTCGAGCCGAAAAGTAACACTATTGTGCGGGCATCTCATATCCCGCAACTGGAGTCCCCAAGTGAACGCAGTTCTGCTGGAACTGCGAGTACTCGAGGATGAACGAGGAGTCCCGTGGTGGTGAGCAAATCCGGACGGATTTGCGAGCTACGCGGGGCTTCGAACGAAGTGAGAAGTCCCGTGGTGTAGTGGCCAATCATATGGGCCTTTGGAGCCTATGACGGCGGTTCGAATCCGCCCGGGACTATCCTGCTGCGAACAACGTCGTGAGCAGCAGGTATCCTCGGCGGTTCGAACCCAGAGGACGAGAGGATTCGAGTCCTCGCGGTTCGAATCCGCCCGGGACTATTTTCGCGCGAACAACGTCGTGAGCGCGAAATACGTCCAGCGGATTCGAAGCAGGGAGCAGCTCCGCTGCGACCGTGGTTCGAATCCGCCCACCCGATTCTATTGCGGACCGTTTCGCGAGCACCACGCATCCTCGAGGACCGTGCCACTGTGACCGAGAAGGCGTGTCCCGTCGTTCCATCTCCCATCAGCCGGGAATGCGGGTGACGCTTAGAACCGTCCGCCTTCGAGTGTTCAACATGCCTCCGTCCTCCGACCAGCGGTCACCGTTCCAGCCCCCGCCGACGACGGTCACCGATCGCGAGGGGCGAACGAGTACCGTCGAGACCTATTCGGGCGATGTCGAGCCGTTGGTAGCGATGTACACCCAGTTCGATGCCGACTCGAGGTCACAGGGTGTCCCGCCGCGAGACGAGTCCCGGATGCGCGAGTGGATCGACGGGCTCCTCGAGGACGGGCTGAACACCGTCGTTCGCCACCGGGACGACGTGGTCGGACACGCCGTCCTGATCCCGTACGACGACACGGCCGAACTGGCGATCTTCGTCCGCCCAGCCTATCAAGCGGCGGGAGTCGGCACGCACCTCATTCGCGGCCTGCTCGGACACGGCGCGGCGAACGGGATCGACCACGTCTGGCTGACCGTCTCTCGAACGAACCGTATCGCGATGAATCTCTACCGGTCGGCCGGGTTCGAGACGACGGCCCACGACCGCGGCGAACACGAGATGGAACGCAGCCTGTAGCTCCGACAAAGCCCGCTCGCGTGCGTGCTTACCCGACTCCGGTGACAGGATTCTCCGTCGTGCGTAGCAGCTTTCGGTGACTCGAGCCCGGTGACAGAAATCGGTCGACTGTGGATGTCTGGGAATCTCACGCGGTCCAAATTACGTTGGTAGTACGCTTTTCCTTAGTCGGTTGCATTCTCAATGTAGTACTTGAAAGAGCAATACGACGAGTCGATCTGCCACGCCGCGTCCTGTCGCTATCGCGGTCTTTGTCGGTCGTTTTAGATCGGATACAGCGCAAGCTACCTTATTTCTTTATTATCGGCCAAAATATATCCAGCCGGTGGCTAGAACAAAAACTTTACAACGATCTACGAACCTGTTTTGGATGCAGACCATGACCTCCACATCGAACCAACACCGCTGCCGCTCTGACGAACCCGCAGAGACGATCGAGTCTGATCGATCGTCGCCCCTCTCCCGAGACGATATCTTCCACGTGCTACAGACGAACCGCCGGCGGGACGCGATCGCGTACCTGTTGAACAGGGACGGTCCCGTCAAAATGAGTGACGTCGCCGAGTACGTCGCTGCGAAAGAGAACGATACGACCGTCGCGAATCTGACCTCCGCACAACGCCAGCGCGTCTATATCCCGCTCTACCAGTCCCACCTCCCGAAACTCGACAAGAAGGGGATCGTCGAGTACAACCAATCCCGCGGGATCGTTCGGTCGACGGATCGCATCGAGACCTTCCGTCCGTACCTCGAGGAGACCACAGACAGTGCCGATAGCTCGACCCGTGGCTCACCTCGGTCGATCGTGGCGAGCGCTATCGGTGACTATCACGTGACGTCCGCGTGTGCGAGCACCGGACTGCTGGTCGCGACGATGGCCGGATTGTTGCAACTCCCCGAGTTGACGCTCGCCGTGCTCATCGTCGGCCTCTTTACGCTGGCGACGGTCGTGACGACGATCACCGACTCGCTCGCGTCGAACGACACCATCGACGGCCGTTCGGTCCACTGATTCGAAGGGCGGTTTCACACGTCGGGCCGGTGCCCGCGAGCCGCGTTCGAACGAAGTCTGCACGGTTTCTGTTCTGTGTTCGGTGACGACCGCGAGTCGCTGCCCGTAGCAAGACATCGGCACTCGTTCGTCCTCGTATTAGCACGACGGACTGAGTACCTAGCTGTCTCTTAACGGTCGCATAGTAATCGGCACGTCGGCGGTCGGTCGCGTATGTTCGGAACCAGCGGTATTCGAGGAACCGTCGGCGACGACGTGACGACGGCGCTCGCACTCTCCGTCGGACGGGCCGTCGCGTCCGAGGGCTACGATCGCGTCGTCGTCGGGCGCGACGTTCGGGGGAGCGGCGACGCGCTACTCGACGCACTGACCGCCGGTCTCCGGGAGTGTGGCGCGGACGTGCTCGAGGCGGGCGTCGTTCCGACGCCGACGGTTGCGAGAGCCGTCCCGTGGACGAACGCGGACGCAGGAGTCGTCGTGACGGCCTCGCACAATCCCGCGCCGGACAACGGTTTCAAACTCTGGTCCGCAACTGGACAGGCGTTCGGCCCCGAGCAGTGCGAGACGATCGCGACGCGAATCGAGCGAGACGAGTACGATCTCGGCGCCTGGAACGAGTACGGGTCGATCGAGTCCCTCGACGATGCACCTGATCGACACGCGACTGCACTGCGAGACGCCGTCTCGATCGACGATCCGCCGACCGTCGCTCTCGACGTCGGAAACGGGACGGGTGGGATCACCGCCCGCGTGCTCGCCGACCTCGGCTGTGACGTCGTCACGGTGAACGGCCACCGAGATGGACGGTTCCCAGGTCGGCCGAGCGCCACCGACGATCAATCGACTCGAGAGACCCTCTCGGCGCTCTCGTCGCTCGTGGAGGCGACCGATGCGGACGTCGGAATCGCCCACGATGGCGACGCAGACCGAACCCTGGCTGTCGACGACACCGGGACGTTCGTGCCGAAAGACGCGCTCATGGCGCTGTTCGCATGCGACGTCGCGACCGACGGCGACGTCGTTGCGGCACCGGTGGATACCAGTATGGTCGTCGACGACGCGCTCGCGGCGGTCGGTGCGTCCGTGAGTCGATCGCGAGTCGGCGACGTTTTCGTCGCCGACCGTGCGAGGCGTCCGGACGTCGTCTTCGGCGGCGAGCCCAGCGGCGCGTGGATCTGGCCGACGGAGACGCTGTGCCCGGACGGCCCGCTGGCCGCGTGCAAACTCGTCGAACTCGTGGCCGACCGTGGACCGCTCTCCTCGCTCGTCGCGGACGTCGAAACGTACCCCATCCACCGACGATCGGTCGAAGTCACGGCGAAAGCGGCCGTGATGGATCGAGTTCGGGAGCGGGTCTGCGATCGGTACACGGACATCAGCACGATCGACGGCGTCTACGCCGACGTCGGCGACGGCTGGATCCTGCTGCGAGCGAGCGGCACCCAGCCGGTCGTCCGGATCACGGTCGAAGCGCGAGCGGAATCTCGAGCCGAGCAGTTGACTACTGACGCCGTGGCGATCCTCGAGGACGCGATTGCAGCATCTCCGTGATCCGGACGGGATCGAACCGTGTAGACCAGACGTCGCCTTCCGTGTCAGCAATCAGGTTCTGGGCCGCACGACGGCTACGAGTTCCGCTGCGACGAGGGCTACCTGAACTGACGCTACACTCCGCTCGTGAACAGTTTCAACCGCTGCAACGGGTAGTTACACGCTCTATAAGTATGGGTCGTCCGTCGAATCGCAGATGATACGGCTAGTATGGGATTTATCGCCGAAGTCCACCTCGTTCACGACGACCTCGCGTTGGCCCCGACGATAGCGCACTATCCCGACGTAACGATCAGATACGAGTACGAGGCGACGACTGCTGATCGAACACTGCAGTTCTTCTCCGTCTTTAGCGACGAGTATGGACCCCTCGAGCGAGCGATGGACGAAGATCCCACGGTCTCGAACCCGGTGCGAGTCGCGACGTTCGAGAATCGGTCGATCTACCGTGTGACGGTCGAGACCGACGTCGAAATCGTTCCCGACCGGTGTGCGGAGAGCGGGCTCTTCGTGTTTACGATGACGAGCGCCGAACGGGGCTGGATCGCACGGGTGCATCTACCGGACCGTGACGCGCTGACCGCGTTCCGAACGTGGAGTCGCGACCGCGGCGTTTCGTTTCGGGTCACGCAGCTGTACGACCTCTCGGTCTCCGACAATGGGACCTACTTCCTGACCGAGCAACAACACGAAATTCTCCTCATGGCGTACTACGCCGGCTACTACGACATTCCACGCGGAATCACCCAGGACGGACTCGCCGAACGACTCGAGATTTCGGACTCGGCGGTCTCCCAACGACTCCGACGCGCCGTTTCCGAGTTGATCGCCGCTACGCTCGAGAACGATCGGACACCGACCAACTGGGCCTGACGGCTTCCCACGGCTACCGCTGCGGAACGCGTCGATTTTCGAAGCCACTACTCCTGTCCGTTGCCGTATAGGCCGTACACTGGGGACACCCGAAGTCTGCGTCACATCGAGACTCTCACAGCCCAGCGGTAGCACGACGTTCGACGTGTCGTACTCCTCGACCGATCGAACGTCGATATCTGCCTCGGAGGCGTTGTGCTCGAGGTGGCTACGCAGACCGACGAACGGCGTTCTGTGGGTCGTGTCGCTGACGTACCGCCTCTCGTCGGTGTCCGTGCAGATCCCATCGAGAGTAGCCGCGACGATGACTACGACGCGTTCACCGACCTGCTGGCCCCGTCGGTTTCGACCGTGCCGATAGGGTTCCATCCTACTGGGTAACTCCGTTCGTCGGTCGTCGGCCGACCACGAACGTATCCCATAGGGTGGGCCCGTACCCATATTCGTACCGGCGACCAACAACTGTACTCTTAGCTAGGTGATAAATCAGCACCCGTATACGCACGAATTCGAGTGCTTCCGGATCTGTATCCGCCACTTGTGCGAGGTGAAATCGTCTGTAGTAGTTGTTAATGTCTCACGGATGATAAACTCGAGATTCGATTTCGAACTTAAAAGCTTGCTATCCGAATCCATAGATACTGGACCCCGTCATTACTCAAAACGAATGACTATCAATGTCGGAACGAAGTGGTATGCAGCGTTCGAATCGGAAGGATTCTCTGCGAACTCGGTTTGCCCGTTGGGATGACGGTCACGAATCGAGAGATTCCCGAACACGACGAACGTTTTTACGTGGTGTTGCGGCCACCGGGGCCGCTGGAATCGGTTTGACGTCGACCGCCGGAGCGACCGCTGAACCGTACGGTCAGTACGAGGACGACTACCGGAACGTCGTCGACGTCGTCGACGCAGGTGCAGACAACACTGGCGAGGAATCGATCACCCCCGTCCTCGAGGACCTACGAGCGGACGACACGCTGCTCGTGTTCCCGGAGGGGCGGTACTACATGGACAAACAGTTCCGGTTCACCGGGTTCGACAACTTCGGAGTCGTGGGCGACAATGCGACGCTGGTCCCGGCGAACTATCACGACTTCGCCGGCCCGCGGTACAGACTGTTTCGACTCGGCGTTTCCTACAGACCCGGCGGTCACCTCAGGTTCGAGGGGTTCGACGTCGATCAGCGCGCTCCTGACACGGGGATCAGAGTCATCGAGGCTAACGCCGACCGACTCGAGGTGCGCGACGTGACCGTCTACGGCGAACACGACAGCGGAACGTGGGGTCCCGGACTGTTCAACGTCACCGATCCCGACGGCTGGGGCATCGTCGAACGGTTCCGTGCGCCGGACGGCGCCGCCTGGGTCAACAATACGCCCAACGCCGGCAACCGCTGGCGCGGTCCCATCGGTATCGAGGCCAATCAGAACGCGGGCACGCTCGAGTTCAGACGCTGCTGGCTCGGTCCCTTCCCGAACAACGGCCTGTACGCGGCGGGCGGTGACGGAACGATCATCGTCCACGGTGGGCTCTACGAGAACAGTAACGGCGCGAACGTCCGCGTCGGCGGACAGGGCAGCGAGATTCGGTGGCCGACAGTCAACGTCGACGACACGCGTCCGGAAGACAAAACGCAGCGCGGAATTCGGGTCGAGAACGGGAAGAACGTGAAGATTCACGGCGCCGCCGTCGAAATCTCCTCGCCGAAACCGACCAGTCACGCGATTTCGGTGATGAACTCCTGTGAGAGCGCCCGGATCGAGAACACGAGAGTCGAACTGCGCGGTTCGGACGTCAATCACGGCATCGTCCTCTCGCCGGACTGCGGAGAGACCGTGATCGCGTCCACCGAGATCAGTCACGACACGGCGGGCGGCTATCCGCTGTGGATCCGCAACAGCGACAGAACCGAACCGGTAGTCGCCGAACAGCTCTCGATTTCGGGGGCGGCGGGCGACGACGGCGGCTTCCGAGATGGCATTCGCTGCGAGCGAGACAACTGCCGGTTCAGCCACGTCGACATCAGCCAGCCCGGTCGCGACGGCGTCGATCGGAACGCGATCGTCAACACGGGCAGCGACCTGACCGTCTACCGGAGTACCCTGCGCGCCAGCCAGTATCCCTACGTCGGCCTCGGCAGCGACACGCTCGTGCGCGACTCCGTCCTCGAGTCGTCGGGCGACAACGAGGCCGTCTGCCTCTACGCGTCCGCGGAGAACCCGACGTTCAAGAAGAATCGTCTGGCCGACGGCATCCGTAACCTCGGCGCGAACGGCGTCACGACCTGGGAAAACAACCACGCCTAACTCGATACTGATCGGCCGGGATCGCTCGTAACGGTCTCGAGAGGGCTTTTAACACCCGTATAATAACGCCTCGCAGTCGCCACCGTTCTGACACTGTGAGCACGGTGGACGCAGAACGACCGTCGGCGAGGGGGGCCGCCGACTCTCGGTCCGAACGCTCCCGGGGGAACGCGTGAACCGAAGCATCGCGAGCGGCGTCTTCTCGGTCGTCAGCGCGAAGGTCGTCGTACTCGTCCTCACCGCACTCTCGACGCCGCTGCTGTACCGGTTTCTCGGTGCGTCGGGCTACGGCGACTACGCCTTCTTGATGTCCGTCTTCGCGATCTACATGATCTTCGTCAGTTCCGGAATTACCGACGGCGTCCGGAAGTTCCTCGCCGAGGACCGCAACGCGACGAACTGGAGCGAGCACGTCGTCGGCTTCTACTTCCGGCTGGCGGTCGGTCTCGCCGCCGTCGGTGCTGTGTTGCTGGTCCTCGCCGCGCAGTTCAACGTCGTCAGCTTCGCCTTCGGTGAGGAGTTCACGATCTACTTCTACGTCCTCGCCGTCCTCGTCGTGACGGCGCAGTTTCGCGACTATGCCCGAAAGACGCTCATGGGGTTCGGTCTCGAGCGATACTCCGAGCCGCTGAAGATTCTCGACAAGGTCGGGTTCGTCGCCGTCGCGCTTCCGCTGGCGTACGTGTTCGGCGTGATGGGTGCGCTCGCGGGCCACCTGGCCGCGAGCCTGCTCGTCGCCGTCGCCGGACTGATCATCGTCCATCGTCGGATCTCGCTGTCGTGCATCTACAGCAAACCGACGGAACGGTTCCCGCGCACGGAGATGCTCACGTTCAACTCGATGAGCATTATCCTCGTCTTCCTGCTGATGTCGCTCTATCACATCGATATCGTGATGCTCCAGCACTTCCGGGAGAGCGCGGACGTGGGGAACTACCGGGCGGCGCTGGTGCTCGCCGAGTTCCTCTGGTTCGTTCCGCTGGCGATCCAAACCGTCTTCGTCCACTCGACCTCCGAACTCTGGTCGCAGAACCGCCATCGGAAGATTTCGGAACTCGCGTCGAAGGCGACGCGGTACACGTTCCTGTTGACGGCCGTCATGGCGGTCGGGCTCGCGGCGCTGGCCGACGTGGCCGTGCCGATCTACTTCGGTTCGGAGGCGACGCCGGCGATCGCTCCGCTCCTATTGTTGCTCCCCGGTGCGCTCGGCTTCGCGCTCGCACGGCCGATTCTGGCGATTTCACAGGGAGAGGGAACGCTTCGGTACCCGGTCGCGGCCACCGGCGCGGCGGCCCTGATCAACGTCGTCCTCAACGTCGCGCTCATCCCGCGCTACGGGATGCACGGCGCGGCCGTCGCAACTAGCGTCGGGTACGGGACGATGTTCGTCTTCCACTGCTGGAGCGCCCGAATCGTCGGCTTCGATCCGCTCGCGGACGCCCGAATCGGTCGGGTGGCGTTGACGACCGTCCTCGCTGGCGCCCCCATCGTCGCCCTCGCGACGGCGATCTCGAGTCCATGGCTCGCCCTCGCGATCGTCCCGCCCGTCGGCTTTGCCATCTTCGTCGCCTTCGCGCTCCTCGTCGGCGCGCTTGACCCGGCGGAGCCGTTCGAGGTGCTCTCGATCTTCCCCGATCCGCTCGGCTCGAGAGCCGCGTCGGTCCAGGAGCGACTCGAGAGCGACGGCGACGGCCAGCCGCGGAGTTGGTACCAGCACCTGCTGTTTCTCGCCGGGCTGTCGCTGCTCGTCTCGGGGCTCGCGCTGGGGGTGCTGGAAGCGGACGCGCTGTTAGTCGTGCCCTGAAGGAGGGAGGTTTTCTCGAGAAGGTGTTCGGCCGTCCGTCGACGGTCGAGAGTGTCACGCAGATCGTTCCGACTCGAGAGTTGCGAGCAATCGACTCGAGGATGGCGGTTCGGGCGGCTCATCCGCGACCCTCACGCGGTTACGTGTTCGTTCCACGTAGCGAACCTGTTGACATCCTCCCCGCTCTAACGGACGGGTCTTTCTCCTCGCACCCACGGCACACTCCTGTCGCCCTATCAATAGTTAGAAGTCAGGATCGGCGCCGGAAGCCAGCGTTTTTCGTGCGCTACACCACGGTGGCGACTTCCTAGTGGCCGTCGAATTCACGACGGCTGGGACGGCATCCATCTCGAGGGAGCTGTCATCGAAGAGCTGTTTGGCGCACCGAATCGTCGCGTGGTGGACGTCGGCCGCCCCATCAGCGGCCTGGAAGACGGTGTTCGTACCCGACCGTTGAACGGGTACCGGTACGCGTTTTCGCTGCCGAACTAGTCGGGAGACACGTCGCTCGAGAACCCGATCTTCCCGTGCGTACCGTCACAGTCTGGTTTCTCCTGTGAACCCCCACACCGGCACAGTGAGGCACCGCTATCGCACGATTTCGCCCCGCCGTCCTGCCCCCGCATTTCGAATCGTCCTTCGATACGAAGTGGTCCATCGGGTACCGGCGTCACCCGTACGGTCCCATCTGCGTCGGGATGGTCCGCAGTCGGTTCGTCGCCCGAGACCGTTCCAGCCGCTTCGAAGTCGACTTCCTCGTGGCTATTATCACAGAGGGGTTTGTTCGAGGATGCGCCACAGCGACAGAGTGCAACTCGCGTATCCTCGAGTAAAACCGTCTCGTCGGGGGCGGTGATCTCGACGTCGCCCGACAGGTACAGCGGTCCGTCCGGAACGACCGTGACTGTGTTCCGCTCCGGAACCGGTTCCTCGTACTCGGCGTCAGGATGGTCGAACTGCAGGGCGCCCGTCGGACACGCCATGATCACGGACATAAGCTCCTCGACGGCAGCCTCGTCGGGCTCGATCCACGGTCGCTTGTCGGGATCGAACACCGCTGGCAGTCCGCGTACGCACTCCTTGGCATGAATGCAGCGATTGACGTCGTACTCGACGACGATGTCCTCGCCGGAGTACTGGTGAATGTCTTCTTCCATTGTGTTCGCTACGGGGATCGACGCTTTCGCGAGATACAAGGGTTGCGGCGTGTTAACAAATATTGTGTAGTTGCCTGCGTAACACTGATTCTCGGCGTTGCACTACACTACGTATGCCAGTCGAAACCCCGGACGAGCTCCGCCGAATCCTCGAATACGACCGCGTCGCAGTCGTCGGGGCCTCGACGTCGCACGAAAAGGCCGCACACATCGTACCGGCGTATCTCCAGCGCCACGGTTACGAAATACGACCGATCAATCCGACTGCGACCGAGATTTTCGGCGAACAGGCCGCCGACTCATTACCCGACGTCGCGTCCCCCATCGACATCGTCGAGATCTTTCGGCCGAGCGAGGAAGTCCCGGAGATCGTCGCGGAGGCGCTGGATCGTGACGACGTCAAAGCGATATGGATGCAGGCAGGAATTCGGAACGACGAGGCGGCACGAGCGGCCGAAGCCGCTGGCGTCGATGTTGTTCAGGACCGCTGCATGAAGGTCGAGCACGGTCAGCTAATCCGCAACCCGATGGACTAAATTGGGGGCGCAGACTGTCAGCTCCTGTCTCCGAGAATCTGGTTGGGTGCGTTCGCCACCGAGAACGTCAGCAACGAACTGGCAGTCCACGATTCCCCTTCGCTTCACGATAGTACGTGCCCGTCAGTGCGTTCGGATGCGTTCTAAAACGAAACTCCAGCCGACTGCGACCCGCTGGTTCGCTACTGTACCTGCGTCTCGAGGTGCTCGCTCTCGGCCATGTCGAACACCATCGCGAACAGCAGGAACGCGACCCCGGCGACGAGCAGGAGCACGGTCGTCGATCCCCCAACCAGCGTACCGAGACTCGAGACCGCGGCGAGTAGCGCCGTGCCGACGGCGAGGACCCCCGCGCCGGCCAGTCCGGCGCCCACGAGGTAGAACAACGCAAGCGGGTGGAAATCCAGCACGAGGTACTTCGTCTGCAGCCGCCAGAAGAAGTTCTGGAGCAGCATCGTCGAGACCTTCGGGATGTAGCTGGAGTACTGGATGCTCGACTCCTCGTCGCCGTAGACGGCCGGCATCGCGACGTCGGCGACGCGCATGTCGTGGACGTTTAACTTCACCAGCAGGTCGTTGCAGTAGCCGTAGTACTCGTAGAGGTTCTCGAGATCGACCGCTTCGAGCGCGTCGTTCGAGATGGCCGTGTAGCCGTTCTGGGGGTCCATCGTCTTCCAGTAGCCGGAGGCGATCTTCGTCAGAAAGGTGAGAATCGCGTTGCCGACGAACCGAAATCGCGGCATCGCGGCCCGATACTCCGCCGAGAGGAGTCGGTTCCCCTTCGCGTAGTCGGCTCTGCCCTCGACGAGCGGATCGAGGAGCCGGGTCATCTGGGAGAGATCCATCTGTCCGTCCGCGTCGACGGTGACCGTCGCGTCCACGGCGTCCTCGAGGGCCGCGAGGTAGCCGGTCTTGATCGCCCCGCCGGCACCGAGGTTCTCGCGGTGTTGAATCGGGACGACGCGACCGATCGGATCGCGTACCGACGCCCGTTTGGCGAGCGCGGAGACGCCGCCGTCGTGGGCCGCTCGGTCTCCCGCGAATCCGCCGTCGGCGACGAGTTGTGCGTCCTCCCTGGATTCGGATGCCCCGTCGGAACCCGCGTCCGCTCGGGCCGCCTCGAGGATCTCGTCCCAGGTGCCGTCGGTCGACTGATCGTCGATGGCGTAGATCCGGTCGACGTAGTCGGGCATCTCGCGAATCACGTCGCCGACGAACCCCTCCTCGTTGTAGGCGGGCATCACGACGCCGACGCTCGCGTCTCGGTACATCAGCTCCCCTCCAGCAGCTCCGAGGCGGTTACGACCTCGACGTCGGCGTCGTCGATGTGCTCGAGGAGATCCTCGAAGTCGTCCGTCGACAGTCCGTCCTCACCGATGTGTTCGAAATGCAAGACGGCAAGCTGGCCGTACTCGGCGGCCCGATCGACGTACCGTTTCGTCGTCTCGCCGTCGGCCCCGGAGAAGACGCCGACGTTATGTGGGTCCGTCAGCGGGAGGGCGTTCGGGCCGCCGCCGTAGCGGAACGCCTGCTCGTGGTACTCCCGAACGAGGTCGATCGTCTCCGGACCGAGGACGTTCCGCGGCGTGACGAAGTGTCTCGCGCCGTCCTCGAAGCCGCGACTCTCGAGGAACGCCTTCGTTCGCCGGATCGCGCCCTCCTGTTCCTCCGGCGAGTAGTCGTGGAGGAACTGCGCGCCGGTTCGCGGTCGCGCCGCCATGTCCCAGCCGGCGTCGTCTAACTCCTCGAGCTGGCCGACCGTGAGCCGGTCGGACTCGCCCAGCGCCTCGTAGATTACGGCCTCGACGCCGGCGAAGTCGTAGTCCGACATCGGCTCGAGCGCGTGCTCGTAGTGGCTCTCGAGCGTGCCGTCGAACAGCAACATTACGTTCCCCGTCTCGGGTCGATCGACGGCCCGGAGGTCGTCGATCCGACAGTCGATCGAGCCGGACTGATCGCCCCGTCGGCGAGCCGTCAGGCGGATCTCGCGGACGTCCGTGAGATCCGGATCGCCATCGATCTCGCTGGTACCGAAGTCGACGCGCACCCAGCGGTCGGTCGGCCCGGTGAGGGTACGATCCATCGCGTACGCGTTCCGCGAGTTCGGCGCGCGCAACTCGAGGGTGAGGTGAAGCTGATCGCGGCCGGTGAAGTTGACGGCCAGCGAGAGGTTGCGTTCGGACAGATCCGTGCCGCCGGAGCGCACCTGATAGATGGCCGCTCGGTCGGTTCCGTCGGCCGCCGTGAGGCGAGCCGACTGCGACCCTGCGTAGGGGTCGTCCGTCTCGGCCTCGAGGTCGCCGGCGTCGATCATCGCCGCCCAACCGTCGAGATCCTCGAAGTCCTCGATCGTCTCACCCGGGAGGTCGAGGGCGTCGTCACCGTCGTCCTCGTCGGGAGTCCGTGCTTCGGCTGACGGCTCGCCGCCATCGTCGCGCCACTCGCGGACGGTCGAGAGACAGCCGGCGAGACCGATTGCCCCGGCCGTGCCGACGGCAGTCACGAACGATCGTCGGTTTCGATTCGTCATTGATCCGGTCGACGAACCGTTCGGTCTTTCTTATAGAGTTGTTAGACCCGCAACGCGCCGGTCCGCGTCGTTCGGACAGTCTCGCCACACGTCCGTTGCGATAATCGGTCGGCTCGTGAGATCGACCGAAACTCCGTCGCGGCGTTTATCGACTCGATAATAATGCGACGCGAACGGCTAGAACCGGAAAATGACTCGCGTTAGCGTCATCATCCCGACGTACAACAGAGCACGGACGCTTCCACGGGCGATCGACAGCGCGCTCGCACAGACGGTCGACGACCTCGAGGTCGTCGTCGTCGACGACGGTTCGACGGACGACACCGCCTCGGTGCTCGCCGAGTACGACGATCCGCGGGTTCGGCCGGTCGTCCACGCGACCAACCAGGGGGCGAACGTCGCCAGGAATACGGGGATCGACCACGCCCGCGGCGAGTACGTCGCCTTCCTCGACTCCGACGACGAGTGGCGCTCCGAGAAACTCGAGCGACAGCTCGAGACCCTCGAGGACCGCTCGGACGACTGGGTCGGCGTCTACTGCGACGCGGCGTTCGAGCTGTCGGGAACGGACGGCTGGTTCCGATCGACGGCCGCAACCGTCCTCGCCCGCGGGGACGACCGGCCAGCGATGGAAGGCGGCGAGGAGCTGATCGGCGAAATCCTGGCGGACAACGTCCAGCCGGGCGCCGGCTCGACGCTGCTCGTTCGAACCGACGTCGCCCGCGAGATCGGCGGGTTCGACGAACAGCTCGATCGGTTTCAGGACCCCGAGTTCTGTCTCCGGGTGCTCGAGGTGGGCAACCTCGCGTACGTCGACGAAGAACTGGTCATCCGCGAGGAGACGGCGATCCCGCCGGCGGACGTCATCAAAAACGCCGACGAACAGTATCTGTCGATGTACGACGAGACGGTCGAGCGCTTCGAGAGCGAGGGGTACGAGATTCGCTCGAGCCACCAGCTGATCCTCGCGAAGTGTTACTTCTCGGAGGGGCGACTCCTCCGCGGCCTCTGGCACCTCCGACAGGCTGCGCCGTCGCGGCGGCAGTATCCGGGACTTTGCTGGACCGCCGGCGTCGGCGTTCGACGTCGGCCGGTGCCGATCGTTGCGACGGTCGCATTCGTTCTGATTGCGATCGTCCTGACGCAGGGTGCGATCGCTCGCCGTGTCTTCACCGACTAACGTTCGTCTTACCGATGCGAGTACGTACAGGAACGAGAGAATGACGTAGTATCCGTTGTTTTGCTGACTGAAACGATACGGCGTTCGCTCTCGAGCCTGCAACGGTCTTGCCGAATCGATAACTAACTCCGTCTCTCTGGCAGGACGAGTCGTGAACGTTAGAACACTCTACCACACGGCCAGGGGGCTGCAAGACCTCGCTGCGACCGAACGCGAGTCGGCCGCCTCGCCGTCGATTCGGCGTCGGCTCTGGCTCTGGCGGCGGGGCTTTCTGAGCCGCTCCGACGCCGTCTACGACCTCGACGAGTCGACGTATCGGGACTACCTGAACGACTATCGGCGATTCGTCCGTACGAAACAGATCAACGGAACGTGGTCGGTCGCGCTGTCGAACAAACTCCTCTTCCACCGCGTGATGCAGCCGTTCGACGACCACCGAATGGGCGTCTACGGCATGATCCGCAACGGTTCGTTCCACAGCGTCGACGGGAGCGATAGCCGACGCGAGGTGACCGACGGTGGCGCGGTCGTCCCGACCGAAAGCGAGGGAGAGGGCGAAACCGATTCACGAGGGGCTGCCGAGCGTCGGAATGCCGGCGATACCGAGCGGCAGGACTCGAACCGTCCTGATCTGCACTCGTCCGCGGAACCCCGCAACGCCGCCCAGCGCGTCGTCGAACGGCTCGAGCGCGACGACCGACTGGTGCTCAAGTGGGTCCGCGGCGGTGGCGGGAACAACGTCCTCCTGTGTGAGCGCACGGACGACGGTTACCGGGTGAACGGCGACCGCTACGCCGAGGCCGAGTTCAGATCGCTGGTCTCGGACCTCGAGGAGTACCTCGTCTGTGAGTACGTCGAACAGGGCTCGTTTGCGGACGGCCTCTACGCGGAGACGCCGAACACCATCCGGATCATCACGATGTACGACGAGGAGCGGAACGAGCCGTTCATCGCCGCGGCGATCCAGCGGATCGGGACGGCAGCGTCCGCGCCGCTGGACAACTTCACGCAGGGTGGTCTCTCCGCGGAGATCGACCTCGAGACGGGCGAACTCGGCCCCGGTGTGCAACCTCCCGGCGACGGCGACCTCGAGTGGCACGCGGTCCATCCCGAGACGAAAACGCCCGTCGAGGGCGCCCACATTCCCGGCTGGAGCGAGATCCGCGAGCGAGTTCTCGAGATGGCGGACGCCTGTTCGTTCGTTCCCTACGTCGGCTGGGACGTCATCGTCACGGGCGACGACGGCGAGTTCTCGGTGATCGAAGCGAACAGCTACCCCGGGCTCAAGTCGATTCAGGTCCACGGTCCGCTGCTGGCGGACAACCGAGTCAGGCGGTTCTACGAGCGACACGGCGTCCGGTGAATGGCCTCGACCTGCGCCGCCTGTAGACCGGCCGATAGCGTGTCGGTTGCCGGACCGTTTACTGCTCCGGAACGATGGATCGCGTCGTCGCGACAACCATTGCGAGCGCGATAATAGATGTATTCGTGAGTTAGTCTCGCGATAGTAAATATCGGTTCTCTCGAAGGGGAGATCGGATGCAACGGAACTCACTCTCACGACGAACAGCACTGTCACTTACGGCCGGTGCCGTCCTCGCGGGTATCGGCGCCACCACGGCGAGCAGCGAGACCGACGAGGGGGTCTCACGGGAGTCGTTCGAACTACTCGAGGGGACGGCCCACGAGACGACGGTACACGTCACGACCGCGCAAGCGGACGGACCCACGGTCGTCGTCGTCGGCGGCGTTCACGGCAACGAGGTCGCCGGCTACGTCGCCGCGGACGAGATCGCCGACTGGACGATCGACGCCGGGACGCTCGTCACGGTTCCGGAGGCGAACGCCGTCGCGGTCGATCGCGGAACGCGGACGGGCGAGGAGGGTATCGACCTGAATCGGCAGTTCCACGAAGGCACCGAGCCGGAGACGGAACTCGCGCGGGCGCTCTGGGACGTCATCGCCGAGTCTGACCCCGACGTGGTCCTCGATCTCCACGAGTCGACGGGTATCTACGCCGGCGACCCCGTCGACGGCGTCGGACAGGCGATTTTCCACTCGGACGGCGACGCCACCTCGGCCGAAGCGGCTGACGCCGCCGACTACGTCACGCAGAACCACGTTGATGATCCCGACCTCGCGTTCCAGACCGGTCGGTTCTCCGGGCCCAACAACGATCCGCAGGGGCTTCTCGTCCACAAGGCGGCTCGAGACCTGGACGCCGACGCGTACCTCGTCGAGACGCTGTCGACCGATATCGACCTCGAGGCCCGCGTTCGGTGGCACTCGGTGATCGCCGAGCGACTCGTCGAAGACGAGTTGTTCCCCGAGGAGGTGCCCGACAACGGCCACGTTCCTGACGATCCCGCCGAGGAGCCGGCGGACGACGCGGACGGCGAGTCCCCGGACGAAGCGGACGACTCGGACGAAACGATCGAAGAACAGCCCGACGACGAAACGCCGGACGAAGCGGACGACGCGCCGGACGACGAGACCGACACGCCGGACCGTGACTCGCTAACCGCGACGATCACGACCGATCCGAGCGACGCCGACGAACTGTCCCTCGAGTCCGGCCAGACGATCGTCCTCGACGGCTCGCATTCGTGCGTGCCGGACGGTGAAATCGCCTGCTACGAGTGGGACGTCGGCAACGATGGCTGCTTCGACGCGACCGGTGAGACGCTCGAGGTGACGATCAGTGCGAACGGCGACCACTCGGTCGTCTTGCGCGTAACCGACGATACAGGGGCGACTGCTACGGAGGAGATTACGCTCTCGGCGAGTTGATCGGTCGTCCGCACCTGGCTATGTCCCATGGTCGCTGCGCTGTCGACGAAACGGGACGAAAGGAGACGAACGGTACTTTCGGGACGACGACTGCGGTAGCAGCGAATCGGTGGCACGCGAAGAACGGATCAGATTCGGTACTGAGCGACGGGACGCACGCTACGGCTTCGGCTGACGTGGAGCGCTATTCGTAGTGCTGTTCGGTCCGCAGCTCCCACAGGTCGTCGAACGTGATGACCTCGACGTCCGCGTCGTCGATGTACTCGAGGAGGTCCGCGTAGTCGTCTTCCGGCATCGTGTTGTTCGCCTCGAACTCGTGGAAGTTGAGGATCGTACACTGGTTGTGTTCGGCGGCGAGATCGACACAGCGCTTCGAGATGTCGATGTCGTGGCCGATGGTTCGGGGTAGCGCCAGCGGATCGAAGCCGTAGACGCTCGTCGTGTTGACGTTGCCCGCCTGGTTGAAGCCGCCGCAGTATTGGTACTTGGTCTTCTGCTCGAGGCTCGAGCGGTCGTAGCTGTTGTGCGGGTAGACGATGTAGTCGGCGCCCTCGAACTCGTTGTTAATGAACCACTGTTTGTCGTTTCGGAGCCGGTTCTCGATCTCCTCGTCGTCGTCGTACTCGTGAATGGGCGTGTGCGTCCCGTGGACGACGATCTGGTCGCCCTCCTCCTGGCGCTCCTGGAGCTCCGAGACCGACATGACGCCGTCGCGGCCCTGTTCGGTCCACCGCGGAACCGGCGCCTGAACGGTTCGGAACCCGTACTCGTCGTGCAGCGGCGAGGCCGTCTCGTAGTAGTCGTTAGTGCCGTCGTCCCAGACCAGCATGACGTAGCCCTGATCGGGCTTCTCGTGAGTACGGAGGTCGTCGATCCAGACCTCCGCCTCGTCCATCGAGTGGAGGACCTGAATCTCGAGTCGGTCGAGCGAATCCATCGCGGGCTCGTACTCGCTCTGCTGGAAGACGCCGGGGCTCGTGCGGAACCAGCCGACGTCTGGCTCGCGGTACGTGATTTCGCGGAGCGAGTACACGCGCTCGCTACCGAACTGGTCGACGAGACGCAGATTGATCGTGATGTTCTGTGGCGTCGTCGTCCGGATCGCAAAGGAGAGGTCCGTCTCGGAGAGGTCCTCGCCGCTGAGATCTCGTTGGGCGACGACGTTCTCGCTGCCGTCGGACTCCAGTTTGAAGCTCTGATCGCCGTCGAAGACGACCTCCTCGTCCGCCTCCCCGGAGCCCTGGACGACCTCCCACTCGTCGAGGTCCTCGAAGTCATCGAAGGACGCTCCCGGCTGCCGGTACTGTTCGCGGCTGTTGTACTCGGTCTCGAGCGACGGAACGCCGTCCGCGAGCGCCGCCGCACGCTCGGTGGTTTCTCCCTCCTCCGAGGAGTCGTCACCGTCGGAGCTGCCAGTGAGCGACTCGAGGCGATCGGTACACCCCGCGAGACCAGCGGCCGCGGTTGCACCGGACAGTGCGAGGATTCGTCGCCGCGTCGGTCGGTCGGATGTCATAGACGAGTCGAAGGTATCGACAGTGATCCCATTATTATAGAGACGATAGTCCCAATCACCCATCGTTCAGATCACCGCCGTGCGACCGTCTCGAGGCTTAACAATGGCATAGTTAACGACCGCAGGGCCGGAGGTGGGACCAATCAGGCGTACGTGCGTGACGACCAGTTCGTTCGATCGGTCGTCTTTCGTGCGTCGACAATACAGTGATCTTCGACGATGAATAGGGAGCTCTTCGGCGTGTTCGGGAGTATCGAGACGTTCGACCGATTCAGATCCAGCGACGAGTTCGACGAGGTGCTCGCTGGCTCGACTATTACGGTCGGGATCAGGGACTCCGACCTCGGAACTCACGGCTGGAGCGCGCGATACGCCGGCGACGACGGCTACTGCGTCATCTGGGGAGAAGTGTACGTCCCCGGCGACGCCTCGAACGCCGCACAGTGGCTCCTCGAGCGCTACGAGGCGGACGGCCGCGAGGCGCTCTCGGAACTCAACGGCTCGTACGTCGC
The DNA here is from genome assembly GCF_052040145.1 of Natronorubrum amylolyticum. NCBI lineage: Archaea > Methanobacteriati > Methanobacteriota > Halobacteria > Halobacteriales > Natrialbaceae > Natronorubrum > Natronorubrum amylolyticum. The sequence continues at coordinate 581,060 of NZ_JBPPFW010000001.1, forward strand.
CGTGCTCGACTCCGCGGCCGCCGACGAAGCGATCGTCGCGACCGACGTGGTCCGCTCCCGGGAGTGTTTCTACACCGACGATCCCGGCGTTCGCGTCTTCGGCACCGACCCCGCCGAGGTCAGCCGTCCCGTCGCGGACCCGACGCTCGACCGAAACGGCATCCTCGAGTTCTTACATCTTGGCGTGACTCTCGGGGAGAAAACCGGCGTGGGCGAACTGAGCCGGCTCCCGATAGACAGTGCGCTGACGGTTGATTCGGTCGACTCGCTCGACCGGTTCGTCTATCAGCCACAAGAGTTCGACTACGCGACCGAACTCGCCGAGCGTCTCGAGCGCGCGCTTCGACGGCGGTCGGCGCTTCCGGGGGAAAAAGGGGTGCTCCTCTCGGCGGGGTACGATTCGCGGATCATCCTCTCGCAGGTGGCCGATATCGACCACAGCTATACGGTCGGCTCGCCGGACGCACAGGAGGTACAGGGAGCGAAACGACTCGCCGAGCAGTACGGCGCGAGCCACACCGCGTTTCCGCCGGACGAGCGCTATCTTCGCGCCGACGAGTCGAAGATCCGGTACTCGCAGGGGATCAAGGAATCGTTGCACATCCATCACGCGGGCTACACCGACGAGATGGACGTCGACACGATGTATCACGGACTCCTCTGTGATACGTTCTTCCGAGGTCACTTCACCGCACAAGACAGCGTCGACGTCTTCGGCAAACGCGTCCCGGTCTCCCGACTCGACCCCGATCCGGACCCGATCGAGTCGCTGCTCGGAAAGTTCGGCTACAGCCGCGATGCCAGCCTCGAACTCGCCGAGCGAACGTCGTTCGACGTGGAGCCGGAGTCGTTCGTCAGGGAGGCGATCGACGCCGAGTTCGACGCGAGGGGGGATCGCGCGCGGACGGTACAGAACACGCTCACCTGCGTCGGCATCGCCAACCAGCCGTCGATTCCGTTCCACAACCACCTCTCGGATCAGTTCCTGACGTCGTTTCTGGCGACCGACCGCGAACTCGTCGACTGGCACCTCCGGACGCCACCGGAACACCGGACGACCGAGACCTTTCTCCAGGCGTGCAAACAGCTCGACGGCGACGTGCTGCGACACAGGCCACCGGATCGGCCGTACGATACGATGCTGTTCAACGAGATCGAACGATTCGTCCGTCGGAAGACGCCGTTGCTCTCGTCGTTCCAACCGCCTTGGCCCGACCGCAAGACCCTCTTCGAACGCCACGACTTCGACCGGCGGCTGCTCGCCGACGCCGAACACGTTCACGACCTCCCCGCCAGACACAAGCTTCGGCTCATCGACCTTCGCGGGTGGCTCGAATGCTGGACGGACTCGAGAGACCGATCCATTCCGTGGCTCTCGCCACCGCAGTCAACGATCGGATAACGCATTCGATGCCAATCGCCCGCCGTGAATACGGTTCGACGAGATAGAACACCGGCCGAAACCCGTCTAATGACGGGATAGATCTGTTGCAGCCGCCAAACCGAGACAATACTTATATGTCACGCAGTTTTAGCGCGAGACATGCGTTTGACGCCGCCTTGGTTTCGGTCCTCGTCGGAAGACCCTCCCGGAGAGGAATCCGACGGCGATCCGGACACCAGCGCCGGAGTGACGATCTATCACTCCCCGCCGAGCGATCTTTCAGAGGAGCCGTCCGTGTCCAGCCGACGAGCAGCGCACTTCGTCCCAGAGTCCGATACCGCGCTGATAGTCGAACTCGACGAGATGAGTACGCCGGTGACCGTCGACGAGGTCGCCGATAAGCTGATCGCCCCCGCGGACCCGCCGGTCGAAACTTGGGCGGCCGTCCACGAACAGTTACATCAGGATCGGCTTCCGGCACTCGACGCCTCGAACGACATCGTGTTCGACGAGTCCCAGGGGGTCGTCGAGCGGCCACCACAGGTTCGACCCGGAACACAGAACGGCATCGCAACGGCGTCAGCCGTCTCGAGAACACCACCGATTACGGCGTCCGGCGTGGTTCTCACACTTCTTTCGCTCGCGGTGTTGGGTGCAGCTATTTTCGTCGTACTAACGGTTGTCGTATAACAGTTACACTGCGGCGATCAGCCGTTATCGGTTGATGAGTCGGCTAACGGTCAGCACCGAAAACAGGAGGAGAATCAGCGCGCTCAACGCGATCCCCGAGAGGAACGAGGTGAACGGCAGCTCGACGACGGCACCGACCAGGAGGACGTAACAGAGGACCGTCGCGCCGATGTAGTAGTCGTCCCAGTTCTCGTCGGTCGCTTGCGCGGGCATGGATTCGTCGGCCGGCTCGATCTGGAGGTACTGATCGACCTGGTTGGCGAGTGGCTTCCGTTCGACGATACCGCGGTTTTTCTGGTAGTCGATAATACCCGCCTCGTCGAGTTTCGACAGGTGAGACTGGTAGAGCGGGATGTAGACGCGCTGGCGTTGCGTGGACGTGAGTTGTTCGACCGTCGTATCGTGTTCCCACGCCGCGACCTGCTCTGCAATATCGCGCATACGTACCGGTCCTTCGGTGCCACGAAGGTATCGAAGAACCATTCGGCGGCGTTCGTTCTGCAGCAGGTGGAAGATTTCGTCCTTCGAAAACGCAGACGTTTCCGATGGCTGGTCGACGTCACCATCCACAGGCGCTTCCGATGGCTGATCGACGTCACCGTCCGTCTCCTGCTCACCGTGTTCTTTTTCGCTGATATATGTCGCGTTCATCGCACCAATATCCCGTAAACAGAAGGGGGTAATAAAGCATTGGAACTGTAAATTGTCGATGTCCACGATTTAGATAGATTCACGAACATTGCTCGCTTTTCTAGTGTTTTTATATCTGCCTTATAGTGCCCCTTATGCGCATCTATTGGCGTATTCGAATCTGGAGCAGGTTTTTAATTTCCTGGGCCATATCGGAAAAATTGCGGACCGTCTATCCGAATGAGGGACTGTTGTACTCCGTGGGATCGTTCAGAACCGGCGAAAGAGACTTACGTAGAATCAGTATACAATTTTTGATATGTGTGTGTCAGGCAGCCGGCAGACACCCCCTTCAGTAGGCTGCTTACCGTGCCGATAATAAACCAGCTATCGCCCCAACGACTCCCTCATGAGCGACAATCACTGGTGGTTTTTCGACCTCGCAGCCGTCATCGCGATCACTGGCGCAGTGACGTTCGGGATATTTTCCGGCGTCGACGGCGTCGTCCGAACGGTGCTTCTTATTCCGCTCATCTGCTTCCTACCGGGCTATGCGTTCGTTTCTGCACTGTTTCCAGATCAGCCAACCGACGAGTATCAGCCGTTCGACAACGAGGAGACCGCGCTCGGAAATCCACTCGTCATCACCGGCGGACTCGAGTCGGTCGAGCGAGCGATACTGTCAGTCGTCTTTAGCGTTGCGACCGTTCCGATGATTGCCCTTCTCGCGTCTGCAACCCCTAGGGGTTTGACGCTCGAAACGGTGCTCTCCGGGATTGCGGTGTTCACGGTTGTGCTTTCGGTACTCGCGATCGGTTCTCGCTATCGGTGTCCAGCCGACCGCCGCTTCGCACCATCGCTCTCGTCTGTGTCACTATTTCGCACGCCATCACGACCGAACGCGTACTCGCGAACGAATACCCGACCGTACAACGTGGCGATCGTCGTCGCGTTGGTCCTGCTGGTCGCGAGTGCCGGCTTCGCGATCGCGAATCCACCCCAAGGCGACGGCTTTACCGAGTTCGCCGTCGAAACCGAGACCGTAAGTGGGGATATCGACACGATGTATCAATCGACGTACACCGCCGGTGAGACCGACGAACTCGCGGTGTCGATCACCAATCAGGAACACGAGGAACGCAGCTACACGACCGTGGCGTTGCTCGAGCGAGTCGACGACGGCGACGCCAACGATAGCGATGCGACCGTCACCGAAGCGGCCGAACTCGACAGGCAATCGGCGACGGTCGCCCATGGCGACGCACACGAGCAACCGCTCGAGATCACGCCGTCGATGCAGGGGGAGGATCTCCGGCTGACGCTGTTGCTCTACGACGACGAGCCGCCGTCGGAGCCGACGACCGAGAACGCCTATCGAGCGATCCACCTTCCGATCGAGACCGAATAGATGTTTCCGTGGGAGCACCTCGCCTTCGCGTACGTTCTGTACTCACTGTTCGCGAACGTGGTCCTCAGACGGGCACCCACGAGCCGTGAGACGGTCGCTGTCGTCATCGGCTCACAGCTCCCGGATCTCGTCGACAAACCCCTCGCCTGGACGTTCGGGATCACGGAAACCGGCTACTCGATCGGGCACTCGATCTTCGTCGCTCCGATCGTCTGTCTCGCGGTGTACGCGGTGGCCGCCAGACACGGCGACCGACTCCTCGCTGGCGCGTTTGCACTCGCGTACGGCTCACACCTCGTGACCGACGTCTACGACCCGTTGCGGGAAGGGTCGCGATTCGAATCAGGGGTCGTCCTTTGGCCGCTCGAGTCGCCGGCGGCGGGCGACCACGGCGGGTTCATCGACCACTTCGCCCTGTACTTCGTCCGGTACGTAAACGAGTTGCTCGCCGGCGGCGTGACGCCGTCGGTTGCTCTCCAGCTCGGGCTCGGCGTCGCCGTCGTGACGCTCTGGCTGATCGACGGAGCGCCGATCGCTGCCGACGGCTACCGGTGGCTTCGGGGCCGTCTGCGGGCGTAAGTCGGCGTTGATCACGCGACGTGCCTTTGCCGAAAGTGATCGATCGGACTCGGACGGACGCTGACACGGTTCTCGTCGAGCGGACGCTGACACGGTTCCGTCGAGCAGTCGATGCGCTACCGCTCGACGGGGCCTCCGAAAATTCGAACGAATCGGTGATCGCGACGATCGCTGCTCACCTCGTCGGCTACTCCCAATCGAGGATATCGGGGAGATCAGCGAATCCGTCGCCCGAGTATCGGCACGCAGTCCAGCCGGCGTTCGTCGCGCCGTCGACGTCCGAATCGTCGTCGCCCACCATCGCGTAGGCTCGCGCCGGGAGCCGCGCTTCGGCGAGTCGGTAAGGAGCTTCACACGGCTTGTGCGCGCCGGCCTGATAGGAGGTGATGACCGTCTCGAAGTGCTGCTCGAGATCGTGTTCGCGAAGTTTGTGCCGCTGCCAGCCCTCGAAGCCGTTGGTCAGCACGCCGAGCCGATAGCCGTCCGACAGGCGGTCCAGATCCTCGTAGACGGCGTCGGGTGGTTCACAGGCCGCCGTCTCCCGTCTACGGAGTTCGTCCGCCAGCAGCTCCGGTTCCGAGCAGGCGTCGATACTGGCGAACGCCCGCCGGACCGGATCCGGCTCGCACGCCTCGAACAACTCGTAGAAAGCATCGATGTACCGTTCGATCCACTTCTCCCTGGCCTCCCCTTCGACCGTTCTGAAGGTCGCCGTCAGTATCTCGGTGTACGCCTGCCCATGCTCGAGCAGCGTTCCGTCCAGGTCGAAAAAGATCGCCTTCGCGTTCGTCATTGTCTCGCAGGGTACGGGAACCGAAGCCAAAGGTGTTCCTCCGGACTGAACCAACGGGACCGCCAAACGGGTCACCGAGGTCGAATCGAAAAGGAGTGTTCCGGCGACGAGTGAGCGACGATTAACCGGACCCGGGCCCGGCCGCACACATCGTCACTTCACCGTTCGTGTAGACCGTGGCCTGATCCGGTCGACAGAGTTGCGGCTGGTCGATCTGCTCGATCCGTCCGTTGCCGTCGGCGTCGGTGAAGTAGACCGCATCGGTCGACTGCGTCGAGCGGTAGACCGTGTACTCGTGGTCGGCGACGCCGCCGTCCGGTACGGTCGCGGTGCCTATTCCCGACCGGGGATAGGCGCCGGTACGCCAGAACAGCGTCTGGTACGGATGATCCGTGTGGATTCGCTGATCTTCGCGAATCTCGCTTCCAGTTTGGGAGCCGGTTAGCTCGCCGATCGAGTCGACCGCGGCGAGCTCCGCTTCGTTGTACGCCAGCTGCTCGTGGTGATCGTCGAAGACCGGGTTCTCGGAGTTGCTCTCGACCGCCAGTATCATCGCACCCGGATAGACGAGGACGAAGATCAGGAGTACGGAGACGACGATCCGAGGCTCGAGTCCCTGAACCATCGTTCGCAGGCCGATGGCACCGAGGACAGCCATCGGCGCGAAGAGGAACGCGAACCACCGAGTCGGAATGAAGTTCCGGATACCGAACATCGGCAGCCCGAGGACGAAGACGAGCATGAACGCCGCCGCTAACAGGAGCGTGAACACCGACTGTTCGGCGCGTCGGCGGTGGACGACGTACAGACAGCCGACGAACGTGACGCCGAGCAGGAACAGGAATCCGAGGGCGTCCACGTAGGGGACGACCTGGTCGAGCAGCGTCGTCGCCGCTTGGGCCGCTTCGTCGGGATCGGCGTCGCCCGTGTCGCTCGCGATGTTGAGGAAGCCGGCGCTCTCCTCTATCGTCTGGCTGAAGAAGCTCATCACGGTCGCGAGGAACGACTGGTTGCCGTACGGCGTCAGCGACCAGACGAAGATCGTCAGCCCGAAGTTGAAGACGACGAGTCCGATGAGGTTGACCGGCTTCTTCGACCGGAAGACGCTCGTGTCGACGCGTGTCAGCCCGAGCGGGTCGATCTCGAAGACGATCTGGGCGAGAAACGCCGCCAACAACAACACCAGCATGATGAACGTCGACACCTGGTGGGTGAGGATGACGGCGACGCTGAACAGGACCAGCAACGCGAAGTCACGGATCGTGTACTCGATACGCATGACGCGGAGCAGCGAGTACAGCATCGCGAGGAAGAAGACCAGCCCGAGGCTGGTCGGAATGAGGTGCATGCCCCACATCGAGACGTGGCTGGCGAGGGCGAAGAGGGCGGTCGCCAACGTCGCCCACCGCGCGGAGACGAGCAGGTTCGCCGTGGCGTAGACGAGCAGGACCGACAGCGGCATCGCGATGCCGACGGAGAGATACAGCGCCGTCCGCAGCGACACGTCGTACAGCACTGACGACGACGCGACTAACAGGTGGTAAAACGGCGACGCGTAGTGTTTGTCGTGGGAGATGCCGCCGACGGAGCCCTCGTCGAGGATCGCCTGCGTGAGCTCCGCGTGGGTCCAGATGTCGATCCCGATGTATCCCGGCGTCGCGTAGAGGGCGGTAAACCGGAAGACGAACGCGAAGGCGACGATCTGGAGCAGCAAGATTCCGGGATGCAACTCGCGGTCGTTCACGAAGAGGATCTGTCCGATCACGAGCGTTCCGACGACGCTCGCCACCCCGAAAAAGAGCGGCGTCCGCGCGCCTTGCATCACCGTCAGTACCACGAGCGCCGAGAGTCCGGCCAGAACGATGCTCGGAAGCGCCATCGCCACTCCCGCCGGAAGCGTCGGAAGGCTCGTCGAGTTCGTCCCCTGATAGAGGGAGACGAGATACAGGACGCAGGCCGTCCCGAGGATCAACGGGACGGTCTCGAGATACAGCTGCGAGGCGAAGAATCGAAGCGGCAGCAACGCCAGCGCGAGCGCGAGACCGACGATCGCCGCGACGGTATCGAGCCGTAACGGTCGCAGCTCCGAAAGCCTGCTATACACCGTGGCCCACCTCCGTTCGTCGGCCCGACGGCCCGTCTCGCTCGAGCACGTCACGGTAGACGCCGAGGAGACGGTCGCCCAGCGCGTCGAGACTCAGCCCGTCGATCGTCTCGCGGCCGTCGGATCGGTGCCGAACGTCGGCGACGTACTCGAGCCCGTCGATCAGCGCCGTGTCGTCGTCGCTGACGACGCAGTCGGTCACGTCCGCGACGGTCTCGCGGACGAAGCCGACGTCGGTCGAGACGACCGGCAGGTTGCAGGCGGCGGCCTCCTTGACGACCATCGGGCCGCTCTCTCGCTTCGAGGTCACGAGAAGGACGTCGCTCGCGTTCATGTAGTGTGGGATCTCCTCGTGGTCGACGCCGGTGACCGTCCGCAGTTCGAGGTCGGCGTCGGCGCGCTCGACCAGCCGTCGCGCTCGCGAATAGTCCTTGACGGCTCGCGTGCGATCGTACGGAAAGAGCGCGATCGGTCGGTCGGTCTCCCAGCCGACGCGTTCGCGTGCGTCCGCCTGCGACATCGGTCTGAACAGGTCGGTGTCGACGCCGAACGGGATCAGTTCGTGGTCGGTCTCGAGGACGCTCGACATGGCTCGACTCGGGACGATTGCCGCGTTCGCACGGCGGGCGCCGAACCGGCTGAGCGAGCGGAGCCAGTCGTGGTCGCTCATCAAATCAGTCCCCCACAGGGTCACAACGACCGGCCGGGTCGGCTGAGCGAGCGCGAACGGTGCGACGAGTCCGTAGTTCGCGTGGATCAGGTCGTAGTCGCCCGACCGGAGTTCCGAGAGGATCCGCGGATAGTATCGCACGTAGTCCGTCGGCGACCGGCCGGAGTCGCCGCGGTGTGCGCCGGGGACGGGACAGACGGTACAGTCGACGCCCCGATCCTCGAGCACCGACACCTGCTGGTCGAAAAACGGTCGCGGGGACGTGACCAACTGAAGTACGTTCATGAGTAGGTTAGCGTGGATTGGTCGCCGGCGTCGGTTTCGCACCTCGCGTGCGCGCGTGTAATTTGATTTGTTCGACGACGAACGCCGTCACGTCGATCCGTTCCTCGAGCAGGCGTTGCCGTCGCTCGGCCCACGTTTCAGCGGGCGCTGCGAGGACGTCGTCGATCGTCTCGAGCGCTCGAGCGTGGCGATCGTCGCCGTTGCAGCCGAACAGCAGTCCGTACTCGGCGTCGAGTTCGGCGGTGTAGCCGAGCGAGAGCGGGTTGACGTAGACGGCCGGCGTGCCGAGCACCGCGGCTTCGGTCGCGGTCGTCGCGCCCTCGCTGACGACGATATCGGCGTGGGCGAGCAGATCGTGCAACCGTTCGGGTCGCGTCGAGAACTGATAGGACTCGAGGTCGGCCGGTGGCTCACCTTCCGCGGTGAGCAACACCTCGAGACCGGCGTCCTCGAGCCGATCGATCGCCTCTCGCGGATCGTCGAACCCCCCGTGGCCGACGTCGTGGGAAGCCTCCCAGCTACTGAGACGAACGACGGCGAACGAATCGTTGGGCTCCAGTCCGACCGATTCGAGGACGGCCGGATCGGGATCGAACCGGTTCGGATGGAGGTAGGCGAGTTCGTGATACCCCGGGTAGCGCACCTGGCTCGAGCCGACGTCGTCGCGGTAGCACGCCGGCGTACAGATGGCGTCCGCGAACGGGTAGGCGAGTTTCGTGATGAGCGTCGCGTGTTCGGTGTCGTAGAAGACGACGCTCTTCGTTCGCAAGACGGACGCGACGTGGGCGGCGGCGACGCCGCCGATGGCCGTGATGACGTCCGGATCGATCCGTCGCGCCCGGGCCAGCAGTCGCGTCTCGTAGGTCGCCTGCACGGTAGCTAGCGAGAGCAGCGAGTCGGATTCGCCAGCGAGCACCTCGTGGTCGATGTCGTACGCCTCGAGCAGCGCGATGGCCACGTCGCTCTCGCGAGCGAAGACGTGAACCTCGTGTCCCCGGGCTTTCAGTTCCTCGATCGGGTTCCGAAAGAAGTGGACGTGTCCGGGGTGTTGAATCGTAATCACGACTCGCATTGGCGATCACAACCTCCGGTAGACGAATCCCGCGTCGTGGGCCGTGTCCTCGTCGAACGTTCCCGTGATGTCGACCAACGCGGGATTCTCGCCCAGTTCGGCCGCGACGGCCTCGAGATCCATGCGTTCGAACTCGGCGTGTGGCGTCGCGAGGAGCACGGCGTCGAAGCCGTCGAACGAAAGCGTCTCCTGGACTTCGAGATCGAACGCGTCCTCTACCGCATCGGCGTCCGCGAACGGATCGAAGCCCTCGATGTCGATATCGTACTCCCGAAGCGAGTCGACGACGTTCGCGACTTTCGAACTCCGAATGTCGCCGACATCCGCTTTGTACGACAGTCCGAGAACCAGCACACGACTCTCGCGAAGGGTTTTGTGACACTGGTTGAGCGCCTTGATCGTCAGATCGGCGATGTGGTCCGGCACCGATTCGTTGACGTCGCGACCGGCCCGGATGAGTTCGGGCTCGTACCCTTCCTGAGCCGACCGGTGAGCGAGGAAGTAGGGATCGACCGGAATGCAGTGGCCGCCGACCAGCCCCGGGCGGTAGTCGTGGAAGTTCCACTTCGTGCCCGCCGCCTCGAGGACCGCCTGCGTGTCGACGTCCATCCGCTCTAGGGCCATCGAGAGCTCGTTGACGAACGCGATGTTGAGGTCGCGCTGGGTGTTCTCGACGACCTTGCACGCCTCGGCGACTTCGATCGAGGGGGCGCGGTGGACGCCCGCGTCGACGACCGACTCGTAGAGCGTCGCCACGTCCTCGAGCACCGGCTCGGTCTGTGCACCGACGACTTTGACGACGTGTGCGAGCCCGTGTTCGTCGTCTCCGGGCGTCGCGCGCTCCGGCGAGTAGCCGACGAAGAAGTCCTCGCCCGCGGCGAGGTCGGACGCGGACTCGAGGGCCGGAATCAGCACGTCCTGGGTCGTCCCCGGGTAGACGGTCGACTCGAGGACGACCGTCGTGCCTGCGGTCAGTTTCGAGCCGACGGTGGTCGCCGCGCTCTCGACGAAGCGAAGGTCCGGCCGGTCGTCGTCGTCGATCGGCGTCGGTACGGCGATGATGACGTAGTCGGCCTCGCCGATCTCGGCCGCGTCGGTCGTGTAGGAGATGTCGCCGTCCAGGATCGCTTCGTCGGAGAGGTCGCCGGTGGTGTCGACGCCGTCCTGAAGACGTTCGACCGTCGATTCGTCGATATCGTAGCCGATGACGCGGTAGTCCGACTGCGCGAAGCCGACCGCAAGCGGCAGGCCGACGTAGCCGAGCCCGACGACGCAGATCGTCGCCTCTCGGGCGGACTGTTCGTCGACGTGCTCGAGGGTGGTCCCCTCGTCGCCCGATCGAAGGGGTAGTCGGTCGCGCTCTCGGTCGTCCGCTCGGTTCTCGGTGTCGCTGATTGTCGTGGTCATAGATGATACGTGGTCGCTGGGCCGTCACACCCGCTCGTGTGACGGTTTCGTCCGGCTCGGTGCCGTCGCGTTCCTCATCCATCCAGAGACAGTTCGGGTGGTTTACTATAGCCAGAATAAACGGTTGCACAACGACCATCCGCTCGTGAGGCGATCTGCTGGGGGTGAGTCGGCGGCTCAGATGGTCCGCGTCAATATCGGCCTCAGCGGCTTATACTGGTGTTAAACGGGCCTATACGGATTCATAATGAAGGGGGCGTCGGTCCGATGATTCATGCGGTCAGTTCGATCACGAACGTCGTGATCCGGACCCACCGACCGCGTCAGAACCGTGAAACACATGGTTTCAACTTCCCAGATCGAACTCGGACCCGCGTTCGCCTCGATACACAGCAGCGTGTCCTCGAGTACGGGTTCGGTGCCGATTCGTCGACTCGACGTCCAGACGTTCGCATCGGTAGCTCCCAGCGATAGCGATCAGTTGGGTGGACCGGTATCCTGGCTGTCGATGCTACGCGGCGCATCGATCTGGGAAGCGGCGATGATCGCGGTTCTGTTCCTACTGATCTGCGGACTCGTCGGCATCCGCCTGCGAGAACTGCTGTCGAACCGGGAGGTCGAACTCGCTACGCACCCGCTGTTGTCACAGTCAGCGGACGAGTCGGGTGAGATAACCGACACACCAACCGACGATCACCGACCCTACGAACAGTATCTCTCACCCGAGACACCGACCGAACTCTTGAGCGACAAGGGAGAGGTGGTTCGATTGCTCGTCGCAAATCACGGCCGCATTCGCCAACACCAGATCGCCGACGAAACCGGTTGGTCGAAGTCGAAAGTGAGCCGGATCTGCTCGCAGATGCACACCGACGGCACGATCGAGAAGACCTCGGTCGGCCGAGAGAATCTCATCACCCTGTCCGACCGAGAGCCGGAGACGGAAACGCAGTGTACCGACACCGGAAAACCAATTCAGTGAGTACGCACCACACTCTCGCACCACTCTCGTACTGACTGAAACGGTTCAGTACCGATCGCACGACAACCGTGCGATCGGGCGTCTCTCGGTTCGACGGAGACGATCGGTCGGATTCCGCCACGCACACCACGGTCTTCCAACCGATCGCATTCGTTCCGTCGCTTCTTCTCCCACACGACCACGCCAGCCCAGCGTGCAGCTGCCGTCGCCGTCGTGATCGGCCAGACGTCGCCATCGTGACCGTCCGAAGCGGAGTATCGTCTGAGTCGAGGACGAGGCGGACTGAACTCGACCTAATCGGTCACCGGAGCCGCCGCTACTCAAAGCCGGCACCTGTCGGCTACCGACATCCCCGTTACCGGCGGAATCGGCGACTTCTCATCAGTTTCACGCCTCGTTTGCACGAACTGCAAACGAATTTCGCGTTATACAGACGATAGCGCTCAGCTTATCCGTGGTATAGTAATGGCCGCTGTCGGTCTTGACGATTGTAACGACCCGCCCCGTCTCGCAGTCGACGGGCGTGGGTAGGTGATATCAATGACACACAATCGCACTGTCCGTCAGGCAGCTCCCACGCACCGACCGGGTACGACCGTTCCGAACGCGGCACCCGTTGCAGACCGTCTGACAAGCGCGACGAATCCGACGATCGCCGCTCGAGCGGAGGTGAGCGGCTGATGTGCGGTATCATCGCGCGTATCGGTCACGGTGACGCCGCGGAGACGCTCCTGTCGGGACTCGAGAACCTCGAGTACCGCGGCTACGACTCGGCGGGGATCGCCGTCCAGAACGGCTCCGGCGTCAAGGTACACAAGTGCTCGGGCGAGGTCGACGACCTCAAGTCCTCGCTCGAGAGCCAGCCCCACGGCAACATGGGGATCGGCCACACGCGCTGGAGTACCCACGGCCCGCCGACCGACGCGAACGCGCATCCGCATACGGACACGGCTGGTGACGTCGCGGTCGTCCACAACGGCGTCATCGACAACTACGACGAGCTTCGGGCAGAGCTGCAAGCGAAGGGCCACGAGTTCGAGAGCGACACCGACACGGAAGTCATCCCCCACCTCATCGACGAGTACCGGACGGAAACCGGCGACAGCGAGGAGGCGGTCCGCCGCGCCGTCGAGACGCTCGAGGGCAGCTACGCGATCGCCGCGATCGTCGACGGCGAGGAGGCGGTGTACGCCGCGCGCAAGGGCTCGCCGCTCGTCCTCGGACTCGACGACGAGGAGTGGTTCCTCGCAAGCGACGTGCCGGCCTTCCTCGACCACACCGACGAAGTGATCTACCTCGAGGACGGCGATATCGTCGTTCTCGACCCCGACTCCTACCGAATCACCGATCTCGAGGGCACTCCTCTCGATCGATCGACCGACACCGTCGATTGGGACCCGGAGGACGCTGGGAAAGGCGAGTACGACCACTACATGCTCAAGGAGATCAACAACCAGCCGACGTCGCTCTCGAACACGATCGAAGGCCGGATCGACGACGGCGACGTCGCGCTCGAGGAACTGCCGGCCGGCACGTTCGAAGACGTCGAGACCGTCCAGTTCGTCGCCTGCGGGACGTCCTATCACGCGGCGATGTACGGCGCTAACCTGCTTCGTTCGGCGGGGATCAGCACGGAAGTCGTCCGTGCGAGCGAGTATACGTCGATGTCGGGACCCGTAGACGAGGGGACGCTCGTCGTCGCGGTCACCCAGAGCGGTGAGACCGCCGACACGCTCGAAGCCGTCCGCGAGGCGACTGCGCGCGGTGCCCGATCGCTCGCCGTCACCAACGTCGTGGGATCGACGGCCGCACGCGAGGCGGACGACGCGATCTACATCCGCGCCGGCCCGGAGGTCGGCGTCGCCGCGACGAAGACCTTCTCGTCGCAGGCGGTCACGCTCGCGTTGCTCACCCAGCGGCTCGCGGCCGACGTTCCGACGGCGACCCCCGCCGAGGACCGCGAGACGATGCTCGAGGAGCTGAAAGAGCTCCCGGAACACGTGGAGCGAGTCCTCGAAACGACCGACGCGGAGTCGCTCGCCCGGGACACCGTCGACAGCAAGTCGTACTTCTTCATCGGCAACGGCCTCGGCCACTCGGTGGCGCTCGAGGGCGCGCTGAAGTTCAAGGAGATCACGTACGAGCACGCCGAAGGGTTCGCCGCCGGGGAGCTCAAACACGGCCCGCTCGCGCTCGTGACCGACGAGACGCCGGTGTTTGCGGTCGCAACCGGCAGCGGCGACGGGAAGACGAAGACGAACGCGATCGAAGCCCAGACCCGCGGCGCGCCGATCGTCGCCGTCAGTCCGGACGATCACCCGCTGACCGACGTCGCCGAGGTTCACCTGTCGATTCCCGACACCCACCCCGTCTGGGCCGGCCTGCTCGCGAACGTCCAGCTCCAGCTGGTCTCTTACCACGCCGCGGACCTACTCGAGCGACCGATCGACAAGCCGCGTAACTTGGCGAAGAGCGTGACGGTCGAGTGATCGAAACGCCGCGGTACTGACGACTTTTCACTGACGCCGTTCGGACGGTACCCGCGTTTGTGTCTCGAGGGACAGCTATTCGTCCAGCATCGATAGCAACCTGCCGACCAGCGGCGCGTCTAGGGCCTCGAGTCGATCGTGCCTGGAAGACGGATCCGTTCGAACACGGCAAAGCGCGACGTGGACGACAGAGGCGGCCGCCTGCCGATCGATGTCCGTCCCCGCGAGCGTAGTCGTAACCGCTCACAGTCGCACGTGAAACGGAAAATCAAACAGCGGAAGTTCGGCCGAGTCGCTTCCTAATCGTACCGTTTCGGGTCCCGCCGATACGCATCCGTGAATCAGTTCGAGAAGCCGCTCGAGTCGGACGTCGGCCTTCAGTACCGGTGAGACCATCGCAGAGAGGGGGCGGGGATACGCTGAAACGTCTACGGATCCCCGAGCGGGTCCCACGCCGCCGATACCCGCTCCGTTTCGTGGGAGTTCCGGGCGTCATCGTACTCCTCGAAGTCCGCGCGTAGATGCTGGACCGACAGGATCAGCCAGCCATCGGACCGGAGAACGTGACGAAGGCACAAAACCCGGCCCCACACTCGAACGGAGTGAAATCCCAGCGAACTGATGACGCCGTCGAACGCACCGTCCGCGAACGGAAGATCGCGACCGAGGTCCACTCGAAGGAAGTCGGCATCGAGCGCCCGCTCGCCTCCGCGAGCAGTCGACGGCGACCGCACCGCGATCCTCGAGTTCGCGGGCGAGGTGACCGGTGCCACAGACGGCGTCGAAGATGCGAGTTCCGGTCACGTCGGGAAGCAACGAGTAAGTCGCCGGTCGCTCGAGGACGCGTTTACGGGTTTGTATCGTCCTCACGATCGTAGCCAGCTGCCAGCCTATCGTACGCCTGATAGGCGATCTGGTGGTTCGGATCGTCTGGCAGCAACTCTTCGAAGCGCCGGAAACCGTACACATACCGACCAAAATCAGTCGAAATTAGCGTCGGAAACCACCTATTCGAGCGCCGTTCCGAGGCTCAGCGACCGGTTAGTCCTCTTCGAGCACCAGCGTGACCGTCTCGTCGTCGCCGTCGATCTCGACGTCTACTTCGTCTTCCTCGTAGTCGTCCGCGCTCGCGACGACCGTGTAGTCGCCGTCCTCGACCTCGAACTCGGCCTCGCCGTCGTCAGTGTCTTGCTCCTCGCTCGAGCCGAAGAACCCGCCCTCCTCGAGTTCGACCGTGGCGTCGTCGATCTCGTCGCCGTCCTCGTCCTCGACGATCGCCGTGAGTGTGTGGGTCTCGTCGTCATCGTCGTCTTCCTCGAGTTCCAGCGTGACCGTCTCGTCGTCGCCGTCGATCTCGACGTCCGTTTCGGCGTCTTCGTAGCCATCCGCGCTCGCGGTGACCGTATAATCGCCGTCCTCGAGTTCGAACTCGGCCTCGCCGTCGTCGGCCGCTTGCTCCTCGCTCGAGGCGATATCGCCGTCGACCTCGACGGTGGCGTCGTCGATCTCGTCGCCGTCGTCGTCCTCGACGATCGCGGTCAGGGTGTGGGTCTCGTCGTCCTGATCGTCGTCGCCACTCTGATCGTCACCGTCGTCCTGGTCATCGTTGTCACCGTCGTCCTGGTCGTCGCCGTCGCCTCCGTCACCGCTATCGGAGTCCCCATCGTCTGTGTCGGAGCCGTCGTCACCGTCTCCGCCGTTCTCGTCTTCGCCGCCGTTTTCGTCGTCGGACCCCGAGTCGTCGTCCGAGCCGACGTCGTCAGCCGATCCATCAGTGTCTCCCCAGTCGTCGTTGACCGCACCGAGCGCGCTCCCGAGGGAAGCGCCGCTGGCGGCGAGTGCGAGCCCGGCCACCAGGAAGACGATTCCGCTGACGGTGAGCAGTACCTGTACGCCGCGCTGGGCGGACCGCGTCCGTGTCGGTTGCTGGTTGACGTTGGGGCACATTGGTAAGAGTTGAATGACAGTCTGAGTTACGTACTCGCTGCGTCGTCCGTTCGTGACGTCTCCGACTGCTTCGCAGCCGGTCGTCGTCGGCTCGCAGTCCGGCTGAGCGCCGCGCCTGCGAACTGATTCGGTTGCGTAGCTGCGGGTCGGTTCGCCGGAAATCGAACCGGAGGATCGGTCTGTGTACGCTGGCGAGCGAAATACCCACCGCGTACGAGAGAGATGACGTTCACTACCCGTTCGTTTCGTCTTTCGGCGGTTCACTATACCGCAGATAAGACCGTTTCGCCCGGTGAAACAGTCGCAACGATACTGAAGCGACCGGACCGACGCAGGACGATCCCGCCGTTTTGACGGTATTCGAGGGCCGATACGCCGGCGACGGTCCCCGTCTGTAGCGTCCGGAGGCTGGACCGACGGAAGATCACACCGAACGTGGCGACACGTTGTCGTCGGGTATATCCGTTACACGTCCGACTCGAGTCTGGACGACTGTCGCTCCGCCCCGCACAGCTCTCGAGCGAATTACGGTCGGTCGGGCCGAGGGATTCGAGTTCGAATCCGGGGCCGCTCGAGGGCGATTATCCGGATACTAACGGCCGCGAGCGGACCCGACGTGTCGTGCAGATGGGACACGGAACGCATTCTTATTTCGCGGGTCGGACGTCGTTCGACCGGTCGAACTGGGTGTGAGCGACCGTGTCGCGAGCCGATCGGACGACGTCGAGTGCCGACGAGCCGAGAACGGCGAAACAACAGATCGCGAGGCTGGCTGGCGATGGACGATGTTTCGTCGCCTCCCACCCGTATCGGAGCGCCCGCCGTCGGTTGCCCCGCTCGATCTCCGTCCATCCCCAGGAGAGGTGTCGGTCGTACTGCAGTCGCCGTTCGATCTGGGGATGTCGCTCGATCTCCTCGCGATACTTCGACCAGATCTGCCCGAAGATATCAGCGGTCCCGTCGAGTTCGAGTTGCAGGTGATCCGTCCGCTCGATCGCGGCCGCCGCCGACACGTTCGAGTCGTGGAAATGCCGAACGATCAGCGACTCGTCCACGTACTCGTACTCGTACTCGCGGGCGATTCGAATCGCGTGATCCCAGTCTTCCCCGCAATCGAAATTCGTATCGTAGTCACCGACCGTCCTGAAGCACTCGGCGCGGATCATGTGACTCGAGTAGGGTTTGAGATCGAACTGGGCGAGGATCTCCGGATAGATCTCGCCGCGGATCGACGGCGTGTAGGTGCTGACCGTTCGGCCGTTCTGTCGGACGAGACCGCCGGTGTAGACGACCCCGCAGTCCGGGTTCGCCTCCATGACGGCGAGCTGTTTTTCGACCTTCTCGGGGTCCCACCGATCGTCGTCGTCCAGAATACAGACGTACTCGCCGCGAGCCCGCGCTATCGCCACGTTTCTGCTCGCTGCGATTCCGAGTCGCTCGTCGTTGTAGAACGGCCGAACGCGCTCGTCGTCCTCGTACCGCTCGAGGACGGCCCGCGTCTCTTCGACCGGCGGATCGCAGACGATCACAACTTCGATCTCGTCGTGCGTCTGCTCGAGTGCCGTTTCGACCGCGCCCTCGACGAACGATGGCCGGTCGTAGGTGGGGATAATCACGCTGACGAGCGTCACGACCGTGACTCACCCGTCGAGCAATGCTGGTGGAGAGTAGTGAGCCTACGCACAACTGAACACATATCGTGAACGATCTTCCAGAGACACTTATCCGTGGACTGGATTCTCAGGTCTTGATGAGTTCTTGCTGCGAGTATCGTCTGACTTCTGTTGAAACTCCGGTTAATCGACGGTACTCCGAACGGGGATAGGACGGCCGTTCGTAGCAGGTCTGTAAACCGTCTCGCACCGGCTACTGGCAGTATTTCGTGACACTCGTCTGTGGAATGCTGTCGCTACTTTTTACGCTTCATCGTGACTGACTGGACAACGATCGAGGCGGACGCATTTCGTGTCACTATGAACGGACACAGCACACGCGACGAGTCGCGAAGGAGTAGCGCGGAGAGCGAGGAGCGGGACGTGAAAGCGGACGAGTGCCCGCAGGTGTCGGTCGTCGTCCCCGTCTACAACGATCCGGCGGGGCTCCGAGACACGCTCGACTCGCTCACGACGCAAACCTACCCGACCGACGCCTACGAGGTGCTCGTCGTCGACAACGGTTCGACGGACGAAACGCCGGCCGTCGCGAGGGAGTTCGCGGACGATCACGACCGGATAACCGTCCTCGTCGAGGACGAGGTCCAGAGCTCTTACGCGGCGCGAAACAGGGGCATCGAGCACGCGAACGGTGAGATCCTCGCGTTCGTCGATGCAGACATGATCGCCGAAGAGGAGTGGCTCGTCGACGCCGTCGGCGCGTTCGAACGGACCGACGCCGAGTACGTAGGCTGTAACGTCGAGATGGTCCCCTCCGAGGACGGCGACTCGCTGGCGGAACGGTACAACTTGCGGACCGGATTCCCCATCGATCACTTCGTCGAGAATCTCGGGTTCGCACCGACGTGTTGCCTGCTCGTCCACCGATCCGTGATCGACGACGTCGGATCGTTCGACTCGCGACTGATCTCCGGCGGAGACCGGGAGTTCGGTCACCGGGTTCGCGACTCCGGCCGAGAGCTGCAGTTCGCGCCGGACGCGACGATATACCATCCGACGCGGTCGACGGCCGACGCAATTTTGCGAAAGTCGCGACGCGTCGGCCGCGGCGTCTACCAGCTTCGCGCGTTTCACCCCACCCGTTACGACAGTACGATTCCGGTCGCGCTCAACCCAGTGCCGTACCTCCCGCCTCGCCCCCAACAAGTCCGCAGCGTCGACGGCTGGAGCGAACTCTCTCGGCGCGAGAAGGCGGGGTTCTACCTGCTGTCCTACGCGCGCGGGATCTGCAACGGACTGGGTCGGCTCGAGGAGACAATCCGGATGCGCGCGAGCACGTCTCGGTGAGGTCGAGTCGACGAGCGAACGCCGCTCACGTCGACCGCTAGGTGTCGGCCGCCCCGGAGCGATGCTCGCGGGTGGCCGGGAGCGCGACCGAGAACGTCGCCCCCTCGCCGGGTACGGAGTCGACCCGGATCTCGCCGCCGTGGCGCTCGGCGATCCGCTCACAGAGCGCGAGTCCGATTCCAGTTCCCTCGTGCTCCTCGTGGCTGTGCAGCCGCTGAAAGATGCGGAAGATACGCTCCTGGTCGTCGGGTTCGATGCCGATCCCCTCGTCGCTGACCGAGATGACCCACATAGAACCGTCGGTGGCCGCCGCCGCGCCGTCCTCTCGCGGGCGTAGTCCAGTGGGACGGTCCGCAGAACGGCGTTCCGCGCTCCCCAGTCCCGAGGCGCTCGGTACCTCGCGCCGTTCGGCCGAGACGGTGACTCGCGGCGGTCCCTCGCCGCTGTACTCGACGGCGTTGGCGATGAGGTTCTGGAACAGCTGTCGTAACTGGGTCTCATCACCCTCGATGCCGGGTAGTTCCTCGACCGCGATGTCGGCACCGGTCTCTTCGAGTCGGAGTTCGAGGTTCTTTCGAACGTCGCGGATCACCGCCTCGAGATCGACCGGTTCGAACGGCTCGCCCCGCGTCTCGACGCGCGAGTACTCGAGGAGGTCGTCGATCATCTCGCGCATGCGTTCCGCACCGTCGACGGCGTACTCGAGGAACTCCTCGCCCTCCTCGTCGAGTTCGTCCGCGTACCGACTGTCGACGAGTTGGAGGTAGCTCGAGACCATCCGCAGCGGCTCTTTCAAGTCGTGGCTGGCGACGTACGCGAACTGTTCGAGGCGCTCGTTGGACTCCTCGAGTTGGGTTTGGACGCGCTCGAGCGTCCGATTTTGCTGCTGGAGTTTGCGCGTGGCCGTTTTCGCTCGCGCGTCGTACGTTCCGACGCCGAACCCGGCGACGGAGGCGAACGCCGTGAGTATCGGGATCGATCGCTCGGGTTCGGTCAGCCCGGTGTCCGGTTGGACGTGATAGAGCGCGAGCATCCCGAGAATGGCACCGATACCGCCCAGACACCACCAGGCGATCGTCGAGTAGAACCGCGGATGGATCTCGTCGTCCGGCAGTCGATACCCGCCGACGACGAGGACGGCTCCCGAGCCGGCGATAAAGGCGAAGACGATCGCGACCGACGCGATCGATCGCTCTAACGGTAGTTGCGTGAGCGCCCGCACGCTACCGAGTGCGACGTACAGGCCGCCGATGCCGATGACGACGTGTCGCCCATCGATCGGCGATGCGACGTCCGTCGAACGAGCCATTAGCGTTTCAGGGGTCAGCGCGGCAATAAAAGTTCAGGTTGTCCGTTCGAGGCTGTCGCGACGGATTTCGGAACTTACTTCCGCGCGATCAGTTCGATCGAGTGATCGCTCTCGGCCATCGCCCGCCGGAGGTCGTCGAACTCTTCGACGTCGCACTCGAGGCCGTGCCAGCGTCGCGCGTCAGGCACACCGGCGGCGGCGTCCGTTCGCACCGCCGAGACGATTTCGAACCCGTTCGTCGCAAAACAGTCGACGACCGCCACCTTCGCGGACGGCGAGAGATCGAGCGGGTGGAGTTCGACGTAGGCGACCGTCGGTCCCGGCGCTTCGAGGACGTCCGTCAGCCCCTCGAGCACCGCAGACTCGTAGCCTTCGACGTCGAACCGGACGACGTTGATGGAGGCGGGATCGACGTCCCGATCCGCGAGGTACCGATTTCCGGTGGTCTGCTCGACCGCGACGGTCTCGCTCTCGCCGTCTTCGAGCGTCGCTGTCGACGAGGCGCTGTCCGCTGCCGACGAGGCGCCGTCCGCCGCCGAAACGCTATCCGCCGCTGCGGAGCCCGCGCGAACCTGGTGTTGGTTCGAGTGCGTACTCAACTGCATCTCGACCGTCCGCTCCTCGTCGCCGAACGCGAGTCGCTCGACGTCCGCGAGGTCGGCGTAGCCGTTGCGCTCGAGATTGTGCTCGAGGAGGGCGACGTTCGACGGGATCGGTTCGACCGCGTGGATCCGCGCTCGGTCGCCGAGGATTCCGGCTTCGATGGTACAGAAGTAGCCGATGTTCGCGCCGACCTCGAGGACGTGAATGGGACCGTCGACGGTCGCCGCGAGGCGCTCGAGTTCGCGCTCGAAGGCCGTCGACGAGCGGTACTCGTGGACGCCGTAGGCGAGCAGCGTCCGCGAGATGCCGGCGTCGGTGGTGTCGACGACCAGTTCGTGGTCGCCGACGGAAACGGGCTGATAGCGTCGGTCCTCGAGTCGGAAGGCGTAGTAGGGATTTCGACCGGTCGCCAGTTCTGCGACCGAGCCGACGGCTGCACCGGGCCGACCGGTGCGGAGGAGTCGAGCCAGCTTTCGGGCTTCCAGCCCCAGATACTGTGCGATCTGCGGTGCGTCGTCGAGCACCGACCGGACGCGTCTCGCAGGCGTTCGTGTCGCAGTCATCGATCCAGTGGGGCGGGTTGCCGCGTCGGTCGAGCACCCGTTCCTGAGTCACCCATCGCTAGCTCGAGCTAATTCACGAGCGCGGATAAGTCTCGAGGCGTCTTTCGGTTCGTGAGAGTGGCTCTCGACGGGACTCGAGGGTTGGCACAGCGACGGCTCGGACACACAACTCGGAGCGGAGAACAGCCACGCGGACGGCGGCGATAGTCTGTCGGGTCCGATCGCTTATCAGTCGTCGAACGGTCCGCCATCGTCGAACGGACTGTCTGGTCCGTCACCATCGAACGGCCCACCGTCGTCAAACGGACTCCCGGGACCGTCATCGTCGAACGGGCCGCCGTCGAACGGTCCACCGTCGTCATCGTCGGGAGCGTCGTCTCCACCATCGTCATCGGCATCGTCGGGAGCGTCGTCTCCACCGTCCCCACTATCGGCATCATCGCCACCGGTGTCGTCGACACCGTTTCCGGCACCAGCGTCGTCCTCACTCTCGGCGTCGTCGAACGGAGTATCGGGTTCGTCGGGCCCGTCATCGTCGTCCTGTCCGGTCGGGTCGTCACCGTCGTCGAACGGATCTCCTGGCGGGCCGTCGTTGTCCTGTCCAGGCGGCCCGTCACCGTCCGGCCCCGGTGGACCGTCATCGTCGTCCAAATTGTCTGGCGACTCGGTCTCGTTCGGTTCGTCCGCATTCGACTCGTCGTCGGATTCGAGGTTCGCATCGGCCGACTCGTTGTCGGTCGATTCGTTATCGTCGGAGTCGTTGTCGGGATCGAGGTCGGTCGACGGCGTCTCGGTAGCCGAGTCGTTCGCCGACGAGTTCTCCGACGATTCTTCACCCGGGCCGAGCATCCCCGGCCCCATACCGGGGATGAATACCATCGCGAGCGCTCCGAACGTGAGTAAGACGATGAGCACGGTCACGAGCAACGTCGACGCTGCCGGTATCGAATCATCGTCCGGGGCCGGATCGTCTGAACGAGCCATTCGAGCGTATCGTTTGGGCCCGACAGGCTTTGTTAAGCCCAGCCCACATCGATCGTCAGCAGTCCGTGGGATCGGTATCGACGGGATTCGATCCCCGCGAGAGCGCGACAGCGGGCGCCGTCGAGAAGGTCACACCGCCGCGCGGGTGGACGATCCGTCGCGATGGCCGAACAATGATATAGCCGGCTCACCCACTATTCGCCAGGAACGCCCGCTACAATGACGAAACACTACGATCACGCGCAGGTCCAGGAGTTCTGGCAGTACGTCTGGGAGCGCGACGACGTCTACACGTTGGCAGCGGACGCCGAGGACCCGACCTACGTTCTCGGGATGTTTCCGTACACCTCCGGGACGCTCCACATGGGGCACGTCCGCAATTACGCGATCACCGACGCCTACGCTCGGTATCGCCGGATGCAGGGCGACGACGTCCTCCACCCGATGGGCTGGGACGCGTTCGGACTCCCCGCAGAAAACGCCGCGTTCGAGCGCAAGACCGACCCCCGATCGTGGACGGAGGCGTGTATTCGCCGCATGCGCGAGGAACTCGAGACCATGGGCTTTGGCTACGACTGGTCCCGAGAGATCACCACCTGCGAGCCGGACTACTACCGGTGGAACCAGTGGCTGTTCAAGCGCCTCTACGAGGCGGGCCTCGTCGAGTACGAGGCCGCGTCGGTCAACTGGTGTCCCGACTGCGAGACGGTGCTTGCGGCGGCGCAGGTGGAGGAACGCGAGGTCAAACGCAGTGAGACCTCGCATGTAGCGAGCGACGAAGCCGCGAGCCACGATCACGAACGGGTCTGCTGGCGCTGTGAGACTCCCGTCGGTCGGCGCGAACTCGATCAGTGGTTTTTCACGATCACCGACTACGCGGAGGAGCTCCACGACGATCTCGAGGCACTCGAGGGGTGGCCCGACGGCGTCCGCGAGATTCAGCGCAACTGGATCGGTCGGCAGGAAGGGACGCGCATCGCGTTCGAAGTCGCGGACTACAGCGAGGGCTCGGTCGACGTCTTCAGCACTCGTCCGGAGACGGTTTACGGTGCCACGTACCTCGCCGTCTCGCCGGGCCACGATCTCGCGCGGGAACTCGCCGACGCGAACGACGACGTCGCGGCGTACGTCGACGCGGTTCGCGAGCAGGACCCGAGCGAGGTCGGGTTCGCGGGCGTCGAGACGGACGCGACGGCGACCCATCCGCTCACCGACGAGGAACTGCCGGTTTACGTCGCCGGCTACGTCTTAGAGGACGTCGGCACCGGGGCCGTCATGGGCGTCCCGGCGCACAACGAGCGCGATCACGCGTTCGCCGCGGAGCACGATCTGCTGATCGAACAGGTCGTCATTCCCAGTACCCCGGACAAACGTACCAGCCTCGAGGACGGCCCCTACACCGACGACGGCATTCTCGAGCACAGCGGCGAGTACGACGGGCTCGAGAGCGACGTCGCCCGCGAACGGGTCGTCGCGGACCACGACGCGCTCGAAGAAGACGTCACCTACCGCCTGCGCGACTGGCTGATATCCCGGCAGCGCTACTGGGGGACGCCGATCCCGGTCGTCCACTGCGAGGACTGCGGACACGTCCTCGTGCCCGACGAGGAACTGCCGGTCGAACTGCCCGAGTTCGTCCGGACGACGGGGAACCCGCTCGAGGCCCACGACTCCTTCCGCGAAACGGAGTGTCCCGACTGCGGCGGGCCGGCCCGGCGGGAGACGGACACGATGGACACGTTCGTCGACTCCTCGTGGTACTTCCTGCGATTCCTCTCGCCGCATCTGGAAGACGCACCCTTCGACACCGAATTGGCCGACGAGTGGCTGCCGGTCGATGTCTACGTGGGCGGCGAGGAACACGCCATCCTCCACCTGCTCTACACACGATTCTTCACGAAGGCGCTGGCCGATCTGGACCTGCTCGATCGGCGCGAACCGATCACGGAGCTCAAGAGTCAGGGGACGGTGCTGTACGACGGCGAAAAGATGTCCAGTTCGAAGGGGAACGTCGTCGCCCCACAGGAGTACGGCGCGGAGACGACGCGGTTGTTCGTCCTCTCGGCAGCCCATCCCGAACAGGACTTCGAGTGGACCGCGAACAACGTCCGCGGCGCCTACGATCTTCAGCAGACGCTGTACGGGATGGCTACCGCGTTCGTCGCGGAAGGCGATACGCGGGTCGAGCGGTTGGATCACGACGAGTACATCGCCCGCGAGATCGACCGAACGATCGCCGCGGCCACCGAGGAGTACGACCGGTTCCGGTTCCATCGGGCGGCCACGGAGATTCAGGAACTGGCACGAGTGCTTCGACGCTACCGCGAGTACGACAGGCCACACGGCGAGGTCTACCGCCGCGGGCTGTTAGCGCTGGCCGCGCTGATCGCGCCGATGGCACCCCACCTCGGTGAGGAGTGCTGGAACAAACTCCGGGGCGACGGCCTGGTCGTCGAAGCCGACTGGCCCGAACCCGAGAACGAACTCGAGGACTACCGACGCGAGCGCCAACTCGTCGAGACCACCCTCGCGGACGTCCGGGATATCGTCGATACCGCCGCGATCGACGATCCGGAACGGATCGAACTCGTCGTCGCTCCGGCGTGGAAGTACGACGTGCTCCGGATCGCAGCCGACTACGCCGACAAGGAGCTCGCGGACGGCGATCCCGGTTCGCTCGTCGATCGGGTCCTCGAGACCGACGCCGTGGCCGAACTCGCGGTCGGCCGCGAACCCGTCGCGACGTTCGTCACCGATCTAGCCGGTCGGGACGACCGCGCGGATTTCGAGTCCGTGCTCGCAGCAGCCGACGAACTGGCGATCTTAGAGCGCAGTAGCTGGCTCGTCACCGACGAGTTCGACGCCGACGTCGTCGTCCGCAGTGCGAGCGACGACGACGAACTGGCAGCGCGGGCACGACCGGGAAAACCCGCGATCCGGATTCGATAACGATCGATTACACTGTCAAATCGTCAATATCAACTGGAGACTTCCGACGGTAGCGATTCTCTCACTCGATCAAAATCGCCAGGGGATAGTTTCGTCGCTATTCCTTCGATATCGAAGGTGACTAGCCGTATTTTTGTCAGAATCGAGATCAAGAAGGACAGTTTTATTCCATCGGATTCGGTAGGGTACCAGTATGACGGAGGGGGATGGCGACAGTGTCGATACGTCGTGTGACCAAGTGCCAAGCCAGAAGGTTATTAGGGCTATCGCTGCGGCCGAAGGAATTCCACCCGAGCAGTTGCACCCACCGACGTACGAATCGCTACACACGGTCGTCGATCCGGAAGCACTCGATGCGCTCTTTGCGCGCCGCTCCGACGGCGCACCCCGGCCCGGCGGTGAAGTGACGTTTCCGTTCTGTGACTACGATGTAACCATCGAACGAGACGGTTCGGTCGTCCTCGAGGAGCGGGCTGACTCGTCGGAGTAGCGATAGTTGACGCGCTAGTCACGTATTACGGACGTCGAATCACGGTGCTCGCTACCCAGGATCGACGTGACGCTCGCCGGACGGAAAGACTCTTTTCGTCGAAGGGGCGTAGTACGGAACGATGGAGAGCCACTACGAGGCCCTTGGGCTACCGCCGACCGCCGACGAGCGGGCGGTTCGGCAAGCCTACCGGACCTTGTTGAAAGAACATCATCCGGACCAGGGTGGCTCTCGAAAACGCTTTCTCCGGATCAAGACCGCCTACGAAGCGATTGTCGGGGAACAGCCACCCGACGATCCCGAAACCGATGGGGGCGCGATTCCACACCTTCGCGACGGCGCAAGCGATCCCCGACAAACCCCGCCGACGTACGATCCCGACGCGCGTTCGGCCGACGAGTCGCCCGTCGATAGTCACGAGACGCTGACGGTCGGCGGCCAGTATCTCACCCTCACTCTCTCGGCGTTGGTCCACGATATCTCCCTCGCCGACCTCGTCGACGAACACGTCCCCGCTGCGACCGATCGAACGGTCGCCTTCTTCCGCGTTCACAACACGAGTTCCCAGCCCCGTTGCTGGCGAGGCAAGGCAAACACGAGTTTCATCGGCGACGACGGCTTTCTGTACGAGGGCTCGAGTATCGTCACGCCACACGCCGAGCAGTTGCCCGAGCGGTGGTGTGGAACCGACGTCGAGATCCAGCCCGGGCAGGCGCTCGATGCGGTCGTCATCGCCCAGGAGATGCCAGCCGACGTCGCCGTCGAAAAGGTGCTGTACACCCAGCGTGCGAACGAAACTAGCGACAACGAACTCGGAGACGATGACGAGACCGTCGGAGACACCGAACGATACCTCTTCGAACTCCGGCCGCTCGTCCGCGAACGGCTCGATAGGCTCCCGTTTCGGACGTAACGAATGCCGCTGTCTGACGGCCGAGACGGGTTCGTCGGCCTCCGCGACCGTCGTAGATCCGGAACAGCAAGACAAATACGGAGCCTATCCTAACCCTCGATAATGGCAACCGCCGACGCGAAACGACGGCTCCGGAAGCGGCCGATGGGTGTTACGATCCTCCTCTCGATCGTCGGCTACGCGCTCGTCATCGGCACGTTCGTGCTCGACCTGCCGATCTATCCGGATCTCACGCTCTCCCAGGTCAACTTCCTCACGCACGCGATCGCCGTCATCAACGCGGCCACGACGGTGTTGCTCGTTTCCGGCTGGTACTGGATCCGCGTCGACGAGGTCGAGAAACACCGGAAGGCGATGATCGGCGCGTTCGTGTTGATCCTGGTCTTTCTCGTCACCTACCTGACCCGCGTCGGCGGCGGCGACGGCGAGAAGCTGTTCGTCGGCCCCGACTCGGTCTACTACGCCTACCTGCTCATGCTGGCGATTCATATCTTCCTCTCGATCGTGGCCGTCCCGGTCGTGCTCTACGCGCTGATCCTCGGCTTGACGCACACGCCCGCGGAGCTTCGGCGGACTTCCCACGCCAAAGTCGGACGCATCGCCGCCGCCTCGTGGGTCCTGAGCCTCGTCCTCGGCGTCGTCACCTACCTGTTGCTCAACCACATCTACAGTTACGAGTTCGGGATCGTGATCGCGCCGCTGTTCTGACCCGCACCGATACACGGAGGAATCTCGTCGCCAACGGCAGCGACACACGAGTTCCGGTTCCGCCTCGAGGATCTATCCCGTTTCGTTCACGTCTCCGTCGACCTCCGCAGAATCGGCGACGTCGACGGACTGGCCGGTAACGTCGCCGTCGACCTCGGCATCGTCCTCGAGCACAACGTCCCCGTCGGCGTCGACGTTCCCGCCGACTTCAGCGTCCTCCTGAAGCAAGACGTCGCCGCCGGCTTCGACGTCCCCGTCGACTTCCGCGTCGGGACCGAGAACGACGTGTCCGCCCGCAGCTACGTCCTCGGCTTCCGTGTCGTCTTCGAAGCGGACGTG
Organism: Natronorubrum amylolyticum; assembly: GCF_052040145.1. Lineage (NCBI taxonomy): Archaea > Methanobacteriati > Methanobacteriota > Halobacteria > Halobacteriales > Natrialbaceae > Natronorubrum > Natronorubrum amylolyticum. The sequence continues at coordinate 609,318 of NZ_JBPPFW010000001.1, forward strand.
TTCGCCGGCGTCGACGGCGCCATCGACTTCTGCGTCGTCTTCGAGCACGACCGAACCGCCGGCGATAACGCTTCCATCGAGGAGGAACTCCTCGGGGACGACGACGTCGTCACCCGTCTCCACGTCTCCGATCTCCTCCTCGACGGTCACGGCGTCGCGATCCTCGATCGGCCACGACTCGTCGATCTCGCCGTCGGCCTCGAGCGGGCTGTAGTCGTCGTCGACGGCTTCGTCTTCGTCGTCTTCCTGTGCACTCACTGCGCTAGCCGTCGCGCCGACGACGAGGGTTCCGCCCGTTACCTGCAGAATACGTCGTCGGGTCGTCTCTCGTGTCATCACTGGTTGCTGGCTACCGGGAGAGAAATAAAAGGCACACCAGCAGTTCCACACTATCATCGACGGCAACACGACGTGATGTGGCCGTCTCGTCGGGCAAGACGGGTGTTACAGGTAGCCTTCCTCGGCCAGTCGCTCGATTCCTTCCTCGAGTCGCTCCTCGCTCGCGGCGTAGGAGATTCGCGCGTAGCCGGGCGTCCCGAACGCGCTGCCGGGAACGGTAGCGACGTGGGCGTCCTCGATCGCCCCCTCACACCAGGCCTGATCGTCTTCGTCGACGGGCAGCATCATGTAGAACGCGCCGTCGGGGACGGCGACGTCGACGTCGTGTTCCTCGAGCAGGTCGACGACGAGCTCGCGGCGTTCCTCGAACGCATCGGTCATCTCCGAGACGGCCTCGTCGGTGTTCTCGAGTGCCTCGATGCCGGCGTGCTGGACGAAGTTCACGGCCGAGGAGACGGAGTGGCTGTGGAGTTTGCCGGCCTGATCGATCAGCTCCTCGGGGCCGGCGAAGTAGCCGAGTCGCCAGCCGGTCATCGAGTAGGCCTTCGAGAAGCCGTTGACGGTGATCGTGCGCTCGGCCATCCCCTCGAGCGTGCCGAGGCTCGTCGGCTCGACGCCGTAGGTAATCTCCTTGTAGATCTCGTCGGAGATGACGGTGATATCGTGTTCGACGGCCAGATCACGGACGCCCTCGAGGGCGGCGTCGGAGTAGACCGCGCCGGTCGGGTTCGACGGCGAGTTGACGATCAGCAGCTCGGTGTCGTCCGACACTGCGGCCTCGAGGTCGTCGAGTGCGGGCTCGAGCTGGAAGTCGGCGTCGGAGAGGTCGACGCGGGTCAGGTCGCCGCCGGCCATCTTGACCATCGCCTCGTAGGAGACCCAGGCGGGGTCGAGCAGGGCGACTTCGTCTCCGTCCTGAATCAGCGCCTGGACGATTTCGTAGAGCGCCTGTTTCGCGCCGGGGGTGACGATGATCTCTTCGGGGCCGTGATCGAGTCCGTCGGCGGCGAGCTTTTCCGAAATGGCCTCGCGGAGGTCGATGATCCCCGCGGAGGTGGTGTAGCCGGTGTGGCCGGCGTCCATCGCGTCCTGGCCGGCGTCGACGATGTTCTGGGGCGTCGGGAAGTCGGGCTCGCCGACGGAGAGGTCGACGACATCGGCGCCGTCGTTCTCGAGTTCGGTGGCGAGCGCGGAGATGGCCAGCGTTGCGGACGGTTCGACTCGGGTCAAGCGGTCGGTGAATTCCATAGACATTGTGCTGAAGTGGTGCTGTTACGCTGAGTCTGCGTCGGGGTCGGGAAGTTCGTCCACGAGGTCGAGCGCGCCGTCGACGGCTTTCGCCGCGTTCTCGACGCGTTCGCGGGACTCGGCGGCGGACATTCCGGGCCCCGTCACGCCGAGTGTGACCGGGGTGTCACGCTCGAGGCTCACGTCGGCGAGCCGCTGGGCGGCCGCGTCCGTGATCACCTGATCGTGATCGGTGTCGCCGGTGATGACCGTCCCGATGACGGCGACGGCGTCGACGGTCTCGAGGCGGGCGAGTCGGTCCGCCGCGAGGGGCGCGTCGTACACGCCCGGAACGGTGACGGTCTCGTACACCTCGGCGCCCGCGGATTGGGCCGCCTCGAGTGCCTCCTGCTCCATCTGCTCGGTGATCGGACGGTTGAACTCCGCGACCACCAGTCCGAGCGTGGTCATATGCCTGCGGTGGAGAGGCTGCGTAAAAGAGGTACCGTTCTCGGCGGACGAATCGGGCCGTGGTGGGCGAATCGAACGCGGGGTATCGACGCGACCACTCTCTCAGTTTCCGAACGATCAGGAAGTGCTGGACGAGGGTTTACGAGCGAACGCGAAGTAGTTACTAGCCGATCACATATGAGCGCAGACAGCCAACACCAGAACCTGGCCATCATCGGCCACGTCGACCACGGGAAGAGTACGCTCGTCGGACGGCTCCTCTACGAGACGGGGAGCATCCCCGAACACGTCATCGAGCAGCACCGCGAGGAGGCCGAAGAGAAGGGCAAGGGCGGATTCGAGTTCGCCTACGTCATGGACAACCTCGCAGAAGAGCGAGAGCGCGGTGTCACTATCGACATCGCTCACCAGGAGTTCTCGACCGACGAGTACGATTTCACCATCGTCGACACGCCCGGTCACCGCGACTTCGTCAAGAACATGATCACCGGTGCGAGTCAGGCCGACCACGCCGTCCTCGTCGTCGCGGCCGACGACGGCGTCGCACCGCAGACCCAGGAGCACGTCTTCCTGGCCCGAACCCTCGGTATCGACGAACTCATCGTCGCGGTCAACAAGATGGACGTCGTCGACTACGAGGAATCGACGTACGACGAGGTCGTCGGCGAAGTCGAGCAGTTGCTCGAGCAGGTTAGATTCCAGACCGACGACGCCTCGTTCATCCCGATTTCGGCGTTCGAGGGCGACAATATCGCCGACGCCTCCGACAACACGCCGTGGTACGACGGCCGTACGATACTCGAGGCGCTCAACGACCTCCCCGAACCCCAGCCGCCGACGGACGCGCCGCTCCGTCTTCCGATTCAGGACGTCTACACCATCTCGGGGATCGGTACGGTCCCGGTCGGGCGAATCGAGACGGGCATCATGAACGTCGGCGACAGCGTCTCCTTCCAGCCCAGCGACGTGGGCGGCGAAGTGAAGACGATCGAGATGCACCACGAGGAAGTCCCGGAAGCGCGACCCGGCGACAACGTCGGCTTCAACGTCCGCGGCATCGGCAAGGACGACATTCGCCGCGGTGACGTCTGCGGTCCCGCAGACGACCCGCCGAGCGTCGCCGAGACGTTCCAGGCCCAGATCGTCGTCATGCAACATCCCTCGGTCATCACGGCCGGCTACACGCCGGTCTTCCACGCCCACACGGCCCAGGTCGCGTGTACGATCGAGTCCATCGACAAGAAGATGGACCCAGCAAGCGGCGAGGTTGCCGAGGAGAACCCCGACTTCATCCAGTCGGGTGACGCCGCTGTGGTTACCATCCGACCACAAAAACCACTCAGCATCGAGCCGTCGAGCGAGATCCCGGAACTCGGGAGCTTCGCCATCCGCGACATGGGTCAGACCATCGCGGCCGGGAAGGTTCTCGAGGTCCACGAACGGGAGTGACGCTCGCCCGGCTGAGCAGTCCGACGCGATCGATTCGAGGACCGCGTCAGCCACGGGCGGAACGCCCGCGGAACTGAGCGGAGATCGCTCCGACGAGGTGACCGGTCGCGGATTGCCAATTCTTAAGCACAATCGCAGTCAACCGCCGCGCAATGACAACGCTACGGACGCCAGGCCCGACGATCGGGGTCGTCGGCGGGGGACAGCTCGGTCGGATGCTCGCCGAGGCGGCGTCGCCGCTCGGCGTCGAGGTCGTCGTGCTCGACCCGACGCCGGACTGCCCGGCCGCACCCGTCGTCCGCGATCAGATTGTCGCCGACTTCGACGACGAGGCGGGGATCCGCGAACTCGCCGCCCGCGCGGACGTGCTCACCTTCGAGATCGAACTCGCCGACCAGGACGTCTTAGAGCGCGTCAGCGAGGACTCGGGAACGCCCGTCCACCCGAAGCCGTCGACGCTGCGGACGATCCACGACAAACTCGTCCAGAAACGGGAACTCGAGGACGCCGGCATTCCCGTCCCGCCGTTCCGCGCGGTCGACGACGCCGACGATATCCGCGACGCCATCGACGACTACGGCGCGCCGGTGATGCTCAAGGCCCGCACGGGCGGCTACGACGGCCGCGGAAACGTCCCCGTCGAGTCGAAAGGGGACGCCGAAGAGGCTCTCGAGTCCGTCGCCGGCCCCGCGATGGTCGAAGCCTTCGTCGAGTTCGAGCGCGAGGTGTCCGTCATCGCGGTGAAGGGAGACGACGAGGTCGCGACGTTCCCGCTCGGGGAGAACATCCACGTCGACGAGATCCTTCGGGAGACGATCGTCCCCGCGCGCTCGAGCGAAGCCGGGACGGAACGAGCCTACGAGGTCGCGCGGGACGTGCTCGAAGTCATGGACGGACGCGGCGTCTACGGAATCGAGCTATTTGAAGCGCCAGATGGCGAAATCCTGCTCAACGAGATCGCTCCGCGCCCGCACAACTCCGGCCACTGGACCATCGAGGGCGCACACAGTTCGCAGTTCGAACAGCACGCGCGCGCGGTTCTCGGCTGGCCGCTCGGGTCGACCGAACTCCGCTCGCCGACCGCGCTCGCGAATCTGCTGGCCGACGTCGAGGAGAACCGTGACGCGCAGTTGCGACACGTTGACCGCGTGCTCGAGACCCCCGGCGCGAACCTCCATTGGTACGGCAAGCGCCAGGCCCGACCGGGGCGGAAGATGGGGCACGTGACGGTTTCGGGGCGCGACGAGGACGCGGCCGTCGAAGAGCTGCTCGAGACCGCACGGCAACTCGAGGATGCGGTAACGTTCCGTTCCGAGTGAGTGCCACGCGGTGACGTTCCGATCGGCGTGAGCGCCGGCACGCCGTAACGGTCTCGGCGGTTTGAAGTCCTCTGCCCGACCACTGACAATCATGAGCGACAGCGTTGCCGAGCTAATCGACAGGCTACACCGCGAGGCCGAACAGGACCGCCCGACCGAAGAAACCCCCGACGTTGGGATCGTTATGGGGAGCGACTCGGATCTCGAGGTCATGATGACCGGCGGGAAACGTCGCGGGGCCTACGACGCGTTCGTCGACGAACTCGGCTTCGCCGAGCAGACCAATTTCGAGAACCCGCCCGCAGAGCGCTTTACTTTCGAGACGTACGTCACCTCGGCCCACCGAACGCCGGACTTAATGACGGCTTACGCCGAAACGGCGGAGGATCGCGGTCTCGAGGTGATCATCGCCGGTGCGGGCGGCAAGTCCGCGGACCTGCCGAACATGACCGCCTCGATCGCCTACCCGCTGCCCGTGATCGGCGTCCCCGTCCAGGAGAAGTCCGTCGACAGCGTCATCGGGATGCCCACCGGCGCGCCGCTCGTGGCGGTCGACGCTGGAAAATCGTTCAACGCGGCGCTTTCCGCGGCCCAGATTCTCGCGCGCCAGTCCGACGAGGTTCGCGACCGACTCGTCGCCTACCACGAAGGGCTCCGCGAGGGGGTCGGGTCGGTCTCTCGAGCGCTGCACGACGAGGGAACGGTCGACTTTGCGAACCGGTAAATTTCGCCCCGCTCGCGGGTTCGAACAACCGACCGAGAAGTGAGAGGGACTCCCACAAAAATTGAACGTTTGTCCGCTTTCCGTCGGTTCAGGGCGCGACGTCCGAACGGGCACCCCTCTTGCCTTCTTGCGTTTTCATCGATCGAGTAATCTCGGGATACCGATTCGTTCGGTAATGAAATGTGCATATATAGTTTACAGTGATTATTCGAGAAGGTTTGATACCGCGAAGTAGACGGTATGGCCCGTCTGCGGCCGAAAAACGAACAATCAACCCTTATATGCGTGGGGTATGAATCTCCGAACGTTACGGAGATGAACGACTGGATCGCTATCGGGATGCTGGCGCTCGTGGGGTTATCGATACCACTCGGTATGATGGTGGTCTCCTACCTCATTCGACCGTCGGTTCCCGAAACGAGTAAACGTGCCACCTACGAGAGTGGCGAGATCCCGACCGGCGGAACGCGTATCCGCTTTAACATTCAGTACTACATGGTCGCGCTTCTGTTCGTGGTCTTCGATATCGAGACCGTCCTCCTGTTTCCGTGGGCGGTCGTCTATCAGGATGCGCTGGCCTCGCCGGAGTACGGGCTTCTCGAGGCGCTCGGTCCAATGTTGCTGTTCGTCGCCATCCTCATGATTGGACTCGCGTGGGCGTGGCGCACTGGTGCAGTACAATGGGCACAGACACGAACGCAAGCAGCGTCCGACACTGACCGACAATGAGTAGTGACAATCCACGGCAATCGATCTACGACAGCACCGCACCGTCGACGGACACCCGCGACTCGCGGATCGGCGAGGGTCCCGACGACCGGTTCAACTCCAAACTGCGGGAGGCGTTCGGTTCGACGCCGTTCATCCTCACGAAGTTCGACAAGTTCATGAACTGGGTGCGGGGGAACTCGATGTTCATGCTGCAGTTCGGAATCGCCTGTTGCAGCATCGAGATGATTCACACGTACGCGATCAAACACGACCTCGATCGCTTCGGTGCCGGGGTTCCGCGCGCTTCGCCGCGACAGGCCGACGTGATGATCGTTCCCGGAACGATCGTCTCGAAGTTCGGCCCCCGCATGAAGCGCGTCTACGATCAGATGCCCGAACCCAAGTTCGTCGTCGGGATGGGATCGTGTACGATCTCCGGCGGTCCGTTTCAGGAAGGGTACAACGTCGTCAAAGGCGCCGAGGAGATCATCCCGATCGACATCCACGTTCCCGGCTGCCCGCCGCGGCCGGAGGCGCTGGTCTACGGCGTCGCCAAACTCCAGGAGCGAATTCGCAACGGCGAGTCCTCGCCCGTCGTCGTCAAACCCTACGAACTCGAGCAGTTCGGCGACTTAGAGAAGGACGAACTCGTCCAGAAACTCGCGAGCGAGATCGACGAGGACGACCTCGTCATGCGCTACAACTGGGCTGATTCACCATGAGTTCGGGACTCGAGCGAACGCGACCGGTGGAGACCACCGAGGACGACCTCGAGGCGCTGTTGGGCGATCGCGCACTCGCGCGTGACGACCACCTGAACGCGCCGGGCTTCGTCATCCGACCGGACGACGTTCAGAACGTCCTCTCGGATCTGCGCGACGAGGCGGGGTTCGATCACCTCTCCTGTCTCACCGCACAGCAGTACGAGGATCGGTACGAGTCGATCTACCACATGAAGAAGTACGCCGATCCGACCCAGGAGGTCTCGATCGTCGTGCCGACGGCGACCGACGACCCCGTCAGCGAGTCCGCCGCGCCGGTGTTTCGGACGGCGGACTGGCACGAGCGCGAGGCGTTCGACCTCGTCGGGATCGACTACGAGGGCCACCCCGATCCGCGACGGATCCTTCTGCCCGAAACCTGGCAGGGCCACCCGCTCTCGCTGGATTACGATCAGGAGAAGCCACAGCTCGTCACCCTGTCCGAACACGCCAACCCGATTCAGCCGGACCACCACGACGCCGAGTCGGACACGATGTTCTTGAACATCGGTCCACACCACCCGGCGACTCACGGCGTGCTCCACGTCAAGACCGTGTTGGACGGCGAGACGGTCGTCGACGTCGACCCCGACGTCGGCTACCTGCACCGCTGTGAGGAGCAGATGTGCCAGCAGGGAACCTACCGTCACCAGATCATGCCCTACCCCGACCGCTGGGACTACGTCTCGGCCGGGCTGTTGAACGAGTGGGCGTACGCCCGCGCGGCCGAGGATCTGGCCGACATCGAGGTCCCCGAGTACGCCCAGATCATCCGAACCATGGGTTCGGAGCTGTGTCGGATCGCCTCCCACATGCTCGCGCTCGGAACCTTCTGTCTGGACGTCTACGGCGACTTCACCGCCGTCTTCCAGTACGCGTTCCGCGACCGGGAGGTCGTCCAGGACATTCTCGAGGACCTCACCGGCCAGCGGCTGATGTTCAACTACTTCCGCCTCGGCGGGGTCGCCTGGGACCTGCCCGAACCCCGCGAGGAGTTCATCGCAAAGACGCGGGACTTCCTCGACGAACTCCCGGCGAAAGTCGACGAGTACAACGACATGGTCACCTCGAACGAAATCTTCCAGGTTCGGTGTATCGACACCGGAATCTTAGAGCCCGAGGTCGCCAAGGACTACGGCTGTACCGGGCCCGTCGCCCGCGGTTCGGGCGTCGACTACGACATTCGACGCGACGACCCCTACGGCTACTACCCCGAACTCGACTGGGACGTCATCACCGACGACGGCTGTGACAACTACAGCCGCGTCCTCTGTCGGATGCGGGAGGTCGAGGAGTCCGCGAAGATCATCGAGCAGTGTCTCGACTTACTCGAGGACTGGCCCGAAGACGAGCGGGAGATTCAGGCCAACGTCCCGCGGACGCTGAAGCCGGACGCGGATACGGAGGTCTACCGCGCGGTCGAAGGTGCGAAGGGCGAACTCGGCATCTACATCCGATCCGACGGCACCGACAAACCGGGTCGGTTCAAGATTCGCAGCCCGTGTTACCACAACCTCTCGGCGCTCGGTGAGATGACCCAAGGGGAGTACATCCCCGATCTGATCGCCTCGCTCGGCAGTCTCGACATCGTTCTCGGGGAGGTGGATCGGTAACTATGGTCGGCGCAATCACACGGACGCCGCTCCAGAACGACGACACCATCCTGCTTCCCGAACGGATCGGGGACCTAACGGGGCTCGACGCGTACGGAACCGGCGGCGAACTGCTCGCCATCTTCCTCGGAGCCTTCCTCATCGGCAATTTGATGCTCGCGATGACCGGCGTCGCCGGCCCGTGGGCGAAACGAAAGATCACCGCCGCCTTCACCGACCGGATCGCGGTCAACCGGCTCGGACCGGCCGGCATCCTGATCATCGTCGCCGACGCCGTGCGACTGCTCTCGAAGGAACTGATTATCCCCGAGAACGCCGATCGACCGGCCTACGACCTCGCGCCGATCGTCATCGCCTCCTCTGCCCTGCTGGGATTCGCCGTCATCCCGATGGGAAGCGGGATCCATCTCGCCGACCCCGAAGTCGGGCTGGCGTACGTCTTCGCGGTGGCCGGCATCGCGAGTATCGGGCTGGTGATGGCCGGCTACGCGTCGTCGAACAAGTACTCGATGCTCGGCGGCCTGCGGGCGGTGGCACAGAACGTCGCCTACGAGATCCCGCTGGTCGTCACCGGGATGTCGGTCGTCATCTTCGCCGGCTCCTTACAGATGAGTACGATCGTCGAGGCCCAGGCGGCGACGTTCGATCTCGGCATCGTCTCGATTCCGGCGTGGTACGCGCTCGTTAACCCGTTCGCGTTCGTCCTCTTCCTGGTGGCGAACTTCGCGGAGGTCGGTCGGAATCCCTTCGACACGCCCGAAGCGCCGACCGAGATCGTCGCCGGCTACCAGACCGAGTACTCCTCGGTCTACTTCGTCCTGATCTACCTCGGGGAGTTCCTCCACATCTTCCTCGGCGGAGCGATCATCGCGACGATTTTCCTCGGCGGTCCGGCGGGGCCGGGCCCGGCCGAACTCGGCATCGTCTGGTTCCTCATCAAGATCTGGGCGGTGTTCCTGCTGACCCAGTGGCTCCGATCGGCGGTGCCCCGGGTCAGAATCGACCAACTGATCGAGATCGGCTGGAAGGGACTGCTCGTCCTCTCCTTTGCGAATCTCGTACTCACCGCGGTAATTGTGGGGCTGATAGCATGATCGGGTTACTCAAATCGATGGCGACGACGATGAAGCACGCACTGGACGGCTCGACCTTCACGGTCGAGTACCCCGAGACAGCTCCGGACGTCTCCCCGCGGTTCAGGGGCGTCCACAAGTTCAGCCAGGAGCGCTGTATCTGGTGTCGCCAGTGTGAAAACGTCTGTCCGAACGACACGATTCAGATCGTGATGGACGACCAGCGCAACGGCGAACAGTACAACCTCCACATCGGCCAGTGTATTTACTGCCGGCTCTGTGAGGAGGTCTGTCCGGTCGACGCCATCCTGCTCACGCAGAACTTCGAGTTCACGGCGGATACGAAACACGACTTCGTCTACAACAAAGAGCAGCTGAAAGCCGTACCGTGGTACAAGGATATCGACCCGCTCGAGTCGCGCGAACCCGACCGGAGCGCGTGGATCGGCGAGGGGGAGGGGGACGTCGATTACCAGTAACAATGTTGGAAACGATTGCGTTCGTGGCGTTTGCGTTCGTGACGCTCGCCAGCGCGCTGGCTGTGGTCCTGCTGAAGGATCCGTGGCACTCGGCGCTCATGCTCGGCGTGGCGCTGACGAGTATCGCGGTGCACTTCGTGATGCTGGCGGCCGAGTTCGTCGCCATGATGCAGGTTCTCGTCTACGTCGGCGGGGTGTTGGTGCTCATCACGTTCGCCGTGATGCTCACCCAGCGTGACGACGAGGCGTCCGACGAGGTGGTACAGGCATGACGAACGGACCGAAACTCAGACTCGGGAGCTCGCTCGCTCCCGGACTGTTGGCGGTCGCGTTATTCGGCCTGATGGCGCTGATCGTCCTCAACACGTCGTTCCAGCCGATGGCCGACGGCGGCTTCGAGGCGGAGTCGATCACCGCCGCGATCGGCTACGCGATGTTCGATTTCGCGACGCTCCAGGAGTCCGACGGCGTGACGGGCACCGAACCGTTCCTCGCCGCGTTCCTGCTGATCGCGCTCACACTCGATGCGGCGCTCGACGCTTCGCTCGTCCTCGCAAAGCGCGAGGAAGACGGCGAGCCGGTGTCGGCGCTCGGAAGCACGGGTCCAAGCGACGCCGCACCCGGAACCGGTTCCGGCGACTCGAGCGGCTTTGGTCGCTCCGAGCCGACCGCGACGGACGGCGGTCCAGCCGACGATCAGACGAGTTCCGAGGACGGGACGACCGACGTCGACGCGGAGTCGGCGGGGGGTGACGACCGATGACGGTCGGCATCGAGTACTACGTCCTCCTGTCGATGGCCCTGTTCACTATCGGGCTGTTCGGCGTGTTGACGCGTCGTAACGCACTGATGTTCCTGATGTCCGTCGAACTGATGCTGAACGCGGCGAACATCAACCTGATCGCGTTCGCGTTCTATCACGGCAACCTCACGGGGCAGGTCTTCGCGCTGTTCGCGATGGCGCTCGCCGCCGCCGAGGTCGCCGTCGGTCTCGGGATCATCCTGGTGCTGTACCGCAACTTCCGTGACGTCGACGTCACGGTTCCGACGACGATGAGGTGGTAAGATGGAAGGTGCATTCTCCTACGCGCCGGCGATAGCGGCGTTCCCCCTCGCGGCCTTCGTGGTCGCGCTCACCTTCGGCAAGTGGATGCCGAGGAAGGGCGCGATCGCGGGTATCGCGGCGACGGCAGGCTCCCTGCTGTTCTCGCTGTGGATGCTGGCGGCGGTCGCGAGCGGCGAAGTGTATCACGAGACGCTCTACGAGTGGACGGCCGGCGATGCCGCCGGCGCAACGGGCACAGAGGGGATCGCGTTCACGTTCGGGATCCTGATCGACCCGCTCTCGGCACTGATGCTGGTCATCGTCTCGCTCGTGGCGTTCCTCGTCCACGTGTTCAGCCTCGGTTACATGAACGCCGAGGGCGAGACCGGCCTCCCGCGATACTACGCCGGACTCGGGCTCTTTACGTTCAGCATGCTCGCGTTCGTCTACGCGGACAACCTGCTGATGGCGTTCATGTTCTTCGAACTGGTGGGTCTCTGTTCGTACCTGCTGATCGGCTTCTGGTTCCGAACGCGATCCGCACCCTCGGCCGCGAAGAAGGCGTTCCTGGTCACCCGATTCGGTGACTACTTCTTCCTGATCGGGGTCGTCGCCATCGCCGCAACCTTCGGCACGGTCGCGTTCGCGGGCGACGACTCGTTCGTCGCGGCCGCCGAAACTGCGATCGCCGACGGCGACACGCTGTTCGGCTTCGACGCCCAGACCTGGGTGACGATCACCGGACTGCTCGTACTGGGCGGCGTGCTGGGTAAATCCGCCCAGTTCCCGTTCCACACCTGGCTGCCGGACGCCATGGAAGGCCCGACGACCGTCTCCGCGCTCATCCACGCGGCGACGATGGTCGCGGCCGGCGTCTACCTCGTCGCCCGGATGTTCGGCTACTACGCGCTCTCGCCGACCGCGCTGGCGATCATCGCCTTCGTGGGCGGCTTTACGGCACTGTTCGCCGCCACGATGGGCGTCGTCAAAGACGACATCAAGCAGGTGCTGGCGTACTCGACGATCAGCCAGTACGGCTACATGATGCTCGGACTCGGCGTCGGCGGCTACGTCGCCGGGGTCTTCCACCTCATGAACCACGCCTTCTTCAAGGCGCTGCTGTTCCTGGGTGCCGGCGCCGTCATCATCCTCATGCACCACGAACAGGACATGTGGAAGATGGGCGGCCTCAAGGACAAGGCACCGGTCACCTACTACACGTTCCTCGCGGGCGCGCTCGCACTCGCGGGCATCATCCCGTTCTCGGGCTTCTGGTCCAAAGACGAGATCCTGTACGACGCGCTCATCGTCGGCCTCGAGGAGCCGATCATCCTCGCCGCGTACGCGATGGGGCTCGTGGCCGTCTTCTTCACCGGCTTCTACACCTTCCGGATGGTCTTCCTGACCTTCCACGGCGAGCCGCGTTCGGAGGCTGCCGAGGACCCACACCCGGTCGGCTGGGCCGTCAAGGTCCCGCTGCTCACGCTGGGCGTCCTCGCGCTGGTCGCGGGTATCGCGAACCTCGCCCCCGTCGCGAAGATCCTGGGCGTGGACATCGTCTTCCTCGAGCACTGGCTCGACGGCGAGTACGGTGCCGTCGAGGGGCTGACCTACAGCGCCTACGGCGAGCTGTTGGCCTACGAGACTGGCGTCATCGGCTCCGAACAGCTGACGATCCTGGTCGCGGCCGGGCTCTCGCTCCTGCTCGCGTTCTCCGGGGCCGGACTGGCCTGGAAACTGTACAACGTTCCAGAGCCCGTCGCCCACAAGGAACGGCTGGGCAGCGCCCGCCGGACCATCGAGAACAACTACTACCAGGACGAGTACCAGGTCTGGCTCGCACGCGGCTTCACGCTGCCGCTCTCTCGAGCGGCCGACCGCTTCGACCAGACCGTCATCGACGGCTCGGTCAACGGCATCTCGACCGCCAGCCTCTTCGGCAGTAGCTGGGTGAAACGACTGCAGACCGGTATCGTGACGAACTACGCGGCGTTGATCGTCGCCGGCTTCATCGCCTTACTGGTCTTCCTCGGCGTCTACGGAGGGTGGTTCTGATGATGATCGAAGCACTAATCGCTGTCGCACTGATCGGCGCGCTCGTCACGTTTATGGCGCCGAATCGCATCGCGGGCAAGCTGGCGTTCGCCATCAGTCTGGTGCCCGCCGCGCTCAGCATCTGGATGTTCACGGCGTTCGACGGCAGCGGTAACGCCTTACTCGACGGCACGCTCGCCTTCGAATCCCACCTCGAGTGGATCCAGCTGGGCGAGTACTCGATTTCGTGGTTCGTCGGTCTCGACGGCATCAGCCTGCCGCTCGTCGTGTTGACGACGATCCTGACGTCGCTGGCGATCATGAGCTCGTGGACGCCGATCGACGACCGCGAGTCCCAGTTCTACGGGCTCGTCCTCTTCATCGAGGCCAACCTGATCGGCGTCTTCACCGCGCTGGATTTCTTCCTCTGGTTCATCTTCTGGGAGGCCGTGTTGATCCCGATGTACCTGCTGATCGGCATCTGGGGCGGCCCGCGCCGCAAGTACGCCGCGATCAAGTTCTTCGTCTACACGAACGTGGCGTCGCTCGTGATGTTCGGTGCGTTCATCGCGCTGATCTTCGGTCTCGGCGACGGCGTGACGAGTTTCGCGCTCCCCGAGATCGCGAACGCGATGCTCAACGGTGGTCCCGAGGGACTGTTCGGCCTCGAGGGAACCACCCTCGCCTCCGTCGTGTTCGTCGCGATGTTCCTCGGCTTTGCGGTGAAAGTCCCGGTCGTCCCGTTCCACACGTGGCTCCCGGACGCTCACGTGCAAGCACCGACGCCCGCATCCGTGTTGCTGGCCGGCGTCCTCCTGAAGATGGGGACCTACGCACTGCTGCGGTTCAACTTCACGATGTTCCCCGACCAGGTCGAGACGTACGCCGTGCCGATCGCCGCCATCGCCGTGATCAGCGTGATCTACGGCGCGATGTTGGCGCTGGCCCAGACTGACCTGAAACGGATCGTCGCCTACTCCTCGGTGTCCTCGATGGGCTACGTCATCCTCGGACTCGTCGCCTACACCCAGTTCGGGGTCGGCGGCGCGACGTTCCAGATGGTCAGCCACGGTCTCATCTCGGGGCTGATGTTCATGGCCGTCGGCGTCATCTACAACGCCACCCACACCCGGCTCGTCACCGACATGTCCGGGATGGCCGACCGAATGCCGGTCGCCGTCGGCATCCTCGTCGCCGGCGCCTTCGGCTACATGGGGCTGCCGCTCATGTCCGGCTTCGCCGCGGAGTACTTCATCTTCTTCGGCGCGTTCGGGGCCGACTTCCCGTACGCCCCGCTGTTCACGTCACTGGCGATGTTCGGCATCGTCATCGTCGCTGGCTACCTGCTCTTTGCGCTCCAGCGTGCCGTCTTCGGACCGTACGAACTCGAGACCGACTACGAGGTGAGTCGCGCCCCGCTGCACGACATCGCGCCGATGTTCGTGCTGCTCGGGCTCATCATCGCCCTGGGCGTGGCTCCCGACCTGATCTTCCAGATGATAACCGACGCAGTCGATCCGATCCTGAGCGGAGGTGACCTGTGATGGCAGTGTTCCAACTCGCGGAGTGGACCGCGATGGCGCCGGCGTTGATCCTGGCGGGGACGGCGCTCGCGCTGTTCGTCTTCGACAGCATCTCGCCGCACTCGACCAACCGCTCGCTGCTCGCGGGCACCGCGGCCGGCGGCGCGCTCGCATCGCTTGCCGTCGCGGTCTGGTTCATCGTCGCCGGCGTCGGTACGCCGACGGTCGACGGTGGACTCGGCGAGATCGAACCGATCCACGGCTTCGTCGTCGACCAGATGGCGCTGTACTTCATGATCATCGTGGCCATCGTCACGGCCCTGATCGTGGTGGCCAGCTACGATTATCTGGTCGGTCACGCCTATCAGGCCGAGTACTACTCGCTGGTCGTCCTCGCGGCGACCGGCATGTCGATGATGGCCGCCGCCGACAGCCTCGTGACGATCTTCATCGCCCTCGAGCTGGCGAGTCTGCCCTCGTACGCGCTCGTGGCGATCCTGAAGGACAATCGCGGCAGCGTCGAAGCGGGACTGAAGTACTTCCTGATCGGCGCGCTCTCGTCGGCGATCTTCCTCTACGGAATCTCGCTCGTCTACGGTGCGACGGGACACCTGGAGCTGTCCGCCATCGCGGAGGTCATCGCTGCGGGCGAGGCTGACGACTACGGCGGCCTGCTCGGACTCGGCATCCTCATGCTGATCGGCGGCTTCGCGTTCAAGACGGCCAGCGTCCCCTTCCACTTCTGGGCGCCGGACGCCTACGAGGGCGCGCCCGCACCGATTAGCGCGTTCCTCTCCTCGGCGTCGAAGGCCGCCGGCTTCGTCATCCTCTTTCGCGTCTTTACGGAGGCCTTCCCGCTCGGCGAGCAGATGAACGCCCTGATCGGCTTCGACTGGACGGTCGCGTTCATTATCCTCGCGATCGTCACGATGACGGTCGGGAACTTCGCCGCGGCGACCCAGAACAACGTCAAGCGGATGCTCGCGTACTCCTCGATCGGCCACGCCGGCTACGCGCTGATCGGCGTCGCTGGGCTCTCCGCCGACGGCGGCGAACTCGTCATGGGCGCGGCGATGATGCACCTGCTCGTCTACGGCTTCATGAACACGGGTGCGTTCCTGTTCGTCGCCCTGGCCGAACACTGGGGCGTCGGCCGCACCTTCGAGGACTACAACGGGCTCTCGACGCAGGCGCCGATCGCCTGCGCCGCGATGGCCGTCTTCATGTTCAGTCTCGCTGGAATCCCGCCGTTCGGCGGCTTCTTCAGCAAGTTCTTCCTGTTCATGGGGGCGCTCGAGGCCTCGGCCGCCAACACGGCGATGCTCGCGGTGGCTGCCGCGCTCGTCGTCAACAGCGCGCTCTCGCTGTACTACTACTCGCGGCTGGTCAAGGCGCTCTGGATCGAAGAGCCCGCGACTACCCGCGACCGACTCGCCCGACCGACGGGGCTCTACGCGGCGATCGTCGTCGCCGCCGTGATGACGGTCCTCATCCTCCCCGGCTTCGGTCCGGTCGTCGACGCGGCGCTCGACGCCGCGGTGGCCGCCCTCGGCTGAGGCGGCCTGCCGTACCGATCTGATAGCGCGACAACAGACGGTTCGCGGTTGCGTCGAAACTGACTGCTTGCAGTCGCCGAGCGCCGACCCGGTAGCTTTTCCCGCACGGGGTTGCAAACCGGCACGTATGGTTTTCCGGCTCGTGCTCGGGTGCGGAACGGTGGGCCGCCAGGTGGTCGAACAGATACCCGAGCGCACCGGTGACGCCCGCGACCGACTGCTCGTCGTCACCGAGGACGAGAGCGTCGTCGAAACGCTTCGCGACGAAAGTATTCCGGCCCGGTGTGCCGACCCGACCGATCCGGCCGCGATCGCGAACGTCGATCAGCCGGACGTGATCTTCGTCGCCAGCGACCGCACTGACGTCAATCGGGCCGCCCTCGAGCGAGCGCGCGAGCGATTTCCGACGGCGTCGATCGTGGCCTACCTCGGCGGCAACGCGACGTCGGCGGATCGGCCGCGGTTCGAGGAACTCGCGGATCACGTCGTCGACGCAAAACGCGCGATGGTCGATCACATCATCGACGGCGTCGCGCGACCCTCGGCCGGTGCGGCGATCGGCCTCCGAAAACAGCTCTCGACGATCGATGGCCGGCTCGCCGTCGTCATGCACGACAACCCGGATCCGGACGCGATCGCGAGCGCCGTCGCGCTGGTCGAGATCGCCGCGGAGGTCGGCGTCGACGCCGACGCCTGCTACTTCGGCGATATCTCCCACCAGGAGAATCGCGCGATGGTCAACTTGCTCGATCTCCGGCTCCGTAATCTCTCGCCCGATGACTCACTCGAGGAGTACGACGCGTTCGCGCTGGTCGACCACTCCCGGCCCGGGGTCAACGATCAGCTTCCCGAGGACCTCCACGTCGATATCGTCATCGACCACCACCCGCCCCGCGGTCCCGTCCCCGGCGAGTTCGTCGACCTGCGCGAACACGCCGGCGCGACCAGCACCGTCATGACCGATTACCTCGATCGGTTCGGTCTCGAGCCCCGACGAGCGACCGCCACGGCATTGCTCTACGGCATCCGGATCGATACGAACGACTTCACGCGGGAGGTCTCGCCCGCCGATTTCGAGGCCGCGTCGATCCTGTGGCCCCACGTCGAGACGTCCGTTCTGCGCCAGATCGAGCAGCCGACGGTCGAAGGGGAGACCCTGGATACGATCGCTCGAGCGATCAAGAACCGCATCCAGCACGACTCGGTCGCCGTCGCGAGCGTCGGCCGACTCGCCAACCGCGACGCCTTGCCACAGGCGGCCGACCAGTTGCTGTCGATCGAAGGCGTCGAGACGACGCTCGTCTTCGGGTTCAGAGACGAGATGGTGTTTCTCTCCGCTCGATCGCGGGCGAGCGACGTCGACCTCGGCGAGACGCTCCGAGACGCGTTCGACCGGATCGGCAGCGCCGGCGGTCACGCCGACATGGCCGGTGCCCAACTCGAGATCGGCATTCTGGGGAGCGCCGACGACGAAGACGAGATCGAGTCGATCGTCAGCGTCGTCGAGGAGGTGATCACGAATCGGTTTTTCGAAGCGATCGAAAGCCGACCGGGGGTCTCCGTCGGGGCCTACACCCAGACCAGCGAGTGGCTGTTTTCGGTCGACGAGGACGGAGTGAGCGAGCCGACACAGTCCGAGGACGAGGGTGAACTGGAAGGCGGGGAGTCGGCGTAACGCGACGGGGGAGAGAACGACGACCGTCGAAAATCGAGGCTATCCGAGACCGGGAACGGACAGCCTCCGCAGTCACCAACGGGAGGACACGCTTTTGCGCGCGGAGTCCCTTGACTGACGTATGGAGGTCGCGTCGGACAGAAGCAAACCCCAGGTCCACGAGTACATGACGCGCGACGTGGTGACGGTCGCCCCCGACGAGACCGTCGGCAACGTCGCGGCGCGGATCGCCGAGAGCGACGAGCACAGCGGCTTTCCCGTCTGCGAACGGCGACGCGTGGAGGGGTTCGTCAGCGCCCGTGACCTGTTGCTGGCCGATGACGACGAGCCGATTTTCAAGGTGATGACGACGGACCTGCTGGTCGCCCACCCCGACATGAAAGTGACCGACGCCGCCCGCGTCATCCTCCGGTCGGGCATCCAGAAGCTTCCCGTCGTCGACGACGCCGGAAACCTCGTCGGAATCATCTCTAACGCCGACGTCATCCGTAGTCAGATCGAACGCGCCACGCCGGAGAAGGTGGGGAAACTGATGCGAACGCTCGAGCAGATCCACGACACCCAACTCGAGCAGGAACGACGAACGGTCTCGCTCGCGGCACTCACGCCGACGCAGGGCCGGGTCTACGCCGACGAACTCGAGGGACGACGGTACGAACTCGAGCACGGGCTGGCCGAGCCGCTGGTAGTTATCGACAACGGCGGCACGCTGTTGCTCGCCGACGGCCACCACCGCGTCATGGCGTCGGATCGACTGGGTATCGACGAGATGGACGCCTACGTCATCGTCGTCGATCAGGCGATCGAACTCGGGATGGCTGCCACCGCGGAGAAAGAGGAACTCGAGGGAATCGACGACATCGAGGTCGTCGACTACGCCCGCCACCCGCTCGTCGAGACGACGAAACGGTTGCAGTCCGGGAAGTAGCCGACTCCTGTTCTTCGGCCGGAGATTGTCACCCAGTATAACCGATACGACAGATCTTCGAACACGACTGTCGGGCTGGCTGTCTACTGGTGAAGGTTATCCGTCCCCGGACAGTAGCCCGGTCGATGGCAGGTACCCCATCCGGACTGACGGCTGCCGACCGCGTTCTCGTCGCCGGTGCGAGCGGAGAGACTGGCCACGAACTCCTCTCAGTGCTCCGGCCGACCGATCTCACCGTCCGCGCGACGACGCAGTCGTACGCGAACGTCGATACGCTCGAGCGACTCGGCGCGGACGAGGTGATCGTCGCCGACTTCTTCCAGTCGGCGGACGCCGTCGCCGCGGTCGAAGACTGCGACGTCGTTTACTGCGCGCTCGGCACGCCGGCGGGCGTGCGCCACACGCTCGGCGGAAAGCTGGTCGATCGGACCGGCGTTATCAACCTTATTACGGCCGCAATGGGGGCTGACGTCGACTACTTCGTCCACGAGAGTGCGATCGGCGTGGGCAGTTCGAAGACGGGGATGGCGCTCCCCGCGAGACTTCTGATTCGCGGCTCGCTCCGTGCCAAGCAAGACGCGGAGACGGCGCTGCGTCGGTCGGGGCTGGGACACACGATTATTCGCCCCGGCAAACTCACCAACGCACCGCCCAGCGACGACCCCGTCGTCGGCGAGGGTGGCGACTCGGTGTCGGGATCGATCCCGCGGGCCGACGTCGCCCGACTGATGGCCGCGGCACCGTTTACGCCCGACGCACGGGATCGCACGCTCGAGGTCGTCTGTCGCCGCGGCCTGAACGAATCGCCCCGGAACCTCGTCGACATCGACTGGGCGTTCGACCGACTCGAGGAGGAAGAGCGGGAGCAAACTGAGGGTGATCAAACGCGACGCTGAGTGCCACTACAGGCCAATTACCGGTGGCTGACGGCAACCGTCCCCTCGTCGAGCCGAACGGTGTACTCCTCGAGCGCGAACGAGATTTCGATATCGGCCGAGGTCGCGAGCAGCGTATCGAGCGCTTCAGGGTCGACGTGATCGAAGAGTGTGGTCTCGAGTTGTTCCGAAAGTGCAACGGGGTCGATGTCTTCGATGGCAGCGATGACATTGATGGCGGTCGTACTTGGTGTTGCGGTCGACCAATCGCACTGCCGCTGAACCGATGTCTCGTTGTCGTCAGAGCCACCCATGACATGGTGTGACAGTAGCCATGGCCATACCTGTTGTCATTGATAGGGTGACAGTGGTTTCAGTCAATCGCTCGCTGCGCCGTGGCTCACAGTTCTTCGGCCGTTTACAGCACCAACGTGGTGACCAGGCCGACGATTCCCGCGAGCGTAAACCCCACGCCCGGGACGGCGATCAGCCCGCCGAAGATGAGATAGAGCGAGCCGGACCGGCGGTTATCCGAGAGCACCGTTTGCTGTCCGCCGGCCGAGATTTCGAACCAGTCGCCGCCGCTAACGGTAATCGAACGGTCTGACGCCCGCTCGTTACGGCTCGAGTCGACGACGGTCCCGCCGAAGACGTGGACGTCGTCCCCCGCCTCGAGGCGCAGTTCGCGGTACTGGCGGCGAGCGAAACCGCGCTCGTCGGTCCCGTCGTCGGCATCGGACAGGCCGACGGCACGCAGCCGATCTAGTGCGTCGCGCTCGAGCCCCGAACCGTCAGTCCACGCGGTCTCGGTCGCCCAGTCCTCCAGCGAGAGGACGGCGTTCGTGGGGTCGACCGCGATACGATCGGTGCCGTCTTCGACCGCGAAGGGAACGCTGGCCGACGCACCGCCGTCGAACGACCAGCGATCGTCATCGGTGACGTTGTCGGCGGTTTCGGTCGTTTCGACCGCCCCGGTGTCGGCGTCGGGAGTCGTGCCAGTTTCGGCGTTCGCGTCGGTAGCCGCGCCAGCCCCGCCGTCCGCGTCGTCGCTATCGCTCCGGCCAGTCTCGGCCGCTCGAGACCGAGCCTGAACCGTGTACGCCAGACACGGCATGCCGGTGACGGGGGCCTCGAGAGTCTCGTCGTCGCCCTCGCGTACGGTCCCTTCGAACGCGACGAGTCCGGTTTCCCCGGCAACATCGCACAGCGCCGTCGGACCGGTTTCGCGGAGCGCTCGAGCGGTCCGGATCCGACCGGCACCGATCGAAGCGATGTAGAGCCCGACGCCGAGGATCGCGAGTCCGACCAGCGCGACGGCCCCGACGACGAAGACCTCCGTCGACAACATACCGGTCGATTACGGTCCGGGAAGGATAACTCCCGCGACACCGACCGGAGACGCCGCGGTTGCCCCGCTCGCCTCGCTGGCCGAACGGTTCGGGAACGGGTGCCGTCTCGCGGCGCTCATACCGCGTTCTCGTCGAACCGCGAGATTAGCTGGACGACCACCAGCAGCGTCACCAGAAAGACGCCGATCGTCACACCGCCGTAGAGCCCGAACGTCACCGGCGAGACGGGAACGGTCATCTCGAGGACGGTGAACTCCTCGAGCCCGGTCCACGCGGGGAGCACGAAGCCCAGTAGGGCGCCGAAGGCGGCGGTGACGGCGGTCAGCGCGGCGACGAGACCGACGACGACGCGCCGGCCGCCGAGTTCTCGATCGTCAGTCACGCGTGACCGTTCATCGGGTGGGACCGAGGGTGTTGCGTTTTTGTCGCGAGTTCGGGAGTCGGTACTCGAGTTGCCACGCGATCGTGTTCGACAGCTGAGATACCAAAACCGTTTGGAACCACTGGTATTTCCGGTGTCCGTATACGTACGCACACGGCAGTTCGTGGGCACGAACCGTGCCCCGCCCCTGCCGTCGCACTCCCACTCCACTCCCACCCCCACCCCCATCCGCCGGGCACTGCCCGGTTCGTGTCTGTGGGAGTGTCGACCGACGGCGCTCGGGTACGATATCTGTCGCGTTCGAGTGTCCGTCACACCGTTTTTTGACCGTCGCCCCCGTAGCTTCGCGGAGAGCATTCGTGGACTCCGATCCGACCGATTCAGACGACTCGAGGAGCCGACGAGGACTCGCCGAGAAGGAGCTGTTCCTCTTGCTTCTCGTCGGAATTGCCCTCCTGATGGGACTGACCGGGTTCGTCCTCATCGTCAACTGACGCCCGATCTCGAACGCGACCCACGACGCACGTCGCGTTCGCTTCGCACGCCGATTCGCCGTCGTCTACCGACGCGACCGCGACTGCACCGCCGTCACTCGCGCCTCGTGTGTTCGTCGCCCTCGATCGCGCGCGCCGCGATGAGGGTGACGAGCGCCAGCAATCCCGCCGTGAGCAGCAGGATGGCGAACTGGAGCGTCGACTCCAGCA
Organism: Natronorubrum amylolyticum; assembly: GCF_052040145.1. NCBI lineage: Archaea > Methanobacteriati > Methanobacteriota > Halobacteria > Halobacteriales > Natrialbaceae > Natronorubrum > Natronorubrum amylolyticum. The sequence continues at coordinate 631,555 of NZ_JBPPFW010000001.1, forward strand.
GCGAGAACCCCCACGGGTTGAACGCCGCGAAGAGGACGACGAAAAAGAGGATGATCAGGAACGGGATCAGGTTCACTGCCAGGTCGAGGGCGACTTCCGCGTCGAATGCGCGTCGGCTCATGGGTTGGAGTGGGCTGTGTCAATCAGTGGGTTCGGCTTCGAGAGCGGAGGATCGCGCTTCCGACGACGATCACGACGCCGGCGACGGCGATGGCGAGGCCGCGACTCGCGAGTCCAACGAGTCCGTCTGCCGCGGGGACGGCGACCGCGCCGGTTCCCAGGGCGTAGAGCGCCGATCCTGCGACGACGAACAACACGCCGAACCCGATCGCGAGCGGCCACGGACTCGAGACGTGGCTCGATTCGGCCAGTATGCCGGCGACGCTTGCGGCGAACAGCACGAGTCCGCCGACGGCGATCGGAAAGAGATCGACGATAATGCCGACCTCCGAGAGCACGAGTCCGATCGCGATGAGGACGGGCCACGGGCTCGCCGTCGTCCGTTCCCGGTCGTTCGCACTCGTGTGGTCGGCCGTCACTGGCGACGGCTACCACGTCCGACAAGTAGTAGCTAGGGCTCTGCGTCGGATCCCGTGACTGTGATCGACCCGTGACGGTTCGTCGACGCTGCAGCGGTTTATCGAGGACAGCGGTCTCATCGACGACCGCCGTCAGTCCTCGCGGTCGACGACGAACTCGGTGAACTCGTGGAGCTTTCGGGTCGTCTCCTCGTCGAACTCGAGGCCGTCGATCCGCTCGCGAGCCTGCGCCGCGAGCTCGAGGGCGTGCTCGCGGGCGTACTCGAGGCTGCCGGCGTCCTCGATGATCTCGAGGGCTTCGGTGATCTCCTCGTCGGTGTTCTCGTCGGCGCTGAGAATGTCTTGGAGTCGTTGGGCTTGTTCGGGGTCGCTCTCTTGGATCGCGTGGATGACCAGCAGCGTCTGCTTGCCCTCGCGGATGTCGTTGCCGAACTCCTTGCCGAAGTCGCCGGCCCGACCCAGCGAGTGCTCGACGTCCAAAATGTCGTCGCCGATCTGGAAGGCGACAGCGGTCAGTTCGGCGTACGCCGCGACGGCTTCTTCGACCTCCTCGGGCTGGTCGGTGACGATCGCCGCGAGTCGGGCGACGATCCGGGCGAGACAGCCGGTCTTACACGCACACATCTCGAGGTACTGCTCGGGCGTGATCCGAACGTCGCGTTCGTTGTGCCAGCAGATGTCCATCCCCTGGCCGAGGTGGGTCCGGTTGAGCTCGCACATCAGCATCTCGTAGGCCGCGAGGCGTTGCTCCGCCGAGAGGTCGGCGGGGTTTTCGGTCAACACCTTCAGCGGCAGGAAGTACAGCGCGTTGCCGGCGTTGAGCGCGATGTCCTGCCCGTAGAGGTGATGCAGCGCGCGTTCGCCGCGGCGAATCGTGGCTCCGTCCTCGACGTCGTCGACGATGATCGTCCCGTTGTGGAGGATCTCCGGGATGCAAGCGTAGTGGATATACTCCGCTGGATCCTCGCCGAAGCCCTCGACGAAGACGAGAAAGAGCACCGCGCGCCAGCGTTTTCCGCCACGATCGAGCAGCTCCCACAGCGGCGTCGAGAGGGCCCGCTGGATGCCGGTCGGATCGTACTCGTAGGTGGGGGCGCCGAAGAACGACTCGAGGTAGTCGGCGTCGATTTCCCGTGGGACCAGGTCGGCGATCGCCTCGTCGATAGCCGGCCGCCAGTCGGCAAGCGTCTCCCGCATACTCGACTCGAGAGGGAGGGGGATAAAAAAGATTCCCAGTTCCACCTGTCAGTACCGAAAGCATGTCAACACGGAACGTTCTCTCGATCGAACGGTTCCGCGAACGGTACAGTTACCCACGCGTACGTTCACCGCTCGAGTATGAGCAACTGGATCGGCGACGTCTTCACGAGCGACGTCGGCTGGGACCACCTCGAACGACTGGTCGATATCGGCAACCGAATGGCCGGCAGCGACGGCGAACGCGAGGCCGCCGAACTGACGCGCGACGCGTTAGTCGAGGCCGGGGCGCGAAACGTCCGCCTCGAATCGTTCGACGTTCAGGGCTGGACGCGCGGCGAGAGTTCGATCACCGCCCGCGAGACGACCCAGGAGTGTATCGCGCTGCCGCGCAGCCCGGCCGACCGCGTTACCGCACCGCTGGTCGACCTCGGCTACGGCCTGCCCGAGGATTTCGAGGAGCGCGACCTCGAGGGGAGCGTCGTCATGGTCCGCAGCGACATCCCGGACCACTACGATCGGTACCTCCACCGGCGGGAAAAGTACTACCACGCCGTCGAGAACGGAGCCGTCGGCTTCGTCTACCGCAACCACGTCGCGGGCTGTCTGCCGCCGACTGGAAGCGTCGGAACGGACGACGAACCGATCGGGGAGATTCCGGCCGTCGGCGTCTCGAGCGAGGTTGGCGCGCGACTGGCTCGGCGCTTCGACGGCGAGGATATCGAACTCGCCGTCGAGGCCGATATCCATCCGGCGGAGAGCCAGAACGTCCACGCCGAACTCGGCCCCGACACCGACGAGCGCGTGCTCGTGACGAGCCACGTCGACGCCCACGACATCGCGGAGGGCGCACTCGACAACGGGGCCGGCACCGCGATGGTCGTGGAACTCGCGAACGCGCTCGCAAATCGGGAGGACGAGCTCGAGACGCGCGTCGAGTTCGTCGCCTACGGCGCGGAGGAGGTCGGGCTCGTCGGCTCCTCGTACCACGCCGAGACGACCGACCACGACACCATTACGGCGATCGTCAACAGCGACGGCGTGGTCCGCGATCGAACGCTTTCCGTGACGACCCACGGCTTCGACGAACTCGAGGCCGCGGCTGACGAGATCGCCGAGCGCTACGGCCACCCGATCGAGACGGTGCCGAAGATGGGCCCCCACAGCGACCACTGGCCGTTCGTCCGGTGGGGCGTCCCCGGCTACCACGTCAAATCGACCTCCGACGACGTCGGCCGCGGCTGGGGTCACACCTTCGCCGACACGTTCGAGAAACTCGAGCAGCGGACGTTCCGGGAGCAAGCTATCCTCCTGAGCGACCTCGTCGTCCACCTCGCGCGCGAAAACGTGACCGTCGAGCACCGAGCACCCGAGGCGATCGCGGCGGCCCTCGAGGACCAGGGGCTCGCGGAGGGGATCCGAATCACGGGCGACTGGCCGTACGACGAGTAGGGAGGCGGTCGAGGAGGAGGAGGGCAACACGGACAGCTAACCCCACGTTTTTCTCCGATCCGCGCCAACGCCACGGCATGGACGCCGCGTGGTCGGGGGCCGAGCAGCCGCTCGTCGGTATCGTCGACTCGAGGACAGCGACGTCGTCGGACGTCAAATCGGCCGCGAGCGACCGCGGCGCGACGACCGTCCGCGGCGACCTCGAGTCCGTCCTCGCCGCCGAGCCGTCCCTGCTGGTGACCGCGGGCGAAGACGGTCTCTCAGCCGTCGCTCGCGCCCAACCCGGCGTTCCCGTCCTCCCGATCGGCGACGTGGACGGAATCGACACCGTCTCCGCGGCGCGGGCTCCGGCCGCGCTCGAGGCCGTCCTCGAGGGAGATGCCACCGTTCGTCGCCATTCGGTGCTGGGTCTCGAGGTCGAAGACGACGGGAGCGCAGACGACACCCGGAGCGCGGACGACGACAGGAGTAACCGCACCCGCGAGCGCGCGCTGTTCGACGCGACGCTCGTCACCGACGAGCCGGCGCGGATCTCCGAGTACGGCGTCGCGAGTCGCGGCGAGTCCGTCTCGACGTTTCGTGCCGACGGCGTCGTCGTCGCGACGCCGGCGGGCAGTTACGGCTATAGCAGCGCGCTCGAGGCCCCCCACCTCGCGTCGAGTATCGACGCCGTCGCCGTCTCGCCGATCGCCCCGTTCGCGACGCGGACGCGGCGGTGGGTACTCCCCGACGACGAGATCGCGCTCACGGTCGAGCGCGACGAGGGTGACGTGACGCTGGTAGTCGACGATCGATCCGTCCGAGCGGTCGGCGTCGGCTCGCGGGTTCGCCTCGGCGTCGACGGCGCGCTTTCGACGGTCGTTGTCTCGGATGACGGTGTGAGTACGAACGGGGAGTAGTGCTCGAGCGCACCAGTTCCGAAAAGACCTATCCGGGTTCACCCCGAAGCCGCGGCTATGTCACTCGAGGGACGGCTCGAAGCGGACGTCTCGGGACCGGACGGCGAATCTGAACTGGTAACGTTCGCGTTTACCGTTATCAACAGGGGGTCGGAGTCGGTCGATCTGCAGTTCTCGGACGCCTGCAAGGCGGAGTTCGTCGTGGAAGAGGACGGCCGCGAAGTCTGGCGATTCAGCGAGGGCCGAATGTTCGCACAGATGCTCAGCACGGATCGACTCGAACCGGGAGCGACGGAGACCTACGAGGCCGAGTGGACGGCTCCCCAGCCGGGCGGCTACATCGTTCGCGCGGAGTTGCAGGCCCAGGAGCAGGTGTGTGCGGCGCGAACCGACTTTGCCGTACAAGGGTGAGCCGAGCGCGCCGGCGAGTCGCACAGTACGCGGGGAAGGGCGATTCGAGGAGGCGGCGACGAGGGCCGACAGCGAAGTTCCTAAACCGTCCCCATCCTAACGGGCGACCATGCAAGCGCTGGTTATCGCGGCGCACGGCTCGCACCTGAATCCGGACGCCTCCGACCCTACCTACGCCCACGCGGACACCATCCGTGAGACGGGCGCGTTCGACGAGGTGCGCGAGGCCTTCTGGAAGGAAGAACCGCACTTTCGCGAGGTAATTCGAACCCTCGAGTCCGACGAGGTGTTCGTCGTTCCCCTCTTCATCAGCGAGGGCTACTTCACCGAGCAGGTCATCCCCCGCGAACTCCGTCTCGAGGAGTGGGATCCGGACCGCTGGGACTCCGACGGGACGGACGCCTCGCAGGCGACGCTCGAGGCCGACGACGTCGGGAAGACGATCCACTACTGCGGCCCGGCCGGCACGCACGACGCGATGACGGACGTCATCGTCCAGCGCGCCGAGACCGTCACCGGAAACCCGGACGTCGGCGAGGGCGTCGGTCTGGCGGTCGTCGGCCACGGCACCGAGCGCAACGAGAACTCGGCGAAAGCCGTCGAGTACCACGCCGACCGAATCCGCGAGATGGATCGATTCGACGAAGTCGAGGCGCTGTTCATGGACGAAGAGCCCGAGGTCGACGACGTCACTGACTTTTTCGAGAGCGAGGATATCGTCGTCGTCCCACTCTTCATCGCCGACGGCTACCACACTCAGGAGGACATCCCCGAGGATATGGGACTGACCGAGGATTACCGCCTCGGCTGGGACGTCCCCGCGGACGTCGACGGCCACCATATCTGGTACGCCGGCGCGGTCGGCACCGAGGGCCTGATGGCCGACGTCCTCTTAGAGCGCGCGGCGGACGCCGGGGCCGACATCGGCGACGCACTCGAGGCCGTTCGCGACGAGGTGACGCTCTCGAGCGAGACGGACCCCGACGCCGGCCCGGAGCCGGGTGCAGAGGCGGGGGACTGACGCGTGACGATGGCGACCACCGATTTCGAATCGCTGGTGAGGGCGGTCGAATCCGAGGCACCGATCGAGTTCGACGGCCTCCGAATCGATCGCGAGGACGACGCCTACACCGTCGAGACGCCCGAAGGAGCGCAAGCAGGGCTCGAGGCGGACGATCTCCAGCAGGCGCTCGAGCCGATCGCCGAGTACGTCACGAACTGGGACTACTGGCAGCGCTCCGTCGCCGGCGAGGGGACCGCTCGCCGCGCGTTCCTCCGGTGGTGCGAACGAGCGCCACTCGAGGACGACGACCGCGAGAACGGAGCCGAACCCGACCGGCCGACGGACGAGAAGACGCTCGCCGTCCCGGCGCGGTACGAGTCCCTGCGCGACGGGATCGACCGCGAGTGGGGACAGCTGGCTATCACGACCAGATTCGTCGACGTCGACGAACCCGGCGGCGAACGGGTCTACGACTGCTGGCACGTCGACGACGCTGACACCGATCTCACCGAACTCGAGGTCTACGACGACCCTCTCGACGCCCGCGAAATCGCAACCTACGACGAGGACGGTCGCTACCGGCCACTGAAGACCGCGCCCACACTCGTCTCGGGCTGGGCCTTCACCGGACTCTCGGGGTCGGAACTCGTCGAGACGGTCGAGTTCTTCTACCCCGCGACGGTCGCCAACTGGAACCGGGAGCAGCGGGACGCGCTGGACGTCGACCACTGGCTCGAGACCGCCGAGCGCCAGACGGGCATCTACGACGTGATCGACGAACTCCCCCGCGAGGCCGTCGACTGGATGGCCGAGGCCTGCTGCGTCGACTCGCAGTGTCTTCGCCGCCGGGAGTGGCAGTACGAGGAGGGCGACGACCTCGACGTCGACGGCGGCGACGGGACTTTCCCCTGCCGAGAGCCCTGCTCGCTCGTCGTCGCCGCCGCCCGTAAGTGGACCATCCTCGAGTCCGAACAGGAGCACAGCTACGAACTCGAGTTGACCACCAGCGAGTTCAACCAACTCGCAGAGCTGATCGACGCCGTCGCGGAGGGTCGCACCGACGAGATCCGCGAAGCGGACGTCAACGACGGTGCGAACCGTTTCCGCGCGCGATACCTCCGAGCGAAGCGATTCGACGAGGAGGGGAGCCTCGAAGCTCGAGAACGACGGGACGACTAACCCGACTCGAGCCGCGTCAGAGAACCAGTAAGGCGACCGCGACGCAGAACCCGATCGCAACGATTCCGACGCCGGCCATGGCGAGCGGCCCACCGATCGCGGCTGCCGTCGTCGTCGCGATCGCGACGGCGATGATGCCGAGTGCGACGACGACGAGTGTCGCCGGCTCGAGACCGGTCGCGGCGACCGCGCGCTCGAGGGCGTTCGGCTCCGGCTCCCGCTGGGCGGGTTTGGCGAGCGAGTCGTCGACGTCGACTTCGGCCGGCGCCGGTTTCGCGACGACGGGGATCGACAGCGACTCCGAGCCGTAGCCGGTCAGCACTTCGAGGGTTCCCTCCACCGGGCGATCGATCGACTCGGTGGCGACGTGGACGGGAACGTACGTCTCGCCCTCCGATTCGACGTAGTAGTTCGAGGTCTCGAGCGACGCGATTCGTTCGAGGTCGCCGCCGAGCCGACAGTGGACGTGCGCGGGCGGGCCGTGGCTCTCGAGGAGCAGACCGAACGACTCTCGCGTCTCGAGGGTACCGACGGCTGTCTCGAGCGAATCTGCGGACCCGCGATTAACGTGGACGGTAACCTCTCGAGACATCGTGAATCGGGCCGCTCAGGCCGGGGTCTCCTCGCGCATATCCGGCGGCAGCAGGTTCGGGATTCCGTCCTCGATCGGGTACCGTTCGCCACACTCGCTACAGACGAGGACGCCGGCGACGATTTCGTCGGTCTCGTCGCCGTCGTCGTCGGTCGCGTATTCGGCGTCCTCGAGTTCCAGATCGTGTTTGTCGAGCGGACAGCAGAGAATCTCCAGCAGCGACTCCTTCATAGTACGTAGGCTGGCCGCATGCAGCAAAAGGTTTCGGGAACGCGTCGGAGTGCGAGTGGCGGTCGCGACTCCGGGGCGTTAGGCTGATTCGTACGGATTCTCGACGATGACGGTCTCCTCGCGGCCGGGACCGACGCCGATCGCGTAGATCGGCGTGTCGAGTTCGTCGCTGACGTACTCGAGGTAGGTTCGAGCGTTCTCGGGCACGGCGTCGTACCCCTCCGCGGCGACCTCGGCCCAGTCGACTTCCGGCCAGCCGTCGAACGTTCGGAACGTGGCCTCACAGCGGCCCCACTGCTCGGTGGTGGGAGGCATCGTGAAGATCTCCTCACCGTCGAACTCGTAGGAGTGGCCGACTTTCACCTCGTCCAGTCCAGCCAAGACGTCGATGTGATTGATCGCGAGTCCGGTAAAGCCGTTCGCACGGGCCGCGTGGCGGAGCATCGGCATGTCGAGCCACCCGACGCGGCGCGGGCGACCGGTGACCGTACCGTACTCGCCGCCCTCGTCGCGAATGTAGGTCGCGAGTTCCTCTTCAGCGTCGTCCGCTCCCTCCGCACCATCGTAGTTCGGCGTCTGATCCTCGACGCCGCCGAGTTCGGTCGGGAGCGGTCCCGTGCCGACCCGCGAGAGGTAGGCTTTGACGATGCCGACGACCTCTCCCTTTCCGACGACGGTTGGGCCGAGGCCGGTGCCGACGGTCGCACCGCCCGACGTCGGGTTCGAGGAGGTGACGTAGGGGTAGACCCCGTGGTCGATGTCGAGCGAGGTCCCCTGTGCGCCCTCGAGCATGACGTTGTCGCCGTCGTCGATGTGCTCCTGGAGGAAGGTCCCGCAGTCGACGGTCATGTTCTCCTCGGCGAGTCGCTCGCCGTACTCGCGGTAGGTCTCGTAGAGGTGGTCGATGTCGAACGCCTCGCCGGTCTCCTTGCCGAAGACGTCCTCGGCGAGGGCCTTCTTCTGGGGCACGACGTACTCGAGGCGCTCGCGCAGGACCTCGGGGTCGAGTAGGTCGCCGATCCGGACGCCGCGGCGGCCGGCTTTGTCCTCGTAGGTCGGGCCGATACCGCGTTTGGTCGTTCCGGCCGCGAGGTCTTCCTTTTCTTCTTCCTCGATGCCGTCGAGGGCCCGGTGGTAAGGGAGGATGACGTGTGCGCGTTCGGCCACGCGCACGTCGGGTTCGAGTCCCCGGTCGCGGAGCGTGTCGATCTCGTCGAACAGCGTCTCGGGGTTGACGACGCAGCCGTTCCCGAGGACGCCGACCTTCCCCCGGACGGCGCCCGACGGCACGAGCGATAGTTTGTACTTCTCACCGTCGTCCACGACGGTATGTCCAGCGTTGTCGCCGCCCTGATACCGGGCGACGACGTCGGCGGCGTCGCCGTAGAGGTCGACGACTCCACCCTTGCCTTCGTCGCCGAGTTGCGACCCGACGATTGTGACGGTCATAACAGCGACGGGTTCTTGCCGGGCCGATAAACAGATTACGGTATGGACGGGTCGAACGCGTCGAGATATACACGGTCGTGGATACGTTCCCCCCTCGAGACTGACGATACCCTCGTCTCGATGCCGACCGATTCGGTGACCACTTCCCCCGAACGACCCGAACCAATCGGCAGAAATGCGGCCGCGCTCGAGCGACCTCCGAGCCGACCATCTCCCAAACAGTCCGTCGCCGAACATCATCGGTCCCGACGGCGGGTGGCGATTCGACCACGAATCGTGCGGCCAGTCTCTCCGTGAACGGAAGCGTTAACTACTGACAGGAACGAACATCGAGTTGACAGTGGGCCGCCGAATCGGCAGGAGTAACTTTTAAAAGGCCCAACGACAAGTTAACAAATGCCATGATAGACCGACTTGAGAAAGAAGTCGATATGTTGGAACGACATCTGCAGGTCCTGAAGATGGTTATCGAAAACGAACCGATCGGGATCGTCAAGATGTCGAACGAGACTGGCTACCCCCACCACAAGGTCCGCTACTCGCTGCGCGTCCTCGAGGAGGAGAACCTCATCGAGCCCTCCAGCCAGGGTGCGATCAAGACCGAGCGAACGGCGGAGTTCGTCGACGAGCTCGACGGCAAGCTCGACGACATTACGGACAAACTCGACGGCATGAAGATCGAAGACGTCGCCGAGATCGAAGGCTAACCTCCCCCACTCGCCTGACTCGAGACCGACAGTCGCTCTCGAGCCGTCCTGGGGTACGGGGGACCAGTCCCCGCTGAATCGAATCGCAGACTATCGCCGCTGCCGCCCGTCCTCGTTCGACCGACGTCGGTCGACAGCCGGCGGATAACTGCTGTTCTGGCGCTTTTGTGTTCCTGCAGCCGTCGCTCGGACTGCCGTTCTATAGACGCCACAGCCGCAGGTCCGAAACCAAGCAATAACGCTTCGACTCCGCCTGGAGAACGCCTCAACCCCGTCCGCGGAACGTCGAGGAAAAACGAAAATCCCGATTAGAGTTCGGGAACGTTCATGTGGAACCCTTCGGAGCGCGACTCGACCAGACAGAGGTGATACCCCTCCTTTCGCGAGAGGTTGACGTAGCTCAGCTTCGAGCCGCGACTGAGGAACCCGCCGCTCGTCGCCTGTTCTGTAACCTCGAGCGCGCCGGGTTCGAAGTAACTCGAGGTGACGACGACCGACGCCGCGAGGTCCGGATAGTTGGCCTTGACCGCCGAGGCGGCTTCCTCCATCTCCTCGAGCATCCCCTGCGACGCGGGGTCACGCGAGTCGTTCAGGTTCGCGACGACGAGCGGGTTCCCCATCTTGTCGAACGCGACGACGTCGAACGTTACCTCGTCGGGGACGTCCTCGGTCTCGTCGTCCGCGAGCGAGATCGACGCGCCCAGTTCGGCGCGGTCGATACGCGGAATAGCGTCGTAGAGGTCGCCCAGCGCGTCGCCGTTGCCCGTATCCCGGATCTCGTAGAGGACGGTCTCGGTCAGCCAATCGACGAACCGGTACTCCATGGTGGACGATAGGAACTCCTCGTAGGGATCGCCGTCGACGGCCACGTCGGCCGCGTCGAAGCTGGTGTGGTGCTCGAGTTGCAGGTTCGAGGCCACCTCGTTTTTGTCCGCGTCGCCGTCGTGAGCCGTCTCCAGCGTCGGCTGGCTCTTCGAGCCGTACCTGACGAAGAGGTTCGTCTCGGCTAACGCCCGTTGGGGTGGGAGCTGCGTGCTCGCTGCCGGCGTTTCCGATCCCGTGCCGGTGTTCGCCGCCGACTCGCGAGCGCGTTGCAGTTCGGCTTCGAGCTCCGTGATCCGGCTCTGGAGTCGATCGACCGTCGAGGTCAGTTCCTGGTTCTCCGACCGAAGCTGATCGCGTTCGGTCTCGAGCTCCTCGGCTTTCGTCACGACCGCGTCGCGTTGCTCCTGCAGCGTCTCGAGTTGTTGGGTGAGCGTGGCGATTCGCTGTTGCTGTTCGGTGCCGGTAGCGCTCGTGATTCCGCGGTTCGAGCCGGACTCGGTACTCGTTTGCCCTGACTGTCGCTGCTGAGCGCCGTGTTGTTGGTTCGATCCGCTCGATGTCGAGCGCGAGGATGCGCTTGCACTCGAGTCGTCCGCCGGTGTGGACGCATCGCGAGCACTGCTGTCGGATTCGCTGGCCGTCGACTCCGTCTGTCGGCGCGCGCTCGGTCGTCGTGTCGCCTCCCCGCTGGCAGCCGACTCCCGTTTCGAGTCGGTCGACTGGCTGTTGTCGGGGTCGATCGACGGAATACTGCGCGTTTCGCGCCACTGCGCTTCCTCCTCGAAGCGTTCGTCCTCCGGATCCGCCTGCTGTTTCGATTCGCCAGCAGGCTCGTCCGTCGACTCGGTTGGCTCAGCCGGTTCCGATTCCTCGGACGCGTCGTCGGCCGAGTCGACGTCGTCCTCGGTCCAGGAGATATCGTTCTGATCCAGTTGTTCCGCGGCCGCCTCCACCTCCGCGAGGTCGGGGCTGGTGCGCTCGGTGGTGTCCGACTCGGCCGACGACGGCTGTTCGTCGGCGTCCGTCTGCTCGTCGGTCGACTCCGACGGTGCATCCGGCACGGCGGTCCGGTCCGCCGCTGTCGCCTCTCCCGCCGGCGCTGACGGTACCGACTCCGTCGACGAGTCGACGGCTGCCGAGTCGGTCTCCGGCGACTCCGTCGCGGTTTCGTCGAACGAGGTCGACACCGACTCGTCGGGTGCGGTTCCGCTCGAGTCGAACTCGGCTCTCGGTTCGGTCTCCACACTCGAGTCGGTTCCCGCGTTGAGGGAGTCTTCGTTCGACGCGTCGGATTCGGACTCCGGCGCGGTGATGCCGCTCGAGGATGCGTCCAGCGCCGGCTCGTCGGCCGTAGTGATTCCCGACGCCTCCTCGGTCTCGTCGGGAGCCGACGACTCGCCCGTCACGTCGTCGAACGCAACGTCGTCGATCAGCGAGTTAGTGGCCGTCTCGTCGGCCGACGTGGTCGGCTCCGATCCCGAGATGTCGATCGATTCGATGGCGGACTCCGTCGGGTCCGTCGACGGTTCGGCGTGGGTGTCGGGGCCCGTACCGGGTTCGGTACCCGGTAGCGTTTCCGAAGCGGAGTCGGCATCCGGAGCTGTTTCTGGTACGGGATCAACGCCCGAGACGTCCGTCGATCCGGAGCCGGCGTCGGCGGGAGCTGCGTTAGTAGTCGTCCCGGCACTCTCGTCGGCGTCGGCACCAGCCGTTCCCGGCACGTCCGTCACGTCGATATCGACGTCGCGGACCTCGTAGATTCCGACCTCGTCGTCGGCTCTGTCGAACGCCTCGTCGCCGGTGAGTAGCCGTTCGGCGTTGCCGATGTAGGCGGCTGCCATCCGACGGCCGCCGTAGTAGACCGCGTAGTAGTCGCCGCTGAGCACGTTCTCGCTCAGTTCGACGTAGCCGGTGAACGAACCCTCCTGGAGCGTCCCGTCGACCTCCCGGAGCGGCGTCTCGTTGGTGTAGTACTTCGCTCTCGTCTCGCCGCCCTGTGCTTCCATCGCACAGAGTAGGGGGAGAGAGGGGTGTGGGGCCTCGTAAACGGTACCGGAGGCGTTCTCGAAGTTCTCGATCGTGCCGTCGACGACGCCGACGATGCGGCCGTTGAGCATGAACAGCCACGTTCCGGCGGCAGCGACGGCTCCCGAGAACTCAGAAGCAGCGAGATCAGTAAGACCGTCGTAACCGCCACTGAACGGGCGAGAGTCCCATTGTTCGGCGCGCTCTTGCGTGCGCGAGTCCATACGTCAACAAGCGAGAACCGCACTAAATACGTTTCGCCTAGATACTCTCTCTATTTTTTATACGGAGACTGCCGTCCGCTCACGACGAGGCGACCGTCAGATCTTCGACTCCGCGTCCTCGGCGAGCTCTTTCATCCGCTTGCCGATCCGGCCCGCACTCGAGAACTCGTCTTCACTCATCCCCTTCGCGAGGGCGTTGCCCAGCACGAAGACCGCGTGTTTGTGTTCGCTTTTGGACTTGTGGACGTGCGAAGGGTCGACGTCGAGCTGGTGGTACGGCTCGAAGAGCGCCTCGTCGACGTCCTCCCGCTGGGAGAAGTACTCCATAATGACGACGAGTTCTTCGTGGAGCTCGAGGAGTTCGTCTTTATGCATGGACGCCCGTACGAACGGTTTCGGCATAAACGTTGTGTGCAACCCGGAACCAAGACCGCTCGAGCGAACTCAGCGTGCCGGTTTCGTGCGGTCTCGACTGTCCCGTCGGTACTGACCGAACGCGAGAACGAGAATCCAGCAGCCGAAGGCGAGGGCGGCGACCATCTCTGGGACGGCAAACCACGCCATCGGGTCGCTCGCGCCGATCCGGGAGAGCAGCCACCCGAGCCACGCGAGTGGGTGGACGATTCCGAGCCAGATGGAGACGACTCCCAACCGCCGCTCGTCGGCGAGGATCTGCCCGGTGCCGTAGACCCACTGGGCGAACGGCGCGAGCCCGAAATACACCAGCGCGGCCGGCGCGTGCAGATCGGTGCCGAGGTAGAACTCGGTGTGGCCGATGAAGAAGACGCCGACGCCGACCAGTCCGACGGTCGCGATCCAGAGCAGGACGACCCCGAGGCGCTCGAGGGAGCTTCGGCTCGCGATCCAGAGCCGCCAGGCGAAGGGAATTCCGAGCAGCCCGCCGAGAATCAGTCCGCCGTTGAACAGGCGGAACGTCCGGGCCTCGTAGCGACCCATATCCGAGAGCGCTCGGCCGCGCCAGGTAAACGTCTCCGGCGCGGCGAGCAGCGTCGCGAGGACGATCGCGCCGAGCGCGACGACCGGTGCGGCGAGTCCGCAGGTCACTGCGATTCGTCTCCAGTTCCTGACGGTCATTATCGAACGGAGGACAGTCCCGTTCATCAACCCATTCATCGAGCGTCACCGCTCCTCCGTCGCTCTCGAGGCGAGCCGGTATCGTCACGGCTCGCGAAGCGAGAGAAAGGTGGACTCGAGACGGCGTTCGAGCGTCATCGAGGGTCGAACGGAGTCGTGAGGAGATCAGTCGGCAGCGACCTGCGTCGTTCCGTCGCGCTGGCCGGCCGGGAACCACGCGAGTTCGTGGTCGGCGGTGACGCGGACGGCGACGCGCTCGTCGAGATCGATCCGGTCGGAGTGGTTGTGCATGCACTCGATGGTCTCGCCGGAGTCGAGTTCGACGCGGTAGAGAACAGTGGGGCCGAGATAACGGCGATAGACCACGGAGCCGTTGGCCTCCTCCCCGTTCGCCGGGAAGGCCGTCACGTCGTCGGGGCGGACAAGCAGGTCGATGTTGGTCCCGTCGTACTGGTGGGCGAGGCCGTTGACGTCGTCCCGGAGGACGCGGCCGAGTGCGGTGTCGACGCTGTCGCCGTGAACCTCCGCCGAGAGGAAGCTGGCGTGACCGAGAAAGCCCGCGACGAATCGGGATTCGGGCTGCTGAAAGACCTGCTGGGGCGTGTCGATCTGCTCGATGTCGCCCTCGTTCATCACGGCGACACGATCGGAGATCGACAGCGCCTCCTCCTGATCGTGGGTGACGGAGACCGCGGTGACGCCCGCTTCCTTGATGATTCGGCGGACCTCCTCGCGCATCTCGACGCGCAGGTCGACGTCTAAGTTCGAGAAGGGTTCGTCGAGCAACAGCATCTCCGGCTCGGGGGCGAGCGAGCGGGCGAGCGCGATCCGCTGTTGTTGCCCGCCGGAGAGCTCCTCCGGATAGCTGTCGCCCTGGTCCTCGAGCCCGACGAGTTCGAGTAGTTCGTCGACCCGGTGGTCGCGTTCCTCGTCGGCCCACTCCTGTAAGCCGAAGGCGACGTTCTCGTGGGCGGTCAGGTGTGGAAAGAGGGCGAACTCCTGAAAAACGACGCCGACGCCCCGTTCCTCCGGCGGAACGAATCGGCCGTCGCCCGCGACGGCGTCGTCTCGGAGTCTGATCTGGCCGCCGTTCGGTTTCTCGAGTCCGGCGATCAGACGCAGCGTCGTCGTCTTACCACAGCCAGAGGGGCCGAGTAACGTGAGAATCTCGCCGTCACAGACCGACAGCGAGAGGTCTGGAATGACCTCCTCGGTGCCGTACCGTTTCGCGACGCTCTCGAGTTCGAGTACCACGCTCTCCGCGTTTGGCTCCGATGGTTGTTCCTCGGCCGCCGTCGTGAGTAGTTGTCCGTTCCCCATCGATCGACCCTCCGGCGTCTGCCGGCGTTCGTTTGGTTTAGGCGTCCCTAAAACACTTATAGCTACCGGTCGGTTCCAGCGGAGTGGGAAGACCGATGGCGGGGTAGAGACGGTCGATGCCCAAGCGGTGGTCGAACGCGGCCTACAGTTCGACGCCGCTCGGGATTAGACTGTGCTGGCGAAGCAGGTTCCCTTCGTCGTCGTAGACCAGAAACGTCCGTTTGTCGTAGGTAACGTAGTGCTCGCCGTCGAGGGTAATTTCGACCTCGTAGCGGCCCTCGTCCTCGGTGGCGTCCTCGCCGTAGCCGCGGGCCGCCCGGATAAAGGTGAGAACGTCGTCGGCCGCCTCGTTGAGTTCGAGGATGAACTCGCCGGTGACCCGGTTCGTGACGCTGACGACACCCGCGGCGTCGCTGCCGAGCGGTTCCTGGAGTCGAAGCGCGACGTCCGTTTCGCTCGCTTCGAGTACGTCTCCGTCGGAGCCGGTCAGGCGCTCGCGGAGCATCGTCGCCGGGCCGGTAAAGTTAATCGATACCGAGGGTTTGCTCGGTTCGCCGTCGGTCTCGACCCAGTCGACATTGCAGACATCTAGTGTGAAATGCTCGCGCCTCATTCCGTACCCGAGGGTTCGCACTCATACCGTATCAACGTGACGCACCCCGCGGCGGTGTTCGTCCAGTTTGCATACCAGTTCGTGACCGATCGTTCGGCCATCTCACTTATCAGGGTTCGCGCCCGACTTGCCAGCGACCCGCCGCTCTGCGAGTCGACCGTTCACGTACCCGCCGAACGCTGCACCGCTCGCGGGGCAACTCCACAGATGGTAGATCAAACCGACCCAGCCGCGACCGACCGCGCAGATTCCGACGGTGACGACAGCCGTCCCGAGTCGACCTTCGAGACGGCCCGCCGGACGATCCGCCGCGTCCTCGAGACGCTCCGAGGGTCGGAGATCGATGTCTTCAACTACGACCCCGCAGTCCACGGCCCGCTGCTCGAGTTCGACGGGATCAACGGTCTCGAGGAAGTCGAACGCTACTGGGTGAATGCCCCCTTCTCGTTCGTCACGATCGGTCACGATCCGGAGACGAACCAGTATCGGTACCACTCCGTCGAGCCGACGCTCCGCGAGGACGAGCGGGTGTTACTCGAGACGCTGTTCGAGGATATTCGCGATCCCCTCCTGTACCGCGAGGACGACGGCACCGACGTCGAGGCGCTCCTGCGCGAGACGGTTCACGACTACCTCGAGCGCTACGGCGCGGACGTCGAGATGGCGACGTTCTACCGCCTCTTTTATTATGTGCACCGGAACTTCCGGGGCTACGGCCGCCTCGATCCGATCATGCACGATCCGCACGTCGAGGACATCTCCTGTGACGGCTACGAGCTGCCGATTTTCGTCTACCACGACGAGTACACCGACATCGAGACGAACGTCTCCTTCGCGAAAGACGACCTCGACGGCTTCGTCGTCCGACTCGCCCAGCACTCGGGCCGGCACATCTCCATCGGCGACCCGATGGTCGAGACGACCCTGCCAGACGGCTCGCGCGCGGAACTCGCCCTCGGCGAGGAGGTGACCCCGCGCGGCTCCGCCTTTACCATCCGCAAGTACGCCGACGAGCCGTTTACGCCCGTCGACCTGCTCGAGTACGGCACGTTCAGCGTCGAGCAGATGGCTTACCTCTGGCTGGCGATCGAGCACAACAAGAGCCTCGTCTTCGCGGGCGGCACCGCGTCGGGAAAGACGACCAGCATGAACGCGATTTCGATGTTCATCCCGCCGCGCGCGAAGGTGTTGACCATCGAGGACACCCGCGAGCTGCAGCTGTACCACGACAACTGGCTCTCCTCGGTCACCCGCGAGCGCATCCACGAGGGGACGGACGTCACGATGTACGACCTGCTGCGCTCCGCGCTGCGCCACCGCCCCGAGTACATCGTCGTCGGCGAGGTCCGCGGCGAGGAGGCCATGACGCTCTTTCAGGCGATGAACACCGGCCACACGACCTACTCGACGATGCACGCTGACTCGGTCCAGACGGCGATCAATCGCTTAGAGAACGAGCCCATCAACGTCCCTCGGCCGATGGTCCAGAGTCTGGACATTCTCTCGGTCCAGACGCTCACGCGACTCGAGGACGGCCGCGTCCGGCGGAACAAGGTGCTCGCCGAAATCGAGGGCATCGACCAGCGCACGGGCGAACTCGACTACTCGACGGCCTTTACCTGGGATGGCGACACCGACAGCTTCCGATCCAGCGGGAGCCAAGTGCTCGAGGCCGTTCGCGACGACCGGGGCTGGAGTCAGGCGGAGCTGCTGGCCGAACTCGAGAACCGCGAGCGCTTTCTCGAGTACCTGCAGCGAAACGACATTGCCGACTACCGGCGCTTTACCGCGCTGGTCAACGAGTACTACGCGGATTCGGATGGCATCCTCGAGACGATCGCGGCCGCCAACGACGACGTTACCCACTCGACTGGCGGTGGTGACATGAGGGTCTCGTTTACCGAGGGTGACGTGGACGACATGGACGACATCGAGACCGATGCGAACGACACCGAGGACGGTACAAGCAAGAACGAGGGCACGGGCGAGAACGAGCGTCGCAACGGCCGCGAGCACACGCACGTGGATGGGGACGATCACCACTAATACCCATCATGTCCCTCTCGAACTTCCTCCCGCTGTTCGTCGCCGTGCTCTGTTGTTCGCCCGTAGTGGTCGCCAGATATTCGAGTCGAGTCGATCGCGTCCTCATCCGCACATCGATTCGGCTTTTCGGCGACTACGTCGACGAGTTCCGCAGCGAACATCCCGGGAGGCAGTCGGCGCTCCGGGCCGCGCAGTTTCCGGTAACGTACCGCGAGTACGGTGCGACGACCCTGCTGTACACCGGGCTGTTCGCGATCCTCGGCTCGGTGCTCGGAATCTACGTCATCTGGGGCGTGCTGCTCGTGCTCTCGATCGATCCCGCGACGTTGCGCGAGGCGTTACCGGGTGCCCTCGAGTTCCTCGCGAATCTCGGCGGCGTTCCGGCGCTGGCACCCCTCGAACTGTTCGGCCTGCTGTTCACCTCGTGTCTCACCCTCGGAGCGATCACGGGCGGCGGCGCGTACTGGCTGCGCTGGTGGTATCCCGGCTACGTCGCCGACAACCGCGCCCGACGGATCGAAGCAGCGCTCCCCTCGACGGTCGCGTTCGTCTACGCGCTCTCGCGGAGCGGGATGGCGTTCCCGAAGGTGATTCGGATCGTCGCCGCACAAGAAGACACCTACGGCGAGGCCGCCGCGGAGTTCGAGGTCGCGGTGCGCAACATGGACACCTTCGGAATGGACGTCGTCACGGCGCTGCAGACGATGGGGCGGCGGTCCCCGAGTCCGCAGTTCGCCGAGTTCTCGCAGAACCTCGTCAGCGTCCTCCAGAGCGGGCACAGCCTCTCGGCGTTTCTCGAGCGTCAGTATCACGACTACCAGGAGGAAGCCGAATCCCAGCAGGAGCGAACCCTCGACCTGCTGGCGACGCTCGCCGAGGCCTACGTGACGGTGCTCGTCGCCGGGCCCCTCTTTCTCATCACGATCCTCGTCGTCATCGGCATCGCCGTCGGCGACACGCTCGATCCGCTGCAGGCGCTCGTCTACCTGATCCTCCCCTTCGGGAATCTCGCGTTCATGATCTACCTGAGCGTCGTGACGGACAAGATCACGCCCGGAACGGCGGCCGAGGGGTCGACGGACACCGCTGACGGCATCTCCGGCGCGGATGCGGCTACTCGCACCCCCCTCGCCGACGGTGGTGAGCCGAGCGCTGCGGTCGCTGCCCCTGACTCGAGAGCGCACCCGAACGTCGAGCGCGTTCGCTACTACCGACGGATCGAGGGACTCCGCGAACGATTCGGCAACCCGACGCGGGCGCTCCTCGAGCGCCCGTCCCTGTCGCTGGCGATCACCGTGCCGATCGCCCTCGCGGGAATCGGCTGGCAGCTTCCGGGAGCGCTCGAGGGGAGTTTCGACGTCGCCGCGATCGACGACGCCGTCGCGCTCGGGCTGTTGCTCGTCGTCTCGGTGTTCGCGATCTGTCACGAGGGCCACCGGCGTCGGATCGATGCCATCGAGGCGGCGATCCCCGACCTGCTCGATCGACTCGCGAGCGTCAACGAGGCGGGGATGCCGCTGGTCTCCGCGTTCGACCACGTCCGCGGCTCGGATCTCGGCCCGCTCGGCGTCGAACTCGATCGCGTCTGGGCCGACGTCCAGTGGGGGGCCGACTTACAGACCGCCCTCGGCCGCTTCGAGACGCGAGTCCGCACGCGGTCGACCTCCCGGGTCGTCACCCTGCTCACCGAGGCGATGAACGCCAGCGGAACTCTCTCGACCGTCCTCCGGATCGCGGCGCGACAGGCCGCGGCCGACCGCCGCCTCGAGCGCGAGCGCCGGGAGCGGATGATCGAGTACCTGATCGTCGTCTACGTCTCGTTTCTCGTCTTCCTGTTCATCATCACCGTGCTCGCGGCGTACCTCCTACCGAATCTGCCGACGGGAGGCGCCGATATCGCGACCGATACCGGTGGCAGTGCCGCCGTCGACGGACTCGGTGGCTTCTCGGAGGGCGAGGGTCTGGCTTACGGCACGCTGTTCTACCACGCGACGCTCATCCAGGGGCTGCTCTCCGGACTGATCGCCGGTCAGTTGAGCACGGGTGACGTTCGCGGCGGCGCGAAACACGCGGCCGTCATGATCGGGCTGACGATCCTCCTCTTCGCGATTATCGTCTGAGCCGGTTGCGAACGCTTTTTGCACGTTCCCCGAGGAGAGCCGACGATGGCCGACCAGCAGGATCGACCCGACGCGCGCGACGTGAACCGACGGGTCGCCGTCCGCGACACCTACGACCGGATCGCCACGCACTTCGCCTCGACCAGGGAGTACGCCTGGCCCGAAGTCGAGGCGTTCGTCGAGACGCACGCGGACGGGACGTACGCGGTCTCGCGCGAGGACGCCGTCGGACTCGATCTCGGCTGCGGCAACTGCCGCCACGCCGAACTGTTGGCCCCCCACTGCGAGCGCGTCGTTGGACTCGACGTCAGCCGCGGGCTGCTCGAGACGGGCCGCGAGCGCGCGCTCGAGCGCGGATTCGACGTCGCGCTCTGTCAGGGGGACGCCGCACGGCTGCCGATTTCGTCCGACGCCGTCGATATCGCCGTCTACGTCGCGACGCTTCATCACCTCCCGACCCAGCGAGCGCGTCGGGACAGCCTCGACGAACTCGCGCGCGTGCTCGCCCCCGACGGCCGCGCGGTCGTCAGCGCGTGGTCGACCGCCCACGAGACGTTCGACGAAACCGAGGGCTTCGATACGACCGTTGACTGGACGCTGCCGGGCGGAGAGACCGTCGACCGATTCTACCACATCTACGCCCCCGACGAGTTCGAGGCCGAACTCGCGGCGAGCGCGCTCGAGGTGGTCGACTGGGAGGTCTCGAGCGGGAACTGCTACGCGACGGTAGCCGGGTCGAACGAGTGAGCTTGCTCCGGTGCCGTGAGGGACGGGGAGAAGTGGCCGACTCGAGCGGGTTGACCGAAAACGGAAGGCCCTTAAACACCGAGGAAGAATCGGAGAATGCGCGCGGGTGGTCTAGTGGCAGGACCTGAGCCTTCCAAGCTCATGGCCCGGGTTCAAGTCCCGGTCCGCGCACTTCTGTCGCGAGCAAACTCGCGAGCGACAGCAATCGTATGAGGGACTTGAAGTAGAGAAGTCGCAGCGCGTGAGCGAAGCGAACGCGACCGTCTTCGCGTGGTTCAAGTCCCGGTCCGCGCATACGCAACTCCGTTGTACCTTGCACTTTTCGTGGACTAAATTTCAAGTACGACGAGACAACGAATGACGGTTAGTCGCTCGAGTCCGTTTCGATACGCCGTAACTGCTCGGCGTCGGTGAAGACGTATTTACCGATCAGCAGGCTGCTAGTCATACTCGTCAGCCCGCCGGCAGCGAAGATCATCGCCATGATGACGAACTGGTAGAGCGCCGCGTAGATGGGATTCTCGCCAGCGAGAATCATCCCGGCCATAATTCCCGGAATCCAGACCCACCCCAGGCTTTTCAGCGAGTCGATGACCGGGATGAGTGACGCTTGGACGCCAGTCTCGACGTGACGAGAGATGACGGCGGTCGGCGGCGCTCCGAGCGCCAGTCCGGCCTCGATCTCGGCCCGGTTCGACGCGATCTCGCTCTTGAACCGATCCAGCGCCAGCGAGTTGATCTGCATCGCGTTCGCGATGATCATACTCCCGACTGGGACCAGATTCCGAACGGTCGCCTCGATCGCGCCAGCGAGCGTCATCGTGACGATCACCAATCCGGAGCCGAAGACGATCGCGAAGAACGAAACCCGGACCACACCTGGCAGCCCTTCGCCTCGATTCTTCGAGATCCACGTCGCCCCGATCATCATACACAGCAGGATGACGCCGCTCCAGACGAAATCCACCGTCAGCAGCACGCCGACGATCGACCCCATCGCGACGATCTGGATCAGTCCTCGGATGAGGGCGACGCCGAGTTCTCGTTCGAGTGTCAGCCCTCGAAGGTGGGAGATTCCGACGACGAGCGCGGCGAGAACGGCCGCAACCGCGACCTGTGCGAGACCGGTGAGGAGAACGGGATCGGCGAACTGCTCGAGGAACTCCTCGAGTACGGTCTCCATCAGGCTAACACCTCCTCGACCGGTCCGAGTCGGTCGGTCTTCCCGTCCCGAAGTATCAGCACGCGATCACCGAGGCGCCGCGCCTGTTCCTCGTCGTGAGTGACCATCACGACGGTAAGATCGAGGTCGCGAATAAGATCATCGAGAAGCGCCTCGACGCGCTCTTCGGCGGCGGAATCGAGATGAGAGGTCGGTTCGTCGAGCAACAGCACGTCCGGCTCGTTCAACAGGGTCCGAGCGATCGCGACGCGCTGTTTCTCCCCACCGGAGAGTTCTTCGACGTCTCGGTCCTCGTAGCCGGCGAGTCCGAGGCGCTCGAGCAACTCCTCGAGGCGCGTCTCATCAACGGGTTCGTCTCGGAGTATCGGTCCGCGAGCGACGTTCTCGAAGACGGTCCCGGGAACGAGCGCGGGGTCCTGCGGAATCAAGCCGACGCGCCTGCGGAGTTCTCTCGGCGGGATCTCGCGGTAGTCTTCGCCGTCGAGACTCACGGTTCCGTCGGTGGGTTCGTCCAGTCGATTGAGGAGCCTGAGAAACGACGATTTGCCTGCCCCGGACGGACCGACGACGACGAGGACCTCCGATTCGGGGACTGAAACTGAAACGTCCTCGAGAATGCGATCCCCGTCGACGGTCCGCCCGAGAGTACGGGTCTCGAGTTTTTGGTTCGGCGTCATTATGGATATGGAGTACTGGTTGGTTCGAGACGGAAGTACGGGTGGTGCGCACACAGCGCTGGCGAAATCGGTTCTAACTCGGTTCGACGCCGTACGGAGGGTTCCGACGATTCACTCGGCGCTCTCGAGAACGGCCCGCTCGAGCGCCGCAACCCGTCGCGTGTCGTCGACCCAGAGGCCGTCGAACGCGCCGGGATCGGTTTCGGTCGCCAAGAGGGCGCTGTTCCAGAGTTCGTCGCCGTCGCCGTCGAAGACGAGAAACCAGCACGACCCGATCTCGTCGCCCGAGTCGGGGTGGACCGTGACGCCCGGGATCGACGGGTGGTCCCACTCGTCGTCAATGTAGACGTGGATCTCGAGGGCCGACTCGGCGGCGAGGCGATTGTATACCGGGACCATCTTCTCGAGTGCGTCAGCGCGCTGAAAGCCGACTCGGAGGGTGCCGCTGCCGACTCGCCACGCGCGATTTTCGATCTCGCGACTGACCGCGAGCAGCCGTCGGCGGTCGAGGTCGTGCCACACCGTCGACTCGAAGATATCGATCACGCGGCGGTAGGTCGTCTCGTCTAAGCGCTCGTCCCACGGGTCGTAGACCGGCGGCTCGAGGAACTCCCGGACGGCGTCGAGATCGACCGCCGCGACGAACGTTGCATCCTCGCGAACGACGAGGAAGGCCTGGCTAGCCGCCGTCACGCTCGGAAGGGGTCGGTGCTCGACGTCCTCGGCACCGATTTCCGCCTCGAGTCGGTCGACGATCGCCGGTCGCGGTGGCGGCGCGTAGACGACGATCGACCGATTCGAACGGGTGTATCGGTCGACGTAGGCGGAGAGTAACATCTGAGAGTTCGTGTGTCGGTAATCGTCGAGTGGGTTCCAGTATCACATACCGGTTTCGGCCTCGCAGGCGCGAGCGACTACGTCGCGAACCGGTTCGGGACAGGGGTCCAGCGAGAGGGTCTCCGCCTCCGCATCGTGTCGTACCACGCCGGTTTCGACGAGCCGCGGCACGTGGGTGTGTACGAGGTTCGAGTACTGGTTGGTCCGACACTGCGGTTCGACGATCCCGCCCTCCGTCGCGTAGATCCAACCGGTGACGACGTCGGCGATTTCCGACAACGAGGCCGTCTCGTGCTCGAGCAGGAAGTAACAGACGTACCGACGCGTCCGGTCTCGAAGCGCCAGAAACGCGTTGTCGAGCACGTCCGGGCTCGTTTCCGGCCCGGTCGACGGCGGCTGTAGGGGATCCATCCTCGCCGCTAGTAGTACCGATAGCGACGGGAGTCTTTCGCCTTCACTCGCCGGTCAGAACAGGCCGCTGCGTCGCGGCAATCGATCGAGCACCGACCGTCGGTTCGAACGGAGATCGAACGGTGGACGATTTGAACGGGAGGTAGTCGACTCGATTATCAGAACCCCCATCGGCTGAACCGTGCCGCGTCAGTCCTCGAGCGGCCGGTCGGAGGAGCGACCGTGTAAATCGACGGTCGCGGCGAAGACCGCGCCGAGGACGGTTCCGAACAGGAGGTGCCCGAGGAGACTCTCGATCGCGGCCGTCGGAAAGTCGCCGATCGCGCCGCCACCGCCCGCGGCGTCGGCCCAGACGGGGAGGACGAGGAGCGGGAGTATCGCCCAGAGGGCAAGTCCGAAGACGAACCCCGCGCCGACGATCCGGGCCATCGCGCCGACCCCGGAGACGGCGTCCGTTTCGACGTCCGTCAACAGGATTCCGAGGATCGGATCACGGGTGACGAGGAGGCCGAACACCAGTCCGAGACCGATTCCGTGAACAACGTGGACTCCCCAGCCGACGAGTCCGACGGGTTCGAGCCCGTAGATCGAGGGGATCGCGACCTCGACGATCGCGGGGTCGAGAACCCACATGAGGACCCCGAACGCGGCGGCACCGATCGCGCCGCCGAGTGCGCCACCGACCAACCAGCCGCTGGCCCCGCTAATACCAAATGCCGTCGCGTTATCGGACTCTGTACTCACACCCCCGGATACCACGAGCGTCTGGAAAAGGGTTCGACTGGCAACTACAACCTCCGGGGCACCACCTCGATCACGGCCGGGGAATTCGGGTGGTTCGAGGCGACGACCGCGAGTGCAACGCCGAGGCCGACCGCTCGAGTATCGGGACGACAGTCGCTCGAACGCGGGTCAATACCCCCGATCTTAGTGTGTTGCGCGCGAACGGTCACAGTGTGGAGTACGAACTACTCGGTTGGCCGCCCGACGGTCCCAAACTTCGGCTCGACTACGAGCGCTTCAGCTACGCTGGGAAGTTCGTCATGACGAACACCGGGAAGGCCGTGGCTTGGGATCCGAACGCCGCTCTCGACGAAACCGCAACGGCTGCCGAAATCGACGGCTCCGTCGTCGACACGCCGATCGTCGCGGCCGTCGCGTTTAACGAGGACCGCACCGACGAACGGACCCTCTGGCTGCGCTACGTGACCGTCGAGCGCAACCGGCGCGGCGAGGGGATCGGTCCGGAACTCCTCGCGCTCGTCCGCGACCGTGCGCTCGAGCGCGGCTACGAGCGACTCCGGATCGCGGTCAACAACCCCTTCGCATACGAGGCGCTCTACCGAACCGGGTTCGCGTACACGGGAAAGACGACCGGTATCGCTGAACTGGTCCTCGAGTATCCCATCCCGAGCGACGAATCGAGCGAGTTCGAACGGTATCAGGCCGGTCTCGAGGAGTTCCGAAACCGCGATCTGAGTGACGCCGAAGGGCAGTTCCTCGAGTCTCGGCGTGACAGTGAGCCACCCGGCCTCGAGTCCCGCGGCTAAGCGCGGTTCGATCGGTCGTCGGCGCGCGTCGGCGCGGCGAGCGAGGAGCGAGACGCGCCGAAACTCGCGAGGGATGAGCGAACGGCCCGCGGCCGTGAGCGAGTCGGTTGGGGAGGACGTGGCACTCACCGTTGCCACGATCGCTGTCTCCGGGCGGCACCCTTCCGCCAGGTCGGTCTCGAGGAGCGACGACTGGAAGCCAATGATACAAATCCCAGTCCGCCCAAGGAACCGCTAATGGGAAACGCTGCACTTCGGGATATCGCCGTCATCGAGGAAATCCCCTTCGACGATATCGAGGGTGTCGTCGCCGTCGACGCGCACAACTGGCTCTACCGATACCTGACGACGACCGTCAAGTGGACCAACAGCGGGAAGTACACGACCGCAGACGGCACCGAGGTCGCCAACCTCATCGGCATCGTCCAGGGCCTGCCCAAGTTCTTCGAGAACGATATCGTCCCGGTGATGGTGTTCGACGGCGGTCCCTCGGAGCTCAAAGACGACGAGATCGAGTCGCGTCGCGAACAACGCCGAACGTACGAAGAGCAACTCGAGACCGCCCGCGAGGAGGGCGACCAGGTTGCGATCGCCCAACTCGAGTCCCGCACCCAACGGCTGACGCCGACGATTCAGGAGACCAGTCGCGAACTCCTTCGACTGCTCGACGTCCCGATCGTCGAAGCCCCTGCGGAGGGCGAGGCGCAAGCGGCGCACATGGTCAAACGTGGCGACGCTGACTACGTCGGTTCGGAGGACTACGACGCCCTGCTCTTCGGCTCGCCGCTCACGTTGCGTCAACTCACGAGCAAGGGCGATCCGGAACTGATGGATCTCGAGGCCACGCTCGCCCACCACGAGCTGACCCTCGAGCAGCTCATCGATGCAGCGATCCTCATCGGGACGGACTTCAACGAGGGCGTCTCGGGGATCGGTCCCAAGACGGCGATCAAGGCGATCACCGAGCACGGGGATCTCTGGAGCGTCCTCGAGGCCCGCGGAGCACACGTCGAATACGGCGACCGCGTCCGCCAGCTGTTTCGCGACCCGAACGTGACCGACGACTACGAGTTCGAGACGTCGCTCGATCCGGACCTCGAGGCCGCGAGGGCCTACGTCTGCGAGGAGTGGGCGGTCGACGCCGACGAGGTTGCACGCGGGTTCGAGCGGATCGAGGAGGGAGTCACGCAGACGGGGCTGGACCGCTGGACGTGATCCGACATCGGTTCGGCTCGAGCAAAAAACGGTCCGAAGATGACCGTCCGCGAACCGCGTTGCTACGTGTCTTCGGCGAGGTAATCCCGAACCCGACGGGCCTGCGGGTAGGTGAACGTGACCGTTCCGTGTAACACCGACGGTGTCGACAGCGGTTCGACCGGGGCAAACTGCTGGTACCGCGATCCCTCGGGGAAGTCGAACTCGACTGCCTCGACCTCGGCCTCGTACAGTTCGCTGACGAACGGCAGCGGGAACTCGAGGAGTTCGCTGATCTGCGCCCGTCCACCCGCCGGCTCCGGGAGCTGGCGGTGGGCGTAGTAGTGGAGGTGGCCGGTGAGCGTGTCGATCTGATCGTCACCGACGGTGGCTTCGGCTTCGATGACGGGGTCGCCGTCGACGGACAGCGTCGAGACCAACTCGCCGTCGTCCTCCTCCCACGCACACGTGCCGGCCTGCGTCGGAATCCCGCTACGCTCTCGGGTGTACGCCTGCATCTGCGGCGAATCGTTCCAGTACCCGACCCAGAAGCGGCCGGGGACCGGCATCTCTCCCTGTGCTTCGCTGATCGCGGTGCTGTCGCGATCCGCTATCTCGACCGTCAGGTAGGTCAGCGTGTACGGCTCGAGGTGGCTCGTCTGGGTCGTCGACGGCACCCGGTACATGTTCATCTGGACGAGGTTGTTCGGGTGGCGCTCGAGTCCGGGCGGCAGAACGGAGTCGAGCACCTCGGGGTCGGCCTCGTAGCCGATGATGAGCATTCGCGCGTTCTTGATTAACTGCGGCGACGGAACGGCAGTTCCGGGCGGCATGCCGGCGTACGTCTCGGGGTCGAATCGATTGTCGGTCATGAATATCGATCGGGAGTCACTTGTTCGCCTCGACGCCGACGTCCTCGGGTGCGAGGACGTCGGGAAGCGGGTCATCTCGGACGCCGCGAATATCCTCGAGCACCGGCTTCAGATAGGCGCGGAACAGTTCGGGTCGCTCGCTCATCGGGAAGTGGCCGGTGGCTTTCATCTCGTGAGCCGTCGCCCCCTCGCCGATCGCGTCGGCGGCTTCTCGGGCGTCGTCGGGGTTCGTCAGGTAATCGTACTCGCCGTTGAGCAGGTACATGCGAACCTGCTCGGCGTCGATATCGTCGGCGGAATCACTGTAGTCGTGATCCGCGGAGTAGTAGTGGAGATCCCCCTTGAGGACGCCGTTGGCGCCCTGCTCGTACAGATAGAGCGTTTCTCGCCGAGCCCACTCCGGGCCGTGGGGCGCCATCAGTCCCCACGTCGCGTGCGAGTTGACGTCGTTCGCATTGACGTGTGGGTGGTCGAGCCACTGGATGTAGAATCCGGGCGTAAACAGCCCAACCTCGAGCCCGATGAGGGCCCGGAACCGCTCCGGATACCAGTCCCCGAGTTCGAGCGTGATCGTTCCGCCCATACTCGACCCGATGAACACGGGGTCCTCGAGGTCGAGCGCGTCGGCGATAGAGACGATCGTCTCCGCGAATCGCTCGCCGGTGAGATCGTACTGCTCGGTCCACCACGATTCGCCCGACGGTGGAACCGATTTTCCGTGTCGCGGTAAGTCGTAGGCGATCACGCGGAACTGTTCAGTGATCTCGTCGTCGTTCAACACGTGCCGCCACTGTTGATTGTTACACCCAGCCGTGTGCTGACAGAGCAGGGGAATCCCGTCTTCGGGCCCGGCCGCCTCGTAGTAAATACGGTGATCTACACCCTCGAGATCGACGGTGACGTACTGTCCGTCGATCGGTTCGTCCGTCGCCTCAGCGGGGCGATTGGTGCCTTCCGTCCGCGGCTCTTCGCCGTTGTGAGCCGTCCGCATCAAATCCAGCGCGCGCTGGAACGGCCGGAAGTTCTGAAAGATGGCTTTGTGATTCCCGACGAGGTCGAAGTACCCCTCCTCGCCCTTGACCGCGGTCCGGTAGAAGGAGGCGAACACCTCGTTGTGGTGTGGCTGTGGCACCTCGCTGACGAACTCCTCCCACGCCTCGCGCGGACCAACGACGCCGAACGACCACGCGTCGTCCAGCCCCGGCGTTCGAACGTCCTGGACTTCTCCACTCTGCATCTCGACGAGGAAGTGCTCCTCGCCGATGCCGATCAAAAAATCGTCGTCGAATGCGTCCCGGCCGTGCAGTTTCATCTCCGGATCGGCGTTGACGACGGTCCGGTACTCGTTCCACCATTCCTCGCTAGCTAGTGTTTCGGTTGTCATTCGTGTACTCCCCCTACGCCGGTACCGTCAGTTGCTCCCGCGGCCAGCGTCAGGGATGGTAACTACCCACATGGGGCCTGATAAACCCACAGTCCGGTATCGAACCCGATCAAATCGAACGGCCCGCGGCGCGATTAGAACAGGTGCTTCTCTTCGTCGAGCAGTTTCGCGGGCCCGCCGACGTTCCAGACGGTGGTCGAGACGCCGCAGTCCGAGATTTCCTCTTCGACGCGCTCTGCGTGCTCGTCGGTGGTGTTGACGTAGACGCTGGCGCCGGTGTCCGTCGAGAAGTAGACCGGGATATCCTCTTCCTCGCGGAGCTGACGGACGCGGTTGAAGATTTCGAGGGTCGCGGGCTGCCAGTAGACCCAGCCCGAGGGACCGGTCATCGTGGTCGCGGCGAGCGAGAGCGAGTCGTGTTCGGCCATCTCGAAGGCGTTCTCGAAGTCGTTGTTCCGGAGGTAATCGCGCATTTTGGCGATCTGGCCGTGAATGTGGGCGTTGCGGGCCTGGAACATGTGGCTGTCTGCGGCCTCGTTGTGGGCGTCTTCGGTCTCCTTGTGGTACGGAACGAGTCCCACGATGATCTTGAGGTTCTCGTGGAGATCCGTCGGAATCCGTCGGGAGCGACAGTCTTCGTCGTTCATCCCCGTGTGAAGCTGGGAGAACGCGCCGGTGACGGCGCGCGCGGCCGAGGCCGACCCGACGCGGGCGATGGTCGAAATCTCCTGGCGCGAGGCGTCGAGTTCGGCCGCTTCGGCGAGTGCCATCGCGGCGGCCGCGAAACCGGAAGACGAGGAGCCGAGACCGACGTTAGAGGGGAAACTGTTCTCGCTCTCGAGGCGGACCGGGTAGACGGTGTGGGCGGCGTCGGACTTCGAGCGAGCCTTCTCGACGACGGCTTCGACCCGTTCGGCGGCCCGGCCGTCGAGTTCCTCGCCGTCGACGACGAACGTGTCCTCGTCGTAGTCCATCGAGAACTCGACCGTCGTGCGCGTGTGGCTCGGGGCCGTACAGAGGCTGATGCTGTCGTGGTACGGAAGCCGCTCGATATCGTCGCGCATTCCGTGATACTTGACCAACCCCTGAATCGGGTGGGCCATGGCGGTGGCTTTCATACCCAGATACGCGGATGACGCCCGCTTAAAGTTCACGGCATCCGATCGATCACCGACAGATCGGGACGGCTGCGTTATCGGGTGCGCTCCGCGACGGACCGACGCCACGCTTCGAGTCTCTCGAGATCCGCCTCGAGCGCCTCGAGTCGGGCATCGACGTCGTCCGGCACCGACTCGTCGAGCGCCTCGAGATCCTCGCTCACGTCGCCGATCCGTGTCGACAGTTCGGACCGGAGCAACACTACTTCGCGCTCGAGTCTCGCTTTGAGGTCGTCGATTCGCTTCGATTGCTCGTCCGTTCGCGCGTCGAGAGCCGCTTCGTGGGCCTCGAGACGCGTCTCGAGTTCGTCTTTCGTCGCCTCGAGGTCGGTCCGGAGGCCGCTCACCTCGGAGCGGCGATCGACCTGCTGGGAATCGAGAGCCGCGAGCCGACGGGAAACCTCCTCGAGTCGGGGCTCGAGCGTCGACTCGAGGCGACCGCGGAGGACGTCGTCGGTCGCTCTCAGGTCCTCGATATCCGACCGTACCGCCTCGAGTTCGTCCCTCGTGGCCTCGAGGTCGGCGTGCAGCTCCGCGAGTGTGGTGTCGACGGCTTCGTCGTGTACGCTCCCGTCGGTACCGACGCCGTCAGTCTCGCTCCCGTCGTCAGCGGAATCCGTGTCGTCGAACGCGAGTGCGCGACGAAGCGCCGCTCGATCGGCGTCGGTTCCCGCCCGGAGTTCTGACAGTAGCGGCTCGAGTACGTCACCGCCATTCGGATTCGGTGGTTCGTCCGGCGGCATAGAATCGTTCTCTGATGGCATCGTCGTTGGGTCGGTCGCTCACGGATCACTGCACGGCCCGGTGACGGACCGGTATCGAGTCCATCGGTGTCAGTGTAACGCCTACAGCTGTTACTTGAAACAGTCACTGAATAGTAATAATACTGGTTATCTCTCGGAATACGCACCTATCGAGTCGAGTGGCGGGGAGGACACCCACGGACGACCGGGGAAGCCATCAAGAGAATTGGTACCGATGAGTTCGTATGGACGTTGGGCTCACCGTCGGAGACTCGCTCGAGCGACTGGAGGCGACGATCGACGGATTCGATTTCGCCGAGCTATCGATCGGCGAAGGAACCGATACCGACGAAATCGAGACGGACCGACTCGAGGATGCACTGTTAGCCGCCGACGCGGACCTCTGCGTCCACCTCCCCTACCAGCAAGTTGTCGTGACGCCGGTTCCCGAGATCAACGACGCGATCGTCGACTATCTGACCCGACTCCTCTCGTGGGCCGGGTCGGTCGGTGCCGAAAAGGCAGTCCTTCACGGAACCGCTCGAAACCCACACGATACCGATCTTCGACCGGTCTTCGCCGAGCAGTTGCGCGCCGTCGGGACGGCTGCAGCTGACGCCGGCGTCGAACTCGTCCTCGAGAACGTCGGCCATCAGAAGCGCGGGTTGCCGCTGACAGTCCTCGGCGATCTCGCTCGCGAGACGGAAACGGCCGTCTGTTTCGACGTGGGACACGCGTACATGGAAGACGGCGACGACGGCGTCGATCGATTCCTCTCGCAGTACGGCGATCTCGTCTCGCACCTGCACGTCCACGACGCTCGAAGCCGCGGCGACACGCACCTCCCGATCGGCGCCGGCGAGATCGATTACGACATCGTCGCGACGCATCTCGAGGGGGTCGACGGAACCGTGGCGGTCGAGGTCTTCACCGATGACGTCCCGTTACTGTGCGACAGCGCACGGCGCGTAACGGACGTGTTGGAGACCGATTCGTGACCACGGCCGGTCGAGCCCGTCAGTCCACATCTCGATGCAATACCGACGTGAACTATTGGTTCTCCGACCGTCTGCTCCGATATGACGACACACGTTCTGGTCCCACTCGACGGGTCGGATCTCGCATGGCAGGCGCTGGAATACACACTCGAGTGGTACGACAGCGAGCACGTGTCCGTGCTGTACGTCGTCGATCCAGCCGACGGTATCTACACGGGGCCCGAAGCTGCTCACTACGAAGGAGGGTCGTTCGATCGGGCGCTCGAGCGTGGTGAAGCCGTCTGTGACCGGGCCCGGAACCGCTTCGAGGAGCACGACGAGACTACTGAAACCGGCCTCGGGACGGCAGTCGAGACTGGACAGCCGGCGCGAACGATCGTCCGGTACGCCGAGGAACACGACGCCGATCAGATCGTCATGGGAAGCCACGGCCGAGGCGGCGTGTCGCGACTCCTGCTCGGGAGCGTCGCGGAGACGGTTACTCGTCGAGCGTCGGTTCCGGTCACGATCGTCCGATAACGGCGGTGGTTACCCGTGTCTGCAGGAACGCGCTGTTCGGTTCGCGATCGAACTCGTGACGAGTGCGTGGACTCCGCGTGGAGAACACACCGCTAGCCGAGACAACGGTGAGAGGGGTGAAGACCGATCGCCGAGAGCGAGGAGGAGAGTTGTATTTGAACGGTGCGTTTCGCTGAACGGTCGCCAGCATTGCCTAATAGTCTTTTGAGACGCCGCGGGGAAGGAACGATCGATGTCTCGTCAACTACTCGTTCCGGTCGACGGATCGCCGATGTCCAGACGCGCACTCGAGTACGCGCTCGAGGAGTATCCCGATGCACCGATCGTCGCGATTCACGTGCTCGATCCGATGGATCCAGGGTACAGTTCGGCGATCGATGTCGACGTTCGGAATGAACCGCCACGCGGCTCCGACGAGTGGTACGAGCGAGCGCGCGAGGAAGAGGAGCGAATCTTCGACGAGGTTCGCGAGCTGGCCGCCGAGTACGACGCGGAGGTGTCGACCGAGACCGCGAGCGGCGAACCCGCGCGCGAGATCGTCGATTACGCCGACGAAAACGAGATCGGCGGCATCGTCATCGGTAGCCACGGCAGAACGGGTCCGACCCGACTGTTGCTCGGGAGCGTCGCCGAAATGGTCGTCCGTCGATCGCCGGTCACCGTCACCGTCGTGCGCGACGAGTCCGCTCGATAGTCGTCGAATCAGGGACAGGGTCACCGAACGACGGTGACCGGAACGTCCGCGCGTCTGACGACGAGTTCCGCGGTACTTCCGAGCCGTAGTTGGGGGACGCTGCTCCGTCCGCGGTTCCCCATGACGATCCCATCGAAATCGCCGTCCGCGGCGTAGGCGACGATCGTCTGTGCCGGCGAGCCGAACGCGGTGTCGGTTTCGACCGCGGTAGTCCCTTCGTCGGTCCCAGCGCGCGCGTCGTCGAACAGTTCGGTCGCTTCGGACCGCTGTTCGTCGAGCCAGGCTTCGGACAACGGCGGCAGTTGGTCCTCCGCGTTGGGTTTCAGTTCGAACGGGTCGATCGCGTGAAAGAGGACGATCCGCGCGTCCGGGAAGGTCTCGAGTGCGTACTGGAATGCCGTCTGTGCGTGCGCCGAGCCGTCGTGGGGGACGAGAATCGATCTGGACATCCTGATCGCTCGTAGTTGGTCGAAGAGCGTTGTAAACCCACGCGACGGAGTCCGACTTGCCGAGCGGGAACGTCTTGCTTCGGCGATCGAGCTACTCGGTTCCGCCGTCGGTGTCGCCAGCCGGAACGACGACGACCGGAACCGATGTCTCTCGAACCAACCGATCGGTCGTGCTCCCGAGGAGCATATCGGCGACTCGGCTCCGTCCCGTCCGGCCGACGACGAGCATGTCGACCGCATGTTCGTCCGCGTACGCGAGGATCGCTTTGGCGGGGCGGCCGCGACGGATCGCGCCCTGAATCTCGACGTCGCGCTCCCCGACGGTCGCGACGAGATCGTCGACGAGTCGTTGCTTCGTCCGCTGAAGTTCGTCCACGTCGTCGACACCGAAGTGCATCGGATTCGTCGTCGTATCGACGACAGCAAGCACGTGAACCGATGCACCGGTTTGCTCGGCGAGTTGTACTGCGCGGCCGAGCGCCTGCCCAGCTGTGGCGCTGCCGTCGGTCGCGACGAGAATCGATCGGATCGGCGCAACGTGGTCGTCTACGGACATCAGTAGTCGTAGCTCAAACGTGTGGTCGATAGTAAATAACGGTTCGCGTCCGATCGGTCGGTGCAACGGTCGCTCGAGACGGCGGTCGCCACTCGCCGTCGACCCGTGGTTACTCGCGGCCGGCTGATGCCTCTTCGCCGGCATCGATGTCCGCCCGCCGTCGACGACGCCGATTACCGAACGACGACGACGGGAACCGTCGCCCGACGGACGACGTTTTCCGCGACGCTCCCAAGGAGGAGTCGTGAGACGCCCGCCCGACCGTGACTGCCGATGACGATGGTATCGTACTCCTCGTTCTCCGCGCGTTCGACGATCACGTGATTCGGTTCGCCGGTGTCGAGTTCGGTCGTCAGTTCGCGGCCCCTCTCCGTGGCGATGTCCGCGGCTTCCTCCAGAATCGTTCGCCCGCCCTCTTCGTCTGCAATGGGGACCCTGTCATCGGTCTCCACGAACGCCTCCCGATAGCCGTCCGGAACCGGGACGACGTAGAGGGCGGTGACGTCGGGATCGGTGAATTTCTCGAACGCGTACTCGAGTGCCTTCTTGGCCGGTGGTGAGCCGTCGTACGGCACCAGGATTCGATCGCTCATGGCCGTTTCTACGGCCGCATCGGGTATAATACTCTCATCTCGACGAATCCCATACCGTCACCGGAACCGACGGAAACTCGAACTGTCGGGCTGGACAACGGTGCCCGCAGAGACACGGATGGACGCCGGCGTCAAACGAAGCAACGAAACCCGTACGCGCCGCGGACTCGCTTCTCGTCTTCGAACCACGACCGTTCGACGAATCGGTTCGACGGTGGTTTGCGATCTCCATTAGGGCGCGAAGGTCCGACCGACTTCCCTGGACTGAACTCGAGTGTCTCGACCCGACTGACGGCAGCGATCCCGCGAACCGACCCGTTTCACGCCGAGTCCCCCCTCGAAGTTATTTGGCAGGGAGTGGAGCGACACGTATGACGTTCGTCGTTCCGTTCGATGGGTCGGCACTCGCGGAAGCCGCCCTCGTCAGAGCATCGGAGTACGGAACCGCGCTGGACGAAGGCGTCACGGCCGTCACCGTCGTCCCCGAGCGAAAACGATACGCGCGGGAGAAGGGGTGGATCGACGCCGACGAATCGTTCGACGTCGATGCGACCGTCGAGCGACTTCGGAAGCGAGTCGAGGAACTCGTACCGGACGCGTCGTTCGAGTACGACCGAATTCGCGAGTTTCCGCCCGAACGACGGATCGCAGACTACATCGAACGACTGGCGCTGGCACAGGATCCGAGCGTCGTCTTCCTCGGGAGCGATAACGTCGGCCGCGTCGTCACCCCGCTGACGAGCGTCGGCGTTCACATCGCCGCGGAGGAATCCTACGACGTGTTCGTCGTTCGCCACCGGACACCCCCGAAACTCGAGACCGTTGAGCCGCACGACGAGTTCTATCGGGAGACCGGATCGGACGAGTAAACGACGCCGTTCCGCCCCACCGAAACCCGGCACTCGATCGCCTTCGTCGATGCGTCCGGGTCCGACGCCCCCGTGATTTAACACGACATTCCGAAAAGTGACACCCGATGTACGACCGAATTCTCCTTCCAACCGACATGAGCCCCGGCGTCGATCGGGCCATCGACCACGCCATCGACGCGGCGACTCGATACGATGCCGAACTGCACGTGCTGTACGTCGTCGACGCCGACGCGTACAGCTCCTATCCCGGTGACGAGTACGTCCACGAGTTCGAAGGACTCGAACGGGCACTCGAACAGGCCGGTCGCGACGCGGTCGATGAAATCGCCGATCGGACCGGCGAAGCAGCCGTTCCGACCGAAACCGAGATCCGCCACGGCGTCCCCCACGAAGAGATTCTCGCGTACGCCGACGAGGCGGACGTCGGACTCACGGTTCTGGGATCGAAACACCGATCCGGCGAGTACCGTCGATTGCTCGGAAGCGTGGCCGAGCGGGTCGCACACATGACCGAGCGTCCGGTGACGATCGTCAAAACGCCAGTCTCCGAGGAGTGATCCCCGGGGAGGAGGCGAACGGATCTATGGATCGCGGAGTCGACGATCACACCAGCCGCGTTCGACAGTCTCAGTTGGACTCGCCTCCGGCTTCGAACGCGGGCGGCAGCCCCTGGTGTTTGACGCCCGTTTGCTCGCGGATCCGAAACTCGTAGAGTGCGACGTCCCCTGACAGCGACGCCGTTTCGAAGAGATTCGGCCGCCACACGTCGCGCATCGTCTCCTCGAGGTCGTCCCACTCCGTCTCGGGAACGTCGGTGAGCGACCCCGTCAGGAGGACGCTCTGCCAGTTGTACATCGTATCGACCGTATAGACGAGGAAACTCGCGGTGTCCGTCTTCTCGCTCATCGTCGCTTTTCGGCTACTGGACCCGACCAGATACGTGAAATAGAGTCGCTCCTCACCATCGTACCCGAACGAGAGCGGGAGCAAGTACGGCTCGCTCGCGTTCGGAAGGCCGAGAACGCCGACCTTCTGACTCGAGAGAAACTGCCGGATCTCCCGATCGTCCATCTCGCTCAGCCCGTACTCTTGTAGTTCGTCGATCGACATCTTCGGATACCGTCTTCGAGTACACAGAAAAAACCCCACCCCACTCAGCCGACGAGCGTGGCGCGACCGCGTACGTTCGTCGACCGGGTCTCCATCCTACCGGACGACGACGACGGGCATCGGTGCTCGGCGAACGACCGACTCGGCGACCGTGCCGAGTAGCAGTCGCGAGACACCGTCCCGACCGTGGCTTCCGACGACGATCGAGTCATAGCCCTCGTCGACCGCGTGCTCGACGAGTCGGTGGTCGGGTTTCCCGGTCGCGATCTCCGTCTCGAGATCCCGGCCTTGTTCGGTCGCACGCTCTACTGCGCCCTCGAGGACGCCCGCAGCGTGTTCGCGTCCTCGCTCGCTCAGCGGGAGCTGCAGCTCCGGTCCCTCGAGCGCCGCAACCCTTCCCGCCGGAATCTGTACGACGTATAGCGCCGTTATCGTCGCCTCGGGAAAGGTTTCGAGGGCGTACTCGAGCGCCGCCGCCGACGGGTCGGAGCCGTCGTACCCGACGAGGATTCGGTCGGCCATAGTCGTCCTACTCGGTCTCGAGGTATAGTTCTCCCTCCGAGAGTGGACTTCGTCCGTGGCCGTGACAAACCGTGCGGCGAGCCACCCGTTACGGGAGTAGCCGCCGCAGGCGAGAGGGAACGGGATCGTACCGCTTTGCCAGGATCACCGTGCCGGCGGCGTGTCTGCCGACCGCTTCGGAGACGGTTCCCAGGAGCGCACGCTGGATGAGACCGCCTCTCGAGACGCCGAGAACGGTCACGTCGTGTCGGGTCGTCCAATCGGTGATCGTCCCCGCGACGGTTTCGCTCTCGACGAGTGCGCGCTCGACCGACTGGTCGTCGTCGAATTCGGCCGCCGTTTCGGCGAGCAGCGCTTGTGCGTCCTCGCGCGACCGGTCGGGGTCGTCCGACTCGCGAAGGTGTAACAGGGTGATCGACGCGTCGTGTCGCCGAGCGATCGAGGCGGCGGTCTCCGCGGCGAAGCCGCTGTGCGGACCGCCGGCGATCGGAACGAGAATCGAATCGATGTCGTCCGGCCTCGGCGTCTTGATCCGCTGGACGAGGACGTCACAGTCGGCGTCGCGCAGCACTCTGTCGACGTGAGATCCCAAGATGACGTCCTGTCGGGGCGGGCGGCCGCGCCAGCCCATCAGAATCGCCTCGATGTCGTACTTCTCGACGGCGCCGACGATCCCCGCCGAGACGCCGCGAGCCAGACGAATCCGTTTGTCGACCGGGATTCCACGGGACTCGACGCGCGCCGCCGCCTCGGCGAGCATGTCCTCGACGTCGTCCTCGAGCAGGTATCGTCGGCCGTCATGCAGCGATAGTTGTGACGGAACGTCGAGAACGTACACGAGTAGGATGCGGTACGACCGATCCGCCGCGATATCGATCGCCGTCTCCAGCTGGCGGTCGGCGGTTTCCGCGTTCGCGATCGGAACCAGCAACGTGCCGTCGGTATCCACTGTCTCGTCTGGCATAGTCTTCAGCGTGTCATTCGTATCCCATCATTATAGTATTCAGTCGCGTACGGAGTGGGAGACTGCGGCGGTGGGCGCTCGGTCGCGATCGAATTTCGAGGGTCTCGAACCGCCGACTTCAGGTGTCAGGTATCCGAATCTGTCGCCGGTTCCTGGTGGCCCTCGATCACTCGCTCAGCCACCAGCCGTACACGTTCGCCGCCTCCTCGGGATCGGCCGGCTTCTTGCTTCGGCCGTGGGTCTTCCCTTCCAGTATCTGGCGTTCGATCGCGTTCAGCGCGAGCGAGAACGCGTGTTTGTCGCCGTAGCCTTCGTCCGAGGCGATGAACAGTCCCTTGTCCGTGTAGAGTCGGACTCGGGCCGACACGAGCGGAATGCCCCGAAGTCGCTCCTTGTGCGCTTTGAAGTGCACTTTCGCCTCGAGCACGCGCAGCTGTCGGTACTTGCGGGTCACTGATTCGATCCGCTCGGCGAGTCCCTCCCGAGTCGTATCCGTCATCAGCTCGCTGCCGAACACCTGGACCGAGAGCCGTCGGTCCTCGGACCAGGTCAACGACTCGAGCAGATCCGTCTTCGTGACGATGCCCACCAGCGAGCCGTTGTCGTCAGTGACGATCGACGAGGAGGCGCCGAACTCGAGCATCGTCTCGAGTACGTCGTCGAGCGTTTCGTCGAGCCTCGACGTCCCGAGCGTGTCGACCATCACGTTCCGCACCGGTAACTCGAGGAGGTCGGCGCTCTCGCCCTCGCGAGCGCCGAAGCCGCCGTGGTGGCCGCCCGCGCTCGCGTCCATGTGTCCGTCGGGGTCGCCACCCTGCGAGCGTTGCAGTTCCCTCGTGACGAACTCGAGGACGTCGTAGAGGCTCACAATTCCGACGACCTCGTCGGTGGTCCCTTCGGCGACGACGGGCAGGTGCTCGATGCGTTCGGTTCTGAACGTCGCGAGCGCCTTTCCCAGCGAGGTCGTCGCTTCGATCGTCACGATCTCCGTCGTCGCGACGTCTACCGTCTCGAGTACGGAGAGAAACGGCTGGACCGTCCGAAGGAGGTCGTCGGTCCGAACGACGCCGACGAGCGCTTCATCCTCGAAAACCGGCAACAGTCTGGTGTCGCCCGCGATCATGAGCCGTGCGGCCTCGCGAACGTCGTCGGCGGCGGTAACCGAGGGGACGGCTCGGACGAGCGAACGAGCCTTCCGCGATGTCTTCTCGTGTGAGGAGAGCACGTCTCGGCGCGTGACGACGCCCTCCAACTCGCCGTCGCGGGTGACGAGCAGCGCCTTTCGGTCCGCATCTTCGAACGAGCCGCGAAGCTTCGAGACCGGCGTCGTTTCGTCGTACGTGTCGAACTCCCGGTCGACGATATCCGCTAAGTCCATGCTCGAGAGACGGGGCGAAGGGAGATATCTGTTGTCGACAGTTCCCGCGCCCGTGTTGTATACGCAACACTCAACAGTCGACGATCACCGGCGCACGCTCTACGACCGCTGACCGATACGCTCAAATGGCCGCTCTCGCAACGAACCGCTCATGGGAACCCCGCTCGAGAGCCGCACGGAGCAGGCCGAGGAAGTCGTCGACCGCCTCGAGGAGGCGTATCCGGATTCGACCATCTCGCTTCGGTACTCGAACCGACTGGAGCTGTTGATCGCCGTGATCCTCTCCGCGCAGTGTACCGACGAGCGCGTGAACAAGGAGACGAAGAAACTCTTCGAGAAGTACGACGGGGCCGAAGACTACGCCAACGCGCCCCAGGAGGAACTCGCCGAGGACCTGAACTCGATCACCTACTACAACAGCAAGGCCGAGTACATTCGAACCTCCTGTGAGATCATCCTCGAGGAGCACGACGGAGAAGTGCCGGATACGATGGACGAACTGACGGAGCTGTCGGGCGTCGGCCGAAAGACGGCCAACGTCGTCCTCCAGCACGGCCACGACGTCGTCGAGGGGATCGTCGTCGACACGCATGTCCAGCGGCTCTCGCGTCGACTCGGGCTGACCGAGGCAAAGCGCCCGGAGGCGATCGAACAAGAGCTGATGGAGATCGTCCCCGAGGGCTACTGGCAGCAGTTCACCCATCTCTGTATCGACCACGGGCGCGCGATCTGTGACGCGCGAAACCCCGACTGTGCCGACTGCGTGCTGGCCGATATCTGTCCCTCGGAGAAGGGGGACAGCGAGATCGATCTCGCCTCGGGCGAGCCCTGGTAGTCGGTCGAACGGGGTGCCGTCCGACGCACATCCCCCCATATCACGCCGCCGACCTGTGCAAGCCCAACGCCTTTTCAGGGACCGACGGTACTCCCATCCGGGATCAGCATGTCCGATAGCACTGACGAGACCGGCAAAGACGAGCACGGGCGGGACGTCGAACTGGCACACGAAGACACCGAGGACGACGAGGAGGGACTCACCGAAGAAGAGATGGAGGCCCGCAAGCGCCAGGACGAAGAGGAGATACGCCAGGACATCGAGCATCGGTCCGACGACCGGGTCGGCGACGCTCGCGAACAGGAGAACCCGGACAATCACCGCGACGAGGAGCCGCACAACAGCTAATCGCGGCTCGAGTCGCGCTCGTCGTTGCGACGCTCGCAAGCCGACGACCCGCCGATGCCGGCGCTCGCGTTTTTTCTCGCTACCGATGCCTCGAGGGAGTCAGCCGTCGCTGTCGAACCCGGATAGCCGTGGCTAGATCTTAAACCGCGAGATCTCGAGAAGGCGAACGGTATATCCCGAATCGCCCCCTACCCCGACGCGTGCAACTGGTCGGCTACGAACCGAGTGGCCGCGGCGCCGCGCTCTTGTGCAGCGACGGCGACTCCCTCGAGCGACGCCGCCTCGAGCCCGGCGACACCCTCTCCTATTCGCTCGAGGGGCGCCACTGCGCCGGAACCATCGACTGGAGCGCGGACGAGGCCGAACACGTCGCCTGCGACCGGCCGTCGACGCCCTACTGCGAGTACCACACCAGCACCTGGATCTGCGCGCGCTGTACGGGCACCTGCCTGAAAGACGAGATGGACTGTTACGAGGAACACGCCGTCTACATCGCCGCTTTCGCCCCCGACACGTTCAAAGT
The DNA here is from genome assembly GCF_052040145.1 of Natronorubrum amylolyticum. Lineage (NCBI taxonomy): Archaea > Methanobacteriati > Methanobacteriota > Halobacteria > Halobacteriales > Natrialbaceae > Natronorubrum > Natronorubrum amylolyticum. Next base: position 672,598 of record NZ_JBPPFW010000001.1, read on the forward strand.
CGGCGTCACCAAATCTCGGCGGCTCGAGACCCGCCTCCGGGAGCAGGGGGCCGACCGCGGGGCCCATATTCACACCGTCTCGAACGGCCGAATCGCCCGCGAGATCGAGGCCGAGATCGCCGAGCGGCTGGTCGATCGCGTCCGGACGCCGACGAAAGTCGGCTCGCTCGCCTCGAGCGTCGACCGCGAGGCCTGGGAGGCGGCCCTCGCCGAGTTCGACGTCTGCGAGCGATTCGTGTTCGACTACGATCTCGGCCTCGAGAGCCAGCCGGTTCCCGAAACGATCGCGTCGGGAACCGTCGTCGGCGTGAAGGGACGACTGCTCGTCCTCGAGAACGGCGGGACGACCTACGCCGTCGATATGCGCGACCTCGTCGGCTACGACGTCACCGAGGGGACGACGAGCCGCGATCTCCAGTCGTCGCTCGGCTCGTTCGGCTGAGCGACGGCACCGATAGACCGCTGTCGAAATCACAGCAGGGAGGAGATACCGCGACGGTACGGCTTTCTGTCAGGTCACCGTAACACCGAGAACAGCTATACCGCTGGTATGCATACGACTAGCATGGCTCTGAGTGACAAGAAAACCGGCACGATGGGGTCGCCGATCGACGACATCGCGTACCTCGCGCGGTCCGAACACCGCGTTCGGACGCTTGTCGCTCTGCGCGACCGCCCGCGAACTCGATCCGACCTCTGGGAGCTGACCGGCGTTTCGTCGTCGACGATGCGACGGACGGTCAGGGCGTTCGAAGAGCGCAACTGGATTCGACGCGAGGGCCACCGCTACGAGACGACGCAACTGGGCGCGTTCATCGCGTCCGCGATGGAGGAGCTGATCGGCCGGATCGAAACCGAGCGATCCCTCCGCGACGTCTGGCACTGGCTGCCGGGCGACGAAAGCGGGTTCACGCTCGAGGTCTGTGCCGACGCCGTCGTGACGGTCGCCGAACCCGACGCGCCCTACGGACCCGTCAATCGGTTCGCAGCGCTGCTCGACGAGACGGAGACCTTTCGGTTCGTCGGCTCAGATATCGCCGTGCTCGAGCCGTCCAAGGACGTGCTCCGACGCCGGATCGTCGACGGCATGCAGACGGAGATCATCGACCCGCCGGCGGTCGCGCGCCGGATCCTCTCGACGTACCCGGACCACTGTTCGGAACCCCTCGAGAGCGGCAATTTCGCGGTTCTGTTGCACGACGAGCTACCGCCGTACGGCGTGGGGCTGTTCGACGATCGAATCGCCGTCAGCTGTTACGATCAGGCCACCGGATCGGTCCGGGTGCTGATCGACACCGACGTCCCGGCGGCCTGGGAGTGGGCTGAGTCGGTGTACTCGGCTTACCGACGCGACGCGAGCCCGCTCGCGGAGGAGTCACTTCTCGAGTAAGCGCCTGCCGTCTCGGGCGAGGAACTGAGTACGACGATCGGAGCGGCAGGTAGCGAACGCCGCCACGCCGTTGGTCGATACCGTCGATAGGAACACCGTTACGGCACTGGTCGATTCCGGGTCAACCGAAGCAAGAGACGGTACACCGGATCCCGATCTGCGACGGTCACCGACTGCACGCCGGGCAGTGACTGCCCAGTGGGCAACAGATGCCTATCTCCTCTCGGTCGTCGTAGCCCGTTCCGGCGGAGAGACATCATGGTATCAACGCAAACCCAACAGGAGATCGAACAGACGCTCGGACAGGTACCGAGCTGGATGAATCAGCTCGCGGAGCCGGCGAGCGACCACAGCTGGGGGATCTTTCGGGACCTCACGCTTGGGGAGACCGAACTGACCCCGCGGGAGAAGGCCCTCGTCGGCGTCGGCGTCGCGGCGGCGGTCGGCTGTCCCTACTGCTCTCACTTCCACCGGGAGGAGGCGCGTCTCGCGGAGGTCTCGGACGACGAACTCGAGGAGACGGTCACTATTGCGGGAACGACCCGGTACTTCTCGACGGTGCTTCACGGCAGCGAAATCGAGCTCGACGACTTCGTCGACGAGACGGACGAAATCGTCGACTACCTCAAAGAACAGGAGGCCGCAGCTGCCGGTGCCGACGACTGAACCGGCCACCCTCGGCCGGTCTCGAATCCGCGTTCCCGACTATTTGGCGAGGAGCGTCTGCCCCGTTCAGTACTCGAGTTTTACATCGCCCGTCTCGCCCCACGCCTCGCGTCGCCCGTCGCTAACTCCGTAGTCGATGCTGTAGGGTGTCCGTCGGTCCCAGCCGTCCCCACCCAGGTGGTCCACGACCTCCTCTGCCGCGTCGTCGTAGTGATCGCCCCGGTGGAGGTGTGTGGAGGTGAGATCGACCACATCCAGGTGGGCGTGGATCGCGGCCCGATCCTCGTCGACCGCCCAGACGTGGACGTGGTTCCACCCGTCGCCCAGCCGAGGCCGCCGAAAGGAGTGATCCGGCGGGACGAGTGTCCCTTCCTCGCCGTTCCACGCTTTGGCCGTCGCGTCCGGAAAGACGCGGGTCCACTCGAGGTACGAGAGTCCGGAAAAACCGTCTTCGACGGCGTCGACCGCCGATACGTCGCCCGTCGCCCGCGCGTTGACGTTAATCGGCATCACGGGGTTCCACTCGCCGTCGGCGTCAGGCTTGTAGAGACAACGTGGGTAGTCGGCATCGCCGCTTCGGTCGATATCGACAACCGCGTCTTCGGGCTGCTCGCTCGCACCGGCGACGCCCGCGCTCCCGGCGACCGCCAGCGTACTCCCGACTCCCGCGATCGCCTGCCGTCTAGTGAGTGTCCGAGCCACGCGGGATCACTCGCGGCTCGAGTCGACAGTATCGACGCCGTCCATCACGCTGCTTGCCGTCGGTTTTGGTGTCATGATCTCGGCTTAGTCGACGCTCGGTACAAGGGTTCGGCCTGAGTGCTCGTGGTCGCCTCGCGGCCGACGCGGACCCGGTGACCGCACGACCGCCGTCAGGGACCGATCCCCGCTACGGGGACTTCGGTCTCGCAGTTCGGACAAGCCGCGTGCTCCTCGGACCCCGTGTAGGTCCACGTCTTCCCGCACTCGTGGCAGTCCAGTTCGACCGAATCCGACGTCTCCGTTTCGGTGCTTCCGGAATCGTGATGTGCATTTCGAAAGCGCGAGACGACGGTCTCGAGGTCGTCTAGCTCCCCCTCGGGGAGCGGGAGACCGCCCTCGTGGCCCTCGACGACGAGTCGGTACTCGGCGTCCGCGTCGTCGGCGACGACCGCGTACCGTCCCTCGCTCACGATCGGTTCTCGATCAGCGTGTTCGTCTGCCATGCGAAGGAGTATCGCGCCGAGTCGGTTCGTTCTTGTGCCGGCAACAGCCTCGTGCCGACGACGGCCCCCCCGGCAACTGGACGGCCCGCAGGACTGTCGCGCCGTCCGAGACATGGCAATCCTTTTCCGCGGCGGTACAGAATCCGAGGGTATGTCCGACGAAAACGAAGCCAATAACGGTAGCGACGACGGCGAGGAGAAGTCCTTCCGCGAGCGAGTCGAGGAGATTCGCGAAAAGCGCGCCGAAGAGGGTGAAGGCGAGGGTGAACCGCCGGAGAGCCCGTTCGGCGGCGGTGGCGGCGGCCCCGGCGGCATGGGCGGTGGCGGCAACCCGTTCGCACAGATGATGGGCGGCATGATGGGTGGCGGACCAGGCGGCCCCGGCGGGATGGGCGGCGGCCCGGGCGGTCCCGGCGGCCGCGGCGAAGAGGTCGGCAACGAGGAACTCGTCCAGGAGGTCCGACAACTGCGCGACGAGATGCGCGACCAGACGCGCGCGCTCAAGCGGATCGCCGACGCGCTCGAGGACAACTAACGCCGCTACTCCTGCGACTTTCGTTTCGATGGGCCGACAGCCGCTGCGCTCGCGTTATCCTCCACTCACAGCACTCGCCTCGTCGCACAGCCACAGCAACGGCTCACCGACCGCTCACCGACGCGTAGGCGTCCCGAAGCCGGTCGACCGATCGCTCGAGACCGACCGACTCCCGACGCTCGAGACACTGGGACGCGAGTTTGGAGCGCTCGTCTAGCGCTCGCTCGAGCGCGCGTCGAAACGCTGCCAAATCGCCGACCGGGTAGTGGTAACCGGTTTCGCCGGCCGAAACCGTCTCGGCGAGCGCGCCCGCGTCGACGCCGACGACCGGCGTCCCGCAGGCGATCGCTTCGAGCGCGACCAGCCCCTGGGTCTCGACGGGGCTGGGGAAGGCGAAGACGTCGAGCGCCGAGTAGAGCGCCGGCAGTTCGTCCCGATCGAGGAAGCCGAGGAATCGGACGTCGAAATCGAGCGCAGCGGCCCGCCGCTCGAGCGACGGGCGGGCGGGACCGTCGCCGGCCAGTACGAAGGTAGCGGACTCGAGGGGAGTGTCAGTGCGATCGGCTGCTCCGGCGACGGCGTCGAGCAGATCCTCGAGCCGTTTCTCGTGACCGTGACGGCCCGTGTAGCCGATGAGCGGTGCGTCTCGCTCGAGTCCGTGACGCTCCCGAAACGCGGCGGTGTCGACCGGTTCGAATCGCTCGAGGTCGACGCCCATCGGGACGACGCGAACCGGCGTCGAGATGCCGACCGACTCGCGGACGTAGCGACGGGTCGTCTCCGACGGCGCGAGAACCACATCCGCGCGGTCGTAGAACCGACGTTCGTATGCGAGCGCACCGCGTCGCGCAAGCCCTTCGACGCTCCGGAGACGATCCGACGGCAGGAGATACCGCGCGTACTCGGCCGTCGGCGTGTGATAGGAGGCGACGAGCGGCACGTCGGCGCGGCGCGCGAGTCGCTGGGCTGCGAGCCCGAGACCGAATGGGGTGTGAGTGTGAACGACGTCCGCCCGCGAGAGGTCGTGGCTGGCGGGAACTCGCGGCCAGCCGAGCCGATAGCCGTCGTACCACGGAAACGGCAAGCTCCGGACGGCGTGTTCTCCCACCCGGGGATCGTAGCCGGGCGCGTTCGGGAAGACGACGGCCATCCGGCCGCCGCGCTCGAGCCACCGGTCGCGCCAGTTGCGGACGGTGTACGTCACCCCGTTGATCGTCGGCAGATAGCTATCCGTGAAGACGGCGATCTGTGGGTACGTCACGAGTCGCGGTTGCGGAGGCCGCCGATCGAGGGAACGCGGCCGTCGACCCAGTCAGAAAGCGACCAGCGCCCGACGAGAAGGTGTGCGAGCTCGACGCTGACGTACGCGAGCACGATCCCGGCGACGACGTCGATCGCCCAGTGGATGCCGAGGTACATCGTCGAAATCGCGACCGAGACCCCGAGGAGGATCGCGACGACGTTCCACTTCGGATAGACGTCCCGCGTGCGGTAGGCCAGGAAGGTGACGGTCGCCGCGAGCGAGGTGTGCAGCGACGGGAAGACGTTGGTGTTCCGGTTGACCTGACGCGTGAGGTGTTGATACTGCGGGTACGTGTCGTACAGCAGCGCCTCGACGAGTTCGGGCATCATGTTCCGCGGCCCGTAGGCGATGACGAAGATGTAAAGCACCAGCCCGAGCGTGTAGTTCAGCGTGTACGCGGCCAACAGCTCCCGCAGCGGCCGCGTGTTCGACAGCGCGAAGTAGGCGACGACGGGAAACACCAGCAAGAAGACGTAGCCGTAGATGTAGATAAACGAGAAGTACGCCGTCAGCCACGGCGTCGCCTGATCCTGCAGCCAGAGGATGAACTGGCCCTCGATGTCGTAGATCGCCCACGTCAGGTTCCAGCCAATCATCCAGGAGAGGTCGGGAACGATCTGTCTGGCGACGCTGTTGAACAGTAACACGACGGCGAGCACGACCGTGATCGGTGCGGCAGCCCGAATCCGCCCTCGCCACTCAGTTCGCGTTTCGCGGAGCCGGTAGCGGCCGACGAAGAGCCCGATCGAGACGATCACCAGCAGCGTCACGACCACGGCCAACTGTATCAGCACCTGTACCAACATCAGTGTCTCACCCGGAGGTTGCCGTCTGAATCGTACCGAAATCCGGCGTCTTCGAACGCCGCCCGCGCGGCCTCGACGTCGAGGTCGCCGTCCGAGCCGAGAAACGGCAGCTCGGGGTCATCGCCGTCCCACTCGAGTCCGTCGGGAACCCACTCCTCGGTGACGGGCGTCGCGATCGGGCTCGCGTGGCCGTCGAACACCTCCTCGACCAGCCACGCCTTGTCGAGCAGCCGGGCGACGACCTGGCGGAATCGCGGGTTGCTAAAGGGTGCCTTGCGCGCGTTGAACCCGAGGTGGTAGAACGTCCACGACGGCGACTCGACGAGTTCGACGTCCTCGCTCACCTCGATGTCGTCGACGACGTAGGTCTCGAGGGCCGAACTCGTAACGTCGGCGGCGTCGTCCTCGAGCAGCTGGATCGCCGACGTGCTCCGCGGATCGATCTGGACGCGGAGTTCGTCCACGGTCGGCTCGGGGCGGTCGACGTCCTCGCGCAGCGTGAAGTGGTCGTCGAACCGTTCGAACGTGACGTGCTCCCGTTCGGAACGATCGGCGTACTGAAACGGTCCGCTGCCGATCGGCGGGAAGTTGTTCGTCACCACCGCCTCGGTCGTCCCCTGTGCGACGCGAACGCCGCGAACGGATGCCTCGCCCGTGCGGTCGCGCCAGATGTGCTCGGGAAGGATCGGTACCGTCAACGCCCGTTCGCCGACCGCCTGGCCCGCGTTAACTGCGAACTCGAGGGTGGACTCGCCCGTCGCCTCGACGTCGTCGATCGCCGCGACCCGGCCCCGAAACCGCGGTGACGGCGCGGGCGAGCCGTCGCCCCCGAGCGCGGTGTCCGCGAGAAGGCGATAGCTGAACGCGACGTCGCTCGCGGTGAGCGACTCGCCGTCGTGGAACGTACAGTCGGGCTGGAGTTCGACGACGAGCGTCGACTCGTCGACCCACTCCACGTCCTCGGCGAGCCACGGTTCGAGCGAACTGTCGCCGTCAGCGGTGACGGTCTCGGTCGCAAGCGAGTCGTACAGCAGATCGGTGATCGTTCCCCGGTCGCGATACTCGGCGGTCAGCGGGTTGAGGTTCTGTGACGGTCGAGCGTCCATGTGGACGGTCCGAAGCTGCTCGCCGCTTTCCTCCGTCAGCGGCTCGAGGCCGAGATAGCCTCCTCGCGTCGCAAGGTGGCCGTCCGCCCAGCCCTCGAACCGGTCGGCTCGCACGAGTCGGTGTTCGGTCGGCGTACAGACGGGGATGAACGGCTGTTCGACGGCGAGCGCCTCGAGCATCGTCTCGACGGCGTCGCGGCGTTCCTCGCCGTCGGCCGCTCGCTGTTCCTCGAGCAGGTCGTCGACCAGCAGGTTCGTAAAGCCGAAGGGGTTCTGCCAGCCGGATTCGTCGGCGTACAGCGAGTGCAGCGACTCGTAGAGAAAGTCCGGATCGATGCCGCCCGGATGCTGGCCGACGTAGACGTCGAAGTCGTGGTTGATCAGGATCGCCCGCAGGAACTCCTCGTTCGAGCGCATCTCGATGGCCGTATCGACGCCGGCGGTCTCGAGCACGGTGGCGATCTCTCGAGCCAGCCGGATGCTCTCCCGGTCGCCGTCGGCGGGAAGCGTCGTGATAGTCAGCGAGAGCTGGTCGATATCGTCACGGTTGACGATGCTTCGGAACCGGCTGAGACAGCCGCTCGTCGCCATCGTGAGACCGGCGGCGCCAGCCAGTGCGGCCCGACGGCTGATGGCGGGCGACCGACCGCCACGCCGTCTCTCGCCTTCGGTGTCGACCGACGCAGCTCCACGCTCACTCATTCGAATCGTTTGTCACAGTTCGCCGGTGGTGGTATAACAGTATTGCGTTGGCGGGCGGCGAGACGCGCCGCGAACGAGTTAGTCCGAGTCGACCCCATCGGACCCGTCGGCCTCGTCGGAGCCGGTCAGCCGACCGAACGCCGACGACAACGACCACCGACCCACGATGACGTCCGAGAGCCAGACGCAGAGCGCCGCGAGCGCGAGTCCGGCGACGACGTCGATCGCCCAGTGGATGCCAAGGTACATCGTCGAGATGATAACGCTGACCGCGAGCACGACGGCGACGGGGAACCACTTCAGGTATTCGTCGCGGGAGAGGTACGCGAAGATGCCGACCGTGGCCGCGAGCGACGTGTGCAGCGACGGGAAGACGTTGGTGTTCCGATTGACTTCCCGCGTGAGGTGCTGGTACTCGGGGTTGTGGTCGTAGAGGACCGTCTCGAGTTCGCCCGCCAAGATGTTTCGCGGCCCGTAGGCGATGACCAGGAGATACAGGACGAGCCCGAGCCCGTAGTTGAGCGTGTAGGCCGTCAACAGCCGACGGAACATGCGGGTGTCCGAGAGCACGAAGTACGCCACGGCCGGGAAGATCAGCAGGTAGGTGTAGCCGTAGACGTAGATCCACGCGAAGTACTCCGTCAGATAGGAGTTGGCGACCCGCTGAAAGATCAGGATGAACTCGCCCTCGATGTCCCGGATCGCCGAGGTCATGTGGAAGCCAATATCCGGGTCGCTCCGTCGCATCATCCGGTTGAGAACCAACGCGATTCCCAACACGACGAGCACCGGGCCGGAGATCCGTAGGCGGTCGCGCCACTCGGTGAACGTGGTCTCGAGCCGTTCGCGACCGATAAACAGCGCGATCGAGATCGGGAGCATGATCCCGACGACGACCGCGACTCGCGTCAATACCTCAGTGAGCATCAGTTGTGCCTCAGTCGCCCGGCGTCCTCGTCGTATCGGTAGCCGATCTCCTCGAACATGTCGTGTGCGAGCGTGACGTTCGGCTCGCCGTCGCTGCCGAGGAATCGGGTGACGAGGTCGTCGTCGCTATCCCACTCGAGGTTGTCCGGAGTCCAGTCGTCGGTGACCGGCGTCGCCAGCGGCTCCGCGTGGGCCTCGTCGAAGAACACTTCGTCGATGACCCACTCCTTGTCGATCAGCTGTGCGACCGCCTGTCGGAAGCGGAAGTCACCACACGGCATCCGCCGCGTGTTGAAGCCGAGGTGGTAGAACGTCCACGAGTCGTCGTCGTAGCGTTCGATCCCGTCGTCTTCGGGGATGTCGGCCAGCGAGAACGCCTCGAGCATCGACTCCGTTAGATCGGCGCCGCCGCTCGCGACGCGCTCGATGGAGGAGACGCTCCCGGGGTCGACGGTGAACCGAATCTCGTCGACGGTCGGCTCGAGGTGGACGTCCGCGTCGAGCGTGTCGTCGTCCTCGTCGAGCGTGAAGTGGTCGTCGAAGCGCTCGAGGGTCAGGTGGTCGCGCTCGGACTGACTCTCGAACTGGTAGGGACCGCTGCCGATCGGATCGATCGCGTCGCTGGTGACGATTCCCCAGCGCCCCTGCGGGGCGGAGAAGTCGTCGATGTCGCCGATGCGGTCGTTGAGCTCCGCTAACCAGACGTGCTCCGGTAGGATCGGAACCGTCAGCGCTCGCTCGGCGACCTCTCGACCGGCGTCGAACGAGATCCGGAGCGTGTACTCGTCTTCGTCGTCGGTCTCGATCTCGTCGATCGCGCTCACGTGACCCCGGTAGCGCGGCGCCGGCGAGGGATGCGTGGCGCTCGTGTACGACGTGTCCTCGAGGAACGCGTAGGTGAACGCGACGTCCGCGGCGGTGACCGGCTCACCGTCGTGGAACGTACAGTCTTCCCGGAGCGTGACGGTTGCGGCCGTCCCGTCGTCCTCGGTCTCGTCGTCCCACTCCCAGCCCTCGGCGAGCCACGGTCGGATCTCGTCACCGACGAGGGTTCCGAGCGAGTCGTAGAGGAGGTCGACGACGGTTCCTCGCTCGCGAACCGTCGCCGAGAGCGGGTTGACGTTACGGGAGGGTCGCGCGTCGGTCACGAGGGCGTTCAGTCGTTCGACGTCGTCGTCCGGCTCGAGCCCGAGGTAGCCGCGTCGGGTCGCGAGGTGGCTGTCGTCCCAGCCCTCGAACCGATCGCTGGCCACCCGGTACTCGGTGGGCCGACAGATCGGCTCGAACGGTTTTTCGACGGCGATCTCTTCTAAGAGCGGTTCGATCGTCGCTTTCCGGTCGTCGGGGTCCGCCAGCCGCTGCTCTTCGAGGAGGCGGTCGATCTCCCTGACGGTTAACCCGAAGGGGTTCTGCCAGCCGGATTCGTCGGCGTACGTGGAGTGGAGGGCCTCGTACAGAAAGTCCGGGTCGAAATCCGCGGGGTGGCGACCGACGTAGAGATCGAAGTCGTGATCGATCAGGGTCATCTCGAGAAACTCGGAGCGAGAGCGCACCGTGAGATCCGCGTCGATGCCGACTGCCTGGAGGTTCGACTCGAGATGGCGGGCGATCTGGACGGTTTCTCGGTTGTCGTCGCGGGGGACCGTGACGATGGAGAGCGAGAGTTGGTCGTCTTCCTCACCGGTGACGACGCTGCGAACGCTGTCGATACAGCCGCTCAGGGAGAGCGAGAGCCCCGCTGCACCTGCAGCGAGGACGGAGCGTCGATCGACGCCGTCGACCGGATCAGTTGTAGTACGGTTCATTCAGTCTATTACACCCATTTGCTGTTGATATATAACAATATTGCGCACTACGATCGACTATGGTGAGTCGTCAAAAACTTTTTCAATCGTCGTTCTTTTCGCAGAGATTCGCGCCACCTATGTTGTTTGGTGCCGCATAACTCGACAATAGATCGGAAGCAAACGCTCACCAACGCGCTCGAGTGCGTGCCTGTGAGCCGTCTGGCGGGCGTTCGCTCCGAGACGAGCCCGGAGGTCGGGATCGGCGACGAGTCGCTCGATCGCCTCCCGAAATTCCCGCTCGGTCTGACACTTGAGACAGTCGACGCCGTGAGTGTAGAACTCCTCGAAGACCGGTAGATCCCGGAGGACGACGGGTTTGCCACAGGCCATCGCCTCGAGGACGGCGATCCCTTGATTTTCGGCGTGGGTCGGAAAACAGAACACGTCCCCGGCGCCGAACGCGCGTCGTTTGTCCTCGATCCAGCCGGTGAACGTGACGTTTTCCGGCGGGTTGGCCGTCCAATACTCGACCGTCCGACTCGCACGGATGCCGTCGTCGTAAGGACCGAACCAGACGAACTCGTAGGGGGTTTGCCGTGCCAGTCGACAGAACGTCGACAGCCCCTTGCGCTCGAAGACGTTGCCGAGCGCGAAGACGACCGGTCCCTCGAGATCGTAGCGCTTGCGGGCGGGATCGCGAAACCGCTCGTGGCCCGCCAGCGAGTCGCGGTCGACGCCGTTCGTGAGCGACTCGATCGGCGCGTCGACGGGATAGGCCTCGAGATGACGTTTCGTCTGCTCGCTCGGACACAGCACGAGGTCGGCCTGCGAGTAGAATCGTCGCAGATAGCGACCGAGCGGTCTCGAAAGCGCGTTCGAGAGGCGAAAGCTCTCCCGGAAGTCCTCGCGGGTGACGTGGGCGTGGAGAATCAGCGGCCGGCCGGTTCGCGTTGCGTGTCTGGCGACCGCGACCGATCCCGGACCGATCGCGTGGCAGTGAGCGACGTCGTAGTCGATGACCGGAGACTCCCCGCGACGGAGCCGCGACAGCAGCGACCGCGGCGATCCGTCCCACGGATCGGTTACCAGTTCGATCGTCGGTCTCGAGTCGGATTCGGGACCCGGATCGGCCCCATCGCGCCCGCCGTCGGACTCGGATTCGGACCCGCCAGCGACTCGTTCGACGGCCGTTCGCTGCTGTTCGGCGGCCGTGCTGATTCCGCTGCGCTCGAGTAGCGAGGCACACTCGAGGTAGTGCAACACGCGCAGGCTCACGGATCGGTACATTCGAGGTGCCGACGAAAACCCTCCCGGTCTCTGCCGTGACGGTCGCCCGACGCTCGTCGCCGACACCGACGCGAGGTGAGCGCTCGGAGCGGAGAGCACAACACCGATATGTGAACCGCCGAAAGACGGGGTATGGACATCGCCGCCGAACGGATCGAGCGCCTCCACGAGTTGGCTCGAGCGGCGGCGGCGAATCGAAACGACGACCGAGCGCGCTACTACGTCCGACTCGCCCGGCGCGTCGCGGAACGGAACCGGCTGACGCTCCCCCGAGAGTTTCGGCGGTTCACCTGTGATCGCTGCGACGCGTACCTGCGTCCGGGGGTGAACGCCCGCGTTCGACTCCAAGACGGCCACGTCGTAATCACCTGCGACTGCGGGGCTCACGCTCGGTATCCGTACGAGGATTGAGTGCGGACGAGCGGTGGGAACGCCCGGAGCGAACCCCGCTTGAACGGCCAGTGTGCGGTCTGATCAACCGGGGAACCGGGTCGATCTACCGACGGAGACGGACCAACCGATCGACGCGATCGGATTGTTACGCCTCTTGGCGACGGTTGTTCTATGACCGTGTGTACACGGAACGTCGACATTCCGATTCGAGAAGATTCAAACGGCTCGGTTCGTTAGGCTATTCCATGGATAAACAGACGCTCAAGCAGGAAGCGCACGACCTCGACGTCACCGTCTGGGTCGGCAAGAGCGGCCTCGAGTCGGTCGTCGACGAACTCGACGATCAGCTCTCGAACGAGAACCTGGTCAAAGTCAAATTCCTCCGTGCGGCCCGTGCGGGCAGTTCGACCGAGGAGAAAGCAGCTGACCTCGCCGACCGCGTCAACGCCGAACTGATCGACACGCGCGGGCACACGGCGGTGGTCCATCGATGAGTATCGGTGCTGGATCTCTCCTCCAAGCTGACGGACTCGGACCGATCGGTCGCGGACTCGAGCAGCTGGGGCTCCCGTACGTCGACTCGGCCGTCGCCGCGAGCGCGGCGAGTATCATTCGGTTCATCCTCGCCCTCACCGTAATCTGGTTCGTCGGCCGCCTCCTCGTCATCCCCCTCATCCGCCGAGCCCTCGACAGGCGAGAGCTGGACGAACACGCCCAGAATCCCCTGCTGATGCTTACTCGCTTCGGCATCCTCTTTTTCGGGATTGCCGTCGCGTTCGGCTTCGCCGGCTTCGGGAACTTCCTCGTCTCCATGGCCGGGATCGCCGCGGCCGGCGCGCTCGCGATTGGGCTGGCGATGCAGAACGTCATCGCGAACTTCGTCGCCGGCGTGTTCATCTACACCGACAAACCGTTCCGCATCGGCGACTGGATCGAGTGGGACGACGGCACCTACTCGGGCACCGTCGAGGACATCAGCCTGCGCGTGACGCGAGTTCGAACGTTCGATAACGAACTGCTGACGGTTCCGAACTCCAACCTCACCGACAGCGTGCTCAAAAACCCCGTCGACGGCGGGAAGCTCCGCCTGAAGTTCGTCTTCGGCATCGGCTACGGCGACGACATCGAGGAGGCGACCGAGATCATCGTCGACGAAGCCGAGCGCCACCCCGACATCATGGACGATCCCGCCCCCTCCGTCCGGCTAACCGAACTCGGCGACTCCGACGTCGGCCTCCAGTCGCGGTTCTGGATCGAAAACCCCTCGCGAGCCGACTTCGTCCGCACCCGCGGCGAGTACGTCACGGCCGTCAAGGAACGCTTCGACGAGGAAGGGATCGACATCCCCTACCCCGTCCGCACGCTCGAGGGCGGACTGCAACTCGAGAACAGACAACGGATCGGCCAGACGGCCGAGTGAGCCACCGGCCGTAGCGATACGTTTTCTTGTCGTCTTCGGCTACCGCGATTCGATCGTGGCGTTTTCCGGCGGCTCGAACTCGAACGTCTCGTCGGCGAGCCCCTCGTTGAACGAGACCGTGTCGAACTCCTCGGTCATCTCGTACCGTTCACCGCCGATCTCGAAGACCATCCGTTCTTTTACCGGGTAGTCGTACTCGTCGTCGACCCAGACCGTCTGCTCGACGACGTTGAGTTCGTCGGGCGCCTCGACCGTCTCGAGTGCGTAGACGTACTCGGTGCTCCCGATGAGGACCGAAATGCCGTCCGCGACCGCCTCCTCGTTCAGATCGACGTCGAGCACGTGCGTCTCTCGATCGGCGATCGTCTCGACGCCCAGATACTCGAGGTCGTACCACTCGAGGTGCATCTGGGCCATCTCGGCGCGATCCGACCGCACGGCGTCGCTCTCGAACGGTTCGTCGGCCTCGTGGTGCTGGGCGAGCGACGACTCGGGATAGTACCACCACGCTCCCGACGCGTTCGAGGCGAAGATGGCGCCGTCCTGATCGGCTTCCGTCGTTTCGAGCACCTCCTCGTAGTAATCGACGTACGGTCGCTCGTGGACGCGAACGGTTTCGGAAACCGTCTCGTTACCGCCGGTGATCTCGATCGTCATCTCGCCGGAAACATCCTCGAGAGTATCGCCGTAAACGTACGTGCTCTCGAATAGCGCCTCCGGGTCGGGATCGTCCGGTTCGGGGTCGTCGTTTGCGGACGGAGAGAACGCGATGCAGCCCCCGATGAGAACGAGAATCACGAGCGCTCCGAGAACAGCGTTGAATCGACGAGACGCCATAGAACGGGTAATACGAGAGAGTAGTCCTAAGCTTTGTTATTTCGTGGACGAACGAAAATCGGCTACCCTGCGAATCAGGTCGAACGGGCACCGGGTACGAACCGGAGACGAACGCCCGGGTGCGTCGGGTACCGACGGTCTGTGACTGCCGTTCTCTGGTCGAGAGTGCACGCCGAACGCTGTGAGTGGTATGCGATCCTTCGGAAGAGTCTGTCTCCGAGCAGTACCGTCTCCGCGTTCTCGATCGACGCGGTCGCTCACGGAGATCAACTGTATGAAGTATGAGTGTGGAAGCCGCGGTTGCCCGGCGTTCCGGCCGGGGGAATCCCGGTTGCCTTCTCCACCCCGCGACCCGTCGAGCGACAGGTGTCCGGCGGTCCACTGCTCGCTTCCGCGCCTGATGGGCTGTCGCCGGCTAACCACGATGGGACGTCCCTGCGGACGGCCACCGTAGACCGCTGTCCCCGACGGACGAGGCTTCTCTGTTGGCTCCCGGGGCCCCGGCCGGTCTGACCGGACGCCCGCGGTGTTTGGTCCCCGCTAATGACCATAGCGCGGGTAACGAGCAGGGCCAAACTGCCCGACCTATCCATCCCTACGTAGGGGGGTGGAACTTAAGGACCTTTCGCCTCCCGAATCGCCGGCGGGCGCGGTGGTGTGTCCGATACGGAGACCGAACGCAACGCTCGTCCGCTCGAATCGCGGTGTCGGAACACCCAACGTGCTTTGGCAACGGTTGAAAGACGATAGCGAACGAACACCTCTCGTGATCCGTCCCGACGTTCCGAACGGTTCGCGATCCGCTGCACTCGAGCACTCATGAGTAGTAATTGTCCGGAGTCCGATGCGACCGATGCCGGGGTACCGCCGAACGAACACTGGTCGAGCGTGTCGAAACACGTCGCCAACAGCTACGTCGAAGCCAACAACGCCCTCCTCGCCGCGATGGGCTTTTCGCCGTCGTCCGGCGGGCCTACCGGGACGCTCACCGCACGGCAGCAACCCGAGACGGTCGACGCTCCGGTCACCGAAGTCGCCTTCGGCGACGAGTCCTGGCTGATGGAGCGCTCGACCGACGAGTACGAGGACCTCGCAGTCGGCGACTACGTCCGGTTTACGAAACCGATCGAGGAGACCGACGTCTCCGCGTTCGCGCAGGTCTCCGGCGACACCAACCAACTCCACCTCGCAGAGTCGTTCGCCGAAAAGACTCAGTTCGGCGGCCGAATCGCCCACGGCACGCTCGTCGCCGGGACGATCAGCGCCGCACTCGCCAGGTTTCCCGGCCTGACGATCTACCTCTCACAGGACCTCGAGTTCCACGCGCCCGTCGAAATCGGCGAGACCGTCACGGCCGACTGCGAGATCGTCGAACTGCTCGGCGACACCCGCTACCGACTTCATACGACGGTCGAGACCGCGGACGAGGAGACGGTGATCGACGGCGAAGCGATCGTCGTCATCCAAGAGTCGCCCGACGCGTGATCGGGAGTCGGGAGTATCGCCTCCGATTTCTTCGCTCTGCCGTCGATTCGATAGCTGTGGGTCGGGACGTTCCGTTTCGGCCGTTTCGTCGTTTTCGAAGCTGATAGCGGTGAACGCGTCCGTTTCGCCCTCGTGTCGCCTTCGCACAGCCAAAATACCTTGGAGCAATGGTGATACCCCTCCGTGTCCTTTTCGTACGTAATGAGTAGGTCAGAATCGGTGTCGCGGATCGTCGCCGTGTGTCGCTCCTGTGAGTCGGTGTTCGTCTCCGAGCAGAAGCCGGACGGGACGATCAGGCCCATCGGCGTCTCCCAGGAGTGTACCTGTGGCGACGGCGATTTCGAGCGGATCACGCCCTCGGGTAACAGCGAGCCGACGAACGACGGTGGCCCGGCGGTGCCACGGCCGTCGGACTAAGGCCTGAAGCGAGTATCAGACGAGAGCGGCTAATTCGCTACCCGCGGGCCCGAACGTTTTCGCGCGAGCGACCCGCGCCGATTTCCGGCACCCGACCGTTTTTGCAACGCATCGGTCTGCGTAGCGTATGCCCAGACCGACGAAACGGGTCCGCCGAGCCGAGCGCTCGAGCATCCGCGTCATGTTCGATCTCGCGGAGCGCCACGACGGTGACCTCGTCCGGCTCGAGGTCGGCGAACCCGACTTCGACACGCCCGAACACGTTATCGACGCCGCCGCGCGCGCCGCTCGAGTAGGAGAAACGCATTACACGTCGAACGCGGGACTGCCGGCGTGTCGGCGCGCCATCGGTGATATGCTCGCCCACGATCACGGCGTCGAGCACGATCCCGACGAGATCGTCGTCACGGTCGGCGGGATGGAGGCGCTGCATCTGGCGATCATGGCGACGGTCGGTCCCGGCGAGGAGCTCCTCGCTCCCGGACCGACGTGGCCGAACTACGAGATCCAGGCGCACCTCGCGGACGGCTCGTTCCGCGAGGTCCCGATGCCGGCCGAATCGGGGTTCGATCTCGAGGCCGACCGCGTCCTCGAGGCGATGAGCGACGACACCGCCGCGGTCGTGCTCACGACGCCCTCGAATCCGACCGGGCGCGTCTACGATCCGGCCGAGTGTCGAGCGGTCGTCGAAGCGGCCGCCGACCACGACGCCTACGTCATCGCCGACGAGGTGTACCTCGGGCTGACCTACGACGGCGAACCGGAGGGGATCGCCGCCCACACCGGCCACCCCGACCACGTTATCACCATCGGCTCCTGCTCGAAGACGTACGCGATGACCGGCTGGCGACTCGGCTGGCTCGCGGCCGACGACCACCTCGTCGATCGCGTAGTTACGGTTCGCGAGGCGACGACCGCCTGCGCCTCGAGCGTCTCCCAACACGCCGCAATTGCGGCGCTCACGGGACCGCAGGAGCCGTTCCGGAAGATGTATCGCGCGTTTCGGGAACGGCGTGATCTGGTCGTCGACCGTATCGCGGGGATCGAGGGTGCCTCCTGTCCTCGGCCGGAGGGGGCGTTCTACGCGTACCTCGACCCGGGCATCGACGACGACAGCCTCTCGATCGCGAAACACTTGCTCGAGGAACACGGGGTCGTCCTCGCTCCGGGAGACGGCTTCGGCGAGTCCGAACCGGGACGACTGCGGCTCTCGTTTGCGAACTCCATGGAGCGGTTGGACGAGGGGTTCGACCGACTCGAGGCCGGGTTGGAGACGTACTGAGCGACGGTTTGGTGAATCAGTCGATAACGGTCGGACACGTGACGACCCGGGAGGCGATCCCCGTCACCGAGATAGTGGAAGCCACCCGTCTCCGGACGATTCGTCAACGGCGTGTTATCGTCGCCGGCTCGCGATGAATTCGAGGTTAT
The DNA here is from genome assembly GCF_052040145.1 of Natronorubrum amylolyticum. NCBI lineage: Archaea > Methanobacteriati > Methanobacteriota > Halobacteria > Halobacteriales > Natrialbaceae > Natronorubrum > Natronorubrum amylolyticum. The sequence goes on from NZ_JBPPFW010000001.1 coordinate 690,295, forward strand.
TCGGTTCCGGTGTGTGAGATCGTTACTCCCTCGACCCCGACCGAACGGCAACGCCATACGGGCGAAACAGGATCAAGCGGCCGTTTCGTCGCCGTCCCAGCGACGCCCCGTCGACCGACGAGTCACCGCTCGAGGCGGAAACGTTCGCGTACTGTGACGACTCCGATCGAACACGGCTCCGCGTTCGCTAACTAACATCTCTGCGCTACGAGTTACTACAACGCAACCGACGGTCGAATGAAGGCGCGGATTACAAAGCGGGGCGCAGCCGTTCCCGACATCGAGACTCTCACCCCGATGAGCGACGAACTACGCGTGCCCCAACCGACCGACGAATCGATCCGTTCGATGCTGGTAACGCTCGAACGAGACGCCGATCTCACCCTCTCGCCGATCGAACGGCTGTTTCTCGCGACCGACGGGACCGTCACCCACATGCTCGAGGCGCTGACGAGGGGCGACGTCTCGGTTAGCATCCTCGACCGCGCGGTGGCCGACAACCGGCTGTTTCGAACGGTCGCGCTCGTGCCGGACGCCGAGCGAAACCCGTTGGTCTGGGCACGGTCGACCGTTCGGCTCTCGCCGCTTGCGGACACCGTCGCCGACGAACTCGTCGACGGCGAGATCGGTATCGGAGACGTGCTTCGCGAGGAGTGTACGGAGACGAGACGCGAAATCGTCGAGATGAACGTCCATTCGACCGCCAACCGCTTCCCGTCGTTCGTCGAGAGCGACGCGGCGTGTCTCCTCGAGCGGACGTATCAGATCTACACCGCGGACACTCGTATCATGACCATTACCGAGTACTTCCCGAAGGATCGACTCAGCACGTATCGAACGCAGTAGCCTGTGGCCACGAGTTGGTCGCCGTAGCATATGGACGCGAGCTGGTCGCCGGAACGAGAACTGGCCCCTCGATCGTTCAAAACCGATCCTTGACATCCTCCCCGCCCTGAAGGGCGAGGATTCCCGAGCGTTGGGATATTAAGGTTCGCAACCCACCTGTTCACTCGGATGGAACGATCCCGAGGTTTGATTGAACAGGTAAGCTACTGGCCGTGCCAAACGACCGTTACTCATATCCTCGGTTGGAGGATTCTGAGTTATCTTTCTGCGGATGTTCACCGCACCATTCACGTCTGCGTTCATCGTCGCTCCACATGACTCGCAGACGTACAAGCCACGTTCCACGCGGTTCGCGTCATATTTTCGCCCACAACACGAACACGTCTTCGACGTGTCCCGCTCGCTCTTGCGGTCTACGAGGATGCCGTGTTCCTCGGCCTTGTATTCGAGCAACGTGGTGAACCGATCAAACTCCCAACCGTGGAGTTTCTTGTTCCCCATTCGACCCCAATTCCGCGAGTCACCGTTCTCGTCTTCACGAATTTCGCTCAAGTCACCGATGGCGATACGACCAACCTTGTGGTTGATGCACCGCTCTACGATGTGTTTAGCGAGCGCGTGCAAGAAGTGGTCTTTCCGACGGGACAACTTCTGTCGGGCGCGAAGCGCACGGCGTGACGGGCCGTTTTCGCCTTCTGTGTTGTACTCGTCCCGGGTGAAGTAGTGCTTGTCCTGTTTCAGCACGTTTCCCGGATACAACTCGGCGTCACCGTCGTCGTAGGCGATGGCGAGGTAGTTGTTGATGCCGAGGTCGATTCCAGCGGTGTTGTCGCCGGGTGCGTCCTCGACGGGGATTTCGACCTTGCAGACGAGGTGAAGTTCCCATTCGTCGCCGTTCCACACAGCACGGACTTGCTGGATGTTCTCCACAACCACATCAGGCCGTGTTTCGTACTCGCAGAGGATGAAGTCTGAGCGGTTGTTCTTCAGGTTGAAGCCCTTGCTCAGACGAAGTTGGTTGTGCTTGGAGTCGTGCTTGATGCCTTTCTGTTTCCACGTCACGGTGGAACGTGGGTGTTCGTCGCCGTGTTTGCGATAGCCCGGTGGGTTGGCGTCTTCGTCTCCGCGTTGGCGTGCTTTGTACCAACTGGTGAACGACTCAGCAAGCTCTTCGAGAACTCGCTGACTTGACTGAGAATGTAGGTCACTGTATCGTTCGTGTTCCTTGAGCTCGGATTTGAGTTCGCCATCGTCGGGGATTTCCCCATCTTCGTCCCATCGGCCTTGCGTGTAATATCGGGCGACGTTCCACAGTTTCGACGCGGAGAACCCGCACTGGTCGAGACCGTCACTCACTTGAGAGTGATTGACGATTTTCGCTCGATAGGTGCGGGTTGTCTCCAACATCGTACTGTATTCATAACCCGTTATAGAAGACTAAATATTAAAAGTAACGACTGGGCGTGGAATATCCAGCAGTGCCATCGAACGTGGTTAGTGGAGGATTTGTCGGCTGTATCCCCGCCCTGAATGGCGGGGTTTTAGCCTTGTAACTTCCATAACAAAGTCCGGACAGTCGCTACCCTCGAGCGAGACTATGGCCGAAATGTGGAACCCGTTACTCGAGAGGATGCCGCGCGAGCGACTCGAGCGCCGGCAGATCCGGAAGTTCAGGGAGCAAGCCGTCTACGTCTACGAAAACGTCCCCGTGTTTCGCCGAAAGCTCGATCGAGCCGGCATCGTTCCCGAAGAGATCGACTCGTTCGAGGCTATCCGCGCCGTTCCGACGACGACGAAAGACGAACTGCGGCAGGCACAGGAGACGGGGGCCGAAGACTCGGAGGGACCGCCGGGGCAGACCGAGCGAGCGACGGAGGCGGAATCGACGCCGTACGGAGAGCTTCTCGCCGTCGAGCCGGCGGCGGTTCGCGAGTACCACCAGACCTCCGGGACCAGCGGCACGCCGCTCCGACAGGCGGATTCGGGCCGGGACTGGGAGTGGTGGAGCGACTGCTGGGCGACGGTCCTCTGGTCGCAGGGAATTCGGCCGGACGACCGCGTCTTCTTCCCGTTTTCCTACAACGTGTTCGTCGCGTTCTGGGCCGCACACTACGCCTGCGAGCGGATCGGTGCCGAGGTGGTCCCCGGCGGCAACCTCTCGTCCGTCGAACGCGTCGAGCTGATGGACGACCTCGAAGCTACGGTCTTCATGACCACGCCGACGTACGCGCTTCGGCTCGGTGAGGTCGCCGAACAGGAGGGGATCGATCCCGCGGCGACCAGCATCGAACGGATCGTCTGTGCGGGCGAACCCGGCGCGAGCGTTCCGGGGACGAAAGCGAAACTCGAGGACCGCTGGGGGGCGACGGTCTACGACCACGCCGGCGCGACCGAAACCGGCGCGTGGGGGTACAGCTGCGAGGGCGACTCACTCGGCCTCCACTTCAACGAGGCCCAGTTCCTGATCGAGGTGGTCGACGACGACGGCGTCCCGGTCGAGCCGGGCGAAACGGGAACGCTGATCGTGACGCCGCTCGACCGGCACGCCCAGCCGTATCTCCGGTTCGAACAGCGCGATCGAGTGCGACTCGAGGAGCCGAGCGCCTGCGACTGCGGCCGGACGTTTCGCCTCGCCGACGGCGGCGTTCTCGGCAGAGACGACGATTTCACGACGGTCAACGGCGTGTTGCTCTCGCCGACGGCGGTCGAAGACGTCGTCCGCCAGCACGACGACGTGGCCGACGAGTACAAGATCGTCATCGACCACCACGACGAGAAGGAATCGGACGTCGTCACCCTGATCACCGAGGCGAACACGCAGGACGTAGAGACGGTCAGAACCGAACTTCGCCACCGGCTCAAACAGGCCTGTGGCCTCTCGTTTCGAATCACGCTGCGCGAGCGGGGTGCCCTCGAGCGACCCGAACTCAAAGCTGATCGCGTCGTCGACCAGCGGGTGAACCATGTCTGAGAACGACGACGGTGGGCACCACGACGGCGACTCGCAGCCGCACCGATCGCAGGCGGCCGGCGACCGAGCCAATCGCGGCGCCGGCCGCGGCGACGAACGAACTGCGGTGGACCTCGACGAACTCGCTGGGCTCGTCGACGACCTCGAGGAGGCGTCGACGACCCTGATCGAACGCGGGCAAGAACACGACGTTCCCGCGATCGAACACAACGCCCAACGGATCCGCGACGTCGTCCACGTTCTCGAGCAACACGTCCCGGAGCAGGGTGGCGACGACTGAGACGGTTTGCTGTACCGATGTATCGGTGGGACCGCAGGACAAATCGCGGTCCCGACGGAGCTGACTTCCAGGAGATAGTATGGAGAGAAGGCACCGGATGACAACCGATCGAACGGTCAAATCACGCTCGAAACCGATCCGAACGTGGGTTAGCCCGTATCGTACTCGCTGAACGTCGTCTGCCAGGCGTCGGGATCCGTCACTCGTTTTCCGTCGACGACCCATCGGTCGCCGTCCGCTTCGTCGTCGTCCCGCAGCGCGTAGACGCCGTGGATCGTCGGCGTCGAGACCAGCGAGAACGGTACGGTCTGATCGCTTCGAAAGCCGTACGCGGAGAGTACGGGGTCCGGAATCACGCCGGACGGCGCGACCACGAGCGCCGCCTCCTCGTTCGCCTCGAGGATCGCCTCGAGAACGGAGACCAGGACGGCCGTACGGGGTCGGCTCGAGACGAGCGGGACGATATCGGTGAGATGGACGATAGTCGTCCCGTCGTCGACTTTCGTTCCGGTGGTGACCGCAGCGACCGGCGAGCCGTCGTAGCGCCCGACGTAGGTCGTGTACTCCCAGTGGGGGTTGCCGAACCGCCACTCGTAGAACGTCTCGTCGCGGACGAGGTGGAGTTTGTCGGGGATGTCGTGTCGGTAGAGGGCTGCGAGTATCTGGCTTGGAATCGTCTCACTTCTGTCGACGTCGATCTTCGGGTGGTCGGCGACCGATGGCCGTTGCCGGGATTTCGCCGCGAGATAGCCACGGGAGAGTACTCGAGCGCCGCCTCGAGCCAACGCGGAGAGCGGACCGACCGACTCACCGTCGACCATCGCGTCGGGCTGTTGGACCCGGAAGTACGTCTCTTGGCGTTCGACGAGCTGCCAGCCGTACTTTTCGAACGTCGCTTTGCTCAACTGATTCGGGAAATCGAACACGATCTCGAAGCCGTCGGCGGCGAATCGATCGAGCCCGATTCTGAACAGCTCGGTAAAGAGTCCTTCCCGCCGGTGTTCGGCTCGAACCGCGCCGTCACAGGACTGAACGGCGGGAATCCGCCGCGAACCGGTGTGTAACTCGAGGACCCAGAAGCCGACCGCGCCGACGATGTCGCCGTCGAACTCGGCGACGTAAACCGGGATCTCCTCGGTGTACGGGTTGGTTTCGTACTTCCACGCGAACCAGTCACTGGAGAGCGTCGGATCCAGCACCTCCTGGTACACCGCGAGCAGGCCGTCGCGATCTCCCTCGCGGTACTGCCGGATGGTGTACTCGCGGTCGCCGCTGACGTACTGTCGCTCCAACGAATCCATCCGATCCCGTCCGAACATACCCTGTCCAACGACCGATCGGCCATAGTAATAGATCCGGTATTTTGGCTCTCGAGCGGGCTAGTATCGTGCTGACAGCAGTATCGACGTACTAGTGATCACCGTGTTGATAGCTAGTTGCTCGACCGAGTGACGGTCTCGAGAGCACACCGTCCGTACAGTTACGGTCGCACTACTGGGCTCTCGAACCGGCGTCGGACTGTCCGGGATGGGCTCGAGTCGGGATTCCCGTTCGGGTGCTGTCCGATCAGTGTTGGTACTCGAGGGAATCGATACGCGCCTCTCCCTCGTTTCGAACCGGGACGTTCCGTTCTCTAGAAAAGTCTATCTGATCGTACTAGTTGGGTACTGTATGCCCTATTTCGAAATACGGAGGCAGGTCTTCGGTGTGTAGGCTACAGGATTTTAACCACGCCGTCGGCTCGCTTCGCTCGCCGCCGTCTAATTCATTTCCTTCGCGATTCCATTGCTGACGCTCACGAAGTGGTTTGCGTCAGAAACATGGGCGCTACAGGGGCGATTTCACCCATATTGGGGTGGCAAAAAGATATCATGAGACCATATCATGATATCTATCGCACTATACACGGGGGTCACAAAGCGATGATGAGTACAAAGCGAAAATTACTGCGGATCGGACTTACGCTTCTACACCGCTACCTTCTTCTTCCTCCTCATCGCTGCCCAACAGTTCCACGAATTCTCGCCGTCGTTCCGCCTTCTCGTCTTCGTCAGCGACATCGTAGTGTTTTTTGATCACTTCAGCAGTGTTATCTGCTCGATCCGCAACCATATCAATCAGCCAGCCCCGATTAAGGTGGTATGTGATTGATGCCGACCGGATTGTGTGCGGCGAGTGTGAATCCTCGCACCGATATGCCTCGTTCGCACACCCGATATTACAATCAGGACTGCAGCAACACTCCTCCCTGCGAAACGCTGGCCGAGTGACGTTGTATATGTCTGACGAGATAGTTGTCAAGTGTGCACGCCCGTGTTTAGTGGCGATTAGTGGTTTACGTCCATAATCGTCTGTGACCCGGGGACGCTGATCGTCGACCCAATCCGTGATGATCTCGGTAACATCATCAGAGATGTTAATCACTCGTTCTGACCGCTTCTTATTCTTCAGCACGGTCCCATTCTCGGGGCGGTGTCGGAATCTCAACGTATTCTCTTTCGGGTCGAAATCGTCCACATCCAATGAATGAACGCCCCCTCGTCGAATTGTCCCATGCCAGATCAATTCGAACACGACGTGCTGTCGTGTTGCGTAGTGATACTTACGCAGTCGGTCCCTGATCTCGAGACAAGCGTCCGTCGATATCGATGCATCCCGTACGTTATCTCCCTTGCTCAACGACGGTGAGCGAGCAGATTTGGAAAAGTCTGTTGGAACGTGTCCATAGTCCTCACACCACGTCAAGAACACTCTCAGAGTGTCCATTTGTGTTTTCAGCGTTACCTTCTTGATCTCGTTCTTTTCTCGACGCCACGACTTGTACTCTCGAATATCGGTCGTCGACAGTTCGGATACCGACCCAATTCCATTCAGCTGACACCATTCAACGAAATGTCCAAGTCGGGATCGATGCGACCTCACAGTTGATTCTGATGCGCCATCCGCCTGTTTTTCATCCAAGTACTCTTCGACGGCAATCTTTGGGGTAATTGGTTCTAAACTCATTGTCGTGCTGGAACGCTGATGCGTTCACAACCAGATTAGTGCCCCACACTTAAAATCTATACGGTGGCAAGATGCCGACGTATACTATACACGAGGACACAATCTATTTCTAGAAGTCGTCGATTGTGTTGCTTGGTTTGAGCTTTTGCGTGTAATCTAATCGCCTGTATAAGTGGCACCACGTGTACAATTCGTATGCAATGTCGCACCCGAACCAGAATCAGCAAGCGACGTACACGGCCGAGGACGTACCACCGGAGTATCTCCAGTCACACGGTGCCCGGTGTACGATCACAGCAACCACCGACACGCTCCAAGTCGAGGTCCAAGGAAGACCCTGCGACGACGTAAAAGATATTGTTAGCGCTTCACACCAAGAATTTCAGCACTTCAACGAGAATTGGACGGCGCTGGACTATACTGAATTTCGATCCATGCGGTGATCTCGCATGACTCAAGACATATCTCGCCGCTGGCCCGACGAACCAGAACCCAAGCAAATCACCAACTATCCCGACCCTGAACGCATCCCCCAACCGATCAAAGATCGGCTGGCAATGGAGCTACTCGTCGAGGTCGTATGTCCGGGTTGCACGGCCGAGAGTTTCTACTATTCTTCGAATTCGCAGCAGACTGTAGAATGCGATGCTGACGACTGCGATTGCGAATTCTTGCTACCGTAACTCGAGCGCATGTCTTTGGCCGCACTGGTCGCTCTCGCACTCCTGCTCGTGATCCTCTTCCCCCGGTTGCTGGGAGTCACGCTCAAACTGGTGTTTTATTCCGTTATTTTGCTGTTGTTCGGGGCAGTAGCCGTTGCTATATATACTATTTAATAGGTCCGTATTTGGGCTGATATCGACCCAAACCCCATCTATTGCTCTGCAAAAAGAGGACTATCGGCGCTGAAAATGTTCGTAAACTCGTTCTGTCGTCAATACAGACTGATGACGGAGCCTGTTTCTGACCTCCCATAGATTAGAATCGGCGGCGAGCATGTAGTTAGCAACTGAGTGACGGAATGCGTGGGGGTGGGCTTCCTCTGGGTCGGCAGGCTGGCCGTCCGTCCTCCGGGGCGCAACGTCGCCCTCGACGGCCAGTTCCGTTACAATGTCCCGCACGGTTTGCGTACTCATTTGATCGTTCAAACGGCTCGGGAACAGGTGCTCTTGGTCGTCCTCGAGCGTGCGGAAGTATTGGCGGAGCAGTCGAACCGTATTGAATTGATCATACGGGTCGAGTCGGAGGGTTGCGGCGCTCGGGCTCTTGTTTTCGATTGGGTAGTCCTTCTGAATTCCAGCAGGCAACATTACTTCCTCGTTGTCGAGGTCGAACATGGAGCGTGTGAGTTGCACTGTCTCGTTGGGACGGGTTCCCAAGTCTGCTGAGACTACTATGAGGGCTTCGTCACGCAATGCGTGATCGTATCGACGGTCGATGCTATGTGCAGCGTCTCTCAAATCTTCGATTTGATCCAAATTGAAATAGCGGTGGATCGGCTCCCGGAGTCGCTCACCGCACTCGGGACACTTTACGGGGCCGTCTCCAGCGAATTCGTACCCACACTCGCAAGCGTCGGCTTCTGTGGTTTCACTCATCGGAATCACCTTGCTGGTTGCTTCCATCCTCGTCGTCTTGTACGCCTGATTTGTTTTCATCAGCGGGGGTGTCGAATACGTCGCTGTCTACTCGCTCGTCCCGGATGAGCAGCTTAAGCTGCTCATCGTCGTCTGGGACAATTTCGTGGGCTGGGGGTATGTCTTCGTACAATTCCCGCACACACTCTCTGAACTGCTCGAGTATACAGTCTCGACAGTGCGGGGAGTTGGAGAGGTGATTTGCCCCTCCGCACGACGTGCATTCTGGAACGTTCACGTCGCTCTGGATCTCCCGGAGTTTGCGTCGGAGGCGCTCAGGGTCCTCGAGCCCGACTGCGACAATAGCACTGTGTAGTTCTTCTTTGCTGGCGTCGATGGCCCAGTCGTATTGGATTTCAAGCCGTTTGATCGCATCTCGGAACGCTTGTCGGTCGGCGAGCAGGAGCGTGGTGCGATCACTCATCGGAATCACCTCGATGGGATGGTGGGAGTGCTGGACCTCCTTTTCGGGACTGCTGAACCATCTTGATGATCTCTGCTTTCTTTTCTTCTGTCGACTTGTTCGCCATCTCTTGTAACTCGGCTTGTGTGTAGGATTGGCCCGGTGTCTCCTGTGACTCGTATTCGGAATGGTCGAATCGGTCTTCCATGCAGGAGAGGCAGATATCGCTGCTGTCGGGGATGTACCTGTAGCGTTTCCCCGGGGGACACTCGTCGCACTTGCCCCAGTACATATCGTCTACCATGCTCCACCTCGCAGGGCTTGCTCGAAGCGGTCCTCTCGCTCGCTGATGCACGTAGTGCATCGTGCGGTGTCGGACTGGTCTCCACAGTCCACGCACGGTTGTGGTGTAGTGTGCGTCATTGGCCGTCCACCTCGTTGGATCGGCGGTGGAGCCCGTATACTATAGCGAGCAGCATGATGGTCGCCCCGGTGACGATGCCTGCCGCAGCCGCCGTGTTGGTGTCATTGGTTGCGAGCCCGTAGGCCAGCAGGGCGACTCCGACGACTAATATCAATCCGCCTTCGGCGAATTGCTTGTTGTGGTTCATCGGTCGCTCACCTCCTCCATTAACTTCTCGATCAGCTTCTGACGGATGGGTTCAAACGGGTCCCATGATTCGTCGCACCCTGAGCAATACGCATATCTAAATGCTCGTTCGGATGTTTCAGATCCACATTTAGGGCAGAGTTCGTCCGTCATCGCTCATCACCTCCTTCTTGATCTGCGTCTCGAATCTCTCGACTGACCTCAGCGTACCCTTTCAGGCTGTCGTAGAGCGTCAGCTTCAGGAATTTATACATGCATTCTCACCTTTGTTGCTGGTATTAACCATATGTATAATGATGGTATTGGATAGTATAGGTTTTTGGTGAGTCGGGGAGTCTGCAAAAGTCGGGGTTTTGGACGTGAAATCGGGGGGTCGATTGGGTTGAAATTGGAGTGAGTCGGGGATTCTGTTTGGAAGACTCCCAGAGTGAGCATACCGCCAAAAGTATCGCTCGAAAACCAGTTACTCGTGGAAATACAAACGCATCCCGCCATCAACGTCCTCGACACAAATGCGGGACACATCTATGTCCTTCTCTATCGATCCGGAGTCTGCTGGTCCATCAAAGCGGATCGCAGCCCGATACTTCTCATCGCATATCGAGCAGGGAGTCATTCCTGACCACCACTTTCGAACCATCCAAGCGTTTTCAACGCTTGCTTTAGGTTCTCACGAGCCTTCTCTGGCTTTTTATATCGTTCCTCCAAGTGCCGCTCAAGCGTGTTCAACGTGATCCCCATCTCGTCCGCAGCTTCCTCATACGTCATCTCCCGTGTCTTCATCCACGCTTCTTCTTCCCGGGGGGCGTACAGCGTGTCCACGTCCTCGAGATCATCGGCAGCCGACAACACCTGTTCCAGACCCTGCGCAATCTCGACCGACTCGGCCTCGAGCCCGTTATGTTCGAACAACGTCTCGCCGGATGCGTGCGTGGCCGTCACGGTTCCATCGTCCTCGATATCAATGACTACGCTAATTGTGATCACCACACGATCCGACGCACTATTTCAACAGTATCGTCGAAATTGTCGAGACTGTTAGTTTCTTCGGTCCCCTGCATGTATGAATTGACGTAGTACCAGTTGTTATCCCAGTAGTCAGTCTCTGCACGAACCTCAACCCAGTCGCCATTCTGCTCCGCACGCACTTCCCATTCTTCATCTGGTAGGGCCTTCCACACATCCGTGATCCGGTACCCTCCATCCTTCAATTTCCCCCGAACTTCCTTCAGTTCCTGTTCTGCGTTGTTCTCCTCGCTCGATTCATCGTCGTCAGTTGTTTGCGTGTTTCGTCCCATTGCAATTATACAATAGAGGGGGTAGTGCATAAGCCTGTCCCCCAACCAAACGTTGGGGTATAACTCTAGTATAGTAACTTGAGTCGGAACCAGATTGTCTATCAAGCACCAACTGCTAAAATAGGTCTAATTTGGCGTGAAATCTCTCGGGCGCACATTATGCCCGCTCGAAGAATCGTTATCTGCAACTGCGGATCATTAACCCACGTGTGAGACTAGATAATCAAATTCACATAGCCCTTACAGTCGAAATGAGGTACTTTAGCAACGGAAACACACTTTTTGTGTAGAGAATCGGAAGTACGAAGACTACAAATAGGAATACTATTTCCAAATCTGCCCAGTATGATAATAAAACTAATCCTAGTGTAGATGATGAGAGATACATTGAGAACTTCAAAAAATCCATTTTCAGATCATTCACGAGTTTATTACTATCTATTGAAACAATATATGCGAGGAGGACTTCGTCATGGAATACATCCCGGTCTAATCGAGCATAATTATACAATCGACCTTCGCTGATTGGACTGTTGTATGACTTTGGGAAAATAATTCCTAATCCGATGATTGTAGACACAATTGATGGGAATACCGCTGCGAGAGCTTGTGATCCCTCAAGAATAAGAATTCCAACAGAGATGAAAATTGTATTGGCTGTTAGAACTAGTCGGATTTTCGTTTCAATGTTCTCTCGTCTTCTCTCTTCTTCGTCATACCTGCGCCGAGCTTCGTCAAGAGATAAATCTCCACTAGGGTATTTGGGAGAATCTGTGTGGATCTCTTCTGCTTCACCCATCTAGAGGTTTATTGCAACGGTCGCAAGTCGGATTTGGTTGGTAGGTGAGTTGTTCGTTTAATCTTGTCTCCATACTTTTCTTACCTTTTTTACGGCACTCTCGACAGAGTGGCATTAGTATAAGTCACCGCACCTCTGACAGACCTTCATTCCCTTTTCGACTTTTTTAGTATCTGCTTCCCCACGGCAGTCTGAACATAGGTTTTTGCTCATTTTATTACCAGTCCGTATCTCTCGTTCACGGCTGTCAGACATTAAATCTGTTGTACCTTTAGATGCGATTTCCCCAACGACGATTCTGTACTCGGGTATTTGAATTGTTAAAATAGAATTGTCCAACTTCAGCCATCTATAGTTTTATCACATCTATCACAAGTATTTTTTCGGCTGAAGCTAAGCCAGTGATTTGCTCTAGTCACATTACGACGCCTACCTTCAGTCCGGCATTCTCGGCATAAGGTCATTAATATTTCACACCACACTTCTGGCAAATTTGAACCTCTTTCTGGATCAACTGCGTGTCTGCATCATCACGACAGTCGGGACAAAGATTCCGACTCATACTATTACCAGATATCACTCGTACCTATTAGATATTAAAACTGTTTGTGTAGGCGTTAGGAACGATCCATCGCTTATTCAGAGGACATAGAATAAATCTATTACTGGTTACCTCTTTTTGGTGCGTCCTCCATCTCATCCTTTACCCTCTCGACCATTGCTGTGACTTCCTCTGGTGTCACTGGCATATCAACAAGAAAGCCACCTAATTTTCTCGCCTGTTCGTCGTCCGGCCACGTTGAATCAGAACCACCGTCATATGAATGATATAATTCAAGTAAATACCATATCACATGCTCCTTCATGTTCTCCTGCACATGTTCAAGTAGATCCATTGTATCATTGATTTCTTCCCGGTATTCTGCGATATCTCCTGTATGGTGGACAATCTTCACCTCCAGCTTGTCTGATTGAATTTCAGATGTTTCAGCGACTCGGATTTGCCGACCAACCTCGCTGAGTGACAGTTTAGTTGTCACAAACGAAAGATTCAGTCCATCTGGCCGTATATCTTCAGCATTCCCCTCCTCCATATTTAACCGGACGACAGTGATCCATTTCCCCTGTGTAACAGCAGAAGCTCGTTCGAGAACTGTGGAGCGTTCTCGCTCCTTCTCAAGTTCAGTAAAGTAAGATTCCGCCTCCGCTTCTAGAATTCCACCATGTAACTTCTTTGGCCAATACATTGGTCGAACTGCGATTGACTCTACCTCTAATTTGATGGGTTTCCCCTCATAGCTAGTGATCCTTTTTTCCCACCCGTTAAAATGGTCATTAAGTTCTTTTTCGATTTTACTGCCTGTCTGCCGATTTAAGATCGTGTCGGCAACGACTTTTGAAGTGAGAAGCAGAGATTCAAACGACATGGGTGATTCTCCTCACTCTGTCAGAATACAAATATCATTCGAAGTGATAGGACCTGCACTGGACTCGATATAATATTACGCACCATCAGGGGGTAGAACGCTGAGAATCCGAAGGCTGAGAATCACTCCACTGGTCGGATATCGTCAAGAGTGAAGTGGGGTCGATTCGTTGACCGCAGTATGACTGGTGGCGATATCCCACGGGAAGACGTTGAGGGTGTCAGACGAGTGTTCGAGCTTATGCACGGTTCAGAGGTGAGACACTGTTTTGAGCATGATAAAGAATTCACAGAGGAAGATAAAATTAAGGCAACGGTGTGGGAGTTGGCTATCGAAGAATTAGATGAGTTGCTTGATCCCGAGGCAGAGAATCCGGGGCTATCTGAGGAGGATGTTCAGGAGTCCGATGTGGTTGAGAAGTCACGTCGATGGCGGGATATAGAATAGAACCGTCTGAGGAAGAACATCTACTGCGTAGTCACGAGGTCTGGTCAGCTCTCTTGGCTCCTATCCCCGTTCCTCGTTGTGTGGTTTCTTCAGCCCGAGAAATTATCGCTTCCAGCAACTCTATATCGGTTTCGTCATATTCGTTGTATTTGGCTTTTTTATCGATTCGGTCCAAAATATTGAGTAATTGTTCTCGGCGTTCTGTGGTGAGCCTCAGGGGTTCGGAATCGGCCGTGAGCATTCCGTGCATTAAGAACCAATGCGGGTCGCCATCTCGATTCAATACTGCTTCAGTTCGGTCAACTAACGCTTCTTTGCGACCAGAATTTATCGCCTCTGCATTTTCCAGATTTTCAAGCACAACTGGCATCCGCTCCATTAGAGCCTCAGCTTGATCGATAGCCAACTGTGCTTTCTTCGTGCCAAGAACATACATCATACCAACTAGAAATACAATGAAGGATACCATCACCAAAGCCATAGCAATCTCACTAGTATTTGTAACTTCAATATTTAGCTCGCTAGCTACAACTACTGTAATAAAGACTCCTGCAAACAGGACTATCGAGATAACATAGAGTCCGGAGAAGAGTGCGTCTATTTTCGGAATAGCATCACGATCCACAAACGGAATGGGACTATTTACTATCAGCTTATACATCAAAAACACGAAACTGCTCCCCCCTATAAGTTGAATAACTGCATTTAGAGTCCAAGAAAAGTCCATCTCAGTAGAGATTATTGTAATATAGGCACCAAGGATACCGATTGCGGCTAGGAATTGGATATTTTCCTTGTGACGTTGTTCACGTGTTTCCTCCAGATCCCGGAGATAGACAACGGCAGATGAATCAAGGTCGTTCTCATCAGGCATGCTCTCTGAATGTAACCCACTGGTAAAGAAACCTATTGTTCATCCTTCAGATTGGTGCCGTCGCTGGATTTCCTCTCATTTCTACCTCACTTCCGAACGCTCAACTACTCGTCAAAAGGACAAAACTCGCACACGACGACGAGAATTTAAATCTCAAAATAAATTGCTACAGCTAGCAGAAGTGTCCCCGTGAGTATTCCCAATACGTACACCAATTCACGACGGAACAGTTTGCGCTGGTGACGATTATATAGGATTTGCACGCTCCCAAATACAAACATGAAATTCCACAATCCTATCGTCATTGGAATGAGGACCGCACCAAGGAATACGTATTCTATAGGATGTACGATTGAAAATGTATCTGATACAAATCCAACATCCGATAGAATCGGCAATCCAGATAGTAGCGAGATAATCGGGTCGATAATAGGCAAATCTGGATATTCTCTCACAAAGGATGCCTTTGATGGCCGGACATAGGTCCCGGTTCCTGCAATGACATAGCCTATGAGAAGTCCTCCAGAGAACCACATGGTTCCCTTCTGTCTCGACTTTTCAACTAAATTTTCTGTCGGCTCTACATGACCTTCCTGCTCGGGTGGACTGAAATCAGCAGTTTGGGTCCCTACAAGCCACCATATGGCACGTTTAGCAACGAATAATATTTTAAGGAGAATGACTGCTGTTGCAGCAGTCAGTATGAAGTTAAAAATCGTCCAGTTTACCATGAATAAGAATCTAAAGTCGGGGAAGAGGAACAAAAAAGCTGTAGTGACAAGTAAATGGAGGCCAATGATTGTCACAATACCACAGAGACCGCAGTAGAATCGCCCCAGTCTGCTTAGATAATCCATCTTGTTAGATTTCTGATTCTTCTCTCCAGTCATGCTCTCTGAATGTAATCCGCTGGTGAAGAAACCTATTGTTCACCCTTCAGATTGGTGGCGTCACTGGGTTTTCCTCCATCTCTCGCTTGCTCCCGAACGCTCACACGCTCGTCAAACGAGTAGATCGAACAAGCCAAAAATAGTAATCGCCATACTGCGTCGAGTTGTTCGCCGTTCGATGTTCGGGAGCCCCCCTCTCCAAATACGTGCGCTCACGTGTGCGTGCGAGGCTCCAGCCAGATTTTCAGGCATATTTCTCGAACTGTTTTTGCTTATCCTCGTCCATCAAGTCGGAATACTCGTCCAATATGCTGTCTGCATGGTTGACGATCTTCTTCTGGACCGTGGATTTGCTCTGATAATCGGACAACGCAACCATATCCTTCATCGAACGATCTGTTAGTGCATATACGGCCGCCAGCTTCTCGTCCTCTTTCTTCATCTTGAAGTTCTCCCACTCTTCTTCCGTCACGAAGTCGTCTTCCCCTACCTTGTCGTTATCAAATATGAATTTGCCCTCGTCATAGGTGTTGAAATCGATATCTGTGGGCGGAACCCCGTCTAGTCGGAGCATCAGGTCCTCGCCCTGTCGTTCTTTAACCGTCTTGAACATCCTCGCCTCTGTGAGGGCGGATTTGTGGATAAATACGGTACAGAGAGCACGCAATGCCTTGTCGATATCCTTACCGTCCTGCCCGATCAGCAGCATGTGCGCATTGGACTTACGAGCGAGCTTGAGCAACTTAGCCAGTTGCTTCCCTCTGTGCTGGTCTGCCCCAATGCCGGTAAAAATCTGGGCGGCTTCGTCGATCAACATGACGAACGGAGCAAGCTCCTCTCCATTCTGGGTCTTCTCCCGCCGTTCTTCGAGGATTTCGACTAGTCGAGAGTATCGGGTAATCTCTAGATCGATATCGTCCGACTGCACGTTAGCCGCCGTGATCACGTCTTGATCCCGGTAGACAAACTGGAATACCTCGAGCATCAGTGCGGAGAAGTCAGTCTTCCCGTGGCCCATGAAGCCAAAAATGTAGGCGAGAAACACGGGCTGGGATTCAATCGACTTCACGAGCTTCATCAGCGCTTTGAACCCACTTGCGTCCCGCTCATATCCCACAATCCCCGACTGATAGGACAGGTGCGACATGTTCCCTCGGAGGATCGAGGCGGTGGAACTCTTCGTCGCATGTTTCCCCACGACGTACTGGCAGTATGGTGTCTCGTCGAAGCTCGAGTACTCGTCGCACGGCTCGAAGAGCCGTTTACAGTAATTTAGGTGGTGCAGCGTTCGTTCGTCGTCTACAAAGCCAGTCCACCAGTAGTGTGGACTCTCATCCTGATTGGGCAGGTTCCCGTCGACGAATTCACGGAACTCTGCTTCTATCGGACGTTCACGCCCGTCGGCGCTCATGCGTCATCACCTCCGTCGCCCCCATCAGCATCGTCGTCGGGGATCTGGTACTGCTCTTTTCGAAGGCTGTGGTCCTCTTCTTCCCGTTCTTCCTCAACCTGATCGATGTGCTCACGCACTGGACTGTTGGGGAGTTCCCCTGTTGGTAAACTCTCTCGTTCGAAGTCTCGAGTGACTCGATTGACTTCCCGAGCAGCGTCCTCAGTAGCGTATTCTTGGCGTCGAGAGTCTGTCTCGATTCCAGATTGGAACTTATCACGCATGCTGGTCATGAGGCGGAGGAGTCGATCCTCATGCATGCGCATCTCGTACATTGACTTCTCGCCAACCCCGCTTGCTACTGCAATATTGTCGTCTGGATAGTAGGCCACAGCCTCGTGGAATTCCCCGTTATAGGTGAGTGCGTTCTTCGTCGTCTTCTCACCCATATACCGGTCTGCATCCTCATCGTAGAGGTGTACCTCGAGATCGTCCCAGTCATGGTTCGATAATTCGTATCCGCCGCCATTGCCCCCATTTGGGGCGTCACACGTCCGGAGCTTTTTATCAGTTGTCCGATAGTATAAGAACGCAGTGATAAGCCCGGGCACAATCGCTCCTGTGATGAACCAGAATGCGATGTTGAAGTGTCCTTCGTGCTCCGTCTCGAACAACGGCACGTAGTCGAATATCCCGATATTGAGATTCAGCACGACGATAAAGCCGACAAGCCAGATGCCGAGGAGAGTCAGCATTGGCACCGCACCAATAACTACAATTTTCACCAGATAGAGTGCGTACTTTATGCCATCACCAATATATTGTATATTGGACTTCTGTGGCTCATCGGTGTCCTGTTCCACGCCATCAGCCTGTTGTGTATTATCTTCCGACATGGTTAGAACACCTTTTTACCTCCAGTGATCTTGTCAATGAGATTGAACAGCAACAGGGACGATGCGAGGATCGAGCCGAAAGAGAACAACAGGCCGAAGATGATGTAAATTGGGCTCCACTCCTCACCTGCTGGTGGTCCTTGAATGCCACCAGTGCCCGCACTGGGGTTGCCATCCATGAACGGCGTGTTGCCCTCGATGATCTGGACGCCCAGCCCATCCGGGGGCGCAAACTCTACTGTTGTGGTGCCGTCAGGCTGGATCGTAAACTGTTCTCCGTATGGCTCTCCGCCCTCGAAGTCGCTGATATCGGGCACTTCATAGACTGTGACTGTGGTTTGCGTCTCAGCCTCGAACTCGGCGATGAAAACCCCGTCCTCCCACTCCCAATCTACGATCCGGAGTGAATCCGAGAACTCGTGAGCGGTCTGGTGTTCTGGGGGTGCTGCGTCTTCATCAGCGTCGTCATCCTGCGCTGCTGCAGTGCCAACCAATGCAGGGATGCTGATCCCGCCACTCACCACGTCGATCTCTGCAGCCCCGCCAACGTCCGTGTCGGAGTCTGCATCGGTCGTGGCGTCTACGGGGAGCATCCCGTACACTGTGATTGCGCCGATCACCATCAGCGCCACGAGCACTATTTTGACTATCCATCGTATCATATAGGATAAATGAAGGTTTCAAACTGCAAAAGTGTAGGGTCGAACGGCATGGAAAAATCAGCAGATAGGAGTATGATTGATCAGCTGAAGAAGAACATCAATTTAAAAACGTCTCCCCCTACCACCCGTCTCCTTCTCCCAGTCATTCAAATCGTCTTTCAAATCTTCTATCTCTTCCTCAATTTCGTCAATTCTGCTCTCCATAGTATCTCGTCCCCCGTATCCCCTAGATCGAGAATAGAGGTTGTCCTTCAAATCGTCCGCATCCTCGTTCAAATCTTCTAACCGCTCTTCCATCTCGTCAACCCTGCTTTCGAGACTATATCGTCCACGATATTTGCCAAACTTATCATATAGGTCGTCTTTCATACCGTCGATTTCTTCTTTCGTCTTCGAAATTTCCTCTTGGGCCGTATCGATCTCGCCCTTGGTGGCATCCACTTCATCTTTTGTGTCGTCCACTTCTTCCCGAGTATCATTTATTTCACTCTGGGCATCCTCGACCTCGTTTTGTATAATACTTACCTCAATTTTGAAAAGCCAAAGCACGCCAACATCGAACAAGATGCCTACGACAATTGCCATGCCACCGATCAAAGGATTAGCAGAAAATAGGAGAGAGCCACTAACAATAAAAACAGCACCGAGAAACAGTAGCCCGAGCCGGAGTTCAAACCCCCTCTCCCTCACGAGATTATGTGTGCGAGATGACTGATGTATCTGCATAGTTGCTGTCCCTCACTATGTCCAAAATAAACTTCCGATAATTGGGGTGTTGGTAAACTCAGTCCCGGACAACGAGTGCGACGACTCCGACAAGCGCACCGAGGATCGTGATCAGCGCAGCGACAAGCATGATCTGCTCGGTACTGATACCGTCACCGTCAGCACCTACACCGAACCATGATTCATCGTCCGACTCAACCTGTTCAACGGTAAGTTCACCGCCCTCGTAGTCAGCGTGTTCGACACTTACGTCAGCATCCTCATCAACTGCGTCGGCGTCGAACGTTGCAATACCGTCCTCGTCAGTCTCGGCCGTCTCTTCGCCAACAGTCACCGTAGCGCCCTCGACGGGCTCACTGTCTTCGTCAGTGACTTTGTACTCTACTTCATCTGATTCTTCGTCACCATCAGAGTCAGTCTCGAAGACCGGCTCGCCGTTACTCAGCTCGCTGAACTCCTCGTCGACAACGTATGGGGTTGCAGTGACGTCGACGTATTCGTCGGCATCATACGTTCCAGTCTCGTAATCACCCTCGTCTTCCGAGGGCTCGACAACATCCCCGTCGGCATCAATCCACAGGTTCTTCGCCATATCCACGACGAGTTCGTTATCCTCCTCGCCGTACAGCTCGACGCTCACCGTGTACTCGCCATCCGTTGACTCAAACGTATTGTGATAGGCGATGACCTCATCAGTGTCGTTCTGGGCGGACCATGTGTAGTCATGTTGGAGGTGGAGTCCATACATCTCGATAGTTCCAGCCCCATTGATATCAAATACATTAGTCTCCGACTCATCGACCGTCAGTACGTGTCGGTCCTCCCCGGGGTCTGCGCCAGCGATGGTCAGGTCCATATCATCATCAATGCGGGCACTTTCGTCCAGATGGAGATCCGACTGGATGTCAATGATGTCGCCAGACTCGGCCACATCCAGCGCAGCTCCAATCGTATCATGGTCGGCGTCGGTCTCAGCATACACGTGCACGGTAACATCCTGCGCCGTCTCGAGCGTCCCGCCCACAGTGATCGTCATATCGGACACGCCATCGAAGTCATCGAGCGTGTAATAGTCGTCGCTACCACTGACGGTCGTTTGAGTGTGCGAATCAAGAGTTTCGCCGCCTTCGTCCTCAACATACACCTCATTGCCACTGTCAGTGGTCTCGAGCGTGAACTCGATGCGGTCGAGGGTCTCGCCATCCAGCTCGACCTCAGACTCGAACGTGTCCGTGTCCTCGTGCTCCTCGGAGACGATATGCCCCGAGTCAACAGTATGCGTCTCCCCGTCGTTCTCTTCCTCTTCAGCTGCTACTGTACCTACGCCCATGGCAACCATGGACGTGACCATGAGCACGGCCATGACGAGCGTGAGCCCGGTCCGGATCGTGCCTGAGTATTGTATTTTACTAGACATTCTAAATTAGATGAAGGCATATGGGAATAAATATATACTGCCGAGTTGACACTCGAGAAAAGTCGTATGGGATCAAAGACGATCAAACGGCCCTGTTGAAACCCTCCGGTAGTGATAGGTTCAAGAGCTTCTGCGGTAAGTACAGGTCAAAGAGCTATCGCCAGTAACTGTAGATGACGGATTGACTAAAAGACTATTACCTTCCGAATTTAACATAATACTATGCCGTCGTTAGAAGGCCTAAAGACGTGGTTTGACTATGAACTCCTCCTCATAGGTCTCGCCATCTCACTCCTTGTTGCTATATGGGGATTTAGTCAGATAACTGAATATTTGGGAGAGCTTCCGCTTACAAGTCCCAAATTTGCCCTCGGTATCACTGCTATCGGTTTTGGCACGATTCTTGTTCTGATTTGGTTGGCGGGACGATTTAACTGAACAATGCGCACGTGTAGTGTTCGTGTGTTTCACGCAAAAGCACACCTGAATAATAGAATTTCAACAGAGCCGACCAAACGGCCGCCGTCCGAGCCATAATATTATCTGTTCTGAAACTCTCATTCGATAATATGTCCAGTGCAACGGTCAAGTCAGTGTTAGTCAAGACGGCTGCTTCATCCAGCGGTAATGACGAAAATCTCGGATATGAGCTACAGATGACCAAGGATGATTACGATAGTTCAATCATCATTCAAGAAACACCAGATCCGAATATGACTGGGTCTCGGTATACGTTAGTGAGTAGTGGTAGGGTTTTCCCGGACGATGTGCAGGCGACGATGAAGCCATATTTTGACCGAGCAGGGTTTAATCATCACCTCAATCC
Organism: Natronorubrum amylolyticum; assembly: GCF_052040145.1. Lineage (NCBI taxonomy): Archaea > Methanobacteriati > Methanobacteriota > Halobacteria > Halobacteriales > Natrialbaceae > Natronorubrum > Natronorubrum amylolyticum. The sequence continues at coordinate 711,700 of NZ_JBPPFW010000001.1, forward strand.
GGGAACGACGAAGACGGTCGAAGAGACGGAAGTGCGAGTGATGATTGAAGCACCGAATGGGGAGGACTATCACATCCAAAAACTCGACACTGATCGGTATTATGTATCGAACGATAACAAACCGGTGAAACCCCCACAATCTGTTGAACAAAAAGCGAAAACCGTGTTCCCCGATTTCCAATCCATGTTGTGAAACAACGGATTACGTCGCAGGGTGCGCTTGCGACACCGCCCAGAGGACAAAGAGCACGACGAAGAACAATCCGAACGTCCCAACTCCAAGGAGGAGAAGCGTGCTCGTGTCAAAGTCGCCGAACGTCCCGATGATGCTGTCAAAGTCAAACTCGGGGTTCTGTGTTGCATCCTCTCGAGCGTCATTAGCGTCGGCCACGTCCTCCTCGTAGCGGTTTGGATCTCGTGGCGAGAAGTTGTACGACTGGGCGGTGAATGAGTCCTGCTGGACTTGCTCACCATCCTCGTAGCTCCGGATCTCGTCGACGGTGAACGCATACTCGAGTTCCACAGTGTCGCCCGACGGGCGAGTGAGCAAGAGTTGTCCGTCATCTCCCTCTCCCACGACGTCATCGATAGTATAGGACTCTCCTGCGTCAAGGCTGATCTCCCCGTCGTCCGCATGATCGGCCATCAGGTAGCCGTCCATCGTCTCGATGTCCTCGTACTCACTGTTATCGTCGTAATCGTCGGTCTCTTCGGGGATTTCCTCGCTATCATCGTAGTACGAGATCGAGATCGTGCCCTTGAGATCCGTTTCAAACCCAAGTTGAGAGCCATAGAGCGCTGTGATAGACGCATTGCCTTCCTCGTATCCGTACTCTTCACGGAGTCGGGAAGCAGACACGACATCGGACTCGGGCAGCTCGCCTCGAGCATATTCATTGGCAATAGCGTCAACCCAGTCGCTCACTTCGCTCGCTAGGGATTCTGCCTCGCTACGGATTGTTTCAACTGCGTTGCCACGTCGCCGGGCGTCAGCGAAAATATACCCGTCTTCATAATCAGATCCACCCATGTCGTTGGGGACACCCATACCACGTGGACTATCGACCGATTCTATTACGATGTCTGTTATTCCGTCTTCATCATCATAATAATAAAATTCGCCATTGCTTTCGAGGCCGTTAGTGTCCGAGTCTGGTGCGAACATGGATACCGCTCCCCACCCAAATGCTGCCTCAAACGTGGTCCCGTCCACTCGCTCGTAGTCGACATAAATAATATCATCAGTATCTGTCTGATTCTCCTCGTAATACTCGCTAAACGGATTCACAAGGGTTTCACTACCATCTAAATCATAACCCTCGTCCTCGGCTGGCGTAACATTGCTCATCGCCGTGAGATTATTGGGTCGTCCAGACTGATACACCCGGATGATATCGTCCGCATCATCTTCGTGCCCGTACGCCTCAAGATGGGAGAACATCTCGATCAGCTGTACCAGTTCAGTTGAGTGGTTGTCGACGATGGTTTGCTCGAGGTCACCCCAATCGGACAGTATGGACGACTCCATCTGATCTTTCAGATCAGCGATTTCCATATCGAGGGAGTGGTTAAAGTCCTGTGCGAACTCAAGTGCTGCGTCCTGCCAAACCCAGTTTTCAGACCGCTCGGCGACAAGATTCTCGAACTCCTTCTCGCCGTCGGAAGCGGTATCCATACCACGGGCAGTGGATCGCAGGTTGCGATGGGCTTGCGTGGCCGTCTCTGATTCTCCGCTATCCCGTTGTCGCCAATATGTGACCCCTGCTCCGACACCTGCCGCAATCGCATATCCGACGAGCGGTACTGCTGCGTCAGCTGTACCTACAGGAGACACGTCGTAGCCTGCTTTGTGTGCTCCTGCCCCACCGAGGCCAAGCGCTCCTCCTGCCGCCGCTGTGGACGCCATGAAGCCCCGTCGGGATCGTCCTGTGTTCTGTTCTTCTCGGTCGTGATCGTGAGATTGTGCTTTAGACATGATATCAGTATATCTATGTATGACTGATGGTGTTAAATAATAAAGATGTTTGGTGAACGATACTATCCTCTATTTTCGGCACTGCTTAGAGGAATTTATTGATGCCGAGGTAAGCTGTAATTCCGGAGACCGCAAAGACGGCCATACCGATGAGTTGTGTCGCTGGGTCGCCAGCATGGGCGAGCGTGTCAATCTCGGCAACTAGTTCAGCACTATACAGCACGCCGAGGAATCCGGCGAGCGTTGTCATAATCGCTGTTTCGATATCTCCTGACATGATACAATAGTATCAGATGGTATATGGGAATAAATATCTACGGTCGCTCGAGGAGAATTAACGCCCGGAGTGTGATCGAGTTTCGAAATCACACGCAAGCACTGTACTCCGGGCGTCGAGATCGGGCGTGACTGTAGCATGCACGATGGATCACATTGAGTCGCTCACGCCCATTCTAATATGATGGTTCTGATGAGTAAAGGGCTAACGCAAACCAGAACCGCTCGACTCTTCGAAGTAGACTCTCACAAGGCGCTGAACTAGATTTTTGATAGTCGACAGACAAATGGTTGATAGCACATGTCGTATCCCTCGGATTGGGATAGCCGTCGAAAGCGAGTCTATGAGCGTGATAACCACACCTGTCAAAATTGCGGGGCACAGGGCGGTCCACGTGGAGATGCAGAACTGCACGCACACCACAGTGTCCCGGTATCAAAAGGGGGCTCTCACGAGATGTCGAATCTGATTACGCATTGCAAATCGTGTCACGATGCGATCCACACAGACCGGATGGCTCCCTCTGCAACATTATCCAATCGTGACAGTGGATTAAATCCAGATACTAGCATGGCTCGAGGTGCGAAGGTGATGATGTGGTGGGGACTGTTTTTGCTCGCCCTCACAATAAGTCTCCCCGCTGCATTGCTTGTTGTACCAGTGTATCTATATCTCAAAATATATGATGAGGAAGATATAGAAAGGCACCTCAGTATTGCGTGGGACTATATCCGCAAGATACTGAGTTGGGTTCGAGACTACAACAAAGATGACTTGAAGCGACATCTCTATCTGTTCCAATATTATTACTTCTACATTCCAAGGAAATTGTACCAGTATATCATCAATAGCGACAAAACCCGGTTTCAGCAGTATTCGGAGTCCGAGGACCACCAGCCCAAATATGGCCAACCGCCGGATCAAATTGCTGAAAATGTCAAAAGAAAGATCTCTGAATGGGCTGATCACTGCAGCTCGCAAAACACTAATGCAGACAAAGATGTAGAGTCCCCAGTCCATATTGATGTGAAAAATTCAGCCAATACCGACGAAGATACTCCTCCATTTGATTGGCATGGGGACGATGAAGTCCCTGTTGAAATTGTACTCGACCATATCGACACAGACCTTGATCAAGACACTCGAGACGATATCAAACAAAGCGTACAGAATCATCGTGCGAGAGGAGATGCCGTTGATGCTGCGGATATCCGCTGGGTAGCCGAAGCATCTGAGAAAATGGATCTTGAGGAAGATCACCCATTCTGACGATTTGAGCAGGTGCCTCTATGAATAGGGTGTCGAACTGGGTTAGATACACTCTCAGAGTGTATATCAGAGTCTCTCAGCATACACTCTCACACACTCTCAGAGGGTGTTTCATACATGGGGTGTTGGTAAATTGAATTGGCGGAAAAAGAGGCTCAAATGAGATCACCAATATCTCGCAAGTGACTGTGCATGACTATTTTCGACGGATGTGTCTGTGCCAGATCAAATCCTCGAGCATCCTGAACTTCAAAATTCAGCGCCCATCCGGAGACAAGCGCTTTCGAATAGTCTTCGGACAGTAGGACTTGCACGTAGATTTCCGCTTGTATATCCCGCTCATCGCCCCGAGAGCGCATCCCAACCAGCAGATCCATGTGTCCATCGTCATTGCGAACTCGACTCTTTATATCGGCTCTCAGACCGTCTATAACAAGGTCGCCTTCTTCATACCCATCATACCACTCCCACTCCGCTCCAGCCGTGTCAGCGGCAACTGCGGCGGCAAACTCGCCGCATTTTCCACGGTGCGCATGGTCGCTTGACTCTGTCTCGCCCCGATCATCCCGCTCGTCGACTTCCTCGGCGGCTTCCATCTTGGCCCACGCCCGGATTTCCTCAGGGATTTGCACCACCCAGTAATCTCGCTCATCATCGCCGACCCGGTACGCTGCAGACGATTCTATCCAATCATCTACTGACGACAAATATTCATGTTCGAACTGTGCGTCGTTTTGTTGGTTTTGTACAGACATGCATGATCACTCCGTACAGAAGTTGTTGCCGTGACCGCTCTGTTCGTCGATCCGCTCTAACTCGTCCTCGCTGTACACCCCATGCCGGGCACGCTCTTCGAGCGTGCACATCTCATGAACGTCAAATGCGTTCTGCACTTTGTCATCAACCCCGCTACCAAGGGCTTCGGACATGATTTCGACCACACCTGACTCGCTAATACCAGCATCCTCGCTCGAGTCGTATGTTTCAACACCGTGATCTCGCCATCGGGTACGCCCCCCATCGTCGTCGGCCGGGGGGAGCTGTGGCAAGTCGATCTCCACGGGGGACTCGTTGTCCCCGCTGTAATCATCGAGCGTGGTTTGATCAACGCTCATCGGTCGGACACCTCGCTTTCATCGTATTCTAGCACTACCACTCCGCCAGCCGGATTCGGATGGCAATCGTTGCACAGCCAGACCGATGAGGCTTCGACGTGTCGCCATCGTCCATGATCAACTGCCCCGCAGCGGTCGCACGGGTTGCGATCAGAGGTTACCATGTAGTCTCACCCCATTCCCGCTCGGCGATGGTTGCCAGTTGTTCACGTCGCTGGACTGCATTTTGCACCTGCTCTCGAATCTCGACGATACGGGCATAGTCCTCGCCCGTAGTCCGATCCAGATCCTCCGTGCGCTCCATCAGCTTCTGTCGTTGCCACGCTATGCGTGTGTCCAGATATCGGATGCGGACACGATATGAAGCCCGTGCAACGGCAGCATCGAACGTGCGGACTACCATGATCGACCACCCAGACTAGCGGCTTCGGCGTATTCGTCGGCGAGCGACTCGGCTCGAGCCTTGGCCCGTGCTCGTTGTCGTCGTTGGAGTTCAAGAGCGGTCTCGAACTCGAGCGAGTGTTCGGAGTCGTTCATAACGCATCACCGTCGGTGAGACATCCCTCGTACGACTCGAGATATCCCTCGTCCGTCGCACGGACAGTGAGCGTACCTTGTCGGTTGCAGTTCGTGCAGACGTAATTCTCGGTGATTACGCCGTCATGTTCGTTTCCACTCTGTACCTCAAGGCAGTCACCAGATCCACAGTGCTTGCAGTTCATTGGTTTTGACACCTATACTACATGTCGGACTAAGGGTATTTAGGTTTAATTCCGATCCGACACAAATGTGTTTAGGATTAAGTGAGGATTGTGGAAAATTAGGGTTTTAGTGCTTCTATTCGGGTTTCACGCATACTCCAGAGAGTCGGTCTGTGGGATACCATGTTTGGGATTGCTTGCTTTCTTTTGTCACTAATCCCATGCTTTCCATACTGCGTAGGACTCTGAGGGCTGTTCTCTGTTTTTCGTCTTCGAGATCGAGATCCGTTGACTTGATGGATTTATTATCGTCTATATGTGAAAGTACTGCGTGCCATGCTTCGTCTCGTGCGGTTGTCATAGTATATTATACTGCTTTGGCTAGTAAATATCTATCGCTGTCTTGATAAATTATGCCTATGAGTAATTCCGACTAACAAATCGATACTAACAGGTTTGTTAGTTGCTCGCTGTCTTGCGATTCTGGTGCTTAAATAAGGAGATTTGTCAGAATTTGGGTCGACGCCCTCTGTCGATTATGATTTTGTGATCCTAACAGTGTTGTTAGTCCTGTTCGAAGGGGTGTGGTGTAATATTGGATTGGTCTGCTTGCTGGTCGATGTGTATAATACCGTGCGCAAATGTAACTTGACGATCTCAAAAATCGAATTTGGGGCAACGTAGCCCCTACGGGGCTACTGGCAGTGCAGCGAAGCTGCACAACAACGTAGCCATAGTGGAGGGGTCTATGTTGTAAGAGGTGCCCTATGTATATATATCTAACTCCGACAGGATTTGGTTTTATCATTGTTTGTAATTAAGTTAATAGTGTTGTAGGTAGTATATACTTGCATGATGATATCTTACGAGGGAGATGTGAATGGTGCGTTGGCTCGGTATGTGTTGGTGTCGGGTGAGGTGTATCGGTGTGGGGAGTGTGGTGTGTTGGTTGATTTGAGTGATGGGGAGGAGTTTTTTGATCATGAGCGTATTTATCATTGATGTGATTTGTTGTCTCCCTCATGCCATTATTCTTCCATGCTTTATTTTACTCTATGGAAGAGAGAGAAAGAAAAGATCAACTGAAACAGGATATCATCGCTCGGTATTATACGCAAGTTGGGGATCGAGAGTTCGAGTGCGACCGGTGTGGAACACAGGTGCACGTCGGAGAGACTCGGCACGGCCAAGAAGAGTGGCTCCTGCATGAGACGGAACACAATCTATCGTGTGATCTGTGCGGGCAATTGCTATGCAATTGCCAGTGACCTGTTTTAATTGTGCCGCAATTGCTGGATATATTGGTAATTGTCCGATGTTGCTCTTGTTCTGCTATTTCACAGGAGGCAGGTGGGCTGTGTCGAGCCAGAAGGCTTCGATTGCGGTGACGACTTTCTCAAATTCGTCTGGATTATCGGGTTTTCGGAGATGAGCGTTTGCGTGAAGGGTGTATGATTCAATGATATCGTCTTCTACTTCGGAATCAGAGAGGACGATAACGGGTACGAGCTTGAAGACAGGCTCGTTTTTGATCTCATTTAGAAGCTCATATCCATCCATTTGGGGGAGATGAGGGTTCAGAATCACGAGGTTTGGAGAGGGGACATCTGAGTATTCCCCACGTTTGTTGAGATAGTCAAGAGCGTCTTCTCCGGTGTTGACTATTCGGACTGTGCTGGATCGGTCGGTTTCTTCAAACAGAGTTTTAAAGTGGTGTGCGTCATCTGTGGGATCGACCAGCAGAACAGTAGTAGGCATCAGGGTAATCGATGTGTGTAATGATCTCATAGGGCTTAAAAAAGCTGGTTGCCAAGTGTGTTGGTATTTCCGTTAGATATTCTCGAGGTAGAAGTGCGTTGCTTCGTTTCCGCCATCTCAGCGGGGTTGGTGGTATATCAGATTTGGTGATAAATCGCTGTGTGGGGTATCAACCGGATAGCGTTTAAATGCTATAAGTATATAGTCGTAGTATGGATGATGACGACAGGACGACCAACGGGGATTCAGAGGATGTCGACAACGATCATTATACGGTCGATACGGGGGAGATCGTTGACTTGGAAGCCGCATTAGATGGTGACGAGATGCGCATTCCTAGTCTGAATCAGGCAGACTATACGATACTTGTCTATCTGTACCATCATACTGCAGACGTCCCGGCCAACATCGCTAACTCAACAGACTACAACCGTACGTATATCCAACAACGATGTAACCGTCTTCAGGAGTGGGATTTACTCCATAACCGTGGACACGGGGTCTACGAGTTATCTGACTCGACTCGGAATGTTGTCGATGTAACGCTGACTAACTGATTGGCTTTTTCGAATCGCAAGATGGCGTGGGGCACCGAGTGGGTATATCATGATATCTATGTCGTATACCCCCTGTATGCTTATTTAAAGACTCCACGCCGTCCTGTGGATTCTAAGGATGATGAAAACGGATGGGCGCTACAGGATTTGAACCCGTGGCAACTTGGTCCGAAGCCAAGCACTCTGTCCAGACTGAGCTAAGCGCCCTCACTTCAGCATTTTCCGGCGACCCCGTATAAGTCGCTCGGTTTGGAGGCATTTCGACAGCCACCACCACGCACACTACCGGAACTTCTCAGCCGGTGAAAAGTGCCGCCCAGGGTCTTTGTCCTGCACCCGGAACACCTAGCTATTCATGACGGTGAACGAGGCCCCAGTTCCCGACGACGGCCGGTCCAGCGACGCACCGCTCGAGTTACTCACCGACGACGAGGACGTCTGGACCGCCGTCCCCGCCGATGCGACGGGTGACGACCGTGTCTGCAAGTGGCTCTCAATCGACGCTGACGCGCTCTGCGATCTCGAGGAGTGGCGGTAACCGCCGCGCTCGAGTGAAATCGATCGCCGACTGTCCCCGATCACGCTGTCCGCTCCGGTGTGCGCCCGATCGAGTCCGGACCGTACCGTTTAACCACCAGCGCTGAGCACTCCCGGCAATGACAGCGGGGGAGACGATCCGCGGGGTGCTCGAGTTGACGCGGCCGGTGAACGTGATTGCGGCGAGCGCGCTGCCGTTCATCGGGGCGTTCGTCGCCGGTGGCGTCGGCGACCATTCGTTCGCGGTGGCGGCTGCGGTCGCGGCGACCGGACTGGCGGTCGGGGCCGGGAACGCGATCAACGACTACTTCGACCGGGAGATCGACCGGATCAACCAGCCCGACAGGGCGATTCCTCGTGGGGCGGTGAGTCCACGGGGGGCGCTCGCGTTCAGTCTCGTCCTCTTTGCGGGTGCAGTTGCGCTCGCGCTCACGCTCCCGACAGCAGCGCTCGCGATCGCGGGAATCAACCTCGTCGCGCTGGTGGCTTACACCGAACTCTTCAAGGGATTGCCGGGGATCGGCAACGCGCTGGTCGCCTATCTGGTCGGGAGTACGTTCCTCTTCGGTGCCGCGGCGGTCGGCGATATGGGGCCAGCCGTGGTGCTGTTCGTCCTCGCGGCGATTGCGACGCTAACTCGAGAGATCGTCAAGGACGTCGAGGACATCGACGGCGATCGCGAGGAAGGGTTGAACACGCTCCCGATCGCGGTCGGGGAAACGCGCGCGCTGCAGATCGCCGCCGCCCTGATCGTCGTCGGCGTCGTCGCGAGTCCGATTCCTTTCCTGCTCGGCCACTTCGGCGTCGCGTACCTGCTCGTGGTGATCCCGGCGGACGCGATCATGTGCTACGCAGCCTACGAGAGTTTCGAGGATCCGACGGCCGGACAGTCACACCTCAAATACGGGATGTTTCTCGCCGCGCTGGCGTTCGTCGTCGGCCGAGCGGCGGTGGCGATGCCGGCCGGACTCTGAGCTGAATCGCGATATAATTCACCGGCGAAAGCGGACATAATCAGCATAAATTAGCAATGGTTGTGCTCCTACAATCAAAAGTAATATAAGCTGGATCACGCATTCTCATAGCAACGCCGGAGTAGTCAGCGGACCCAGCAATGGACGTCACTACGGCTGATGGATGTGAGTATCTGGTATGTATGACCTTGCCGATGTCATTCCGGACGCCGAAATCGAATCGGGGACGAACCTGCTCGTCGCGGGCCCGCCACTGACGGGAAAGCGACAGATCGCGTTCGATATCCTCGCGAGCGGTGCTGATCGGGGCGACGGATCGATCGTCGTCACGACCAAGGATAGCGCCGACAAAGTGCTCGAGACGTTCACCGCCTCCGTCGACGCCAGTACCGACGCCAACGTCGGCGTCGTCGACTGCGTCACGAAACAGCGCGGGATCGGCACGGTCGACGACGACCCGCGGATCAAGTACGCCTCCTCGCCCGTCGATATGACCGGCATCGGGATCAAGCTCTCCGAGTTCCTCCAGGAGTTCTACGAGGACCGCGGGCTGACCGAGAACCGCGTGCTACTCCATTCGGTCTCGACGCTGCTTATGTACTCGAACCTCCAGACGGTGTTTCGCTTCCTCCACGTCTTCACCGGTCGCATCCAGAGCGCCGACGCCATGGGCGTCTACGTCATCGACTCGACGGCCCACGACGACCAGACGATGAACACGCTCAAGCAGCTGTTCGACGCCGTCATCGAACTCGAGGAGCCGGCTGACGGCGAGGAGCCGGAGATTCGGACGGCCGGGCTCTCGACCTGAGGCGTCCGCGCCACCGCCCCGAGAGGTCCGTCACTTCTTCCGTGACCCCGAAACGTTTCACTCGCGAGCCCCTACGCTCGCGTATGCCCGTCGACGCCATCGACGACCTCGCGGACGTGTTCGAGTACGAGACCATCGCCGTCGTCGGCTGCTCGAGTACGCCCGGAAAGGCGGCCCACGATGTCCCGAACTACCTTCGCGAGCAGGGCTACGACGTGATCCCGGTCAACCCCTTCGCGGACGAGATTTTCGGCCGGTCGGCGTACGACTCGCTCGCAGACGTCGAGGAGGCGATCGACGTCGTCTGTATCTTCCGCCCTAGCGAGGAAGTGAGCGGGATCGTCGACGCGGCGCTCGAGCGCGACGACGTCGAGGTCGTCTGGACCCAGCAGGGAATCCGCGACGACGAGGCGGCGGCTCGCGTCGAAGACGACGGGCGGGTGGCTGTCCAGAGTCGGTGTATGATGGTCGAGCATCGCCGGCTCTCGGCCTGACTGGTTGCATACTACCACGGAAGGATGATGTATCAGGTAGTCGACGCAGCACGTCGCTCGAGCGTCGCGAGCGCCTCCTCGAGCGAGGTGCTCATGACGCCGTCGGCGACCGTCGCGACGTGCGTGAGCGCGACGAGCACGTCCGCGAGCGGGTCGGCCGGAAGATCGGCGACTGCCTCGGCCAGTATCTCAGGGTCGACGACAGCCACGGTCTCGGAATCGGCGGCTGCACCGAACGGAAAGTCGGCGACGACCGTTTCGGCGACACGCCGCCTCGTCCGCTCGTCACCGGCCACCTGCGTGCTGATCTCGCGTTGCCGGGCCGGCGGCACGGTCTCCGCCACCGGAATCGAGCAGGCCGACTCGCAGTACCACGTCAGCGCCCGAGCCACCGCGTCGAGGATCGCTGCGTTCGGTCGATCCATGGTTTCCGCGAGGTCTCGAACGCCGGTCTCGAGGGCGGCCCGTCGGTCGGCGAACAGCGCCCCGAGCCGTCGGGGCGCGTCGGACGCGAGAAACGAGTTGGCGATCGCCGCCGGCGAGTCGCATGCCGAGAGATCGCCGTCGTAGAGTGCGGTCGGAACGCTCGCGACGCCGTTGGCCACGTCTTCCGGAAGATCCTCCACATCGTCGACGACCGTGAGGACGAACATGGCGTGTCTCGTGACCGTTCGAAGTCGCTCGAGTTGATCCTCCGAGTAGCCGTCGACCGCGCCGACCAGCGAGACGGCGAGGTCGGCCCAGACGGCGCCGCGCTCGTCGACGCGAGCGACGGCATCCTCGAGGGTCGCCGTAGTCGGCTCGAGCGCTTCCTCCCCGAGTTGCCCCCGTCCGATCTGCCGGACCGTCTCCAGGACGGGCGATAGATCGATCTCGTCGGGGAGCGAGTTTGCGGCCTCGAGAACGCTCGTAAACGCGAGATCGCCGAGCGTGACGTGTTCATTCAGTCGCCGCTTGCGATTCCCCGTCCAGTCGTCGGACTCGTCGATCGCGTCGTCGTGGAGGCTGCTCGTGACGAACAGAGCGGTTGGGATCGAAGCCAGCGTCGCCGCGAGGCCATCGTCGTCAGTCTCGAGGACGACGGCGGCGTACGTGAACGCGCCGAGGAGCCCGCCCTGGGCGGTGTACGCCTCGTACTTCGTCCGCACGGCGGGGGAGAGCTCCCGTTCGACGGGGAGGGCGAAAAGCGGCTGATCCATACGCCCACCTGTCAGCAGTACGTAATCAATGTACTGGTCACCGAGCCGGTGGTGTTCGGTACGAAAAAACGGACAGCCGACGACCGACTCGAGCTACTCGTCCCACTCCTCGAACGAGCGGTAGATCCCCTTCGAGAGGTAGCGCTCGCTCGAGTCCGGAAACACCGTCACCACCGTCTCATGTGGCGCGTCGATCTCGCCCTCCGAAATGCCGCGAGCGACCCGTTTCGTCGCGACGCTGGCGGCTCCGGCGCTCGAGGCGACGAGATGGCTTTCCTCGCGAGCCAGCCGTTTGAGTTCCTCGTGAGCCTCGCGATCGGGGACGGCGTGGACGGCGTCGACGAGATCCGGTTCGAACAGTTCGTTGGTCTCGATGTTGTGCGTGCCGATCCCCTCGGTCTTGTACTCGCCCTCCTCGCGCTCTTCGTCGAGAAATTTCCCGTACAGCGAGCCCTCGGGTTCGACGGCCGCGACGTAGGTGTTCGGGTCCTGCTCGCGCGCGTACCGCGCGATCCCCATGAGCGTCCCCGCGGTGCCACAGCCGGCGACGACGGCGCCGACCTCGTCCTCGAGCGCCTCGTAGATCTCGGGGCCGGTCGTCGCGTAGTGAGCTTCCGTGTTGAGCGGATTCGAGAACTGCTGGGGAACGACGGCGTCGTCGAGTTCGGCGGCCAGTTCGTGGGCGCGCTCGATCGCGCCGCCCATGCCCGCGTCCGTCGGCGTGTTGATGACCTCGGCGCCCAGCGCGGCCATCAACTGCTGTTTCTCCAGGCTGAAACGCTCGGGAACGACGAAGATTGCCTCGAGACCCAGCTGTTTGGCGGCGATCGCGAGCCCGATACCCGTGTTCCCCGCGGTCGGTTCGACGATCGTCCCGCCCTCGCTCACGTCGCCTCGCTCGAGCATCTCTCGGAGCATGTAGCGGCCGATCCGGTCTTTCACGCTCGCTCCGGGGTTGAACGACTCGAGTTTCGCGTAACACTGGACGTCCTCGGGACCGTCCTGAAGGGCGACGAGTGGCGTCCGACCGATCGTCTCGAGGACCGAGTCCACCGGCTGCTCGTGGGTCGTCATCGTGCTGGCAAAAGTTGCCCCTGCTGTTAGGTTTTACTCATCGAACGGAACGCGTGACTCGGTACCGAACGACCTACTCGGCGGTCGCGTCGGCCGCTTTGGCGTCGCCGACGTCGTCGTTGCCGTCGGTCCCAGTGTCGGTGCTGTCCTCGACGTCGTCACCGTCGCCTGCGGCTTCGGCCTCGTCGATGGCCGCCTCGGCGAGAATCTGTTCGCCGTCGATCCCCTGCTCTTCGGCCAACGCGAGCAACAGCGCGCGCTGTTCGGTTAGCTGGTGGTCGATGCTCTTGACCGTGTCGTGCGTGTCGTCGACCTCTTCCTCGAGGCCGATGATGCGCTGTTGAAGCTCCTGTACCTGCTTGTACATCGCTTCGGCGCGGTCCGACAAACTCTGGATCTTCTTTGCAGTGCTGCCAAGTCCCATGTCTATCCGATGTGTCGGGTAACTAATGGGCCTTTTCCTCCGGCGCTCGCTCGGCGGCGACCGCCAACACGGTTTTGACTGTCACAGAAGCCGTTCGACGACGCTCTCGAGAGGGCCAGGGAGGCGCGAGAACGACAACCCTATGCCGCGCTGCCGGTCTCGAGGAACGCCTCGCTCGCGGAATTGAACGCGTCGGGTCGGTCCTGATTGACGAGGTGGCCCGACTCTGAGAGCTCTAAGCGCTCGCCGGTCGCGACCTCCGAGACGAGTTGCGCGCCCTGCTGTTTGACCAGCGGGGCCTCCTGCTCGCCGTGGACGACGAGCGTCGGCGTCTCGACGTGCGAGAGGTTCGCGGGCTCGTACCGGTAGAGCGCGTCGAACACCTTCCGGAACTCGCTGCGGGAGATGTCGCCGACGGCGTCCATCGCTTCCGAGCGGACGTCGGGGTTCACCGACAGCCAGCGCTCGCCGGTCGTCGCCTGAATGGAGTACAGCATCGATCGGAACGTCGTCTGCGGGCCGGTCATCGACAGCGAGGTCGACAGCGCCGGCAGCGGCGACATGAGGGGTTTCATCATCGGCGGCATGTCCATCGGCGGCATCGACCGCACCGCGCCGCCGAGGATCGCGCCTGCCGCGCGGTCGGGGTGGCGGTCCATGTACTCCTGGACGACCATCGAGCCGAGCGAGAGGCCACAGAGGATCGGGTTCTCGAGATCGAGTTCCGAGAGCAGGGCCTCGAGATCGTCGGCGAAGAGTTCGATCGAGTACCGGTTGGGCTCGGTCGCGCCCGTCTGCCCGTGGCCGCGGACGTCCATCGTGACCGCCTGATACTCGTCGGCAAAACGGTCGACCTGTGGCTTCCAGGCCTGCCCGTTCATCCAGCCGCCGTGGATGAAGACCAGTGGTTGCCCGTCGCCGCGCGTTTCGTACCAGAGCGTGCCGTCCTCGAGAGCGAGTTCTGCCATTGACAGCTAGTCGGCCGCCGCACGTATAGGTCGCGGGGTTGCAAAAGTGCGAATTGAGACGGGTGCCTTTCGGACGAACGTGCCAGCCTAGTTTCGGAAGCACTCAAGTAAAAACGAGTGTACTGCTATCGCTGGCGGCGATGATTTCCACGTCCTCCCCAGCCGATTCGCTCGCACCGCTCGCTCATCCCTCGCACGGTGTCGGCGACGCACCCTCGCTATACTCGGGCACGCCGCCAGCGCGCGCCACCGCACGTGGTTCGGCCGGCCCGAAACGACGCGTTGGACTGAAACCAGCGTTACTCGAGGAAGTCCGTTACTGCTCCCGATCGGAGCCGACCCAGCGATCCCAGAAGCTCTCGAACTCGGACTCGTCCTCGGTGATCCGCTCCCACTGAGCGAGGCCGCGCTCCTCGCGGGTGCCCGGAATCGTGTTGTCGAGAACGAGGGCCGCGAGTCCGCCGACGGCCATCCCCGTCGAACCGATGATGAAGACGGTGTCGACGACGGCCTCCGCAGCCGTCTCGAGCGGGGCCGGATAGCCGGCGAGTGCGGCCTCGAGCCCAACGGCGTCGCGGAACGCGAGCGTGGACTCGAAGTTGCCCATGTAGGCCGGCATCGCCAGCCCGATGAAGAGGGCGAAGCCGACGACGAAGAGGTTTCTCGAGGAGTCTAAGTCGACGTGTTTGAGGTTCCCGATACCGACGGCGACGATCTGGGCGAACATGGCGATGAACAGCCCGCCGATGATGGGGTCCGGAATCGTCGCGATGAGCTGGCCGAAGTAGCCGATGAAGCCGAAGAACAGCATGACGACGGCGCCGATCTGGACGACGTAGCGGGAGGCGACACCGGTCAGCCCGATCGCGCCGATGTTCTCGGAGTAGGAGGTCGAACCGCCGGTGCCCATCACGCCGGAGAAGACGTTCATGAGCCCCTCCATCCCGATCCCGTGATTGATGCGCTTCTCGCTGGGTGCTGCGGAGCCAGTCAGGTTGGCCACGGCGTAGTAGTCGCCGATACTCTCGACGATCGAGGCGAGCACGCCCGCGAACATGCCGATGATAAAGGCGGTCGTGAACTCCGGAATCCCCCACTGGAACGGGTATATCGGGAGGATGAACGTCGTGTCGGTGACCTCACCGAGCGGAACGTGGCCCGGGTGGTCGGTGCCGAACACGTTCGCAACCGACAGTCCCGCGGCGACGAACCAGGCGATGCCGATCGCCAGAATCACGGGATACAAGCGGAACGCCTTGTGTTTGATGTCGAGATACTGCGAGAACAACAGGATGAGACCGAGCGCCAGTCCGAGCAGCAGCCAGCTCTGCTCTTGCTCCGGGGTCGTAATTTGGGGCGCGTCGAACAGCGCCAGTCCGATCAGGGCAATCGTCGGCGCGATGACGACGGGCGAGAGGAAGCGTCGGAGTTTCCCGACGAGGCCGAAGTACCCCATCGCGACTTGAACCGCTGCGGCGACGATGATCGCTCCCTGTAGCTGCAGGAGAGCGGCCTGCCAGTTGTCCCCAGTTCCGACGCCGCCCGCCGTGACGACGGCCACGATGGCGAGCGCGGGTGCGAGCATCGAGAACGGCGCGCCCTGGACGATCGGGTACCGGTTCCCGAACGTCGTCTGGGCCAGCGTCGCGATTCCCGAGACGACGAAGAAGGTGCCGACGAACTGCGCCGTCACGTCGCCGGGCATCCCCATCGTATCGGCCAAAATCAGCGGCACCGCGATGTTCGCCCCGACCATCGTCAGGTAGTGCTGGATGCCGAGCACCGCCGATTCGCCGATCGGCGGCCGGTCGTCGATGCCGTACTCGATATCGTCGCTGACGTCGCGACCGTCTGGATCACCGCCGGTGTCAGCGCCTCCGTCTGCCGATTCGTCCCCCGTTTCAGTCATTTCTCGTCGGATAACGAGCGACCGGGGTCAAATGGATGTTGATCCGTCGGGCGTAATGCTCCGACGGAATCGAGTCCGGCGTACGCTCACCGAACGCGCCGCCAAACGTGTCCGCAGTCGTCGCACTCGAGTCGTTGTTCGACCCCCTCGTCGAGGACGCGTCGCTCGAGTTCGGTTCCGGCGTTGGACAGACACGACGGACAGTCGTGTCGCTCGCTGACGTTCACGAAATACGAGTATCGGGCCGCGATCCTGTGCGATGCGCCTACTTAGTTGGGGATCCGTCCGCCGCAGCCCGATCGGCCGCGGCACGAACCGTCTCGGCGGACAGCGACGAGAGGCTGACCAGTTCACCGTCGGCTTCGGCCGCGACCAGTTCCGACAGTCCGGCCCGGGAGTTGTCGCCGGCGTCCACGACGATCACCGTCGCGTCCTCGGCCGCGAGCCCGCGTGCGGCTCGTCGGGTCGCCTCAGTCGGACTGCCGTCGGCGACGTTCGCCCGACCGTCCGTCACGCAGACGACGACCGAGGCGTCGGTCTCCGCGCGCTCGAGTACCCGTCTCGAGGTCTCGAGCCCCGCCGGAAGCGGCGTTCGATCGCCCGAGGGTAACTCCTTTAGGTGCCGCGCGGCCAGCGAGACGCTGTCGGTGGGCGGCAAGAGGACCTCGGCATTTTCGCCCGCGAATGCGACGAAGGCGACCTGATCGCGGTGTTCGTAGCTGTCGCGCAGGAGTTCGAGGACGACCCCCTTCGCGGTGCGCATCGCGGGTCGCATCGAGGCGCTGGCGTCGACCGCGAAGACGATCGTCACCGACGTCTCGCCCGCACGGACCGACTGACGGAGGTCCCGTTTTTCGACCTTCGAGTCCCCTCGAGCCGCGGCGGATCGAACCGACGCCGCCGCGTCGATCGGGCCGTCCCCCGACGCGGGTTCCGTTCGGACTCGAGCGCCGCGGTTGTCGACGCTGGGGGTCGTACTCGCTCGAGCGCCACCGTTCCCCGTCGCCCGTCGGCTTTCGACGGCCGGCGAGTCGAGGTCGGGCGCCCGTGCATCGCCGACGTCGGCAACCTCGCCGCGTCGCTGGCCGGGGACGAGCGGTTGGGCTTCGCCCTCCTCGCCACCATCGCCGTCTTCACCGTCAGTATCGTCCGAATCTCGTTTGTCCGAGTCGTCGCGCTCGCTGTCCGCGTCGGAGTCTGCGTGGGAGGGTGTGGGACTGTCCCCTGCAGGCTCGGTGCCGTCGTCGGGTTGGCGTTCGGATCCTGAGTCGTCCGTCTTCGGGGCGCCGTTCCCGTCCGAGTCGTCGGCCCCGTCGTCACCACCTTCCGAATCCGACTCGGCGTGGTCCTCACCCCCCTCGCCGCCGGACTCGTTTCCCGTCTCACCGGCGTCCTCTCCGTCGCCACCTTCGCTCTCGTTCTCACCCGACTCCCCCTCACCGTCCTCGCGATCCTCGGGTGAGTCCTCCTCGAATCGGTCCTCGAGTATATCCTCCAAATCCGGTTCGTCCTCGAACGGCGTGCTCCGGAGTCGGTGGGGCAGTGCGTAGCGCGCGGCCTCGTGGACGTCCGACTCGATGACCGTCGTCCGGCCCTCGAGTGCCGCGATGGTCATCGCGGTCCGGGCCGTCGCCATGTCGCCGCGGTGGCCGTCGACGCCGGCCTCGAGACAGAGGTGGGCGATCTCCTCCTTGAAATCCGCGGGGAGGGCGACGCTCGAGAGCCGCTCGCGGGCCGATACGAGCTCTTCTCGCAAGGCTGCCGTCTCGTCGGCGTGCTCGGCCCACGGATCCGATTCGTCGGTCCCGTCGTCGGTTCCCGACCCGTCGGCCTCGAGCGCTCGATCGATGATTTCGACGCGATCGTCGACCTCACGACAGCCCTCGACGGTGGCCTGGAGAGCGAACCGATCCCGCAACTGCGGCCGGAGGTCGCCCTCCTCGGGGTTCATGGTCCCGATCAGGGTGAACCCGGCGGGATGTGAGACGCTGATCCCGTCGCGCTCGACGGTGTTGACGCCGCTTGCGGCCGAGTCGAGGATGACGTCGACGAGGTGGTCGTCGAGCAGGTTGACCTCGTCGACGTAAAGAATTCCCCGGTGGGCGCGAGCGAGCAGCCCCGGATCGAAGTCGGCCGCGCCGGCGAGGGCATCTTCGACCGAGAGGGTGCCGACGACGCGGTCGCGAGTCGCCCCTAACGGAAGCGTCACGAGTGGAACGGGCCGAGTCTCGATCGGGAACTCCTCGCCGTCGCGTTCGCGGCAGTCGGCACACTGGAGACTCGAGTCGTCGGGCGAACAGCCGTACGGACAGTCGGCGACGGCTCGCTGGTCGGGGAGGAGGTCCACGAGTCCCCGGACGGCGGTCGACTTCGCGGTGCCTTTCTCGCCGACGATCAGGGCACCGTCGAGACCGTCGTTGGCCGCGACGGCGCACAGCACGCGCTTTAACTCGTCCTGCCCGACGATCGCCGGAAAGGGGAGTGACGACAGCTTTTTGCCCCCAGCGTCTGCAACCATAGTTGAGCTAATACAACAGAGGTTTAAAAACACGATGACACGGATCGGGATCTACACCGCGACGGAGAACGAACTCGGCTCGATCGGCCAGGCCGCCGAGCGCCTCGAGGACGTCGAGCTGGTCGTTCGCTCGGAGAGCGACCTCGAGGACGAGGCCGACATCGAGGAGTTCGTCGAGGAATTGACCGACGCCGCCGCGGCCATCTTCTGGCTGCACGGCGCCGAAGACAGCATGCCGGGCTACGACTACGCGACGGGCGCGCTCGAGGAGGCGGGCGTCCCGCTGATCGTGAAGGCGACCGGCGACGCCTTCGCGTTCGAGGATACGACGGTCTCGGAGGGTCATCGTGACCTCGTCTACGACTATCTGGAGAAGGGCGGGACGATCAACGTCGAAAACTGCTGTCGGTTCCTCGTCGCCGAGTACGAGGGCCGAGACGTCGAGTACGACGAACCCGCCGAACTCCCCACGGAGGGCGTCTACCACCCCGACTATCCGGGCGCCGAGTACGAGGATCTGCTCGAGACTCACGATCCCGAGAAGCCGACGGTCGCGGTCTGGTTCTACGAATCTCACTGGACCCACGAGAATACGCGATACGTGGATGCGCAGGTTCGAGCGCTCGAGGAGCAGGGCGCGAACGCCCTGCCAATCTTCTGTAATCCGGCGACCGATACGGACGAGCAAGAGGATGCGGAGTGGGTCACGGACAACTGGCTCATCGACGACGCTGGTAATTCCGTTGTGGATACCGTCCTCTCCTCGTTCATGTTCTCACTCTCCATGGACGAACGCGGCCGCAGCGCCAGCGACGAGGGCTCGAGCGCCGAGGACGTCTTCCTCGACCGGCTCGGGGTGCCCGTGCTGCAGACGATCACCACGATGCGATCCCGGTCGCGGTACGAATCCAGCGATACGGGTGTGATGGGGTTCGAACTCGCGCTCTCGGTCGCCCTGCCCGAGTTCGACGGCAACGTCATCACCCACCCGATCTCGGGGAAAGAACGAACCGACGACGAGGCCGGCATCGGCAGCGCGCCGAAACACCACTACCCGATCGAGGAACGAGTCGATCACGCGACACGGCTCGCGGTCAACTGGGCGCAACTCCGTCACACGCCCAACGAGGACAAACGAATCGCCGTCGTCCTGCACAACTACCCGCCGAGCGACGACGGCATCGGGACCGCGTTCGGGCTCGATTCGCCGGAGTCGACCGTGAATCTGCTCGAGGAGCTTGACGCTCGAGGGTACGACCTCAACGATGAGATGCCCGACGACGGCCAGACACTCGTCGAGAAACTCACCTCGCAGCTGACTCTCGAGGACCGCTGGGTCGCCCCCGAGGACGTTCGCGACCTCTCGGTCGATGTCGTCTCCACCGACACCTACGCGGACTGGTTCGCCGACGCCGACGAGCGGTTTCAGGAGAACATCATCGACGAATGGGGCGACGTGCCGGACCGGCCGTTCGCGATTCCGGGCGTCGAGTTCGGTAACGTCCTCGTCACGGTCCAGCCCCCGCGCGGGTTCGGCATGGACCCCTCGAAAGTCTACCACGATTCCGACCTGCAGCCGCCACACGACTACTACGCCTTCTACGGCTGGCTCAAGAATACGTTCGAGGCCGACGGCGTCGTTCACCTCGGTACCCACGGCAGCCTCGAGTGGCTCCCCGGCAAGACCGTCGGGCTGAACGGCGAGAGCGCGCCGGACCAGTTGATCGACGACATCCCGAACGTCTATCCCTACATCGTCAACAACCCCGGCGAGGGGACCCAGGCCAAACGCCGGTCCTACGCTGCTATCGTCGACTACCTGACGCCGGTTATGCGGAACGCGGGCACGTACGACGAGTTGTCCGAACTCGAGGAACTCGCAAACCAGTACCGCGAAGCCGGGATGGAAGACGCCCGCGCCGACGATGGGCAACACCTCGAGGACCTCATGCGCGAGAAGGTCGAGGAACTCGATCTCGCCGTAGAGTTGGGTATCAAAGGCACGATCGACGAGAAGGCCGACGTCCGCGGTCCGGACGAGGCAGGTTCGACCTTGGCTGAGGGCGACGTCGACGGTGAGGACCTCGAAATCGACGACCTCGTCGAACGCATCCACGAGTACCTTACGGACGTCAAAACGACCCAGATTCGGCTGGGACTGCACACGATGTCCGAACCGCCGGCGGACGAGCGCCTCGTGGAGTATCTCGTCGCGCTGACGCGCCTCGAGAATCCCGGCGCGCCGAGCCTGCGCGAGAGCGTGGCCGGCGCGCTCGGCGTCGACTACGAGAAAATGCTGAACTCGCCCGGCGAGTACGACGAGGCGCTGGGGATGACCTACGCCGAGGCCGCGGACGTGGTCTACGAGACCAGCGTCGATCTGATCGAGACGCTCGCCGAGCACGAGTTCGACGTTCCCGTGTCGGAACTCGAGGGTGGCCCCGACGATGAGGTCAACATGAACCTGCTCGTCGTCGACCTCGAGACGATCGGCGACGGCCGCGCGAAGTCACGCGCCCACGACAACCTGCGGAAGGCCCTCGCGTACATCTGCGAGGAGGCCCAGCCCCGCGTTCAGGGGGCCGAAGACGAGATTCCGCGCACCGTCGACGCGCTCTCGGGCGAGTACGTGCCGCCGGGTGGCTCCGGCGCCCCGACCCGCGGCGGCGTCGACCTGTTGCCGACGGCGCGCAACTTCTACACGCTCGACCCCCGCAAGGTGCCCGCGAAGGCAGCCTGGCAGGTCGGCAGCGAAGTTGCGGAGGGCGTGCTCGAGCGCCACCACGCCGAACACGACGGGTATCCCGAAGAGATCGGGGTCGTCGCGTGGGGGACACCGACCGTCCGCACCCGCGGCGAAACGATCGCGCAGGTGCTCGCCACGATGGGCGTCGAGCCACAGTGGACCGACGCCGGTCGAATCGACGACGTCGAGCCGATTCCGCTCGAGGACCTTGACAGACCCAGAATCGACGTCACGACCCGCGTCTCCGGGCTGTTTCGGGACGCGTTCCCTGCAGCCGCGGGCGTCATCCACGACGCCGTCGACGCCGTGGTCGACCTCGACGAGCCCCACGAAATGAACTACGTCAAAAAGCACGTCGAGGAGGAGGCCGAGCAACTGCAGGATGAGGACGGTCTCGACGAATCTGACGCCCGAAAAGCGGCCCTCCACCGCGTCTTCACCACCAAGCCCGGCGGCTACGGCGCGGGGACGAACAAGGCCGTCGACGAAGGGAACTGGGAGGATCGGTCCGACCTCGCCAACGTCTACGTCCAGTGGGGCGGCTACGCGATGGGATCGAGAGGGCGGGTTTCGGACGCTCACGACGCCTTCGAGCGCCGGCTTTCCAGTGTGGACGCCACCGTCAAGATCGAGGACACGATGGAACAGGACGAGTTCGACTCCTCGGACTGGTACGCCTTCCACGGCGGCTTCATCTCCGCGGTGTCCGAAATCTCGGGCGAGGAGCCCGCCTCCTACGTCGGCGACTCCTCCGACCCCGACAACGTCGACATCTACACGAACGAGGAGAAGGTCCGCAAAGCGATGCGTGCTCGCGTGCTGAACCCCGACTGGCTCGAGTCCATGGAAGAGCACGGCTACAAGGGCGCCGGCGACCTCTCGACGACGGTCGACGTGACCCTCGGCTGGGACGCGACGACGGGTGTCATCTCGGATACCCTGTGGGCCGACGTCGCCGCAAAGTTCGCTTTCGACGAGGACCGACAGGAGTGGATGCGCGACGTGAACCCGTGGGCCCTCGAGTCCATCACGGACACCCTTCTCGAGGCCGTCGAGCGCGACCTCTGGGACGCCGACGACGAGACCGTCGACCGGCTTCGGGATCTGAACCTCGAGGTCGAGGGCGACCTCGAGGCGCGGACGACAAACGATGCTGTGGGGGTGGCGAACGATGACTAATGAACGTGTTCGGCTGCGAGCCGATACTTGCGGCCCGGAGAGTGATACCCGATGACCGATAGCGACCAGGAGTTCGAGAATGAGTACGCCGATCTCGGCGCGACGACACAGAACGCGATGGACATCGCGGAGACGAGCATGGATATCGTCCGGCAGTTCGTCCCGGACGAAACGCTTGCGGACCGAATCCGCCAGAAATCGGTCCACTCGATGGGTGACATCGAGTTCCAGCACCTGATCGAATTTTCGGGGAGCGACGAACTCGGCGACGACGAGGACGCCCCAATCCGCGCCGGTGCACGAGCCGTCCTCGAGGAATCGACCATCGTCACCGATATCACGATGTCCAAGGCCGGTATCACCGGCCGCGGCCACAACTGCGAGAAGCGCAAGGCGATCGGCAACGGGGCGGAACTGGCGAAGGAGACGGGGATGACCCGGACCGCCGCCTCGGTGCTCGAACTCGACAAGCAGGGCGTCTACGACGGCGCGATCGCGACGATCGGGAACGCTCCGACGGCCGCGTTCGCACTCGCGGACTGCATCGAGAACGGTACCCGGCCAGCAGCGATCGTCGCGACTCCCGTCGGATTCGTCAAGGCCGAGGAGAGCCGCCAGCGAATCCGCGAGGTCAGCGAGGACTACGACATCCCGGCGATTACGAACGTCGGCCGCCGCGGCGGGAGCGGGCTGGCCGCCGCGCTGACGAACGAACTGATCCACGTCGCGAAAGACGTTCGAACGGACGGGCTCGAGTTGGAGCTGACGGCCGACGAGCGGGCCGCACGGACCACCACGGATTTCGAGGAGGGCAAATGAGCGGCGAGTACGACCTCGAGGCGGGGCCGGATCCGGCGACGTTCGCCGCGGCTACGGCGGAGTCGGATATCGATGAAGCGACGGACGACCCCGTCTACGCCGTTGGCGTCGGCCCTGGCAATCAGGAGTTCCTGACGCCCCGTGGCCGGCGGGCGATTGAGGAAGCGGATGTCGTCGTCGGATTCACGACCGTCGTCGAGTTCGTCGAGGATCTGACCGACGCTGACCTGCTGACCTGTGGCTACAAGGACGAGGCCGAGGCGCTCGAGGAATTCGGTGAGCGCATCGCGGCCGGCGAGTCCGGCACGGCGGTCGCGATGGGCGATCCGAACCACTCTGGCTACCAGTTCGTCGGGAAAGTGCAAGATGCGGTCGAACGCACGGTCCCGGACCGGCCGGTTCGCGTCGTTCCCGGCATCTCCTCGCTTCAGATGGCCGCGAGTCGCGCCCGGACGCCGATGGAGGATACCGAGTTCGTCACGCTTCACAAGAGCGGCGACCTCGAGGCCGACATGGACCGCCTCGCGACTGCGGTGACGGTGGACGAACGACACCTGCTCGTGTTGCCCCGGCCCTACGATCGGATGCCCGGCGATCTCGCCCAGTTTCTGCTCGAGGAGGGAGCCGAGCCCGATCTCGAGGCGTTAGTGCTCGAAAAACTAACGCACGACGACGAGCAGATCCACCGCTTCACGCTGTCCGAGTTGGCCGAACACGCCGGTGGAAGCGGGACGGAGGACACGCCGTTCTCCGATCTGGTCGTGCTCGCGGTCAGACAGCCCGTGTCGTAACCCGACTCGAGTCGCGTTTGGACGGCCGCCTCGCCGTCCCGTAACTGTTCGAGGATGCGTACCGTCGCCGCTCGAGAAAATCGCGACGACGCGTAACAGAACGAACTACTCGGGCACGTCGCCGACCATAATGTACTTCTCGTAATTCGGCTCCTGTCCCCAGAGCGCAGACTCCGCCAGGGGGTCGTACTCGACGTTCTCGAGGCCCTGCTCTCTGAGGAACGCAGCCAGCTCTTCGGGCGGCCGACCGTCGTACAACGGCAGGTCGTCGTGAATCTCCTCGTAGCCCTCGAACGTCTCGTCGAAGTCCCAGTGCCCCTCAATCAGGACGATGCGACCGCCGGGGTGGACGACGCGCTGCCACTCGTCGATCGCGTTCTCCGGGGCCGGCAGCGTCCAGATGAGGTGGCGTGCCGTTACCAGATCGTAGGTGTCCTCACGCTGTGCCAAGTTCTCCGCGTCGCCGTGCTGAAACTCGGCGGACAGTTCCGACTGTTCGACTTTCGCTCGCGCCTGCTCGAGCATTTCCGGCGCGAAGTCGACGCCTGTGACGTCGTGGCCGAGCTCCGCCAGCAGCAAGGAGATCACGCCGGTGCCACAGCCGACGTCGAGGACCTGCTGTGGGGTGTCGCCCGTCCACGGACGCAGCACCGACAGCCACGCTTCGCGTTGTTCCTCGCTGTGAATGCCGTGTTGACTGTCGTCATCGAACGAATCGGCGCGGCCGCCCCAGTACTGCTGGACAGTCGCCTTGACCTCCTCGTCGGACTGGGTCGGTTGAGTCATCGTTCACCCCCGCTACTGCGGTCAGTGTACTGTGCCGACAGACAGTGTTCGAACGGCTCGTGCGGGACAGTTCGGGCACGTGCCTCCGTTCCGAATACTCGCCGTCTCGAGTCGTGTGCTGATTGCATAGGTGTAGTCGACTGGCCGTTCCCGTTCGCAGTAGGTTGATACCCAGTCACGAAACGGCAATACATCCGCAAACGAGGTTATTACAAATAAGTCTGCCTCTAGGTGTCTGTGCTAAGTGAGGTTGGGTAGGATATGTACGGATGAATACAGCGACGAAACGCCGGCCGGAATCCGTCACTCGTCCTGCTCGTGCTCCCGCAGCACCGACGACAGGGTGTTCGAAACCTTCTCGAGTGCGACGGCGTTCGTCTTGCGGAGGTCACCCTGCTGTGCTTCGCCGAGGTGGTGCAGTGCTTCCCGAAGGTGATACTCGGTCTCGTGTTCGGTTTCGTCGGTCATGGGAGGGAGACGGTGGTAACCGACTCGAGGGCTTAAGTTCGTCGGCGGACCCACTCTCACTCGAGCGCGTCCCGAACCGCCGCCCGACGTTCGGCGAACGTCGGCTCGTCGAGTACCGGCGTCGTCGACTCGAGATCGATTTCGACGTCGTCTGCGAGGTCGATCCACGCGCGACAGCCCCGATAGCTTCCCCGTTCCTCGATAATCCGGGGCGAGTCGAGTTCGCTCACTCGAAGTAACAGCACGCGCAGGTCGCCGTCCGGATCGTACTTATCGCGCAGTCCCTCGGGAGTGTAGACGTAGTGGCGGGCGAGCGACGCGAGGTCGTCGCTCGAGGCGGTGTACTCCCCGCGGACGTCAGCAACAGCACGGATCGGCACCCCCTCTTCCGGCTTGGCACTGGCTCGATAGTAGTAGTCCTCGTACCGGGGTTGATAGCGATCCGGCACCTGGTGAGTGTACGCGGGATAGAGCACGAACGGACCGTCGATCGTGCCCGGATCGAGTGTGGGGTGTCGAACGAGGACCGTTTGGGTGCCCTCGAGTACGGCGTTGACCACGCCGGCGCGCTCTTTCAGTGCGGGAATCGCCGCCGTCTTGGCTTCGCTCATTGGTCTCGCTCGATCGAACGGAGACGAGTCCCAATTCGGTTTCGGTTACTCGAGTGACCCGCCTGCACCGACGCATTCAAGTTCAGTTGTGCGAACGCAACTACAATGATGAACGGATTCGTCCTCGGCGGCGTCAGTTCCGGCGTCGGGAAGACGGTCGCGACGCTGTCGATTATCCAGGCGCTCGAGGACGCGGGCTACTCGGTCCAGCCCGCCAAAGCCGGGCCGGACTTCATCGATCCCAGTCACCACGAAGCCATCGCGGGCCGTCCCTCCCGCACGCTCGACCTGTGGCTCTGCGGCGAGGACGGCCTCCGACGAAATTACCAGCGCGGCGAGGGGGACATCTGCGTCGTCGAGGGCGTTATGGGCCTCTACGACGGCGACGGCTCGAGCACCGCGATGGTCGCCGAAGCGCTCGACGTGCCCGTCGTCCTCGTCGTCGACGCGAAAGCGGGCATGGAAAGCGTCGCGGCGACGGCGCTCGGCTTTCAGCAGTACGCGAAGACGATCGGCCGCGACGTCGAGGTTGCCGGAATCGTCGCCCAGCGCGCCCACGGCGGTCGCCACGAGCAGGGCATTCGCGACGCACTGCCTGACGACCTCGATTTCTTCGGCCGAATTCCGCCGAATCCGGGCCTCGAGATCCCGGATCGACACCTCGGCCTCGAGATGGGTGAGGAGGCCGCGCTGCCGAGGGAGGCGCTCCGGGAGGCTGCGGAGTCGCTCGAGGCCGAGCGTCTGGCAGAGGTGGCGAGCGAACCGCCCGCGCCCGAGGGAGCCGATCCGTCTACCGGACCCGCTCAGTCCGGCGAGCCGATCGACGCCACCATCGCCGTCGCCGACGACGCGGCGTTCTGTTTCCGCTATCCCGCAACCATCGAACGGTTCCGCGAGCGAGCCGATCTGGTCACGTTCTCGCCCGTCGCGGGCGACCCCGTCCCCGACTGCGACGGCGTCTACCTGCCCGGTGGCTACCCCGAACTTCACGCCGCGGAACTCGAGTCGTCGGGCACCCTTTCGGAACTCGGCGAGTTGGCCAGCGACGGACTGCCAGTCCTCGGCGAGTGTGGCGGCCTGATGGCGATGAGCCGGTCGCTGACGACAGCGAAAGGCGACCGCCACGAGATGGCCGGCATCCTCCCGGCGGACGTCACGATGCACGACCGCTATCAGGCGCTGGATCACGTCGAACTCGAGGCGAGCGAGGGGACGCTCACCGCGAACGCCGGCGAGACGATTCGCGGCCACGAGTTCCACTACTCGAGCGCGGACGTCGACGGCGACGCCCGCTTCGCCTTCGAGACGGTGCGAGGGGACGGCATCGACGGCGACCACGACGGCCTGACGGAGTACGAGTCGCTGGGGACGTACGTCCACGTCCACGCCGAGAGTGGGGCGTTCGACCGGTTCCTCGAGACGATTGCGGCCAGCCGCTAGCCGGATACGTCGTCAGGACCGCGGAAACTCAGTCTGCGCACGACCCGTGTCACGACAATAACGAGTCTCTGGCGCGAGACGGCTTGCGTTCGTTGCGTTCGGTGAGTCCCACCCGACGGTCTCGATTCGCGTTCCGCTGATCGGACCGTTTATGATAGCACTTTTACAACAGTTGCGTATGACTCCGCTCAGAAACGCGCTCCGAGTGACGGGTTCTTCGGATCGGCTCTTCGCCACCGCAATCGTTGTCGTGTTGCTCGAGACGGTGGTGCGCTTCGCCCTCGCAGTGACGGTGTCTCCGGTTGCCGGCGTACTCTGGCCGCCGGTCGTCGCCGTCGTCGGTCTCGCCTCGGTCGGACCCACAGTCCGGGATCGACTGGTCGACGGTTCCGATGGGACAACGACCTCGGATGGGACGGTCGGTGGCCGACTTCCGTCCCTCGTCGTCGTCGCTCTCGGGGGCCACGCACTTGCGGTCGCGGGCGGCGTGGCTCTCTTTTTGCTGGTCGACACGCCGGTTCGGTACGGTCTCTACTGGCTCGGTCGAGGCGACCTGCTCAGTCCGCTAGTGATCCAACTCTCACCGTTCGTCGGCGTCACGGTCGGGACGCTCCTCGCGTGGATCGTCCCGGCGATCGCCGTCGTACGCGTTGTCGACGGAGCGACTGGAGTCGAAGCGCTTCGAGAGGCGCTCGTCGAAGCGGTGACACAGCCTCGAGCAGTCGGGGGCCTCGTCGTCGTCCAACTCGTCCTCGCCGTGGTGTTCGAGGTCGCTGTGGGTCTCGCAAGCTGGGCCAGCGTCGGATTCGATTCGGGACCGCAACACGGTTTCATCGATCACCTCTTCGTCCCACTCGCTGTCGTGGTTGGGGGCACCGTCCCGACCTTTTCGATCGCTCTCGGCGGGCTGGTCTGGGTTCTCGGGGGGACGATATGGTTCGCCCTCGTGTTCGTACTGACGGTCGATCGGTTCTCTCGACCGCGCGGTCCGTCACCCGAGCGAAAATCACAGGAGACCACGGTCTCGGTAACACGTCTTGCAATTCTCGTACTGCTACTCACGGCACTCGTTGCAACGGCCGGTGCCGTCCGAATGGGTGAGGTTCGCCCGATGGACACGTCCCCGGATCCGTTACCCGACGATCCCGACGAACTGTACGCAACGGCCTTCGAGAACACCGATCGCTCGAGTCACGAGTATCGGTACTATATAGACGACGATCAAAGCGGCGAACCTGACGAGCACGTACTGACGGTGCGGATCGACAGGGAGGATCGCCAACACGTTGCCGTTTCCGAGTTAGCGCGGGTGTATCGATCGACTGCAACCATCGAGATGGAAGGTACGTCGGGCTACCCACACGCTGAAAACCGGGAATATAAAACAGGCGAGCCCGCCGCAGCGATCACGAACTGGACGATACGCGAGGAGCGCGACGACGAGATTGTCCTCGAGCTCACCGACCCCGACGACGTCTTCTACGCACTAACGGGTAACGAGTTGTCCGATCGGTTCGACGATCCCAAGGTAGTGGAGTCGCGCGGATCAGTAACGGTTGACGCGGACAGAAAAACGATCTCTAGTGGAGAGTTTCGACTCAACGTTACGGACGGAGCGCCAGACTCGGAGCAACGGTACGATACTCACGTTGCATTCGAGTACGACGTCGACATCGACGTGGAGCGGCCAGCCGAACTCGGCGAGCCGAGTGTCAGTGAACGGCTCTGGAAGCTGTTTGCGTACTGATTACCACCGGTCAACCCGTCGTCCCGTCGAGACGAATTGTTTCGGCGCAAGTACCGAATCTGCGGTCGAAACGCAACGCTGCTATGACGATACGGCGATTCCAGTTCCTCCCGTCGACCACGCTGTGAGTGAGTCCCTCGATCAGTCCACCGCGGAATTGCACGCCAACGTGCCAGCGGAGAGTCATTCACCGATGTTGATATACGGTCAAATAGTTAACACCAATGCCGATGTAGGCACAATCGTATGTCCGAATCAGTCCAGCGACTCGAGCCGCTAGAACAGCGACCGTTGACCGACCGAACCTGTCTCGTCACCGGCTCCTCGCGCGGTATCGGCCGCGATATCGCGTTCGAACTCGCCCGCTGTGGGGCCGACGTGGCGGTGAACTACCGATCGGCCGAGGAGAAGGCCCGGGAGGTAACGGAGACTATCGAGGCTAACGACGAGACGGCCGTTCCCGTGCAGGCGGATATCTCCGAGCCAGCAGAGGTCGAAGCGATGGCCGAGACGGTCCGCGACGAACTGGGCGGGATCGACGTGCTCGTCAACAACGCCGGGATCACCATCGATCGGAAGTTCGAAGACATGACCCACGAGGACTGGCAGACGGTCATCGACGTCAACCTGAACGGGACGTTCAACTGCACGAAGGCCTTCTTCGACGACATCAAGGCCTCCGACAACGGCCGACTCATCAACATCTCGAGCGTCGTGGGCCAGCAGGGCAACTACGGGCAGGCCAACTACGCGACATCGAAAGGTGGCCTGTTCGCGTTCACCCGGACGCTGGCGCTAGAACTCGCCGCGCACAACTCGACGGCGAACTGCGTCGCGCCCGGTTTCACCGAGACGGATATGCTCGAGAAGGTTCCCGAACGGGTCCAGGACAAGATTCGGGAGGATATCCCGCTGAACCGGTTCGCCCAGACCGAGGATATCGTCGGCATGATCCGGTTTCTCACCAGCGACTACGCGGAGTACATGACGGGGCAGGTGATCGGCATCAACGGCGGGATGGAGTGGTAACGAGAGTTGTCTGACGGAGCTTTTGGCTCGAACGGCGAACTCGCGTCCGGATCATCCCCGCAGCGGACAGTCTGGATAACCGACGTTGAACCGCGGACCTATGTTTCCCACGAACATTCATTTCGGGGGACGTGATCTAGCGACCGTATGCCAATCGAGTACAGTAACCGTGAGAAATCATACCAACTGTATCGGAAGGGGAAGCGGGAAGGGACGTGGGACCCGGACGACTACGACTTCGCGGCCGACAGGGCTGACTGGGAACGGTTCTCCGACGCGGAGCAACAGCGATTCCTCGCCTCGTGTGCGGCCTTTTACGACGGCGAGGAGGACGTGACGCGGACGCTCGCGCCGTATATGATGGCCCTCGACGCGCTCGAGAACGACCAGATGCCGTTCGATACCGTCCAGGAGGAGATCTACCTGGCCCAGCAGGTCTACGAGGAAGCCAAGCACACCGATCTCTTCAGTCGGTACTTCGAGGAGGTGTTCGAGACCCAGGACACCGAACCGCACCGCGTCGGCGGCTACCAGGAGCAGGGGTACAGCACGGACGATCTGTACGATACCGCGGACACCCTCCTGGCCGCGATCAACGGGGGCGACCAACAAGAACTCGTCTACGCGCTCGGCGAGGCCTACCTGAACTACATGGGGATCGTCGAGGCCCAACTCGCCCGCGGCGGCTATCTGAGCTTCGACCAGATGATCGAGCTGAAAGCCGAGGAGATGGGACGAGAGATCGTCCTCGGGTCGTTCCAGACGGCCATCGGGAAGGTCCGACAGGACGAAACCCGCCACATCGAGAACGGCCGCTGGGTCATGCGGAAGCTGGCCGAGGCCGAACCCGACATCGTACAGGACGTCTACGAACCCCGAATCGAGGAGTACGTCGAGAACCGCCTGCTCGGTGCACCGCCGGAAGAGATGCCGTTCGAGGGCTACGATCAGGGGAAGATCGGCAAGCAGACGACCCAGTACCTGCAGGACACCGTCGATTACATTGGCGCCGAGCGATTCGAGGAGTTCGGCGACGTCCGAGGCGTCGTGCGGGCCCGACGTGCCGCTGACTGAGTCCTTCGTTGCTCGTCTGCCTTCTGCCTCGTTGCTCGTCTGCCTTCTGCCGATCGCTCACTCTAGTCGACGGTATCGACAGTCATGAGTCTGCGAACAAGTTGCATTGTTCTATCCCAACTCCATATGGGCAACCGTAGTTTCTCTACTCCAAACAAAATTGTTTTAGGCACGGACTCTGTTGCCACAGGGTGATGCCACCCATCGCGCTTCCACACGATGCGAAGGCCGGACCGACCAAGTCCGAGGTCCGCGCCGTCGTCCACTCGAAGCTCGCACTCGAGGACGACGACCACTTCGCGGAGGTCGGCTCCTGTACGGGAGCCATCACGATCGAAGCCGCACAGCGAGCCGGACGGGTGACCGCTCTCGAGCGGAAACCGGAGCGACTCGAGACGACTGAAAAGAACCTCGCGGCCAACGCGGAGTCGGTCCAAGCCGACGTCGAACTGCGGAACGAGGAAGCGCCCGAGGGACTGCCCGACGACGCCGACGCGCTCTTTCTGGGCGGAAGTCGGAACTTCGAGGCCGTCCTCGACCACGCCGTCGAGACCGAAATCGACCGGATCGTGATGAACGTCTCGCGACTCGAGGTCGCGGGGAAGGCCACGGAAGCTTTCCGGGATCGGGATATCTTAGCGGAGGTCGTCCAGTTCCAGGTGAGCCACGGCTACGAACTCGCCGGGGCGACGAGTTTCAACTCGGACAACCCGGTCTACATGCTGGTCGGAAGCGCGACGCTGGAGTCGGATGACGAAGACGACGATGGGAAGAAGATTGCTGCGGATGGACGCGGAGGATCTCGATGACGCTCTTCGGTGTCGGACTCGGTCCCGGCGAGGCCGACCTCGTGACCGTCCGCGGGAAACAGGTTCTCGAGGAGGCGGACGTGGTCTACTCGCCGGGCCGACTCTCGCGAAGCGTCGCCCTGAAGCACGTCGACGAGTCGAAGATCGGTGATCTGGACTTCCCGATGACGAAAGACGAGGAGAAGCTTCGGTCGGCGTGGAAAGAGGCTGCAGCGGAGATCGCGCCGAACGCACGCGAGGGCGACGTCGCCTTCGTCACGCTCGGCGATCCGAACGTCTACTCGACCTTCGGCCACCTGCGCCGGACGATCGACGCCTTTCATCCCGACGTGGAACTCGAGATCGTCCCCGGCGTGAGCGCCGTGACCGCGTTCGCGACCGCGATGGGCGTCGAGA
The DNA here is from genome assembly GCF_052040145.1 of Natronorubrum amylolyticum. Lineage (NCBI taxonomy): Archaea > Methanobacteriati > Methanobacteriota > Halobacteria > Halobacteriales > Natrialbaceae > Natronorubrum > Natronorubrum amylolyticum. The sequence continues at coordinate 744,155 of NZ_JBPPFW010000001.1, forward strand.
TCGAAGCCGGTGCGGGCCTCTCGCTTCGCGAGGCCGCAAACGGCCACAGCCCGACCGGCCCGGATCGGATGATCCTGTTCAAGGTCACCGACGCGCCGGCGACCCACGAGGGCCTCCTCGAGGCGGGCTACGACGTGACCTACGGCCGCCGGCTGTTCATGGAACAGGGCGAGACGCTGGTGACGGACGACCCCGCGGAGATCGACGAGCGCGACTACTACACGCTGGCGTACGCCGTCAAGGAGGATCTCGAGATCGAGCAAGCGACGGCTGCGTTCGAACACGACGGGGAGGAGTCCGGCACCGCCTCGAGCGAGGACGACTCGACGACGAGCGGCGAACCAGTCGCAGACGGCGGGAAGACGATTGAACTCGAGCGGGCCGAAGGCTGTGCACACGGCGATTGTGGAGGCCACTGAACATGACGGAGACAACTACGAACGACGATCCTGATGCAAGCGGCGGCGATCCCCAGGAAGCGATCGACGCCCAGGGGGCACTTCGCCGCGAGGAACTGGACGACCGAATTTTCGACCACAACGCCGGCGACGAACAAGAGGGGATCCCCTTCGTCGGCGCCGGCCCCGGCAACCCGCGACTGCTGACGGTGGCTGGGAAGGAACTGCTCGAGGAAGCCGACCTCGTCGTTCACGCCGGGTCGTTGGTCAACAGCGAACTCTTGGACGAGTACTGCGCCCACGCCGAATTGGTCAATTCGGTGGGCAAGGATCTCGAGGAACTGATCCCCCTGATGCGGGATGCCTACGAGGACGGCGACAACGTGGTTCGGCTCCACAGCGGCGATCCCGCGATCTACGGGGCCGCACTCGAGCAGATGGACGCCCTGGAACACGAGGGGGTTCCGACCTACTTCGTTCCGGGCGTCACCTCGGCGTTCGCCGCGAGTGCGACCCTTCGGACCCAACTGACGCTCAACGAGGTCTCGAACCACGTCGCGTTCACCCGCCCGCAGGGCAAGACCCTGACCGAGGAGGAAGACCACATCTCCGAGTTCGTCGGCATGGGCGACGTGACGAGCTGTATCTACCTCGGCACCCACGCGGTTCGGGATACGATGGAGCGACTGCTCGAGGACGGCCACGACCCCGAAACGCCTGTCGGCGTGATCTACCACGCCTCCTGGCCGGACGAGGACGTCATCATCGGGACGGTCGAGACTATTGCGGACAAGGTCGAGGAGGCCGGCTACCGTGCCTCTGCGATGGTCGTTATCGGCGACGCAGTGACGGGGGCCGGTTACGAACGGTCCTTCCTCTACGGTGACTGGGCGAATCGGGGCTCTTCTGGAAGTTCGGGAGAGACGGAGGCGAGCGATGACTGAACTGCAATGTACTGACCGCGAACACAGTGAAAGCCCCTGCCTCGCTCGGCGGCTGCGACTCGCTGTGCTCCTCGCTCCCGTCGGTCGCTGCGGTGCTTTCGTCGTCTCGCTCGGCGAGCGAGACAGCCCCTTTCAGTCCCACCCCCGCGGTGGCCTGGACGGGTCGATAGCGCGTGGAATGGACGGGTTTGCGACGATGGAGGTTTCACAATGAGTTCAGGAACGGAGACTGACGACACGGACGACTCGAGTACCGACTCCGGCGGCCACTGTTCGACGGCGGATTCGGACGGCGAAGTCGCCGAAGAGATCGCGATCATCTCCTTCGGGCGGAAGATGGACACCGCCGAGGAGATCAAGGACGAAATCGGCGACCGGTACGAGACGATCGACATCATCGAGTATCACGGCGATGTCTTCGAGGAGCACTGGGGCGAGTACGACTGCTTCATCGGCCTGATGGCCTCAGGGATCGCGATGCGGAAGACGGCCCACCTGCTCGACGACAAGTGGGACGATCCCGCGATCTGCGTGGTCGACGAGGAACTGACGTGGGCCATCCCGATCACTGGCGGCCACCACGGCGCGAACCAGGTCGCACAGGATCTGGCGACGATGGGTGCCGTTCCGGCGATGACCACCGCGAGCGAGGCCGCCGGCAAGCAGGGCGTCGAGTCCCGCGCGAAGGCGATGGACACCCACGTCGTCAACGGCGATTCGACGGTGAAGACGAACCTCGCCGTGCTGGACGATAATCTGGGGCCCGTGGTGCGACTCGAGGGCCCGAAAGCCGTCCTCGTCGGCGACGACGTGACGGTTCTCAAGCGAAACAAAGCGGACGGCGTCGTCATCGGCACCGGCAGCGTCTCGGGTGCGAGCAAGGAGTCGTTTATTTCGGCTTGGAAGGAGGCGCTCGACCAAACCCCCCACGACCTCTCGGACGTGGAGTTCGTCGGCACCGCGACCCGGAAGGAGGACGAGGAAGGGTTACTCGAGGCCGCCCAGGAACTCGATCTCGGCGTCGTCGCCTTCGACAAGGAGACGCTGCTCAAGCACGAGGGGCCGACACCCTCCAAATCGAAGGAGCTGATCGGCTGGCCCGGCGTCTCGGAGGCGAGTGCGATTGCGGGGAGTGCCGAACAGGAACTGGTCCTCGAGAAGATCGGCTACGAAAACGAGGTTACGGTGGCGATCGGTCGATGAGCACCGAAGAGTCGGCTGCCGATACTGACAGCGGGACCCCCGACGACCACGGCACCCTCTACGTCGTCGGTATCGGCCCCGGCCTGCCGGATCACATGACGGCGAAGGCCAAACGCGTCATCGAGTCCTCGGAGGTCGTCATCGCCTCGAGTCTCTACCAGGAGTTCCTGCGCGACGACGGCACGCTGCCGCCGGAAGACGCCGTCGACGACGAGGGATTCGCGACTCGAGACGACGGCTTCGAACAGGAGATCGTCCGCTCGACGATGGGCCGGCAGATCGAACTCGCTCGCGCAGCGTTCGACTACGTCCGCGAGGGGAAGGACGTCGCTCACGTCTCGGGCGGCGACCCCTCGGTCTACGGCAAGTCCGACCTCATCTTCAAGATGGCCGAGGAGGAGGACGCGACGGACGTGCCGATCGAGATCGTCCCCGGCTTGACCGCCGCACTCGGCGGCTCCGCCAACGTCGGCGCGCCGCTGTGTAACGACTTCTGTACGATCTCGCTGTCGGACAAGTGGCGCGGCTGGGACGAGATCGAGGAGAAACTGCGCGCCGCGGCCATCTCGGGCTTCGTGATCGTCCTCTACAACTGCTGGCGCAACTACGAGCAGGCCGTCGAGATCGTCCGCGAGGAGCGGACCGACGACGCCCTCGTGGCCATCGTCAACGACGCCGGCCGGGAAGACGCGGGCCGGAACGGCGAGAGCGAGTTCGTCACGACGCTCGGCGAGGCCGCCGATCACGACGACAAGGTCTCCGGGATGGGCACCTCGCTGATCATCGGCACCCACGAGACCGAAACCTGGCGCAACGACGATCGAACGTACCTCGTCACCCCCCGCGGCGGGCGTGACGTCGACGACTTCTGAGAGACCAACACGACACACGATACCCAACCATGAGCACGGACACCAACGCAGACGCCGACGACGAATCGACATCGAAGTGCGGTGCCTCGATCACCACCGAAACGAAGACTGAGACCTCGAGCGGCTCGAAGTGCGGTGCCTCCTCGAGCGACTCGAGCAACGACTCGGATTCCAAGTGCGGGGCCTCGAGTTCCAGTTCCTCGTCTTCGTCCTCCGGCTCGAAGTGCGGCGCCTCGAGTTCGGACGACGACTCGAGCAGCAACGAGCAGGAGGTCGGCGCGAAAGTCGACGATTTCGACGCCGACCCCGGCCAGCTAACCGCCGTCGGTCTCGGCCCCGGCCACGCGGAGGGGATGACCGAGCGCGCGAAGAACGCGCTACTGGATGCCGATCACATCGTCGGCTACACGACCTACATCGAACTCATTCCGGACGAGATCACCGAGCAGGCCGACGACATCTACGACACGCCAATGTGCGGCGAGGTCTCGCGAACCGAGGAATCCATCGACCGCACGCTCGCGGGCAACGACGTCGCCATCGTCGGCAGCGGCGATCCGAACGTCTACGCGCTCGCGGGACTGGCGCTCGAGATTCTCGAGTCCAAGGGCGCGACGGCCTCGATGGTCGACTTCGAGGTGATTCCGGGTGTCCCCGCAGCCCAGTCCTGTGCGGCCCGTCTCGGCGCGCCGCTGGTGAACGACACCGTCTCGGTCTCGCTGTCGGACCACCTCGTTCCGATGCCCGAGATCGAGTCCCGTCTGCACTCGGTCGCCAGCGAGAACTTCACGATCACGATCTACAACCCCTGGAGCCGCAAGCGCCGGGAGAACTTCCAGAAGTGCTGTGAGATTCTGCTGACACACCGCGACAAAGAGACGCCGGTCGGCATCGTTCACGGCGCAGGCCGCGAGGACGAGCAGGTGATGATCACCGAACTCGCCGAACTCGAGGAGTTAGGCGAGAGCGAGATCATCGACATGACGACGACGATCGTCGTCGGCACCGAGGACACCTACGTCTGGGACGACCGGATGGTCACGCCGCGCGGCTACGAGACGAAGTACGACTACTGAGCGAGCGACCCGACCAGCGACTACACCACCACAATGCCACGATACGAAGTCACCATCGAGAAAGACGCCTGCGACGGCATCTTCGCCTGTCTAACCCGCGATCCGCGGTTCGTCGAGGGCGAGGACGGCCTCGCGACGATCGATCCGAGCGCGGACCCCGTCTACGACTGCGAGGGCGAGGTCACCGACACCGACGAGCGCGTCGTCGCGACGTTCGACGACGACCGCATCGACGAAGCCAAACAGGCCGCGGCGGCCTGTCCGACGGACGCCATCATCGTCGAGGAGGTGGCCGAATGAGCGAGACCGAAACCGCAACCGAGATCGACGTTCCGTCCGATCCGCTCGCAGGACACCCCGCGACGGCATACCTCTGGGGCCACGTCGCCGGGAGCGGCGACGTTTCGAATGAGGGGATCGAGGTCGTCACCAACGACGAGGAGTCAGCACAGGTACTCGCTGCGGTCGCCGGCGGCAGCCTCGAACACGAGACGACCAGTCGCGAGTACGCCCACGATACGTCGATCACCCGTACCGAGGACGAGTACACGCTCTCGATCGGCGGAGACGAAGGCGACGACGGGGACACGAGCCTACTCGGCCGAAGCGGCGCGCTCGGCCTCCCCGTCGACGGCCGCGGAAACTACCGATTCGGGGCGTTTGCGAGTCACGACCGCGAACTCCTTCGGGGCCTCCTCGAGGGCTGTGGCACCATCTGCTTCAAGTCGAAGAGCGGTACCGTCGGCATCTCGTTCGTTCACGACGATCGGGACCTTCTCGAACTCACGCGGGAGCTGATCGCCGACTGCCCGGTAGACGCACCGATGGGCGACCTCGGCGAGACCTCCTCCGGCGGCTACTGGTTCGGCGTCGACGACGACGCCGCGCCCGCCTTCGGCACGTGGCTCTATGAGAACTGCGAGGAGACGGGGCTCTTCGCCCCGAGTCGCCGCCGAAAACTCGAGCGCAGTCTCGAGCAGGCCGACGCGTACGACGAGTAGCCGACCGAGAATCCACCGACGAACAGCGATCGAACCGGACACGATCCGATACCCCACAATGAGTACACCCGACAACGCCGACGAGATCACGTCCGCTCGCGCCACGGCCTTCGACGACGAAGCCATCCTGCTGATCGGCCACGGCTCCCGCCGGGAGAAATCCAACGAACAGGTTCGCGAACTGGCTGCCGCCCTCGAGTCGCGACTCGGCATCCCGGTCGACGCCGCGTTCCTCGAACTCGCGGAGCCGGCGATCGACGAGGCCATCGCGGAACTCGCGGCCCTCACCTCGCAGGTGACGGTCGTCCACTGCTCGCTGTTCGCGGCGAGCCACGTCAAGAACGACGTCCCGCTGGCGATCGAACAGGCTCGCGCGACCCACGATGTCACGATCGACAACGGCGCGCATCTGGGGATCCACCCCGCAATCTTAGACCTGCTGGACGATCGGGCCGCCGCGGTCGAGGCGGAACTCGGCGTCGACCGCACCGAAGATGACGTCGCCGTCGTCCTCTGTGGCCGGGGCTCGAGCGATCCGGACGCCAACGGCGACGTGCATAAGCTGGCCCGACTGCTGTACGAGGGCCGGGCGTTCGACCGCGTCGAGGCGTCGTTTATCGGCGTCACGGAGCCGACGCTTGAGGAGAGCCTCCACGGGCTCTCGAAACACCGGCCCGATGCGGTTGTCGTCCTACCCTACATGCTTGGCGACGGCGTCCTCACCCAGCGCGTTCGGGACTGGACGGCGGAGTTCGACGACGAGTATCCGTACGTCGACGCGCTGGCGGGCGATCCGCTCGGCACGGACTCGAGACTGCTTGACGTCTTCGCCGACCGCTGGCAAGAGGCACGCACTGACAGCGTCGACATGTCCTGTGACACCTGTAAGTACAAGGTCGATCTCGAGGGGTACGAGGAGGACGTCGGCGGCGCGCGAGCGATGCTGCGCGCGCTGGCCCACCAGCAATCCCACGCGGACCGCGAGAACGTCGACGAGGAACCGCACACCCACGACGCACCGGAAAAGCACGTCGCGGTCTGTACCAACCAAACCTGTGCGAAGATGGGGTCGCCAGCGGTCCTCGAGCGGCTTCGACAGGAAGCCCGCGACTCCGAACACTGCGACGCCCGCATTACGCGGTCGTCCTGTCTCGGGCGTTGCGGCGACGGACCGATGGTCGCCGTCTACCCGGACGGAATCTGGTACGGCGACGTCGCGAGCGAGGACGCCGAGCGGATCGTCGGCGATCACCTGGATCGCGATCGGATCGTCAGCGATCTGGTCGATCAGACGCTCTGAGAGTGGAATCGCAGCGAACCAACCGATCACGAATACCACACTGAAAACAGACATGAGCTGTCACGAAATCGAAGCGCTACAACTCGGACTGATGAACGTCCTCGGCGTCGGGGACCAGAGTACCCGCGACCACGCCGAGAAGGAACTCGAGGGCCACCTCGAGGGCCCCATCGAGGCCCTCGTCGAGGCCGAGAACCTCACGGCGATCGAACGCCACCTCGACGCCGCACTGGTCGACCTGGAAGAGGAGGTCGCCGGAATGGACACCGACGATCCCGAGTACGACTACACGCGGGGCCGGTTGCTCGAGGTCCGCAACGCCGAACGGACGATTCAGCGACTGACCACGCAAGGCGAGAGCATCGTCGACGGACTCGGTGAATCCCACGATATGCTTCACGAGACCTTCCCGGTGGAGGACTGACCATGGCCGAGACCGCGGATGCCGAACGCGACGACGAACGGACACAGTCGCTCGAGTTCCAGTCGATCCCGCTCGGTGAGATCGAGACGGCCCGAAGTCGTCACATGTGGACTCGATCTGCGGTCCACGTCGCTTCGGGTGGCGATCTCGTCGTCACGGGCGAGTGGGACGGGACCGTGACCGCTCGCGAGATCGGATCTGACTCGGAGTCACTCGAGGTCCGCTGGACCGTCGATCATCCGGACCACGCTGTTGGGATCAAAACGCTCGGCGAGACGACCAACGGCGACGGAACCGTCGTCGTTGCCGGTCGCGGCGAAACCGGGACCATCGCGGCCTACGACGCCGCGACGGGCGAGCAACAGTGGCGCTACGACACGGTCGACGACCTCGGCGAGGCCGTCAAAGAGACCGTCTTCTACCTCCCGTACGTCGTGGCTTGCGAGACTGATGCCGCCGGCGAGACGCTCTACGCCGCCGCGCGACGCTACGAGCGCGACGGCGAGACTCGACAGTGGCACAGCACCGTCTACGCGTTCGAGCCCGACGGATCGGTCCGCTGGACCTACGAAACCGACGCCTCGCCGATCACGATCGAACTGGACGACGCGGGCGAGCGTCTCGCGGTCGGCTACAACCGCTGTATGGGCGACCACGACACCGGACTCGTCGTCCTCGAGACCGAGACGGGCGACCTCGAGTGGACCTGGGACCCCGGCACGGAGGGAGACCGACGCGTCGGCGACGTGTCCTTCGACGGCGACTCGATCGCGGTCTCGAGCCACGGCGACAAGCGCGGCTATCTGCTCGGTCCCGGCGGGGCCGAGCGATGGCGCGTGGATCTGGCGGTCGAGACCGACCTCGACGACGAGACGCTCTACGCGTATCCGAACCACGCTACTGCGAACGACGGTCGCGTGACGTTCGTGACCGGCAACACCTACGCCGTCGAGAGCCGCGAGACCGAGCGTCGCCATCCCAACGAGCACCGAATTGCGACGTTCGACGTCGATGGCGAGTTGTGCTGGGACAACGAGGTTCGCGGGTTCGTTCACGGTCTGGACGGTGACGGCAACACGGTCGTCGCGCCCTGCGCGCAGAACTTCCGCGTCCGCGACCCCGAGACGCACGCCGTCCGCTGGTTCGACCGCGAGTCCGGTCCGATCGGAATCGAACGGCTCGAGGGAATTGCCACCGCTGCCGCCGCGGCCGACGGGACCCTCGCGGCCATCGAGGAACCGGTCGAATATCACGACGAAGGGCAGACGCGAGGCGAGTACGCCCTGCACGTCACCTCGCTCGAATAACACGACATTGGTGTCGGTTTATAGATTGATTCGAGCGATCCACGTCTCGCTTCCGTAGCCTGTCTGACTCGTGAGCGTTCTGTACGACTAACAGTCGCACACGCAAGGCCAATTACCACAACGCCAACTCGCGTCTGTTTGCCCGTATAATGACAACGGGCCTAGAAGATGTTGGCTCCGAGGAGTGTTCCGATCCGAAGGAGGTCGGAGACTCCTCGAGCCACTGTCACGGCGGTGAGCAAGCGAAGCTGACGGATCGCAGAGTGATGACCGACGGCGGTCAGGCGGAGATGGCAGACGAAGGCGACGAAGACGAGGAGTCGATAGCAGATAGTGACGAAGCGTCCGCAGACGATTCAGAAGAAGAAGCTGAAGCGGAGGAGGAGGAAGCCGAGGAAGAGGAGGCCGAGGAGGAATCTGAAGAGGAAGAAGCTGAAGACGAGGAAGAAGCAGAGGAGGAGGAAGCCGAGGAAGAGGAGGCCGAGGAGGAATCTGAAGAGGAAGAAGCTGAAGACGAGGAAGAAGCAGAGGAGGAGGAATCTGAAGAGGAAGAGGAAGCCGAGGAAGAGGAGGCCGAGGAGGAATCTGAAGAGGAAGACGAGGACGCATTGGACGATACCGGCGACCTCGTCGAAGACGACCGCGAGGAGGGCCACGCCGACGATGCCGAAGTGGTGTACGAGGGCGACGACGCCTCCGGCGTCCTGCACCTCGATCTCGACGGACTGTTTCTCGACGTACTCGGTCTCGAGGTCAACCTGAACCCGGTTACGCTCGATATCTCGGCTCGTCCGGGCGGGAACAACCTGCTCGGAAACCTCCTCTCTGCGGTCACGGGTCTGCTGGATGGACCCGGTGCGATGTTGGACAAGGCGAAGTCGCTGCTGAAGAAGCCGCTGGAACTGCTCAAGAAAGTTCCGGGGAAGGCAAAGGAGCTCCTCAGCGGACTACTCGAGAAGCCGAAGGAACTGCTCAGCGGGCTGCTGGAGAAGCCGAAGAAGTTCCTCAGTGGATTGCTGAGCAAACCGAAGGAACTGCTGAACAAGCTCCTCGGCATCGGTGGTGAGGAGGCAGCAGACGAGGACGCTGCGGCGGACGAAGAAGCTGAGGAGGAGGCCGAATCCGGCGGCCGGCTCTCCTCGCTCGCGAGTTGGCTGAAGGGAATCGCCAGCAAGCCGATCGAGTGGCTCCGCGGGCTCTTCGGCGGTGCAGACGAGGAGCCGGCCGCCGAGGATGACGCCGAAGAAGCGGCCGACGAGGGCGAAGAAAGCGACGCCGAGCCGGCGGAGGAAGAAGAGACTGCAGAAGAGGAGTCTGCCGGACGGATCTCCGCGGCGACGAGTTGGCTGAAGGAGAAGCTACTCGGACTCATCCCCGGGTTCCCGATCGAAGACCTCGTGGCGATGATCGTGAGCCAGGTAATCGAACAAGTGATCGAGCAGTTGGAACCGGACGACGAACAGGAGGAATCGGGTGACCAGCCCGGTGCAGCATCACAGGAGGCAGCCTAATCATGAGCGAAGAATCCGAATCACCGTCGATAGCGCAGCGCATCGATTTCGAAAAAGTCACCGAGAACGTCAACGTCAACGAACTGATCGAGGGTACCCAGTGGGAGGACGAGATCGACGAAGATCAGCCGCTAGGGGAGGCCATCGGCGGACAGATCGGTGCGCTCGTCGGCCGAAAGGTCGGCGAATCCATCGGACGGACGATCGGCGATATGGTCGTCGACGAACTCCTCAGCCCCGACGAGGAGGACGACGAAGCGGACGAGCAAGAGGCAGAGGATGAGGACGAAGACGACGAAGCGGACAGCGACGACGAGGAAGCCGAGTCTGACGACGAAACTGAAGAGGAGGAGGAAGAAGCCGACGAATCCGATGCGGAAGAGACGGACGAGTCCGAGGACGAAGACGCTGAGGCGGACGATGAATCATCGGCAGACGAGAGTGAAGCGGAGGGGTCCGACGAGGAAGGTTCGAGCGACGAGACGGAGGCCGGAGACGACTCAGAGGAGGAGGACGAGGAGGAGTAACCATGGCGACGAACCACCCCTTCGACGCGGGAACGAGTGCCTGTCGAGGTGTCTCCCATGAGTGACGGCGGCCTCAAGGAGATGGTCGCCCAGGAGGTAAGCAACCAGATCGACGTGGCCGACCTGCTCGGCGACGGGAGCCTCGAGGACAACATCGACGGCGGCGACATCGGCGCCGCGGTGGGTCGCGAGTTCGGCGAACGCGTCGGTCGCGAACTCGGCGCCTCGATCGGTCGCGGGATCCACGAATCGATCGCCGCGGGGATCGACGAGGAGAAAGACCGTAAGGAGGTGCAGTCGGACCTCAAGTCGGCGATCCGCGACGGCATCGCGGAAACGGTCGAGCAGAACGAGGCCAAGGAGTCGGTCAAGTCGCTAGCCCAGAGTGCGACCGAGGGAAGCGATCTCGAGGGGCTCCTGGAGACCGACTCCGACGCGGAATCGGAGTCCGAGAGCGACGACGACTCCGAGGAGACGGACTCCGATGCCGCGGACTCGATCGAGTCGGTCGTCGAGGAGGTCAGCGAAAGCAGCGGCCTCGACGAGTTCCTTGAGGCCGACGAGGCGTCCGAAGGGGAAGAGGCTGGATCCGAAGACGAAGAGTCGGACGCAGAGGAGGAAGACGTCGACTCCGAAGACGAAGAGTCGGATGCCGACCAGATGGACGACGAAGCGGCGGAGGAAACCGACGCTGAAGACGAAGAGACGGATGCGACGGAAGAGGAAGCTGACACCGAAGACGAAGCGGCGGAGTCCGAAAGCGAGGACGAGGACGCGGAGGAATCCGAATCGACGGACGAGGATGCCGACGAGAGCGCCGGCGAGGACTCCGACGCCTCCGTCGAGGACATCGAAGATCTCAGACGGGACACCCTCGAGGACTTCCTCGGTGTCATGTCTTACGAGGATCTGCAGTCGGTGGCTAAAGACGTCGACGTGAAGGCGAACCTCAGCCGCGAGAAGATGACCGAGGAGATCATTGCGGCGGTGACGGACGAGGGCGACGAGTCGAACGACGAGAACTCGGAAGCGGAAGCCGAAGCCGAGTAACCGATCGCCGTCCCTCGGGCGTTCATCGGCCGAGATCACCGTACTGCGAACCGACGCCCGAACGCCGATCGACAGCGACAGAGAGACACTATGAGCCAGGACCTCCACGAACAGGTGAGCGAGATACTGCACGACGCCGAGACAGCGAGCGGGTCGATGATCGCCGACGACGAGTCTGACGGCCCCGACTTGCTCGAGACCGCCGAGCGGGCGAGCGACCTCCTCGAATCGTCCGACCCGGACGACCTCCTCGAGGCGGTCGGGCTGGACGAACTGCCGGACGGCAGCGAACCCGATTCGCTTCCGGCGGCCATCGCACAGGGTGACCCCGAACAGGTCGAAGAACTACAGCGGCTGCTCCACCTCGGGAACCTCTCCGACGGGGACGACGACGGTGCGCTCGAGGGGGCCGTCGGAGCGATACAGCAGTCGATCGACGACGGAGCGGGCGAGGAGGCGGACGAGTCCGAGACGGCGGACGACGAGGGTGGCGAACCCGACGATGCGGCTGCGGCTGACGACGACGCGGACGCCGACGAAGAGGGGGACGAGTCCGAGAGCGAAGGTGGAATCGTCCAGAAGGCGGTCGAGTCGGTCACCGGCGACGGTGACAGCGACGCATCGGCCGACGGCGAGGAGGAACCCGAGTCCGAAAGTGGGGGTGGTGTCGTTCAGGAGGCAGTCGGGTCGGTCACCGGCGATGGGGACAAAGACGAGTCCGAAAGCGAGAGCGGTGGGGCTCGAGAAGCCGTCGAATCGGTCGCCGAAGGTGCTAGTGAGGCGCTCGGAGGGGAAGGTGGGGACGAGTCCGAAAGCGGAGGCGAGGACGAGGGTGGTGTTCGAGAGACGGTCGAGTCGGTCGCCGACGGTGCCAGTGAGGCCCTCGGAAGCGAGGACGAAGCGGAGACGGAATCAGACGACGCCGATACGGGCGATTCCATCGGCGACAAGCTTCGGTCGACGATGGAGTCGACGTTCTCGGACGTCGGCGACGACCTCGAGGGGCTGCAGGACCGACTGCAGGAACGGTCTGCCAGCTCCGTCGGAAGCGAAACTGACGACGAAGACGATGCGGAAGCCGACGAGGAGGACGAAGACGACGGGCTGCTCGGATCGGGACTCGGCTCGGATCAGGACCGCGGGACGTCGTCCGGCGGGGCGACGCGCCACTCCACGATGGCACCACCGCCCTCGGAGCGCGCCGATATGAAAGCGCCTGCCCGTCACTCGACGATGCCCGACAAACACTGATCGTCGCCTCGAGCCACACCGCACACCGCGTGTAGCCGGCACAGGACCGCTGAACCCTTATCCGCCGTCCCGGCGTTCGACCCGCATATGAGACACGTTAGCGAGACGCAGGTCCGCGAGTGGCTGGACGAGACGGCGATTCGCGACGTAACCGCCCACACCGACGAGGAGACGGCGTTCAACCTACAGGTCGAACTCTCACAGCTGCCGGTCCACGTCATCAAAGAAGGTGAGTGGGATCCGGTCAGAATCGTCGGTCGGAGCGGCTTCGATACCGAGCGGACGAAAGACCTCCTCCGGGACGATCAGCGACGAAGCGAACTCCTCGAGTACGTCGGACCGATGTTGGCGGCGACGCCGGGGTTCTATACGTTTCTCGACTCGGCGGGAGAGTCCTGCCAGCTTCGACGCGCCGAGACCGTTCAGGTCGAGTATCGGCTCTACCCCGACGGGGCCAGCCAGCAGGCCCTGATGGACGCCGTGATGGCGATCGCGACGAGCATGCGTTACGTCAGAAACGTCGTCGCGGTGGTCGGCGCTCGAGCGCCGGCCGACGACGAGTGACTGGGGCAACGTGAGTCTCGGCGGGTCGGATCACTCGTCTTGCTTCCAATCGTCGACGAAGAGTCGGATTCCCATGATGGGGATGAACAGGAAGAACGCGAGCATCACTGCGCCGACGAACACGGCGTTGACGAACCGTGGAGTGAGTTCGAGCGAGACCGTGCCCCACGCGATGAGAAATCCGCCACCAAGCGAGACGGCCACGAGGACGAGCAGATCCGTCCGAGTTACCGGGACTTCCTCGGTCATACCCGGGCCTACGTCCCGCGGCATATATAGTAGCCGCTGAAAGTCGATGCACACCCGATCGCAAGACGGCGTTGCGATCGGTGTGTAAATCGTTTCAGTTGTTACTATAGTGCTACGAGGTTTCGGCCGAACCCGCGCGGTCGCGCCGTTCTGCTCGAATCGGGCGTAGGGCTTTGGTTCAGCGGGGCAAACGAGAGGGCATGTACGACGCGATCCTCGTCGCGACGGACGGGAGCGAGACGGCGGCCGAGGCCGTCGAACACGCGATCGAACTCGCCCGACAGGTCGACGCCACGCTGAGTGCGATCGCCGTCCTCGAGAGCCGGACCGAGTACGACAACGCCATCGTCGACCCGGCCGAGGTCGATCGACGACGCCGGGAGCAGGCCACGGCGACGCTCGAGGATATCGCGGAATCGGCTGCCGATGCCGACGTCCCGGTCGAGACGGAGATCCGAACCGGCGTGCCGTCCGAGGAAATCGTCGCGTACGCCGACGAGCGAGGTATTGATGCGATCGTTATCGGAGCGCGCGGCCGCTCGTCGCTCCGCGGCGCGCTCCTCGGAAGCACCGTCGACCGGGTCGTCAGAACCGCGGCGCGGCCGGTCCTGGTAGTCGGCGGAGCCGAACCCAGCCAGTAACGCCTCGACTCGTTGTCGGAGGCCGAACATTTACCTCGAGTGTCGTCGCAGATAGTGGCATGACGTTACTCGTCCCCTTCGATGCATCGCCGCTCGCGAGCAAAGCGCTCGAGAAAGCCTCGACGTTCGGCGACCTCCTCGACGAGGAACTCGTCGTGCTGACGGTGATCCCCGACGACGCGGAGTACGCGAGAGATCGAGGGTGGATTACGGAGGGAGAGCCGTTCAACCCCGACGCCATCGAAACGGGCATTCAGAACCGAGCGAGCGAGATCGCACCGGAAGCGACCTACCGGACGGAGCGCGTCAGCTCCGACGAACCCACGGCGACGTCGACGACGAACGTCGTCCGAGAGATCCGGCGTCTCGCCGCCGAAATCGGTGCCTCGGTGGTGTTCATCGGCTCGGAGAACGCCGGCTCGGTGATCGCCCCGCAGTCGAGCGTCGGCAACCCCGTCGCCAGCGACCACCGATACGACGTCTACGTCGTCCGCGAACCCGGCGGAGAGATCGATCCGTCGGAGCTAGCCGACATCGACTCGACGATCGAGTGACCGCTCGGACGACCGGCGCATCCATCGAGATCCGTCCTCGGTCGAAGCGAGAACGGGGGGTTAGAAACCCCGGGCTGCCAGCCGAGATCCACGGACGGGAGGAACGTTTATTCCCCTGACTATCCACGGTTCGAACGTACTATGGTCGATCGGAACGGGTGGGGAGGCGACCGTCCCGTCCTCACCGGATCCCGCCGCAGCCCGCCACCGTCGTTCGTCGAACAGGCGAACGTTACGGATCCGGGCATCTACGACGAGTTCGACGCCAACTGGCCCGACTGCTGGGAACGTGCAGCCGACTTGCTCTCCTGGAACCGGCCGTACGAGACCGTCCTCGAGGACGAAGACGCTCCTTTCTACCGGTGGTTCACCGGCGGGCAACTGAACGCGGCCGAAAACTGCGTCGACCGCCACCTCGAGGCGGGCCGCAAGACCCACACCGCAATTCGCTGGGAGGGAAAACACGGCGACCGGAAGACGTACACCTACCGGGATCTGTACGTCGCGATCAACGAGTTCGCCGCGGCCCTCCGGGAGTTAGGCGTCGAGGAGGACGACGTGGTGACGATCTATCTCCCGATGATCCCGGAGCTCCCGATCGCGATGCTCGCGTGCGCTCGGATCGGCGCCCCACACAGCGTCGTCTTCGCCGGGCTGTCGGCGGACGCGCTCGCGACGCGGATGGACGCCAGCGAGAGCGAGTATCTCGTCACCTGCGACGGCTACTACCGTCGCGGCGACGCCTTTAACCAGAAGAGCAAGGCCGACAACGCCCGGCTCAAACTCGCACAGGACGTTCGAACGGTCGTCGTCGACCGACTCGGCGAGGACCTCCCGCACGTCCTCGGGGACGACGAGTTCGACTACCACGACCTCCGCGAGGAGTTCGCGGGCGAAACAGTCGACCCCGTCCCGAGAGACGCCGAGGATATGCTGTTCCTGATGTACACCTCGGGGACGACGGGCGAGCCGAAAGGCGTCGTCCACACGACGGGGGGCTACCTCTCCCACGTCGCGTGGACGAGCCACGCGGTCCTGGACGTCAAACCCGAGGATACCTACTGGTGTGCGGCCGATATCGGTTGGATTACGGGCCACTCCTACATCGTCTACGGACCCCTCGCGCTGGGGACGACGACGGTGATGTACGAGGGGACCCCGGACTACCCCGACCGGGATCGGCTCTGGGAGATCGTCGATCGGAACGCCGTCGACATCTTCTACACCGCGCCGACGGCGATTCGGGCGTTCATGAAGTGGGGTGAGGACTATCCCGACCGCCACGACCTCTCATCGCTGCGGCTACTCGGCACCGTCGGCGAACCGATCAGCCCCCGCCCGTGGAACTGGTACTACGAACACGTCGGCGACGGCGAGTGCCCGGTCGTCGACACGTGGTGGCAGACCGAGACCGGAGCGGTGACGATCTCGACGCTACCGGGCGTCGACGAGATGAAACCCGGCGCTGCCGGGCCGCCGCTACCGGGAATCGACGTTCGCGTCGTCGACGAATCGGGCGACCCGGTCGATCCCGGCGAGTCCGGCTACCTCACCATCGCCAAACCGTGGCCGGGGATGGTCCGAACGCTCTACGACGGCGACGACCGGTTCCGCACGGAGTACTGGGACCAGTTTTCGGCCCCCGACCGCGGGGAGTGGTGGTACGGCAGCGGCGACGCCGCTCGCATCGACGAGGACGGCTACATCACCGTCCTCGGCCGGGTCGACGACGTGATCAACGTCTCCGGCCGCCGCCTGAGCACGATGGAGATCGAGAGCGCGATCACCGGCGTCGAGGGCGTCGCCGAAGCCGCCGTCGTCGGCCGCTCGAGCGAGACGAACGGAACCGACGTTCAAGCGTACGTCAGCACCGAAAGCGGCTACGGCGACCAGGACGAGGTCCGCGACGCGATAGTCGACAGCATCGAGGCGGCGATCGGACCGATCGCTCGCCCGACGGACGTCCTCTTCACGCCCGAACTCCCGAAGACGCGTTCGGGGAAGATCATGCGACGGCTACTCGAGGACGTTGCGAACGACGAGGAACTCGGCGACACCAGCGCGCTCCGGAACCCGGAGATCGTCGGCGAAATTCAGGCCGAGATTCGCGAGGAGTGAGCCGATTTGGAACCTGTTTCGGTGATTCAAATGAGGCGAAACGGAATAGCGAGCCGGTGGCGGTGGAAGAATCGCGTTCCGAGTTGTAATCGGCGGGAACGTCGATAGAATTATATTCGCGCCACTTGAACGAGCGAACAATGAGTCTCGAGGAGCCGGACTCGGCGACGCTCTCACGGAGTCAGTACGAGTCGCTCCTCGACGCCGCCGAAACCTACCGCGAGGCGCTCGTCGTCCGCCTCTGTGGCGACGTCGGGCTTCGACCGACGGAGCTCACCGAACTCACCGTCGACGACGTCGAACAGGTCCGCATCGATCCACCGAGGTACCTCGTTCGGGTGCCGGCCGTCGACGACGGCTCGGGACGAACCGCCTACCTGCCAACCCACGTCGAGCGAGAACTGCGCCGGTACGCCAGAAGCAACGGGCTGTCGACCGACGACCGGATCTTTCCCGTCACGGCGCGCCGACTCCAGATGCTGGTATCGGAGGTCGCCGATCGGGCCGCCGAGTTCCTCGACCAGCCGACGCTCGCCGACGCCTCGACGAGCGATCTCCGGCAGTACTTCGCTCGAACCGCGCTCGTCGATCACGCAGTCAACCCGCGCGTCGTCAAGACCGTCGGCGGCTGGCGGAGCTTCGAGGCCCTCGAGCCCTACCTCCCCGAGCCGACCGACGCGGAGATCGTCGACGCCTTCGACGCCGCGGAACGGCCGTCTGGCCCCGGTCGCGGCGGATCGGGAGCCGGAACTGGGCCGATGGTGAGCGACGACAGCGTCATCCGCCTACTGCTCGCCGCGAGCGACCGGTACGCTCTGTTGCGACTCGACGCCGACGGCTACGTCGAACGCTGGAACCGAAGTGCGGCCGCCATGTTCGGCTACCGGGCCGGCGAGATCGTCGGCACGCATATTTCGACGTTCTACACCGACGACGCCGTCGACGACGGCGTTCCCGAGCGGACGCTCGCGGCGGCCCTCGAGGACTCCGGAACCGAGACCGACGGCTGGCGCATTCACGAGGACGGCACGCGGTTCCGGGCGACCGAAGTCGTCTCGCCGCTGCGAGACGAGCAGGGCCGCCACCGCGGGTTCGCCGTCTTCGTCCGCGACGCCTCGGCCGTCCACGAAGAGGTCGAGTCGGTCCGAGCGCGCCGGGACGAACTCGAGGATCGATACGCGGTCGCGACGGCCCACCGCGCGGTCACTCGATCGCTGTTCGAATCGACCGACCACGAGGAGATCGAGACCGATACCTGCGCCGCGCTGGCGGACGGCCGAGCCTACGAGTGCGCCTGGATCGACCGGGCGACGCACTCGAACCAGCGGCGGGAGTGGCGGGTCTCGAGCGGGATCGACCCCGACGCCGTCACCCACCTGGTTCCGGAGCAGTGGCGCGAGGAGACGGTGTCGACGACCGATCTCGCGGACGGCGAGTGGACGGCGACCGATCCCGACGGGCCGGGAGCGGAGGCCGAACGGACGGGTAACGAACGCGAGACGACGGTCTCAGTCGCGACCGACGTCCCCCTTATGACGGACCGGGACGAGGGCGGCGAATCGAACGACGGGACGGGCGCCGTCGCACGCGTTCCGCTAACCTACGGCGACACGGTGTACGGCACCCTCTCCGTCGCGACCGAGCGTGCGGGGGCGTTCGATCCGGACGAGCGACGGTGGCTCGAGACCATCGGCCGGCAGGTCGGCTACGCGATCGCCGCGATCCGACGGCGGAACCTCCTGCTGTCGGACAACGTCGTCGAACTCGAGTTCGACTGTCGCGACGCCGACTCGATCTTCGTCAACGCCTCGCGGCGGTTCGGCTGTCGGTTCGAACTCGACTCGCTCGTCCCGGTCTCGGAGTCGACGCAGCTGTACTACCTGCGTCTCGAGGGTGCGTCGCCGGCCGACGTCTTCGAACTCGCCGCGGACGATCCCGGCGTCGCCGACTGTCGGCTGGTCGAAACCGACGAGGACGGCTGGCGCGTCGAGTTCGTCGTCTGTGGCTCGTCCCCAGCGCTGACGCTCACAGAGTACGGCGTCACCGTTCTCGAGGCCGTCACCGAAGGTGGCGTGACGACGCTGACCGCCGAGTGTGCGGCCGACGCGGACGTCCGGACCATCGTCACCGGGCTTCGGGCCGCGTTCCCCGACTCCGAACTGGTCGGCAAACGCGAGGTCGAACGGACGGTCCAGACCGCCCGCGAGTTCCGCGAGGGGCTCGAGGATCGACTGACCGATCGGCAGGCGGCGTCGCTTCGGGCGGCGTACTCCGGCGGCTACTACGACTGGCCGCGGGAGAGTACGGCCGAGGAGATCGCCGACGCGATGGGAATCTCCTCGCCGACGCTCCACAACCACCTGCGAAAGGGCCAACACGAACTCCTGCGAACGTTCTTGGACGACCCGGACGAAGATAACGGATCGGCAGAGTCCACATAACGGGCCGGCGTCGACTGCCGCCGAATCGACACTACACCTCTAGAGCGGCGGCCTTGTGTCTACGTAGCCACCTATGTCGTTCACCTGATTGTTTCGCGGACGGTCCGCGCTGCCGCGTCGCGCGGGCGCTCAGCGGGGTAACCCTCCCCCATATAACCGACTATAGTATCCTAATACAGTCAATATCCCCTAGGTATTCGGCCCGATTTTGCACAACTAGATGCCGACTTTACTATACCGGTTGTGTATTGAGTTGGTGTATCATGTCACAGGAGGATGCCAACCTCGAGGCCCGTCTCGAGGAACAGGAGACGTTCGAGCCCCCCGAGTCGTTCGTCGAACAGGCGAACGTCACGGACCCGGGAATCTACGATGAGTTCGAGGAGAACTGGCCCGACTGCTGGGAGCGGGCCGCCGATCTGTTGTCGTGGGAAGAGGAGTACGACACCGTCCTCGACGACGATAACGCGCCGTTCTACGAGTGGTTCACGAACGGGACGCTGAACGCCTCGTACAACTGTATCGACCGCCACGTCGAAGGCGACCGCGCCGACGACGTCGCGATCGAGTGGGAGGGTGAACTCGGCGAGACGCGCAGCTACACCTACAGCGAACTGCTTGAGGAGGTCGAGGAGTTCGCCGCGACGCTTCGCGAGCTCGGCGTCGAGGAGGACGACGTCGTCACCCTCTACCTGCCGATGATCCCGGAGCTCCCGATCGCGATGCTCGCGTGTGCCCGAATCGGCGCCCCACACGCGGTCGTCTTCGCTGGGTTCTCCGCGGACGCGCTCGCGACGCGGATGAACGCCGGCGAGAGCGAGTATCTCGTCACCTGCGACGGCTACTACCGTCGCGGCGACGCGCTCGATCACATCTCCAAGGCCAACGAGGGGCTCGAAGGCGTCGAGCACGAGGTCTCCGACGTCGTGGTCGTCGACCGACTGGGCGACGACTTAGAACACGACCTCGCGGAGAACCAGCACGACTACGACGACCTCGTCGCCGAACAGGCGGGCGCGAGCGTCGATCCGGTCTCGAGGGACGCCGAGGACATGCTGTTCCTGATGTACACCTCGGGGACGACCGGCAAGCCGAAGGGCGTCAAACACACCACGGGCGGCTATCTGGCCTACAGCGCGTGGACGAGCCACGCCGTCCTCGACGTCAAGCCCGACGACACCTACTGGTGTGCGGCCGACATCGGCTGGATCACGGGCCACTCCTACATCGTCTACGGCCCGCTCGCGCTCGGGACCACGACGATGATGTACGAGGGGACGCCGGACTACCCCGAGAAGGACCGAATGTGGGAACTCGTCGAGAAGAACGAGGTCGACATCTTCTACACCGCGCCGACGGCGATTCGGGCCTTTATGAAGTGGGGCGAGCAGTACCCCGCCGAACACGACCTGTCGTCGCTCCGCTTGCTCGGCACCGTGGGTGAGCCGATCAACCCGCGGGCGTGGAAGTGGTACTACAAGCACATCGGCGGCGAGAACTGCCCCATCGTCGACACGTGGTGGCAGACCGAAACCGGCGGCATGATGATCACGACGCTCCCGGGAATCAGCAAGATGAAACCCGGCTCCGCCGGGCCGCCGCTACCGGGAATCGACGCCCGAATCGTCGATGCGGAAGGGAACGAAATATCGGCCGGCGAGGCCGGCTACGTCACGATCAACAACCCGTGGCCCGGGATGCTTCGGACGTTGTACAACAACGACGAGCGGTTCATCAGCGAGTACTGGGCCGAGTACTCCGACGAGGAGGCCGACGAGTGGGTCTACTTCCCCGAGGACGGGGCGAAGATCGACGAAGACGGCTTCATCACCGTCCTCGGCCGGGTCGACGACGTGATCAACGTCTCCGGACACCGACTCGGGACGATGGAGATCGAGTCGGCCGTCGTCGGCGTCGAAGGCATCGCCGAAGCCGCCGTCGTCGGCGGCGACCACGAGGTCAAAGGCGAAGCCGTCTACGTCTACGCCATCCCCGAAGACGGCTACGAAACCGGCGACGAACTCGAGGAGCGCGTCGTCCAGGGCGTCCTCGATTCGATCGGCCCGATCGCGAAACCGGAAGAGGTCATCTTCACGCCGGAACTGCCGAAGACGCGCTCGGGCAAAATCATGCGGCGCTTGCTGGAGAACATCGCGAGCGGCGACGAGTTGGGTAACACCTCCACGCTGCGGAATCCGGAGGTCGTCGACGAGATCGCAGAACAGGTCGACCTCGACTAAGTCGACCGGCTTCTTTCACACGAAATCACAGTCACGAAAATACAGACAGCAACACACACGGACAACACTACATGTCAGACAATAGCTCTCAAGGTTCGGAGCCGACCGCCGAAACGGACGGCGGTGTCACGACGGAAGCGTACCTCGATAAGGAGATAAACATATTCAAGCCGGCGACGCCGTTCATGCGGGATCACCTGCGGGTGATCTGGCTCTCGTTCATCGCGTGGATCATCGTCGTCTTCGGGCCGACGACGGCGACGCTGTTCGCGCCGGAGCTCATGACCGAGACGACCGTCCTGAACGGGTTCCCGCTCCACTTCGTCATGACGGCGATCTTCACGCCGCTTGCGGCCTTGCTGCTCTCGGTCGCCTACGCCATGCAGCGCGACCGCCTCGACAGCAAGTACGATATCTCTCACGACGAGGAAACCGAGTCCGGCAGCGCCGTCGCCGCGGACGGAGGTGAGTCCGAATGATCGAGGCCGTCGATCCGGTGATCCTGCAGGAAACCGCCCTCGACGTAGGCGAGTTCAAACTGGTGCCGGCGCTGACGGTTGCCGCGATGCTGGCGCTGTTCCTCGGCGTCGGCTACTTCTTCCGCGTCGCCGCGGTCGACGAGCTGTGGGTCGCGGGACGATCCATCGGCTCGATCGAGAACGGGATGGCGATCGGCGCCAACTGGATGAGCGCCGCGTCGTACCTCGGCGTGGCGGCGCTCGTCGCGACGGCGGGCTACTTCGGGCTGGCGTACGTCGTCGGCTGGACGACGGGATACTTCATCCTGCTCATCTTCCTGGCCGCCCAGTTCCGCCGGTTCGGGAAGTACACGGCCCCCGACTTCGTCGGTGACCGGTTCTACTCCGACTGGGCGCGCGGGATCGCCGCGTTCACCACGCTCGCGATTGCGTTCACCTACGCGATCGGACAGGCAAGCGGGATGGGACTGATGGCTCAGTACATCTTCGGCATCTCCTACGAGGCCGGCGTCATCCTGCTGATGGCCGTCACCATCGGCTACGTCGCCCTCTCGGGCATGCTGGGGACGACGAAGAACATGGCCATCCAGTACGTCATCCTCATCATCGCGTTCACTCTCGGTCTGTACGCCACCGGCTGGACACAGGGTTGGTCCACCGCGCTGCCGTACTTAGAGGCCGGGCCGCAGGTCGCCGAAGCGGCGAGCATCGAGGCCCAGTTCGTCGAGCCGTTCGCGAACGCGAGCTACTACGCCTGGATCGCCCTGGCGTTCAGTCTGATCGTGGGGACTTGCGGGCTCCCGCACGTCCTCGTGCGGTTCTACACGGTCGACAACGAGCGTACCGCTCGCTGGTCGACCGTCTGGGGCCTGTTCTTCATCTGCCTGCTGTACTGGGGAACGGCCACCTACGCCGCGTTCGGCGGACTCCTCTACGACAGTGAGGTCAGCGGCGGCGAGGGCTTCACCGACATGGCCGGCTCCGAGGCCGACGCGCTGGTCGTGTTGACCGCCCAACTCGCCGACCTGCCAACGTGGCTCGTCGGACTTGTCGCGGCCGGTGCGGTCGCCGCCGCGCTCGCGACGACGGCCGGGCTGTTCATCACCGCCTCCTCGGCGGCGGCCCACGACATCTACACCAACCTGTACAAGGAAGACGCGACCCAGCGCGAGCAGATGATCGTCGGCCGCGCGACGATCGTCGGGATCGGTATCCTCGTCGCGCTCATCGGGCTGAATCCGCCGGCGCTGATCGGCGAACTCGTCGCGATGTCGTTCGCGATCGCCGGCACCGTCTTCTTCCCCGTGTTCTTCCTCGGACTCTGGTGGGAGAACACGACTCGAGAGGGCGCCCTCTCGGGGATGATCGTCGGCATCCTGATCTCGTTCGGCGCGATCCTGAACGACACCGCGATTCCGATGTACACCGGCGTCGAAGAGGCGGTCCTTCCCGGGGTCGCGACCTATCTTCCGGGCACCTCGTCGGCGCTGATCGGCGTGCCGGTCGTCTTCGCGACCATCATCGTCGTCTCGGTGCTCACGGACGAGCCCCCAGAAGACATCAAACGCCTCGTTCGACAGTGTCACAGCCCAGAACCGATGAGCCAGATGGAATCGGCCGAAGACGCCGCCGCTAACGGCGGCACCCCAGCAGACGACTAACAATGTACGATACGATACTCGTTCCCACTGACGGTAGCGACGTAGCAACGAACGCAGTCCACCACGCGATCGATCTGGCCGAGAAGTACGACGCCGCCGTCCACGCGCTGTACGTCGTCGACACCAGCGCGATGGACATCAGCCTCGGCACCGAACAGGTCGACCGCATCCGACAGGGCAGGTACGACGAGATGCCCGAAGTACAAGAGCGAGCCAACAAAGCGACCGGGAGCGTCGCCAGCCAGGCGCGCGAACGCGGCCTCGAGGTGACCGAATCCGTCGTCGCCGGCCAGCCACACGCCCGCATAGCGGACTACGCCGACAACCACGACGTCGACCTCATCGTCATGGGGTCGGCCGGCCGCGGCGGCGTCAAACGCGTCCTGCTCGGCAGCGTCGCCGAGCGAACGCTGCGGACGACGGACATTCCGGTCCTCGTGGTCGACATCCGAAAGGACTGACGCCGCGACTCGAGTCGAGTTACCTCCTGTGACCGCTCGACTCGCTTTTTTTGCGATGCGCTCAGTTCGAGACGCGAGCGGTGAGTCCGCCGCGATCAGCGCTCCGACGTCGCCAACTCGAGGCTCATAAAAAAGAGGAAGTAGGCGGCGATCCCCGCAAGCATGAACAGGTAGTACGCCCAGTCGGGGCCCTCGAGGACGCGAAAGATGAGATCGACGACCGTCACCCAGACGATCGCGAACACCAGATCGACCAGCAGTCCCCAGCGGTCCTCCCGGGCCTCCCGGATCCACTCGCGAACGCTCGTCATCGCCCGGTCACCCACCGGTGTGCGAGGTCGGTCATTGCGTGATCCTTTCGCAGGGGATCGAAAAAGCTTATCGACGACCGGAGTGCCGGTTACTCTTCCCAGTAGTCTACGTCGTCGCCGATTCGATAGTAGCCGTCGAACGTCCGTTCGTCGCGGCCACCCGGCGGCGAGCCGACGAAGACGCCGAACTTCTCCATCTCGGGGTAGACGGTGACGTCAGGTTCGTTCATCGTCGAGAGCATCAGGTATCGGAGCGACTCCTCGCCGTCATTGACGATTCGATGACCGCCGCTTTCGTCCGCCGGAAGGGTGACGAAGTCGCCGGCCGTCAGCGGCACCTCGCCGTCCACGGTTCGAAGGAGCCCCGACCCCGAAAGGACGTACAGCGCCTCCTCGTTCGCCGTGTGGTAGTGGTAGGGCCACGAGCGCATCCCCGGCGGGAGTTCGTACAGGCTACAGCCGAGATCATCGGCGTCGACGGCGCTCGAGAGTTCCTTGCGCCGAAATGCCGTTTCCCCGTGATCGTACTCCCGCCAGTCGACGGCCGCCTCGTTTACCTTTTCCATACTGGAATACGACAAGAGTTCAGATATATAAGAGTTCGCCGGCACCGGCGCGAACGGCCCGAAAGCGAAACCCCCTAACCCCGTCCGGGAGTCCACTCGAGCATGCACGACGAACCCGACGTCGCCGTCCTTCGACTCGGCCATCGCCCCGGCCGAGACGAGCGGATGACGACCCACGTCGGCCTGACCGCGCGAGCGCTGGGTGCCGACCGCGTCTGGGTGCCCGACAACGCCGGCCAGTCGAGAGACACCGTCGCGGACATCACCGACCGGTTCGGCGGCCCCTTCGAAGTCGACTGCACCGACTCGCCGCAGGGAATCATCCGCAACTGGGAGGGACGGGTCGTCCACCTCACGATGTACGGCGAGCAGGTACAGGACGTCGAGTGCGACATTCGAGCGGCCCACCGAGAGGACGGTAACCCAATTCTCGTCGTCGTCGGGGCCGAGAAGGTCCCGTTCGACGTCTACGAGGAAGCCGACTGGAACGTCGGCGTCACCAACCAGCCCCACTCCGAGGTCGCCGGCCTGGCCGTCTTTCTCGACCGGTTGTTCGAGGGCCGCGAACTCGAGCGCGAGTGGGAGAACGCCGACCGAGAAGTCATTCCGATGGAGACCGGCAAGCGCGTCGAGTCGACGGACGAGGAGTAGCTACCGGCGCGGAACAAGCACCGAAAACGGCCGACAGAATCGGTAGAGAGTGTCTCGAACGAGCCCGTTGAGCCCCATTTTCCGCTCGTCGACGGTGTAACGGTCGGCGCCGACGCGCTCGATTACGCTCTCGTCCTCGAGGTCTGTAAGCATCGACTCGACCTCCGCGTCCGAGAATGACGTCCGGTCGGCGACCTGTGCGGGTGTCAGGGCGACCGGTGACTCGCGGAGTTCCTCGACGACCACTCGCGCGTCGGTCACGTACTGCATCCCCTCGCGCATCGTGTAGTCGGCTATCGGATCGTCGGTCCGTCGCGGGCGTTCGATGCCGTGTCGACGGTCGTAGAGGGAGTCGAGACAGAGCCAGCCGCCGGCGAGCGCGAGGAGTCCGAGCGCGACCGATCCCTCGAGGACGGCCGCGGCGCCACAGACGGCGGCGACGATGGCCCCGACGACGATTCCGGAGGCGTACCGCGGGGCACCCGCCGACGTCAGTCCGGCCCGGAGGACAGCTAGACCGACCAGCGTGATCGGAATCGCGGCGATCGTCGTCAACGTCGCGTCCGTTACGACGAACAGTAATGCGAGGACGACCGCGAACGCGATCGGATTCTCGAAGCTGAGTTCCGATCGAAGTGACTGCGCGAACGACTCCGTCATGTCAATATAAACGACACACCGGTACATAGCACTAGTGTTTCGAGTGAGACGATCGGGAGCGACGAGGCCGTCGCGAGTAGTCCCCGAGGAGCACTCGTCCGCGCGGTTCGCCGTCGGCCTCGTCGCGAAACCGATCTGCGAACTGTCGGTGCATTTGTATCACCGTAGATAATATCGCAGGCAACAGTATCGAGGACTCGCGGCTGCACGCGAGAATCGCTACTCGAGCGGGCCTCGAGTCGTCGAGCGGCGATCGAACTCGAGTTACTGTACGCGATGCGGGAAGCGCCCGGCGAGCGGACGAGGCGTCGAAGCGTCAGGGGGCAACCGGGACGCCGTCACACGACTCGGGGGGCGAGGGGATTCGACCCGACCGACGAAGGGCTAGTTTTTCACCGTCTGCGAACGCAGCAGGCGTATGGACTCAGATTCGCCGCTGCCCCGGACCCCGATCGAGTGGTTCATGCTCGCCCCGGCGCTCGCCGTCCTCAACGGAATCGTCCTGCTGGCGACCGGTCACACGCTCTTCGAGGCGATCGCCATGGGCGTCTTCTACGGGTTCGCGATGGCGTTCGTCGCCCTGCTCCTCGCCGTCACCTGGAACGTGCTCCGGAACAGGGGTAACGCGTCGGATGCGGACTCGACGGAGTAAGCGTTCAGTCGTCCGAGATCGGACGGCGAGAGTTCTCGCTCACTGCGTTCGATAGTATCGCACGCCGTCCTCGAGGTCGTACGTGACGGCGTCCCGATTCTCGAGCGCGCCGAGCGCCCCCATCGTATCCAACACGGGCGCCATGTAGCGAACGCTGCCGGCGCGCTCCTCGGCGACCGACAGGGGCGTCGCGGGTTTGACCGCGTTGAGCGCTCGTTCGGTCTCTGCGACCAAGCTATCGAGTCGGTCGCGCGTGAGTCCGACGACCCGGTGGGGGTCCTCGAACGTTGGCCCGTGGCCGGGGAAGGCGTGGGTTGCCGTCGTCTCCAGGAGCCGATCCATCGCGTCGTAGTAGCGATCGACGCCCTCGTAGGTCTCTCGAGTCATACCGGCGTGGAACGTCCCGGCGCGGAAGCTCTCGATCAGCGCATCGCCGGAGAAGAGGACGGTCGCCCCCTCGAGTTCCGTCTCGAAACTCAGGTGGTTCAGTTCGTGGCCCGGCGTCAACAGCGAGCGGAACTCGCGGCCACCGATCGAAAACGCGGCGTTCGGGTCGATCGGTTCGGTCGTCGCCGGATCGAGCAGTTCGACGTCGCGTCGCAGCGACTCGAGTTCCTCGTCGACGATCGCCTCACTCTTTTCCTCGCCATACCCCACTGACCGCGCGGTTTCACGCACCGTCTCGCGGACCGTTTCGGGATTTCGCTCGAGTCGCTCGAGGGCCGCCCGCGGCGCGTGAATCGTCGCGCCGGCGTCCCGCAGCGTGCCGGCCTGTCCGAGGTGGTCGCTGTGGGCGTGCGTGACGAGCACGTGGTCGATGTCGTCGATCGCGTAGTCGAACTGCTCGAGGCCGGCCGTGAGCTCCGCCTCGCCCGCATCGGTCGGCGTGCCGGCGTCGATCAGGATCGGTTCAGGACCGTCGATCACGTACGCGGCGACGTGTTTCGGGGGCCACGGCACGTCGAACTCGAGGCGATGGATCGTCGAGAAGAGACGACCGCCTCGGCAGGCGCCTTCGGCGTCGGTATCCATTGACTCGAAGACGGCGGTCCGGAAAGGTGAATGTTACTCTCTATCGCAAGACGACACGTCGGCTCGAATCGGACGCTGTGTGCGGAGCAGTTGACAAGCTTTAATGGCTCCATGCCGTTACACGTAGGTAATGGCTTTTGAGGACCTGCTCGAGGATCCAGTCATCCAGAAGTACTTGCACGAGCTGGTCGGTCCCAAGGGGATGCCCGTCGCGGCCGCGCCGCCTGACGGGGAAGTGACCGACGAGGAGCTTGCGGAGGATCTGGATCTCGAGTTGAACGACGTGCGGCGGGCGCTGTTTATCCTGTACGAAAACGATCTGGCCACCTACCGGCGGCTGCGCGACGAGGATTCGGGGTGGCTCACCTATCTCTGGACGTTCGAGTACGGCAACATCCCGGAGAATCTCGAGGAGGAGATGTATCGGCTTCACGACGCCTTAGAAGACCGTCGGGAGTACGAGCGCAACCACGAGTTCTACCTCTGTGAGATCTGTTCCATCCGCTTCGAGTTCGGCGAAGCGATGGACTTCGGCTTCGAGTGCCCCGAGTGTGGCTCGCCGCTGGAATCGATGGACAACGACCGCCTCGTCAACTCGATGGACGACCGCCTCGACTCGCTCGAGGACGAACTCAACATCGACGCGGACGCCTAATGGTAGTTCTCGCAACCAAACTCTATATCGAAGGCGACGCTCGCGACCGCGCGCTGGACTCGCTGCGCTCGCTCGTGAACAACGAGATCGGCGATCTCGACGTCGAGTTCGAGATCGGTATCCGCCACGACGACTTCCCGAGCGTAACAATCGAAGGCGAGGACGCCACCGTCGCGCGCAACGTCCTCCGCGAGGAGTTCGGCGAGATCGTTCCCGACCTCGAGGTCGGCGAAACCTACGTCGGCACGCTCGAGTCCTGGGACGAGGACGGCTTCGTGCTCGACGCCGGACAGGGCGAGGGCGTCCGGATTCCGGCCGCCGAACTCGGCCTCGGGCCGGGCTCCCCGATCCAGATTCGTGAGCGATACGGCTTAGTCCAGCATCTGCCACTGACGTTCGTCTACGGCACCGGTAACGGCGACGACGGCGGCGACCCGCCGCGACTCGCCGAGGAAGAACAGGACCGCCTCTACGAGTGGACTCGCGGCAACGGCCGACTCAACGTCAACAGCGCGACTCGCGCAGAGGTTCGGGCGACGCTCAACCGCGCGGGCCACGCCCAGGACTACGTCACGGTCGAGCGACTCGGACTCCTCGAGCAGAGTGTAATCTGCCCCGAGGACACCGACCCGCCTGGCCTGCTGGCGAGCGTCGGCGAGTACCTCCCGGCGGAACTCCGCTGTGTCGTTCCATAACATGAATCGACGGCTCGTTTTCGCGGTGCTCGCGGTCGGCTTGCTCGTCGGCCTAGCCGGCTGTTCGATGATCTTCGGCGGCATCTCCGACGAGGACCTCGATCGGGAACAGGAGTACGACGACTTACGAGACAGTGACGCCGACGTCGCCATCGATCTCGAGAGCGGGAGCCTGATCAGCAGCGGCGAGTTCCGCGCGGTCTACGAACTGGAGGACAGGGAGTCGCTCTCGCTGTACCGATCCAACATCTACAGCGACCGGGCGCTCGACATCCACAGCGTCCGCTACTGGTATCCGAACGGCACTGAGGTGACGGGCTCGGAGCTAGACGTCGATCAGAGCCAGACGAGTACCGACGTCCGGGTTCCGGACGGCAACGGCACGCTCGCGTTCTCGGGTGACGCCGACCGCAAGTCGTTCACGCTGCCGGCCTACGTCGAGGGCTCCTACGAGGTGACGATTCCCGAAGGGCACCGAACGACCGCCTTCCTGTTCGGCGACGTCAATCCCAGCGGCTACGAACGGGAAGTCGTCGACGACCGGGAACGACTCACCTGGGACGAGATGGATAGCACGCTCAACTTACAGTACTACCTCACTCGCGACATCCCGCTGTTCATCGGTCTGGTGGCGGTCGTCACCACCGTCGGCGGCATCGGGATCGCCTACTACTACCGGAAGGTCAAGCGACTCCGGGAACAGCGCGAGGAGCTGGGGTTAGACGTCGATATCGACGACGATTCTAACGACGGGCCGCCGCCGGGCATGAAGTGAGGTCGGCGACCCGCTCGTCACTTCTTCGGTACCGACGGAGAACAGCACCGATACGGAGCGTTAGCTGTGAATCGCCTGTTCGTCGAGCCACACAACGTCCTCGCCGTCGATCTCGAGTCGGCCCTTGACGTGGAGCATGTGTCGACCCATTCGCGTCTTCTCGAGATCGCTCGGCCGGATCGTCCGCGTGACGTCGACGTCGTCGACGAGCCAGCCGTAGTAGGCGTCGTCGGCGTCGGTGACGCGGAAGACGAGGAGTTTCGGCTCCTCGACACGGGCCGTCGTTCGAACCGACGACGTAAACGCCCGCGGAAGGTCGACGACCCGCACTCGTTCGCCCCCGACCGAGACCGAGCCAGCGTTCCACGGATCGTCCGCCGTGGCGATCCGCTCGTCGTCGGTCACGCCGAAGACGGACGCGACGGCGTCAGCTCTGACGCAGTATCGGTCGTCCTCGAGATCGAAGGTGAGGACGGTAACGGGGTCGTCGGAATCGTCGGGCGTTGTCGCCGATGCCATGCTGCTACGAAATTTAGCAGCGGGAAAATAAACAGTTCGGGTTCGCTGGTCCGGACCGATCAGTCGTGTGGTGACTGCGGCCAGCGCAGTGTGACGCGCCGTGGGAGTCAACGTTTTAGTGTTGGAATGTGATGGACGAGCAAGAACATGGTACCGGATCTCTCCGAAAAACTTCTCGGAATCGATATCGACGATGCCGACGACCCCGATCGTCGGAACGCGGACGGCCCGGACGAGGACGAAGAGGAACTCGAACAGTTCGTCTACTTCGGGCTGGGCGACAACCGATTCGCGCTGCCGGTCGACGCGATTCAAACGCTCGCCGAGGTCTCCGAACAGGTAACGCGAGTCCCGCGATCCCCCGACGCAATCGAGGGCATGGTCGACCTTCGGGGAGAGATCACCGCCGTGATCGACCCGCACGTTCACTTTCCGGGCCTCGCAACCCACGAGCAGGTCGGACGGGAACGGCTATTGGTGCTCGACAGGCCGGCCGACCAGCAGTCGGTAGCCATTCGCGTCGACGACGTGATGGGCGTCGAAACGGTTCCCGTGAGCGACGTCCACGACGAAGCGTCGCTGGAGGAGTCCCCACTTTCCGGCGATGCACTCGCCCACCCGCTCGTGGTCGCCCTCATCGAACAGGAACGCGAGGCGACCCCCGACGTCGATCGGCTCGTCTCCTCGAGTCAGCCGGAGACATCTATTGCGTCCGAAACCGGCAGCAAGACCGATTTTGGCGGTGCCACCGCACCGTCGCCACCGGCAGGAGAGTCACCGGACGGTCCCGGAACCGTCGTCGGGAAACCCTTCGAACTCGAGACCGACGAGTCGGCCGAGCCGGGGCCCGCCGAGGTCGACGACGAACGGACCAGGGAACTCGTCGTCGACGGCACGCCGCTGCTCGACGTCGAGAATCTACTGTTGGCATCCGGACAGCAAGCGTAGCTGACTGGGTCGAAACCGAGTTTTCAGATGTCGTCGTCTGAACGGGCTCTTTGCCCCGTATTCGACACTTATCACGACTGATAATCGAGAGACAGCATTTATGGTAGTTGTATTTCTATCAGCGTTTGGTGTACTACTGAATGTCGACAGGGGTGCTCATCGTGGACGATTCTCATTTTATGCGGAATCTACTGCGCCAAATTTTGGAACAGGATTACCGCATTCTCGGAGAAGCGTCCAACGGCGCCGAAGCAGTCAAACTGTACAAAGAACACGACCCCGATATCGTGATGATGGACATCGTGATGCCCAAGTGCAACGGCATCAAGGCGACCGCCGCGATCAAGAAGATCGATCCGGACGCCCGAGTCATCATGTGTACGAGCGTCGGGCAGCGTGAGAAAATGAAACTTGCCGTGAAAGCTGGTGCGGACGGCTACGTGACGAAACCGTTCGAAGAACCCAGCGTCAGAAAGGCTCTCACAGACGTCGCGACTGCATGACGCGAGTACTCGTTGTCGACGACTCACAGTTCATGCGGACAGTCGTCGACAACGCACTCACGGAGGCTGGCTACGACGTCGAGACCGCGACGAACGGGTCGGAAGCGATCGAAACGGCCGCCGCGTACGATCCGGATATCGTCACGATGGACGTCGAGATGCCCGAACTGGGAGGCATCGACGCCCTCGAGCGAATTATGGCGACGAACCCGACGCTAATCTTGATGCTGAGCGTTCATACTGAGCAGGGAACGGAGACGACGCTCGACGCCCTCGAGCGCGGCGCGATCGATTTCCTTCATAAACCCGACGGCTCGGACGGACGAACGCTCGCCGACCTCAGCAGCGAAGTCGTCGCGAAAGTCGACGAACTCGCGAACGCGAATGTCTCCTCGATCGCTCTCGCTCGCGCTTCAGCGTCCGCGTACGCGACGCGGTCGTCCCGGGCGAACCGCGACGTGGTCACGGGACGGGCAGTCGCCGGAGCCGGAGCCGACCCGCGAGGCTCCCTCGAAGTCAGCGGCGGATCGACGACGAATCGACCGGCTGGCCCCGACGCCCAACGAACGTTCAGCCCGGGATCCGGAGCCGGCAGCAAGAGCGAATCAGACGACGATCCGGGACCGATCGAACTCGAGGGCGATCACGCGGACGATCCGACCGTCGTCCTCGGCGCCTCGACCGGCGGCCCGAAGATCGTCGAGGCGCTGTTCGAACGGCTCCCGGCCGACCTCGGTGCCAAGGTGCTGGTCGTCCAGCACATGCCCGAGGGCTTTACCGAACGGTTCGCCGAGCGGCTCGACCGCCTCAGCGAGTACGACGTTCGCGAAGCGAGCGACGGCGAACTGGTTCGCGCCGGCGAGGCGGCGATCGCTCCCGGCGACGCCCACCTCGAGGTCGCGAACAACGTCGGCGGCCGCCTTCGCGTTCGACTCGACGACGGCGAGCGGATCCACGGCGTGCGGCCGGCGATCGACGTGACGATGCAGTCGGCGGCCGAGACGGCCGTCGACCCGCTCTGTGGCGTCGTGCTGACCGGGATGGGCCGTGACGGAGCTGCGGGAATCGAATCTATCAAGCGTGCCGGCGGGCACACCATCGCACAGGACGAAGCGACGAGTCCGGTCTTTGGCATCCCCTGTCAGGCTATTCAGACGGGCTGCGTCGACGATATCGCACCCGCGACCGAACTCGTCGAGACGATCGTCGACGCGTTCGACACGGACGGTGAGACCGATGAGTGACTATTTAACCGACTTCGTTCAGGAGAGCGAAGAACGAATTACGGAGCTGAACAACGCGTTGCTCACGCTCGAGCGTGATCCGACCGACGACGACGCGATGGAGAACATCTTCCGCGTCGCACACACGCTCAAGGGCAACTGTGGCGCGATGGGACTCGAGTCGGCGAGCGATCTCGCACACGCGATCGAGGACCTCCTCGACGCCGTCCGGCAGGACGAACTCGAGGTGACGCCCGAACTGATGGACGTCATCTTCGACGCCGTCGACGAACTCGAGACGATGGTCGACGAAGTCTCGACCGACGGCGAGATCGACACCGATCCGACGGCGACGATCGAGGCGCTCCGCGAGCACCTCGACGACGACATCGATTCAACCGGGATCGGCGTCCCGACGACGGGCGAAATCGAGTCCGTCCTCGAGCGGTTCGAGCCGCCCGCGGACGACGAACACAACGCGTATCTGGTCCGACTCGATATCGCGGACCGTCCGAACGTCAACAACGGTGAACTCGTCGTCGACGCGCTGATCGACGCGTTCGATCTCATCGGCACCGAGCCGCCGCGAGCGGAGATCGAAGCCGACGCCTACGGCGGACAGTTCGACGCCGTGTTCGGCAGCGCCGTCGGCGAGACCGCGATTACGTCGGGTCTCGAGCCGGTCGAGGAGGTCGACGAGTTCGAACTCGTCAACGTGACCGAGCAGTTCGAACGCGTCGCCGCCGCGGCTAGCGAGGGCAACGCGGAGTCGGGCGGCGACACACCGGCGGCCCAGCCGGGTGACGCGATCTCTTCGGAAGAAGCGCAGGATCTCGAGGTCGACGAACTTCTCGACGAGTTCGACGAGTTCGACGACTTAGACGAGATGGTCGAGGACGTCGGCGACGACGAACTCGACGCGTTCGACGATATGGGCGACGCCGGGACGTTCGACGACCTCCTCGAGGACGACGAACTGGCCGACGAATCGGGCGCCGACGCCGAGACGGACGCTGATACAGGCTCCGAACCCGACGAGGCCACACCCGCGGACGATGAAGGGGACGTCGACGACGCGAACGCCGTCTTCAACGAACTCAAAAGCGAGGTCGAGATGGTCGGCTTCGACGAACTGCAGGACGAACTCGACGAGCTCGAGTTCGACGAGTTCGACGATGACGACGAGGTTGGGATGGACGAACTCATCGGCGACGAGGTCGACATCGACGACAGCTCGTTCCTCGACGACGAGGAGCCGACCGAGGCGGCCATCGACGATATGCTGGTCGAGTCGGGCGAGGAGTCCGAGTCGACAGCTGTGACGGCGGACGCGACAACGGCGCAAGACGAGGCCGATTCGTCGCCAGCGGACGAGGCGACGGAAACCGACCTCGGGAGCGAAACGAGTCTCGAGTCCGACGACAGCGATATCGCGGTCGATGACGGGTCGACACCGGATGTAGAGACGGCGGATTCGGAGCCAACGGATTCGGAGCCGCCAGTCGAAACCGAACCGGCGACCGACCTCGAGGCGGACGCCGCCGCTGAACCCGAGATCGATTCCGATTCGGATACCGAATCCACGGACGAGGAACTCGAGGCGGATACCGACGTTGAATCGGGGATCGAAGCTGAATCCGACATCGGTGCGGACTCCGAGTCGGATACCGAAGCCGATCCGGATACCGAATCCACGGACGAGGAACTCGAGGCGGATACCGAATCCGAACCGGACATCGAGTCCGAGACCGCTGTCGGTTCCGAACCGGACGCCGCGTTCGACGAGGGAGACGAGAGCGAATCCGACGTAACTACCGAACCAGACTCACCGCTGACGGAGTCGGAAGCAGTCGATGCAGCCGATGACGATAATCCCGTATCGGCGGCGGACGCCGAAGACGGCGTCTCCGAGTCGGTCGAACCGGACGACTCCCCGTACTCGGTCGAGACGGACGACGAAGAACCGGTCGGTGCAGCGGACGACGGTGACGCAATCACCGCCGACGCTGCGGACGGACTCGACGACGCGGACAGTACAACCGAATCGGACGACGAGACCGAGTTCGAAGACGGGTTCGGCACGGCTCTCGAGGACGAGTTCGACTCGACGATGTCGTTCGAAGACGGCTCCGACGCGGAGTCGTTCGCCGACGACGATGACACGGACGTGGAGGACGTGGATCCGTTCGCCGACGATACCTTCGACGACGAGTTGGACGGCGACCTGTTCGCCGACGATTCGTTTACCGACGACGCCTTCGGGGACGACACGGCCTTCGCCGATGCGGACGACGGTGACGCGTTCGGTGACGTCTCAGCGACACCGGACGACGAGACGTTCGGCATCGACGACGACGGATTCGATGCGACAACGTCGAGTTCGTCGGAGAGCGAGACGACGGCCGCCTCGTTCGACGACGCTGCTGCCGAGACTGGCGGCGATGCAGACGAGGACGTCGTCCGCCGGATCGACGAACCGACGCTCGAGGTGCCGGACATCTCGATCCCGGAGACGGACGAGCGACCCGACGCCGACCAGCAGACCGACGAGATCCAGTCCGTCCGCGTCGACGTCGAACAGATCGACTCGCTGCTCACGCTCGTCGAAGGGCTGGTCACGAGTCGCGTTCGGCTCCGGCACGCGGTGACCGAAAGCGAGGATACCGGGGCGCTCGAGACGGAACTCGACGACCTGGAGGATCTGACGACGGAACTGCAAGAGACCGTGATGGACGTTCGACTCGTCCCGCTCCAGACGGTGACGAACCGTCTACCGCGGGTCGTCCGCGACATCGCGCGCGATCAGGACAAGGAGGTCGCGTTCGAGATCTCCGGCGAGGACGTCGAACTCGACCGGAGTATCCTCGACCGGATCGGCGATCCGCTGATCCACCTGGTTCGAAACGCCGTCGATCACGGCATCGAACCGCCCGAAGAGCGCGAGGCCGCGGAGAAGCCTCGTGACGGCGCCGTCGAGGTACACGCCGATCGCTCGCGCGACCGCGTGACGATCACGGTCGAAGACGACGGGAGCGGCCTCGACCCCGACCGCCTCCGCTCGGAGGCCGTCGAGGCCGAGATTCTCACCGAGGACGAGGCCGCCGACTTGCCGGACCAAGCGGCCTACGAACTGATCTTCCACCCCGGTCTCTCGACGGCCGACGAGGTGACGGACGTCAGCGGCCGCGGCGTCGGGATGGACGTCGTCAAACGAACGATCGAGGACCTCGAGGGAACCGTCGCGATCGACAGCGAGGCCGGCGAGGGGACGACCGTCACGATGACGCTTCCCGTGTCGGTCGCGATCGACGACATCCTGTTCGTCGAGTGCGGCGGCGAGGAGTTCGGCGTCCCGACGAAAACGGTTCTGGACATCGAACCCGCAGACCGACTGGAGACGGTCGACGGCGAACCCGTTCTGGCCGACGGTACCGACGAGTATCCCGTCGTTCGCCTCGACGAGACCCTCGAGACGCCTCGAGCCGGTGCGAACGGGGACGGCATGCTCGTCCGTATTCGCAACGACGTTCGGCCGGTAGCCCTCCACTGTGACCACGTCCACGGTCAACAGGAAGTCGTCGTTAAGCCCTTCGAGGGCTTCATGAGCGACATTCCGGGGCTCAGCGGAGCGACGGTACGGGGGCGGGGGGAAGTAGTCAACATTCTTGACGTGACGACACTATGATAATGAACGAATACCCACACCCACGGAGGAACCCATGACGCTAATGGTTGACATTCGAAAGCTGAGTTTCATCAACGAAATGGCAAAGGTCGGGACGAACGGCGTCGCCGACAACATGAGCAAACTGACCGGCGAGAACGCCCAGATGGAGGTGACGAAGACGAACTTCGTCGACGTCGACGACATCGAGTCACAGCTTGACGCCGGCAAGCGCGTTGGCGTTCGAGTTCGATTACTCGACCCACCGCACGGGCACATCCTCATCCTCTTCCCAGAAGCGAGCGCGAAGAAGATCACCGCGATCATGCTTCGCGATGTCGTCGACGATATGGGCGACGTCTCGGGGAAGATGGCCCGAAGCGCCGTCGAGGAGATGGGGAACATGATGGCGAGTGGCTTCATCGACGGCTGGGCGGACGTCCTCGGGCGCGCGATCGATATCGCGGCCCCACAGCTCGTCTACGCACCGACAGGAGACATCGTCACCCGGACGGCCGGGCTCGGCGGCGACGATCTCGCACTGTTCTTCGACTCGGATCTGACCGTTCCGAGCTACCAGATCGAGGCCGAGATTTACGCCTTCCCCGATCTCGAGGAGTTCGTCGAAATGGTCAACGGCATCGAAGTCCAACCCGCATGAAACTCGACGTCAACGCACTTGGAACGTTCTATCGAATGGCCCGGGAAGGTGCCGGGCTCGCCGCGGGTCGACTGACCCACATGACGGAGGTCGAGACACAGGTCGGCGTCACGAAACTCAACTTCATGCGCGGCCGCGAAATTCGGCGCGATTTCGAGGATGCAAACGAGAAAGTCGCCGTCCGCGTCAAACTCACCGGCGCCATCGAGGGCTACTCGATGGTCGTCTTCGAGCGCGAGAACGCGCTTCGAGTCGTCGAAACGCTGCTCGCAGACTCCGACTCGGAGACCGATATCGACGTCGACGCGGGCGAGTTCGACGAGATGACCCAGAGCGCCGTAACCGAAGTCGGCCACATCATGAACAGCGGGTTCATCGACGGTTGGGCCGACGTCTTAGAGACCGTCATCGACGTCTCGACGCCCGAGTTCGTCGAGGGCGTAACGGCCGAGCCCTTCTTCGGTGAGGTCGACGAGACCCCGGACGAGGACGATCTCGCCTTGCTCTTCCAGAGCAGCATCGAGACCGTCGGCACCGAAATCGGCTTCAGCCACTACCTCTTCCCGAAGCGAGAGTCGATGGCCGCACTCCTCGATCGCCTGCGGACCAGCGGCGGCATCGAGTACGACAAACTCGACGGCTTCGATCGGATGGCCGAACGCGGCGCCGAGGAGGTTGCCAAGACGGCGACGACGCTGACCGGCATCGACACCAGCGTCGAGATTCGCCGGCTGAACTTCGTCTCGCTCGAGGCGATCCCCGAGCAGGTTGCCGACGAGACGCTCGTCGGCGTCGCCTTCGAGTTCGACGGGATGCCGAGCGGCTATCTGCTCTTCCTGTTCGACGAGGAGTCCGCCCACGAGATCGTCGATGCGATGGTTCCCATGGAAGTCGACGAGGACGGCTTCGGCGAGATGGGGACGAGCGCAATCAAGGAACTGGGCAACATCATGGCGAGTGGCTTCCTCGACGGCTGGGCGAACGTCCTCGATACGACGATCGACCACTCGACGCCGGAGTTCATCCACGATATGGGTGCCGCAGCGGTCGATCCCGTGATCATCCAACTCGGCGAGAATCAGGAGTTCGCGTTCGTCTTCGACACGGTCGTGATGGCCGACGGTCGGGAGTTCGACTGTGAGGTGTACGCGATCCCCGACGAAAACGACCTCGAACGCGCGCTGAACAACCTCGACGTCGATCGGATCGAAGAGACGCCGACGACGGCGGAATTCCAGGAACTCGAGAACTCATGAAGACGTACGGATCCGAACCGGGCGCGCCAACGCCGGTCCAGGTCGGCATCTCCGAACTGGTCGTCAGCGAGGGCGACGATACACTGAAATCCTACGGGTTGGGCTCGTGTCTTGCGATCGCGCTGTACGATCCGGAGAGCGACATCGGTGGGCTAGCTCACGTGATGCTGCCGGACGGCGACGCTGCCGATAACAGCGACCGAAAACCCGGCAAGTACGCCGATACGGCGATCCGTGCGCTGTTGCGACGGATGGTCGAACAGGGTGCCAGCTACACCACCGTCGAGTCCAAAATCGCAGGTGGCAGCGATATGTTCGAATTCGAGAGCTTCGGCGACGGCGTCGGACAGCGAAACATCGTCGCCGCGAAAGCAGAACTCGAGAAACTCGGGGTTCCCCTGGTCGCCGAAGACGTCGGCGGTGAGTACGGCCGAACCGTCGAGTTTACCCCTGGAACGGGGTCCCTCGTCGTCAAGACGGCCGACGAACGCGCCGAGAACGGAGTGACGGAACTGTGACCGACGACGCGTTCGACGCCCTCCTCACGTTCGTCGAGGACGAACTGGCGTTCGCGACGAGCCACTACAACGACAGCTACCTCGATCGACGCGTCTCCTCGCGCATGCGCCGGACCCGAAGCGACACCTACGCCGACTACCTCGAATTGCTGCGAGCCGATGCCGACGAACAGCAGGCCCTGCTCGAGGCGATGAGCATCAACGTCACCGGCTTCTTTAGAAACCCGGACGTCTGGGCCGGGATCCGTGAGGTTATCCGATCGCTCACTGCAGCCAACGAGACGGTCCGCGTCTGGAGTGCGGCCTGTGCCGACGGTCGCGAACCCTTCTCCGTCTCGATGCTCGCACACGACGACCCCGACATCGACGAGTCATCCGTCCGAGTCCTCGGCACCGACATCAGCGAACCGGCGCTCGAGACGGCACGAAACGGCGTCTACGAGGAGTCCCGAACCGTCGACTTCCACGATCAGCTCTCCTTTCTCGACGATTACACGGATTACGTCGAACAGGACGATCGAATCTACCGGATCGCAGACGACGTCAAACGGACCGTCACCTTCGAGCGACACGATCTGATCAACGACGATCCGAAAACGGGGTTCGATCTCGTCATCTGTCGGAACCTGTTCATCTACATCGACAACGAGTACAAAGAGCCGATGCTCCGAACGATCGCCAGATCGCTTCGGAAGGACGGCTACCTCGTTATCGGCAAGGCGGAGACGATCCCACCGACCCTGAAGTCCGCCTTTTCCGTTCGCGACGCCCGGCTTCGAATCTACCACCGAGAGCCTCTGGAGACGAATCGGCTCTCGAGGGAGCAATCGCAGTCCAATACGTAACTGTCGACTACAGCACCTGACCAACTCGACCGCGTTTCGGGCGCTCGTGTTGGACAGCGTTCCGGCCGCTGAAAGACACACGGATGCTTACATACCGGTACATCGAATACCACCGTAGATGAGTGTACTCGACCTCGACGCGTACGTCACCCGTTCCCGGGCGCTCGTCGACGCCACCCCGCCATCGACGCGTCGGGAAACGCGTACCTGGCTCGTCGATCCCCTCCTCGAGACGCTGGGCTGGGACGTCCACGCTGATTCCTGTTTGACCGATCCGATCATCGACGGGACCCGTCTCGAGTACGTCTGTTCTGTCGACGGCGTGCCCGCGTTACTCGTCGCCGTCGACCCCTTCGGCGACTCGCTCGAGAAGTCACGCGCCGTCGCCTTACTTGAGACGATGGCGTGGACGGGGATCGACCGCGCAATCTACACCGACGGCCGCGACTACCTCCTGCTCGCGGGGACGACCGACGTCGAACGACTGGCCTGTCGACTCACCTCACTCTCCGATCACGAATCGGCTATCGCCCACTACACGCGCGACGCCGTCGGTCGGTCCCTCGAGCGCCACTCCCGCGAGTTCGTCGCTCGCCAACTCGCCATCGAACGACCGAATCTTGCCGAGGCGATCGTCGACGAGTTGACGGACGCTACCGAACAGGGCGACGCCTACGCGAGCGAGTTCGAGTCTGCGACGGATCGCTTTCTCGAGCAACTCGTCGCCTCGTTCGCCGACGGGGGGTCCGGCGGTGCCGTCGCGGAACTCGA
This sequence comes from Natronorubrum amylolyticum, assembly GCF_052040145.1. Classification (NCBI taxonomy): domain Archaea; kingdom Methanobacteriati; phylum Methanobacteriota; class Halobacteria; order Halobacteriales; family Natrialbaceae; genus Natronorubrum; species Natronorubrum amylolyticum. Next base: position 785,332 of record NZ_JBPPFW010000001.1, read on the forward strand.
GTCCGCCGGTAGCGACGACATCTCGGTCGAGTTCTCCGATCCATCGGCTTCGGGCGGCGAGACGGACGGGTCGAGCGGCGAACGCTCGACATCGCTGGGCGAGGGATACATACAGCGCGAACGGACCGAGGAATCGACGACGGTGGACGAATCCGGCGGCTCACAGTCCGACGGGAGGGACTCGAGTGCAGCCGATGCGAGCGAGTCCGACTCCGTAGCCGACGCCGGAGCCAGCACGGAGCCGGACGCCGTCGACTCGGATGCGGCGCAGCCGTCCGACGATACGGACGGCGGAACCGACTCCGAGGGCGATGGCGAGTACGTCGTCCGATTCTTCAACGACCGCGGCTCGGTCGGCGCGATCGGTCACGCGAGTGCGGACCAGGCGCTCGTCGCCACCGCGGAGTACCTCTTCGAGCGGGGGCTTTCGGGTGTCACCGTTCCCTGGCATCCTGACGACGACGAAGACGACCACGCCGTCCTGCACGAGTCACCGACTCATCCCGATGGAACGCCTATGTCCGAGCCACAGCAGCTATCGAACGGACTCTACCTCGAGACGGCCGGCGACACGGACGAGCGGGCGGCGCGCGTCGACGCACTGGTGGCTCGAGCCGGATTACGGGCGATGTTGACCGGTGATTGGGAGGAGTGACTGGCTCGAGAGTCTGAAAGCGGTCGCCGAGATCAGAACGTAATTTCGGTTTCGACGATCGTTACGACGAGTCGGTCGGGACTGCACTCACCGTCGTCCCATCCGTTACTATCGAGTGCAGTTCCCCAGGCAGTGTCGTACTGACCGTCCGTACTGCTGGCCTCGATCGAGATCGTTTCATCGTCCTCTACGTCAATGACGGTAGAATATCGATCGTCGACGCTCATCGTCACGCCGAGTCCCTCGCCACTCCGTATCGATTGGTCCCCACCGGTGATGCTAACCAGCGAAATGATCGCCGTCTCTTCCTTGCAGGTGATTCGTGGCTGTTTGAGGACGGCGCTCCCGCTCTCGTCCGCGCGGACGAGTCCGCCACCCTCGTAGGCAATCGATTCGCCGCCGTCGTGGTATCTGAACTCGCCCAGATTGATCAGATCATTGTCAGGGTTGTACTCATCTAATTGGTCCACGACCGGATCGTCGTCAATTGTTATATCGAGCGTCGTCCCGTCACCACTCGTCGTCACCGTCCCCTCGCGCATCGAAATCTCGCCGTAGCGCTGATCGACGCCGCTGTAGCGCAGCACGTCGTTGAAGTTGTCCGAGAGGGCGTCCATCGCTCGCTCGGCATTTGTGAGCTGTTCGTTCTCCTGATAGTCATGCATCGCCTGGAAGCCGACGGTGTACAACAGCCCGACCGAGACGAGGATCATGCCGAAGACGAGCACGAACGCGACAACCTCGGAAACCGCACGGTCGTCGAACCGCGTCTTCGAACTCGAGTCGTCCTGCCGATCGATCATCTATCGGCCCCCGCGATCGAAATCTCTCCATCGTCGTTCGTGATTTCGATCGGTCCACCCGTTGCCGAATTACCTTCGAGACTCCCCTCGACTGCGAGTGGGACGTGAACCGTCACGTCGACGTTGTGTGACGACAACTCGAGGCAAGGCCTATCGCCGTCGATGAGTGGTGCCTCGTCGTCGCGACACTCCTCGAGTAACTCGACGGTATACTGGGAGTTCGAAATCGTCCGCGGATGATCTGCGGTGATCGTCGCGGTATCGCTCTCACTTTCGTCCTCGTCTACGATCCGGTCGACGTTGTCAATCTCGCCGGCGAGTCGTTCGCCGACGGTCTCGAGCGAAGTCTCGGTCGAGCGCTCCGTTTGCGAATCCAGCATCGCATTCCCCGCCATCAACAACATCGCGATAAGGATCGTCGTGATCGCGATGGTCAGGACGTGTGTAAGCGCAACGGACATCCCGCGGTCGGTCTCCCGTGCTGGACCGATCATGATGGACACCCGGCTTCGATCGTCCGTTCCTGTTCGTAACTGAGATCAGTTGAGTCGTACGTTATATCGACCGTCGCATTTTCTCCGGGATAAATATCACCTTCGGTGACATCGATATGTACTGCTGTTGGACTCGAATGGGCTGTCGAATTCTGGTACGTTCCCGCAAATGCCGTAATGTTCTCTTGGACTTGGCTACTGTCCCCTTCTGTCTTCTCGAGAAGACAACCGATTCCCTGGGTAATCTCGAGTTCGGTCTTCTCTGCCGTAGTCGCACTTTGACCCGTATCGGCCGACGAGAGCGTCTCAGTGTAGAGGACGCCGTTGAAGATGACGACGACGCCGAGGATGATGAACGCGAGTGTGATGGCACCGATGAGGATTACTTGGCCGCGGTCCGGTGTGTCGGCTGTTTGCTGATCCTCACCGCGTCGCTGCGTGAACGAATTGTCACTTACCATATGGATATTCGAACCTCCACGACGTTGTACACTTCAGAATCCTCTTCTGTGGCTGGCGGGATCGGATAGTTATCATCATACGCTTCTCGAAGTTCGTCGTCTTCATCAGGTGCAGTTAGAGTATCGCTCTCGTACAACGTGACGGTATAACTCGCCGTGACGGACTCAGATTCTCCCTGATAGACGAGGTATGTGCTGTTCTCGTCGTCGAATTCGCCGCTTTCGTTCTGGGCGACAAGTTCGATGTTGTAACTCATGCCACTGCTCGTAAACCGATCGACCATGATGTTACCAAGTACGAACTCGTCATAGAACGCTGAATCATTGGACGATTGATAGTAACCTTGGCCGCTGTCATCCGAATCCCGAAACTCACCGTCACCGATATCCCAGTAGCGAATCATCTTCGACAGGTTGCTCCCATCCTCCTCATCCGCCGTCGCGGCAATCATCAGCGCATCCTGCGTCTCCTGTTGTACCTGAGCTTCGACCGTCCGATCCGCCAGTCCGCCGGTCGTCGGCGTGATGACGACCGACTGCAACGCGAACAGGAGTGCCATCAGGACGATCATCGCGCTGATGAACCCCTCGAGGGTGTAGGCCTGTCCACGATCGGTTGTAGTGTTGTCTCGCATGGTGTCACCAGATCCTCACGACGAGTCGGCACGCCGGCTCACACTCGTCGTCATCGTCAATACTACCACTCTCGACCGTCACGATCCGAGCCGAACTGGCCGCCGACTGATCGTTGTACTCGGGCCCGAAGCCCTCGACTGTCGTACTCTCGTTGAGCGATTGCAAACTCACGTTCACCCGTTCGATGGGATCGTCGTCGTTGTTCGTTCGGAGACCGAGCTCGTCGACCGTCTCGTCATCGCTCATTTCGTCCCAGCTAATCTCGTTTGGACTCTCAGACTCTGTTGAAAGTTCGTCAACGACCTTATCCGCAATTCGATCCGCCTGCGCCGTCTGGCCGCCGCTGGTCGACGAATCGAACGGCGTCAGCATCGTCGGGAGAAACGAGAACACGAACGCGACGGCGAGGATGAACACGCCGATTCCGACGATGAAATCCTGCGTGGTCTGGCCGCGATCACGCAGCGAGAGCGACACCGTCCGCGGGCGGGAATCTCGAGTTCGGGTCCGAGTGCGTCGTCGATCTCGAGTCATCTATGCCACCAGTGTCCAGCCGACGAGGGCGATCGTCGCCAGTCCGACGGCGTATTTCAGGCCACTCAGGATGTCGGCGTCCCGGATGTAGCCGCAGATGAACCCGGAGATGATCGCCTGCATGGTGACGGCGTGGAAGAACAACACCGCCAGCATATCGACCTGAATGTTCTCGCTCAGGTCGGCATCCGCGAGTTCACCTCCGCCAGCACCACCAGCATCTGCGGCGTCGGCATCACCGCTGCCGGCTTCCAGTCCCGCCATCGTATCGATGAACTGCGTCTTGAGGATCGCGATCACCGCGAGGACGGTCAGGAACGTCATGATGATGATCACGACCTGCATTCGGGTGCGGGACTTGCGTTCCCGTTCGATATCGTCGTGATTCTCACTTGCGCGTGCGGCCGTTCGGAGCACGTCCGAGATCTGGTTCGACGCCTCCTGTGCTTCGGTGATCAGGCGAGTCGTCCGGGCAAGTCGGGGGATGTGGTACTTGTTGTTGAACTCGAGAAGTGCGTCCTTCAGGCTCGTCCCGTAGTTGACCTTCGTGTGCATCATCTCGAACTCGCGAGCCAGTTTGCCGCTTGTCGTGTCGGAGACGGCCTTGAGCGACTCGAGCAGCGTCAGTCCGGTGTCGTTCGAACTCGAGAGCTTGCGCAGGTCCTCGGACAGCTGACTGACGACGGCGTTTCGGTGGCGAACGTTCCACTCGCGGAAGACCGCAAGCGGAATCGCCATGACGTACAGCGGGAGGTAGATGTAGAGGAACGTCCCCCAGATGGGGTTGTCGAGGAGTTGGTCCCACGAGAGCGGTGCCGAGCCGTTCATCATGGCGGTCGCGATGATCACGAGCGACGCCGGCAGTGTCAACGCGAGCGTGAACAGCGGGTTGTCCCGGAAGAAGATATGTGGCTTCTGCAGGACTTCCATCGTCTCGTACGTCCCTTCGCGGTTTTTGATGCGGTCGAAGACGCTGTGTTCGCCCGTGAACTGCTCGACGAGACCGAGGTTGAGCAGTCCCTGATCGCGCGCGGTCTCGATACGTCGGTCGTTACCGCCCATCGAGAGGTAGCCGTCACCCGGCTCGTCGTGTTTGACCGTCGAAACCAGCACCAGAAACCCGATCCCGGTCAGCGGAATCAGACCGTAGACGGTCATATACAGCATCTGGTTCGAGACCTCCGCGTCCGGGATCATCTGCATGACGACCATGATGATGATCAGGAGTAGCGGGAACAGCGAGAGCGTCATGTACATCTCGCCGAACAGTTCGAGGGTCTCGAGCGTGAGCTCCTGTTCCTGTTTGGCGGTTCGCATGTGCTTTTCCTTTTTGTCCTCGAGGAAGCTTTCCATGTCACCACCGCTGTTGACGATCGAGAGCATGTCCGTCAGGAACTGGGAGAGTTCGTCGCTCGGCGTCTCGAGCGCTTGCGTTCGGATCGCGGTTCGGTAGTCGACGTCGAAGTACTCGGTCTCCTTGACGATGCTCTGGAACTCCTTTGCGACTTCGCCGTAGGTGTCGTCGGCCTCGGCCATCGCCTCGATGATCTCGAGTTGGTTGAGTCCGCCGACCGACAGCGCGTACATGAACGAGACCGAGTCGGTCATCAGCATGTTGATCTCGCGCTTGCGGGCAGACGCGCGGGAGTACGGAATCGCAACCAACGAGCCAAAACCGAGGGCGAAGCCGATCGAGCCGAAGACGAGTCCGGTGACGAAGACGAGCGCCGGCACCCGAAGCAGTTCGATGAGTTCGAGGAGCGCCTCGCTGCTGACTGGGAATCCGAGAATGTTATCCACCTGGATGAGACCGGTCGCGAAGAGGGCGTATCCGAGGAGCAGTCCGAGCAGCCACAGTGCCAGCCCACTAATGAAGCCGATTCCGAGCGCTCGAGAGAGGTACAGTTCGACCGTATCGGTCATCCGGGCCTGTGCGAGCTTCGTCTCGACGTCGGTGACGAACTCGCTGTCCTCGCTGAACAGCCAGTCGTACAGGGGATAGAACGTATCACCCAGAATATCGGAGCTACCCGATACGCCACCGGAGCCCGCGCCGCCGGTTTGGAGGCTCATGAGTCGGTCTCCTCGCTATCGTCGAACAGCGATCCATCGTCGCCGTCGTCCTCGTTCTCGTCCCCATCGGTGTCGTTGGGGCCCTTGAAGATCGAATCGCCCGTCTCAGTTTTCCCAGTGTCGCCGAACAGCGATCCATCGTCGCCGTCGTCCGGCACGTCGTCATCGTCGTCGGCAAAAATCGGATCGGCGTCGTTTCCGAAGATCGATCCCGATTGCTCGATGTCGTCGTCTTCTGACGTCGCTGCGTTTGACTCGCTGTCGACGATACTTTGCGGACCGTCACCGGTGTCACCAGCGGACTCGGTCTCGTCGCGCCCCGTCTCGCTGACGCTCGCTCCCTGCTCGTCTACCACCGGCTCGTCACTGCGGCTGCGATTATCGGCCCCTACCGTGTCGGGTTCGTTCGACTCTTCGGACTCGTCTGTCCGTTCCGGCGTTTCGTCCGCCGACGGCGCGTCCAGTTCGATCGTCGGTGCCTCGACGCTCTCGGTGTCTTCCGGTACTGACTCCGAGTCGTCGCTCACCGCCAGCGTCGAGTTGTCGCCCGTTTCTGCTGCTGTGGGGTCGTCAGCGGTCTCGATCTGGTCGCTGAAGTCGCCTGCTACTTCGTCGGCCGCCTCGGGATCGAAGATCGACTCGAGATCGCCCTCGGGGAACATCGAATCGAAGTCGGAGGTATCGGGTGTCGCCTCCGACACGGGTTCGGTCGCTGCCGGCGACGTCTCACCGGTGTCGAGCCGATCGATCGTCTCATCCATATCGTCGAACAGACCCCCCATGTCACCGTCTTCCGGGTCGTCCGTGGGGAGGACTGTCGCCTCCTCGCCGGACTGTGACGCGGCCGGCGCCGATTCGGCTCCGGCACTCGTCGCCGGGGCGGGTGGCGATTCGGTTTCGGTCGGCGCTTGGCTAGCCGTGTCGATCCCGCCCGTTTTGGCACGCTGGTCGACGGTACTCGCGGACGAACTTCCACCGGAATCGGCGGCCGTCGCTTCGGTGGCCGTCCCGCCGGTGGCACTCGCGCCTCCGTCGTCCGACCCGATATCGAAGCCGGTGTCGTCGCTGAGCCACGCCGGTTCGGTCTCTCCCTCCTGCGATCCGGCTCCGAACCCGCTCGAGCCGTCGCCGAGTTCCCACTCGTCGTCCTCGATGGTCTCGTCGACCTCGCCGGCGAACTCGAACTCGTCGGCGTCGGCGCGGTCGACTTCGATCGGGTCCGCCTCCTCGACCTCGCCGAGCGAACTCGCGAGTCCGCTCGGCACCTTGCCGCGATACTCCTCGAACAGCGACTCCTCCGCGCGCTCGAGAATGTCCATCGAGAGGTTGTACGTCTCGTCGCTCGCGTCCGGGCGGGGAACGAGTTCTTCCTTTTCGGGGTCGACGTCGATCAGGACGCTCTCCATCTCCCGAAGGTCCTCGAGGCTGTCCTCGAGCTGGCCGTTCGCGATGAGTGTCAGGATCGTGTCCGGGTCGTTGATAAACGCCTGGGCGGTCGCTGCGACCTCCGCGTACGTGTTCAACCCGTTCTTGATGAGATAGGCGAGGATGACCTCGCGTTTGAACAGTTCCTCTTCGAGTTTTTCGTTGCTCCAGCCGCGGTCGAACTGGATCTCGTCTAAGGTGTTCGAGTCCCCCATCTTGAGGTACTCGTCGGTCTCGGCCTGCCACTGGTAGACGTCCTGGACGTTGATCTCGTCGTGTTCGGCCTCGTAGTGGTTGATCTCCGTGAGGGATTTGTTTCGTCGAACCTTCCGGCCCTGCACGCGGGTCTGGGTCTGGATCGACACCAGGTCCAGCGCGGTGAACATCGTTTTCGAGACGTTAATCGGGTCCGTCGTGAACCGCTTCAAGACCTCGTCGACGGAATCCGCGTGGAAGGTGGTGTAGGTGGTGTGGCCGGTCGACATGACCTGGAAGAGGGTTCGACCCTCCTCACCACGGATCTCACCCATCACGATGTAGTCGGGCCGCTGACGTAGTGCGGCTTCCAGCAGGTCGAACTCGTCGACGTCACCCTGCTCGTCGTCGGCGAACGAGGGCCGAGTGACGCTCGCGATCCAGTTCCGCTGGGGAAGCTCGACCTCGCGGGTGTCCTCGATGGAGACGATTTTCGCGCTCGAGGGGATAAACAGCGAGACCGCGTTCAACGAGGTGGTCTTCCCGGACGCAGTACCGCCGGCGAAGATCAGGCTCTTGTGGTTCTCGATACAGAGCCAGAGGAACGCCATCTCGTCCAACGAAAAGGTGTTCCAGTTGATGAGGTCGATCGGCGTGAACGGAACGTCCTTGAACTGACGGATGGTGTAGTTGGTCCCGTGGTCGGAGACCTCCTTGCCCAGGGTCAACTGCGCACGCGAGCCATCGGGTAACGTCGCGTCGACCTGCGGAAGTCGCTTACTGATACCCTTGCCCGAGCGCTGGGCGAGTTTGACGACGAAGTCGTCGAGTTCGTCCTCGCCGTGGTAGATATTCGAGATGATCTGCTCGTACTCGGAGTGGTAGACGAAGACCGGGGAGTTGTAGCCGTCGACGGAGATGTCCTCCACGTTGATGTCGTGTTTGATGCCGTCGATGCGCTCGTAGCCGATGAAGTTCCGTTTGAGCTGGTAGAGCAGCTTCTCGACCTGGTACTCGTTTAACGTGTCCGGATCGTCCGCGAGAATAGCCGGCTCCGGTCGAACCTCGATCCCCTCGAGCTGTGTCGGCCCCGACGCTTCCTCATCTTCCTCGTCGCTGTCGAGTAAGTTTTGGAGCGTCTCGAGGATGCCCTCCTGTGTGCTCCCGGAAGTCTTCTCGAAGAGGTCGTACCGTTTCAGCAGGCGTCGCGTCTCGTCTTCGATGACGACCCGTCGGCCATCCTCGGTCGCTTTCTCCTTGATTCCATCTTCGGAGTACTTGATCGCCGTCCTGAGTTTGCCCGAGAGGAACTCCTGCAGTTCGATCTCGATCTCGTTCAGGTACGGTTCGATCATGTAGTACTTCTTCTCGTTTTCCTTCTCCGAGTGGAAGATGACGACGTACGCGTAGGGCTTGTTGACCCAGTAGCGTTCGACCTCGCGGAAGTGAGTCTTCTTGTCCATCGGAACCGCCTTCTCGAGGTCGTAGCGGTTCGAGACGGTGGTGTTGCCGTCGGCCGTCGAGAAGAACTCGTCTTCCTCGATATCGTCCTGAATGTTGACGGTCCGCTCCTCGATGAGTTCGTCCAACTCCATCGCAACTTCGTCGCCGGCGAACAATCGCTGCTCTAACGTGTCTGGGTCGAACCCGAGCGCCTCCTCCTCATCGTGACGGACGATCTCGCCGTCGCTGTCACGCGGCCGGGAGCCGTCGTCTTCGTAGTAGTACTCCCACTTGTAGTGCTCCCACGTCCAGACGTCTTTGGTGACTGGCGTCGTCTCCGGATCGACGTAGTCGAGAAACGTTTCCTGAAGTACGTCGGCGTTGTCGCCGGCGATCGGCAGCAGATTCGATCGGAGATCGTCCGGGTGAAAACCGAGATAGGTCGCGGGATCGAACTCGACCCGATCCCAGTCGTCCCCGGTCGGGACCGAGTGTCGTGCCGATTCGTCGGTGTCGAGCCCCAGTTGGTCGTCACCCGTCGGTTCGTTGGGATACAGCGTCGAAATCTCGTCGCCGTACCCGTACTCGTCCATGAACGCTTCCCACGTGTACTCGCCGACGCGAGCGCCGGGACTCGAATCCGAGTCCGCGCCCGACGCGTGAGACCGGTTGTCCGCCGACCCGGGGTCGGATGCCTCCTCATCAGAAAAGTCCCCGGCATCCGACTGGTCGGCCTCGTCAATAGCCATTGTCGTCACCCAAACGCTTACCCTTCAAAAAATTCATCCACACATTACCACTTCTGATAACTCCGCGCACAGGGCTGCGTACCCGTCGTATTGCCACGTGTTTATTTGTTGCCATTATTACGGTCACAGTCCGATCACTCCGGTTGATTACCTCTACTTGTCTAACGATACTATTTATAATATTGGTCGAAATTATCGGTCGAGTCGATCCGAGCGTGCGACCGAGCCATCCCTGACTGGTACAACGAGTGCGCCGGGGAGAACACATATGCGGTCAGCACCAGTATCGATCGACCGATGAATACCACGCCGCAACAGGCTCGATCGACCGAGGACTCCCGTCGAAGCGCGTCCACCCAACGCAACGGAGCGGATTCGTCGTCCGAACGGGTGATCTCGCGATGACCGAGCAGTTCAGCCTCGAAGGGCAGGTTGCGATCGTCACCGGCGGTGGTCGCGGTATCGGTCGAGCTATTGCACTCGGTCTCGCCGATGCCGGTGCTGCGGTGGTCCCATCGGCGCGCTCGGCCGACGAAATCGAGGGCGTTGCTGACGAAATCGAAGCCAACGGCGGCGATGCACTGGCCGTTCCCGCGGACGTAACCGACTCGGACGCAGTTGCCAACGTGATCGAGCGGGCCGACGACGCGTTCGGCGGCATCGACGTCGTCGTCAACAATGCCGGATTCAACCCCGACGACGCGCTCGGCCGGCCCGAGGGCGTCGCCACAGAAAGCCTCGACCGCGTTCTCGACGTCAACCTCAACGGCGCCTACGAGGTGACCGCCGCGGCGGCCAACCACCTCCACGAGAGCGGCGGCTCGGTGATCAACGTCGCGAGCGTTGGCGGTCTCGTCGGTCTCCCCCGACAGCATCCTTACGTCGCATCGAAACACGGACTCGTCGGACTCACGAAGAGCATGTCGCTCGACTGGGCGCCCGACGTCAGGGTCAACGCCGTCGCACCGGGGTACGTCTCGACGGAGCTGACCGAAGAGCTCGAGTCGAACGACCGACTCCGACAGTCGATTATCGATCGGACGCCGCTAAACCGGTTCGCCGAGCCCGACGAGATCGCAGGGCCAGTCGTCTTCCTCGCCAGCGACGCGGCGAGCTACGTGACGGGCTCGTGTCTCGCGGTAGACGGCGGCTGGACGTCGCGGTAGTCTGCAGACCAGCCCCTATACGGGCACTCTCTTCCATCAGTAGACGTCACAGCAGTATCTGCAACCAATGTGTTTTTTCACACGGTATCGGGGAATCGTTGTAAATACCTTTGGGAGTCTTCCACACGCCCGGGAATTCTCTCCCGCGCCTATCGTACGGCCGCGCGAAGGACCCGTATGCAGTACTCCGACTCGAAGCAGGCACAGGAACTCGCCGACCGCGCCCACGAACTGATGGAGGAGGTCGTCCTCCCGCTCGAGCGCGACCGACCGGGCGGGATGGCCGTCTCGAGCGGCACCGTCGCGGATCTCCGCGAATCGGCTCGCGAGTACGGCGTCTACGCACCCCAGATCCCCGAGGAGTACGGCGGGATGGGGATGAGCTTTCGCGACGCGTTGCCCGTCTTCGAAGAGGCCGGCCGCAGCCTGCTCGGCGCCGCCGCGATGCGCGTCGACGCCCCCGACGAGGGCAATATGCACCTCTTAGAACTCGCGGGCGACGACCTCCAGAAGGAGACCTATCTCGAGCCCCTCGTGCAGGGAGAGATCGCGTCCGGCTTCTCGATGACCGAACCGCTGCAGGGGGCCGGCTCGGACCCGAAAATGATCCAGACTACCGCCGAAAAAGACTCCGCCGAGGAAACCTCGGCTGATCCTCGAGAAGTTGAGGCTTCTCGAGACGGAGACGAGTGGGTCATCAACGGCCACAAGTGGTGGACGTCGAACGGCGTCGAAGCCGACGTTCTGATCGTCCTCGCACGAACCGATCCGGACGCCCACCCTTACGAAGGCTGTTCGCTGTTTCTCGTCCCGGCCGATGCCGACGGTGTCGACGTCGTTCGCGACGTTCCACACATGGGCGGCGGGCCCCGCGGTGCCTCCCACGCCGAAATCGTCTACGAAAACGTTCGCGTCCCCGAGGAACACCTACTCGGCGAACTGAATCAGGGCTTCACTCACGCTCAGGAACGACTCGGCCCCGCTCGTCTCACCCACTGCATGCGCTTTTCGGGCATGGCCCAGCGCTCCCTCGAGATCGCGAAAGCATACATCAGCGAGCGCGAGGGCTTCGGGTCGACGCTCTCGGAGAAGCAGTCACTGCGCTACCGGATCGCCGACGCCGAAACCCGACTGCACGTGGCCCGAACCGCGATCCGCGACGCGGCCGACCGGATCGACGCGGGCGAGGAAGCGCGCATCCCCGTCTCGATGTGCAAGGTCTTCACCGCGAACGTCACGCAGGAGGCGATCGACCTCGCCGTGCAGTGCTGTGGCGCCAACGGTATCGGGAAAGACCTCCCGCTCGCTGACTTCTACGAAGCCGTCCGCAAGTTCCGGATCGTCGACGGCGCCGACGAAGTCCACCGACGCGTCATCGCTCGCGACGCGTTCGAAGACACGCACGACGAGGAACTCGAGCCCTTGACCCGCTTCGGCAAGCCGAACACGCGGGGCGCCGGCGGGCACTGACTCGGAGCTCACGGTCAACGCGGCCCGACGCCGCTCGTTTCTCTCGACCCTCGTTTTTGCCGGAGCGCTCGAGTCGATCGATATCTGTCGACTCGAGTAGTTGCCCGCTAGTCAGTTTGGAGGGTGAGTGGCTCGAGCGGTCGCTCGCAACAGGTTACGAGTGTGGGTGTGGTGGGATTCGAACCACGGTCGGACGTGCTCGCTCCGCTGCGCGCGACCTCCCTGATTCGAATCCCGTCATGCCGGTTCGCTCGGCGACTCGCTCCGCTCGTCGCCTCGCTGCACGGGCGTGACGGGATTCGAACCCGCGATCAGAAGGTTAGGAACCTCCTGCCCTCTCCGCTAGGCCACACGCCCCGTCAGAAAAGCGTTAGTTCGATTCCGTTTCGGTCTCTTCCTCGGTGACCGGTTCCGTGTCGACGAAGTCGTCGTCGGAATCGGTGTCGAGTTCGCCTTCGGCCTTGGCGGCGGCGAACTCCTCCTCTTCACCCTCTTCGAACCCTGCTTCGCGCATCTCCTCGAGTTCGGTTTCAACCTTTTCACGACCCTTCTGGAACTCGCCCATGGCCTCACCGGTCGACCGGGCCAGCTTCGGGATCTTGTTCGCCCCGAAGAGCAGAATGGCGATGAAAAGGATGATCAGTAGTTCCGGACCCCCTGGAATAGGGGCAAACAGCGGTGCGATTTCGACTACCATCTCTATGCGTGGCTAGTCCGCTGGCAATTATAACCTTTTTGGACCACTTAGAAAAACAAGTATCGGCGAAAGTCCGTTTGAGAGCCGTTTTCGAGCTAATTGTACGATCTCAATGCGGTAATTTAGATTCGATTTTCGAACTGTCCCAACACGTCGGCCGGCCGCCGAACGGAGCGACACACCGCAACATCGGCTGTGACACGACAGATTCGGTCGACTCGAGGGCGGACGATCGGGACCGAGGTCGCGCCCGCGCCCACCAGTGATCCGTTCCGCGAACGAAACTGACTTTCCGAGTTATCGTCAATCTACGGGTGATGCCAGAAACCGGAGATGCTGCGCCCGACTTCACTGCACCGCTCGCAAACGGCGACGTCGACTCCTTCACCCTCTCGGAGCGCCTCGAGAACGAGGCCCCGATCGTCCTCGCCTTCTTCCCCGGCGCGTTCACCAGCGTCTGTACGACCGAGATGTGTGCGTTCCAGGACCGACTCGCCTCGTTCAACGACCTCGACGCCAGCGTCTACGGCGTCAGCCGCGACTCGCCGTTCACGCTCAACGAGTTCCGCGACCAGAACGACCTCGAGTTCGGGCTCATCAGCGACTACAACAAGGAGATCATCGACGACTACGGCGTCGCGATGGACTTCGCCGACCTCGGCGTCTACGGCGTCGCCAAGCGCTCGGTGTTCGTCGTCGACGCCGACGGCGAGATCACCTACGCGTGGGTCAGCGACGACCCCGGCGTCGAACCCGACTACGACGAAGTCGAGGCCGCCGTCGAAGACGCGGCCTGAGCGGATCGGTCGATCAGATCCGAAGGCACCGTATCGATCATCGAACGCCCTTGCCGCAGGGCTTTTTTAGTCGGCAGCCGACGTTCGCGTATGAGCGATTCTGCAGGCGACGCCGGTCGACGTGTCTATCATCCTGATGCCGACCATCACTTCCCCGACGAGAAACTGAACCGCGTCCTCGAGTTCGTCCTCGAGGACGAGGAGATCCAGACCTATCTCGAGGCCCAAAACGTCAACGCGGTCGACCGGATGCAGTACAACGACCACGGCGCGAAGCACATCGAGATCGTCCGCAATCGCGCGCTCTGTCTCTACGACCTCCTCAAAGCTGGCAACGTCGATTTCAACGGCGCGCGCCAGCAGGGACTCGAGGAGGAAGACGAGTCGGTGATCATCGCGCTCGCGGCGACGCTTCACGACATCGGCCACGTCGTCCACCGCGACGAGCACGCCTACTACTCGATCCCCCTCGCGGCGGACGTTCTCGATCGCGTCCTCCCCGAGTTCTACGGCGTGGGCGAAACCGTCCGGATGAAAGGCGAGGTGCTCCACGCAATCCTCTGTCACCACCGAACCGAGACGCCGCTAACGACCGAGGCCGGCGTCATCCGCGTCGCCGACGCCCTGGATATGGAACGCGGCCGCTCGCGGATCCCCTACGAACACGGCGGTCGCGGGATCAACACGCTCTCGAGTCAAGCCATCAGCCACGTCTCCCTGCAGGAAGGCGACAGCAGCCCCGTCATGGTCGAGATCGCCATGACCAACGCCGCCGGCGTCTACCAGGTCGACAACCTGCTCAAAGCGAAGCTCCAGGGCTCCGGCCTCGAGGATCAGATCCGAATCGTCGCGGTCAATACGAACGAGAACCGCGAGCAGTTGGTCGAGCGGATCGAGCTCTAGAAACGAAGTTTTGCGCTGCGTTCTGGTGAGACGTGCGCCATGTTCTGGCGCACGTCTCACCGACACTCGGCAAAAATTCGATTAAAAGCAACGGAAGACGATCCTGCTCGCTATCGCTCGCAGGCTGCGACTTCCGAGCCTTCGTTCGATAAACTCACGAAGACACTCCTCCTTCCGTTCGTCCACTCCTTGCAGTCGTTCTCTCACATCAGTCGTCGGCCCGCTCGTTCGCCCTACGGGCTCACTCGCGGTAGCTATCGTTGGATCACCTGCCCTCCCCCGGATCGCGGAAGCGCCGCAAATCGCGGCGCTTCCGCTCACGGCCGTCGAAACCGGATAACGGACGGGGTCGTCGTTCGAAACTCGAGTCAGACGAGTTCGAATCCGGAATCCGTCCGCTCGAGGTAGCCTCGCTCCCGAAGCGTGCCGGTGATCGAGAGCACGGTGCCCTTCTTGACGTCGAGATCGTCACAGAGGCGCTCGGTCGTCGCGCCGTCGGTCGCCGCAACGTACAGATAGACCAGTTTCGCCCGTGGTGACTCGAGGTCGTCTGGAACCGGTACCGTCGACTTGAGTTGTCCGTCTGAGTGCATACGCCAGCGTCTATTTTCGACGATATTAAAATTGAGTATCGTCATCTGTCGAATACCGGGCGGCTGAAAACGTCAAACCGGAAGCGAAGCGGCGGGGGCGAGTCAGAGCGCTTTTTGGTATCGACCGTCTCCTCAACGCTCATGAATCTCCAACTCGTCGTTTTGGGATTGCTGACCGGCCTGCTCACCGGTGCGTTTTTCGCCGTTTTCGACGTTCCGATCCCGGCACCGCCGGAGCTCCCGGGACTCATGGGCATCGTCGGAATCTATCTCGGCTACAAACTCGTCCAGCACCTGGGGGTCAGCGTCGACGTCTTCGAGTCGGTCGGCTTCTGACGAGAAGAGTCACGTCGGTTGTCGAACAGGTTGTGGCGTGTGGTATCAGGGCGCAGCGTCGAGGTCCGCAGCGAACTCGCGGGCCCGCGCTCTGATCGCCGCAGCGTCCGCGACGCACACGTCGCCATCTCGCATCAGGACGTCGCCGTCGACCATCGTGAACTGCACGTCGTCGCCGTGAGCGGCGAACACCAGATGCGAGAGCACGTCGTGAATCGGCGTGGCGCGGGTGATGTCAGTCTCGAGGCCAACGATATCGGCCTTCCACCCCTCGCGAAGCGCTCCGACCCGGTCGAACCCCGCCGCGCGCGCCCCGTTGATCGTCGCCATCTCGAACACCGTCTGCGCGGGAAGCGCCTGGGGCTCGAGTCGATCCACCTTCTGGAGTAGGCTGGCCTGACGCATCTCGGTAAAGGGATCGAGCGTGTTGTTACACGGCGGGCCGTCGTTGCCCAGACCGACGTTGATTCCCCGATCCAGATAGTCGAGCACCGGCGCCACGCCGCTCGCGAGTTTCATGTTCGAGGATGGGCAGTATGTGACGTGCGTTCCCGTCTCCGCGAGCAGTTCGCGCTCCGATTTGTCCGTCCAGACGCAGTGGGCGAGCACGACGTCCTCGCCGGTCAGCCCGACCTCGTGGAGCCAGTGAATGTTCCGCCGGCCGGTCTCGTCCTCGACCGTCCGGATCTCGCCACGGTTCTCGCTCGCGTGCGTGTGAATGCGTACGCCGTCGTAGGCGTCCGCGAGGTCCCGACTACCTCGCAGGCACGCCTCCGTACAGCTCACGGCGAACCGCGGCGTCACGGCGTACTGAATGCGGCCGTCGTCGACGCCGTGATACTGCTGTATCAGTCGCTCGCTCTCGGCGAGGGCCTCGTCGGTGTCCTCGAGCAGCCCCGGCGGCGCTTCCTTGTCCATCATCACCTTCCCGAGTCGGCCGCGGATTCCCAACTCTCGAGCAGCCTCGAACGCCTCCTCGGCGTGGGCGACCGAGAGGTGGTCGACGCAGCCCGTCGTCCCGCTCTCGATCATCTCGAGGTAGCCGAGTTCGGCCGCGGCTCTCATCGCGTCCGGCGACAGCGACGCCTCCATCGGGAGGACGTACTCGAAGAGCCAGTCGAGGAGTTCGGTATCGTCGGCGATGCCGCGGCCGAGACTCTGGACCGAGTGGACGTGCGCGCCGACGGTCCCCGGCGCGAGGAGGTCGTACGACTCGCGCTCGTGGTCCGGATACCGCTCGAGACAGGTCGACCGGTCGCCGACGGCGACGATGCGATCGTCCGCAACGACGACCGCCCCGTCGTGAATCACGGTCTCGGCGTCGACGACGACGGTTCCCGACAACAACATATCGAGACTCGATACCCGGCGGTGGCCCTTATCTCTGTGGATCTCAGGACGATCTGAACGACATCGACAGCTGCGAGAGGCCCCACGCGAGCGAGATGAGGACGGCGAACGTGAGGTAGCCGACGCCGAGCGGCAGGAGAATCAACGGTAGGTAGTCGGCGAAGAGGTAGAACGTGACTGCGAGCACCGGAACGAGAACGAGATTCAGCCGGACGAATCGCTCGATACCCATTACGTGAGGAAAGCTGGACTGGACATTTAGCACTGCTGGTGTCGGTCGAGCGCGTGGTCGTCGGTAGCTAGCCGTCGAAAAAAGATCCGAGATAAGCCGTCAGTAGCTGCGATCCTTCGGCTCGTAGGTCTTGTCCTCGCCCTCGAGGATGACCGGCCGGTAGAAGATCTTCGGCTCGCCTTCCTCCCAGGAGATGAGCGTGTGTTTGAGCCAGTTCTCGTCGTCGCGGATCTGGTTCTCCTGGCGCCAGTGGGCGCCGCGGAACTCGTTTCGCACGAGCGCGCCGAGCGCGATGGTCTCGGCGACGTCGATCAGGTTGCGCGTCTCGATGGTCTGCTGGAGGTCAGTGTTGAACGTGCGCGAGGGGTCGTCGACGTAGACGTCCTGATACTCCTCGCGGCACTCGCGGATGAGTTTCAGCGCCTTCTTGACGCCCTCCTCGGTTCGGAAGACGTTCACGTAGTCCGTCATCGCGTTCTGGAGCTTCTGTCGGATCTCGGCGTGCTGGACGCCGGTATCCTTCTCCATCAGGTAGTCGACGTGCTCGCGGGCGCTTTCGACCTGACGCTCGAGAACGCCGTCGACGTCCGCCGCGACTCCGCCGTCCGCGGCGACGCCACCGCTGCTGTCGAGACCGGCGCTACCGGGCTGGACCGGCAGCTCGGTCTCGGTCTCGTCCTCGACGTCGTCGCCGTAGCCGGTCCGGATCTGGGGCTCGCCGAGGTCGTCGCCGGCGGCGTGGCGTCCGGCGCGCTTGCCGAAGACGATCAGTTCCGGCAGGGCGTTCCCGCCGAGTCGGTTGCCGCCGTGAACGGAGACGCAGGCGCACTCGCCGGCCGCGTAGAGCCCGTCGATGCAGGTCTGGCCGTTCTCGTCGACCTCGATGCCGCCCATCGCGTAGTGCTGGCCGGGCTTGACCGGCATCGGCTCGATGAGGCCGTCGACGCCCTCGAAGTCCTCCGCGAGGTGAAGGATGTTCTCGAGGCGGTCCAGAATGCGCTCCTCGCCGAGGTGGCGCATGTCGAGGTGGACGTACTCGTCGTTGACGCCGCGACCCTCCTGGACCTCGGTCAGTTCGGCGCGGGCGACGACGTCGCGGGAGGCGAGTTCGCCGTCGTTGTTCGCGTACCCGTGCTCGAACATGAACCGCTCGCCATCGTTGTTGTAGAGGATACCACCCTCACCGCGGACACCTTCGGAGATGAGAACGCCCGTGGAGGGGAGGGAGGTCGGGTGGAACTGGATGAACTCCATGTCCTCGAGCGGCGCGCCCGCGCGATAGGCCATCGCGTGGCCGTCGCCGGTACAGGAGACGGCGTTCGTGGTGTGGTCGAAGGCCTGCCCAGGTCCGCCGGTCGCGAGGATGACGCCGTCGTTCGCTTTGAACCCTTCAACCTTCCCGGACTGGACGTCGTAGGCGACGACCCCGTGGCACTCGCGCTCGTTGGGGTCGTCCTCGTCGGTCGTCGCCAGATCCATGACGTACCACTCGTCGTAGACCTGAATGCCGCGTTTGACGACTTGCTCGTACATCACGTGCAGCAGGTGGTGACCCGTCTCCGCGCCCGCGTAGGTGGTTCGCGGGAACGAAAGGCCGCCGAAGGGACGCTGGGAGACGCGGCCGTCCTCCTCGCGGGAGAAGGGCATTCCCCAGTGCTCTAAGGTGATGGTGTCCTCGGGGGAGTCCTGCGTGAGGGTCTCGACGGCCGGCGCGTCGGCCAGGTAGTCCGACCCCTTCATCGTGTCGTAGGCGTGGAGTTCCCAGTCGTCGCCCTCGCGGAGCGCGGCGTTGATTCCGCCCTCCGCTGCACCCGTGTGACTGCGAACCGGGTGGAGTTTCGAAACGAGTGCGACGTCCGCACCCGCCTCGTCCGCTGCGACCGCAGCACGGAGACCGGCGCCGCCGGCGCCGACCACGATAACGTCGTGTTCGTACATGTTACCAGAATTTCAGGTTTTTCTTGACCGCTTCCCGCTTGAGCTCCTGAATGTGCTCGGTGAGCGGAATGTCTTTCGGACACACCTCGGTACAGGAGAACTGGGTCTGGCAGCGCCAGACGCCGTGTTCCTGTTCGATGATGCGAAGTCGGTGCTCTTTGACCTCCTCGTCCTCGCGGTCGTCCATCGCGAAGCGGTAGGCCTTGTTGATCGCGGCCGGGCCGAGATACTCGTTGTCGCCCGCGGCGATGTTACACGAGGACATACATGCGCCACACCAGATACAGCGCGTGGACATCTTGATCTTCTCGCGGTTTTCGCGCGACTGGCGCTGTTCCTCTAAGTCGCCCGTCGGGAGGTCGTCCTGCTGGAGATACGGCTCGACGGTGTGCATCTGGTCGTAGAAGTGGTCCATGTCGACGACCAGATCCTTGACGACCTCCTGGTGGGGCAGCGGCTCGATCCGAACCGGGTGCTCGAGGTCGGCCATCTGCGTCTTGCAGCCGAGACGCTGCTTACCGTTGACGAAGAAGGCGTCGGAGCCACAGACGGCCTGCCGACAGGAGTGTCGGAACGTCAGCGAGGAGTCGTAGTGGTCTCGCGCGTACATTACGGCGTCGAGGACGGTCATCCCTTTCTCGAAGGGAACGTGGAACTCGTCGAAGCGCGGCTCCTGTTTGTCCGCGACCTCGGGATCGTAGCGGAAGACCTTGATGAGGACCGTCTCCCCCTCGAGTTCGGATCGATCGGCCGTCGTCTGATCGATCTCGCCGCCTTCTTTCTCCTTCTCGTCGACCGGCGACTCGGCCCCTCGCATTTCGGGGTCTTCCGGTGCTTCCTGACTCTCCGGCTGTTCGGGTTCCTGTTGTTGAGTGCTCATACGATCACCACCCCGGCCATAGCCATTGCAACGTAGATTCCCTGCACGATGAGTGCCACGCTCGCGATGACAAGCACGGCGAGCACGACCTTCTTCTGCGTTCCCTTCAGGCCCTGGTTGACCAACGCGTTGTAGACGCCGTTGACGCCGTGGAACGTCCCGGCGATGAGAAACAGCACCATCGTCAGGAAGTAGCCGACGTTCTCCATGCGGGCCTGCGTGCCCGCGAACGTGATGTCGGCCGCGTGATTCACGAAGTGTAGCTGGAAGAAGTGGAAGGCGAGAACGACGACCAGAAACGCCGCCGTGATCCGCTGGAGCAGCCAGCCGGTGCCGCCGGGCGTGAACGAGGAGTATCGTTCCGCCATTAGAGGGCCACCCCGTCCATGAAGGTTGGAACGCTCGCGACGGTGATGATCGCCGTCAGCACCAGCGAGGCGTAGAAACTCTTGTCCTGTGCGTCCAGCCCGACGCCGAGATCGACCATCAGCAGTCGGAGCCCGTTCAGGATGTGGAACACGGCTACGGCGAGGAGACCGACCTCGAGCACGCGGACGATGAACAGCGACTCGAGTCCCTGAAGCGTCGTCGTGTAGATGTCATCGCCCGATGCAACCAGCGAGGCGTCGCCGCTCGCTGCGCCGACAGCTGTACTCAGCACGGCGATATGGGTGAACAGATAACCGATTAGCATCCACCCGGTGAACTTGTGGAAGATCCACGCCCACATGCCGGCCGAGAACTCCTTCCATCGGCCGAAGTCCTCGATGAGACCGCGATTGTAAGACTGACTCATACGCTCATGTGCACCGTTAGACCGCGGGGGTATAGAAGTTACTTTTATCGCTCCTGTCTTGTCTTCCGCGCGAACACGAGTGGGCAGAAACAAACCAGGTTCGGCGACCGGTCCCGAACGGGTTCGTGACTCGAGTGCCGAGCTGTCAAACAAAATATGCCAGCAGACTACTCAGTCTGGCCGGCCGGCCGGAGATCCGACTGCGAACTCTCCGTCGTTCGCTCGCGTTCTAAGGCCGTTCGGGTGTCCGCCGAGAGCCCGACGAGATGGCACAGCGGGTTCCCCGGGTAGACCACCGGGTTCTCGAGGACGCCAACGATGAGGCCGGTGAAGGGTGCTTCGACGGTGACGATGTCGTCTTCCTCCTTGAACGGGTTCGTGATCGCGCAGATCACCTCGCCCTCGCGGACGAACTCCCCGCGACCGCGTTTCATATCGACGATTCCGCCGGCGTCGGCGCGAATCCAGGTCTTCTCGTTGTCGTCGTCGATGACGGTCCGCCACCCGGGCCAGTGGACGGAAGAATCCGGGTGAAGCCCGAACTCGGCGAGGACGCTCGCCACGCCGGTCAGCGCGCGATCGATCAGGCGGCGCTGGAACCGGTGGGCTTCGCCCATCTCCACGGTGATCGTCGGGACGTCGGCCTGCGTCGCCTCCCGTCGGAGCGTTCCGGCGGGCCCTTCGCCGGCGATGATGACGTTCGAACTGAACGACTTCGCGAGGCGCTCGACGCTCGGCTTCTCGATGTTAGCTCGCACGTGCAGCATGTTGGTTCGCCCGCGAGTGGACGTATGAAAGTCGATTCCGAGATCGCAGGGCTCGATGAAGTTCGTGAAAATGCGGTGGGCCATCCGTCGGGCGCTGGTCGATCCCTCGCGGCCGGGGAACGACCGATTCAGGTCCCGGTCGTAGATCGGCAGGTAGCGTTCCTGGGCGAGAAAGCCCGGCACGTTCATCACCGGGAGACAGACCAGCGTGCCGTGGAGCATCGAGTGGTCCCAGTCGTGTGCGACCTCGCGGACGACCTCGATCCCGTTGAGTTCGTCCCCGTGGGCCGCCGCCGAGAGACAGACCGTCGGGCCGGGATGTTTGCCGTTGATGACCGTTACGGGGATCCGTACCGGATCGCCGAGGTACGTCTCACTAATTCCGTACCGGATGTTGGCCGACTCGCCGGGATCGACCCGGCCACCGTTGTACGTAAACGCCTCGGCTGGGTCGGACGAACCGTCGTCGGGCGGTTCGTCTCTCTCGTCGCTCATAGTAGTGTCTCCGCGGGAAGCAATGTGAATGTTCTCTTGTAGACCCGAGAGCCCCGTCGGACACCGGCAGGTCCCCGCCGATCGGAGCCCGCCACCGGTATCGATCCTACCGAAACTACCTGCCCCGCCGTAGGGTCGGGCAGAGATAACTGATTCTGTGGGCATACGTTTTGTACGAGGGCATGGTACTGTCGGCTATGGAGATTCGTGAAGCGACCGACGACGACATCGACGCCATCCGATCGATCGCCCACCGCTCACTCGAGTCGACCTACACCGATTTCCTCGACGAGGAAACCGTCGACGACGCTATCGACCAGTGGTACGGCGAGTCGTTCGCCGACGAACTCGCGGACGACCACTCGCTCGTCCTCGTGATTGAACGCGACGGTGAGGTCGTCGGCTTCTCTCAAAACGACCTGATCGGCCAGCGCTACGAGACCGGACGAATCCTGTGGCTCCACATCGACCCCGACGCCCGCGGCGGTGGGACGGGTGTCCGTCTGCTCGTTCGGACCCGCGAGAAACTACTGGAGAAGGGTGCCGACCACGTCCAGGCACTCGTCCTCGAGGACAACGAGGGCGGTAACGAGTTCTACCAGGACCACGGCTTCGAACGGGCCGGCCAACGCGATGTCGAGATCGGCGACGAAACGTACACGGAGAACGTCTACGCGGAAGGCAAGATCGGCGACGAGGGCTGGGGAGCCGTCGACGAACTCGAGGTCGACGGCGAAATCGTCTACGTGAGCTACGGCGAGGCCGCTCGCGGCGAGAAGTCGCCGTTCTACGGCGCCTACGAGACCGAAGAGCAGGAGGAGCTCTACGCCTGGTTCTGTGGCAACTGCGACTCGCTGGACAACACGATGGACACGATGGGACGAATCGAGTGTAACGTCTGTGGCAACCGACGGAAAGCGACGCGCTGGGACGCGTCGTACCTCTAACCTGCCAGCGACGCGACTGTTCGGGTAAGAACGGTCTCCGAACCGGTCGATCGCGTCTGATCCGATACGCGCACGATCGAAGTACGGCGGGCTTACCGAATCGTTCACGCGTCCGCTTCCCTCCTCGAGCGGGAAACCGGGCCGGGCGGCACATCGCCGGCGTGTCAGGCGGTTGGTACTGTAGCTGAACGTTTCAGCGCTGGTATCGCGACCGTACGCTGTTTGTCTCCGCATTACAATTGCGGGATCAGTCCACCGAACAACTACGTCGGACTCGCCGGTCGCCGAAGCCACCACGTCGTTCAACGGATTTCGAATGAGTAGACAGGAGCACATCGTTCACGGGTTCAAGGCAACGCTCGTCGCTCGAGCAGTCTACATGCTCTCGAGCGCGCTGTTGATGTTCGTTCTGGCGCGGTATCTCCTCGATACCGACGGCTACGGAACGCTGTACTGGGTGATCGGCATTCTGGCGATGGTACAGTTAGTCGCGGACCTCGGGATCGGGAAATCCGCCGCCCGGTACATCTCGGAGTACAGCGAGAAGGATCCGGGACAGATTCCCTACCTGATCACGTCGACGATCACGATCAAAATTATCGCGATCACGTTCGTCGTCTACCTTCTCTTGCTGTTTCACGAGCAGATCGCGACCGTGTTGGGCAACCCCGAAGCCGCGCCGTTTCTCGCGGCCGGTGTGATCTACATCGCCGTCTTCTCCTTTAGCACCTTCACGCAGGTCGCCTTTCAGGGGTTCAACAATCTCACCTACAGCGCCGGCGTGCAGGCACTTAGCGGATTCGCGCGGCTCATCTTCGCCGTCGGATTCGCCCTGATGGGACTGGGTGCGCTCGGCGCCTTCTTCGGCTACATCGTCGGCTACGCGATTTCGGCCGCCGTCGGGTTAGCACTGCTTTACTATACGTACTACGCGCCGTACGACTCCGCCGAGTCGTACGAGGACGGCCTGTCGCGACGGCTCCTCGAGTACAGCGTGCCGCTGACGGCGACGCGCAGCGCGAACGTCGTCGACAAACAGATCGACACCGTCCTCGTCGGCGTCTTCCTGACGCCCACCGCGGTCGCGTTCTACACGATCGCCAAGCAGATCACCGACTTCGTGCTCTCGCCCGCGGAGGCGCTCGGCTTTACGATCTCGCCGAACTTCGGCGAGCAGAAGGCGTCCGGACAGCTCGCGGAGGCCCGTCAGATCTACGAGACGGCGCTGACGAATACGATGTTGCTGTACATCCCCGCGGCCGCCGGGCTGGCGATCGTCGCGGGTCCGTTCATCACGATGATTATCGGGGATAACTACGCGGGTGCGGTGCCCGTCCTCCAGATCCTCGCCGGCTTCGTCGTGTTGCAGGCGATTACGAACCTGACCAGCGACAGCCTGGACTACCTCGGCCGCGCCCGTCACCGAGCGATCGCGAAGGGCGGGACGGCCGCGGCCAACTTCGGGCTGAACATCGTCCTCATCCCGACGATGGGCGTGGTCGGCGCCGCGGCGGCCACGGTCGCCACGCACACGGTGTACGTCGCGGTGAATCTCTACATCGTCCACCTGGAGCTCGATCTCAATCTGTTGCGCCTCGGTCGGTCGATCGGGTTGATCTGTGCCATCACGGGCGTGATGGCCCTCGCCGTGTTGGTCGTGATGCCGATGGTCTCGAGCATCGCGGTCCTGTTCGGCGCGATCGCACTCGGCGCGGCCACGTGGGCCGTCCTCGCCGTCGCGAGTGGACTGGTCGATCCGGGGGAGGTTCGGGCAGCGATTTCGTGATAAAATCTCGGAAAGTCGAACAGAAACCGGTTGTATCAGCCACCTGCCGTCGTTCGATGACAGTATACTTTTCCCGGACCTCATCATCTACAGTAGTATGGCTGTCGACGATCCTGTCACCGTTGGAGTATTAAGTCTACACACGAGCAAGGAGACGAAGGCGATTTTGAACGCCGTCGAAGGACTCGGTCACGAGACCGAGTGGCTCCGTTCCGAAAATACGTCGATCAGCGTGACCGACGGCAGCGTCGTCTTAGAACCCGACGTCGACGTCATCGCGAATCGAATGCTCCTGTCGAACACCGAACAGCCCGCCGAAGAGCTCGGGCTGGCGAACACCTTCGCACAGCTGGTTCCGACGCTGAACGAACCGTCGACGGTGCTGACGGCGATCCACAAGCTCGCGACGGCGACGACGCTCGCGGCCAACGACGTCCGAACGCCCGACGTCACCCTCGCCCTGAGCAGCGAGAAGTTGAACGCAGCGCGGAAGCAGTACGGCGAGGAGGCCGTCTACAAGACGGCGATCGGAACCCACGGCGGCGGGACGTGGAAGGTCAGCGGTGACGATCCGGTCAACGCCAAAGTCGGCAACCGATACGCCTTCCTGCAGGAACTCATCGACCGAGACGACGACCGCCACTTCGACGCTCGCGTCTACGTCGTCGACGGAGAGATCATCAGCGCGATGTACCGCTACGCGCCGGACAACGACTGGCGAACGAACGTCGCCCTCGGTGGCGACGTCGAGGATGCGACCGACGACCTCCCAGAGGAAGCGCGGGATATGGCCCGTCGAGCGTCCACCGCGATCGGCCTCGACTACGCCGGCGTCGACCTCGTCGAAGGCGACGAGGGCTGGTTCGTTCTCGAGGTCAACCCGACGGCCGGATTCAAAGGACTCTACGAGGCGACGCACGTGAGTCCGGCGCCGTACATCGCCAAACTCGCGATCGAACAGGCCGGCGGAGAGGTCGACGAGGACCGCGTCCGCGATCTCGCGAACGTCCTCGACGACTCCCGACCGACGGCCCAGCCCGTCGAGGCGACGGCGCCGGATACGGAGTCCGCCATCATCGGCTACACCGAAGAGATCGTCCTGTCGGGAACCAGCGGCTCGAAATCCGTTCTCGCGAAGTCCGACACCGGCGCGACGCGGACGAGCATCGACACGAGTCTCGCGGCCGACATCGGGGCCGGTCCGATCAAATCCATCACGCGAATCCGCTCGGGCAGCAGCAAGACGGCCAAGAGCCGGCCCGTCGTCGACGTCGTCGTCGGCGTCGGCGGCAACCAGCACACCGTCACCGCGAGCGTCGAAGACCGCAGTCACATGGACTACCCCGTCATCCTCGGCAGAGATATCCTCGGCAACTACCAGGTCGACGTCGGTCGACGAGCGGACAAGGACGTTCCCGACACACCCGAAGAAGAGGAGTAACTCCCCTCTCGCGACGAGCACCGATCGACCGGGGCGATGTGGAGAACACGATTTCCGACGCCAAGGTACCTACCCGCGGCTCGGATTGCGCGTCGAAGACCGGGACGAGCTCGAGGATTTGTGAAATAAAAATATTATTTCCTTTGTCGAAAAGTCACCCGTCAGTTTAGGAAATCTTAATAGGAGAAAGTAGCAATCATTCAGTGATGACTAGGTCCAACCAAGACTGGTGGCCGAATCAGTTGAACCTGAAAATCCTCGACCAGAACGCACAGCAAGCGTCCCCGCTGGGCGAGGAGTTCGACTACGCCGAGGAGTTCGAGAAACTCGACCTCGACGAGGTGAAAGCGGACATCGAAGACGTGATGACGACCTCCCAAGAGTGGTGGCCGGCGGACTACGGCCACTACGGGCCGCTTTTCATCCGAATGGCGTGGCACAGCGCCGGCACGTACCGCACCAGCGACGGGCGCGGCGGCGCGGCCGGCGGTCGACAGCGGTTTGCGCCCCTCAACAGCTGGCCCGACAACGCGAACCTGGACAAGGCTCGCCGGCTGCTCTGGCCGGTCAAACAGAAGTACGGCCGCAAGCTCTCCTGGGCCGACCTGATGGTCCTGTCCGGAAACGTCGCCCTCGAGTCGATGGGGTTCGAGACGTTCGGCTTCGCCGGCGGGCGCGAGGACGAGTACCAGCCCGACGAGGCCGTCGACTGGGGGCCCGAAGACGAGTGGGAAGCGTCCGAACGATTCGACGAGGAAGATACCCTCGAAGGAGGGCTCGCCGCCACCGTGATGGGCCTCATCTACGTGAATCCGGAGGGGCCAAACGGGGAGCCGGATCCGGAGTGGTCGGCGGAACGGATCCGACACTCGTTCGGTCAGATGGCGATGAACGACGAGGAGACGGCCGCGCTCATCGCCGGCGGCCACACCTTCGGGAAGGTCCACGGCGCCGACGACCCCGAGGAGCACGTCGGCCCGGAGCCTGAGGCAGCACCGATCGACCAGCAGGGTCTCGGCTGGGAGAGCAAGCACGGCTCCGGGAAGGGAGCCGACACGATCACCAGCGGGATCGAAGGACCGTGGAACACCACGCCGACCCAGTGGGACACCAGCTACCTCGATAACCTGCTGAACTACAAGTGGTGGCCCGAGAAGGGGCCTGGCGGTGCCTGGCAGTGGACCACGCAGAACGGCGAACTCGACGAGGCCGCACCGGGCGCCGAAGATCCGTCGGAGAAAGAGGACGTGATGATGCTGACGACGGACATCGCCCTGAAGCGAGATCCCGAGTATCGGGAAATCATCGAGCGCTTCCAGGAGAACCCAATGGAGTTCGGGATGGCCTTCGCGAAAGCGTGGTACAAGCTGATCCACCGCGACATGGGGCCGAAAGAGCGGTTCCTCGGTCCGGAGGTTCCCGAGGAGGAGATGCTGTGGCAAGACCCCATCCCCGACGCCGACTACGACCTGATCGGCGACGAGGAAATCGACGAACTCAAGGCCGAACTTCTCGACTCGGAGCTCTCGACCACCCAGCTCGTCAAGACGGCCTGGGCGGCGGCGTCGACGTACCGCGACAGCGACAAGCGCGGCGGTGCCAACGGCGCTCGCATCCGCCTCGAGCCCCAGCGGAGCTGGGAAGTCAACGAGCCCGAGACGCTGGAGACGGTGCTGTCGACCTACGAATCGATTCAGGAGGAGTTCAACGGCTCGCGATCCGACGACGTGCGAGTCTCGCTGGCCGACCTGATCGTGCTGGGCGGCAACGCGGCCGTCGAGCAGGCCGCGGCCGATGCGGGCTACGACGTCGAGGTGCCGTTCGAACCGGGCCGTACCGACGCCTCTCAGGAACAGACCGACGTCGACTCCTTCGGGGCGCTCAAGCCCGAGGCCGACGGGTTCCGTAACTACCTCTCGGACGAGGCCGACCGATCTCAGGAGGAGCTGTTGGTCGACAAGGCCGACCTGCTCGATCTGACGGCACCCGAGATGACGGTGCTGGTCGGCGGTATGCGAGCGCTCGGCGCGACCTACCAGGACACCGACCTCGGCGTCCTCACCGACCGGCCGGGGACGCTGACCAACGACTTCTTCGTGAACCTGCTCGACATGGGCTACGAGTGGGAAGCCTCCGACGGCTCCCACGACGTCATGGGTTGGGAAGCGGCCTCGGACACCGAAGAGGATCAAGGCCAGGTCTTCGATATTCGCGACCGCGAGACGGGTGAGGTCGAATGGACGGCGACCCGCGCGGACCTCATCTTCGGGTCGAACTCCCGACTTCGAGCCATCGCGGACGTCTACGCGTCCTCAGACGCGGAGGAGAAGTTCGTCCGCGACTTCGCAGACACGTGGAGCAAGGTCATGAAACTCGACCGCTTCGACCTCGAGTAACGACTCGAGTCGTCGACACCGGTCTCTCTGTCACCTCTTCTTTGCGGACGTCGTGTCATGCAGTCGTGATCGCCCAGCGTCGTCACTCGACGTGCTCGTCGTCGCCTCGGTGCTGGATGATAACCTCGTCGTCGGTGATCTCGTTGATCTCGGAGCTCTCGACGGGGTAGTCGTCGTCGCCGTGGCCGCCCCAGTTCAGTCGTGCTTTGAGCCGATCCGTCAGCCCCGGCTCGGGGTCGATGTAGGCGGTCTGGCCCTCGATCTCCGCGACGATGCCGATCTGTTCGCCCCGCTCGTCGACGACGTCTTTTCCTCGATCGTCTTCCGAAAGTTCGACCGGACCAGTGTCGACGGTCGGCGTGTCGGTCCCGGCGTCGGCTTCGGTGCCGTCGCCCATCGCCGCGTCACCGCTCGCGCCGGCAGCGCCGCTCTCGGCCGTCGTCTCCATCTCACTGTACTCATCGACGTCGATGATCTCGCCCTCGATGAGGTCGCTACCGATAACCTCCGACTCGAGTAACTCGGTCTCCTCGAGCGCAAAGCGCATCCGGCTTCGCTCGTCGATCTGTTCCTCGATGGTGCGGCGCTCGAGCAGTTCGCTCCGGACGGTGTCGCCCTCGCCGCGCTTGCTCTGGATGACCTCTCGGTCGACGACCTCGTCGGCGGCGACGTCCGTACGCACGACGTCGCTGTCGAGGATCGATCGCTGGACGCTCTCGAGTTCGATGTTCGTCTTGACCTCGTCTCGTTCGAGGTGATCGTGCTGTTCGACGTCGACGTCGACTACCCGACTCTCGATCGTGTAGCGTTCGACCTCTTCGATCGTCTCGATGCGGGACTCGTCGGTCGTCACCTCGATGAGGTCGGCGTTGACGAACTCAGTGTCGACGATCTCGCGGGAGAGGAGTTCGGAGTCGACGACCGTGCGTTCGACGAGTTCGGTGTCGACGACCTCGCTCTCGATCGTGTCGCGTTCGACGACTTCGGTCTCGACGACCTGCGTCTCGACGATTTCGGTCGTCACCGTCTCCCCCTCTCGAAGCTGGTCCTCGAGTTCGCTCCGGCCGAGATCGGCGCGCTCGAACGCCACCTCGCGCTCGACGAGTTCGAAATGGCCGAGTCCCTCGCCGCTGGGTTCGTCCTCGTGGTAGACGAACACCAGATTCTCGTCGTCGAACGTCTCCGTGAACTCGTCCCAGGTGTACTCCTCGTGACCCTCCTCGAGGTGGCCCTGCCGGGCGAACGAGTGGCCGTGATCGTCGCTGTCACGAACCGTGACGGGGACGGCGTCGCGGGCCTCCGCCCACTCGCGGATCCGTTCGGGATCGGTGGTCATTCGTCGCTGTTCGGGGCCGTCGTCTACGGGTGGTTCGTTTGCCATCTCGTTTCCGAACCCACCCGGATCGTACTTGAGTCGGTATGGCCGTCTCGTCGGTCAGTATCTCGTTTCTCGAGACGCCCCGTTCAGACTGTATCGTCGGGGACGTAATCGTCCGTTGTCCACCCGAGATGTCCGAACCTCGGTCAGGGATCGGTGCCAGTAGCAGATTACCGCAGCCGACTCGACCGAAACCGTCGTGACCGGCGACCGTTTCACTCCGTTTCCCCGCGGAAACTCGCGTTTGTACGTCGATCGCTGGGGCTTCGCGACCCGCCCCGGAGCCCGCTACGCCGATTCGTACTCGGCCCAGATGTACCGCGTCGCGACGCTTCGGTACGGCCGCCACGCCTCGGCGATCTCGCGCATCTCCGCCCGCGTCAGCTCCTCGTCGCCGTTCCCGTACAGCTGTTCGATGCCGCGGCGAACGGCGAGATCGCCGAGGGGGAGGACGTCCGGTCGCTCGAGAACGAACAGGAGGTACATGCGGGCCGTCCAGTCGCCGATCCCCTTGATCTCGGTGAGCAGGTCCATCACGTCGTCGTTCGAGTGGTCAGCCAGCCCCTCTCTGGTGTAGTCGCCCTCCTGAAACGCGCGGGCCGCGTTTCGCACGTACTCGATTTTCTGTCGCGAGAGTCCGGCCGACCGCAGGGCGTCGTCCTCCGCTGCGAGGACGGTTTCGGGCGTTACGTCGCCGTCTAACAGCTCGAAGAATCGCTCTCGAACGGCGGTCGCGCTCGCCGTCGACAGCTGCTGGTTGATGATCGAGATACAGAGCCGTTCGAACTCGCTCCAGCT
Organism: Natronorubrum amylolyticum; assembly: GCF_052040145.1. Taxonomy (NCBI): domain Archaea; kingdom Methanobacteriati; phylum Methanobacteriota; class Halobacteria; order Halobacteriales; family Natrialbaceae; genus Natronorubrum; species Natronorubrum amylolyticum. The sequence continues at coordinate 815,966 of NZ_JBPPFW010000001.1, forward strand.
CGGTTCGACGTACGGATCGTGTCGCTCGACGAGCTCCGCCATCACGGGGTCCTGCCGGAGAACCGGCTCGGCGTCTGCTAACATCTGCGTTGATCGAAAGGGAGGTGGTCGAGCGCCAAAGGCGTCTCGGTGACGATCACCGATGGGGAGAACCCGATCGACGGTCGCCCCGTTATTCGAGGTGGTGATAGTCGAGTTCGTGATCCTCGTCGAGGGCCGCTCGGACCGCATCCGACGGGTCGGCGACGCCGCGTCGCCGGATTCTAAGGCCGCCCTCGTCAGTCGAGAGGACGAGCGTCACTCGCCAGTCCGGTTCGGTCTCGGGGAAGTCGGTTCGGTAGTGGGCCCCCCGAGATTCGGTTCGCTCGAGTGCGGTCCGGAGCATCGTCTCCGCGACGGTGAGGCTGAACGAGAGGTCGACGGCGTACTCGAACGAGCAGGACGTCCGGTCCCCGTCGACGCGGAGATCGGCGGTCCGCGCTCGGAGTTCGGCGACGGCAGCCAGCCCCTCGCGAAGCGACTCCTCGTCGCGAAGAATGCCGGCGGTCTCCCACAGCACGTCGCCGAGTTCCTCGAGGAGTTCGACCGGACGAACGCTGCCCTCGGCCGCGGCGAGGTCGTCGAGCGCCCGAAACTCCCGTTCGGCGAGGGCCTGTTGGGCGCTAGTCACGGTAGGCACGCGATCCCTGCTGGAAACCGCGTTCGTGACGTGCTCGCCGACGAGTTTCCCAATGGCGACGGTCTCCGCCAGGGAGTTGCCGCCGAGACGGTTCGCGCCGTGGACGCCCGCGACGGTCTCACCGACGGCGTACAGTCCCTCGACGCCCGTCTCGCCGGTTCGGAAGTCGATGTCGACGCCGCCCATCGTGTAGTGGGCGGTCGGGGCGACTTCCATCGGCTCGCTGGTGATATCGACGCCAAGGCCCTCGAACCGCTCGACCATCGTCGGCAGTCGGTCGCGAATGTAGTCGGGGTCGCGATGGGAGATATCGAGGTAGACGCCGCCGTGGTCCGTGCCGCGACCTTCCCGAACTTCCTGTGCGATCGCTCGCGCGACGACGTCCCTCGCGTCGAGTTCCATCTGGGTCGGCGAGTAGCGTTCCATGAACCGTTCGCCAACGGAAGAGCGACGCTCTTCCGAGCCTCCGCTCGCACCGCTCGCGGAGACGTCTGCGTTGTACAGCCGTCCGCCTTCGCCGCGAACCGCCTCGGTCACGAGTCTGCCGTCCCACTCTTCGCCGTATCGCTCGCCGACCATTCCCGTGGGATGGAACTGAACGAACTCGAGGTCGACCAGTCGCGCGCCCGCCTCGAGGGCCAGCGCCTGTCCGTCGCCGTTGTTCTCGTCGGCTCGCGAGGAGTGGCGGTGGTACAGCGCCGAGAACCCGCCCGCGGCGAGCACGACGTGGTTCGTTCGGAACAGCAGCCCCTCGCCGGTCTCCATGTCGAACCCCACGGCGCCGTCGACACGGGTGCCGTCCGAGAGTAGCCTGGTGATCATCACGTTGTCGCGGTAGGGAATCTCGAGCGCCTGCGCTCGGTCGATCAGCGTCTCGAGCATGGCCTCTCCCGTCCGGTCGCCGACGAAGCAGGTTCGGCGCGAGGACTGGGCGCCGAAGTAGCGCTGGTTGATCGCGCCGTCCTCGGTTCGATCGAACGGCATCCCCCACTCTGCGAGTTCGTGGATGCGGTCCGGCATGTGCTTCGCGGTCAGTTCGACGGCTTCGGGGTCGTTCAGGTGGTGGCCCTCGTTCAGCGTGTCCGCGGCGTGGATCGTCCAGTCGTCTTCGTCGAGCGAGCCGAGTGCGGCGTTGATCCCGCCCGCAGCCCACGTGGTGTGAGCGTCGCCGTGGTCTCGCTTCCCGATGACGAGCGGCTCGAGCCCCGATTCGGCGAGTTCGATCGCGACTCGCGCGCCGGCGGCACCCGCGCCGACGACGAGGACGGGGGTCGTGACGGTGTCGTACTCGATCTCGCGATCGGAGTCACCGCCGTCGCGGGTGGTGATTCGACCGTCGACGCCGGCGTCGTCGGTCGTCGGTACACCGTGGTCGGTCGGCGGTATTTTTGTCATCAATATAAGAGAAGAGGCGACGGGGAATAAGCCGACCACCCAACCATGCAACCCCCCGAAAGCGGTCGAGCGCGCGCTCAGTCCGGGGATTTAGTAACCCGCGTCGGCTATATTCTGACGGATGCAACCGGTCGTCCATCTCGCCGTCGGCTACTGCTGTTATGCAGCCTACACGCGATGGCAACACGGACGCGAGCCAGCCGATCTACCCGCGCTCGTCGCGGTCTTCGGGGCCGGACTCGCGGACTTCATCGACAAGCCGCTCCACGCGGCCGACATCGTGCCAGTCGGCCGAACGATCGGTCACTCGCTACTGTTCGCGGTTCCGCTGATTCTCCTCGTCTGGATCGTCGCGAGCCGGCGGAACCGACGAACCCTTGGCGTGGCCTTCGCGATCGGCTACCTCTCGCACGTCGCGACGGACGTGCCGTGGCACGTTCTCTCCGGTGACTTCGACGAGCTCGGCTTTCTGCTCTGGCCGGTGACGGAGATGCCCGCATACACGGGCGTCAAGCCCCTCGGCACCGTCGCCGGGGTCGAGATTACGACGCTGTGGCTCGAGGCTGTAATCCTCGCCGCCGCCGTGGTTCTGTGGTGGATGGACGGGCGACCCGGGGTCGATCTGTTCCGTCCCAGCCCCAGAACGTGACAAACGGTGAAACTGACCGCTCCGTTGGGGAAATATCATAACTGCCGCGTCCGTTGGTTGTGGTATGAGTCCCGAAGAGAGACAAACCGTCGAAGACGTCATGTCAACCCCATTAGAGACCGTTTCGAAGGACGCGACGGTCGTGGAGGCCGTCCAGCAGATGCGAGCGAAGAATATCAACGCGTTGGTCGTCCCGACGACGCCACGGGCGATCATCAGCAGTACGGACGTGCTCGACGCCGTCGCCGACGGTCAGGACATCACGGACCTGACGGTCGCAGACGTGATGACGACCGACGTTGAAACGGTCGCGCCGGACCTCTACATGGAGGAAGTCGCCGCGATGATGACCACGTACGGTATCAAACATCTCCCCGTCGTCGACGACGACTACGTCGGGATGGTGTCGTCGACAGACGTCACAGCGCACCTCTCGTAAGTCGGCCGTCCGCTCGATTCGCGCGCCGGAACGCTTTTCAGCAAATTCAGTCGATTAGTGCCCACCGTCGCCGCGCCCCTCGAGTCCTTCGGGCGTCTCGGGTTCGACGTTCGCCAACCGCATCGCGTTGCCCGTCACGCCGAGGCTCATCCCCATGTCGCCGATGACGACCGCGTGGATCACCGTGACGATCCCGAACGGAGCACCAACCGCGAGGACGGCCTTGACGGCCAGACTCGACCAGACGTTCTGGCGGATCACGCCGTTGGCCGTTCCGGAGAGTTCGAAGAGATAGGGAAGCCGAGTGAGATCGTCGCCCATCAGCGCCACGTCGGCGGTCTCGAGGGCCGTGTCGGTCCCCGCCGCACCCATCGCGATGCCGACGCTGGCGGTCGCGAGCGCCGGCGCGTCGTTGATACCGTCGCCGACCATGGCGACGTGGCCGTCGCCGCCGTTGCCCACACCCGCCTCGTCCTCTAGCTGTCGGATCCACTCGAGTTTCTCGTCGGGCAGAAGTTCGGCGTGGTACTCGTCGATCCCGACCTCGCTCGCGATTGCGCGAGCAGTCCCCTCGTTGTCGCCGGTGAGCATGACGACGCGAACGCCCTGGTCCTGGAGCTGTGAGACGGCCCACTTCGCTTCGGGCCGAACCCTATCCGCGACGCCGATGACACCGATCGGTCGCTCCTCGGTGCCGACGATCACCACGGTCTTCCCCTCGGACTGGAGGTCGGGGACGACCTCACTGAGCACGTCCAGACAGCCCTCCCGGTCGCACCGGGACGAACCACTGTAACCCATCTCCGCGAGTGCCACGCCGCCGTCGGTCGTCGCGTGGACGTGCTCGAGATCCGCGAGTCCGTCGAACAGGCCCGGTTTGCCGACGTAGTGTGTCGTCCCGTCGATCTCGGCCCGGACGCCCTTGCCCGTCAGCGCCTCGAAGTTCGAGACCTCGGATTCCTCACCGTCGGCCGTGATGCCCTGCTCGTCGGCGTAGCCGACGATCGCCTGCCCGATCGGGTGTTCGCTCCGTCGCTCGAGCGCACTCGCTCGGCGGAGCAGATCGTCCTCATCGGCGCCCTCGAGCGGGATCACGTCGGTGACCGTCAGATCGCCCTCGGTCAGCGTCCCCGTCTTGTCCACCGCGAGGACGTCGCTGTCGCCGACGGCCTCGAGGTGTTTGCCGCCCTTGATCAGGACGCCGTTGCGCGCGGCGCTCGTGATCCCCGAGACGACGCTGACGGGCGTCGAGATGACCAGCGCACAGGGACAGGAGATCACGAGCAGCGTTAGGCCGACAACGAACCAGTAGCTCCAGGACGCGCCGAACAGCAGGGGCGGCACGACCACAGCTGCCACTGCGAGCGCGACGACGATCGGCGTGTAGACGCTCGCGAATCGGTCGATGAACTGCTCGCGTTCGGTCTTCTCCCGCTCGGCGTCTTCGACCATGCGGACGATCCGCGCGATGGTGGAGTCGTCGGCCTCGCTTTCGACCTCGACCTCGAGATAGCCCGACTCGGGGATCGTTCCGGCGAAGACCTCGTCCCCTGCGGCTTTGTCAACGGGCACGCTCTCGCCCGTGATCGGCGACTGATCGATCGCGCTCTCGCCTTCCAACACGACGCCGTCGGCCGGAATCTTCTCGCCGGGCCGGACGACGACCACGTCGCCGATCTCGAGTTCGTCGGCCGGTACCGTCTCCTCCGTGCCGTCCTCGCGACGGACGGTCGCGGTATCCGGGGAGAGATCCATCAGCTCCCGCAGCGAGTCGCGTGCGCGGTCCATCGAGAACCGCTCGAGCAGTTCCGCGACGCTGAACAGGACCGCGAGTATGGCCCCCTCGAAGGGGTGGTGTGCTGCCACGCTGGCGACGATCCCGAGGCTCATCAGGAAGTCGATGTCGAGACTCCGATTGCGCGCCGAGTAGTAGCCGTTGCGGAGGATCGGCGTCCCCGCGACGACCACGGCCGCGATGAACAGCAGGTGCGAGAGTTCGTAAGTTCGGCCCGCGACGGCCCCCAGCGCTGGATCGAGGGCCGGGAAGACGAACTCGAGGGCCATCCCGACCGTCACGAGCACGGCGCCGATCGCGGTCCCGACGGCGCGACGGCTCTTCCAGACGGCCGCTCGATCGTCGAGCGGGTCGCCGTCGTCGTCGATCGGCGACGCGTCGTAACCGGCGCTCTCGATTGCGTCGGTGACGGACATCGAATCGAGATCATCGTCGACCGTCACGGTCACGCGACCCGAGGCGGGGCGCGTCTCGACGTCGCTGACGCCGTCGGTTCGCTCGAGCGCGTTCTCGACCTTGCTCGCACAGGAGGCACAGTCCATGTCGGGGACCGAAAACGTCCGTTCGTCGGACGCAGATTCGATATCGTAGCCTGCAGCCCGCACGCGTCCGCGGATCTCGGACTCGCCGGTCAGCGTCGGATCGTAGTCGACGACGAGGCGGCCGCTGGTCACCCGCGGATCGATGTCGTCGATTCCGTCGAGTCGTCCGACGCTGTTCTCGACCTTGCCGGCACAGGTAGGACAGTCCATGTCGGGAACGCGTAGCTCGAGGGTTCGACTCGAGTCCGGCGGCGTAGATGGGGAGGGAGTATCGCTCATTATCTGCTCATAGTCGCCGGGCCAACATACGGGTTATTTGGCGTGCGCCAACTCGGGACTCGTTCCGAGACAGTTCCGACGCTCGTATCGCCGTCTCAGCGTCCGGATCAGCGAACTATCGAGGGCCCCAGGCGTTATTTGCCCCTGACGGTCGTACCCTCCTCGATGGCAACACGCGTTCGGCTCGACGATTGGGAAGCGGCGGTCGACGAACTGCGCCGGTTCGGTACCACCGGAGACGTGACGACCGGCGACGACTGGATTCGGCTCGACTTCGGCTCCGCACAGGTCGAGGTGACGCAAACGGGGCGCGTCAGCACGGGTATGGCACTCCACGAGTTCGAACGGGAGGGAGAGGTCGAGATTCTGGTGGACCACGACGAAGGAACGCTCGCGGTCGAGACCGACGACGTGAGCTACACGTTCAGAAGACCTGGCGGGTGAGGTTCCGTGAGCGACGAGCTATTCTCCGGCCGACTGTTAGCGGTCCGCAGCTAGCGTCTCGAGGGAGTCGTCCTCGTCGACGAACGTCGTCGCGAGGCTGGCTTCGGCCCGGCGAAGTCGGTAGGAGAGCGTCGACCGAGGAATCTCGAGCCGTTCGGCGAGGTCGGAGAGTTCGATCCGGCGCGGCGTCTCGTAGTAGCCGTGGTCGACGGCCGCCCGCAGCGCCTCGCGCTGTTCGTCCGGCAACTCGTCTGCGGGTTCGGTATGGCTGCGGTCCGGGTCGAGTTCGGTCAGTCGCAGCATCTCCATTCCCGTACACTCGCCGACCTCCTCGCCCAGCGCGTCGAAAAAGTCGTGAATCGGCGCGTCGCTCGCAAGGACGATCCGCCACCGGTAGCGCCGACCCTCGCGGTAGGTCTCGAAGAGGAGCCCCTCGCCGAGGTACTCGAGGGCGACGTGGGGAACCGACGTACAGACCTCCGTACGGTCCCAGTAGGTGTAGACGACCAACGTGTCGTTCGATCGGTCGAGCACCTGCACCTCACAGTCGGCCCCGCAGTCGTCCTTGACCAGACAGTCCGCGAAGAAGTCGGCCGTTTTGTAGGCCTCTTCGAGGGCCTCGAGCGCTTCCGGCGATCCCTCCGCGTGGTCGACCCGCCAGAGGCTGTCGCTCGTGACGTGACACGACAGCGAGCGGATCGACGCGTCGGGGTAGTCGGCGAGCACGTCGGCGACCGGGTTCGTCCCCGGTTCGTACTCGAGGGCGAAGACGAATTCTCTCATTAGCCCCATAGAGGCGCTCGCACGCCAAAGGGGTTTCTCGATGGCTGCCGTAGGAGGAGGCGATGGTGACGGTATCGACGGTCGTGCTCTCGAGCGTCACGCACTGGGTTCAGGACTTCTGGGTGTTCTATCGTCGCTATACGGACACGACGGTCCACACGGCGTCGACGGCAGCACTCGCCATCTTCGGGATCCTCGTGTTCATCGACCCCTGGTTCGCGGTCGCCGCTATCGCTTGTTACGTCATCCCGCCCGTCGCCTTGTACATGCTCGCGGACGATCCGGTTCCCGGCCCGGAGCGCCCCGTCGAACAGCGTGGTTCCGAGGCACAGGCGACGGAGACACGCGGTCGAGCCGTCGAATCAGTGGCCGCGCGGACGGAGACGGCTCGCTCGAGTGCAAATGATGGTGACTCGAGATCGAACCCGAACGCCGGTACTGGAAACGCTGAGAGCGATGCCGACACTGACGCTGACGGCGGCGACACCGACTCAGACACCGACGGCACGGACGCCGATTCAGACAGTGACTCAGATAGCGACAACATGGACACGGATTCAGACAGTGATTCCGTCGACAGCGATAGCGATTCGGATTCCGATAGCGATTCCGACGATGGCGATACTGACTCGGACTCTGACAGCGATTCCGACGATGGCGACACCGACTCGGATTCTGACAGCGATTCTGACGATGGCGATACTGACTCGGACTCTGACAGCGATTCTGACGATGGCGATACTGACTCGGACTCTGACAGCGATTCTGACGATGGCGATACTGACTCGGACTCTGACAGCGATTCCGACGATGGCGACACCGACTCGGATTCTGACAACTGATCGAACCGCTCGAGATCGCCACCCGAATCGCCGTCAGCAACGCGGTTGGCGGGCTGGCATTCGACTGGTTGTGCTGGAAGCGGAGTCTCGAGGCGGCTACGCTCGCCCACGTGGTGTTCGTCGCGCTGTCGCTGGTGATCGTGGCATTTGAACGAAACAGGTGGAGAGTACTGGCCGGGAGCGCGACTCGAGCAGACGCGAGAGTCGCGCAACCCGGGGGAGGGCAGGCTCTCGACAGTCACTCACCGCGAGCGAAGCCGAAGGCTGAGCGAGCGGGCCGACGACTGATGTGACCGAACGACTGAAAGGAGTGAGAGAACGGAAGGAGGAGTGCTTTTGATCGAAATTTTACCGAAGGACATCGCGGTCGCGGCATCGCCGCGACCGCGATAGACTGCAGCGTAAAATTTCGCAGGTGAAACTTCGTCTCTAGAACCCCTTGCCGAGCAGTTCGCGCGCGATGACGTTCTTCTGGATCTCGCTGGTTCCCTCGTAGATCTGGGTGATCTTCGAGTCGCGGTAGAAGCGCTCGACGGGGAAGTCGTTGACGTAGCCCGAGCCGCCGTGGATCTGGACGGCCTCGTTGGAGACGTCGACAGCGACGCGGGAGGTGTACTCCTTGGCCATCGAGGCGAGTTTCGTGATGTCGTTGCCCTGGTCGACGTTCCAGGCGGCCTTGTAGGTCAGGTTGCGGGCGGCCTCGGTCTGGGTCGCCATGTCGGCGAGCTTGTGCTGGATGGCCTGGAACTCGCTGATGGGCTGGCCGAACTGCTCGCGGTCCTGAGCGTACTCGAGGGCCGCGCGAAGCGCCCCTTTCGCGATCCCGACGCCCTGTGCGGCGACGCCGGTTCGGGTGGCGTCGAAGAACTGCATCTGCTGCATGAAGGCGGCGTCCTGGGTGCCGATGAGGTTCTCCTCGGGGACGCGGACGTCGTCGAAGATGAGTTCGGCGGTGTCCGACGCTCGAATGCCGAGTTTACCGGTGATCTTGTCCGAACTGAAGCCGTCGCGGTCGGACTCGACGACGATCTGGCTGAAGCCGTTGTACCGACCCTCGGCGTCGGGGTTGGTCTTACAGAGGACGACGAAGAAGTCGCCGACGGTGCCGTTGGTGATCCACATCTTGTTGCCGTTGACGACCCACTCGTCGCCGTCCTTCTCGGCGCGCGTCGAGACGGAGGAGACGTCGGAGCCGGTGTCGGGTTCCGAAATCGCGGCCCCCGAAATCTTCTCGCCCATCGCGACGGGCTCGAGGAAGCGCTCCTTCTGGTCTTCGTTCCCGAACTCCCGAATGGCTTCGGTCCCGAACGAACAGGCCATGATCGAGAGCGCGATGCCGGGATCCCAGGAGAACAGCTCCTCGGCGATGAGCACCGACTCGAGCGTCGAGTAGCCCGCGCCGCCGTACTCGATCGGGATCGACGAGCCGACCAGACCCATGTCGGCGGCCTTGTCGACGATCTCGTGAGGGAACGTCTCTTCGACGTCGTACTTCTCGGCTTCGGGGACGATTTCGTTCTTGGCGAACCGCTCGACTTCCTCGCGAATCTGTTCCTGCTCTTCGGAGAGACCGAATTCCATGTGAACGTGTTCCTAGGCCAGCGGTAAAGAACTTTGTAACCGGGAGTAAACTGAACTACAGTTTTCGTCGGGCGGAGGGAAACGTTGAAACACGTGCCGATTGCATGTGTACCCATGGAGTTAGAAGATATCAACACCGTCGCAGTTCTCGGTGCAGGGAATATGGGCCACGGCATCGCGGAAGTCGTCGCGATGGCTGGCTACGACGTCAACATGCGTGACATCAAAGAGGAGTTCGTCCAGAACGGCTACGACCAGATCGAGTGGTCGCTCGGAAAGCTGGCCGAGAACGACCAGCTTAGCGAGGAGGAAGCCGACGCCGCCTTGGAACGAGTTACCCCACTCGTCGACATGGCAGAGGCCTGCGGCGACGCCGATGTCGTCATCGAGGCCGTGCCGGAGCAGATGGGGATCAAAGAGGACGTCTACACCGAACTCGAGGAGGTCGCCCCCGACCGCGCGATTTTCGCGACGAACACCTCGAGTCTCTCGATCACGAAACTCGCCGAGTTCACCGAGCGGCCCGGACAGTTCTGCGGGATGCACTTTTTCAACCCGCCGGTCCGGATGGACCTCGTCGAGGTCATTTCGGGGGCCGAAAGCGACGAGGAGACCCTCGACGTAATCGAGGAGCTGGCCGACGACATCGGGAAGTCGCCCGTGCGCGTGCACAAAGACTCGCCCGGATTCATCGTCAACCGCGTGCTCGTTCCCCTGATGAACGAGGCCTGCTGGCTCGTGAGCGAGGACGAGGCCACCATCGCGGAGGTCGACTCGACGACGAAGTACGACATGGGGCTCCCGATGGGGTCGTTCGAACTCGCCGACCTCACCGGGATCGACGTCGGCTATCACGTCCTCGACTACATGCACGAGGTGCTGGGCGAGGCCTACGAGCCGAGCCCGCTGTTCGTCGAAAAGGTCGAAAAGGAGGAGCTCGGCAAGAAGACCGGTAAGGGCTTCTACGACTACGAGGACGGTCCGGGCGCCGAGATCCCGACCGACGAGCAGTCCGACCTCGTCAAGGCGCGACTGGTCGCCTCGATGGCCAACGAAGTCGCCAAACTGATCGGTAACGACGTCGCACCGCCGGCGTCCATCGACGAGGCGACCAAACTCGGCGCCGGGTTCCCCGACGGCCCCGTGAAGATGGTCGACCAGTTCGGCGTCGAAAAGGCCCTCGAGACACTCGAGGAGGCCTACGAGAAGACGGGCCACGCGCGTTACGAGCCCGCCGACTACCTCGAGGAACGCGCCGGCGAGGGCGGCTTCTACGAGCAGGAGGGAGACGACGGGCGGACCGACTTCGACGCCATCCGCGTCGAGTACCCCGGGAACATGGTCGGCCACATCGTCCTCGACCGACCCCACCGAATGAACACGATCAGCGACGAACTGCTCGAGGAGCTATCCGAGGCGATCGACCTGCTCGAGGGTGACGACGAGGTTCGCTCGATCCTCATCACCGGCGAGGGCGAGAAGGCCTTCTCCGCGGGCGCGGACGTCCAGAGCATGGCCGCGGGCGGCGCGGATCCGATTCAGGCCCAGGAGCTCTCGAAGAAGGGCCAGTCCACGTTCGGCAAACTCGAGGCCTGCGACATGCCCGTCGTCGCCGGCGTCGACGGCTTCTGTCTCGGCGGCGGGATGGAGCTGGCGACCTGTGCCGACATGCGCGTCGCGAGCGAGCGATCGTCGTTCGGCCAGCCCGAACTCGATCTCGGGCTGCTCCCCGGCTGGGGCGGCACCCAACGACTCAAACATATCGTCGGTGAGGGCCGCGCGAAGGAGATCATCCTCACGGCCGAGCGCTACGAGGCCGAGACGATGGCAGACTACGGCTTCGTCAACGACGTCGTCGACAACGACGAACTCGAGGACGCGGCACTCGACCTGGCGGCCGACCTCGCGGGCGGGCCGCCGATCGCCCAGAAGTTCACTAAGCGCGCGATGCTCGCCGGTCGCGACGACACGGACGCCGGCCTCGAGTACGAGGCCTCCGCCTTCGGCCATCTGATGGCGACCGACGACCTCATGGAGGGGATGACCGCCTTCATGGGCGACGGTGAGCCGAACTTCGAGGGGAAATAACGCGAGCGTCGAACGGCTCACAGCGCGAGTCGTTCGGACGGGAACCCGAGTCCGCTGTAGCCGCGTCTCTCGGAACGACTATGATTTTGAGACGGTCACTACTCCGTAGTTGTGTCTCCCGGTTATCGAGTACGCCGCGTCAGGTTCAGCCCAAAAAGATGCGAATTTTGACAACTGGTCGCGAGATTTATCACCAAGAGGTACCTTTGGTGGCCCGTGGCAGTATTCGATGATGAGAACCGAGGGGGCAACCAATGAGTGAGAATCTCGAAGTACTCGTCGTAGACGACGAGTCTCGACTCGCCGACCTGTTCGCCGCGTGGCTGCAGGGCGAGTGGCGCGTCGATACGGCCTACGACGGCGAAGAGGCGCTCGAAAAGATGGCCGACTCCGTCGAGGTCGTGCTGCTTGACCGCCGCATGCCGGGGCTTTCCGGTGACGAAGTGCTGGCGGAGATCAGGGACGCCGGCTACGACTCGCGGGTGGTAATGGTCACGGCGGTCGATCCCGACTTCGACATCATCGAGATGGGCTTCGACGACTATCTGGTCAAGCCGGTCTCGAAGGACGAACTCGTCGATATCGTCGACAACGTCGCCGATCGATCGGAGTACGAGTCGGACATCCAGGAGTACTACGCGCTCGTCTCGAAGAAAGCGCTGCTGGAGTCCGAGAAGGCCGACCGCGAACTCGCGGACAACGAGGAGTATCAGGAGCTCCGCGAGCGCGTCGCGGAACTCGAGAAACGGGTCGACGAGACGGTCTCCGGGATGACCTCCCACGACGACTTCGTCGGCGCGTTTCAGGACCTCCAGTCCGAGAATTAACGCCGGTCGTCCGGCTCGGCGTCGAACGCGAATTCGAACCGGGCCCCTCCGGTTTCGCTCTCCGCTGCGGTAACCGACCAGCCGTGTCCGGTAGCGACTTCTCTGACGACCCACAGCCCGATTCCGAGCCCGTCCGACGACGACGACGAGACGGACGGATCGAACAACTCGTGGCGCATATTCTCAGGTAACCCCGCACCATCGTCCTCGACGAAGAAGCCGCGCGGCTCGGCGTCCGTCCCATCGCTCGACTCGAGGAGCCCGATTCGAACTGAGAGCGCTGTGTCACCGTCGTTGCCCGTTTCTCCCCGAGCCTGCGACGCAGGGCTCGTCGAGCCGTGTTCCACTGCATTTCGAAACAGATTCTCGAGCAACCGCAACAGCCGCGACCGATCGGCTTCGATGGCGGTCGTTTCCGCGACGGAGAGCGACGCGTCGGCTGTAGAAACGTACTCCCAGGCGTCGCGTGCGACCGATTCGAGATCGACGGGTTCGGTGTCGGTCGCCCACTGGCCGTCGCGGGCGATCGCCAGGACGTCCTCGACGATCGACTCCATTCGGTCGAGGCCGTCGCGGACGTTTTCGGCGTGCTCGAGCGATTCGGTCTCCTCGAGGAGGTCAAGATAGCCCTGGGCGACGCTCAGCGGGTTTCGGAGGTCGTGGCTGACGATTCGCGCGAAGGCGTCGAGGCGTTCGTTCTGCTCGCGGAGTTTCCGCTCGCTGCGCTTGCGTTCGGTGATGTCGCGGATGACGGCGACCGAGCCCAGATACTCCCCGTCGTGGACGAGCACGGCGATCTGGACCTCACAGGGGACCCGGTCGCCGGTTTTCGTCTCGAGGTACAGTTCGAGGGTGTCGGTGCTGGTTTCGCTGGCAAGCAGCGAGCGAATTTTCGCCTCGCCGGCTTCGATATCGTCCGGATCGAAGACCAGCGAGGCGTGTTCGCCGAGTAATCCCTCGCGGCTGTAGCCAGTCATCTCCGTGAGGGCGTCGTTGACCGTCATGAAGTGGCCGTGTTCGTCGAGGACGTACATGCCGTCGCCGGCGGTCTCGACGAGGCGTTCGTATCGCCGGAGACTGCGCTCCTGTTGTGCGAGGGCTCCGCGGGCAACGATCGTCTCGAGGACGTGCGAACTCGCGTCGGCGGCGGCGCGAATTGCCGTCCGTTCGGCCTCGGCAAACGGCTCAGGCGCGTAGACCACGAACACGCCGTAGACGTCGTCGCTCGAAGAGAGCGGGGCGACGGCGACAGCGTGAACGCCCCGATCGAACGCGTGGTCACCGAACGGAACGCCGTCGCGATTGTTCGCGATGTGTTGGAGCGTCTGCAGTTTGCCCGTTCGCAGTGCGCGTTCGAGCAGCGGTTGCTCGCCGTCGCCGATGGGAAAGGTACGTTGCATCGGCCACTCCATACTGTCCGGATCGGTCAGCCATGGGACGACCTCGCGCTCACCGCGATCGTACTCGCCGACCCAGGCGAACCCGAACCGGTCGGTAGCCGTGAACTCCTCGCGGAGGATTCGTTCGACGGCGACGGGCGACGTTACGTCGACGAGGCGTCGCCTGACGCCGCTGACGACGGCCTCGAGATCGGCCGGGAGGCCGGGGATACGCTGGTTGTCGTCCGTCTCGAGGGGGCGATCCGTCCCACTCGAGTCGCTACGCGCGTCGTTTGTCGTGGCACTCGAGTCAGCGTTGACACGTCCCGTGACGGCGTCGGCCAGCCGATCCGGTGACTCGGTGTCCTCGGTGCGCGCGACTACTTCGCTGAGGACGGCGACGGATCCCGCGTCCGTTTCGGTGTCGCCCCAGTGAACGAACGTCGGCGTCTCCGGCGACTCGGATTCGACGGTGTCGACGAGCGCCGGCACGTTCGCGACCGTGCTCGCGTCGATGACGATCGCGTCGATCGATTGCTGTGCGAGTCGCTCGACGGCGTCGGAAGTACACTGAGCGACGACGACGTTGACCGGGGTGTCGGTCAACGCGAGCGTCACGGACGCCCGCGTCGAGCGGTCGCTACTCACACAGAGGACGCGTGGTCGACTCATCTCAGCTGAACTCCGTCGGGGTATCCATCTCCATCACGGGCAATCGTCGGTGCTAGCTGATCGGAGGCGAGCGCAACAGATTGTTCTTTCGACACAAAATTTGCACTAATCGGCCCGCGGGGAATCACTACTGTTCGTCCGCAGTCCGACGTGTTGGTGGTTTCGGCCGAGGTCGCGGTCACGTTCGAGAGACGAGAACGGACCTGTGGAGGCGAGAGCGTGCGATTCCGTGATCGGCGGCGTCGGAGTAGATGCTCGCTAGGACGGCGCCTGACCGTAGATCAGGTTCCGCTGGATCTCGTTCGCCCCCTCGTAGATGACGGGGATGCGGACGTCGCGATAGACGCGAGCGATCCGTCGTTCGTCGAGCACCGATCGACCGCCGTGGAACTGCATCCCTCGCTCGGCGACGTCGACGGCCGTCTCCGTCGCGCTCGTCTTCGACAGCGCCGCCCAGTACCCCTCGTTCTCGCCGTTTTCGACCTTCTCACAGGCTCGCCAGGCGAGCGACCGGGCACGCTCGAAGCCCATCAGCATGTCCGCGAGCCCGTGTTGGACCGCCTGAAAGTCGCTGATCGTCCGGCCGAACTGCTCGCGGTCGTGGACGAACTCCCAGGTCTCCTCGATGGCGGCCGCCGCGAGACCCAGTCCGTGGCCGGAGACGGCGATCCGTCCGTGGTTGAAGAAGTCCGCGAGCATCCAGAACCCCGCACCTTCCGAGCCGATGAGGTTCTCCTCGGGGATGCGACAGTCCTCGAGTTCGATGTGAGCCTGCTTCGAGGCGCGCATCGCCATCTTCTCGGGGATGTGTTCGGCCTCGTAGCCGTCGGTGTCGGTCGGGACAATAAAGAGCGAGTGGTTGCCGTACCGGTTGGTCTCGTCGTCGTCAGTCCGCGCGTAGAGGGTGATCCAGTCCGCCTCGACGCCGTTCCCGATCCAGTACTTTTCGCCGTTGATGACGTACTCGTCCCCGTCCTTTTCGGCCGTCGTCTCCATCCCCGTGAGGTCGCTGCCGGTGTCGGGTTCCGAGACCGCGAGCCCCGAACGCTGCTCGCCGTCCGCGACCGGACGGATATACTCCTCGCACTGCTCGTCGGTCCCGTAGTTGTAGGTCATCTTGCAGCCGAAACTCGCCAGCTGGAGCGTTAGGGCGATGCCCGCGTCCGCACGGTAGAACTCCTCGGTGAGCGCGAGCAACTGCGGGAGGTCGAGCCCGCGACCGCCCCACTCCTCCGGAATGTCCTGGGCAACGAGGTTCGCCTCCTGACCGGCCTCGAGAATCTCCTCAGGGTAGGTCCCCTCCTGATAGTGTTCCTGTGCGTTCGGTTCGATGTGTTCGCGAGCGAACTCGCGAGCCTCGGCCTTGATCTCGTGGGCGTGATCCGGAACGATACTCTCCTCGAGTAGATCCATATCCTGTCACACGACAGCGAGGTGGATATATCCGCGGGGCAACAGTGCAAGCCTCACTACCTCACGGCTGAACGCGGCCGGTTGGCGAATCCACGTTCATCGAAGCGCTCGGACCAGTTCGTCCGCAGTCGCGGTCTCGTCGGCCTGCTGTTCCAGGCGCCAGCGGTCCCAGAGCACGTCACTGAGGATGTGGACGTAGAGCACGGTACCGGTCAGAATCGCGAGAGGGACACTCGAAACGGCGAGCAGCGGGACGACGACGCCGACGATGAGGAGGTGGCTCGCCAGCCGCGAGAGGAGTCCGACGTCACCCGCGTCGAAGATCCGCTGCTGGTCGGCGACGGCCGCAGTGGGGTTCGCGAGACAGAACCGAACGGCGCTCCAACGCCCCGTCTTGAGCCGAGCGATGAGGAAGTGATCGAGGTCGACGAGCACGCCCACCGCGGTGCCGTAGCCGACGAGAATCGGCATCGGAATCGAATAGCCGAAGACCGCGACCGGTGACAGCGCGTAGGCGAGGACGCTGGCGACGGCGAACGAGACGAGCGTGTGGTGTTTCGAGTAGATCGATCGTCACCCGGCCGTTCCGACGGCCGCATCCCACTAAACCGTCCCGCCGAATTGTAGAGATCGTTCGGGCCGGGTTCGAAGCACGTTGGAAACCGTACCGATCGACGACTCAGCCGGCGAACCCGGAGAGCAGCCACTCGTCGTCGTCGTCGTCGCCGATGCTCGGTGCGCTGACGAGGACGAACGCGCTCTCCTCGTCGCCGTTGCGGATCTGTCGCGTCGACGCCGGCGGGATCCAGAGGGCATCGCCGGTCTCCATCTCGACCGGTTCGTCGTCGATGACGACGGTCGCCGCCCCCTCGATCAGCACGTAGACCTCCTCGTGCTCGTTGTCCGTGTGATCGTGTGGCTTGCTGTTCCAGCCCGGATCGCAGCGTGCGACCGTCACGCCGACGTGTTCGGTCTCGAGCGGATCGCTCAGGAAGTGCATCGCACTCGAGACCTGATCGACGTCCTCGTAGTTTACCTTCCGATAGCTCATGGCTCTCCATTGGACGGGAAACCAGTAAAACTACGCGTTCCGCGACGGACGGCGAGAAATCGTTCGACCGGGACGGTGCCTCGAGCGTGGCGTAACGGCTAGCAGTCGTCGCAACTACAGTCGTCGCCACACGTACAGACGGGCTCACAGGCGCAGTCGGGTTCACAACAAGCGGACATTGGTACAGTGTGTCACTGGGGAGGGGACGAGCATAACTGTTGTGGGTATTCCGGAGGGGGTACGACGTCGATGCAAGCCGCTCGACTCCGTTCCGGCCAGCGCATATCGGCGGCGATTCCGATCGTGACGGGTGAGTCACGCTATCGCTGTGGCTCGAAGACGGATGAAGAAGACAACCTTTTTTGTTGGGTAGCCGGAGTTGAGGAAGATAATGGCCTCCGGCTCCGGTGATCCGGTCTACTACGTCATTAGTGACCTTCACATCGGCGGCGACGAACAGCTCGAGGAAGTCGAGTTTCTCGACGAGTTGTACGAGTTTCTCGAGCGACTGGAAGCGACCGACGAGAACGCCGAACTGATCATCAACGGCGACGCGTTCGGTCTGTGGGAGTTTACGACGGTCGAGGGGATCGAAAAGTTCGACGTGCTCGAAGCAACGTACCCGCAACTCTTCGAGCAGTTGCGTGCGACCGGCGAGAACGTTCCGATCACGCTCCTGCCGGGGAATCACGACCACGAACTCGCCGCGTACGACGAGTACGTTGAGCGCCTCGCTGCGTACAACGTGACGCTCGTTCAGGATCAATCGATTACGCGGTCGGTTGGTGAGCAGGCGATTCACTTCGAGCACGGCCACCAACAGGATCCGAACAATCGAATCGACGACTGGGGGAATCCCCACTCGACGCCGCTTGGCTACTTCTACAACACGCTCGTCACGAGCCGGGCCGGACAGCTCTCTGATCGCGGACGGTACAACTGGCTGAAGGACGTCCAGGCGGTGACGCCGACCGAACGAATGCCGGTGTGGCTCCTCTCGAAGTACTTCTATCGGGAGATGAACCCGCTGTTGCGGTACTCGCTGGTTCCGTTCCTGTTGCTGTTCAATATCAGCGCGATCATCGCTGTGCTCGCGGGGCTGGATCTCGCTGGGATCTGGTCGATGCCGGTCGATCGGACGGAGGCGTTCCTCGGGCAGTTCGGTACGGCCGGCACGGTGGCTTGGTTCTTCCTCGCGCTCAACGCGACCGTCGCCGGCTTGCTGTTGCTCGTCGGAATCCCGCTGCACTTCATCCGACGCGACATCAGAAAGACCGTCGACCGGTTCGGGGTGTTCGAGACCGAGATGACCGTCGATCCCGAAACGCCGTACGAGGAGGCCGCCGCCGACGTCTTCGCCGAGCAACCGGAGACGACGATCTTTTGCTACGGCCACACGCACCGACCGACGATCAAGGAAATCGACGGCGGAATCCTCGTCAACAGCGGGACGTGGCTCAAGCGTCTCCACCGGAAAGACGGGATCATCGGGATTCTTCCGCCGGTCTTCCACCCCTCCTATCAGCTTGCTGCCGTCCGTATCGCTCCCGAATCATCGGGTGTAGCCGTCGAATTCGAAGAGATCACGAAGCCCAGCCCCGCGCCGGAAGAACTGACGCGCACTGAGCGGTTTTTCACCGTCGGCAGAGAGCCCCGTCCCGAACTGCCAGACCGGTACGTCGTGGACGAAGAGACGGCAGAGACCTCGCAAAAGGTGGCTCCGTGAACTGGAAGTTAGATGGGCTATTCTCGCACAGCAGTAGAGTACTGTTCTCGCAGACGTAGGAGATACGAAGCCGTATGCGTCGTCTAGTTGTCCTGTGAGATCGGATCGAAGCTGTCGACGGGGATCACGGAGTAGTCGACTGTCAGCGCGTCCTTCGTCGCGCGAATCTTTCCGACGAACGTGGAGATGTCCTCGAGTTCGCCCTCGAGGACGAACAGTTCCATGCAGTAGTGGTCGCCGACGTGGCTGTGGAAGTTCGAGGCCACGAGATCCTCGTGTTCGTGGCGCAGGTGCATCATGCGCTCTTCGACGCTGGTCGTCTCGTAGTCGAAGAGGACGGTAACGATCCCCATCAGTTCTCGTTCTTCGAGGCGGGTGTCCTCGAACTCGCCGAGGAGGTTACGGGAGGCCTCTCGGACGACTTCGCTGCGGCCGGTGTAGCCGTGTTCGTCCGCAAACTGGTCGAGTCGCTCGAGGAGTTCGTCCGGCATGGAGACGCTTACGACTGCCATATAATAACTCGAGGGGCAAAAACTATTAAGCCTTATCATATATTCGGCGCTCGACCCGGTCGGATGCTATCCAGTCCGCCGGTTCGTCGGCACACACTGTTTTCCGACTCGACCGTGAGCAGCGTGTATGTACCTTCCAAACCGAACCTGGCCGGAGGTCGGCGAGTACGTCGCGGACGAATCGCTCGCGGTCGTCCCGCTCGGCTCGACCGAACAGCACGGCCCCCATCTTCCGGAGGGGACCGACCACCTGATCGCCGAGGCGCTCGCCCGCGAGGCGACCGATCGGACGGGCTATCTCTGTACGCCACCGGTGCGGATCGGCGTCAGCTCCCACCACCGGCAGTTCCCCGGCACGATGTGGGTCGACGCGCCCGTCTTCCGGGACTACGTCGAGAGCTTCTCGAGAAACCTCACCGCTCACGGCATCGATCGGATCGTCTACGTCAACGCCCACGGGGGCAACGTCGCCCACCTCCGAGAGGTCGGCCGACGACTCCACGACGACGGGACGGCGTACGCCATCGAGTGGATGTGGGACGAGTCGATCCCCGGGCTGATCGAGGAGGTCTTCGAGACGCCGGGCCCTCACGGCGGTCCCAAGGAGACCGCGATGATCATGCACATCGCGAGCGAGCTCGTCCGGGAAGAGCGACTCGAGGAGGCCCGCGACGGCGGCGCAGTCTTCGATTACGACGCCGAGCGAGTCCACGGGGCGACCACCTTCTACGACTGTATCGAGAACAGTCCGAACGGCGTCTTCGGCGACCAGACGGACGCGACGCCCGAAATCGGCGAGGAGCTGTTCGAGGCCGCGACGGATCAACTCGTCTCGCTGCTCGAGTGGCTCGACGCGCGGCCGGTCGACGATCTCATGCCCGAGCCGCACCTCGAGCCGTAGCCGCCGTCGGGAAACCGGCGTTACGCCGCGTCGAATCACGCCTACTCGAGCGTCGTTTGGCCCGTGTCGTACCCATTTCGGTCAGGTGATAGGGGACGCCGAAGGACGGGTCGACGACGCTACGAACCGGCTTTCGCGTCTCGCTGGACTTATGCGCTCGAGACGCCTGACACAGATAATGAGCGACCGAACGGAGTCGTCGGGAACGAGTTTCTGGACGGCCGGCGACGACCGGGCGACGATGGCGTGTTGCCAGGCACTCGTCGACACGGTCGAAGACGGCGTCTTCCGGCTTGATGCCGACGACCAGTTCCTCGCGATCGACGACGCACTTCTCGAGACGACGGGCTACGCGCGCGACGCCGTCCTCGGCGAACACGTCTCGCTCCTGTTTTCGAGGTCGAACGCCGAGGCCCTCGAAGGAGCCGTTCGAAACGACGCCGACGGCGTCACGTCCCTCGAGTTCCCGATCCGAACGAGCGACGGCACCACGATACCCTGTGAATGCCGAGCGAACGGCGTCAGAGTTGGCGGCCGATTTCGGGGATCGATCGTGACCGTTCGGGAACGCGAGGAGTCCGTCACCGAGAGCGACGGCGTGTCCGAACGAACGAGCGCCCCCTCACAGTCTGCCACGTTCGAAGCGGCGACGACGGTCCTCGAGGCGGCCGACGTCGGCGTCTTCGTTCTCAACGACGAGTTCGACGTCGCGTGGATCAACGAGGCGACCGAGCGATACTTCGGTCTCGACCGGGAGTCGGTCCTCGGCCGGGACAAACACCGGCTGATCGACGAGACGATTGCCGATCGGCTCGCCGATCCGGACGCGTTCACCGAGACCGTCACCGCAACCTACGCGGACAACAGCGCCGTCGAGCGCTTCGAATGTCACGTCACCGCGAGCGGCGAGTGCGAGGAGCGCTGGCTCGAACACCGGAGCAAACCGATCGACACCGGACGATACGCCGGCGGACGAATCGAACTGTACTACGACGTCACCGCACAGCACGACCGGGCGAGCCAGCTTCGACGGCTGAACGAGGCCGTCCGCGAGTGGCTCGCCGAAGACTCGCGCGAGCGGGTCGCCGACCTGGCGAGCCGTCACGTTCGCGAGATCCTCGGCCTCGAGATCAACGGCGTGTTCTGCTACGACGACGACACGCAGCTGCTTCGCCCCGCCGGCTGGTCCGAACCGGCGGAGGCGCTGCTCGGCGACATCCCGTCGTTCGCACCGGGAGAGGGCATCGCCTGGCGCGTCTTCGAGACCGGCGAGCCGGTCATCTACGACGACGTCACGACCGACTCGGACGTCTACAACCCCGACACGCCGATTCGCAGCGAGATCTGCCTGCCGATCGCCGACCACGGCGTCCTCATCATCGGCTCCGAACAGCCGACCGAGTTCGACGACGGCGACCTCTCGCTGGCGAAGATCGTCGCCTCGAGCCTCGAAGTGATCTTCGACCGGATCCGTCACGAGCGCCACCTCGAGCGCGAGCGCACCCAGACGGAGAAGCTGCTCCAGACGGCTCCGATCGGCATCTCCGTCGAGGACGCCGACGGGGAGACTGTGCTCGCGAACCAGCGGGTACAGGAGCGCGTGGATTCGATGGCGGAGGTGGCGCTCGGCGAGACGGAGATGGTACGGGAGTGGTCCGTCCGCAACGCCTCGGGCGAGCCAGTCGGGCCCGGATCGAACCCGTCGGCTCGCGTCAGGGAGACCGGCGAACCGGTGCTCGACGAAGAGCTCGTGGTGGAGGGACCGACGGGCGAACGCCGGTGGCTCTCGGTCAACGCCGCCCCGGTGTTCGACGGCGACGGCGGTCTCGAGCGCGTGATCTCCAGCGCGGAGGATATCACGGCGCTCAAAGAGCGCAAGCGTCGCCTCGAGCGCCGGAAGAGCGAACTCGAGACGGAGCTGAGCGAGATTTTCGGTCGCATCTCGGACGGCTTCTACGCGCTCGACGAGGAGTTCCGGTTCACGCACGTCAACGAGACCGCCGAACGGCTACTGGACCGGTCGCGGACGGAGCTGCTGGGGACCTCGGTGTGGGACGTCTACCCCGAGGCCGCGGGATCCGAACTCGAGGAGCGGTACGGAGAGGCGCTGACCACGCAGGAACCGGTCTCGTTCGAGCAGTACGTCGAACCGATGGAGATCTGGGCGCAGGTGCAGGTCTACCCCTCCGAAACCGGGCTCTCAATCTACTTCCGCGACATCACCGAGGAGAAAGCCCGCGAGCGGGAGCTGATCACCTACGAAACGATCTTCGAGACGGTCGAGGACGGCATTTACGTCATCGACGGCGAGGGTCGGTTCACGGCCGTCAACGAGGCCTACGCCGCCATGACCGGCTACGATCGCGACGAACTGATCGGGACCCACGCCTCGATCGTCGTCGACGAATCGGTGATGGATCTCGCGCGCGAGATCGCCGCCGAGGAGAGCGACGTGCCGACGATCGAAGCCGAACTCGAGACGAAAACCGGGGACCGGGTACCGATCGAAGCGACGGTGACCGCGCTCTCCGTGGCCGATTCCGATCGCGAACGCGTCGGCGTCGTCCGGGACGTCACCGACCGCAAGGAACGCCAACGAAAACTCGTGGCGAGCGAACAGCGCTACCGAACCCTCGCTGAGAACTTCCCGAACGGGACCGTTGGCCTGTACAACGAGAACCTTCGGTATACGGCCGCCGGCGGGCAACTGCTCGACGAACTCGGGATCGACCGCGACGACGTGATCGGCCAGACGGTCGCCGACCGCTATCCCGAGGCGATTTTCGAGGCAGTCGAACCCCACTTCCGAGCCGCACTCGATGGGGAGGAGCGGTCGTTCGATCTGCGCCATCACGGCCGGGAGCTACTGGCCCACACCCTCCCGGTTCACACCGACGGCACCGTTCGTCGGGGGATGCTCGTCGTGCAGGACATCACCGAGCGGAAAGCCTACGAGCGGAAACTCGAGGAGTCGAACGAGCGACTCGAGCAGTTCGCCTACGCCGCCAGCCACGATCTCCAAGAGCCGCTGCGGATGATCACGAGCTATCTCCAACTGATCGAGGGGCGCTACGCCGACGAACTCGACGACGACGCCGAGGAGTTCATCGAGTTCGCGGTCGACGGCGCCGACCGGATGCGCGAGATGATCGACGGGCTGCTCGAGTACTCCCGTGTCGAGACACGAGGCGATCCGTTCGAGCCGGTCGATCTCGACGAGGTGCTCGAAGACGTGCGCCACGACCTCGAGCTCCAGGTCGACGAGAGCGGGGCCGAAATCGAGACGACTGACTCGCTGCCCGCGGTCCGCGGCGACAGAAGTCAGCTTCGGCAGGTGTTCCAGAACCTGCTCGCTAACGCGATCGAGTATAGCGACGACGAGCCGTGCGTCACCGTCTCGGCCGAACGCGACGGGCGACGGTGGACCGTCTCGGTCAGCGACGAGGGGATCGGTATCGACCCGGACGACGCCGATCGGGTCTTCGAGATCTTCCAGCGACTCCACAGCCACGAGGAACACGATGGCACCGGAATCGGGCTCGCGCTCTGTCAGCGCATCGTCGAACGTCACGGCGGCCAGATCTGGGTCGACTCCGAACCCGGGGAGGGGTCGACGTTCTCGATGACGCTGCCGGCGACCGAGTGAGTCTCACCGGATCTCGGACCTCCGGATTGGAGCCCCCTACCGCGGGCAGCGGTCGGAACCGCGGGCTGGCGACTGTCGGTCAGTTTTCCGGGAACCTGTCGAGTTCGAAGGGACGACTCGCGCGCTGACGCGTCGTTCCCAACGGCGAAGGCGACGGTCAGGAGGCGAACGCTGAGACGGAAATCAGTCCCTACCGAGTTTCAATCAGGTGTGTTTTGTGTTGAATGTGTGAAAGTCACCCGAACGTTTACTATTGTCTACCACACTTGATCCACCATGTCCACCGACCAGGCAGGCCTGTCGCTCCGATTCGGTGCGGGACGGTTCGAAGAACAGTTGCTCTCCCTGATTCTGATTCTGCAACTGACGCTGGGGGCGATGCTCGTCGTCGTCGCGGTCGGGTGGCTGTTCTTCTCGTTCAATCACCTCTCGTACTCGGCGCAATCGGTCCTCTACCTGTTCGGAGTGATTCCGATACTGATCGGGTTAGCGGCGCCGCTTTACGTTCTTACGTATCTGTACGAATGAGATCCGGCCAGCGTGAGTGACGCGATTTCGACGGACGTGATGGTTCTTGGTGGTGTGTCGAACGCCCGTCCACGACTCGAGTCCGACGCCGCGAGCGTCTCGCGATCGGTTCTCGAGCGGGAGATGACTCGAGCGGGAGATGACTCGAGCAGGTTTCGTGAGTATCGTTCGACTCCGTCAGTCGCTCGGGTGAGAGGTCTCGTGTGAGGTAGGCCAGAAACGACAGCCACAGGGGTGGGCCGTCCCCTCGGTCGGTCCGCGGACGGTCACGGCCGTGATCAGATTGCCGCAGGTCGGACACTCGGGCAGCGTGGGTCGGTCGTTCGTCGATTGTTCGTCCGTCGCCTGCGACGACGTGTCGCTCATCGTGCCTCCCGGTCGGGCGCTCGAGGCGGGCGGTTCGTCGGTCGTGCGGGACGTTTATACCCCGTCGAAAGAGACGTAATCATGGCTTCGAATCCCCGGTGAGGGATTTGGAAGCCACGTCTCGGGTGTCTCAGCACCCGGGACATTTCGGCGCATGCCCCCGGCGACTGGTGTGGAGAGTGGCTTCCGTTCTAATTGTTGAACTATTGTGCCTTATATCTACTGCTAATGAGTGGCAATGAGAACGTGGGCTCGAGGGTTCGAGACTAAATCAGATGGGGTATTGTTTGGAACCCAAAAAAAGACAACAAAATGTGTCTGCTGGAGTGAATACGCTCGAGGTCAGAGTATATCACTTCTTGCTCCGCAACCCTACACCAAGCCAACAGCTATATATTCGACCGCCTGTTCGTCCCAGCAAAGCGGTGCACGACGTGATTTCGATACCTACTCGATCGAATCGGCTGTTACTCGCCGTATCGTTCGCCTGCTTCGCCGTTGCCGGTCTTCTCAGCAGTGCCGTCGACACACTCGTGCCGACCCTCGTGGCCACCGCCGTCGCCATCGCGGGCGTCTACTGTGTCGCCCGCTACGCGACCCACGTCTCCCGGCGAACGCTCGCCAACCTCGCGCTCGCGTTCTGGGTCGCTTTCCTCGCCGTCGCCAGCGTTCACGCGATCGGCCTCGAGACAGTCGGCGCTGCCATCCCCGGCGACGCGTCGACCCACGTTCACTCGCTAACCGCGATCACCTGGGGGACGCTGCTCACCGCCGCCGCAGCGACGGTCTTCCTCGGCTTCCGCGAGTACGGCGCGACCTCCAGCGCCGACGCTCCCGAAGAGCAGATCCTCGAGGGCGAATCCGACTACTCGACCCGGTGATCGGCGTCGAACGGCGGTGTCGTCGTCCACAACAGTTATTTCTCGCGGAACGTTCTGTCGGTCGTGAGCTTCCGATCTCGCCGAGAAATCCTGTCGAGCAGATCGTTCGTCGTCGCGATCCTCGCGACGTTCGTCCTCGCTGGTATCTTCGGTCCCGCGCTCGCGGGCTGGACGGTGAGTTCGGTCCTCGGACGCGAGGATGACGTTCACTCCTGGCTGGTGCTGACGGCCGCGTACGCGCTCTTTTTCGTGGCGCTGGGCGGACTGTGTGGCTACCACCTCGCCGCGACGGTGCGCGAGCGCAGCTGAGACGTCCGAGCCCGACGCTTCGGCATCGAACGATCCTCGAGTCGCTCTTAGCCGACCCGGTAGCTCACCGCGATCCCTTCGCCCAGCGGGAGCACGATCGTTTCGAAATCGGGATCGTCGGTCACGCGCTCGAGGTAGTCCGCGATTCCCCGCGTGTGTTCGTTCACGTCGTCGGGCGCTTCGCCCTCCGCGATTGACAGCAACGCCTCGAAATCGATCGGCCCCGCGGTGATCGCGTTGTCAGCGATCACGACGCCACCCACGGGAACCGTCGAGCGGACGGCCTCGAACGCGTCCACGTACCGGTGTTTCTGGTGGTCGATCAACACCACGTCGAACGGGCCGTCGTACTCGTCGATGGTCGCCATCGCATCGCCCAGTTCGTACCGTGCGAGGTCGTCGTATCCGCCTGCACGCATGTACTCTCGAGCGAGCTCGAGTTCGTCCTCGTCGACCTCCGTGAGCACGAGTTCGCCGTCGTCGGGCAGCGCCGCTGCCATCCAGTACGCCGAGTAGCCGTAGCCGGAGCCGAACTCGAAAATTCGCTCGGCGTCGGCCATCCGAGCGACGAACCGCAAGAACGCGCCGACCTCGGGACCGACGTGGGGGAACCCCTCCCGTTCGGCGTAGTCGTCCATCTCGCGCAACGTCTCGTCGGGTTCGGGTCCGACCGCGCGTACGAAGCGAGCGATCTCGTCCGAGAGAACGTCGACCATACGGAACCCTACGGCCGCACTGGTATCAAAGCCAGTGGCCTTTTCACGACCCGCTGCGGACTCGAGACCGAGAACCAGTGACGCTGACGACGGCCCTCGCAGGAGTGATCTTCGGACTCGCCCTCGCGGCACCGCCGGGACCCATGAACGCCATTATCGCCGAGGAAAGCGTTGTCCGGGGCTGGACGGCCGGCTTTCGGGCCGGACTGGGCGCGATGTCGGCCGACGTGCTCTTTTTCGTGCTCACGCTCGCCGGCGCGGTCGCCGTCATCGATCAGTTCCCGGCGGCCCGGCCGCTCCTCTATCTCGTCGGCGGCGTCCTCATGCTGTACTTCGCGGTCGGCGCGGTCGAAGAGGCCAGAGCCGCGGCCACGTTCACCGCCGACGGCGACCACGCCGTCTCGACGGGGTTCCGGAAGACGTTCGCGCTCTCGCTGACCAACCCCTACCAGATCGGCTTCTGGCTCACCGTCGGCGTCGGTTTGCTCGAGTCCGGAACCCTCGACGTGCTCTCGCACCTCCCGGGCGCCGGCGCGGCGCTCGAGGGCGCGCTGACCGTCCAGACCGGCTCGCCGACGCTACTCGTCGGCTTCTTCGCCGGTATCGCGATCTGGATCGTCGTCTACCCCGCCGCGCTGGTCGCGGCGGGCCGGCGCGTCGACGCCTTCGCCCCAGTCGTCGCCGCGCTGAGTGCCGTTGTTCTGGTCGGTTTCGGACTCCTCTTTCTCGCGATTGGGGCGCTACGCATCGTCTGAGACGGGGCAACGATACCCCCTCAGCAGAAACTCCAGATGACCGTGTTCGGAACCATCGAACCGGTCCACCGAAGCGTTCGACTACTCCCGATCGCCACCATCGTCCGAATCGCCGGCCTCCTCACCACCGTTCGAGCCCTCAGCGTCGTTCGAATCGACGGTGTCGTCGGTCTCCGTCGACCCGGTACCGGCGTCGTCGACGCCATCGGCGTCCGTCTCCGTGTCCCAGCCCGACCACGGTCTCGAGTCGCCGTCGCTCGAGTCGGTATCCGATCCTATCGAACCGTCTCGATACGACTCGTCGGCCCAGCCGTCCAGTTCGTCCCACGCGGTCGAGCCCTCCCAGGTGGGTTCGTCTCGTGCTGCGTCGTGTCGGTCGCTCGAGGGAGCCTCTCCACCTCGATCGACTCCGTCGGCGTCGGTCCCCCGCTCCCAGTCGATCGTCTCACGGGCATCGCCTCCGACTGATCGATCAGCAGCCGTCCCCTCGTCGGCTCGAACCGCAGTCCGCTGTTCCGGGATGAGGTCGAGCGCGTCGTATCGCACGAAGCTCCGAACGGGTGCCTCGATCGCCGCGACGACGTACTGGTAGCCCAGATAGGCGAGGAGCAACAGGACGACCGCAACCCAGAGGAGGTTCGGATGGATCGCTTCGAACAGCAGCGCCACGAGGATGAACGCGATGATCCCGAAGAACGTGAGGAAGAATCCGATCATCGCGAACAGCATCCAGAAGGTGAACCCGATCAGCCAGGCGATCAGGAGGTAGCCGACCGTCCCGGTCCAGTTCGACGCCAGCGTCGGGGCGAACCGTCGCCAGGCGGCGATCGGGCCACACGCCTGCTGCAGCATGATCGGAACCACGAACGCCGTCGTGAGCGTGTAGACCGCGTACCAGCCGACGAAGATGCCGAGCGCGGAGAGGACGAAAAGGGCGATCTGGCCGTCCGAAAGATCGGCAACCTCGGTGACGTCGCCGCCGACGATCACAGCTCCGACGAGGAGCGCGAGCGCGACGATCAGTCCGAGCCACAGCAGGGCCCGGAACGCCAGCAGCCACAAGGCGCGGCCGAGGTTCGCACGACCGTACCGCCGGAGGTGGATCGCCTCGGAGCGAAGCGACTCGACGAAGACGAACTCGAGGAGCGCGGCGAGATACCTGAACGCGCCGTAGACGGTGAGGACGAGGACGAGCACCGCTGCTGCGAGCCACCGGACGTCGGGATCGTCGATCCCCTCCGCGACCGCATCCAGCGGGACGTTGACGAACTGTGTCGTGAAACTGATCCCGCCGAGAAAGAGGACGACGAGCGCGAGTTTGAGCCAGCCGACGTAGCCCAGCGCGCCGAAATAGCGTTTCGTGACCGCAATGGCGTCACGCAGGGTGCCGATCGCATACATGTTGTGTGTAAAACCATTCCCGACTATCAAATAGATGCTGATACGTTCCGCACGAAACGATAGTCGGCGCTCCCTCCGATACTCAGCCGTGAGGATACGGACCTACGCGCGGGCTCACGTGTGTCGGGTGGTTATCCCATCGCCGCGATCTCGTCCTCGAGCCACTCGCTGAACCACTTCACGCGCTTGAGTCGCTGGTGGGCGATACTCTCGGCGGTGTCGCTCCGGACGCGCGAGGCGGCGTCGTAGCCGCGCTCTAAGACCCGTTCGACCATCTCGTCGGAGTCCATGTGCGTCCGAGCCTCGTAGCCCATCCGCAACAGCATGAGCGCGGTGCCGTTCGCGCCGACTTTGTCGAGTAGATCGGCCTCGATGAGACACTGGGTCTCGAGTGCGAGGTCGGTCAACTCGCCCTGATAGGAGTGGTGTTCGATCGCGCGACACACCTGTTCGATGAAGGATTCGGGGTACTCCGCGCGGGACTCGAGGTACTCGCGGGCGACGCGAGCCCCGGCCTCGGCGTGGAGCTCCTGATCGGTCTCGAGTTTGGCGACGTCGTGAAAGAGCGCGGCGACGCGGGTGACGTCGGGGTCCGCACCCTCTTCGTGGGCGATCTCTTCGGCGAGTTCGACCACGTTGAGGATGTGGTTGTGCCGATACTCCGCGGAGTGCCACGGATACCAGCGCATGCGGCCGCCTTCCTCCTCCTTTTCGACGCTGGCCGAGAGGTACTCGAAGACGAAGCCCTTCATCTCCTCGAACTCGGCGTCGGACACCCTGGTTTCTTTTATTTCGACGCCCACGAGAGATCCCTCCGCAGTAAACGAACGATAGTCATTACCGGAATGTTAGGTCGTTTCGCTCTTTAGCCTTTGGTTCAGTTCAGATCCGTCTCGCCGTGAGACGGACACGAATTCAGGTGGGTGCTGCCTGCCGGTATCGTCGGTTCGGATCAGTCGCTCGCGGACGGATGACGGTACCGCTCGATGATGAGGCCAGCAAATCACAGGGCTGACGACGTTCGGTCCGAGCAACGTTCCGCGCGACCGTTCCACGGGCCACGTTCCGGCGAAATATGCACGAACTTCCGTTAAAGTCAAACAGGCGGCTAGGAAAGTGGGGGTATGAGCAGCGAACAGGAGCAGGAGTCGATTCGGTGTCTCGTCGCCAAGGTCGGTCTCGACGGTCACGATCGCGGCGCCCACGTCATCGCTCGAGCCTTCCGCGACGCCGGCTTCGAAGTTATCTACTCCGGACTGCACAAGGCCCCCGAAGAGATCGTTCAGGCGACCGTCCAGGAGGACGTCGACGTCCTCGGCATTTCTATCCTCTCGGGCGCACACGACACGCTCGTCCCGAAGATCATGGACGGCCTCGAGGAGTACGGGGCCAAAGAGGACACGCTCGTGCTGGCCGGCGGCGTCATCCCCGACGAGGATCGCGCGGAACTCGAGGCACAGGGCGTCTCGGCGATCTTCGGGCCCGGAACGTCGATCGAGGAGACGATCGAGTTCGTCCGCGAGAACGCCCCCGAGCGATGAGTTCCGACGAGGAACTGCTCGAGGCGCTGCTCGCGGGCGAACACCGCGCGCTGGCTCGAGTGATCTCGAAGATCGAGAACCGCTCGCCGGGCTACCGGAATCTCGTCTCCGAACTGTATGCCCACACGGGCGAGGCAGACGTCATCGGCATCACGGGCAGTCCCGGTGCGGGGAAATCGACGCTGGTCGACAAACTCGCCGAAACCTACCGCGACCGCGGCGAGACGGTCGGCGTCATCGCGATCGACCCCTCCTCGCCCTTCACGGGTGGTGCCGTCCTCGGCGACCGAATTCGAATGGCCTCCACCGTGGGGGATATGGACGTCTTCGTCAGATCGATGAGCGCCCGCGGCACCCTCGGCGGGCTCTCGACAGCTACCGCGGACGCGGTCAAGGCGATGGACGCCTTCGGCAAGGACAAGATCATCATCGAGACCGTCGGCGCCGGCCAAAACGAGATCGACATCGTTCGAACTGCGGACACCGTCGCCGTCCTCGTCCCGCCGGGGTCGGGCGACGACATCCAGACCTTGAAGGCCGGAATCCTCGAGATTGCGGACGTTTTCGTGGTCAACAAGGCCGACCGTCCCGGCTCGGATCGGACGGTCCAGGAACTCCGTGACATGATTCAACTTGGCGACGGTGGCGGCGGAATCGGTGGTGACGGCGGCCACCACAGCCAGGAGATCATCGACGCCCACGACGACTGGGATGGTGAGACCGACGACGAGGGCGAGACGGCGGGCTGGACGACGCCCATCGTCGAAACCGTCGCCACGAAGGGCGAGGGCATCGACGACCTCATCGACGAGTTCGCCAATCACCGCACCTACCTCGTCGACTCCGGCGAACACGCCGAGCAGGTCCGCGGCCGGTACGCCGAGGAAATTCGGACACTCCTGCGCGAGGACGTCCACGCCCTGCTCGAGGACCGACTCGCCGAACGCGGCGGGATCGACGACCTCGCGGAGTCCGTCCGCCAGGGCGAGACCGACCCTTACTCGATCGCCGGCGAGTTGCTCGACCCCGTCGAGGACTGTCTCGACGAACTCGAGACGACCAGCGAAAACGGATAGCTGAGGCCGACGGGGTTGGAATCGGCGAGTTGGGGCCGGCCGGAAGCGATTCCGAAACCCGGTACAGATTGTGAACGCCGACCGCAGGCCTAAGGCCGTCGACGGCATACGCCCCAGTATGAAACTCCGCACAGTTCTCGGTGCCGCGGTCGGTACCGTCGGCGCAGCCGTACTCGGCAACCGACTCCTCGCGAAGCGAGCCGGAGAACTCGAGAACCCGCTCGTCGGGGTCGAACGGACGTACCGCTGGCGCGGAATCGAGACGAAGTACACCGTCGCCGGTGATCCCAACGACCCGGATATGATCCTCTGTCACGGGATCCACGCAGGAGCGAGCAGCCGCGAGTTCGAACCGATCATCGAGCGACTGGCGGAAGAGTACCACGTAATCGCGGTCGATCTTCCCGGGTTCGGTCGATCGAACCGGCCGCCGCTGATCTACTCGTCGACCCTCTACGCGGAGTTCATCCGCGACTTCGCGGCCGACGTCGCCGACAAGCCGATCGTCGTCACCTCCTCGCTGACCGGTTCGTTCGCCGCCGAAGCCGCCCAGGAGAGTGATTTCGACCAGCTCGTCTTAATCTGCCCGACCGACGAGACGACCGACGAACGCCCCTGGGTGCGGACCCTCGTTCGGACGCCGATCGTCGGTTCGACGCTGTTCAACCTGCTCGCCACCAAACCCGGAATCCGCTACTTCTACGATCGGGACGGCTACTACGACAGCGACCGGATCGACGACGCGGAGATCGAGTACGCCTGGCGGAGCGCCCACCAGCCCGGCGCTCGCTACGCCCCCGCGTCCTTTAGCTCGGGCACCCTCGATCCCGAGTTCGATCTGGCGACGGAGCTGGCGGCGCTCGAGACCCCGACCACGCTCGTCTGGGGTCGCGACGCGGAACTCGTCCCGTTGCGTGAGGGCCGAGACCTCGCCGACGCGGCCGATCTCGAACTCGTCGTCATCGACTACGCGACGCAACTGCCCCACGCCGAACACCCCGACAAGTTCGTCGAGTATTTGAGCGCCGAGTTGCCACACGCCGACATCGATCTCGAGTAGCCCGATCGTCGAATACTGACAGATCCGTCCGTTCGCTGCGCGGCGGACGATCGGAATTCAATCGCCCGACGAGACGACGCCGTTCGGCTCTTCGGACTCGTCCGCGAGCGGACGAGCGACTCGGAAACCGCGCCGGCGCGAAGTCGAGATCGAACCGGTGATCGGTGAGAAGGGTACTTTCGGGAATTACTGCGGCGAGAACGCGATCACGCGCTCGCCCGTCGTCTCCGAGACCGTGATCTCGGGTTCGACCTCGAGTCCGTTCTCGATCGCTTCGAGGTCCACGCCGACGATCTGTCCCGTGATCCGGACCGGCCCGAAGTCGACGACGGCCGTCGCGTACGGCGCGTCCTCCTCGAACGCCGGCGTCGGCACGTGCGTGACGGTGAACGTCGCGACCTCGCCGAATTCGGGGAGTGCGGTTTCCTCGAGGTCGGTCGAGCCGCAGTCGGGACAGACCCGCCGCGGCGGCAGCGAGCCGTGACCGTTCGCACACTCGAGGTAGTAGGCCTCGCCCGTTTCGGCGGCGTCGAGCCACTCGTCGAAGCCGGCGTCTCTGGTCCGGGAGTCGTTCTCGCTCATCAGTTATCGACCTCCAAAACGTGAACCGTCGCACTCGCGACCGTACCACCCGCGTTGTGGGCGACGGCGGTCGTCCCGCTCTCGACGAACTCGCTGTTCGGGTGGTCGCCGGCGAGGAGCGTCGCGACCTCCGCGATCTGTGAGGCGCCGGTCGCGCCGACCGGATGGCCTTTGGCCTTCAGGCCGCCGGAGAGGTTGATCGGCGTCTCGCCGTCGGCAGTGGTCCGACCGTCGCGGGCTGCCGAGATGCCCTCGCCGATCGGGAAGAGATCCAGCGATTCGATCGCCAGCACTTCCGCGATGGTAAAGCAGTCGTGGACCTCCGCGAAGTCCACGTCCGCGGCGTCGATGCCGGCGTCGGCGTAGGCCTGCTCGCCGGCCTCGCGGGCCGCTGGCGAGCGCGCGAGGTGGTCGCGGTCGTGGAGCGCCATGCGATCGCCGCCCTGACCGGTCCCCGTGATGGAGACCGGCGCGTCGAGACCGTGTTCTTCCGCGTACTCCTCGCTCGTGAGGACCACGGCGGCGGCACCGTCGGAGAGCGGACAGGAGTCGTAGAGGCCGAGCGGCGAGGAGACCTGCGGGGCCTCGAGCACGTCGTCCACTTCGATGGCGCTCTGGTACTGAGCCTTGTCGTTGTTCAGTGCGTTCTCGTGGTTCTTGACGGCGATGTGGGCCAGATCCTCGTGTTCGCCGCCGTACTCGGTGAAGTAGGCTTGGGCCATCAACGCGTACGCGCCCGGGAAGGTCACTCCGGCGCGCACCTCCCAGAGGTCGTCGGCGGCGATGGCGAGCGCTTCCGTCGCGCCCGCGGTGCCGAGGTTAGTCATTCGTTCGGCGCCGCCGACGAGGAGCACGTCGTCCTCGCCGTTTCGGATCCGCATGACGGCGTCTCGAACGGCCGCTCCGCTCGAGGCACACGCGGATTCGTAGCGGGTTGCAGGGGCCTGCACGCCCGCGGCTTCGGCCATCAGCGGGCCGTGGTGGCCCTGATGTTCGGACAGTTCGCCCATGAAATTACCGTAGAGGAGGGCATCGACGTCGTCGCGGGGAACACCACTGTCTTCGAAGGCCGTGATGCTCGCTTCCGCGAAGAGGTCCCGGCTCGTTCGCTCGGGCGCGTTCCCGAACGGGGTCAGACCGACACCTGCGACACGTACGTTACTCATGTACACGCGTTTAGCAGGTCGCTCCGTTAATACTCGGCGGTTGCTCTCGCGCCGAAACCTCCCGGTTACTAGTCGTACAGCAATGATCACGCGAGAACGCCGTCGGATCTCCGTAGCCCGTACGTTTATCACGGATTCACGGTCAGATTGTGTATGGAAACCGTTCCGTTCGATGGCGACCTTTTGACGACACTGACAGAGACGAGTGGCGTTCCCGGCTACGAGGACCGAATTCGGGACCTCGTGATCGACGAGTTCGAAGACAGCGTCGATCGGGTTCGCACCGACGCGATGGGGAACGTCGTCGGCACGCTCGAGGGCGACTCGGAGTACTCCGTGGCCGTCGCTGCCCACATGGACGAGATCGGCTTTATGGTACGCCATTGCAAGGGTGACGACGACGGCTTCGGCTTCCTCGAACTCGACGCGCTCGGCGGCTGGGACGCCCGAATTCTCAAGGCCCAGCGCGTGACGATCCACACCGACGACGGCGACCTCCCGGGCGTCATCGGCTCCCCGCCGCCACACACCCTGACCGACGAGGAACGCGAGAAGACGCCCAAAGTCGAGGACGTCGTCGTCGACGTCGGGCTCCCCTACGAGGACCTCGAGGAGCGCGTCTCGGTCGGCGACCTCGTCACGATGGACCAGACCACCGAGCGCGTCGGCGAGACGATCACCGGCAAAGCCCTGGACGACCGCGTCTGCCTGTTCGCGATGCTCGAGGCGGCCCGCCGACTCGAATCACCCGACGTGACGATCCACTTCTGTGCGACGGTCCAGGAGGAGGTCGGCCTGCGCGGCGCACGCGCGCTCGGCGTCGACGTCGATCCGGACCTGGCGATCGCGCTGGACGTCACTGTGGCCAACGACGTCCCCGGCTTCGACGCCGGCAAACACGTCACCGAACTCGGTGACGGCGCGGCGATCAAGCTCAAAGACGGGAGCGTCATCACGAACCCGAAGGTCCACAAACGGCTGCAGGCGGTCGCCGAAGACGAGGGGGTCGAGTTCCAACACGAGATTCTCCCCGCGGGCGGCACCGACACGGCCGGCTTCCAGTTCTCGGGCGGGGCGAAACCCGTCGGCGCGATCTCGATCCCGACGCGCTACCTCCACACGCCGACCGAGGCGGCCCACGTCGACGATATTTCGGCGACGATCGATCTCCTCGCGGCGTTCCTCGAGAGCGAAAACGGGGACCACGAGTATACGCTCTGAGCGGAAACGACGGACGTTTTACCGCGGTCCAGCGCGTTTATCGCCCCGTCAAGGCATCTCGTGAACCGTCAGCTCCACGTCTCGGCGTTGGCCCTCGATATCCGCGACGAGCCGTTCGACGACCGACTCGGCTTCGCTCAGCAGTTTCGGTTGCACCTTCGTGACGACCCAGTCCAGCGAGACGAATCGCGGCAGCGAGAGCGCGCTCTTGTCCGCCGAGTAGGGGTCGTACTGGGCCTCAAAGTAGATTCGACTCGCCGTCTCGACTCCCTCGGGTGCCGACTCGGGCTCCGGTTCGACGCGCCACTCGCCGCGGGCGTCGAGATCGTTGACCAGTTGCCACTCGAGCGAATCTGGTTCAGTGATGGCGATCACCTTCGAGCGCGCCGTGTAGCTGAGCTTCCACCAGCCCAGCTCGAGGTCGTAGACGGAGCCGACGTTGCCGTCTCCGTGCACGCGGACCGCTTTCAGGTGGTCGGAGTACCGCGGGTAGTTAGTGAACGCTCGCACGTACGGAAAGACCTCCTCTGGCGAGCGGTAAGCGACGGTGCTGAGGAGAATTCTGTCCACATCGGCGTTACAACGCGTCCGAAAGTAAGGATTGTCATCGTGACGGTCGACCCGAGACGGATCGTCCCATCTAGCGTCGGCCGCAAGTACGAACCTTTGATATTCACGGCGGCTTACGACGATCCATGCGAGACGTCTGTATCGTCGGCGGAGGGGTCTCCGGCCTCGCCGCGTCGATCTTCACCGCACGCGCGGGACTGGATAGCCTCGTCGTCGACGGCGGCGAGTCCATCCTCGCGCGCAACGCCAGCCTCGAGAACTACCCCGGTTTTCCCGACGGGATCGACGCCCGCCGGTACCTGCAACTGACCCGCGAGCAGGCTCGAAACGCGGGCGCGGCGTTCGAACTCGGGTACGTTACACGTGTCGAACCCCGCGACGAGTCGGATCTCGAGGCCGGCTTCGTCCTCGAGACTGAAGGCGGCGACCCGCTCGAGGCCCGCCGGGTGATCGCGGCCTCTTGGTCGAACAGCGACTACCTCGTCCCGCTCGACGTGGGACGGATCCAACGCGGGAGTAAACACTACGTAAGCGTCGACGAAGCCGGACGGACGGCCGTCGACGGCGTCTACGCCGCGGGTCGGATCGCCAACGAACCGCACCAGTCGATCGTCGCGGCCGGCCACGGGGCGAAGGTTGGTCTGGCCGCGATCCACGACTCGAATGCGAACTTCTACCACGACTGGGTCGTTCCCGAGGGCTACTTTACCGGCCGAGACCGCGAGGTGCCCCCTGGCTGTGAGGAGATCGACGACGCGGAACGTCGCGCCCGCGACGAGCGCGCGCGAGAAACGATTCGCGAGGCGTTCGCCGATCCGCTCGAGGAGCAGCCGACGATGCATCCGAGCGTCGAGCTCGACGAGGAGTGACAGTCGTCCAAACGAAAGCAAGTGGAAGCGACGAGAGCGGGTCTCTCTTCCGCAGTCGTTCCGTTCGGCTCGCTCGGTTGCCCTCCTCACCGTTCGCCGAGCCTCGCTACGCTTAACACTCCCCGAGAGAGACTAGCAGACGAATGCTCGAGGGAGTCAACGTCGCGCTCGGGGTGACGGGATCGATCGCGGCCGTCAAGACGGTCGAACTGGCCCACGAGTTGCGACGCCAGGGAGCCGAGGTGCGAGGCGTGATGACCGGCAGTTCCCAGGGGATTATCCACCCGTGGGCGGTCGAGTTCGCCACCGAGAACGACGTGGTGACGGAGATTACGGGACGCGTCGAGCACGTCGAACTGTGCGGCTACGACGGCTGGGCCGACGTGCTCCTGATCGCGCCCGCGACGGCGAACACGGTCGGCAAGATCGCCGGCGCGGTCGACGACACGCCCGTCACGACGTGTGCAACGACCGCACTCGGAGCCGGAACACCCGTCGTGATCGCCCCCGCGATGCACGAACCGATGTACGACCACCCCGGCGTCCTCGAGGCCATCGACACCGTCGCCGACTGGGGCGTCGACTTCGTCGACCCGCGTATCGAGGAGGGGAAGGCCAAGGTCGCCAGTGAGGCGGCCATCGTCACCGACGTCGCGCGTGCTGCGCGCGAGGGCTCGCTCGAGGGCGAACACGTCGTCGTCACCAGCGGCGCGACGGGTGAGTCGATCGATCCCGTCCGCGTGCTCACGAACCGCTCGTCCGGAAAGATGGGGCGAGCTGTCGCGAGAGCCTGCTACGCGCGTGGTGCCGACGTCACCCTCATCCACGGCTTCGTCGGTCCGCAGCCGTTGGCACA
Source organism: Natronorubrum amylolyticum (assembly GCF_052040145.1). Lineage (NCBI taxonomy): Archaea > Methanobacteriati > Methanobacteriota > Halobacteria > Halobacteriales > Natrialbaceae > Natronorubrum > Natronorubrum amylolyticum. The sequence goes on from NZ_JBPPFW010000001.1 coordinate 853,506, forward strand.
GGACGCGGATCTGCCAGAGACCGACGACGACGGTGACGTCCCCTACGCCACCGTCGAACACGTCGAGAGTGCGAGCGAGATGCTCGAGGCCACCCGAGAGGCCTGCACGGACGCGGACACCCTCGTCTCGGCGGCCGCGATCGGCGACTACGCCACCGAGACGAGCGCCGAAAAGATTCGATCCGGTCAGGAGCTCACGCTCTCGCTCGAGCCGACCCCGAAGCTCATCGACGAGGTCCGCGACGAGCGGCCGGAGTTGCCGATCGTCGGCTTCAAAACGGAGACGTCGGGCAACGAGACGGCGATGATCGAGCAGGCGCGAGGGACGCTCGAGCGCGCGGGGCTGGCGTTCGTCGTCGCCAACGACGCGAGCGTGATGGGCGCGGACCGAACGAGAGCGCTCTTGGTCCACGACGCGGACGTCGCCCGCTACGAGGGGACGAAGGCGGGACTGGCCGCAGAGATCGCCGATTCGATCGCGGCGATCATCGCCCCGTAGACGTATGATACAGTAGACACGTTGAACGTTCTTTCCTTCGGTCGCCGTCCGTCAGGAGAGTTATATAGGTGGGGTTCCTGCCACGAATTAACAGGTATGCGACCGGTTTCAGCGGCGGACTCGGCTTCGGTATCGGACTCTCTTCCCGGCCCCGATAGCTTCGATCCGACCCCAACTGGCGCAACGAGGTGATCCGTGGTGGCTCAACAACAACGAACTGACAATATCGACGACAGCGGTCCGCTATCGAAAGGCGAAATATTCGAAGTGTTACGCAACCAGCGACGGCGCTACGTCCTCCAGTATCTCAAACAGGATACCCGGCCCGTCGAACTCGGTGACCTCGCCCAGCAGGTCGCCGCCTGGGAATACGAGACGACTCTCGACGAGGTCACTCCCGAACAGCGAAAGCGCGTCTACACGACGCTCCAGCAGACACACCTGCCGAAGATGGATCAGTCGGGGATCCTTCTGTTCGATTCCGACGACGGCGTGATCGAAGCCACCGACCGAACGCGGGACATCAGCATCTACCTCGAGATCGTCCCCGGCCACGAGTTCGCGTGGCGCGAGCTCTACCTCTCGCTCGGGGCGATCAGCTCCGCGCTGGTTGCCGCGCTGTGGCTCGAGATCTACCCGCTGACGATGCTTTCGGATCTCACCTGGACCGGGATTGTCGCCGTGACGTTCACCCTGACCGCCGTGGTTCACATCTACTACGAGCGCAACATGCGCCTCGGTCACGGCGAACAACCGCCGGAACTCAGCTACGGGAGCGACGACTGATACTGCCGGACAGAACTACGTGAAGATCGGTCGCTCTACTGCGGCCGTCGCCGTCTGAGACGGCCGCAGAACGGATGCGTTCTGCTGGACATTGCAACCCACGGGGTTGCTCAACGGCCGCGAATTCGCGACCGACTTCGTATTGACTTCTGGCCGACAGTACGACTGCCGCGTCGCGGATCGACGCGAAACGCACCGTCGAGTTTCGGCGGTCGGTATCCCTCCCGACCCTCGAGCGGTGCTCACGCCGAATTCGAGCGATACGCCCGAACGTGACAGAGAGTCACCCATGCCTCGAGTGGATCGTCAACTTTTACTCCGAGACCACCAGACCCACGACATGGATCAGTTGAAACAGTCGCTTCTCGACGCGCCGATCATCGAGAAAAACGGCTACCACTACTTCGTCCACCCAATCAGTGACGGCGTTCCGAAGCTCGACCCGGGCCTGCTCCGGGAGATCGTCATCCGCATTATTCGGAAAGCGAAACTCGAGGAGGTCGACCGAATCGTGACCCCGGCAGCGATGGGCATCCACATCTCCACCGCCGTCTCGCTGATGACCGACATTCCGTTGACCGTCATCCGGAAGCGACAGTACGGCCTCGACGACGAGGTCGCCATCTCCCAGCAGACGGGCTACTCGGAGAACGAGATGTACATCAACGACGTCCGCGAGGGCGAGCGCGTGCTGGTGCTCGACGACGTCCTCTCGACGGGCGGGACCCTCGCTGCGGTGCTCGATGCCCTCAACGAGATCGGTGCGGAGGTCGTCGACACCGTCGCCGTCATCAAGAAAGTCGGTGGCGAGAACAAGGCCAGAGATGCCGGCTACGACATCAAGACGCTGATCAACGTCGACGTCGTCGACGGCGAGGTCGTCATCGTCGACGAAAGCGGCGACTGACGACTCGAGTCGACGTTCGGGGGCGGTTGATACGTCGGCATCGAACACCAGTCGGAGCAGTGATGCCAACAGTCCCGGTTCGAATCCTGCATCCCGCCCGATCAGCGATTCGCTCTCAGTTCGCCCGACTTGGCGTATTCTGCCGGTTTCGCCACCCCAGACGGACGTATCTCGAATTTGCTGTTGGTCGTCCAACAATTCATTAATTCACGCCACAGTATTGTATTAAAGGTCCGGGCGTGTTCGACTGATACAATTTACAAATCTTTGTTTGTTTCTTCCACCAATAGTGGACCTTGTCCGACAAACGTGTCCACAGATGCGTTCTTTTTGCACTATAGGAGCCTTAAAGTGTGCACTACTGCACACGGTATTACTTGCCTAAGCGTAAAACCATACATATTTATGTCTTCGAACTACACCAAATATCCATGGTCAGGAATACCAAACAATCACGGTCATCGATTAAGCGGCGACGAGTTCTTCAAGGGATTGGTGCAGCAGGTGCAATCAGTATCGCTGGATGTCTCGGCGACAGCGACGGTGATGCGCCGTTCGACATTCGACTCGAGGTAAACTCCGACAACGACGACCGCGTGCAGATGGTCGAACTGATCGCCTCGTCGCTCGAAGACACCGGCTATTTCAATACCGAAATCGAGGATTACGAGTGGAACGATTACGTCGCTCGGGTCATGGATCCCGCGTACGCAGAGGACGGCTTCGTGCCGTGTATCGGTCTCTCCGGAACCTTCAACCCGGAGAGTTTCTGTCAGGCCCTCCATCACAGCGAGAACCACGGCCAGTGTTGTAACCTCAACGGGATCAACGACTCCGAACTCGACGACATGCTGGACGACGCCCGATACGGTGTCGACGTCGTCGAAGATCCCGACCTCCGCCGCGAACGGTACGACGAGATCTGGGAGTACCTCGCCGAGGAGCGATACAGCTCCATCACGCACTTCGACCTCGACGCGGCCGTCATGAACACCGACGTTCACGGGTTCAGCATGTTCCCGTTCAGCGAGAGCATCTTCGACTACGGGCTGTACTCCCCGCAGGACGAACAGGTCATGTGGATGGACGAGGACGCCCACCCGGACGACACCGAGCTGTCGGACCTCCAGGAAGGCGGCACGCTCCGCATCGGTGCCGCAGAGAACCCCGACTCGTTCGACCCGCCGTACAGCACGGACACTACCTCGACGATGGCACAGGAGTTCGTTTTCGAACAGCTGCTCGCGAACGACCGCGACGGCAACCTCTACCCGTGGCTCGCCGAGAGCTACGAACTCGTCGAGACCCAGAACATCGATCGGACCGACTACGAGGAGTACATGACCGAAGTCGACGTCGACGACGAAGGTGCCCTCGACACCGACGAGCAGGTCATCGTCCGACACCCAGAGGACGATCCAGCGGACGGTTCAGTCCGCGTGCTGACACCCGCCGAGGCCGCAGACGCCGTCGACAACGACGTCTTCGGAATGCAGTTCCGCTACGAAATCCGCGAAGGCGTCGAGTTCCACAACGGCGAGGAGCTGACGGCCGAGCACGTCGTCGCGACCGTCGAGCGCTACGAGAACTCGGACCTCTCCGCACAGACGTTCGACTCGCTGCTCCACGCACGGGAAGTCGACGAGTACACCGTCGACCTGTACGCACAGGTCCCCGACGCGGAGGCAGAACGCGAACTGCCGGGACTGTACATCCACTCGCTGGAACAGGCGGACCTCGAGGGCAACGATCTCGACCCACGCGAGGGTAACGATCCGATCGGTACCGGTCCGTACGTGTTCGACGAGATGTCCGACGAACAGTACGTCGAGTACTCCCTCAACGAGAACTACTGGGTCTCCGAGCTGGGCGTCGACGGAATCGACTGGTTCGACGGCTCGTCCGAGTTCCCGGACGGCCCCGTGATCGACGAGCTCGAAGTGGAGATCGTTCCGGACAACTCGACCCGATCCGCCGCTCTCCAGAGCGACGAGATCGACATCACCTACGGACTGACGACCGACGACCTGGACGGCTACGACGAGTCGAACGACTACGTCGTCAGTTCCATCGAGGCGGGTGGCTACGAGTACATCCAGTACCCCGCGAACGTCGAACCGTGGGACGACGAGCGACTCCGACGCGCCGTCAACCTCCTCGTTCCGCGAGAATCGATCGTCGAAAACGTCCTCAACGGCTGGGCACGTCCAGCGTGGACGGACATTCCCGAACTCGCCGAAGAGAACGGAACCGTAGACGCCGCCGCCCTCGAGGACAAAATCCGACCGTACAACGAGTACGACCCCGAACGCGCCGAAGAGCTGCTCGAGGAAGTTATCGAAGACCACGACCTCGACTAGGTCGAAGACGATAGCTTTCTAACGTTTGCCTGTTCAAACCGATACACAGAGGAGTCGTCAATTACCATGATGCTATACGATTTGACATTCGCATGAGCTTACGACGTTTCATACTGAAGCGGATACTATCGATCATCCCGATCCTGTTCGGTGTCTCGCTGATCACGTTTGCACTGGTTCATCTCACACCCGGTGATCCGATCGACCAGATGGTCGGGGTAAACCCGCACGTGACGGCGAGCGACGAGGCACAGCTCCGTGATCGCTACGGGCTAAACCGACCACTGTGGGAGCAGTACGGTGTCTGGATGGGGAACGTACTAACGGGGGATTTCGGTCAGGTTTACAGCAACGGCCGAGACGTCTCGGCCGTCATCATGATGCGCCTCCCTGAAACGATCGCGCTCGGCATCTTCGGCTGGGTCTTCGGTCTCGCAATCGCGATTCCGACCGGGATTTACGCGGCCGTCAAGAAGGGCCAGCTCGCCGACGACGCGAGCCGATTCATCGCCCTCTCGGGGATCTCGATCCCGAACTTCTGGCTCGGTCTGATGCTGATTCTGATCGGCGCGGTCACGCTCAGCCTCTGGCCCGTGCTTCCGCCCTCCCGACAGCCGCTGTATCACCCCTACATGTTGTGGTATCTGGTGTTACCAGGGATCACGATCGGGACGGCAGCGGCGGCCAGTATCATGCGCGTCATGCGCACCTCCATGGCCGAAGAGCTGAACAAGGAGTACGTGACTGCCGCTCGAGCGAAGGGCCTTCCCGAGCGAACGGTTATTCTCAAGCACGTCCTTCGTAACTCCCTCATCTCGGTGGTGACGCTCGCGGCCACCCTGACCGCGAGTATCGTCGCCGGATCGGTCGTCGTCGAGGTCGTGTTCAACTGGCCGGGACTCGGGAGAGAGCTAATCAACGCGATCAACGGGAGAGAGATCAACCTCATCATGGCGATCACGCTCTTTACGGGCGTCTTCATCATTATCGCCAACCTGATCGCCGACATCCTGTACGCGGTACTCGATCCGAGGATCAGATATGACTAACGAGAGAGCAACATCTACGGAACGTGGACGAATACGGATCTCCGGATTCGATCCCGAGCGTGTAACCGAACGAGAGCCGCTGTCGGGCTGGAGCGAAGAGACCGGTGGCGAGACGCAGAGTCGATGGAAACGGGCGTTCACCCGGTTCAAGCGGAACCGAACGGCATTGATCGGTCTCTCCGTCGTCACCATACTGACGCTGCTGACGGTGTTCGCTCGGCCGATCGTGGTCATGGGAGTCACGATACAACCGTTCGGACTCGCACCGCACGATCCCGGAACGATCCTGTACATGCAGGATCCGTCGATCAGTACCTGGGACGCGCCGTCGTGGGCCCACCCAATGGGTGTCGACGGCAACGGCCGTGATATGTTCTCCCGCGTGCTCTACGGCGGCCGATACAGCATTTCGATCGGCTTCGTCGTGGTCGCACTAACCGCGAGCTTCGGTCTCATCTACGGCGCCATCTCGGGCTACTACGGCGGCTGGACCGACGAGATCATGATGCGGGTCGTCGACACGATCTACGCGTTCCCCGGCCTCATCCTCGCCCTGATCGTCATCGCGACGCTCGGCCGTGGCTACTGGCAGCTCGTGCTCGCGTTCTCGCTGTTCGGTTGGGTTACCTACGGTCGTCTCATTCGCGGCGAGGTGCTGAAGATCAAAGAAAACGAGTACGTACTGGCGGCGAAAGCTCTCGGAGCGCGAGATCGATCGATCATCTTCAGACACATCGCACCGAACGCGATGCCGCCGCTGATCGTCCTCGCATCGCTCAATATCGGCACCGTCGTCATCGGTGTCGCCGCGCTCGGGTTCCTCGGACTCGGTATGCCGCCCGGATCCGCTGAGTGGGGGACGATGCTCGATCAGACTCGCGACACACTCATCCAGCCCCCCGGCGGATCGATCCCCTGGTGGGCTACGGTGTACCCCGGTGCAGCGATCTTCCTGTTCGTGATGGCCATGAACATGATCGGTGACGGGATCAACGACGCACTCGACGCACAGGAAACCGGAGTCGAACAGCAGGGAGGTGGATAATGACGCTACTCGAAGTAAACGATCTCACGGTCAAGTTCTACACGCAGGAGGGAGTCGTCACCGCGGTTGACGACCTCTCCTACAGCATCGAACGCGGCGAAAAGTTCGGCGTCGTCGGCGAGAGCGGGGCCGGAAAGAGCGTCACCGCACTCTCGCTGATGCGTCTCATCGATAGTCCCGGCCGGATCGAAAGCGGCGAGATCCTGTTCAAGGGCGAAAACCTCCTCGAGATGGACGAATCGGAGATGCAGCGCATCCGAGGTAACGAGGTCGCGATGGTCTTCCAGGACGCCCAGACCGCGCTGAACCCGGTTTATCCCGTCGGCGAACAGATCGCCGAGGCGATCAGACATCATCTCGACTACGACGATCAGGAGGCTCGCGAACGGACCATTCAGCTGCTGGACAAAGTTGGGATCCCGGAGGCCGAAGCCCGGTACGACGACTATCCCCACGAGTTCTCCGGCGGCATGCAACAGCGCGCGATCATCGCGATGGCGCTGTCGTGCGATCCCGATCTGTTGCTCTGTGACGAGCCGACGACAGCACTCGACGTGACGATCGAAGCCCAGATCCTGGACGAACTCAAGGCGCTGGCCGACGACTTCGACACGGCGATCCAACTCATCACCCACGACCTCGGCGTCGTCGCCCAGGTCTGCGATCGCGTGATGGTCATGTACGCGGGAACGCCGGTCGAAAAAGCACCCGTCGAAGAACTCTACTACGACCCGAAACACCCCTACACCGTCGGACTGATGAGTTCGATTCCGCGGGTCGGCGACGACCGGGAGCGGCTCCAGACGATTCCCGGAACGATGCCCGACCTCGTGGAGCTGCCACCCGGCTGTAGCTTCCACCCGCGCTGTCCGTACGCTGAAGAGTGTTGCGCCCGAAAGGAGCCGGCGTTACTCGATCCGGAAACCGGAGTCGCCGCGACCGGCGACACGGAACACGCGGCCGCGTGTCTCGAGTACACCGGCGATCTCACCGGCGGTCTCGACTACGAGGTCACGGTCGACGACGCCGCGGCCGAAGACGAAGCGCAGTACGCGGGGCGTGATCACAATGTCTAGACGAAACGAGCCGATTCTGCGAACGGAAGGGCTGACGAAGTACTACGACACGAGCGGCGGCTTCATCGACAGTCTGCTCGGCCACGGCCAGCAGGTGAAGGCGGTCGACGGTATCGACCTCGAACTGCGCGAGGGCGAGACCCTCGGCGTCGTCGGCGAGAGCGGCTGTGGGAAAACCACGCTCGGTCGAACCCTGCTGCAACTGATCGAACCGACCGACGGATCGGTCTACTACCGAGGGCGAACCGACTCGGGCGCCGACGAAATCGACCTGACCGAGTGTTCGAGCTCGGAACTCCGCGACCTTCGCACCGACCTCCAGTACATCTTCCAGGATCCGTTCTCGAGTCTCAACCCGCGGCTGACCGTCGGTGACATCATCCGCGAACCACTCGACATTCACGACATCGCCGAGGGCGAGGAACGGACGGAGCGCATCTACGAACTCCTCGAGACCGTTGGCCTGAATCCGAGCCACACCCACCGATACCCACACGAGTTCTCCGGCGGCCAGCGCCAACGGATCGGGATCGCACGTGCGCTCGCGGTCGATCCGGAAATCATCGTCTGCGACGAACCGGTCAGTGCACTCGACGTGTCGGTCCAGGCCCAGATCCTCAACCTGCTCGAGGACTTACAGGAGGAGTTCGGCCTGTCGTACATCTTCATCGCCCACGATCTGAGCGTCGTCGAACACATCTCCGACCGGATCGCCGTCATGTATCTCGGCGAGTTCGCCGAGGTCGGCACCACCGAAGAGGTGTTCTCGCCGCCCCATCATCCGTACACGGAGGCGCTGCTCTCGGCGATTCCCGAACCGGACCCGCTCTGGGAGGGCGACCAGATCTTCCTCTCGGGGACGGTGCCCTCGCCGATCGACCCGCCATCGGGATGTCGATTCCACACTCGGTGTCCCCGCGTTATCCAGCCGGCGGAGTACAATCTCGAGCAGTCGGTCTGGCGATCGATCATGGATCTGAAACTGCGGGTCAGGGATGCCGAGTCGGTCAACTCGATCGTCGTCCTGGAGAACGACGGCGGAACCGACGACGAACCGGTTGCGGTGAGCGACCTGACTCGAGACGAGTTCGGCGCCCAGCTCAGGGCGGAGTTCGATCTGCCGCGGCCGATCGCGGATCCCGACGCCGAGCAAACCATCTCGGCGGTAATCGACGAGCTCGTGAGCGAGAATCTTGAGGACGCCCGAGAGCGCCTCGAGGACGCGTTCACCTCTCCCTGTGAGGTTCACGACCCAGAACAGGTCCCGACCGGGGAGACCCACCGAATCTCGTGTCTGCTCTACGACGAGGGTTACGACACCGAACGGCCGAGATCCGGTGGCCCGAGCGATGCTGTCGCCGACGACTGATCGGCTCGACAACCGGCCCGCGAACTGAACGTTTTAGTTCTCTCAATGCGATGACCAGCCAATGCGCCGGATCTACGAGTCTGGAGCCATTCGCCGCGACGAAGGCCCCTTCAGTCCCTCCGAAAAAGACACCGAACGCCGTATCGAAGCGATGCGGTCGATAAACTCGAGCAAACTGAGTCGACTCCTCTTGCCGAACGGGCTGAGTCGTCGTGCGATCTCGATCGACGTCTCAACGCCTCGAGACGAGTACCCGCTCGACGCCGCGATCCCGTTTCGGGTGACGATGCGAAACTCGATGCCGTTTCCGATCACGATTCCGACGCGGTCGCCGCTGTTGTGGACGTGGGATGTCGACGGCGTGACGGATGCGTCACACGTCACCCTCCACGATCCGCCGGACGAACCCGACTCGCTGGTGTTCGATCGCGGCGAACGAAAGCAGTTCACGAAACAGTGGCAGCAACTGTTTCGCGTCTCCGACAGCGAGTGGGAGCCCGCCGAACCCGGCGAGTACACGATCGGTGCCGAACTCAACGTCGAGAACGCAGTCGAGAAGGGGCTTCGCGGCGAGACGACGGTTCGTCTCGATCCGGACACGGAAGCGTAAGAAGGCGAGGTGCAGATCGGCCGTTCGCGACGCTATCGTTCCCAGGATCGAGGCTCGGCTTCGACCGTCGAATCGTACCGGTGACAGCACACCGAGTGACCCGCTTCGTGTTCCGTAGCTGTCGGTACCCGTTGCTCGCAGACGGTCGGAACCGCCTCACTGAGACGATCGCGAGCGGTCTGTAGATCCCCCGCGATCAGCGCCGAAATGGCTTCATCGACGCCCGTATCGACGGCGTCGTCCTGCAGCGTCGCCGGGAGATCGAACCGGTCTCGAACCGTCGCGGCGTTGAGTTTGCCGTCGGCCGTTTCGACGGCGATCGACTCGGGCAGCTCGCCAGCCTGAAGGGTAAAGCGAAACGCGACGACCGCCCGCCACTGCTCCCAGGGGAGTTCCACGTCCTCCGGCGGAACGATCTCCGAACAGCGCGTGTGAAACCGACAGCCCGACGGCGGATCGGCGGGGTCTGGAACGGTGTCGGTCAGCGGCCGTTCGAACTGCTGGTCCGTCGGGTCGAGACTCGGGACGGAGCCGAGCAGCAGGCGCGTGTAGGGGTGTGCGGGGAACTCGAGGACGTTCTCGATCGGTCCCAGTTCGACGATCTCGCCGAGATACATCACGGCGACGCGGTCACAGAACCGGCGGACGACGTCGATATCGTGACTGATGAACAGAATCGAGATGTTAAACTCGCGCCGAACGTCGTCGAGCAGCGCGAGGACGTCAGACTGGACTCGGCCGTCGAGTGCGCTCGTCGGCTCGTCTGCGACGATCAGATCCGGGTTGAGAACGAGCGCCCGCGCGATCGAGAGCCGCTGTTTTTCGCCGCCGGAGAACTCGTGGGGATAGCGATCCGCGTCCGCCGCTGACAGCCCGACCCGCTCAAGGAGATCCTCGACGATCGCTCGGCGACGGTCTGCATCCTCCATCCCGTGGAGTACGAGCGGCTCGGCGACCGCCTCGCCCATCGTCATTCGCGGGTTGAACGCCTCGTTCGGGTCTTGGACGACAAGCTGGGCCCGACGGCGGAAAGCGCGGAGCGCCGCGCCAGAGAGCTCGTTTACGGACTGCCCGTCGAACCGGACTTCGCCACCGGTCGGCTCCTCGAGCCCGAGAACGGAGTGGGCAGCCGTGGTCTTGCCGCTGCCCGATTCGCCGACGAGGCCGAACGTTTCACCTCGTTCGATATCGAAACTCACACCGTCGACCGCTCGGACGCGACCGACCTCTCGTCTGAGCAGCCCCTTCGTGATCGGGTAGTGGACATCGAGGTCTTCGACCTCGAGCAACGGCGAGGCGGCCGACTCCGGATCCGTTCCGCGCTCGCGATTCGCTTCCTCGTCGGAGTCGGTCTCCGGTCCGATCACTGTTGTCCCTCCGATATCGGCCGCATCTCCCGCCAGTCGTCCAGAATCGGTTCCGGGTCGCCCTCTGGCCCGAAGTGAACGCACGAGACGGCGTGATGTTCTCGATCGGCGACGCCGGTGAACGTCGGCTGGTCGGGGCCAGCACAGGCGTCGACGGCGTGTCGACACTCGGCTCTGAATCGGCAGCCGTCGGGCGGAATCTCCCCTCGAGCCGAGCGGTCCGCCCGTCGTGAGAGCCCGTCGTAGCTATCGAGCAGCGCCTGCGTGTAGGGGTGAGACGGCTGAGTGAGGAGCTGTTCGGTCGTGGCACGTTCGACGATCGTGCCGCCGAACATCACCAGTACCCGATCGGCGAGCGCGGCGACGACACGCAGGTCGTGCGTGATACAGAGGATCGACATGCCGCCGTCGGTCAGCCCCTGGAGCAGTTCGATCAACCGCGCCTGAACGGTGACGTCGACGGCCGTCGTCGGTTCGTCGGCGATCAACAGGTCGGGGTCGGCCGCCAGTGCGATCGCGATCGCGATCCGCTGGCGCTGGCCGCCGGAGAACTCGTGGGGATAGTCGTCGATCCGTGCGGACGCTCGCGGGATGCCGACCGCACGGAACCGCTCGATCGCGCGCTCGCGGGCGGCCGCGGGAGGGATCTCTTCGTGGATCGTAATCGCTTCGACGAACTGGTCGCCGACCGTACAGACGGGATCAAGTGCGCTCTGTGGGTTCTGAAAGACGTGTGCGATGCGACTGCCGCGAATCGTACGGAGCTCTGACTCGGTCGCCTCGAGGAGCCGGCGACCGTCGAACTCGACCGTGCCGTCGACGATCTCGGCCGGCGGTTGAGGGACGATTCCGGTCAGCGATTCGCACGTGACGCTCTTTCCGCTGCCGGATTCGCCGACGAGACACACCGTCTCGCCGCGGCCGACGGTGAAACTCACGCCGTCGACGGCGTAGATGGTCTCGCGTTCGGTTCGAATACGGGTTCGGAGGTTCTCGACGGTCAAAAGCGGCGTCGCTCCGGACCGATCGTCTGCCGTCGTTGTGGTGTCGTGTTCTGTCGTCATCGATTGTGTTCAGTGGTTGCGGCGCGGGTCGAGCGCATCTCGGAGCCCGTCACCGACGAGTTTGAGCGAGACGAGCGTCAGCGTGAGTGCGATCGCGGGGAACGTCGAGACCCACCAGACTTCGTGGGGTTCCATCACGAGGCCGACGCCGGTCATCGATGGGTCGAGGCCTTCTTGAATCGTCGACCCCCACGAGTAGAGCTCGAGGTGGTGAAAGCCGAGGAAGGCGACGCCGGCTTCGACGAGGACCAGCAGCGCGAGGAGGTGGAAGATCGCGGGGACGAGCGTATTCGTAATGTTCGGGACGATGTGGCGTTTCGCGACGTAAAACGGTGAGGCGCCGAGGCTTCGAGCGACGAGTACGTGGCCGTCTTCCCGTCGCTGGAGCGTCTCGCTTCTGACCAGGCGAGCGATACCACCCCAGCTGAGCAGCCCGAACATAACCAGCAACAACAGCAACGAGACGTTCCAGTACATGTAGCCGATGAAAAAGACCACGATCGCGGGAATACAGAGCTGCACGTCGACGTAGCTCATCAACAGATCGTCGATGCGCCCGCCCCGGAACCCAGCAACGATTCCGACGGCTGCAGCGAGCGGGACGACGAACGCGGCGGTAAAGACGAGCACGTACAGCGTCGTGCGTGCGCCTTCGACGACGAGGTGTCCCATCGGGTGCCCGCGGTGGTTCGTTCCGAGCGGGTACGTCATCGTTCCGTCACAGTAGCGAGTGATTCCCTCGCCGTCGGTTACCTCGCCGAGACACTCGGCGCTCCACGACGCCTCTCCGGTAAATCCGTACGGTGCGTGAAACCGGTGTTGAAACATGAGATCCGGAGACCCGAAGACGGCCGGCCCGACAACGGCGACGAGTGAGAGAACGCCGAGAAAGACGGCACCGGCAGCGTGGATTGGCCGGGAGACGAGACGGCCCAGCACACGTCGGGTCAGCTCGCGCCGTCGGACGGCGGGAACGATCACACCCGACGTTAGCACGACGGTGCCGAGCAAGATCACCCAGTCGATACGCTCGAGGTAAACGCCGAGCGAAACCGTATCGACCCGCTGGAGAACGTAGAGACCGACGAGAAGCACTACTCCTGCGAAGAACACCGCTCTGGCCGGCGTAACGAACCGCCTCGAGTGACCGACTTCGTCCCAGTCGACCTGCTCGAAGCGGTGGGGATCGGGAGATGCTCCCATAGGGGACGACCGAAATATAGACTATCGTGTAATAAATCTATCCATAGCGTGAACGACCGTCGCTCACTAAATCGAAGCGATACGTTTTTTATCTGACCGTTGGTACCAGTTGGCAATGCCCGGGACCCCCCGTTGCGGTACAGTACGCACTCGAGGCCGGACAGGGGACTATCCTCGGTTGCGATCGCGTACGACGCGGAATCAGCGTACGCGTTCCCTCCTGACACCGACGCCGCAGGTGACCGATTCGAGCGGGGAAACTGCCGTAGTGTGGTGGTCGACGTGAATTTCCTTCGAATCATCGCCAAACGACTCGTCATGGGGCTCGTCGCTGCGTGGGCGGTGTTGACCACAGTGTTCGTAGTGTTTACGACGAGTCGCGACTGGGTCGAAGAGACGATCGAGGGGGCGATGCGATACAGCGGAGCCGACGAACGGGAGATCGAACGTTCGATCGACGAGTATCTGGCGACACACGGGTTCGATCGGCCGCTCTGGCAACAGTATCTCGACTGGATGGGGAACATGCTCACACTCGAGTGGGGAGATTCGTTTTTCATCGCGGCGGGCGACGGCACGGAAGCGTCGTTCTACACGACCGGCGAACCGGTCTTTCCGATGGTCATGGATTCCGTCGTTCGGACGGCGATGTACGTTCTCCCCGCGATCGTGATCGCGATCGTGCTCGGAATTTGCATCGGTCTCTACGCGGCCATGAATCCCGACAGTCGGCTCGCCGAATCGGGACTGAACACGGCGTACCTCTGCTTTGCACTGCCGAACTTCTGGATCGGCGGAATGTTGCTCTCGTTCGCCGCGGGCGGCGTGATCCCCGACTCCGCGTTGCTGTTCGATCACATTCTCCCCATTACACTGACCGCAACGACGCTGCTGGGCGGCTACGTGAGCTACTCGCGTGCACACTCGCTCGAATACACCTCTGCGGAGTTCGTGACGCTCGTCAAGGCGAAGGGGGCAAGCAGAGTGCGGATCGCGAGACACATCGTTCGGAACTCGGCGATCCCGCTGTTCTCGATGCTGTTTACCGAAGCGTTGGCGTTGCTCGTCCTCGCGGTGTTCGTGATCGAGTCGCTGTTTCGAATCGACGGCTTCGGCGCGCTCCTGTTCAGTGCAGTCCACATGCGCGACCTGCCCGTCGTCCTCGGCTGTACGCTCGTCATCATCGCAGTCGGGATCGTCGGAAACATCGTTCAGGACTTGGCTTACAACAGTCTCGACCCCCGTGTCGATACTGGTCGCCGGTGAATCACCCCGCCCTCAAGGGGCGGGGCTTCCCGTTTCTACGACGTGACTTGCAGACACTCGCTGGAAATCAGCGGTGTCCGTAGCGGTCACAGTCTCCACGGGCGTTGATTCGGGCCATCCCAGCCCTAATTCAGCAAAACCGCGCTTCAATACGTTCATTGCCGCGTTCGCATCCCTATCCGTCTCAAATCCACACGATGGACATGAGTGTTCACGAACCCAGATTGGCTTCGCTGTCTCCACACCACAACACGCACACTCCTTCGTTGTTCCACGAGCAGGCGCTTGCACGACGTGTGTACCGTACAAGTCGCCCTTGTATTTGAGCAAAGTGATGAACTGTCGCCACGCCACATCCTGCTTGTTCCGAGCATTCTCGTCCCCTTGAAGCATACCAGCGACGTTGAGGTCTTCCACGAACACGGCGTCGTACTCTGTGACGAGCCACGTCGTCAACTTGTGCTGGTAGTCAAGTACCTTCCGGCGAATCTTCCGCTTTACCTTGGCAACTGTTCGGCGTTGTTTCTCGTAGTTGTTCGACCCGTGTTGCTTCCGGGAGAGTTTGCGTTGTTCGCGGCGGAGTCGTTCGTATTCGTCTTCGAGGTCAAGCCAATCCACTGTCTTGCCGTCACTCGTGTGGATGTAGTTGAGGATCCCAAGGTCGATTCCCACGCTGTTGCTCGCGTCGAGTGAGTCTAACGCGGGTTTCTCGGGAACGTATTCGTCGTCGGTTTCGAGGCTGAATGAGACGAACCACTCGCCAGTCGTCTCCTTTTTCAGCGTGACTTCTTTGATAGTAGCGTGGTCAGGGAGTGGTCGGTGGTAGCGAATCTTCACCCAGCCGACTTTACTGAATCGCACGTAGGCGTACCCGTCGCGCCCCCTCTTGTTATCGAGGTCGAAGCCTGACTGGTTGTACGTGACACTTCGGTACTCGCTGGGTGATTGCCGTTTGAGCCACCCGACTTTCTGTCCCTTCTTTTTCTTTTTTCGAAGGTTCGAGAGGTTTCGGTGGAAGCGTGCGACGGTGGCTTGAGCAGCTTTTGAGTGTAACTCGCTGAACACGGGTCACTGTCGCTTCCACTCGGGAAGCTTGTTGTTCTGGGCGTATTCGCTTGGTTTGTCGTCGTCGGGACTGTTCGTGTAGTCCCATTTGACGTGGTTGTAGAGTTGGCGATGAACGTTGATGTGATGTTCAGCAGCCATCGCTACCTCGTTGCTTGGGTAAGCGCGGTAACGGTGGCTGTGTTCCATCGCTGTCTACGTGTTTGACCCGTTTTTACTTATTAGTGTATCTGGGGCTTCCTATCGGATTCATCCCCGAGGTCAAGCCTCGTGGTATTCTCCTGTACCGCTGATAAACGGTACCCATTGTTTGGCCGTCAAGGCTAGATACCGCCGTCCTCTCGCGAATCGCACTCGATCGCGAGTGCCTCACAGTCGGCGCACTCGAGTGCGAGCACCGCGTACGATCGACAGCACGAGCGGACCGTCTCGTCGGTCAGCGCCACCGCGTCGCCGAGGACGGTGCTCGAAAACGTACGCGCAGCAAAAGTGTAGCGGGAGGTAGATTTGAACCACGCCGACTTCGGTCGCTTCGCTCCCTCGTCATCTACTTCAAATCTACTCAGCGTATTTTCGACGCTCACGTCACTCATCACTTCGTTCTTCGTTATTGTTCGCGTCGAAAAGTAGTGGGAAGTAGATTTGAACCACGCCGTCACCCTCGCTACACTCGGGTGCCGTCTGATTCAAACTCCCACCGTGCTATGGATGGCGCTCACGAATTTATTCGCGCCAAAACATAGCGGGAGGTAGATTTGAACCACGTCGAGACGTGCTCGCTTACGCTGCGCGCGTCTCGTCTGGTTCAAACTACCACCGTGCTATACTTGCTGCTCGCGAATTTGCTCGCAGCAAAAGTATAGCGGGAGGTAGATTTGAACTACCGGTCTGCGGGTTATGAGCCCGCCGGAATCTCCTGGCTATCCCATCCCGCTATCACATCATAACCGAGTGCACTAGTTAAGGGTTGTGATTCGGGTGCCGTATGCGGGTTTCTACCGTCAGTCCCGGTGGACCTTCCACGTGTAGAGGCTCTCACAAGTGTAGTTGACGAAGAACCCGATTCCGGTTCCGATCAGGTTCGCCGCCAGATACCAGACGCCGAACCAGGTGGTCAGAACGGCGAGCACCGACAACGTCACCAGAAAGCCGGCGAACCGAACCGCGTTCGAGCGAGCGAACCGTTTGCTGAGCGCTCGAGGCGTCATCGCGCCGTACTCCGAGAAGGTCCACCGTTCGTTGACCGCGAAGATGACTACGATCGATAGCTCCCAAGAGAGTATCTTCGCGCCCACGGGCCCGAGGCTGGTCAGCTCGACGAGCAGGACGAGGACGAGATTGTCGACGGCCGCGCCGACCAGTCCGACGCCGGCAAACTGACTAAACCGTGCGGTCGAGCACAGGGCTCGAAAGCGCGTTCGGACGGCCTCTGACAGCGATCCACTCATCGTACGCACCGTCGGTCGATCGCTCGTCGTCTCCAGCGAGCGTGCATGCGAACGTATGTTCAGTGGCTCCGGCTTCGGTATCCGTGTTGTGATTCGGGCGTAGATGCATTGAGTGTTGAGTGCGGTCACGCGGGCACGCGCGAAGAAAAATTGATAATCGAGTCGGAGACCCCGAGCGAGACGCAGCGAGATAGACACCGTAACGAACGAGACGGGGAGTTCGATCCGAGAGCGCTCCCATCGGGTTGTGACTCGAGGCGATTCGAAAGCCGGCCCGTCAAACAGTTCCTCGAATTCAGATCGCGAGGTCGGCTTTCGGGCGGACGACGTCGACGTCTTCGGCATCGACGCGGTCCACGTCGAGGAAGTGGGGCGTGTAGTTTCGTTTCTCGTAGTCCTCGTACTCGTCGTCGGTGCCGACCGTACACCACAGCTGGACCCGGTCCGGGCCGTGCCACTCGCCGTTTCGGTTGATCCCGAAACAGACCAGCTCCATCCCGTCGTAGTTGATGATGGCCCCCTTCCGGATCCCGGGATCGCCGTGGATGATGACCTGCCTCATACGCCAGCCTACTCGTGACGGTGGATTAAGCCCTTCGGAGTTCCCGCCGTCGAGGGCGGAAACGTGAGCGCCGAGGGCTAACCGTTCGAAAACCGGTGCCGTCGTGCGGCTTGGAGATGGCGTATCGAGCCGATGGTGAACGCGAGCGCCCCGAGGATCATCGGGGTATCGCCGAGCGTCCGCGCCCACAGCAGCGTCTGGACGGTGTCTCGCTCGTAGAACTCGAGGCTCCGCGCCGCGGCGTACCCGTCCCGGTACGAGGTCCGAAGCTGCAGGAATCCGATCGGGAGCAGCGAAGCGACGGACATGACGACGAGTCCGATGTTGGTCAGCCAGAACGCGCCGCGGAACCAGGACGGATCCCACGCCGCCTCGGGGGTGACGACGCGCAAGATGTACGTCCCGAGGCCGAGTGCAAGCAGTCCGAACGCCCCGAACATCGACGTGTGAGCGTGGGCGACGGTCAGGTAGGTTCCGTGCTCGTAGTAGTTGATCAGCGGCAGGTTGATGAAGAAGCCGAGCACGCCGCCGCCGACGAAGTTCCAGATACTGCTGCCGACGATGAACAACAGCGCCAGCGTGTAGGGAAACTCCCTGCCTTGAGCCCTCAGCGACTGGTACTCGCCGAAACTCCGGTAGAGGACGAAGACGAGGGGGACGAACTCGAGCGTCGAGAACGTCGTCCCGATAGGCACCCAGATATCGGGGAGCCCGACCCACCAGTAGTGGTGGGAGACGCCGACGATGCCGGCCGCCATGATCGCGAACACCTCGAAGAGGATCGCCTTCTCCGCGTCGGCCTTGTCGATGAGTTCCATCGACACTAACGCGGCGGAGATCACGGCCGTGACGAAGAACTCGAAGACGCCCTCGACCCACATGTGGACGACCCACCAGCGCCAGAACTCCGTTACCGCGATATTGGTTTCGGGCGTGTAGAGCATGCTCGCGCCGAACATGAGCGCGATAGAGCCGCCAGCGTAGGTCATGAAGTGGCCCAGCCCGGTCGGCGACTCCTCGAGTTGGCGGACGCCGCGCAGCACCAGCCCCGTCCAGGTGACGAAACCGGCCAGCAGTCCCAGTTTCCAGACGCGGCCAACCTCGAGGTACTCGAGACCCTCGTTCCCGAGCCACCACCAGAGATCGCCGTCCTCGTTACCGCCGGTACCGGGCGATCCGAACGCCCCGCGCGATCCGAGCCAGACGCCGGCGAACGCCCCGACCGTGATAGCAACGAGCGCTCCGAGCAGTGCGGTCGCGCCTTCGGCCTGCCAGGGCGGATCCTCCTCGCTGAACAGTCCGGGCAGGAAGAGCCCGCCGGCGAGCCACAGCGTCGTGATCCAGAGGATGCCGAGGTTGAGGTGCCAGGTGCGACCCACCGAGAACGGCAGCAGGGAGACGAGATCGATCCCCAGCGCGTCCCCGACACCGTAGAACCCGGTCCGCTCGACGTAGTAGTGAGCTAGATACGCACCGACGAGGACCTGCGCGACGAACAGCGCGCTGGCGACCGGAACGTACCACGCCGCGGCGTACTGGGTTGGCGTGACCGACACCGAATCGGGAGCGGGCACGTCGACGAGTTCGGTCGCCGGTTCGGCGACGTCGAACGAGTGGTAGGCCCAGACGCCGACGCCGCCGCCGGCGATGAGCAAGAAGACGCTGATGGTGCTCCAGACGACCACCTGGCCGGTCGGTCGATTGTCGGCCGCGGGCACGTACGGCCAGTCGTTCGTGTAGGAGTGATCCGAGTTCGGACGATTCGTGTGGGCCATCCAGGCCGTCCAGCACGCGAAGTCGGCGATCCGTTCGGCCTGTTCGGGGGAGTCGACGTAGCCCTGCGGAATTCCGCGGTCAGGGGAACCCCCGTAGTAGCGGTCGATGTACCGTTCTCGAATCCGCTCGTGAGCGTAGACCGCCGCCGCTGAGTACCGAGCGACGTCGCCCTCGGGTGCGGCGGCGTCTAGTTCGTCCTCGACGCGTTGTGAGACGGCCGCCCGGTCGGCGTCCTCGAGCGAGTCGAACGAGTCGACGCCGTGCTCTCGAGCGTAGTACTCGCGCATGTAGTCCGCTTTCAACTCGAGGGCGTCCGCCGTCAGATCGACGCCGAAGTACGAGCCGTTGCCCAGCACCGAGCCGTGGTTCATGAGGCCGTTGGCCTGGAACGCTTTTTTCCCCAGTCGAACCTGCTCGTCCGTCACGACCGTCTCTCCGTCGGGACCCCGAATCTCGTCGGGGATCGGCGGTGCCTTCTTCCGAGACACCCAGGCCCCGAGACTCATCGCGGCGAGGTTGGCGACGAACAGTCCCACCAGCGCGAGCGAGCCGGTCGACTTCGAGCGCAGCGTCTCGAGGTCGAGGCCGAGGTCGCTCCCGGCCCCCGTTCGTATCAGCAACGGCACGAGTTCGTCAAGAATGCGCTCGGTCGGCACGCCGCCACCGCCGTCGTCGGCCTGAAGCAGCGACGTCGCCAGGTTCGAGACGGCCGGATCGACGCCCTCGCCGTCGGAAACCAACGTTGTCGCCGCGGCCGCCATCGCCACGGCCGGCCGGAGGCTCGTGGCTCGGCTCCCGTTCGCAGTCGAATCGGACGGTTCCGTTCTCGATTCCGCACCACCGGGCGGTTCCATCCTCGCCTCCGTCTCCGCCAGGAGCGACGGGAGCACCTCGACGAGGATTCGTTCGACGTCGTGTCCGATCGCTATGGCGTCGCGCTCGAGGAACTCCTCGAGCAGACTGTCGATCGGCTGATCCGCCGTCCCGTCCAGTTGCGCGCGCAGTCGGGAACACGTCTCGACGAGCGGTTCGTCGGTGCCCGGACCGTCGATCGAACGGTCCCCGTCCAAGTCCGACGAGCGATCCGACAGAGCTCGCTCGAGCAACTCCTCCGCGTCGACGTCGAAGCCGGCGGTCGCCAGCCGGGTTCGGATCGCTTCCAGCGTGTGTTCGTCCAGTCGATCCACATCGAGGTCGTAGCGGCGCAGGAAGTTCTCGAGGGCGCGGTCGAGCGGGTCAGTCGGGGCGGAATCGGGATCGTTTGCACCGTCTTCGAGTCTCGGTTCCTCGAATAACTCGTCGAAACCCCGACCGACCGATCGCTCGAGCAGTTCGTCGGCGACCCGCTCGACGACGTCGGTCGCTCGGTCGCCGGCCGCAACGCGGATACGAGTCGAGGCCCCGTTGCGGGCGTCGCTCGAAGCGACGTCACGGATTCGCGTCGAGACATCGCTGACGGTTTCCGCCCCTGACTCGAGTCGGGTCACGACGGAGTCGGTCGGCGGACGATCACGATCGTCGAGGAGGTCGGTCTCCGGCAGAATTTTCGAAAGTTCCATCGTTGTGTTTCGTGCCCCGTTCGGCGTGCTAACTGTGAACAGAGACCTGGATAAGTACACACACGTCAATGGCCTGCGATTTATTTCCGGGCGAGCGTGTCCGACAGCAATCGACCGACGGCGACGAACCAAACGGGTTTTAAACGGCGCTGTCTTAGCCCACGCCAAGTGAGATAACCATGCAGATACCACGCCGATTCAATACGTACTGCCCGCACTGTAACGCACACCACGAACACGAAGTCGAGAAGGCACGTTCCGGTCGTTCCTCGGGTATGAAGTGGGACGCTCGCCGCACCCGGCGAAACTCCTCGTCGATCGGTAACTCCGGTCGCTTCTCGAAGGTGCCAGCCGGCGAAAAGCCTACCAAGAAGACCAATCTCAAGTACCGCTGCAGCGACTGCGGCAAGGCCCACCTCCGTCAGGGATGGCGCGCCGGCCGACTCGAGTTCCAGGAGTGATTACAATGGCAGGAAATTTCTACAGCGTCCGATGCAGTGATTGCGAGAACGAACAGACCGTCTTCGGCAAAGCCTCGAGCGAGGTCGCCTGTGCCGTCTGTGGCACGACGCTCGCCCGACCGACGGGTGGCAAAGCCGAGATCGACCACGAGATCTTAGAAACAGTCGAGTCACGATGAAGTACAGCGGCTGGCCCGATCCCGGCGAACTGGTCGTCGGCAAGATCGACGAGATCGAAGATTTCGGTGTCTTCGTCGATCTCGAGGAGTATCAGGACAAACGCGGCCTGATCCACATCTCGGAGGTCGCGAGCGGCTGGATCAAAAACGTCCGCGATCACGTCCGTGAAGGCCAGATCGTCGTCTGCAAGGTCCTCGAGATCGACGAGAGCTCCCAGCAGATCGACCTCTCGCTCAAAGACGTCAACGACCACCAGCGCTCGGACAAGATCCAGGACTGGAAGAACGAGCAAAAGGCCGATAACTGGATGGGCATCGCCCTCGGCGAGGACGCCGACGACGAGAGCTACACCGCGGTCGCCAACGAACTGATCGGCATCCACGGCAGCCTCTACGACGGCTTCAAGCAGGCCGCAATCCACGGCGAAGAAGCCCTCGAGGACACCGATCTCTCCGACGACGAGATCGACGCACTCGTCGAGACGGCCCGCGAGAACGTCTCGGTGCCGTACGTCAACGTCACCGGCTACGTCGACTTGGAGAACGCCTCGCCGAGCGGCGTCGACGGCATCCGCGAGGCACTGCAGGCCGCCGAAGGGAACGGCGAAGTGCCCGACGAGGTCGACCTCGAGGTCACCTACGTCGGCGCTCCGGAGTACCGCATCAAGGTGAAAGCGCCCAACTACAAGACCGCCGAGTCCCAGCTCGAGGAGAGCGCTCGGCGCGCGGTCGCCGCGATCGAATCCGAGGGCGGCGAGGGCGAGTACCACCGCGAGCGACGAACCGACGACGAGTAACGTATGAAGTCGGATATCCGGGTGTGTTCGGCGTGGCGCGACGCACACGACCGCCCGGTGTACACGCTTTCTGCGAGCTGTCCGGAGTGCGGTGCCGACGCCGAAAACAGCGCCCCCGCGCCGTTCGATCCGAACGACCCACACGGCGAGTACCGACGGTCTCTTAAACGTCGCAATCGCTGATAGCGTATGGACGAACTCGAGATCGACGCAGTCGCCGAGGTCGAACTGGACGACCCCGTCCTCGTCGAGGGGCTGCCGGGTGTCGGTCACGTCGGAAGTCTCGCCGTTGAGCACTTACTCGAGGAACTCGAGGGCGACAGTACGCTCGTACGCCGGATCTACTCCCACGAGTTCCCGCCGCAGGTAAGCGTCGAGGACGGCGTCTCGGAGCTCACCTGTGCGAAACTGCACGCCGTCACCGTCCCCGACGGCCGTGATCTACTGTTGTTGAGCGGCGACCATCAGGCACAGACCAACGAGGGCCACTACGTGCTGACCGACGCCTTTCTCGACATCGCCGAGGAGTTCGGTGCGAGCGAGGTGTACGCCCTCGGCGGCGTCCCGACCGGCGAACTCATCGACGAGTACGCCGTCGTCGGCGCCGTCAGCGACGAATCGATGCTCGAGGCGCTCGAGGACGTCGGCGTCGAGTTCCGCGAGGACGAACCCGCGGGCGGCATCGTCGGCGTCTCGGGGCTCATGCTGGGACTGGGCGAGCGCCGCGGCTTCGAGGCCGCCTGTCTGATGGGCGAGACCAGCGGCTATCTGGTCGATCCCAAAAGTGCACGGGCGGTACTCGAGGTGTTAGCGGAGCGACTCGGCTTCGACCTCGAGTACGAGTCGCTGGACGAGCGCGCCGACGAGATGGAGGACGTCATCGGCAAGATCCAGGAGATGGAGCAACAACAGCAGATGGACGTCCCGACGGACGACGATCTGCGCTACATCGGCTAGGTCGACGGGTTACGACTTCGACTCGTTTCGGCGATTACGATTCCGATCCTCGCGTCGTCTGTGGGCGAAACAGCGCGCAGTTCGGGCACCAGACGGTGCCGTCGGTTCGGGCGATCTTCTTTCCGCTACAGTCGGAACAGCGCTCCGCCGAATACTGAGTCATACGATCTCGAGAATGAATTGCCCCGGGTGTTCATCTACCTTTCGGTGAAATTAACGTTCAATTCGAGTGACAGTCGCCGGCTGACGACGGATCGACGGTAGCCCCGAACGTCGACCGTAACGGTCCGGGTGTCGGCAGATCACGCGTCACCGTTCGGTGCGAGCCCCTCGAATACGCGACAGGCATTTTTCGAAAAGGCTCGCCACAGTTTGTCCTCCGAGACGTCGAGTGTGAGGATTTCCATAACCGCGACGTCGGGATGGCAGGCCGGCGCGCCGCTGCCGAACAGCACCCGATCGGGATGCTCGAGCAGGGCCCGCTCGAGCAGGTCGCGATACCGGACGAAACTCGTCTCGAGGTAACAGTCGTCGTACGTATCGAGCAGGTCTACCATCTCGTGCATGCGCGAGCGCTCGAGTGGATGGCCACCGAAATGGGCGACGACGACGGGGAAGGAGCGCTCGAGCAGCGTCGTCGCGAGGGTCTCGGGCGGGGCGTCGACTCCGCCGCGAACGATCACGGGGAGGCCGACGTCCTCGAGGGTGGCCAGGACGTCCTCGTCGGGGTAGCCGTCGACGGCGGCATCGATGACGAAGCCGTGAAAGCGGTCGTCGTAGGCGTACTTTTCGACGTCTTCGGGGGTCGTGTGGAACTCTCGACGGCTACTGATCGCGTTTCGGAACCGTCCCGTTACGGAGGTGTTCGCCCCTTCGGTCCCGTTTATCCGGGCGACGGCGACGAACGGCCGATCGACGCTGCGGCGGGCGACGCCGTTGTTCGGGGCGACGTAGCTCGTCTCCGCGCTGGCGGGTGGGAAGACGATCGATCTGGTGATGCCCGCCTGGTGCATCTCCCGCTCGAGTCGATCGGGCGTGATCGTCCGTCCCTCGAACTCCGCCGTCGAGCCGTCCGGCGCCAGTCGCGCGTAGACGTCGACGATGCGAAATCCGTGCTCCAGTTCCAGCATTCCGTACGCACTCTTTTCAGTCGAGACATATTTCCCTACCGGCCCCGTGACTGTCACGAACGGAGCCGTTCGGGCGGCTGTCGGGCGTGCAATCGCCAGACGGAGCCGGGGCGGGAGCAAAACACTTATATAGAAGTGCTGACGACATAGTTAGTGAGGATTCAACTATGGCACAACAGCGACGCATGGGCGGGCAGCCTATGTTCATTATGAGCGAGGATAGCCAGCGAACGCAGGGTCGCGACGCCCAGTCGTCGAACATTATGGCCGGCAAGGCGGTTGCCGAAGCCGTACGGACGACGCTCGGACCCCGCGGTATGGACAAGATGCTCGTCGACTCCGCCGGCGAGGTCGTCATCACCAACGACGGGGCGACGATTCTCAACGAGATGGACATCGAGCATCCCGCGGCCCAGATGATCGTCGAGGTTGCCGACTCCCAGGAAGAGGAGGTCGGCGACGGGACGACGACCGCGGCCGTGGTCGCTGGCAACCTGCTCGGCGAGGCAGAAGATCTCATCGAACAGGACGTCCACGCGACGACGATCGTCGAAGGCTACCACGAAGCCTCCGAGATCGCTCTCGAGGCCATCGCCGAACAGATCAGCGAAGACACCGTCGACGACGAGGTGCTCAAGCAGGTCGGCGAATCCAGCATGACAGGCAAAGGGACCGGCGGTCTCACCGCCGAGTCGCTGGCCGAGACGGTCGTCGAAGCGATCCGCCACGTCGAAACCGACGACGGCGTCGCTCGCGACAACGTCACCGTCCACACGCAGGTCGGAGCCTCCTCGAACGCGACGGAGCTCGTTCCCGGCATCGTCATCGACGAGGAGCCCGCCCACGAGGGCATGCCCAGCGAGGTCGAGGACGCCTCGATCGCCGTCCTCGACGTCGAACTCGGCGTCCGCACGGGCGATATCGACGCCGAGTACGCCATCGACTCGATCGATCAGCTCAACACGGCCATCGACGCCGAGGAGAGCGAAGTTCGCGGCTACGCCGAAGCCGTCGCCGAAAGCGGGGCCGACGTCGTCTTCACGACCGACGACGTCGACGACCGCGTCAGCAACTACCTCGCCAACGAGGGCGTCCTCGTCTTCGAGAACATCGGTAACAGCGACGCCCGCGACATCGTCTCCGCAACGGGCGCTCGCCGCGTCGGTGCGCTCGACGACCTCGAAGAGTCCGACTTCGGCCACGCCGATCGCATCCGGAGCGAGAACTTCGGCGACGACGACCTCGCGTTCATCGAGGGCGGCGCGGCGGCCGAGACCGTCACCGTCTTCGTCCGCGGCGGTACCGAACACGTCGTCGACGAACTCGAGCGCGCCATCGGCGACGCACTCGACGTCGTCGCAACGGCACTTGCCTCCGGCGAGGTCGTCCCCGGCGCCGGCGCGACCGAGATCGCCATCGCGGACAAGATCCGTCAGGAAGCCGCGGGTATCGAGGGCCGCAAACAGCTCGCCGTGACGGCCTTCGCCGACGCGCTCGACGTGATCCCGCGAACGCTCGCCGCCAACACCGGCCAGGACCCCATCGACGCACTCGTGGACCTTCGTGCCGCCCACGAATCCGAGGGCCGCGCCGGCCTGATCACCGACGGCGAGACCGTCACCATCGACGACCCGTTCGAGTACGGCGTCGTCGACCCCGCCGACGTCAAGCGTGAAGCCATCGAGAGCGCGACCGAGGCCGCGACGATGATCGTCCGCATCGACGACGTCATCGCCGCCGAGTAACGCCGTCGCTCACCGTTTTTCGTTTTCCGTCGAGTTCAGTGACAGTCGTGCGGCCAGCAATGTTATATGTTGACATAGCGAACTACACACCGTATCATGTCAGGAACGACTCGAGATCGGCTGAGGCCGGTCAGTAAGACGGTCGACCGTCAGCTCTACTACGACGAGGGTCACGGAACGTACCACGCGTGGTGTGCCGACGCGGACTACGAGCCGGTGAGCACGGGTCTCGTGATGGCCGTTTCGTCGATCCTCGAGGCCGATCCGGCCGATCTCGAGTCACTCTCGGACTCCATCGATCCCGACGCGCTGAACGCGCTCGTCGGCCACTGGGGCGAACGCGAGTCACAGGGTGGGCGAAACTCGATCGCGTTTTCGTTCGCTGACTGCCTGATCACGGTCTACGCCGACGGCGAGATCGTGATCGATCCCGACCACCCCGTCGACGGACCGATCGGTGCGTAATCAGTCGCACACCGACTGCGACCGTCGTCGGTCGGCTCCGTTCGTACCGTCCGTTCACTCGCCATCAGTGAGATCGCTACCGCAGTCGGCGGTAGCCGCGGTCTCGAGAACCACCCGATCGCCGGCCGCGAGATCGAACGCCTCGTCGCCCCGTCCCTGATTCACGTCGAGTTCGACGTAGCCGTGGCTGCCGACCGTTGCCAGACGTTCGCCGGTGGGAACGGCGGCGAACGTCTCGCCGACGGGGACCGACTCGGCGTTCGCGACGATCCGTTCTCGCCCGTCGAGAAATGCTCCCGGAACGTTCGTGACGACGTTCCCGAAGTCGTCGACGACCAGCACCTCGCCCGTCGCGCGCTCGCCAGTGAGGGACGCTCGCGGGAGAACGAGATCGACAGGGTCGTCCTCGAGCGGCGAGAGCCACTCCAGATCGACGAGATTCTCGAGTGCGGTGTCGTGAACCGCCGCCGCGGCGGGTGCAAAGACGTCTCGGCCGTGGAAGGTGTTGCTCGCGGGCCCTGCGCGTTCGCCCCCGGATTCGGCGGAAATCGCCGCGGGTGTTCGCTGTACTCCGGTGGGCTCGACGGGCTCGAGACGACGCTCGTCGATCACGTAGTACTTGAAGTCGGCGTCGCCCGCGAGTCGTCGTGCGGCGGGGAGCAGGACGCCGTTGTCGGGACCGACGAGCGCGTGCTCGCCCGCGCGGACGACGATCGCGTTGCGGTCGGTGCCGACGCCGGGGTCGACGACGACGAGGTGGGTCGCCGGGGGGAAGTACGGGAGCGTTTCGCGGAGCCAGAACGCGGCCGCGCGAACGTCTTGCCGAGGGAAATCGTGGGCGACGTCGACCAGTCTGGCGTCCGTCCGCCGACAGAGCACTCCCTTCATCGCCGCGGGGTACGGCGTGCCGAAATCAGACGCGAGCGTGATCATGTGCCGTCGTAGCGTTCGATCGGAGAAAGGCGATTCGGAACGAGCGTTCGGAGCGGCTACGGGCGGACAGTGCTTCGCAACGATGCGAGACCCCACGCTCCGATCCACAGGCAAACCGACGTGAAAAAGAGGACGAACGCCGCGTGCCCATCCAGTCCGGCTACCGACTCGAGATCGAACATCCTGGCGAACGAGAGCGACGAGAAGCCACCTCCCAGGAACTCACCGAACAGGACGACGACGGGAAAGCTCACCGCGGCGAGAACGATCGCACCGCACTCGAGACAGCAGACGAGGATCGTTTCGACGTTGATCGAGACGTCGTCGTTCGATCGCGTCGAATCGACGAGGGTCCGGATCCCGACGAATCCCGGCGGCAAACCGGCGCTCAGCAGCGTCAGCAGGACCAGATACATCGTGAGACTCTGCATCAACTCGCTGAGCCAACCGAACCCTCGGGCCGGCGTTGTCACCTCGAGCGCCACGGCGATCAGCGTTAGACTCCCGCCAAGGATCGGAAGGCCGACGAGCAGCATCGCCGTCAAGACCCATCCCGAGAGGAACCGTGACCGGTCCCGCCCTCGAGAGCCGTCCGGGACCGGGGCCGAGTGCATCTCACTCGCCGTTCGAGTCCGAGCCGCTGATCATCTGGATGCGTTCGATGCCGTCGATTTCGCCGACGACATCGACGACGGCTTCGGGAACCAGCCTCTCCCAGTCGCCGCCGTGGATCATCCGCTGGCGGACTTCGCTCCCCTCGAGCACCTCGCGGTTGAACATCGGCGACTGGCGGATCTCGATGTCGGCCTCGCGAAACAGCTGGATGACCAACGGGTTGTTCGAGTAGGCGACGTCGAAGTCGGGACTCATACTTTGGACGTGACTCACCCAGACCGAGTTTCGCTCCAAGTCCTCGATCGGGACGGCGTAGGTAACGAGATCGTGGTCGACAAGCGACTTCGTGATCATCATGATCCGTTCGCCGGCCGTGAACGGGTTTCGGATCGTGTGTGAGTCGTCGGCGCTCCCGATGCCGAGTACGAGTTCGTCGACGTCGTCGGCGATCTGCTCGACCATGCTGAGGTGGCCGTTGTGGAACGGCTGAAAGCGGCCGATGTAGAACCCCCGGGTCATGCCGGACACTGTTCGGGCCGCGTGCTTAAGCGTGGCGAGTTTTCCAGCGGCTGAACGGCCGTCTTTGCCGGCGTCTCGAGCGACCGCGAGACTGTGGATTGTTCACACACATCTTGTGGGCTCGACACGACCGGATGAAAACGACGCGGGAAACACTAATCACGCTTTTCGACGCCTGAGAGTGCCAGTTTCAGGCACTGTCACCATACTCCGCATGGAGAAAGTATATCAGTCCCAATCCCTTCGAATCAGGTACTGAACAGAGTTCTATGAGTAACGATACGAACGTTGACGACCCTCCCGAAGACGCCCCCTCCACTGAGCCTGACGAGGAGCAGGCACAGCCTCGGTCCCAGGACCAGGAGTCGGTGCGTCAGGGAGAACGGCCGCCGCCTGAGGAGGACGGCGACCGGCGCGACGACGTCGACAACGGTGACCAACAGGAGGAGTTCGACGACCCGATCGACGAGTTCGATCGGGAGTCGACCGACGAGGACGACGATATCGAAACCGTCGAAGATCTCGGGAGTACGGTCGACGTCGATCCGGGCGTCGAGATCGACGAGGAAAACGCCGAGGACGATCTGCTCGGCGGTCTCAAAGTCGACTCGACGGCAGATATCGAGGTTCCGGATCGGCTCGTCGACCAGGTCATCGGTCAGGACGAAGCACGGGATATCATCATCAAGGCGGCCAAGCAACGCCGCCACGTGATGATGATCGGCTCCCCGGGTACCGGGAAATCGATGCTGGCGAAAGCGATGAGCCAGTTGCTCCCGAAAGAGGATCTCCAGGACGTCTTAGTCTACCACAACCCAGACGACGGCAACGAGCCGAAGGTCCGAACCGTCCCCGCCGGCAAAGGCGAACAGATTATTGACGCCCACAAGGAGGAAGCTCGCAAGCGCAACCAGATGCGCTCGATCCTGATGTGGGTCATCATCGCGATCATCATCGGCTACGCGATTCTCAGCCCCGCCAGCATTCTGCTCGGCATTCTCGCGGCGGGTATCGTCTGGCTGATCTTCCGCTACACGTCCCGCGGCACGGACGCCATGGTGCCGAACATGATCGTCAACAACGGCGATCAGCGCACCGCGCCGTTCGAGGACGCGACCGGCGCTCACGCCGGCGCACTGCTGGGCGACGTTCGTCACGACCCCTTCCAGTCCGGTGGGATGGAAACCCCGAGCCACGACCGCGTCGAACCCGGCTCGATCCACCAGGCTAACAAGGGCGTGCTGTTCGTCGACGAGATGAACACGCTCGACATCCGCACTCAACAGAAGCTGATGACCGCGATTCAGGAGGGCGAGTTCGCCATCACGGGCCAGTCCGAGCGCTCCTCGGGTGCGATGGTCCAGACCGAACCCGTCCCCTGTGACTTCATCATGATCGCGGCGGGGAACTTAGACGCGATGGAGAACATGCACCCCGCGCTTCGCTCGCGGATCAAGGGCTACGGCTACGAAGTCTACATGGAGGACACCATCGAGGACACCCCCGAGATGCGTCGGAAGTACGCCCGCTTCATCGCCCAGGAAGTCGAACGCGACGGCCGACTTCCCCACTTCACCCGCGAGGCCGTCGAGGAGCTCATCCTCGAGGCCAAACGCCGCGCCGGCCGGAAGGAACACCTCACGCTGCACTTCCGGAACCTCGGCGGACTGGTCCGCGTCGCTGGCGACATCGCCCGCGCCGAGGATCGGGAACACACCACTCGAGAGGACGTGCTGCAGGCCAAGCGACGCTCCCGGTCGATCGAGCAACAGCTCGCCGACGACTACATCGAGCGCCGCAAGGACTACGAACTGCAGGTCACCGACGACGGCGTCGAGGGCCGCGTCAACGGACTCGCCGTCATGGGCGAGGACTCCGGGATCATGCTCCCCGTTATGGCCGAAATCGCGCCCGCACAGGGTGGCGGACAGGTCATCGCGACGGGACAGTTAAAGGAGATGGCCGAGGAATCCGTCCAGAACGTCTCGGCGATCATCAAGAAGTTCTCCGACGTGGACCTCTCGGAGAAGGACATCCACATCCAGTTCGTTCAGGCCGGTGAAGGCGGCGTCGACGGCGACTCCGCCTCGATCACGGTGGCGACGGCCGTCATCAGCGCCTTGGAGGATATCCCGGTCGATCAGTCGATCGCGATGACCGGCTCGCTGTCGGTCCGGGGCGACGTGCTCCCCGTCGGCGGCGTCACCCACAAGATCGAAGCCGCCGCGAAAGCGGGCTGTAGCAAGGTCATTATTCCCGCCGCGAACGAGCAGGACGTGATGATCGAAGACGAGTACAAGGAGATGATCGAGATCATCCCGTGTTCGAACATCAGCGAAGTGTTGGACGTCGCGCTGATGGGCGAACCCAAGAAGGACTCGCTGGTCGACCGCCTCAAGTCGATCACTGGCTCCGCCTTCGACGGCAGCCAGAGCGGCGTCGGCTCCGCCAGCGGCTCGAACCCGAGTCCGCAATAGATGGCCGACTGGGCGACGTTCGTCGGTATTACGGGCGTCGTCCTCGCGCTGTTGCTGGTTTTATCGCACCTAACCCAATCCGCGTTCGACGACAGCTCCGAACCGGATAGTGACCGTGACTCGAGCGAGGGTTCCGACTCGAGTGCCATCGCCGAGACGAACGCCGAACTCGACTCGTCGACGCACACCAACCAAACAGACCCCCGTTCGAGCATCGGGATCGACGAATCGGTTGCGACCAATCGTGATGGAACGCTCGAGCGCGATTCGAATCCTTCACTCGAGGCCGAGACCGGCGAGCGGACCGATACCGTCACGGTCGATTCAGAGCACCGTTCCCGTCCCGAGACCGGACAGCGTACCGACCGACCGAACGAGGTCGACCCGCGGTCGCTGTCGACGGGGGCGCTGCTGGCGAACGTCGCCCTCTCGCAGGGCCTGTTCGCCCTCGTCCTGCTCGGCGCCGTAATCTACACGGGGATCCCGGCCGACGCGCTGGGCATCGAGTTCTCGACTGGCTACCTCGAGCAGGGGCTGTTGCTGGGAACGGCGTTCGGTCTCGTCCTCTACGTCGCAAACGAGATCGGCGCCGCGGCGGCGACCCGACTCGGCTTCGATCACGACGAGGAGCTTCGAGAACTGCTCGCGCCGGATTCGGCGCGGGGCTGGTCGGCCCTGTTGCTGGTCGTTCTGCCCATTATCGCCGTCTTCGAGGAATTGCTGTTCCGGGCGGCGCTGATCGGGGTCATCGCAGCCGGCTTCGGCGTCTCGCCGTGGCTACTGGCCGTCGTCTCCTCGGTCGCGTTCGCCATCGGTCACGGCATGCAGGGATCCGTCGGCGTCGTCGTCACCGGACTGCTCGGGTTCGTCCTCGCGGCGATCTTCATCGTCACCGGTAGCTTCCTCGCAGTTGTCGTCGCACACTACCTGGTCAACGCCCTCGAGTTCGTCGTCCACGAGGGGCTTGGCTTCGAGTGGGCACAAACCCTCGAAAGCTAAGGGTTGTGACCTGCTGGGTGTGGGTATGAACGGGCTCGACGACGTTCCGGACACGGTCTATCGGGCGATCTTCTCCGGGATCGTCCTTTACTTCGCACTGCTGTTGTACGCACAGGCGACGGGCGACTCACTGGCGGCGTTCGCCTCGGAGTTCGTCTTCGGCGTGATCGCTATCGGCGTGGGAACGATTCTGTATCTGCAGGCCGAGACGGATCGTGGCTCGTGGGTGATTCCGGCTGCGGCCGTCTGTCTCGTCCTCGGCGGGATGTTTCAATTCGCGTTCCTGTTTACCCGCATCCCGGTGCTCGACCAGGTGTCATCGATCGTCGTCTTCGTCGGGATCGGGCTCTACATCTACGTAGTCTGGTACACCGACTAACGCGTAGCTGTGGAGTAACACGCGTCCGCCTGTGCTCGGCGATGTAACACGCGCGCTATCGATTTTCGAGCACTGTGTGTCCGACTGTCCTCGAGTCGAGACTACAGCCCCTCGAGCGACCGGAGCTTCTGTTCGACGGCCGGCGGCGCGGCGCTCGGGCCGTCGCGCACGCGGTGGTCGGGAATCAAAAGTGGTGTCGGGTTCTCGTCCAGCGCGGTCCGAACGAGGATGAGGTCGTCCTCGTCCTCCGGGTCGAGTTCGGGCGTCATCCGCGCGAGGGCGTCGACGCTGACCTGCTCGCCGTAGGGAATGCTGCGGACCTGCTCTAAGACGGCACGCTGGTCGGTCGGCACGGTCAGGGCCACCTGGAGTTCGTCGAAGTGGACCTCCTCTAACCCGTCGAGATACTCGAAGATTTGCTCGAGGACGGGGTGGTCGTCCTGGGCCTCTTCGTCCGGCAGGTCGGGAAACGAGACGCTCAGGACGCGGCCGCTCGCGGCCCCGAGCTGAACGTATCGATCGAGATACGACGATTCTCGCGCGTAGATTCCGGCGTCCGTGACGTCCTCCATATTCCTGCGTAGGTGGTAGGGCCTTGAATAATCGCCGGTCGCCGTTTTCGAACACGTCGGTCGGTCGCGGAGACACGAACCAGTTGGCCGACCACTGACTCCGACCGAGTTCCATCGATCCCGACGAACCACGTGAGCCCTGCCGATGCTGGCACCGATGACGGCCACACCCTCCCCAGCCGCCTGCGGTCCTCGCTCCGTCCGTCGCTGCGGTCCTCGTCCCTCGCACGCCGTCGGCGACGGACCCTCGCTCACTTTTCGAGGTGCTCGCACGGCTCACACCTCGCAACGCTCGGCTCCGTCGACAGCGCGCGCCACCGCACGCCGGGGGTAGATCGGCCGAAATCTCGGTAGTTGCCCGGGTTCGACTCGTTCCGATGGCGCAAAGCTTTTGTACATATGAGTACGTCGATGTACAACAATGAACTCTCGAACAGAGCTCGCGCCCGCGGTGGCGTCGATCCTCGAGGCCGCCCGGGAGCGGCCGGGAGGCGACGGCGTCGTGGACGTCGACGCGCGGTCGTTACCCGACGCGCTCGTGCGTGCGGAGGCCGACGGTCGCGTCCCGGTGATCGCGGAAGTAAAGCCCACGAGCCCGACCGCCGACGGGACGCGAGACGACGATCCCGTCGAACTGGCCGAGGCGATGGTCGAGGGCGGCGCGGCGGCGATTTCGGTGCTCACCGAGCCGAGTCACTTCGGCGGCTCTCCCGAGTCGCTGACTCGCATTCGCGAGGCCGTCGACGTTCCCGTGCTCCGGAAGGATTTCGTACTCGAGGAAGCGCAGATGGACGTCGTCGAAGCTGATCTCCTCCTGTTGATCGTCCGGTTCGTCGACGATCTGGAGGGACTCATCGCAGCCGCGCGCGAGCGTGGCTTCCAACCGCTGGTCGAAGTCCACGACCGTGCGGAGCTCGAGACCGCCCTCGAGGCCGGTGCCGAAATCATCGGCGTAAACAACCGAGATCTGGCGCGACTCGAGGTGGACCTCGATACCTTCGAGTCCGTCGCCCCCGACGCCCCGGAAGAGGTAACGCTGATCGCCGAGAGCGGCGTGTCGACGCCCGCCGACGTTCGACGGATGCGGGAGGCGGGCGCCGACGCCCTCCTGATCGGCAGCGCGATCATGGACCACGGTTCGGGCGACAGTGACGTAACCGAGAACACCCGACGGTTGGTTCACGCGGAAAACGAGGCGGACGGAGCACACACATGAGCACGAACGATCACGACGACCGCACCCGAGAGCGCGACAGCCAGGCAACGTTCGGCGACTACGGCGGCCAGTACGTCCCCGAGGCCCTGATGCCGGCGGTTCAGGAACTCGAGAATGCCTACGAACGCTACGTCCTCGAGAACGAGGACGGCTTCATGGACGAGTTCCGCGACCGAATGCGGGATTTCGGGGGTCGACCGACGCCCCTGCAGTACGCGGAACGACTCAGCGAGCGCTACGACCGCGAGATCTACCTCAAGCGCGAGGATCTGGTCCACGGCGGCGCGCACAAGCTGAACAACGCGCTCGGACAGGTCCTGCTGGCCAAGTATATGGGCAAAGAGCGGATCATCGCCGAGACCGGCGCCGGCCAACACGGCACGGCGACCGCGATGGCGGCGGCCCACCTCGATATGCCCTGCGAGATCTACATGGGTCGCACCGATATCAACCGCCAGCGACCGAACGTCTACCGGATGCGGATGAACGGCGCCGAGGTGAACCCGGTCACGGCGGGCAGCGGAACCCTAAAGGAGGCGATCAACGAGACGATGCGCGACTGGGCGACGACCGTCGAACGGACTCACTACGTCATCGGTAGCGTGGTCGGCCCGCACCCGTT
The DNA here is from genome assembly GCF_052040145.1 of Natronorubrum amylolyticum. Classification (NCBI taxonomy): domain Archaea; kingdom Methanobacteriati; phylum Methanobacteriota; class Halobacteria; order Halobacteriales; family Natrialbaceae; genus Natronorubrum; species Natronorubrum amylolyticum. The sequence goes on from NZ_JBPPFW010000001.1 coordinate 888,583, forward strand.
CCCGAAACTGGTCCGAGACTTCCAGTCCGTTATCAGCCAGGAGGCTCGGAAACAGATTCAGGAGAAGGCGGGCCGACTCCCCGACAGCGTCGTCGCCTGCGCGGGCGGCGGCTCGAACACGATGGGGACGTTCCACGAGTTCGTACCCGACGAGGACGTGGCTCTCTACGCCGTCGAGGCCGGCGGCTCGAGCCTCGAGATCGACGAGGAAAACGCGCTGGCGCCGAACTCGGCGACGCTCTCGACGGGCACCGACGGCGTGCTCCACGGGGCGATGACGAAACTCCTCCAGAGCGAGGACGGCCAGATCATGGAGTCACACAGCGTGAGCGCCGGGCTGGACTACGCCGGCGTCGGTCCCGAACTCTCGTATCTCGTCGACACCGGTCGCGTCACCCCCGCGAGCGTCGACGACGAGGCCGCGCTCAACGGCTTTCATCGCCTGTCGCGACTCGAGGGGATCATCCCCGCGCTCGAGTCGAGTCACGCGCTGGGCTATCTCGAAGAGAATCACGACGAGCTGGGCGAGGTCGTCGTCGTCAACGTCTCCGGCCGCGGCGACAAGGACTTAGAGACGGTGCTCGAGGAGACCGAGAAGCGCGATCTCGAGGCCGCGCCGGACGTGGAGGTGTTCGACGCATGAGTGGCGAGGATCGACGACCGGAGGGAGGAGAACCTCGAGAAACGCGAGCGGGGAGCGATGGTGGGAGGCGACCCGCGAGCACCGAGTACAACAGCGACGTCGAGGCCGCCATCCGCGAGAACCATCCCGCACTCATCACCTATCTCGCCGTCGGCGATCCGTCGATCGAGGAGACGAAGGCGTACGTCGAAGCGCTCGACCGCGGCGGCTCGGACCTGATCGAACTCGGCCTGCCGTTCTCGGAGCCGATCGCCGAGGGCCCGACGATTCAGGCGTCGATCAACCGGGCACTCGAGGCCGGAACGACGTCCGAGGCGTTCTTCGAGTTGGTCGAAGACCTCGAGACGGATGCGACGCTGCTGGTGATGACGTATTATAACAAAATCCTCCAGTATGGAACTGAACCCGACGTCCGGCCGTTCGTCGAGCGGGCCGCCGAGGTCGGTCTCTCGGGGATTATCGTCCCCGATCTTCCCGCCGAGGAGGCCGATCCACTGCGCGAGGCCTGCGACCAACACGGTCTCGATCTGATCTTCATCATCGCGCCGACAACCGAGGGCGAGCGCCTCGAGACGATCATGTCTCAGGTGTCCGGCTTCGCCTACGTCCAGGCCCGACTCGGGACGACCGGCGCCCGCGGCGACGTCTCGTCGGCGACCCACGACAGCCTCGCGCGTCTGTCCGACTACGAGGTCCCCAAGGCCGTCGGGTTCGGCGTCAGCGAGGGCGACCACGCGGCCGAGATCGTCGAAGCCGGCGCCGACGGCGTTATCGTCGGCAGCGCGCTGGTCGACATCGTCGCCTCGAGCGACGACCCCGCGGCCGACCTCGAGGCCAAAGCCGAGGAACTCAAACGCGGCGCCGTTCGCGGGTCGGAGACCGTCACGAACGATACGGAAGATGCACCGGAACCAGAACAGCCATAACTGCAAGCTTGCTACACTCCCGCAATGACTACCACAGGCATCGACGCACGACTCGACAGAATCGGTACAGACAACTCGTACGTGATCATTCCGATGGATCACGGCATCACGATGGGGGCGGTTCAGGGGCTGAAAGACATCGAATCGACGATCGACGGCGTCACCAGCGGCGGTGCGGACGCGGTCCTTACGCAGAAAGGAATCGCCCCTCGCGTCCACGAACACAAGAATGGGAAGGGGTACATCGTCCACCTCAACGGCTCGACGACGATCGGCCCAGACGAGGACGATAAGCGGCTGACGGGCACGGTCGAAGAGGCCGTCCGTGTCGGCGCCGACGCCGTCTCCTTCCATATCAACGTCGGCTCCGACCACGAACCCGAACAGCTCTCTCAGCTCTCCGAGGTCACGGCGAGCGCCGAGCGACTCGGCATGCCGGTGCTGGCGATGGCCTACGCCCGCGGCCCGGGCGTCGACTCCGAGGATCCCGAAGCGCTCGGCCACGCCGTCCGTCTCGCGGAGGAACTCGGCGCCGACCTCGTCAAGACGGGCTACAGCGGCGACGCCGAGAGCTTCCAGCACGTCGTCGAATCGACGCGGCTGCCGGTCGTTATCGCCGGCGGCTCGAAAGGAACTGACCGCGAGACCGTCGAGATGGTCCGCGGCGTGATGGACGCCGGTGGCTCCGGCGTCTCGATGGGGCGATCGATCTTCCAGCACGAGAACCCGGAGGCCATCACGACGGCCGTCGCCGGCGTCGTCCACCACGACCTCTCGACCGACGACGCGCTCGCGAAGGCCGGACTCGCGCTCGAGGCCTGAGCACCGCGTCCCTTACTCTCTGTGGCCAACCCTACCGATGGAACGAGCCACTCGGTAGCGGTTCGCAACTGGCCTGTGCGTGACCACCAATTATTACGGCCACTCGCCTATCCGACAGTCGTGACGCCAGCGTCGTTTCGGACCCATCGGCTCGAGGAAACCGACACCGGCCACTACACCGAACTGCTGTACGACGACGGGGAGAGCGACGAGGTGCTGGTCTGTGCCGCCCACGGCGGGCACGTCGAGCCCGGCACCGCCGAGCAGGCGCTCGATCTGGCTGCTCGAGTTCCCGAAGCAAGCTGCTGGGCCTGTCTGGGCTACGACGAGCAGCGAAGCCCGTTCGAACTGTGGCATCCGCCCTCGAGCGCTTTCTCGCCCGACGACTACCCCCTGCTCGCCGAAATTTCGGATCGTGGGTTCGAGACCGTCGTGAGTTTTCACGGGCTCGGCGACGACCGTGTCCTCGTCGGCGGCGGAATCGACGCCGATACGAAACGCGCCGTCAGCGATCGACTCGCGGACGCGGTAACGCCACCCGTCGAACCGGTCTCGACGGGCCCGTACGCCGGCGTCAGCCCGGACAACTTCGTCAACTGGCTCGCTCGAGACGGCGGCGGGCTCCAACTCGAGCAGAGCCGTACCGTCCGCATCGACGAGCGCGAGGCCGTCACTTCCGTGCTCGAGGGACTGTTCGCCGAGGACGTGTTTTAAGCGGCCTGGACGACCGACCGGTCTGGCCGAGTTTGAATCCGCTGGATCCGAGCGGGTCACTCAGTCGACGTCGCCGGCCCCGATCTCGAGCGGGTCTGCCGCGACGAGCGTCTCGACCACCGCATCGCCGACGCGCGCGGCATTCTCGATGCCCAGCGCGAGACTGGCGGGGTTCCCGTCGAAGCTCTCTTCGACCGACTGGCCGGGTGCCGCCCGATCGTAGTTCGAGACGGCGCGGACGCTCAGGTACCGCTCCCGCAGGCCGAACCGCTCGAGGGCCGTTGCCGTCGCGGCATCTTCCATCTGGGTCGTCACGTAGGGGCCAACTCCGTACTGCTCGCAGAGCCACTGGACCTCCCGCGCGTAGCGCGGCCCGTGCCAGAACTCGTCGCCGCAGACGGTCGTTCCCCGTTCGATCGTCGGCCCCGAACCGGGGGCGTTCGGGTACGATCGTTGGTAGTCCCGAGCGGCGGCGTCCTCGCGCAGGTCGACGTCTCGGGCGGCCTCGATCGCGCAGTCGACGACGGCCTCCTCGAGCCGGTGAACGTAGTCTCGTGGCCGGTACGCGAGAAGATCGATGGGGCGGCGCTCGTCGTCGGGTTTTGCCGACTCAGGGGCCGGCACAGCGGCGTCCGATCGGCGGTCCCACCGATGCTTTCGGTCCCAGTCGACGACGGCATCCGCTATCGCGACCGAGCCGAGCGCCGTCGTCTCCGGCGACGAGCCGGCGATTCCGCAGGAGACGATGTAGGCGGACTCGAGGTCGATTCCCGGACTCGACAGGATAGCAGTGACGGTCGTCGCCGCGTCGCTCTTACCGATACCGGTGGTCGTGACGGCGATTCCGGAGTCGGTCACGTAGACGGGCGTCTCCGCGCCCGGCACCTCGAGGGCGTCGACGAGGTCAGCGCGCTCGAGCCACGGTCGACGTTCGTCGAGCGGGTCCTCGAACGCGGCGGTGAGGACCAGTGCGTCGGGAGCGATCGGGTCGTCCGGATCGGGATCTTGTGGTTCGGGGACCGAACTATCGGTCGGGATCATCGCTCACCCTCGCAGAGGCAGTCCCGGGTTCGAGTCAGTTGAACGACTTCCGCGTGGAGCGTCTCCGCGAGCCGGTAGATCGTTTCGGCTCTGTACTCACCCGCGATACCGGTCCGATAGTACGATTCGGATCGGTTCTCGAGCCAGAGTCGTTCGAGTCGATCCGCAATCTCGTCCGAAAAGAGTCCAGCCCGTACGCCTAGCTCGTACACCTCCGTATGCCGTTGAGCGGCGACGTCGTACCCCTTCTCTTCGACGTAAAACTGGATCGAACGCTCGACAGCGACGAACGAACTCTCGATGATGACCGTAAAGTGACCGTTGCGCGCGAGCAAGAACCCTGCTGCATCGAGAAGGCGACACGCTTTCCGTAACTGGAGAACTGCTGGATCCGTAACGTACTCCAACCCGACCTCCGGATTCTCTGGCGTCCGTTGGAACGCGTCTTCCGCGTTTCCGAGTGCCGCCTCGAGGTCGTTCGACGTCATTTGGAATCGCCTCCGAACACGTCGCGTTTCACTTGTCTGAGTGTCTCCGTTTCGTAGAGAGTGATCCCTTCTTGAAAGATTGGCTGAAGGTCTCTTCCCCGTCTACGGCTGCTTTCGCCCGACTCGACGAAGATTTCGAATTCGTAGCGTTGTCCGTCGAACGGCTCCGCTTCGAGATCGCGTTTGATATCCGACACGGCTCGCCGTATCCGTACTAATTCGTCGTCAGTGTCGGCGAGAACGAACAGATCGATGTCGCTTATCCGATCAGCCTCCCCACGCGCCACACTGCCAAAACAGACGACGCCGGCAAGTGTCGATAGTTCCGTTTCGACTCGTTCGACGAACGACCGAAGCGGGGTCCGAAACTCCGCCTGTGGGATCGACAGAAACGGATCGTCCGTGCTGTGCAGTCGCCGTTCGTCGATCCGGTAGAGCGTTCTCTTCCCAACATCCCGGCGGTCGATCAATTCCAGCTGTCCGAGCAGCGACAGCGCTTTCGAGACGCTCGGGCCGCCGAATCCAGTCAATTCCTGCAACTCCCGATTCGAAAACTCGGTAGACGGGTTCTGAGCCGTAATTTCGAGGATATTGTCCATCGCCTCGTATCTGAAGACCTGCTCTGCCGGAAGCGGTAATCGAATGTCGACGCGCATCTGTTACATGTGATGTAACGTGTTACATGACACATAACGGTTGCCCCGGGTTCCGTGCGCGGATCGACCGGAACACCTTCTAAATCCGCCTTCGTTCTCCGAGTGTGACCGACGAGGACCTCACGATCGACGACGAGATCGTCGCTCGAGCCCGGATTCACGCCCGTGAGGTGCTTCGCGATTACGACCTCGAGATCGACCGTTCGTCCCTCGAGTGGGAGGTCACCACGCGCGCCCGTCGCCGCGCAGGGGCCTGTCGATGGAACGCGAGCCGCGAGGTGGCGACGATCGTCCTCGCGCGTCAGGCGTACGAACGCTACGAGTGGGAGACGTTCGCGGGCGTCGTCAGACACGAACTCGTCCACGCCTGGGAGTTTCAGCGCTACGGCGAGTCGGGCCACGGCTCGCGGTTTCGCGAGCAGGCGGCGCGACTCGAGGCGCCGAGACACTGCGAGACGTTTTCGGACCCGCGGTACGTTCTCCGGTGTCTCGCGGGCGACTGCGACTGGTCGGCGAGACGCCATCAGGCGTCGAAACCGGTGAAATCGCCCGACCAGTATCGCTGTGGGACCTGCGGCAGCGACATCGAGGTTGAACACGCCGACAGCGGACGAACGTGGACGTCCGCGAGCGGGTTCGGCGGGACGAAGGCAGCGCTCGGTGACGACTGGTGAGTAACGAGATTCGAGCGGAGCGAGAATCTCGAAACGGCGAACGGTGAACGAAGTGAACCGTGAGTAACGAGGTTCGAGCGACGCGAGAACCTCGGAATGGCGAACGGGGAGCGGAACGAGGTCTGAGCGGAGTGAAGACCTCGATGCGAACGGAGAGCGAGAGCGAGAGCGATCCGTGAGCGGAGCGACCCGCGAGCAGCGAGATTCGAACCGAGTGAGAATCTCGAAATGGCGAACGGTGAACGGAATGAACCGTGAGTAACGAGGTTCGAGCGAAGCGAGAATCTCGGAGTGGCGAGCGGGGAGCGAAGCGACCCGCGAGCAGCGAGGGACAACCAGCGGGAACCCCTCAGAACGGCGAGTCGTCCGCGGAACACTTATTCGAGTGCCCCTGTCTGTTTCAGCTATGGGAATACTCGAGTTGATGCTGGGCCAGTCGGGACCCGGCGAACAGGGAGTCGAGGGACGGTCGTATAAACTGCCGAAAGAGACCCACGACTTCGTCTACCCCGTCGCCGTGCGCCCGCGGGAGCTCGAGGCCTTCGTCGAACTCCTCGAGACCGAGCGCGACGCGCCGTCGCTCGAGGACAACACCGACGAACTACAGGACGTCTTTGACGACGTGCTCGGCGACGTCGAGATCGACGCCTCGGAACTGGCCGAACGACAGCGAAAGCCGCGACTCGAGACCGAAGCGATCGTCGACCACTGGAGCGGACAGGTCACGGATGACGTCGGCGTCGTCTACGCTCGCGTAGACACCTATCCGACGCTGCTTTCGTTCGTCAAACGCTGTAAACAGCGCGACGAGCAGGCCGACGATCCGTTCGAACTCCCAGAGAACTTCAGCGACGGAGCCGCGTTACTGGGGCGACTCGAGACCGCGACGAACGATCAGTATCGTGCGGTGGTCCACACGGATCTGCTCCCGCCCGAGAAGTAAGGCGACGGTCGCACACTCGCATCGGTCAGTCGGCCGTCGTCCCCCGTCCTGAAGTCGCGCGGCGAGCCCACCGCCATCGATGCGCGGCGTAGACCGTCGCCACCGCCAACGTGCCGACGAACCCGAGTAACCACGCGAGCGCACCGTAGCCGACGTAGACGCTCTCGTACGGGCCGAGAATGTCCTGTGGTGGTTCCATCGCCCACGGACCGAAGTGGACGGCGGTGACGACGAGACAAAGCGTCCCCAGCAGGACGGCCCAGTACCCCGCCCCGACCCGCTCGGTGAGCGTCAGATAGAGCCCGACCGCGATGAGCGGGTAGACCGCGAGGGTGTATGTGAACACGGTGACCTCGGGAATCAGCGGCCAGCCAACGTGATTTCCTCGAACGACGTGATCGACGTGGTGTCCGATACCGAAGGCCGTCGCGAGGGCGATCAGCGTATAGAGCCGCGTATCGACGCTGGCCGGGCCCGACTGTTCACTCTCGCGGCGAGGATGCGCGTTACTGGAGGTCTCGAACATAGCGAAAATCAATCGATCGGGATGTGAGTATATTACCCCAACATGTTAGTCGGTACTGTGTCGAATCACCCCAACGATCGACTACGATTCGAGACCGGACGCTAACGACCACGTATCCCTTTCCGCTCCGGGCCGGTCAAAAACCACTTGACGAGCGCCGCTTCACCCCGGCGAAGCGTCGTGCTCGCCGTCGCCTTGTCGATCCCGAGCGTCTCGGCGAGCTCCGCGAGCGTACACTCCCTCGGGACTTCGAAGTAGCCTTTCCGCACTGCAGCCTCGAGGAGCTCTCGCTGGCGGTCGGTCAGTAACGTGCCCGAGTCAGTCGTGCTGACTACTGACTGCAGTTCGAACGCGACGGCCGCTTCTTCGAGCGTCGTCCGGAGTTGCTCGAGTTCGGCACGCGTACCAGTGAGGTCGAACTCGAACCAGCCGTTCCGGGCGACGACGGGGAACTCGACGGGCAACGACGACAGCTCGACGAACTCGTAGAGATCCGTGTCGGTCGTCTCGTACTTGCTGAGGGCGCGTCCGTCGGCCGACTCTAACAGCTCGAACTGCGTGATCGAGGGGTGCGTACGCAGCGCGTCGACAGGCGCGTCCGGCTCGTCAGCGTGTATCTCCCCGAGTTCGATAGCGGTCTCGCCCGCGCTGTAGCCCGCGAGGAGTGAAAACGTCGCGTCGGGAAACGTCTGCGAGACGTCCGTCAGCCACAGGCCTTCGGGGAGACGGATCAGCAACTGCGCACGGATCATGGGTCGAAGGGAGCGACGTTCGAGCATCCGTCGGCAGCGAGTCTGTTGCGGTTTTCGCCGGACGAGGATCGGCCGATCGAGTGTGGAACCAACATGTTGGGGTCATCGACAAGCTCTCGCGCCACCACTATGAGCGTAATGCAAGCGCAGGATCACAGCACCGACGGGGTGACCGAACGACGAGTGACCGCCGAACGCGAGGGAGCCTTCGTGGTGTTCCACATCGGCATGCGGATCAACGTCCTCTGGAAGCTTCACCGGTGGCTCCCGCTGGTGCTCGTCGCGCCGCGGATGGTACGCGAACTGGTCGCCGATCCGCAGTCGGGGCTGCTCGGCAGCCGAACAGTGGTCGGACCCGGCATCCGCAATATCGGGTTCATCCAGTACTGGGAGTCGTTCGACGCGCTCGAAGCGTACGCCCGCGACGGCGACCGGTTACACCGCCCGGCGTGGCAGGCGTACTACGGTGATGGAACCGGAACGGACACTGCGGTTGGTATCTGGCACGAAACCTATCTCGTCGATACGGACGAGTACGAAACCGTCTACAACCACATGCCGGCGCACGGACTCGCGGCGTGTGACGGGACGGAGATCGTATCTGCGACGGAGCAACGGACGACAGCCGCCGGCCGATTGGACCAGCCGGACGAGACGGATACTCCTGCAGACGCGGGCAAATCGTCTCGAACGGCCAGTTAGTAGAGAATCGTGTCGAAGGCCTCGAGCGACGACAGTTCGTACGTCGGTTCGTGCTCGACGCCGTCGCGGTCGTCGCGACCGAGGTCGATCCAGGCCGAATCGATCCCCATCGCGTTCGCACCCGCGATATCGGCGTGTAGGGAGTCGCCGACGTGAATCGCGGCGTCGGGTTCGACCTCGAGTTCACCCAGCGCGTACTCGAACGGGGCCGCGTTCGGCTTCGGGTGGATCCCTGCGCTCGGTTCGGTGAAGACGCGGACGTCGAAGGCGTCCGCGATGTCGAGCGCCTCCAGCTTCTGCGTCTGCGTCGGTCGGCCGCCGTTGGTGATCAGGCCGACCGGACCGCACTCGCGGGCGCGCTCGAGCGCCGTCTCCGCGCCGGGTCGAAATCGGACGGCGGTCGGGTCCTGTAGCTCGAGATACTGCGCGGCGAGCGCGGGAGCGATCCCGGTATCGAGATCGGTTTCCGCACGGTCGACGGCCGCGCCGAACAGGTTCTCGTAGAACTCGCGATCCGTCTCGGCCGTTGGCAGCGACGGCACGGCCGCTCGCAGGTCCGCCGGCGTACAGAACGGCTCGCAGCCGACTCGGTCGAACGCGGACTCGAGCAGCGTCGCGGCGTCCTGCGTGGGTTCACAGAGCGTCTGATCGAGATCGAAACAGATCGCATCGTACGCAGCCATATCCCGGGAATAGGACGGCGAGCGTTCTCAACGTTTCGGGGCGTGCACATCCGACACATGCCGTGCTGGCGAACCCACCGACGGTCCGTCGGTGGCAGTCTCGGAGCCGAGCACGGGGAGAGTCGACTACCGACCGATCCGCAGCCGTTATTTTCGCGGCGGTTCCTGTCAACGTATGAATGTCGTCAAACGAGTCCACATCGTCCCCCTCGGCTACGAGTACGACCGAATCGTCGAGCCGATCCGGGCACAACGGGCCGACCTCGTCTACCTGCTTGCGGACGACCGAACCGACGATGACGGGAGCTCCGTCGACAGCGACCCCGCCGATGGTGACGCCGCGGTCACCGCCGACTACCACGACGACCTCCGGGCCGAACTCGAGTCGACCGTCCCCGAAGTCGAGACGCGACGCTGTGATCTGGGTGACGTCTACGCCGTCCTCGGCGAAGTGACGACGATCGCCGCGGAACACGCGGAGGACACGGTCTCGGTCAACGTCTCCGGCGCGGGGACGATCCCCGCGATCGGCGCGACGATGGCCTGCATGGACGTCTCGACGGACGCACACGCCTACTACGTCCAGCCCTCGGACTACGCCCACGAGGGTGAACGAGAGCCGATCTCGACCGGCGTCGCGGAGACCGAACGCCTCCCGACGTATCCGATCGACTCGCCGACGCCGGACCAGGTCGCGATCATGGGCTTTCTCGCCGATCCCGACGCGTGGGACGGGTACCACGAGGAACGGACCAGCCCGCCGAAGAAGAAAGACCTGATCGCGTACGCTCGAGATCGGAATCTCTCGTTCATGGCCGATCGTCGACCGCCGGAAGAGCGCGGCGGCGAGGATAAGGGTGCCTTCCGCGTGCTCGATACGCACGTTCTGGACCCGCTCGAGGCCGACGGCTACGTGACGATCGAATCGGTCGGTCGCCGCCGCGTGGTCGAACTCACCGAACAGGGAGCCAACGCCTACCGCGCGTTCAAGCACAAACTCGCCGACGACGACTGAGTCGGGAGTCGAACGGAACGGAGAGCCCAGTCGAAGATGGCGACGGGCCGAGGGGCGAACGGCAGTGCGGATCTGGAGGGCGGGACCGTCAGCGGGGGATGGAGACGAGTGGAGGGTCGAACCGTCAGTGGGGATGGAAACGAGTAGCCGACCGATGGCACCGGAATCGGCCGAGTGGAGGGCCGCCGTCAGCGGGGGATCGGTGCCTTACGAGTCCTACTCGTCGCCCTCGACGCGGGCGTCGAGGAGCGTTCCCAGCCGGGCGAACTCGAGGTCGGCCTCGAGCCGTTCGGCGTGGGTCCGAAGCGCGGCTTCGTCGAACCCTCCCGCGTCGTTACGACCGAGATCGGTCGCTCGAGCGAGCAGGAAGGGGGCCGCGTCGGCGAGCGACGAGCCGGGAAGCTCGGGGCCGACGACACTCCCGCGTTCGGCCGCGGCGAGGAGTTCGCGGACGACGATTAGTCGCCGTCGTAGCGATCGAATCTCCTCGGGAGCCGCCGGCGAACCCACCTGGTCCGCCAGCAACTCGTCGGCCGCGATCACGCAGTCCGGATCGACGTCGAACGCCGTCTCGAGGCGTTCGCGATCGAGCGCTCGAGCGTCGGTCCGACGGCAGGTGAGTCGAACGGCACCCAGGACGGCTGCCGTTCGGCCGTACCGTCGCGACGCGAGGTCGCCCGCATGGTCGAACGCCGCACGAGCGACGGGGGCGACCATGCCGACCTCGAGTCGACGGGTTGCCTGGTCTACCGTCAGTCCGTCGCGTGCAGGGGAGTGTCGCTGACCCATAGTCGAACAGTCACGCGAGAGTATATTATCCACTTCTAAGAAAGTGCCATGACAATCGAAACTATCGATACTAACGTTACTATCGTACTATGGCGCTCGATCGTCCGAAACCCGTGACGTTCGAGAGAGACGCCTGCTGCTCGAGACCGAACACGGACGAGCCTCTCTCCGGGCCTCGAATCGGCCGCTACAACCGATGGCCCTGTTTCGAAAGAACAGCGCTCCAGTCGACCGATTTCAGCACGATCATCGCGACGGAGGTCGATTGGGTGTGCCGGTTCCGGCTGCGGCATTCGCCACGTTCAAGCCGGTGCCCTCCGACGGTCGATTTATGACGCGATCTGTCTGGGTAAAAGCCGACGACACGGTTGGCGATTGGGACGCCCGCCGTAGCCGGATCACTGCCGCACTCGAGTCGGGTGTGGACTGGGTACTGGTCGACGAGGACGACGTCGCCCGCGTGCGCGAACTCGGCGACATCAACGTCGCGGCGTTCCGAACCGACGGCGACGTGACGCTGGTCGACGATATCGACGACGCGGAAGCCGACAGCGAGGAGACCGAACCGGCCGCGCGGCCCGACGCCGTCGTCGTCGGGAAAGAGGGCGAGGGCGACGCGACGATCGACCTTCCCGAGGACTTCTCCGGTTCGGCGGATCTCTCGACGCTTCGTCGACGCGACGGCGATCTCGCACGCGGCGCGTACGTCCGCATCCTGGGTCAGGAGTACGAACAGTTCGCCGAGACCGCCGCCGACGAGGCCGACTACACCATCGTCGTCGGCGAGGACTGGACGATCATCCCCCTCGAGAACCTGATCGCCCGTATCGGCGAGGAGACCGACCTCGTCGCGGGCGTCACCAACGCCGAGGAGGCCAAGACGGCGTTCGAGACGCTCGAGATCGGCGCCGATTCGGTCCTGCTGGACTCGGACGATCCGGACCAGATCCGCGAGACCGTCGAGGTCCGCGACGAGGCCGAGCGCGAGTCGCTCGACCTTCAGTACGCCGACGTGCTCGACGTCGAACAGATCGGCAGCGCCGACCGGGTCTGCGTTGATACGGGCAGCCTGCTGGAACACGACGAGGGGATGCTCGTCGGCTCGATGGCCCGCGGGCTCGTCTTCGTCCACGCCGAGACGGCCGAATCGCCCTACGTCGCCTCCCGACCGTTCCGGGTCAACGCGGGGGCCGTCCACGCCTACGTGCGCACGCCCGACGGCGGCACGAAGTACCTCTCGGAGCTCCAGAGCGGCGACGAGGTGCAGATCGTCGACACCGCCGGCAACACCCGCGAGGCCATCGTCGGCCGCGTCAAAATCGAAAAGCGGCCGATGTTCCGCGTCGCCCTCGAGACCGAGGACGGCGACCACATCGAGACCCTCCTGCAGAACGCGGAGACGATCAAGGTCCCGACCCGGGACGGCCGGACGGCGGTCACCGATCTCGAGGCCGGCGACGAACTGCTGCTCCACTACGAGGATACGGCGCGACACTTCGGGGAGGCCGTCGAAGAGAGCATCATCGAGAAGTAGCGGTACTAGCCGCTAGTACCGGGATCGCCTACAGTAACCGATAGAAACAACAATTCTGATACGCAGACCGAGTCCGGTTACGGACGAGGCGGCGTTTCCTGCTCGGAATCTTCGGCGTCGGCAGGCAGTTCGTCGTCCTCCGGCTCGATCGGCTCGAGTCGGGTCGTACACCAGTGACAGAACGTGAGGTCCTGGTCGAGTTCCTTCCCGCACTGCGGGCAGGACGGGCCGTCGCTCGAGTCGGAGCCGTTCGGCGGAAAGCCGACCGCTCTGAAGGTGGCGTCGATGGCCGCGAAGAGGGCGATAAACATGATGAAGAACTGCGCCATCGTATCGGTCTGTGTGTTTGCGATGTCCATTCCTTCCGAAAACGACGCCGCGTCGACCATCTGATCGATCGGGAAGAAAAACCAGATCGCCGAAAAGTAGAGCCCGGCGAACACCAGGGCACGGAGCCAGTCCCGAATCAAGGCGTGGCCTGCACCGGGGAGGAAGATCGAGAGGCCGCCGGCGAACAGCGCGCGAAGCCATGTCATCGTACGTGGTGCTAGGGGACCCCGCCCCTTAACATTCCGATTTTCTCCGCGGCGTGACTGATCGGCTACGACGATAATTCCGAAACGAGGGACGACAGCGTCTCGAGGTCGTACTGCCCCGGCGCGGTCGCCTCCGACGGATCCACGGGTGCGTAGCCGATTTTCGAGCCGTACACGGGCGCAACCGCACGCGTATGGCTTCCCACGTCACCCATCGCCATCGTCGCCACGGTATCACCGTGGGCAGTCACCTGCTCCGTCGCGGCAAGCAACGCGAGGGTGTCTTTCTTCGTCTCCGCAGTCACGGCCATCTTCGACACGTCGGCGTGTTTGGCTGCCTCCGTCAGAGTCGAGGCAATCTCGCCTCGAGAGGGCGTCCCCTCGAAATCGTGGGCCGACGCGACCACGGAGACACCACGATCACGCGCGATTTCCAGCACCTCCTCTGCGTCACCGTCGAGAATCGCCTCGAGTTCGACATCGATCGCCTGCACCGCGTCGAACGCGATCGCCTCCGCGAGCGTTCCGAGTCGTCGACCGTCCTCCCCGTCCCACTCGCCGCCCTCCCAGGCGGCCCGGTTCGTCGCGAGGATCGGCAACTCGCCGTCGCCGTCGTCATACGCCTCGAGCGCCGATAGCGGTTTTTCGGCGAGATCCATTCGAAACTCGATCGCGTCCGCGTGCTCTCGGGCCGCGGGTTCTTCGGAGAGATCAGCGGTCGACGCGGTGAGGACGAACGAGTCGAAGTCGAGTGACATTGTGACTGTAGTGTGCGAACGGAGAGAAAAACGAACCGGTGTCGATCCGTGTGGTTAGGCCAGTCCGAGCGTCTCCTCGGCCTCGAGGAGCTCGTGGTACCGGTTCCGGATCGTCACTTCGGAGATGTCGGCGACGTCGCTGACGGCGGCCTGCGTGGTCTTCTCGTTGGTCAACAGTGCAGCGGCGTAGACCGCGGCGGCAGCGAGGCCGACCGGCGATTTTCCGCTGTGGACGCCCTTTTCCTTGGCGTTCTGGAGGAGGCCGCGGGCGCGGTGTTCGGCCTCGTCGGAGAGGTCGAGCCCCGAGGCGAAGCGGGGGACGTAGCTCTCTGGGTCGGCCGGCTGGACCTCGAGGCCCAGTTCGCGGACGACGTAGCGGTAGGTGCGAGCGATCTCGTTTTTCTCGACGCGGGAGACGTCGGCGATCTCGTCGAGGCTCCGGGGGACGCCGGCCTGACGAGCGGCGGCGTAGACACAGGAGGTCGAGACGCCCTCGATGGAGCGGCCGGGGAGCAGATCCTCGTCGAGCGCGCGACGGTAGATGACGGACGCGGTCTCGCGGACGTTCGTCGGCAGTCCGAGCGCACTCGCCATTCGGTCGATCTCGCCCAGCGCCTGTTTCAGGTTGCGCTCCTTCGAGTCGCGGGTGCGGAAGCGCTCGTTCCACTTGCGCAGGCGCTGCATCTTCTCGCGCTGCCGGGAGCCAAGCGAGTTGCCGTAGGCGTCCTTGTTCCGCCAGTCGATGTTCGTCGACAGCCCCTTGTCGTGCATCGTGTTCGTCGTGGGCGCACCCACGCGGGACTTCTCGTTCTTCTCGGCGGCGTCGAACGCACGCCACTCGGGTCCGCGATCGACCGAGTCCTCTTCGACGACCAGCCCACAGTCCTCACAGACGGTTTCGCCGTGTTCGTCGTCGACGACCAACTGCCCCGTACATTCGGGGCAAGCGAGGTCGCTCTGTTCCGATTCGTTCGTCTCTTCGTTCGATTCTCGTTCGGTACGCCGTACTCTGGTGCTCGATGGTGTGTTAGTCATACGATGGCGAGTGCTGACCGGCCGAACTGACTGCAAAAGCCCGGACGGGTTCGTTACCTACCCCGTTCTGATACTCGAAGGTTAAGGGTTTCGGAATCGCGGGCCGACACCTCTCGAAAGCGGATAATTCGGGGGAACTAGCATGACAGATCGGAACAGTTACGCTGAGAAGTGGATCCGAACCGGCACTGCCAAATTCGAACCGTTCGAACGACGGATATGGACGTCGCAGTCGGGAGCACGAACCCGGTCAAGGTGGACGCAGTCGAACGGACGCTCGAGCGATATCAGCCGTCGGTGTCCGCAGTCGCCGTCGACTCGGGCGTCCCCGAGCAGCCGTGGTCGGTCGAGGAAACCGTGACGGGCGCCGAAAACCGCGCCCGACGAGCGCTCGCCGCGACCGGCGCCGACTACGGAGTCGGTCTCGAGGGCGGCGTCGCCCGAATCGAGGGCGTTCCCGGCCTCTCGTTGATCATGTGGGCCGCCGCGACCGACGGCGACCGACTGGAACGCGGCGGCGGTCCCACGTTTTCGCTCCCCGACGACGTCGCTCGTCGACTCGAGGACGGAGCCGAGTTGGGACCGGTGATGGACGACCGGCACGGAACCAACGGAATCGCCGAACGCGACGGTGCGGCCGGCATCCTGACGGACGGGCTAACGAACCGTTCGCAAGCACTGAGTGAAGCGGTCGCGTGTGCCGTCGGTCCGTTCGTTACCGACGACTCGGTTACTAGCCAACTGTAACGCGTCGACGGCGTTTTCAGTCGACAGGCTGTCAGTAGTCTCGGCGAGACCCGTTCGGCTGTCGGCACCGTCAAGAACTGACGATAGTACGGAAAAATTGATGTTCTTGTAATATAGAGGTTCGCTAGAAGGGATATATTAACCGAACGTACCAACGAAAGCTTTCTGCCCCGTTATGCATCCATTACTCACTGAGAAAACCGCATGCAGGCGAGGGGTTAACCGCACGTACCAAACCCCCTAAGGGCATTCTCGGCATTGAGTAGTGTATGAGCACTGCACTAACCGCGGACCTCACGAGTAAACAGCGCCAGATCCTCCAGTATCTCCGCAATAACGCCGGAACGAAGACGTACTTTAAATCCCGTCTCATCGGCAAAGAACTCGGTATGACGGCCAAGGAGGTCGGCTCGAATATCACCGCCCTGCAGGACGGCAACTACGACATCGAGATCGAGAAGTGGGGCTACTCCTCGAGTACAACGTGGAAAGTCAACGCGTAACGGATCACGGCCGGCCAGTTGCGCACTCTGGCCTGCATACGACGGTTCTCCGCGTGTTACATCGGACTCCTCGTTCGTCGGCCGCTTTTTGACGGCTCGCTGCGTACCCTCGAGCGACAGATGTCGCCGCCGATACTGTTCGACATGGATGGAGTCATCCTCGAGGATCCCGGCACCGATCCGCAGGTGTACGCCGACGCGGCCGACACGGCCCTCGACACGCTCGGCGCCGAGCCGACGCCGGCACAGCGAGACGATCTCAGACGGCACGACCTCGAGAACATCGCCGACCACTGCGCCGCACTGGAAATCGACGCCGCGGCGTTCTGGAAGCTGAAAGACGAGTACGCGTCGAAGACGAGCCACGACCTGATTCGGTCGGGCGAGCGCGGCCTGTACGATGATATCGATGCGATCGCCGATCTAGCCGATCGGACCACGGTCGGACTCGTCACGAACAACCGCCACGCGACCGCCGAGTTCGTCGCCGACTACGTCCCCGTCGAGTTCGACGTCGTCCGCGGTCGTCGGCCCACGTTCGACGACTTTCGGAGAAAGAAGCCCGAACCCGATTTCATCGACGACGCGCTCTCGGAACTCGATGCCGACAACGGGTTCTACGTCGGCGACTCGCACAAAGACGTCACGGCCGGGCGAGCGGCGGGTCTCAAGCCGATCTACCTCCGTCGCCCACACAACCGCGACGTCGACCGACCGACGGAGGCCGCCGCGGTCGTCGACTCGCTGGCGGCGCTCCCGGCGGTCGTCGAAACGATCTGAACGGCGTGAACAGCGTCACGTTCGAACAGTAATACGCCTTTACCGGCGGTATTAGCTCCTTACCCGTCGTAGACGACGAACTGATCGGCGTTTCGTGCGAGCTGTCGCGCCGCCTCTCCGAAGGAGTCGGCGTGGCGGACGACCAGAATCAGGACCGTTTCGGGGCGTTCGACGGCGTAACCGTCCTCGCGCGAGAGCAGGCCGGCCTCCTCGAGTTCCCCGGCGTACTTGCTCACCGTCGGCGGCGAGACGTCGAGTGCCGTCGCGAGGTCGCCGGCCGTCGCGTCCGATGTCGAGAGGAGTTCGATCAACATCCCGCGCGGCGTGTCTCGGCGGAGATAGCCCAGCGTCTGCTTTTCGAACTCGTCGAACCGATCCGCGAGGACGAACCGCTTGTAATCGCCGTCGCGGAAGCGTTCGATCGCGTCGAGTTCCTCGAGCCGACGCAGGTGGTGTTGGGTCTCGCCGGTGCCGAGCTGGAGATCGTCCCGAATCTTCGAGAAGTGGGCGCCGGGCGTCGTGGATAGATAGCCGGCGATCGCGTCGCGGGCGTCGCTTTCGCCCGTATCGGCTGCTGCAGAATCGGAAAGGCCGGCCAGCGGTGCCGCAGCACCGAGCGCTGCGAACCGGCGCAGGGTCGCTCGTTTGTCGTCGTCGACCCCATCGGAACTCGTCATGTAATACCTATTGATCGAAACGTGGCGGGACGTAAAACAGGTTTCGCTCCGCCTTCTTCACCGAGAACGGAGTGTCTGGAATCTATGAACTCTTGCCGGGGTCGGCGTCGCCGGCGAACTCCTGATCCATCTCCTCGATGACGTCGTCGGGGTCGGAGATGGTTCCGGCGTCTTTGCCCTCTTTGATCGCCTGGGCCTCCTGCTCCATCGCTTCGAGGTCCATTTCGGCTTCCTCGTCGATCTCGCCGATGATTTCGGCGATGTCGTCCAGCCCGATCAGTTCGCGGGTTTCCTCGTCGAACTCGAGACTCTCGAGTGAGTCGCCGTCTTCCTTGACGTCGCTACCAGAGAGGTGTTTGCCGTAGCGGCCGACCATCGAGGTGAGCTCTTGGGGCATCACGAACGTCGTCGAGTCGCTCTGGCCGATCTCGGCGAGCGTCTCCATCCCCTGATCGATGATGGCGCGTTCGCCCATCGATTCGGCGGATTTCGCGCGCAGCACGGTCGAGATCGAGTCACCCTGTGCCTCGAGGATCTGGCTCTGCTTTTCACCCTGTGCACGGATGATCTCGCTCTGTTTGTCACCTTCTGCCTTCTCGACGGCACTGCGGCGTTCACCCTGTGCCTCGAGAATCATGGCGCGGCGTTTGCGCTCCGCGGAGGTCTGTTGCTCCATCGCGCGCTGGACGTCCTTCGAGGGGTTGACCTCGCGGACCTCCACCGACTCGACGCGAATACCCCACTCGTCGGTGGGTTCGTCGAGCTCCTGACGGATGCGCGCGTTGATCTCCTGGCGCTTGTTGAGCGTGTCGTCCAGCTCCATGTCGCCCAGCACGGCACGCAGGGTGGTCTGGGCGAGGTTCGACGTCGCTTTCTTGTAGTCGTCGACCTGCAGGAACGCCTTCTTGGCGTCCATGACTTTGATGTAGACGACCGCGTCGGCGGTCACGGGCGAGTTGTCTCGCGTGATCGCTTCTTGTCGAGGGACGTCCAGCGTCTGCGTTCGCATGTCGAACCGATACGTGTTCGAGACGAACGGCGGGACGAAGTTGATACCCGGCTCGAGGAGTTTTCTGTACTCCCCGAAGACAGTGAGCGCACGTTTCTCGTACGCGTCGACGATCTCGATCGCACTGAGCAGTGCGGCGATGACGACGAGGAGGACGAGTGCACCGAGGAATAGCAGTGCACCGCCGGTCTGCAATGGGAGTAGTTCTACGACCATAGTTCCGTCTTACGGGGGGGACGGGAAAAACGTTCCCTTATTTCAGTAACATATCGGCCTCCGTGACCGACTCGATTCGAGGTCCAAACCGACTCAAACCGAGCCGCAATCGGCTCGAGCCCAACCGTCTGCGTCTCAGTTCGATTTTTCCGTTTCGGTTTCGGCTTCCGGTTCGGCGTCCGACTCCACGTCGGCCGGAGGCTGGGAGTCGTCGGCTTCCGCCGCAGAATCCGAGTCCACGGCACCCTCCGCGAGCGCGCGATCGATCTCGTCCTCGCCGATCGCGCCGAGCGATTCGACCGTGAGCACGTTTCCGCCGCCGGGATCGAGGACGATCACTTCTTCGCCCTCCTCGATCGTTCCGCTCGTCGTCCGCGCGCTGTAGAAGGGCGCGAACCCGCCTTCGTCGAGTTTGACCTCGCCGTCGCGAGTCGTGACGGTCTCGGTGACGTAGCCCGTCGTCCCCGCCAACGTACTCGAGTCCGAGGTCTGGGCGGTACCTTTCCCGCCGTAGAAGTCGAACTCGTTGTAGACGTAGGCCGCGGCGAGGCCGATCACGAGCGTCAACCCTGCCAGTATGAATGGACTCAGCGGTGACGGAAAGATGAGTCCGATGAGCCCCGCACCGACCAGTGCGACGCCGATGACGATGAGGTGTGCACCCGGCGAGAGGGCCTCAAGCGCCATCAGGATGAGCCCCACCGAGAGGAGCGCGAGCGGCATGTTCGCGAAGAGGAGTTCGAGCATACGTCGAGCTAAGTTCTCACCCAAATTAAAGGTTGCCGAGGCGGTCCGCGAGTCGTTTTGAGTGGAAGCGGACAGCGATGGTACCTTTGTCGGTTCTCAGCCGCGCTCAGAGCATAACCGACGCGAGCTGGAACATCACGAGAACCATCGCGACCGCACCGAGAACCACGAAGAGAATGTTCTCGAGCGTCGGCTCGCCGGGTTCGATCGGCGTCGAGCTGGGTTCCGGTGCGTACGGATCGTCTTCATCGGCGTCCTCGCCCTCGTCTGCGGCCGGTTCGTCCTCGTCGGGTCCGCCGGAGAGATCCAGTGGAACCCGGTACTCGTCTTCCGTCTGGTCACCCCATCCGGCGCCGTCGTCGTCGCTCGCGTGACCGTCGCCCTCGAGTCGGTCGTCACCGCCCGTAGACGCGGTGATATCCTGGTCGGCCGTAGACCACGCTGATTCCGTCTCCCCGTCCGAGCGCTGGCCGTCCGGAGCTGCCGGTGGCTCACGTCGGTCGTTCTTACCGTCGCTTCCGGACGCGTCGTCTGCCATGGTCGGTCCTAACAGGTCCGTCGTCAAAAATCCGCGGTCCGCGTTCGGGCGGGTGTCACGTTGGCCTGCCTGCAGCTTCAGGCCAGGTCAACTTGCTCGCTCCGATCCGTTCGATCGCTGAGGTCGCCGCCGTAGATGACCCCGCGTTCGGCGTCGAGCGTCACGACGCTGCCCTCTTCGGCCTCCGAGACGTCGGCCCCGCTGATCATCGGGATGTTCATCTCGCGTGCGACCAGCGCCGGGTAGCCGGTCAGTCCGCGCTGGGCGTCGACGATCCCGCCGATCGTCGTCAGATCGCCCTCGAACTCCTCGTCGAAGTCGGCCGAAAGCGAGATGATTGCTCCCTCCGGGATCTCCGAGAGGTCGCCGTCCGTCATCCGCACGAGCGGGCCGGTCGTCCGGCCTTCGACGACGACGCGACCGGTCGTCAGCGCTTCCGCGGCGACGTGGACTTTCAGCATGTTCGTGGTGTTCGAGCCCTCGAGTTCGGTCATCATGCCACAGAGGACGACGACGGTGTCGCCGCTGTCGGCGACGCCGGCATCGAGTGCGGCCTGAACCGCCTTCTCGACGACGGCGTCGGCCCCCTGATCCGACACGCGAGCGTACAGCGGCGTCACGCCCCACGAAAGGGCCAGTCGCCGCCGGACTTCGTGACTCGGCGTGGAAGCGACGACCGGGACGCCGGGGCGGTACTTCGCCGTTTTCAGCGCCGTGTAGCCGGATTCGGTCGCGGCCACGACCGCGTCCGCCCCGATGTCGCGGGCGAGGAATCGCGCCGAGCGAGCCAGCGCGTCCGTCCGCGCCGGCCCCGCCGCGGGGACGCGTTGCTCGAGCATCTCGGCGTACTCCGTCGAATTTTCGACCTCGCGGACGATGCTGTCCATCGCGTCGACGACCGCGACGGGGTGGTCGCCGATGGCGGTCTCGCCCGACAACATCACGCCGTCGGTGCCGTCGAGAACGGCGTTCGCGACGTCCGACGCCTCGGCCCGCGTGGGACGGCGAGCGTGGACCATCGAATCGAGCATCTCCGTCGCCGTGATCACCGGCGATCCCTCGTTACGGCACTTGCGGATGATCCGCTTTTGGATCATCGGAACGTCCTCCATCGGACACTCGACGCCCAGATCGCCGCGGGCGACCATGATCCCGTAGGCGGCTTCGATGATCTCGTCGAGGTTGTCGACCGCCCCCGCGCGCTCGATCTTCGCGATCAGCGGGATTTCGGCGCCCAGCTCCTCGAGCACCTCGCTGACCGCGTAGACGTCCTCGGCGTCGCGGACGAAACTCGCGGCGACGAAGTCGACCCCCTTCTCGGCGGCCAGTTCGAGGTCCTTGCGGTCGGACTCGGTGACGATATCGAGGTCCAGTTCGACGCCGGGAACGTTGACACCCTTTCGGCCGCCCAGTTCGCCACCGGTGTCGACGCGGGCACGGACCGACTGGTCGTCGTGCCCTCGCGAATCCGCATCCTCGCGCTCGAGGACGGTCGTCTCGATCAGTCCGTCGTCGAGCAGAATTCGATCGCCCGGCTCGACGGCCCCGATCGGCAGTGAGAGACCGACGGTATCGGAAGACACCTCGTCGCCTTCGACGAACCGGATCTCCGAACCGGTCTCGAGCGTCACCGACTCCCCCTCCGGAAGCGGCGCGGTCCGGATCTCGGGACCTTGCATATCGAGCATCACCGCGACGGGTGCCTCACGGGACTCGTCGACGGTACGAACTCGGTCGATCAGCTCGGCGCGATCCTCGCGGCTCCCGTGGCTCGCGTTCAGACGGGCGACCGACATCCCGGCGTCGGCGAGCTCCCGAATTGTCTCACGGTCGCTCGAGGCCGGCCCCAGCGTACAGACGATTTTCGCGTTTCTCATAGCTCGACGTAGCGGGAGTACGGCCAAAAAGATAGGTGGTTTACTCGCCTCCGAGTTGTCTTTCGCCCCGTCCTGTGCCACGCGAACGGTTTTCCCACGGACGACCCACCCGTCGAACATGGCCGCGTACGCATCACTCATGGACATCGATGACCGGAACGTCCAGAACGCCCAGGAGCTCGCGTCGATCTGGGGTGAGGTCAAAACCGAGTTCGAGGAGCACAACGCTGAGGTGCTCGACTCGTACGCGATCCTCGGCGAATACGACTTCCTCGTCGTGTTCGACGCGGCCGACCGAGAGGCCGCGTTCAAATCCGCGCTGACGTTGCGCCGCCACGGGCTGTCGGCCCAGACGATGGGGATCGTCGATACCGACGACTTCGCGACCCTCGTCGACGAGGTCTGAACCGGCGTGAGTGAAGGTGGGGCGCGGGCGGGTCCGAACGGCTACCGGTAAAACTTGAACTCCCGCTCGGGGACGCCGTCGACGAAAATGCGCTCGAGGTCGAGCGCCCAACCCGGTCGGTAGTTACGCCGGTCCAGCCCCTCGGTCCACTCGAGGCCGCCGCCCGTGTCGTACCCGCTCGTGTCGTCACCCTCTTTGGGCATGCTCATCGGCGAGTAGAAGTGGGTAGCGCCGTCGCTGTTGTCCGCGACGGCACACTGCAGGATGTCGTCCGCGAGCGCCGTGATCTCCGCCGTGGGCGACTGATTCCTCGCGTACGCGTCCCACACGTCGCGGACGCTGGAGACGCCCTGTTGTTCCATCCGTGTCGGGACGGTGAATCCGACGGCCGTCCGGGCCGGCGTGTCGCTGATCGAGGCCTCCGACATGATGACACGCGCGAGGTCCTCGACGTTCTGGGTCGTGTAATACTGGTCGGTGCAGCCGCCGGGCGAACCGCCGTCGGAGTCGCTCGTCAGGTAGTCGCCGGCACACCAGACCCACTCGCCGTAACTCGGAACGTGGAGCCCCCACCAGGTGTGGCCGTCGCTTTCCTCGGGGCCGTTCATGATTTCGCCCTCCGTTCCCGCCGGGTACGTCCGCACGACGTCGTAGTGCAGGCCGGGACCCTCACGGCCGTTGAGATCGGCCGTCATCTGGACCGCCTCGCCGTCGGCGAAGGACGCGGTCGCAGTCGACATCGATGCACCGATGGCAGCGCCGCCGATCGCCGCGCCGGTCAGTCGTATCATCGTCCGTCGAGTTCGCTTCATTACGACCGCATCGTTGCGGGACGTCACGATACGCAATTTGACGGAAACTTCATGAAAACGTATATATGTGTGATCCCGACGAGGCGTCGAGGCACGGACTCCCGTCGCGAATCCGGAGATCTACTCCGCACCGTAGACGGAAAGCGCATAGCCGACGTCCGCAGGCGAGTAGCCGGTCTCGGCGGCGACGTCGCGAACGTGCGCTAACAGCCCGCAGTACTCGCGGGCCTCGACTCGCCCGTTCGATCCGCGAACGCGACCGAGGCGGGCCAGCGCGGCCCGGACGTTCTCGTCTCCGACCGCGTACCGCTGCGGATCGAACCCCGCCAGCACGCACGACGCGGTCAGCGTCTCGAGTCCGCACAGTCCCGTGAGCAGCGTGATCCGCGAGAGGTCGTCCGTGATGGCGACGGCGTTGGCCGTGATGGTCTCGCACTCCTTCCGCGAGTTGCGCATGACGCGGTGAGCGTTTCGCGTCGAGACGGCGTAAGAGAGGGCGTACAACTGTCGCCGCGTCAGGTATCCCTGTTCGCTGTACCGTTCGCCGCACGCCTCGATCGCGCCTCGGGGAATCGAACCGGTCTCGGCGTACTCGTCGAGGTGTTCGCCGATCAACTGATTCACGATCGGACGGTACTACACAAATATTTATAATTCAATCGTCTAGAAAACTAGTTTCACGCATTTGAGCGTCGGATGGGGTGCAGGTCGGACGGACGAGGCCTCAGCCAGCGCGTCCGCCGGGTTCGAATCCGTTCGATCGGTGCCTTAACGCACCTTCTCGCCGATTTCGGCGTCGCCGTGGGTCGTCAGCAGGTCGGCCTCCTCGCCCGCGGCGAGGATCATCCCGTTGGACTCCACGCCGAACAGCTCCGCTGGTTCCATGTTCGCGAGGAGCACGCAGTTCGTCCCCGGCAACTCGTCGAGATCGTGTAGCTGCTTGATCCCCGCGACGACCTGTCGCGTCTCGAAGCCGATATCGACCTCGAGTTTGGCGAGGTCGTCAGCGCCGTCGATCCCCTCGGCCGACTCGATCCGGCCGACGCGGATGTCCAGTTCCTGGAAGTCCTCGAATCCGATCCGGTCCTCGAGGAGCGGCTCGAGGCCGTCAGTGTCTGTCATATCACCGGATTCGTCTGCGCCGGTGTCGTCAGTTTCGGTTTCTCCCTCGTCGGACTCGTTCTCGTCGCTCGAGGCCGCTTCGACTCGCTCCTCGAGCTTTGCGGTGAGTTCCTCGACGCGATCGTCCTCGATCTTCTCGAAGAGTTCGCCGGGTTCGTCGAAGCTCCGCGGCGGGGCCTCGAGTGCGTCCTCGAGGTGAGCGTCCGCGACCTCGCCGTCCTCGCCGATCTGTTCCCAGAGCAGTTGGGATTTATCGGGTGTGATCGGCTCTATGAGGACGCCGACGGCCTTGGCGAGTTGGACGCAGTCGCGGATGACCTGCGCCGCCCGCTCCGGTTCTTCGTCCGTGAGCTTCCAGGGCTCGTTGCCCTGGATGTATTCGTTGCCGAACTGCGCGAGTCGCGTCGCGGCGTGGCCGACGCCGCGGAGATCGTAGTCGTTGACCGCCTCGCGGGTCTCGCCGATCGCGCCCTCGATACGCTCGCGGACTTCCTCGGAGACGTCGGCGTCCGGCGTCCCTTCGTAGTTCCGATAGGCGAACAGGAGCGAGCGGTACCAGAAGTTGCCGACGGTGCCCACCAGTTCGCCGTTGACCTTCTCCTGGAACGCCTCCCAGGAGAAGTCGACGTCCTGCTGGAGGCCGCCCGTGGTCGTCAGGTAGTAGCGCAGGAGGTCAGGGTGGAACCCCTCGTCTAGATACTCCTTCGCCCAGATTGCCCTGTTTCGACTCGTGGAGAGCCCCTTCCCGTTGATCGTGATGAAGCCGGTCGCGGCGATTCCGCGAGGGGCATTGTAGCCGCATCCCTCGAGCATCGCCGGCCAGAAGATGGCGTGGTGCTGGATGATGTCCCGGCCGATGATGTGGACGATGTCGCCGTCTTCCTTCCAGACGCGCTCCCAGTCGTACTCGTCAGTGCCGACGCGCTCGGAGTACTGCTTGGTCGAGGCGATGTACTCGATCGGGGCGTCGACCCAGACGTAGAGGACGAGATCGTCGCCG
Organism: Natronorubrum amylolyticum; assembly: GCF_052040145.1. Lineage (NCBI taxonomy): Archaea > Methanobacteriati > Methanobacteriota > Halobacteria > Halobacteriales > Natrialbaceae > Natronorubrum > Natronorubrum amylolyticum. The sequence goes on from NZ_JBPPFW010000001.1 coordinate 914,254, forward strand.
TCACTGTCCGCTCCGGCGGTTTCGTCGTCTCCCGCATCCGGATAATCGATCCCCCAGTCCATGTCCCGCGTGATACACCAATCCTGCAGGCCGTCTTCGATCCACTGTCGGGGCTGGTTTCGGGCGTTCGAGGTTCCCTCGAGGCCGTCTAAGAACTCCGTCAGGTAGTCGGTGAACGCCGAGACCTCGAAGAACTTGTGCGCTCGCTGTCGGTACTCGGCCGGATTGCCGGTGATCGTGCTCTCCGGGTTCTCGACCTCGCCGGGCTCTAAGTGGCGCTGACAGCCCTCGTCGCACTCGTCGCCGCGGGCCTTCGCGCCGCAGTAGGGACAGGTCCCGACGACGTAGCGGTCGGGGAGGTACTGGTCGGCGTCGGGATCGTAGGCGACCTGAATCTCCTTCTCGTAGATGTGGCCCGCCTCGTCCAGCGTGCGGACGATCTCCTGGGTCAGTTCCGTGTTCGTCTCGTCGTGGGTGTGGCCGTAGTTGTCGAACTCGACGTTGAACTTCGGGAACGTCTCCTCGTACTGTTCGTGCCACTCGAGCGCGAAATCCGCGGGATCGACGCCCTGCTGCTCGGCGTTGACGGCCACCGGGGTGCCGTGCATGTCGGAGCCACAGACGTAGGCCGTCTCCTGACCCAGCGTCTCGAGCGAGCGGTTGAACGCGTCGGCGCCGATGTACCCCCGCAGGTGACCGATGTGCAGGTCGCCGTTGGCGTACGGCAACCCGCAGGTCACGACCGCGGGTCTGTCCGTCGGAAAGTCGTCGTTGCTCATATCTGTGTGGTGTCGGTGGCGGGCGTAAAACCCGCCGGTTTTCGGTCGTCGGTCGGTTCGCGTGCGATACCGGTCGCTTTCGAGCGAGCGGTCGGGACTGACTCGAGTTTCGACGCCACGCGACCGTCGTCTGAGCGACGTGTTCGCAGCGTTCCACTCGGTTCGGTACCGTCGCTAGAGTCGCATCAGAAAAGCGTCGCGGACGGGACGCGTCGTCATCAGTTTCGAGTTGTTCGTAAATCTACCTAAATGTTTGGTTCGGTAACTCGAGGACCGTCTTTCGCTACGTTCCGCACGAATGCTCGCGTTTCACGGACGGGCTGTTCGTCTTTCAACGTCGATGAATTCGAGGGTAGTGTTGATATACGGACCACAAAGCCCGGGTTTCCGGGCTCGACGATCCCGTACCGTTTTGACATATACGATAGCACGACCCACGTATGAGCTCCGTCGATATCCCGCGCGAACAGTGGGCGACTCGGGTCGGATTCATTTTCGCGGCCGTCGGCAGCGCCGTCGGCCTCGGGAACATCTGGCGGTTCCCGTTTCAGGTGGGACAGGAAGGCGGTGCCGGCTTTCTGCTGATGTACCTGCTGTTTATCGTCGTGATCGGCTTCCCGGCGATGCTCGTCGAGTTCGTCGTCGGTCGCCGCACCGAACGCAACCCCGTCGGCGCGCTCAAAGAGATCGGCTCCGGCATCTGGCAGTACGTCGGTTGGATCTTCATCGCGACTGGCTTCGTCATCCTGTCGTACTACAGCGTCGTCGCCGGCTGGACGATCCGCTACACGATCCTCGGCCTGCAGGACGGCTACATCGCCGACGCTGCCGAGGCCGAAGGGCAGTTCGTCACGCTCGCGAGCGGCCTCGACGCCATCCTCTTTCACGCCATCTTCATGGCCGCCGTGATCGCCATCGTCGCCGTCGGGATCGAACGCGGGATCGAACTCGCCGTGAAGGTGATGGTTCCCGCGATCATCATCATCACGATCGGACTCGCGATCTACGCCGCCACGCTCCCGGGCGCGGGCGAGGCCTACAGCTACTACCTCTCCCCCGAGTGGGGCGTCATCGCCGACAACTGGCAGAGCATCGTCCCCGCCGCGGCCGGTCAGGCCTTCTTCACCCTCTCGCTCGGCATGGGGGTGATGATCACCTACGCGTCCTACCTCGGCGAGGACCGAAACCTCGCGGAGGACGGCGCGATCATCATCGGCTTCGACACCTCGATCGCCTTTATTACCGGCCTGATCGTCTTCCCCATCCTCTTCACCGCGGGCGTCGATCCGGCCGACCCCGGCGCGGGTGCGATCTTCGTCTCGCTGGCTGCCGCGTTCGGCGATCTCACGCTCGGCTGGCTGATCGGAGCCGTCTTCTTCGGCACCGTCGCCATCGCCGCGCTCTCGAGTGCGATCAGTCTCATGGAGGTCGTCGTCTCTTACATCATCGACGAGCGCGGTATCAGCCGACCCACGGCCGCGATCGGCATCGGCGGCGCGATGTTCCTGCTCGGCGTTCCGTCGGCCTACGATCTTGTCTTGCTCGATCTCTTCGACCTCTTCGCCGACCAGATCCTCCTGGTGCTCGGCGGACTCCTGCTCATGATCCTCGTCGGCTGGTCGCTCCCCGATCTCGCGGTCGACGAACTACAACGCGGGATCGGTGATCTCGGCTCGCTCGGCCCGGCCTGGATCTGGGCCGTCAGGATCCCCGTCATCCTCGTGTTGCTCGTTGCGCTCGTACTCGGGATCCTCGACTACTACGAGTTCCTCACCGGTCCCTTCGCCGAGTGGGTCGGCGACCAGTAGTCGCTCGCGTTAGCCGCCCCTCCGCCCTTCCACACCCTCGACGCCCGTCTCGTTCCAGATCGACGGAAGCAGGTCCAGTCGGTCTGCGAACAACAGCCCTATTCCGAGAAGCAACGAGCCGAAGAACGCGACGACGAAGGCGCCACCGCCGGGAACGATCACGAGCACAACGGCGGCACCGACCCACGACAGCCAGGCCAGCGCCTCCCAGGGCCGGCCGCCGTAGAGCCGCCAACTCGAGAGCGAGAGCGCGAAGCCGCCGAGTGCGGCTGCAACGGCGATCCCCTCGAGGACCGTCGACGCCGCAATGATAGCGGCGAAGCCGACGATCGCGACGCCGTCGATTCGATCCATTGCCATACTCGAGTCTCACAGTGGCATGGCAAACGGGTATCGATTACGCCTCGAGTCGATCGATCCACGCACGACGTATCGACCTCGAGAACAATCGACCCGGCAAACCCCACTCACACAGATTCGAAGAGACGGACCGAACAGCCCACTGAAACGGCTAGTCGTCACTCACAATCGGGACGCTTGCACGCACCTCGAGTCGGTCCAGATCCCCGATAAACGACGCCAGCATCTCCCGAGTCACGTGGGGCATACAGACCACGCGCAACTCGCCGGTGCCGGTCCGGGAGATCCGCCACCCCTCGTCCCGCAGCGCCTCGAACGTCGACCGCGGCAAGTCGGCCGCGACAAGCGGAAGCGTCGGATCGACGACGTCGTAGCCCCGTTTCTCGAGGGCGTCCGCGAGCCACTCGGCGTTGCGCTGGGATCGGACGTACTGGCGACGGTAGCCGTCGGGCCACAGCTCCGCCAGCGCCGCCACGGCGCTGGCGACCCCCGCTCCGGACCGCGTTCCGGTCAGCGTCGCCTGCGAGGTCGACTCGAGGTAGGGCGTGTCGACGGCGAGTTCGTCGAGCAGGTCGTCCGAACGAACCAACAACCCGCCGGCGGGGACCGCGGCCTGGCCCATCTTGTGGGGATCGATCGCCATCGTGTCGACCGCGGCGTGACCGAAGTGCCACTCGTGGTCGGTAAACGGCAGGACGAACCCGCCCCAGGCGGCGTCGACGTGCAACAGCGCTCCGACCGAGCGGGCGATCTCGCCGAGTTCGGGGATGGGATCGACGCGGCCGTACTCGGTCGTCCCCGCGACGCCGACGACCATGGCCGTCTCCGCATCGACGCAGGAGCGGACCGCCTCGAGATCGGCCCGGAAGTCGTCGTCCGTGGGGACGATCCGCAGGTCGACGCCGAGAACGTCGGCGGCCTTCTGGAAGCTGAAGTGGCCGGACTCGGGCATGACGACGTTCGGCGTCCGCGCCTCCACACGGTCGCGAGCGATCCGGACCGCCTGAATGTTCGCCTCCGTCCCCCCGCTGGCGACGTAGCCGGATGGGTCCTCGAGCCCGGCGATTTCGCCTAACGTAGCGATTGCGTCCTCCTCGAGGGCCGTCACGTTCGGGTAGGTACCGGGATCGCCGGGGTTCGTCGCGAGAAACCGTTCGGCCGCCTCGCGTGCGACCGGGTGGGGCGCCGTACACATCGACGAGAGCACCCGATCGAACGACTGCGGCTCGATTTGCATATCACGCACAAGAACGTTCACCGGTTTCAACGTTGCGTTTAGCGCTGACACGTCCGTTTTCATACACTCTGAGGAACCGAACCAGAGTTGTCGTTGGACTCGAGCGTCGCCGCGGCTGTGTCGAGCAGTCTACAGGCTCGAAAAATCGTTCGACGGCGACCGCTGCGTCAGCGAACCGAATCGAGCAACAGCTTCTGCTCGGTCCGTTTGACTTCGTGCTGAACGTCGCGAACGGCGTCGATGTTCGCCGAGATCGAACTCACGCCCTCGTCGACGAGGAACTGGACCATCTCCGGTTTGGAACCGGCCTGCCCGCAGATGCTCGTCTCGACGTCGTGCTCGCGACAGGTCTCGATGACGGTCCCGATCAGCTTCAGAATGGACGGATGGAGTTCGTCGAAGCGGTCGGCGACGTGCTCGTTGTTCCGATCCACGGCGAGCGTGTACTGAGTGAGGTCGTTCGTCCCGAAAGAGGCGAAGTCGATGCCCGCCTCGGCCATCCCTTCGATCGACAGCGCGGAGGCCGGCGTCTCGATCATCGCACCCCACTTGCGCTTCTTGTGGTCGATCCCAGCCTCTTCCATCTGCTGTTTGGCCTGATAGATGTCCTCGGCGTCGTTGACCAGCGGGAACATGATCTCGACGTTGTCGTAGCCCATCTCGAACAATCGCCGAAACGCCTCGAGTTCGTGGGCGAAGACGTCGGGTCGGTCGAGCGAGCGTCGAATCCCGCGATAGCCGAGCATCGGGTTGTGCTCTTTCGGCTCGTTCTCGCCGCCCTCGAGCTGGCGGAACTCGTCGGTGGGCGCGTCGAGCGTGCGAACGCGGACGGGGCGGGGATAGAACTCGTCGGCGACGCCGCGGATACCCTCGACGAGCTCCGTAATGTAGGCGTCCTCGCCGTTTTCCTCGATGTACTTGGCGGGCGTCTGGTTCAGCGAGAGGATCATGTGCTCCGTGCGGAGCAGGCCGACGCCGTCGGCGCCCGTCGCGGCCGCGCGTTCGGCGGCCTCGGGGATCGAGACGTTGACCTTCACCTCGGTCGCGGTCATCGGTTTGACCGGCGACTGCGGACGCACCTCCTCGACCGGTTCGGTCTCCTCGTCCGGTTCGACCTTCTGGCCCTCGAGTACGGCACCCTTGTCACCGTCGAGTGTGACGAGTTGGCCGTCCTCGAGGACGGTCGTTGCGTTCGTCGTGCCGACGATGGCCGGCACGCCCAGTTCGCGGGAGACGATGGCGGCGTGGCTGGTCATGCCGCCCTCGTCCGTGATGATCCCCGAGGCACGTTTCATGGCGGGGACCATATCCGGCATCGTCATCTCGGTGACGATGATGTCGCCCTCCTTGACCTTGTCCAGATCGTCGAGTTTCAGGACGATCTGTGCGGCCCCGCTGACGGTGCCCGGACTCGAGCCGAGTCCGTCGACGATGACGTCCCCGGAACTGGCGCTCGAGCCGCCGTCACCGCCGGATTCGGCCTGCATGCCGCCGCTGCCACTGCCGTCGGTGACTCCCTTCGCAGCGTCGACGACGCCGCTCGCGTCGGGCGCCTTGGCTCCGTTTCCGCTCTCGTCGATGGTGGTGATCGGTCTGGACTGCAGCATGTAGACGTCTCCGTCGACGATGGCCCACTCGACGTCCTGTGGGGTGTCGTAGTGGTCCTCGACGCGCTCACCGAGTTCGACAAGTGTGGCGATCTCGTCGTCGCTGAGCACGCGCGCGTTTCGTTTGTCCTCGGGCACCTCTCGCTCGACGGTCTCGCCCGTCTCTTCGTCCTTTTCGTGCATCACCTTCTTTTCGGCGACGGTGACGTCGATCTCGTCGTCGTTACGCGGGACGACGTAGTTGTCCGGCGAGACGGCGCCGGAGACGACGGCTTCGCCGAGTCCCCACGCGGCCTCGATGATCATCGTCGGGTCACCCGTCGAGGGGTGGCTCGTGAACATCACGCCCGACTTCTGGGCGTCGACCATCTGCTGGACGACGACCGCGATGTTGACCGCCGAGTGGTCGAAGCCCTGCTCTTGACGGTAGTAGATCGCCCGCTGGGTAAACAGCGACGCCCAGCACTCACGAACGCGGTCGAGAAGCGCCTCCTCGGTCACGTTCAGGAAGGTTTCCTGCTGGCCCGCAAAGGAGGCGTCGGGCAGGTCCTCGGCCGTCGCCGAGGATCGAACCGCGACGAACGCCTCGCCGTCGCCGACCTCGCGATAGGATGCGAGGATCTCCTCGCGGAGGTCGTCGGGGAACGGCGTCTCGAGAATGAGTTCTTGTGCGCGGTCGGCCGCGGTTGCGAGCGCGCTCGAGTCGTCGACATCGACCTCGACGGCTTCGAACAGCTCCTCGTCGATTTCGGCGTCTTCGATAAACGATCGATAGGTTCCGGCGGTTACTACGAATCCCGGCGGCACGGGCAGCCCAGCACCCGTAAGCTCGCCTAAGGAGGCGCCTTTGCCGCCGACCTTCTCGAGGTCGCCGGCACTGATCTCGTCCAGCCAGAGTACAGCCATCTCTAGTGGCGTGGACACCCGAGCGAATAAAAAGGGTTGCGAACAGTCGCGCCAATTCGCAACTCGGGACCGAATGAGTTTCGACGGTAGGCGCCGGTTTATCGCCGGTTCCGGCAATTTTTCCGGATCGACGTATGGCCGGCAGAGCGGTCGGGTGCCTACACGTTTCTGGCGATCGTCAGGTAGCCCGTGTGGCCGACCGGTGCGGTCGACGGTCGCGAGCCCCGGTCGTCGAACTGCATCTCCCGCTGGATGGTCTCCCGAGTGCGGACCTCCGACAGGCCGGCCTCGCGGGCCGTCTCGACGACCGCACGAGTCGACTCGATGAAGGGGCTGTAGACCGCAACGAACCCACCGTCGACCAGCAGCTCCGGGGCGTGTCCGACCAGCTCCGCGGCGTCGCCGGTATCGAGCGTCATCACGTCGAACGACGAATGCTCGAGTTCTCCAATTTCCTCGGTCAGGTCGCCCGTCCGGATGTCGACGGCATCGGCGACCCCACCCAACTTCATGTTCTCGCGTGCGACGTCGGCGAACTCCGGGTCGCGCTCGTAGGTCACGACCGACGCCCCGGCGCGGGCCATCGACGCCGAGAGCACGCCCGTTCCGGTGCCGGTGTCGAGCACCCGGTCACCCTGTGCGATCCCCGTCTCGCCGATGATCAGGCCGATGTCGCGGGGGACCATCGGCGCACCCGTGCGCTCGAAGTGGTGAAAGAGATCCGGGCCGCGAAGTCTGCGGACCCGAAACTCGTCGCCCAGATGGGTCTCGATCGTGTCGCCCGGCTGTACGTCTTCGGGCACCTCGAGGACGCCCAGATCGGTTCCCTGCTCCGCGCCGGGTTCGACGAGGTAGTTCCGGTCCTCGCGGACCAACAGGACGGGAACGCGGTCGCTCCCGGCATCGGGTTCGGTCTCGTCGCCGGCTCCGGTTTCCACATCTGCTTCCGCTTCACCGTCGCTCGTAGCGTCGTCGTCGACGTCGGAATCGCGCTCGCTCACGCCGGTCACTCGAGGGATTCGACTGCTGCGGCGAGGTCGCCGTCGACGTCCTCGAGCGCCGCACGGGCCTCGTCCTCGCTGACGCCGGTGCGGGCCGCGACGAGTTCGACGTCGTCATCAGGAATCGCACTGCCGGCGTCCGCGTCGGCCCCGGTATCGGCGCTTCCGCCTGCGGCACCGGACTCGACCTGTTCCGGCGAGCCGATGACCTGGTAGGTCTCCTGACCGCGGGCGTCCATCTTCGTGACTTCGGCGTCGTTGAAGACGAGGTCGTACTCGTCGGTGCGGATGATGACCTCTTCGGCGTCGATATCCTCGACGTCGATGCCCATCTGTTCCATCATCTGTTCCATCTTACGCGGGTTCAGTCCGCCGCCTCCTCCAAACATACCCGACACGTCGGCGCGGGCGACCTTTTACCCTGCGGTCTAGGGCGCCCAGCGGTGGCCGATCCTCTCATACGGTTTGCTGTAACGATTTACCGGTGGGACCGCAGGACGGATCGCGGTCCCACCGAAAATGACTTACAGCAGACAGTATCACGCGATCGCGGCGAGTCCGAGCAGCGGGAGCGCGACGTAGACGGAGTGATACAGGAGCGTCGACGCGCTGACGTGGACGAGGTACCGACGCCGCGGGTACGAACTGACACCGGCGGGAATCGCGATCAATCCGCGACTCCACGGGATCACGTTCGTCCCGAAGACGGCGACATCGCCGTAGCGGTCGAACCAGTCCCCGACCCGGCGGAACCGGTCCGACGAGGGATCGAAATTGAGGTAGGGGACTGCCGAGACGATCTCCTCGCCGTATCGTCTGCTCCCGGTGTAGACGGCGAACTGGCCGATCACGTGCGCGACCGTCACGAGGATGACGATCGTCGCGGCACCCACGTGGGTCGGTGTGGTGAGCACCACGTACCCCGAGAGGAACACGCTCGTCGGAAAGATCTTCCCGATAAGGGCGCCTTTCAAGACGAAGACGACGAACAGCGCCGGAAATCCGGCGACGCTGATCGCGGCGAGGGCGTACTCGAGCGAGAGCGTGACGGACGACATGGGTGGGGCGGGTGCCAACGCGGGAACGGCGCGACACCGAACGTACGCGGTTAGTCGAACGGAAAGAAGATAAACGGGTGACTGTATTTTCCGATCCAGAAACTCGTCCGATCGTCGGCTCGGTCGGACCGTCTCGGATTCGCTCAGTCGGATCGTCTCGGATACGCTTAGTCGGTCGCAGGCGCACCCTCGCGCACGTTCACCGCCATCCCGGTCTCGAAGTCCTCGATAGCCTCGGCGCCGAGTCGTGCCGTCCCGACCGCGATGACCTCGCCGCGCTCGTGGACGACCACGACCTCGTCGCCCGGCCGGATTTCCGGGCCGACCTCGAGGACGAACTTCGTAAAGACGTTCTTCTCGTCGCGGACGAACGGTTCGCTCTCGTCGTCGACGACGACGCGGTAGGCCGGATGCTCGAGTGCCGCGTGGAGCCGACGACCACCCTCGAGTCCGAGTGTAAATCGACCGTCGGTACCGAAGGAAACGAGACGGCCGGCATCGGCGTGGACCTGCTGGGGGCGACCCGAGGTCGTCCGTTTGACGGTCACCGATTCGTCGGGCGGAAACAGCGCGTTCCCCGCCCCCGCGCCGAACTGGTAGTCCGCGATCGTGCGGAGGTTCGAAAGCCCCGCCAGCCCGTTGTCGTCGGCTGTATCACTCATTGCGTGGCGTTTCGTGCGGGCGGTCGAAAGCCCTTCGACCTCGAGCGCCGCACGATCGGCGAGCGGACCGGGTCGTAGCCGACACCTATCTACGAAACACACATATCAAAATTAGCAACAAAAACGAGATAGAGAACGTTATACTACTCGAATCTGTAGTACCGTTATCCAATGGACGTCACGCAAATCGGCCTCGGGGCTGCCCTCCTCGTCCTCGGCACCCTGACGCTGGCCGGCCCGGCCTCGTTCGTCTCGGGTCCGACGACCTATCTTCTGGCGGGTGTGACGCTGCTCGTTACCGGTTACGCGCTGTTGATCGGTCTCTGGCGGAGTGAGTACCCACACCGATCCTGATCGGCCGACACGGGTCGCACGCGAGTCCGAAGGCGACACGCGGAACGCACCTACAGCAGAAACGTCTCGTGGCGCTCGCCGAGGTCGAGGAACGAATCCGCCGCGTCGATGAGCTCTTCGGCCGTCGAGGACTCGAACGCCATCACTTCCACGCGGACGCCCTCGTGGCGCAGGTGCGAGCAGAGCCGCGAGAAGTCGCCGTCGCCGGTACAGAGGACGAGCGTGTCGATATGGTTCGCGAGCGTCACCGCGTCGAGGCTCATCCCGACGTCCCAGTCGGCCTTCTTCGTGCCGTCCGAGAACGTCTTGATGTCCTTGATCTTCGGCTCGAAGCCGATATCGACCAGCGCCTCGAAGAAGCTCTCTTCCTCCGGCGAGTCCGCGCGGATCACGTACGCGATGGCGCGAGTCAGTTGGCGATCCTGTACGGCCTTATCGAGGAGCGCGGAGTAGTCGATATTTCGACTGTGAAGGCTCTGTGCCGTGTGATAGAGGTTCTGTGCGTCGACCAGGACGGCGACACGCTGGCCGGGATGAATTTCGGTCATAGGCTACATTGTATCGGCAATCGTTAAAAAGGCGCGTCGTTGGGTCCGTATTTGCGGGCCTCGACCTCGGCCTCTTGGGGCACGTAGCCGATATCACTCGCGATCGAGTGACCGTCGTCGTTCGAGTCGGCGGCCGACCGGCGCGGTCGCTCCAGCCACTAACGAACAGCGGCCAAAATATCGTCGACTGTAGCCGATCGTCAGCCGTTAGCTACGGAGTTTCTCGATGCGCTTTTCCGTCGGCGGGTGAGTCGCGAACAGCTGCGCCATGAGGCTCTTGTCGGAGTTGAAGATACAGAGCGCGTTCATGCTGTCTTCGACCTGGGACTCTTGGCCCTGGGAGCCGCTCGAGATCTTCTCGAGCGCGCGGGCGAGCGGGTCGCCGCTGCCGATGTACTGGCGGGCGTCGTCGTCGGCGACGTACTCGCGGTACCGCGAGATGGCGAGGACGAAGACCATCACGAGCATGTTCGCGAGCGTCGAGGCGATCATGGCGACGATGTAGGTGCCGATGTTGCGCTCGCCGCCCATCAGGACCGCGAAGTAGGCGACGTAGCCGACCATCATCCCGATGGACTGGCCGATGACCATCGTAATGACGTCGCGGTTCTTGATGTGGGCGATCTCGTGGGCGATGACACCCTCGAGTTCGTCGCGCTCGAGCAACCGCATGAGCTCCGTCGAGACGCAGACGACGCCGGCACCCTTTCGGCCGACGGCGAAGGCGTTGGGGACGCCCATATCCATCACCATCAGCTTCGGCTTCTTGACGCCCATGTCGCGGGAGAGGGACTCGGTCATCTGGTGAATTTCCCGATACTGGCCCTCGTTGGGCATCTCCTCGGCTTTTCTGGTCGCCAGCCACTTTCCGAGTTTGTACTGGAACGCGGGAAGGATGATGATACCGGCGGGCAGTATCAACAGCGGATCGACGCCGAACATCAGCGCGAGCACCGTCGCTGCACCGACGTAGAAGGCGAACAGGATGGCCCCGACGACGACCATCCGTACTTTTAGTCCGAAGTCTGTCATACCCGGCCGTACGTACTACTCCGGGATAAATTACGCGAAACGTCATGTCAGTTAGTGGCACAACCCGGACGAGCCGACGGATCGAAGTCACAACGGATAAGGTCGTCCGTTCCGACCGTTCGCACATGCGTCACGTCGCTCACCCGACCGCCGGCCCCGTCGTGAGCGACGCCGCCGTTCGTTTTTCGAAACGTAAACGTCCGTGAGATGTGCTCGAGGCGGGCGTAGCACCCCCGTCCCGGGCGCGACCTCGACGCGGTCAGGTTGAGCGCAATTTCACGCCTGACTCACGACGCGCGAATCACCAATACCCAAGTACCCAGCAGCCGACTCAGATAGCAACACCCACCCATGACATCCGATATCGACTTCACCGGCGTCTTCCCGGCCATGTGTACGCCGTTCGACGAGGACGAACGCATCGACTTCGAAACGCTCCAGACCGACGCCCAGCGACTCGAGAGCGCGGGCGTCGACGGGCTCGTTCCCGTCGGTTCGACCGGCGAATCCGCGACGCTGACCCACGACGAACACGTCCGCGTCGTCGAGGCCGTCATCGAGGCCGTCGACGACGTCCCCGTCATCGCGGGCACGGGATCGAACAACACCCGCGAGGCGCTCGAACTCTCCGAGCGCGCCGCCGAGGCCGATGCGGACGGCCTGCTCCTGATCTCGCCGTACTACAACAAGCCCGAGCAGCGCGGACTCGTCGACCACTTCCGGACGATCGCCGACGCAGTCGATCTCCCGCAGATCGTCTACAACGTGCCCTCCCGTACGGGCCAGAACATCGAACCCGACACCGCGGTCGAACTCGCCAGCCACGAGAACATCGCGGGCTACAAGGCCGCAAGCGGCGACCTGGGCCAGATCGGCGAGATCGCCGAACGCACGATGGACGAGGACTTTGCCGTCCTCTCGGGCGACGACGCGCTCACCCTGCCGACGATCGCGGTCGGCGGCACCGGCACGATCAGCGTCGCCGGCAACATCGAACCCGAACTCACCTGCGCGATGGTCGGCGCCGCACTCGACGGCGACTACGCGCGCGCCCAGCAACTACACCACGAACTCGGCCCGCTGTTCCGCGAACTGTTCGTCGAGACCAACCCGATCCCCGTCAAGGAGGCCATGGAGATCCGCGGCTACGGACCCGCCCGGATGCGGCCGCCGCTGACCCGGCTCTCCGAGGAGTACCGCGACGATCTCGAGGCCGTCCTCGCGGACCTCGAGAACGAATCACCGGCGTCGGCCGACGACAGCAGCACGGAGCCGGCGGCGGAGGGTGATCGATGACGGTACGGGTCGGCGTCACTGGCGCGACGGGCCGAATGGGCCGAGAAGTGATCGCCGCCGCAGCGGACCACGCCGACTGCGAGGTCGTCTTCGCGGTCACCCGCGAGCCCGAGGGCGAGACGGTCGACGGTATCGAGATCGAATCCGCCGGCGAGTTCGACGCGCTGGTCGTCGAGCGCGAGCCCACCGTCGTGATCGACTTCACCGGTCCCGAGTCGGCGGTCGACTACGCCGAAACCTGCGCCGACGCCGGCGTCGCCTTCGTCACGGGAACCACCGGCTTCGATGACGGGCAACGCAAGGCGCTCGAGTCCGCGAGCGAGGAGGTCGCCGTCCTCCACGCGCCGAACTTCGCCCGCGGGGTGCAAGCCCTGCTGAACGTCGTCGGCGAAGCCGTGCAGAATCTGCCCGGCTACGACGTCGAACTCGTCGAGACCCACCACAACGCGAAACGCGACGCGCCGAGTGGCACCGCGAACCGGCTGCTCGAGGAGATCGAAGCAAACGGTAACTTCAGCGGACGCACGCACGGCCGCGAGGGCGAGGACCCGCGCGAAGAAAGCGAGATCGGCGTCCACGCGCTCCGCGCGGGCAACGTCACGGGCGAACACGAAGTGATCCTCGCGGGCAACCACGAGGAGGTTCGACTCACCCACCGCGCCGAGGACCGCGGGGTCTTCGCCGCGGGCGCGGTCGACGCGGCGGTCTGGATCGCTGGACAGAAGGCGGGCGACTACGACTTCGCGGACGTGATCAGCGAATGAGCACGCTCGAGACCGAAATCGACGAGCTGTGGGAGCGCAAACAGAACGACGACGTCAGCGTCGAGACCGCCGGCGAGGACGAGAAAGCGACGCTCGACGCCTTCCTCGATGCGCTCGAGGACGGCGAGATCCGCGCCGCGGAGAAACGCGGCGACGAGTGGACGGCCAACGAGTGGGTCAAGCAGGGCATCCTGCTCAACTTCGGCCTGCGCGAGACTGTCCCCCGCGAGTACGGCGGCGTCACGTACAACGACGTCCTCCCGCTCGCGGACTCGAGCGACTACGGCGACCGCGGCAGTCGCAACACGCCCGACGGCACCGTCGTCCGCAAGGGCGCTCACATCGGCTCGGACTGCATCCTGATGAGTCCGGCGTTCGTCAACATCGGCGCCCACGTCGGCGACGGCACGCTCGTCGACTCCTGTGACACGGTCGGCTCCTGCGCGCAGATCGGTACGAACGTCAAACTCGGCGCGAACACCCTCATCGGCGGCGTTCTCGAGCCGGTCGAGGACGCGCCGGTGATCGTCGAGGACAACGTCTCGCTCGGCGCGGGCTGTCGCGTCACGAGCGGCTTCGTCGTCGGCGAGAACAGCGTCGTCGGCGAGAACACGCTGCTGACGCCGCGCATTCCCGTCTACGACCTCGTCGAGGACGAAGTGCTGTACGGCGAACTGCCCGCCGACCGCCGCGCGTTCACCCGCTTCGTCGAGTCCTCGGTCAGCGAGCACGCGCTCTTCGACGGCGGCGCCTACAAGCCGGCCGTCGTCGCGACGGATCTGGAGACGGAGACGCTCGAGGCGACCGAGCGCGAGGACGCGCTTCGAGAGTAGCCGGACGCCGAACCCAAACGTTTGAATTCTCACGCTCACTTGAACTGAACAATGACTACGCCTGCAGCGTCCCCGGCCGTCCGCCGCCTCGACGACTGGGACGCCGTCGACCTGTCCGCGCTTCTCGACGACTACGGCTCGCCGCTGTACGTCCTCGATCTCGAGCGCGTCCGCGAGAACTGCCACCGAATCCAGTCCGCGTTTCCGGACGCGGAGATCCTCTACGCCGTGAAGGCGAACGCGCTGGGAGACGTCCTCGAGACCCTGCACACGGAGGGCGTCGGCCTCGAGTGCGCCTCCGCGGGCGAGGTCGAGCGCGCGCTGGCGGCAATCGAGTCGAGCACCGAGGGCGATAGCTCGGGCGCGGACGTCCACTACACGGCCGTCAACCCGCCCGCGCGGGACCTCGACTGGGTCGTCGACGCCTGGGAGGACCACCCCGAGCTGACGATCACCGTGGGGGCCGAGGACACCCTCGACCGACTCGAGGAGCGCGGCTACGACGGCCGCCTCTGTCTTCGCGTGAATCCCGGAATCGGCGCGGGCCACCACGAGAAGGTCCAGACCGGCGCCAACGCGAAGTTCGGCGTCCCGGCGGAACGCGCGGTCGACGTGCTCACCGACGCCGCAGAGCGCGGCTTCGACGTCGTCGGCATCCACGCCCACGTGGGATCGGGCGTCTCGAGCGACCAACTCGACGACCACCGGGAGTTCGTCTCGCGGATGGGCGATCTAGCGCGAGACGTGAGCGACGCGATCGCGGCCGTCGACGGCGACGGCCTCGAGTTCGTCGACGTCGGCGGCGGCTTCGGCGTTCCCTACCGCGAGGAGGAGGAGCCCCTCGATCTCGAGGCGGTCGCCGAGGCGACGCGCGAGGCGATCGGCGAGATCGACGCGACGCTAACGATCGAACCCGGCCGCTACTTCGTGGCCGACGCGGGCGTCCTCCTGACGGAAGTCAACACCGTCAAGGAGGCCCGCGACACGCTCGCCGTCGGCATCGACGCCGGGATGACGACCCTGCTCCGGCCCGCGATGTACGACGCCTACCACCCGATCCGAAATCTGACGGCGGACTCGAGCGGCACCGATGCGAACGACAGCCACACCAGCCGCGAGATGCGGCCACAGACCATCACCGGCCCGATCTGTGAGAGCGGGGACGTGTTCTGTACCGACCGACAACTCCCAGCGAGCGAGCGCGGCGACGTCCTCGCGATCGGCAACGCGGGGGCCTACGGCTACGAGATGGCCAATCAGTACAATTCTCGTCCCCGACCCGCTTCGGTCGTCCTCGAAGGCGACGAGGTCCGACTCGCACGCCGCCGCGAGACGGTCGACGATGTGACTCGGCTCGAGACCCGGCGCTCCGACCCGACAAACGAAGCCGGCGGCGCCGGATCAAACGGGAACGCTGATACCGACGCAGACCGAGAAGCAGATAACGGCCACGATACTCGATAGCACGATGACCATTCCATTTCAGAAGTACCACGGCACCGGCAACGACTTTCTAATTATCCACGCGGACGAGTACGTCCCCGATCGGGGGGCACTCGCCGCTCGCGAGTGCGATCGCGACGCCGGCGTCGGTGCCGACGGAATCCTCTATCTCGCCCTCGAAGAGAAGTTCAGGCCCCCACGCGTCGTGATGACGCTGGTCCAGCCCGACGGATCGACGGCTCCGATGTGCGGCAACGGCGCGCGCTGTGCCGCCGAGTGGGCCATGGATCGTACCGACACCGACAGCGTCATGATCGACACGCAGTCGGGCACCCTGCGCGCGGATCGGACCGACGGCGTGATCACCATCGAGATGGGAACGCCCACGTTCGACCCCGCCGACGTCCCAGTGCGGGCGGACGAACCGGTCTTCGAGGAGGAGATCGACGGCCTCGAGGTGACGATGGTCAACACCGGCGTCCCCCACGCCGTCGCGTTCGTCGACGACGTGGACGACGTCGACCTCGAGACGGTCGCACCGCCGGTGCGCCACGGCGACGCGTTCCCGAAGGGGACGAACGTCACGATCGCCAGCCCCGACGGTGACGGTGGCTTCGACCAGCGGACCTACGAACGCGGCGTCGAGGCCGAGACGGACTCCTGTGGCACCGGCGCGGTCGCCATCGCCGTCGTCGCCCGTCGTCTCGGACGCACGGATGCCGACCCGGTCGAGGTACGACCGCCGGGTGGCGACCTGCAGGTCAGCTTCAACGACCGCGGGAACGCGACGCTCACCGGCCCCGTCGAACACGAGTTCGACGGCGAAGTCACGCCCGAATCGCCGGCCGAACTGTGAGCGGGGAGAGGATGGGCGAGAGCAAGAGCGGGCGACGACCGGGAACGACTGGAAGCGGGGCCGAACGATGAGCGAGGATCGAGCACGGACGACGAACCGAGCGGCCGACGACCCGTTCGATCCCGTCGCCTTTCTGGAGACGGCCGTCCAGTTCCCCTCGCACGAGGACGTCGGTCCGATGCGGACGTTTCTCTGTGAGACGCTCGAGGAGCGAGGCGTCACCCCCCGGGTCGACGAGCACGGAAACGTGATCGCGACCCGCGGGCCGGCCGACGCCGACACCCACCTCGTGTTGAACACGCACATCGACACCGTCTCGCCGCACGTGCCGTTCGAACGCGACGCGACCGGCGTCGAGGGTCGCGGCGAAACGGAGACCGGCGACGTGATCAGAGGCCGCGGGTCCTGTGACGCGAAGGGGCCGCTCGCCGCGTTGCTGTCGGCGTTTTTCGCCGTCGATCCCGCGCACGCGACCGGCCGCGTCACGCTCGCGATCACGCCCGACGAGGAGGTGCTCTCGATCGGCGCGTACGAACTGGTGTCCGGCGCGGAGTCGCCGACGCGAGACGCCGACGCGGTGATCGTCGGCGAGCCGACGAATCTCGACGTCTGTACGGCCGCCAAAGGGCGATTTCAGGGGACGATTCACCTGACGGGCGCGAACGCCCACGCCGCCGAACCCGAGACGGGAGTCAACGCCGTCGCCGCGCTCGAGTCCACTCTCGCAACGATCCGAACGTTCGACGACCGGGACGATGCGCCGCCGGTGCACCCACAGCTCGGCGAGGCGACGCTCACGCCCACCGTCGTCGAGGGCGGCGCGGCCACGAATCAGGTGCCGGCCGACTGCGCGCTGACGGTCGACCGCCGGAGCGTGCCGCCCGAGACGGCCGACGGGTTCCACGCGGCGCTCACCGAGCAGTTGCAGGCCGCCGTCCCCGACGACGTGGGACTCGAGTTTCGCTTCACGGACCGGTCCACGCCGTTCCTCGAGGCCTGGGACACCGATCCCAACGAACGAATCGTCGAGGTCCTCGCGTCCGCTTCGGGCGGGGACGTCCGGCCTTTCGCCGCCGCGACCGAAGCCTCCTACTTCGCGGCGGACGCGCCGACGGTCGTCTTCGGCCCCGGCGTCCTCGCGGACGACGAGGGAGCCGTCGCGCACGCGCCGCGGGAGTACGTCCGGGTCGACGCGGTCCGCGAGGCGGCGCGAGCGCTCGAGGAAACGGTGCTGACGATCGTCGAGTGAGAGTCGGTCGCGTTCGCAGAGCGACGAGGACGCTTCGTTGTGAGAACAGCTACTTCGTCGCGAGCGGCTGCGTCGTCACCACTTGATCGAGATATAGAGGAGGGCGATCATGCCGAGAATTGCCACGACGAAGAGGGCGACGGTCGCGATTTCCGGGAAGAGATACTCGACTATCGCATCGCTCATACCGGCCGTTCGGAACAGTCGGCCAAAGCCGTGTTGATCTCGGCCCGTCGACGACTGTGCCCGAAGGCACCGGACCGGACTCGACGCGAACGGTTCTCGACCGATCCGACCGGACGATTTTTACCGACGCTGTCTAATGTAGACAGCAACACGTGTCCCCCGCCGTCGCCGCTGCCCTATCCTCCCTCGCGATCGTCGGGGGAGACTCGACGCTCGTCACGGCCCAGTCGATCGGCGGCGTCGATCTCCGCCGACCGCTCGGCGTCGCCGTCGGCTGGACGGTCCTCACGCTCGTCGTCGGCGGGATACTGCTGGCCGGATTTGCGTCACCGATTCGAGCGATTCGGGACGACGCCCTCGAGCGGCCGGACCTGACGTTCGCGACCGGCTTTCTCGTCTTCTTCTCGCCGCTCGTCGTCGCCTCGATACCGCTGTTCGTCCTCACCTACGTCGCCGACCACCCGGCGGTGCTCGGGGCCGGCGCGCTCGTCTCGCTGCCGGCGCTGATCGTCGCCGGTGGGTTGTTGGTCGTCGGCGGCACGATCGGTTCCGTCGTCATCGGCGATCGGATCGCCGGCAGTTTCGGGACCGAGGCGCCGTCGCTCGGGCGATCGCTCGCGGTCGGATCGGTCGTCCTCGGCTCGAGTCAACTCGTTCCCGTCGTCGGAACGCTGGTCGCGATCGTATTCGCGGCCGTCGGCACCGGCGCGTTCGCGCGACGACGGTTCGACCCCTGGAATGACGACGAGGAACGCAAGCGCGTCCGCGACGGACCGGCGCGACCGGACCGTCCGACCGTCCGCTCGACCGAACGGTGGGAGGGGGGCGACTCGGACGGAACTGCCGTCTGGCGCTCGACGGAAATCGAAGGCAACGGGACCGAGACCGAGCCGGAGACACCGTCTGGCGTGGTCGGACGGGTCGATGACGAGACGGAGGACTCGAACCGTCTCGCGCGACGGCGGACCGATGGTGCCCGCTCGTCGACGGCTGATGGGAAAGAGCAGTCAACCGATGAGTGGACCGTCGACGACTGGGCGTGGGAGATCGGTGCCGACCGCGGAGACGAAACCGAAGGCGCGTCGAAGTCCGATCGGTGACACGGCCCCAAATCGACGGTTCAGCGCACCGAGTCGGCGGTTTCAGACGTACTCGAGGAAGTTCACGAGGTAGACGACCGCGTTGAACAGGCCGTGGACCAGCGCGGGAACGACCAGATTGTCGGAGAGTTCGTAGAGGACCCCAAGATAGAGCCCGAGCGTCGTGACCGTCCCGAGGCTCACGAGGACCGCCCCGAGATCCTCGCCCAAATAGGCGGGGAAGTGGACGATTCCGAAGACGAACGACGCGAGGATCACGGCGACCACCGTGGGAAACGTCTCGCCGAGGCGCGACTGGATAACGCCCCGGTAGAGTAACTCTTCGCCGGGACCGGTGAGGAAGATCGCGATCGGAATCCCGAGCAACAGCAAGAGCGGGTACTCCCGGCCCCGCTCGATGCCGGAGTGGGTCGTCCCCTCCCCGCCCGTTCCGAACGGATCGAACAGCTCGATGACCAGCTGGTAGCCCATGGCGACGGTGAACGCACCGATTAGCCCGATTGCGATCCAGCTCAGGTCCCGGAGCGTGGGGGTGCGAAGCCGGAGGAACTCGAGGACGAACGCCGGGTCGAACCCCCGACGACGAACGATCAGATACGTCAGGGCGAGTCCGCCGGCGCCGACGACGTTGAACGCGACCGAGGATGCGAGCTGGTGGATCGTCGCATCGTCGTAGCCGAGCACGAGCAGCTGCACCTCGACCCCGACCGTCGCGGAGAGTCCGGTGAACCAGCCACCGATCGCGAGCGCGAGACAGAGGACGACGGCTCGGACGCTCGCCGGAACGGGGACTCGAAACCGCCGTCTCGTGGACACAGATGCCCGTAGTCACCAGCGATAAAAATAGGTACTGACCGTCGGCGAGTCGCGAGGAGGCGGGGTAGTCGACGATCCGCTCGTAAAATGCGCGTGGAAATGTCTGACACAGTATAAAAAGAATAATACCTCGTTTGCGTATCTCAACGAATGGACATGCCTGCTGGAACAGATCAGACCCTTCGACCGTTTCTGTGGCGTGCAGCCAACCTGTATTCCGACACGGAGATCGTCTCCCGAAACCACGACGGAATGCAGCGATACACCTACGGCGAGTACGAGGACCGAACGAGCCAGCTTGCGAACGCCCTCGACGAACACGGGATCGAGGAGGGCGACCGCGTCGGGACGTTCTGCTGGAACCACTCCCGACACTTCGAGACGTACTTCGCCGTCCCGTCGATCGGAGCCCAACTGCATACGATCAACCCACTGCTTCCTGACGCACACATCCAGTACATCGTCGACAACGCCGACGATCAGCTGATCTTCGTCGATCAGTCGCTCGCACCGAAACTCGCGAGCGCGGTCGCCGATGCCGACGGCGACGAGTTCGCGGACGTCGACTTCGTCGTCATGGGGAGCGAGGAGTCCGAACACCTCGAGACGACGCCGTACGAGTCGTTCATCGACGGCCAGGACACCGACTACGAGTGGCCCGACGTCGACGAGGAACAGCCGGCGGGAATGTGTTACACCTCGGGAACCACCGGGAACCCGAAGGGCGTCGAGTACACCCAGCAAATGCTCTGGAGCCACACGATGGCGACGCTGACGCCACAGGGGATTCCGATGGCCGACGACGACGTCGTGATGCCCGTCGTGCCGATGTTCCACGTCAACGCCTGGGGAATGCCGTTCTCGGCGACTGCGGGCGGCTCGAAACACGTCTATCCGGGCCCCTCGCCGGAGCCCGAAGACATCGCGAGCCTCATCGAGAACGAGGGCGTGACGATCAGCGCCGGCGTCCCCACCGTCTGGCTCGGCCTGATGGAGTACTGCTCGGAACACGACGTCGACCTCTCGACGCTCGAAACCGTGATCGTCGGCGGCTCGGCGGCGCCGAAATCGATGATCGAGTGGTTCGACGACCAGGGCGTCGAAGTACTCCACGCCTGGGGGATGACCGAGATGTCCCCGATCGGCTCGGTCTCCCACCTCAAATCCGATCTGCAGGACGCCGACTACGACACCCAACTCGAGAAACGCGGCAAGCAGGGGCTGATGGTCCCCGGCCTCGAGTTTAAAGTGATCGACGAGAACGACGACGAGATCGCCTGGGACGGCGAGGAGTTCGGCGAGCTGTGGGTTCGCGGGCCGTGGGTTACGAAGGAGTACTTCAAGCGACCCGAGGCCAACGAGGAGGACTTCGAGGACGGGTGGCTCAAAACCGGCGACGTCGTCACCGTCGACGAGGACGGCTACATCCAGATCGTCGACCGAGAGAAGGACGTGATCAAATCCGGCGGCGAGTGGATCTCGTCGGTCGAACTCGAGAACGCGATCATGGCCCACGACGATGTCGCCGAGGCGGCCGTCGTCGGCGTCCCCCACGAGCGCTGGCAGGAGCGACCGGTCGCGTTCGTCGTTCCCGACGACGGCGTCGACCGCGAGACGCTCGTCCCCGAGATCAACGAGATGCTCGCCGACGAGTACCCCAAGTGGTGGCTGCCGGACGAGGTCGAGTTCATCGAGGAGGTGCCGAAGACGGCGACGGGCAAGTTCTCGAAGAAGGACATCCGCGAGGAGTACGCGGATCAGTCCCTCGTCGAGGGACAGGTGCCGGAAGACGCCGCGCCGGATCGGAACTGACCGTCCCGCCGGACTATTTTTCGGTGACGATAGAACGGCCGGGCGCCGAGCGCCGGCCGAACCGTCGCTGAGGACCCCGAAGCGCGCTCGACGTGGCTCGTCACTCGCGCTCGAGGACGATCACGCCGGCGAGGATCAACGCGCCGCCGACGACGGTCGCGACGGTGACCGGTTCGGCGAACAGCGCAGCACCGAGGACGACCGTGACGGGTGGCTCGGCGGTGCTGACGATACTCGCTCGGCTGGCGCCGATGTACCGCAGGCCGGCGAAAAACGCCACGACTGGAACCGCGGTCGCGACGATAGCGATACTGAGCAGAATCGCCCACGCCGACGGCGCCGTCGGGATCGCGAGTTGGCCGGTGGCCGTCCCGATACCGACGAACGACGCGGCGGCGGCGGGCAACACGTACGCGGTCAACACCAGCGGATCGACCGTCTCGAGCACCGCCCGCGAGCCGGTGATGTAGCAGGCGTAGGCCAGCGCGGCGCCGAGGACGACGACCACGCCGACGAGCGACGCGCCCGCCGGGTTCGCGCCGGTGACGAGGACGATGCCGCCGAAGGCCAGACACAGCGCCACCAGCATGGCTCGGCTGATTCGCTCGCCGATCGTGAGGACCGCGAGAATCACGACGAACGCGGGATAGGTGTAGAGGACGATCGCGACCAGCCCGGCCGTCATGTACTCGAGCCCGAGGAAGTAGAGCCCGCTCTGTGCCGTGTAGCCGAGGCCGCCGAGCGCAAGCGCGATCGCCAGCGGTCGCCCGCGGAGGATCGTCGTCTCCCCTCGCCACGCGAGAAAGGCCCAGATCACCAGCCCGGCGAGCAGGAACCGAAAGACGAGCACCGTCGGAATTGACAGCCCCGCGCGCTGGGCGTAGATTCCGAAAATCCCGAGCGTCCCGAACCCGATCGCTGAGACGAGAATCAGCGCGATACCGAGGTGTTCGGGCTCGAGCGTTCGGTGAGAAAGATATTCAGACATACCAGATCGAGTCGCTGACTCGCAGTACCGCGTATCGGCTTACAAAAACTCCGGTACGCACATCTTGCGGGCCGTGGCGAGTCGGACCGCAAACGTGGCAGCTCGAGACCGCACGACGACTACTCGAGGTCGTCAACTAACTCGCTCGCGACGCCGGTGTAGCCCGCCGGCGTCAGCGAATGTAGTTCCTCGCGGACGTCTTCGTCGACCTCGAGGTCGTCGAACATCTCGCGGAAGTCCTCGAGCGTGACGTCCTTCCCGCGCGTGACGGCCTTGACGCGCTCGTAGGCGTCCTCCTGGCCCTCGCGGCGGAGGATCGTCTGGACGGCCTCGCCGATGATTTCGGGGGTGGACTCGAGTTCCTCGCGCATGACCTGCTCCGTGGGGACGACCTTCGAGAGCCCTGACGCGGTCTTGCCGTAGCCGATCAGACAGTGAGCGAAGGCGGCGCCGATGTTGCGCTTGACGGTCGAATCGGAGAGGTCTCGCTGGAGCCTCGAGGTGGTGATGTAGTCGGCGAGGAAGGTGAGATCCGAGTTGGCCTTCGAGAGGTTCCCCTCGCTGTTCTCGAAGTCGATCGGGTTGACCTTGTGGGGCATCGTCGAGGAGCCGGTTTCGCCCTCGACGGCCTCCTGGCCGAGATACCGGTCGGAGACGTAGAGCCACATATCGAGATCGAGGTCCAGCAGGACCTCGTTCGCCCCGCGGAAGGCGTCGAAGACGCTCGCGAGGTCGTCACAGGGGTTGACCTGGGTGGTCAGCGGTTCGAAGCCGAGGCCCAGCTCGGTGACGAACGCCTCCGCGAACGCCGGCCAGTCGACGTCGGGGTAGGCCGCGTGGTGGGCCGCGTACGTTCCCGACGCGCCGCCGAGTTTGCCCCGAAGTTCGTCGGTCGCGTGCCGAATGCGGCCCGTTGCGCGACCGAGACGGGCCGCGTAGACGGCCATCTCCTTGCCGAACGTCGTCGGCGTCGCGGGCTGGCCGTGGGTCCGGGCGAGCATCGGGAGGTCGCGATAGTCGCGAGCCATCTCGGCGAGCGTCTCGCGGACCTCGTACAGCTCCGGCAGGAGCACCTCGTCGACGGCGTCGCGGACGAGCAGCCGGTGGGCGAGGTTGTTCACGTCTTCGCTGGTCAGCCCGAAGTGGATCCAGGCCGAGGCGTCGCTGCCCTCGGGCAGCCGGTGGCGAACGAAGTACTCGACGGCCTTGACGTCGTGGTTGGTCGCCTCGAACTCGGCGTAGCCCTCCGTCTCGAGGGTCTTGATCAGTCGCGCGTCCTCCTCGGCGAAGTGTTGATAGAGGCCGCGAAGCGCCTCGCGCTCGTCGGCGTCGATCTCGAGCGGCGTCGCCTCGAGATCGGCCAGCGCGAGCAGGTATTCGACTTCGACGCGGACGCGAGCCCGCATGAGCGCGGCCTCGCTGGCGTAGGGCGACAGCGGCGCGGTCCGGCTGCCGTAGCGGCCGTCCAGCGGCGAGACGGCGTACAAAGCGTTCGTGTCGGTCATTGGACGAGCCTTCCCGCACGCGGTCCAAAAGCGTGTCGAAACGCGGCCCCTTCGGGGCCACGAGTATGCATATCTCGGAGAGACCGTACGGAAATACTGCCGTTATAATACACGACTATGCATATTTCGGTGGCCGAGACCGCAACCACTTTGCCCCTCGCGGGCGCGGGTTCGACCATGACGCGAATCGCCGGGATGGCCGGCAACCGAGGGCGTAACCTGTTGAACATCGCCGACCGCGCGCCGGGCGCGGCCGAACTCGCGGTCGTACTGACGAACAACGCCGACGCGCCGGTGCTCGAGGCCGCCGCCGAGCGCGGGATTCCGACGGAGGTCGTCCCGCTCGAGGACGGAATGAGTCGAGCGGACCACGAGGAAGCGGTGCTCGAGGCCCTCTCGGGCTACGAGTTCGATCTCGTCTGTCTGGACGGCTACATGCGCATCCTCTCGGATACCTTCCTCAACGAAGCGCCGACGACGCTGAACGTCCACCCTTCCCTGCTGCCCGCGTTCCCGGGAATGGACGCCTGGGGCGACGCGCTCGAGGCGAACGTCTCGGTCACGGGCTGTACGGTCCACGTCGTCACCGACGCGACGGACGAGGATGGCGAAGTCGTCGGCGAGGAGGTCGACGGCGGTCCGATCGTCACTCAGGAGCCGATCCCGGTCTACGCGGGCGACGACGAGGAAAGCCTCAAAGAGCGCGTCCTCTACGAGGGCGAGTTCCGCGCGTACCCGCGTGCGGTGAAGTGGTTCGCCGAGGGAGCCGTGGATGTTGACCTCGAGACGGGCGAGGTTTCGGTTGAGAGCGACGTCGCCAGTACCGATGCAGACGACCATAACGGACTGCCGGGCCGACGACTCGTCTCCGACGACCGGGCCGACACCCTCCGCTACGGGGAGAACCCCCACCAGGACGCTGCCGTCTACGTCGACTACACCGCGGACGAGGCCAGCGTCGTCCACGCCGACCAGTTGAACGAGGGCGCGAAGGCGCTGTCCTACAACAACTATAACGACGCCGACGGCGCGCTGAATCTCATCAAGGAGTTCGACGAACCCGCCGCCGCGGTGATCAAACACACCAACCCGGCGGGCTGTGCAACCGCAGACGACCTGACCGAGGCCTACGAGAAGGCCCTCTCGACGGACCCGATGAGCGCCTTTGGCGGCATCGTCGCCCTGAACCGGGAGTGTGACGCCGAGACCGCCGAGCAGATCATCGACTCGTTCAAGGAGGTCGTCGTCGCGCCCGGCTACACCGACGACGCCCTCGAGGTACTCTTCGAAAAAGACAACCTCCGTGTGCTCGATGTCGGCGAGTTAGGTGAACGAACGGAGCGCTTCACCGAGAAGCCACTCGTCGGCGGCCGGCTCGTTCAGGAACGCGACCTGCAGTCGATCTCGGTTGACGACCTCGAGATCGTCACCGAACGCGAGCCGAGCGACGAGGAACTCGAGTCGATGGTGTTCGCCTGGCAGACGCTCAAACACGTCAAATCGAACGGGATCCTCTTCACGAAGGGGACCGAGACGGTCGGCGTCGGCATGGGACAGGTCTCCCGCGTCGACGCGGTTCGACTCGCGGCGATGAAAGCCGACGAGCACGCGGAGGGGAAAGATGCCGAGGGCGCGGTCATGGCCTCGGACGCCTTCTTCCCGTTCCCGGACGGCATCGAGGAGGCCGCGAAAGCGGGTATCGAGGCGGTCGTCCAGCCCGGCGGCTCGGTCAACGACGACGACGTAATCGAGGCGGCGGACGAACACGGGATTGCGATGGCGTTTACCGGACAGCGGTCTTTCAGACACGATTGAGCGGTGGCGAGATCGCATCTGAAACTCGAAAGGCGAACGAAGCGAGTCTTTCGTTGGTTTCGGCACGACTGAGTGAAAGGCGCGTTTGAGCTAGACGAGGTGTTTTTTCGCTGCCACGTGTGCGGACGGATATGGATCGACGACAGTTCCTCGCGGCGTCGAGTATCGGCGTGGCGGCGGCGATGGCCGGCTGTACCGGCAGTGCCCTCAGCAGCGACGAGGGCGGCGAAACGACCGGCGAGACGACCGAAAACGAAATCACCGTCAGTGCCGACGGCGAGGTCGAGGCGGAGCCGGACCAAGCGACGGTCAGCGTCGGGATCGAAGCGAGCGGCGACACGGCCGACGAGGTCCGGGACGAACTCGCCTCGAGATCCGATCCGCTTCGGGAGGCGTTCGACGACCTCGGACTCCCCGACGAGAACGTCGAGGAAGGGCGGTTTCGAATCCATCCCGAGCGGGACGGCGACGGGTTCGAAGGATCGCGGTCGTTCCACCTCACGATCGACGACGTAGAGGAGGCCGGCGTCGTAATCGACGAGTCGATCGACGCCGGTGCGGACGACATCGGTCGGGTGAACTTCGCCCTGCGGGAGGAAACGCGCGAAGAACTCCGCAACGACGCACTCGACGAAGCGCTCGCGAACGCAGATAGCGAGGCCGAACACGTCGCGGCCAACCGGGGCGTCGAGATCACCGGAACGAACTCCGTGACGACGAGCGACGTCAGCTACGGGACGACCCGGTACGCGGCGGACGACGTCGCGGAGACCGACGACGCCGCCCCGCCGGAGACGGAGTTCGACGCCGACCCCGTCAGCGTGAGCGCGTCGGTGACGGTGACGTACGGGTTTGAGGATGCGGCGTAGGGCGTAGCGACGGCCCGCTCCTGCGTTCACCGGCTGGCGTCGTACTGCCGGTGGACCAGACGCACGCCTCGAACGAGTACGTAACTGAGACAGTAGTAAAATCCCAGGAGCGTGACGACGATCAGCGTCTGTTCGAGTCCCGGAATCGAGAACAGCACCTCGAGTCCGAACGGCTCGAACAGGACCGACCTGATCCCGGAGACGGGAGCGTAGACGAGCAGCCAGAACAGGATCTCGAGTTCGGAGAGAATCGCGTCCGGGATCGGGATCGGTTGTCGAAACGAGAAGACGGCGAGTGCGGTGGGAACGGCTGCGAGGACCAGAAAAATTGTTGCTACGGGGTGGGTGGACGACCAGTCCCGGAGACGTTCGCGTCGGCTCACGAGAGAAGATAGGATTTCTGACAGCGAAATGATTTCGATTCGGTGAACCGTCGGACTCACGGCGTGCGTTCGGGACCACCCTGTGGTTCGATCGGTCGACGACAGTCAGTTTCGTTCCGACACACCAGTTCGGAGTAGAAAATTCATATAGCTTCGCCAACGAGTAGTAGGCATGCCTTCGCCCTCCCACCCGACCCTCTCCCGGAGACGTCTGCTCGCGGGAGCGGGAGCCGGTCTCTCGGCGCTGGCTGTGTGGGGTCTCTCGCCGCTCGTCACGAGCGGATCGCTCCCGGACGAACCGCCAGAGATCGTCGGCCATCGCGGTGCGGAGGGACTCGGGCCGCCGAACACGATGGCCGCGATCCAGCGCGCGCTCGAGGTCGGCGTCGACGGGATCGAACTCGACGTTCGCCGGACCAGCGACGGCAAACTCCTCCTCTTTCACGACCCCGTTCTGGACTGGGACTCGGACGGACACGGCTGGATTCGGAACACGCCGTGGGCGGACGTTCGGGGAGCGGAGATCGACGGCGAACCGCTTATCAGGCTCGAGCCGGCGCTCGAGCGACTCGCCGAGACGGACGTCTCGATCTACCTCGAGGTGAAGGAGACGGGAGACACCGACGCGATCCTCGAGACGGTCGACGACTACGGACTGCTCGATCGAACGACGATCATCGGCTTCGACGCGGCCGCGCTCGAACCGGCGCGGAGTCGCGGCGTCTCGACGGGACTGGTCGGTTCGACGCCGACGTCACAGTTGGCGACCGCGGCCGCCGAATGCGGCGCCGACGTCGCGTTTTGTCACTACGCGCCGCACCTCGCGTCGACGTTCGTCGACGAGGTTCGCGCCGACGGTCGCACTACGGGCATCTGGAAGCTGGTCGATACGGAGGGAACCGTCCGCGACGCCTTAGAGGTCGGCCCGGACGTGCTGGTGACGAACCGCCCCGACTACGCGCTCGAGATACTGGGCTCCACCGAGCGAGACGAGTAGCGGGCGACCGCCCTTGGCGACTACGACTGGTCGGACGACTGGGGCGTCCTGGACTACGAGGCGATGGCCGGGGCCGATCCCGATACTGTTCTGCGCCGCTGGGGGATCACCCCGAAATACGACATCGAGTCCGTGCGCGACCGACTCGAGGCCACCCCATCGAGAGCGATCTGACCGTGGTCGAGAACGACCGTGTCGTCGCCGGCGGAATGCGCTATCAGGGGCCGCTGATGAACCTGTTCCAACTCGAAATACCGGCCGACGAGCGGCTGTTCGACCGGTGGCGCGTCGCCGACATCGTCACCGAATCCTCCTGAATCGGCTGGCACCTCAGGCGGACCGAACTACTCGTACTCTTCGGCGACGAACGCGTCGTAGAACGCAGCGGAGAGATGGCGACGTTCCCACTCACGCCGGCGTTCCTCGGCGATGCTGGTCGACCAGACGGTCAACACGGCGAGAAACGCGGCAACGCCCGGGAGCACGACGAGCAGCGTCGTGGCCAGGGGCTCGATGAGGACCAATCCGACGAACCGCGAGACGAGTCCGCTCACGTCGGGACCGAACAGGGCCCAGCGAGCGACGAACGGCGCGACGACGACGATCGCGATCGGATAGACGAGATTCAGGACCGGGCCGCCGTAGCCGCGCACGAACGCGAGCCCGAAGTACGTCCAGACGGCGACCGCCGCGACGGCGCCGCCGACGCGCTGTTCGGTAATGCTCGATTCGGTCGCCAGCGCCTCGAGACTGCCGAAAACGGCCGCGACGGTTCCGAAGTAGACGACGAGGCAGAGCGCCAGCCCGCCGACCACCGTCAACGCGTGCTGGACACGGCTCTGGGTGGCGAAACTCGAGAGGGCGAGCGGACGCTCCATCGTCCGATTCGACGAGCGAGGGGCTGTTGAAGCTTGTGAGTCGTCTCGAGAACGGGGGAGTGGAAAACGGAATACGAACTTCGAAAGCGCTGATCAGTCGTCGGCGGGGACGGCTGCCGTCGATCGCGCGTCGGCCATCGCGA
The DNA here is from genome assembly GCF_052040145.1 of Natronorubrum amylolyticum. Lineage (NCBI taxonomy): Archaea > Methanobacteriati > Methanobacteriota > Halobacteria > Halobacteriales > Natrialbaceae > Natronorubrum > Natronorubrum amylolyticum. The sequence goes on from NZ_JBPPFW010000001.1 coordinate 943,539, forward strand.
GGACGTCGTCGAAGAAGTCGAGGGTGTCCTCCGGGCCGGGGTTGGCTTCGGGGTGGTACTGACGGGTGATGACGTCGTACTCGATGCCGTCGATCCCCTCCGGCGTGTCGTCGTTGACGTTGACCTGGGTGACCTCGAGGTGCTCGCCGGGGTCGGCGACGGTGTAGCCGTGGTTCTGGGTCGTCATGACGACCTGGCCGGACTCAAGGTCGAGGACCGGCTGGTTGACGCCGCGGTGACCGAAGGTCATCTTCTCGGTGGTGCCGCCGAGGGCTTCGGCGACGATCTGCTGGCCGAGACAGATGCCGGCGACCGGCGTGTCCTCGACGAACGTCTCGACGAGCGAGATCGCGTTCTCGTAGTTCGCGGGGTCGCCGGGACCGTTCGAGATGAACAGGATGTCGGGGTCGACGGCTTCGACGTCCGCAACGCTCGCGTCGTGTGGCAGGACGTGGACCGTCGCGTCGCGGGCGACCAGCGAGTCGACGATCGACCCCTTCGCGCCACAGTCGACCAGCGCGACGGTTTCGCCGTCGTTGTCCGCGCCGTGGACTTCGGCTTCGTCGACGCTGACCTGCGCGCCGATCTCGGTGTGCTCGCTCATGCCCTTGCACTGTTCGAGTTCCGCCAGCGCGTCTTCCTCGGTGACGTCGTCACCGACGGCGATCCCGCACTTCATGGCGCCGCCGTCTCGAATGTCAGTGACGACTTCGCGGGTGTCGAGGTGGTCGACTGCGGGGACGCCCTCGCTTGCGAGCCACTCGGCGACGTCTTCGGTGAGTTCCTTCGCGAGGACGGCGCGTGGGTGGATGCGATCGGACTCGAACCGCTCTTCTCGGACGCCGTAGTTTCCGATCAGCGGGTACGAGAAGGTCAGGATCTGTTCCTCGTAGGACGGATCCGTAAGACTTTCCTCGTATCCGGTGTACGCCGTCGTGAAAACGAGTTCGCCACGAGCCGTTCCCGGAGCGCGACCACGTCCCTCGATCACGTGGCCACCCTCCAGTGCAACGTAGGCAGCTGTCATTACGATCTACGTATTGGAGCGACCGTCATAAGTGTTGTCTTCGAAGCTGAGTTACGAAATTCGTAATCGGTAAGTGCAGGTCGCGCGTAGTCACAGATCTCCATGGACGACCTTGACCGCCAGATCCTCGATATGCTCCGGCGAGACGCCCGAACACCGTACACGGAGATCGCCGACGAGGTCGGGACGAGCGAGGGGACCGTCCGCAACCGCGTCGAACGGATGATGGACGACGAGGTTATCGAACGATTCACTATTTCGACCCGGACGGGCAACGTCAAGGCGATGCTCGAGGTCGGCGTCGCCGTCGACGTCGATACCAAGGCCGTCTCTGAGCGGATCGCCGAGTGGGAAGAAGTCGACTTCGTCTGGATGGTCTCGGGCGAACAGGACATCGTCCTCGTGGTCGACGCCGCGGACACGCGCGGCGTGAACGACCTCATCACGAAAGCCCGCGATCAGGAAGAGGTCGTGAGCACGAAAACGCGACTGATTCTCGACGAGGAACTCGGCTAGATCCGAACGCACGGCTCTTGGACTCGTCGAAACGCGACTCAAATCAGTTCCCGTACCGCCAGTAGAGCGACCGTCCCCGCTTGACGAGCGGCCAGACGGGGCTGATTCCCCGTTCCCAGTAGAGGTTCGGGACGAGCCGGCCGCCGAACTGCTCTTTGAACGTGAACCCCCCGTCCTCGAAGTCCGCGCCCCCGCCGCCGAAGTCGTAGTACTCGTAGCCCTCGTCGATCGCCCGCCGGAAGAGGTAGTCGTAGACGAGTTCGGAGGCATGATACTCGAAGTACTCGGAGGGAACGGCGGCAAAGAACCCGTGAAGGATACCTCGTTCGTCGTTTCGAAGGGCGAGAAAGCCACCGGCGTACTCCCCTTCGACGGAGAGTGAAACGAGGAGCAACCGTTCGTCCATTGCTCGCAGTCGGTCGAAGAACGCGAACGGATAGACCGTCCCGTCGATGCTCTCCATCCGCGTTCGGTACGCCTCGTAAAATGTGGTCAGATTCTCCCGGGAGGGCTCGACGTCGTCGATCTCGTGGTCGGTATCTCGACCTCGTCGAACGGCTCGGCGTTTGGAGCTATCCATTCCGTCGAAGACCGCGTCGTACCCGCTGGCGAGATTCAACAGAAATCGACCGTCGACGCGGCTCGAGTCGTAGCCCTCGGCGTCGAGGTGGTCGTCGTACCGGTGGAAGTTCGTGTTCGACGCGCGAATCTCGTGAACGATCGTTCGGTGATCACACAGTCGCGGTATCGCGTCGGAGACGTGCGAGAGCGACTCGGGGACGTCGTCCGTCAACAACGGGCCACCGAACCCCGGGTAGATCGACGTCAGTCGATCGAACGGCGTTTTCGGAATCGGGACGACGAAGTTTGGAAACAGTCCCACCAGATCGGCACGGTTCTCGACCACGAGATGTCTGGCCGGGTACTCGAGCCCTCGTTCGATCGCCTCGAGCCACTCGTATCGGTGAAAGACGGTGCCGAGCGGGGATCGGTCGACGGCCTCGTTCCACCGCGTGCGGTCGAACGCCTGGATCGTATCGACGGCGGTTACCTCGAGGTCGGATTCGGGCCCGGCCATCGTCCGAGCGTACCCGACGTCCCGACTCGACCCGACGTTCGAAGTGGCGTACTGGGACATTTGTACTCTGGCACTAGGAACTCGGGCTACCAGTTAAGCCATTTTACTATCAGAAAGTACGTTCACATAACTAAATAGCAAGTGAGGAGAAATAGTCGGCGACTGCCAGGCTTTCCGCTCGGTTGTGGGCTCGATACCCACCGACCGTCGTCCGAACGGTCACGACGATTTCACCGGCGTCCGGGCAGTTCTGACGGGCACGCCGCTGTCGTTGTTAGACCGGATCGGGTCAGGCCGACTCGGTCTCGCGATTGTACCGATTGTACAGCGTCCGGCCGGTCTCGACCAGTTTCCAGGTCGGTCCGGTGCCACGCTCCCAGTAGATGTTGGGGAGCAGTTGTCCGCCGAACTCCTCTTTGAACGAGAAGCCGCCGTCCTCGAAGTCCGCGCCCCCACCCCCGAAGTCGTAGGTCTCGTAGCCCTCGTCGATGGCCCACTGGAACAGGTAGTCGTAGAGCCGTTCCGACGCGTGATACTCGAAGTACTCGGAGGGAACGGCGGCGAAAAAGCCGTGAACGGTGTTCTGCTCGTCGTTGAGCAGTTCCATGAACCCGCCGGCGTACTCGCCCTCGATGTAGAGTTCCAGCAGGAGGATACGGTCTTCCATGTTCGCTAACTGCTCGAAGAACTCGAACGGGTAGACCGTGCCGCCGACGCTCTCCATGTGCCGTTCGTACTTCTCGTGGAAGCGCTTCAGCGTCGACTGCGTGAGCTCCGCTTCGACGATCTCGTGGTCGGTCTCGCGGCCGCGCCGGATGGCCCGACGTTTCGAACTGTCCATCTCCTCGAAGATGTCGTCGTACCCTTTCTCGAGGTTCATCACGAACCGACCGCCGACGCGACTGGAGTCGTACCCCTCGGCCTCCATGAAGTCGTTGTACCGGAGGAAGTTCGTATTCGAGGCCCGAATCTCGTGGACGATCGTTCGATTGTCGCAGAGTTCGGGCACCACCTCGAGAATCTTCGACAGCGATTCCGAGACCTCAGTCGTCAGGAGTGGCCCGCCGAATCCGGGATAGATCGACGTCAGCTTGTAGAACGGCGTCTTCGGAATCTCGACGACGAAGTTCGGGAACACCCCGATCGGATTCGTGTCTTTCTCTACGACGATGTGTCTGGCCGGATACTCGAGACCCGTTTCGATCGCCTCGATCCACTCGTAGCGATGAAAGACCGTGCCGAGCTCGGCGCGTTCGACGACGTCGTTCCATCGGTCGCGGTCCATCACTCGAACCGTGTCGATGACGTTTACAGTAAGGCCCGATTGGTCGTCCGACATCGTCTGGACGGTCCCCGTGGTAGTTTCGTCGCGGTTCGATTCCGTACGATCTGTGAGTTGCTGGGCCATCTGTCGTTTAGACGCCCGTTCAGGAGCTGGTTAAGTTATTTTAGCCTACAGGCATACATTATGGAACGTGAGCGTCTGTATTCCGCCCGTAATTAGGCCGTGTAAACCGCGATCGTAGACTCCGTTAGTGACATATTTCGTCTGCAGGCGAAAGAGTTTTATTCGTCTGGGAGACTCTCGACGACGACCGAGACGATAACGGCACACACCGCATCCACATCGCCGCCGTACGGCTCTTCCGTGCAGATCGACGTGAAATAACACGGTGGTACTATTTCACTAGTCAGAACGCACACCAGTTCACGGATCGGTGAGTCGGTCGATAGCGGCCGCCGATTTCGCCAGTACCCCGTTCGGGTGTTTTCGCCTGTGAACCCCCCGATAGCCGCGCCGAAGCAGTTCGTCGACCGCACCATCGGCGACGCGCGGTTCGACGCGTCCGTCACGAATGGCGTCGACGACCGATTCGGGGGTGAGGGCGTCCGCGTCGACCAGCGTGTAAGCCCGGCCTACTTCGAACGGAAAGTGGGCGTCACTGCCCGCGACAACCGGTAGCTCTCGCGTCGTGGCGATCGCTTCGACGAGCGGACGCGTCCGCGGATGCTTGCCGTTGATCTCGATCGCATCGAACGGGACGCCCGCGAAGCGATCGCTCAGGACGTCGCTTCCCCGATAGGGGTGGGCGACGATCGCCGCACAGCCGCGTTCGTGTGCCATTTCGACGACTTCGGCCGGCGTGTACTCGAGTGGAACCGTCTCGGTCGGCGGATCGGGACCGACGACGAGGACGTGCCCGTGGGTCGTCGACACCTCGATACCGGGAATCAGCGTCACGTCGTCCGACGAAAACGGCGTGTAGTAGTCGTGGTTCGTCGTCGCGACGCCGTCGAGCCCTCGCCGTCGGCCGGCGCGAGCGAGGACTCGAACGCCGACGGGATCGAACCGGTCGCCGAGTCGACGCCGCCCGTGAAAGAATCGCGTGTGCGCGTGGAGGTCGACGGCGAACATATCTAGCGAAACGAGAACGGGCGGTTTTGTTCTTGCTGAACTAAGTGAGCGTATGAGTCGGAGTAGCGACGAGGAACGCGTCCTGATCTGCAACCCGGTGAGCGGCGGCGAGGACCACGTCGACCGAATCACGACGCTCGCACGCGACCGCGGCTTCAGGGTAGAGCTGACCGAGAACGCGGGCGATGCGACGCGGTCCGCCCGGAAAGCTGCAGCGGGCGGCGCGCGTCTCGTCGCCGCCGCGGGTGGTGACGGCACGATCAACGAAGTCGTCAACGGCCTCGTCGACGCAGATGCTCTCGAAGGAACGACCCTCGCCGTCGTTCCGGCGGGGACGGGCAACAACTTCGCGTCGAATATCGGCGTCGGGAGCATCGACGACGCCTTCGAGGTGATCGAGACAGGACGGCGACGTCGGATCGACCTCGGTGTCGCGAACGGACGGGCGTTCGTCAACTCCTGTGTCGGCGGTATTACGGCGGAGGCGAGCGGCGTGACGAGTTCCGAGGAGAAGCGAACGTGGGGCGTCCTCGCGTACGTCGGAAAGACGCTCGAGACGGTGTCCTCGTTCGAATCGCTTCCACTTCGAGCGGTACTCGAAAACGGGTCGGCGACGGGGCCTAACGGCCATCCGACGTCGGAGAGCGAGACGGATCGAACGCAGGTCTGGACCGGCGACGCGATGTTCGTGCTCGTGGGCAACTGCCGTCGATTTACGAGCGCGCGCCGCGCGCAGGCAAACGTCGAAGACGGACTGTTCGAGGTGACGATCGTCGAAAACGCGTCGCCGATCGAGCTCCTGACCGAGGCGGCACTCGGCAGTTTCTTCGATCGACAGCAGGCGCACATCGTCCGCCAACGAGTGCCGTCGGTGACCGTCGAGAGCCGACGCTCCGAACCGATCGAGTACAGTCTCGACGGGGAGTTACTCGAGGCGGAGACGCTCGAGGTCACGACGCACGCGGGTGCACTCGAGGTCGCCGTGGGCGCGGACTATCGGATCGATCCGGACGGCAACGCGGTCGACGACTCGGAATCCGCGTGACCCACCCACGGCCCGGAGAGGGGCTTCGAACGGGCCACGGACCACGAGACGAGACGATACTGGTTTCAAGACCCTCTACAATTGTGGACGTATGAGCGCGCCACGCGACGAACTCCCCCACGAGAACGCCGAACAGGACGTGATCGCCGTCGATGCGGACGACACCGAACTCGAACTCGTCAACCGACTCGACGCCCACACCGGCGACGGAATTCGCCATCGGGCGTTCACCTCGCTCGTCTTCGACGGCGACGGGAACGTGTTGCTCGCCCAGCGCGCTCCCGACAAGCGCCTCTGGGGCACCTACTGGGACGGCACCGTCGCCTCTCACCCCGTCGAGGGCCAAAGCCAGGAGGAAGCCACCCGCGAACGACTCGAGGAGGAGCTCGGAATCGCTCCCGACCAGTACGACGACCTGCGACTCACCGACCGCTTCGAGTACAAGCGCTACTTCGAGAACGCGGGCGTCGAACACGAGGTCTGTGCCGTTCTGAAGCTGACGCTGTCAGATCGCAGCCTCGAGCCGAACGAGGAGGAGGTCGCGGGACTCATGTGGGTGCCCTACGAGCGCCTCCACTCGAACCCCGAGTGGTACCGCCAGCTTCGACTCTGCCCGTGGTTCGAGATCGCGATGCGGCGGGATATACGGTCGGAGTGAGCCCGGCCGGGCGACGTGTCACCGTCAGCCGCACGTCCGACGCGTGATAACAAGCAACAAGGCTTATACGACCCCACTTCGTAGCGTCGGCTGAGGACCGACGAAATCGGTCCGTGTGACGCAATGACCTCCCCACAACCGGAAACAGAGACGTACGAAGTCACGCTCTCCAGCGACGAGCAGTGGGTCGTCCACGCGCTCCTCGCGAGCGAAATCGACGGCGCTATCGACGACGACGAGACACCGCCCGAGTGGGCGCTCGAGCTGTTCGACGCGCTCGAGGATGGCGACGGGACGACGGTACTCACGAGCTATCAGGCGCGACGGCTCGTCGACGCGATGACTGCGTACGTCGACGGTTCGGACGCTCCCGATGGGGACGTCGTCCACGGATCGGCCGTCGTCGAGCGACTCGAGGACCGCCTCGAGTCACGAGAGTCGATTCAGTAACCCACGGCCCGGGCCCCCTGTAGAAGACCACTGAACTACCGACTCGATTTTTCGGCGGACTACGGACGCGTCGTCGCCCAGACGGCTGTAACCGCGAGGAAGAAGGCTGGAAACAGCGGAAGGGTCAAGAGCGCGAAGCGGTAGCCAACGTCCGGCGGCCACAGGAGGATCGCCGCCGGAGCGATAATGAAGGCGACGACGATCATGCCGACGACCGTCCAGCCCCGCCAGTCGAACTCGCGGTCGGTCGTCTCGGGATGAGCCGGATTGACGAGCCAGTCGTCGTCGGCCGACTCCGTCGGCTCTCCGTCCTCGTCGAACGCTGCGGGGTCGTGAACGTAGCCGCCGTCGTCGCTCGAACTCACACGTGGGACTTTCGAGTCCGTGGTGAAAGCCCTCACGGTTCCGGTGGCTCTCGAGTCGGCGGTCGGAGTCGGCGGAAATTCTGGTCGATTCGACCCGATCACTCGCTGGGCGTAGTGAACGCTCGTGTTGCGAAACGAGGCTAATGGAAACGAGTGTTCCGCAGTTGCTGGCAGCGATGAGTGCCACACCCTCCCCAACCGATTCACTCGTTCACGATGTTCACTCGCTCATCCCTCGCACGTTTTCGTCGCCCGACCTCACTTTCGTTCGGCCGACCGACAGCGCGCGCCACCGCACGGAGCCTGATCGGTCCGGCTGGCAACGCTTTCACCGATACCGAGCGTTGTTCACGAATCGATCCCGACCGGGAAATCCGCACGACTGGCTGCCGGTGGCGACTACAGTTCGCTGTCGGGCCGGACGACGACCTTCCCGAACCCTTCTCGGTTTTCGATGATCTCGTGGGCGCGCGCAGACTCGCTCATCGGCAGTTCCTCGCGGATCGCGGGCTCGAAGGTTCCATCCCAGACGAGTTCCATCACGTCGTCGACCTGGTCGGGGGTCGCCATCGTCGAGCCGATGATCTCGAGTTGGTTCCAGAAGATCCGTGGAATGTCGGTCTCGGGGTTGCCACCGGCAGTGCCGCCGCAGGTAACGAGTCGACCACCCTTGGTGAGGCTCTTGATCGAGTCCTGCCACGTGGGCGCGCCGACGTGCTCGACGACGACGTCGACGCCGCGACCGCCGGTCTCCTCGCGGACCCAGTCCGCGAAGTCCTCCTCCTCGTAGTTACAGACGTAGTCTGCGCCATGTTCTTCGGCGTAGTCGAGTTTCTCCTCAGTGCTTCCGGTCGCGTACACCTCCGCGCCCGCGTAGTCCGCGATCTGGAGTGCGGCGTGGCCGACCCCGCCGCTCGCACCGAGGACGAGCACTTTCTCGCCGGCCTCGAGGTCGGCCCGTTCGATCAGCATCCGCCAGGCGGTCTGGAAGACGAGACAGCTCGAGCCGGCGACCTCCCAATCGACGTGCTCGGGGACGGGAATCAGGTTGTCCTCGGGGATCGCGGCGTACTCGGAGTGGATCCCCGGAACGTGCTCGCCGATGATGTGATAGCGGGGATCGAGCGTCGGGTCGTCCATCCGCAGGTCGCCGACGCCCGCCGAGAGCGCGACGCGGTCGCCCTCCTCGAATCGGGTGACGTCCTGGCCGACTTCCTCGACGATACCGGCCCCGTCGCTGCCCGGGATGTGGGGCATCTCGAGATCCAGCCCGGGCATCCCTCGCCGCGTCCAGATGTCGAGATGGTTGAGCGCCGCGGCCTTCACGTCGACTAACACCTCGTCGCGGTCGACCTCGGGATCGGGATACTCCCCGTACTCGATGACGTCGGTGTCGCCGTGTTCGGTGATTTTGACTGCCTGCATACACCCAATGCAACGGAAACGTCGTCCATAACAGTTGGGCTCCCAGCACCGGCGGACCGCTTTCAGGGCACCATTGACGACCTCGAGAGCGACAGCAGTTCGTACTGCCGCGAACCGAGGGTGGACGGACAGTGCCAGTGTTTTACCCATCGGCGCTCGAACGAGGCGGTATGACCGCGGATCCGAGCCGGAACACGTCGCCGGAGGGGGAAGAAACTGCAATCGAAGACCCGGAAACTGACGAGAACGGGGACGACGACCGGGCCACCGAGGAGGCCGAGCGCGAGCCGCTCGGCGTCAGCGTCGTCACGATCTCGGCCGACCGGAAACTCGAGTCGGACCCCGCCGGCAACGTCATCGTCACGGCGCTCGAGGAGGCGGGCCACGACGTTGCGACGCGGGAACACATCGACGCCGACCACGACCGAGTCCAGTCGATCGTCGCCCGGATGATCGACCGCGGCGACGTCGACGTCGTGGTGACCAGCGGCGCGACCAGCGTCGAACCGAGCGACGTCGCCATCGAAGCCGTCGAACCGTTACTCGAGAAGGAACTCACCGCGTTCAGCGAGCTGTTCACCGCGCTCGGCTACGAGGCGGTCGGGAGTCAGATCGTCGCCGCCCGGACGATCGCGGGCATCGCCGACGACGTTCCGATATTCTGTCTGCCCGGCAAAGCGCCCGCGGCTCGGCTCGGCATCGAGGAGATCATCCTGCCCGAGATGCGCCACCTCGTCGGGGTCGCTCGTGCACACCGAGACGAGAGCGAGCGAGGCGAAGCCGGAAGTGAGGGGGATACGGACGAGAGCAAGCGGGACGACGACGAAAGCGACCGAGACGACGAGACGACGAACGACACCGATGGCGAATCCACGGTCGGAGACGCAAATGAGTGACGGCGATCGGAACCGAGACGACCGAACCGGCGACGTCGACAAGGAGTCCGTCCGCGAACGCATCTGGGACGATCTCGAAGAGAGCGGCGAGGCCAGATTCCCCTTCCCACCGCACGGCCGGATCCCGAACTTCGCCGGGGCCGACGAGGCTGCAGACCGACTCGCAGCCACACCCGAATGGAAGTCGGCGTCGACGATCAAGGCCAACCCCGACGCGCCGCAGTTGCCCGTCCGGCGACGCGCCCTCCGCGAGGGGAAGACGGTCTACATGGCCGTCCCGCGACTCGCGGACGAAGACTGCTTTCTCGAACTGGATCCCGACGTACTCGAGGACTACGACGCGGCGACGACGGTGTCGGGGTCGTCGAAACACGGCGAACAGGTCGGCCCCGACGCGGTCGAACCGATCGACCTGATCGTCTCGGGCAGCGTTGCGGTGACGGATACAGGCGATCGGATCGGCAAGGGTGAGGGCTACAGCGACCTCGAGTACGCGATCCTCTACGATCTCGGACTCGTCGATTCGTCGACGACGGTCGCGACGACCGTCCACGAACGACAGGTGATCGACGAAGCGGTCGCGATCGACGACCACGACGTCTCGATGGACCTGCTCGTCACGCCCGAGCGAACGCTGCGTCCGGACGGACGACCGCAGCCGACCGGAATCGACTGGTCGGCACTCGACGACGAGCGACTCGAGGAGATTCCCGTACTGAAACGGCTTCGTGAGGACTGAGTACGAAACGGGCGGTGCTGCTTATCGACGATGGACGTCGGCTAGAACCCAACTCGAGGCGCGAAGAAGACGCGCCTCGACTGCCAACCGCAGGTGACCCGGGCTGGTGCAAGAGCCCGCGTCGAAACCGGGGAAACGGTACGGTGTGGCAATGGTGGGGGGAAGGGTGCTGTGGTGGGGTTGCTGGAAGTCACGGGTACAGGCGGTGGATGCCTTGGTGGGGTCTGCCCGTCGACCTCCATCTGTCAGTATCGGTGGGAGCCACTTGAACGGCGGCGATGGTATTAGAATCTTACACCGGATTCCGTCGAATTCAATCCGAGTTTACCCGGCCGAAAACGGGCTTACGAACGTTTATACTCCCAATATCACTCACAATAACGATTTTATCGAGACAGTACCAGGATCCGTCTCTTTCGAGCCACGCGTTCGGTTAAAAGAAACCGGCCGTCGTCCCGATTCAACCGGTCAGCTCTTCGGCGACCATCGCGGCGTCCATCAGCTTCGGATCGACGGCGAGGTCGAGCTGTCCCTTGACGAACTCCGGGACGGTGTCGCGCGCGTAGACGACGGTCCGGATGTCGTCGGTGAGATCGCAGACGACCGGAATCGTCGTCGCCTGCCCGACGTCGGTCAGCACGTACAGGTCGGCGTCGACGATTCCGGCCTCCTCGAGTGCGGGTCGGGAGACGACGCCGTTGAGACGGGTGACGCTCGCGCCCTCGGCCTCGAGGGCGTCGCCGATCGCGTCCTCGTCAGGGCCGGCGACGACTACGTTTAGCTCCGTCATTCGTACTCGATTGTCGCTGGCGGTTTGTGGGTAACATCGTAGACGACGCGGGCGACGTTCTCGTGACCACCGGTGATTCGGGACTGGATGCGCTGGAGCGTCTCCCAGTCGATCTCCTGGGCGCGAGCGGTCATCCCGTCGCGGGATTCGACGGACCGGACGGAGACGACCCAGCCGTGGACGCGGTTGTCGCCTTTGACGCCCGTCGCCTTGCCGATGACGGCCGCGAGGGCCTGCCACGGCTCGTACTCCTCGAGTTCCTCCTCGACGACGTGACAGGCGAGGCGGGCAACCTCGAGTTTCTCGTCGGTCACTTCCCCGATGACGCGGACGGCGAGTCCGGGACCCGGGAACGGCATCCGTTCGGCGACGATCTCGTCGAGTCCGAGGTGGCGTGCGACCTCCCGGACCTCGTCCTTGTAGAGGTCGCGAACGGGTTCGACGATGCCCTCGAAGTCGACGACGTCGGGCAGTCCGCCGACGTTGTGGTGGGACTTGATCCCGCCCTCGCTCTCGATGCGGTCGGGGTAGATCGTCCCCTGGACGAGGTAGTCCGCCTCGGTGTCTTTCGCCTCGCGCTCGAACTCGCGGATGAACTGCTCGCCGATGACTTTGCGCTTCTCCTCGGGATCGGTGACGCCGGCGAGGGCGTCGAGGAACCGATCTTTCGCGTCGACGATCCGCAGCGACTCCATGTAGTCGAACGTCTCGCGGATCTGGTCGGTCTCGCCTTTGCGCATCAGGCCGGTGTCGACGTAGACCGGAGTCAACTGGTCGCCGATGGCCTCGTAGGCCAAAGCGGCGGCGACCGATGAGTCGACCCCGCCGGACAGGGCGATAACGGCGTTGGCGTCGCCGATTTCGTCGCCGATCTCTGCTACTGCCTCTGGAACGAACGTTGCTGTCTCTACCATCAGTGGGTTACCTCAGTTTCGGTGTCGCTCGTCGATTCCTTCTCGATCTCTGTGCCCTCGTCAGCTCCGGACTCCTCGAGAATGCCCTCGACGAGTCCCAAAAACGGCGGGCTCGGCTGACCGGGCCGAGAGGTGTACTCGGGGTGGAACTGGGTTCCGAAGAAGAACGGGTGGTCCTCGAGTTCGAGGATCTCCATCCGATTTCCGGCCGTACCCGAAAACGTCAGCGGCTCGTCCGCGAAGTCGTCGAAGTACTCGGGGTTGACCTCGTAGCGGTGGCGGTGGCGCTCCGTACAGGACGTGTCGTCGTAGAGCTCGTACGCGAGCGTCTCCGGTTCGATGACGGTCGTGTGCTCGCCGAGTCGCATCGTTCCGCCCATGTCCTCGACTTCGTACTGCTCGGGCAGGATGTCGATGACGGGGTGGGGCGTGTCCTCGAGCATCTCCGCGGAATGGGCGTCCTCGAGGCCCAGCACGTTCCGGGCGTACTCGACGACGGCCATCTGGAAGCCCAGACAGAGCCCCAGGAAGGGAATCCCGTTCTCGCGGGCGTAGCGAACGGCCTCGATCTTGCCCTCCGAACCGCGCATGCCGAAGCCGCCGGGGACGATGACGCCGTCGACATCCTCGAGTTGCCCATCGTGGCCGTCGGCCATCTCGTCGGCCGGCACCCAGTGGACGTTGACGTCGACGCCGACCTCGAAGCCGGCGTGTTTCAGCGACTCGTGGATCGACATGTAGGCGTCCTCGAGGTCGTACTTCCCGACCAGCGCGATGTCGATCTCGCCTTCCTTTTCGGTGGTGACGATCTTGCGCCAGTCGTTCGTGCGCTCCGCGGCCGGCAGGGCGTCTTCGGCGAGTCCGAAGTGCTCCAAGACGTACTGGTCGAGCCCCTCCTCTTCGACCATCAGCGGGACGTGATAGACGTCCTCGACGTCCGGATTCGAGAACACCGCGTCGGTGGGAATGTCACAGAAGAGCGCGATCTTCTCTTTCGTTTCGGGATCGAGTCGGTCCTCGCAGCGACCGACGATGACGTCGGGCTGAAGGCCGATCGACCGCACTTCCTTGACGGAGTGCTGGGTCGGCTTCGTCTTCTGCTCGCCGTTTTTCGAGTACGGGACGAGCGTGACGTGGGTAAAGAGGACGTTCTCCTCGGGTTCCTCGTGGGCGAACTGGCGTAAGGCCTCGAGGTAGGGCATCCCCTCGATGTCGCCGACGGTCCCGCCGACTTCGATGATACAGACGTCGGTGCCTTCGGCGGCCTCCCGAATCCGACGCTTGATGTCGTCGGTGATGTGCGGGATGATCTGGACCGTCTTCCCGAGGTAGTCGCCCGCGCGCTCCTTCTCGATGACGTGCTGGTAGGTCTTCCCGGTGGTGATGTTGTGGTCCGAGGTCATGTCGATATCGAGGAACCGTTCGTAGTTCCCTAAATCGAGGTCGACCTCGCCGCCGTCCTCCAGAACGTAGACTTCCCCGTGCTGGTATGGGTTCATCGTCCCCGCGTCGACGTTGAGATACGGGTCGATCTTGACCGCCGTGACGTCGAACCCGGCGTTTTTGAGGAGCCGGCCGGTGCTCGCGGCCGTGATCCCCTTGCCGAGTCCCGACATCACGCCGCCGGTGACGAAGATGAACTTGTTCCCCAGGGAAGGGTCATAATGAGTGTCCGATTCCGTCGGCATACCGACTGTCCGCGTGAGCGGTTGAAAACGATTTCGGGACCGGCCCGCCAGCGAGAGCCACTGTCATACTCGAGCGTGACAAGATTGGCGATCGGCCGATCGTCCGTAGCTCCGAAGACAGGGAGCCGTCCCCGGTTTTCTCGCCCGCTACTGGGGATTTTCGTCCTGTACTTCGACGATCGCGGCGTGCTCTATGGACTCCATTTCACCACCCGTACGGAACTGGATCGTGTATCCGGGAAGGCCCGGATCGGTCTCGTCGGTCGGCTCCTGCGGAACGGATATCGCCGTGATCCCGTCGAGCGTAACGGATCGGCGCTGGATCGGATCGCCCTCGTACTCGACCGTCTCCCAGATTTCGCCGTCGAACTCCTCGATATCCGCGCCGAAGTACTCCTCGGAATCCGGATTGACCGAATCTTCGGTCTGGGACTCGCCGGTCGTCCGGTTGTCGTCGAACTGGACCTCCTCGTGTTTGTACTGGTACAGCTGCGCGAGCATACGACGATCCACCACGAACAGCGTGTTAATCCTTACAGGGATGTACGGATCGTCGGCCGAACTCCGCGATCCGTGTCCGAATTATTTTATAGCAAACCGACAACTAGTGAGACACTGTGGCGTCCCACGAACGACGTTCGATCCCCAAACAGACCGGCGAGGAGCTCGATATCGGCTTCAAGGCCGCAATCGGCTTCTATCTCGGAATTATCGTCGCCGGGCTGGCGACGGTCGCCGGAATCGTCGCCGACGCGTCGATGGCAGCGATCCTCGCGACCGCACCCAGTACGGTGACAGCCGTCCTGGTCCTCGCCTTAATTTTCGGCGATCGACTCCGCGGCCTGCCGGAACGGATCGGCCTGAGCCGGAGTCGACGGCTCGGCTGTTATCTCCCCGCAGTTGCCTTCGCCTCGATGCTCGTCGTGCCCGCGTTCGCCCCGCTCGAGTACTCCGCGCGGCTGACCACTGTTACGATTGCTTTCACCGTGCTCACCGCCACCGTCGCCGTCGGCGTGGCCCGAATGACTCGCAACAGATACGTGGCCGCCGCGACCGCGGACGAACCGACGGCCACCTGGTCGTGGCAAAACGCCCGGTTCCACAGCGGCGTCTGGGACATTCTCACCACCGTCGGCGCGCTCCTATTGGTCGCCGGCGGCCTCGTCGGCATCTATACGGGACACACCAACGGAATGTGGTTTCTGCTCTACGGCGGGTTCTGGCTGTTCATGCAGTGGAGCGAAACGAACGGCTGGTTCGATCCGCACGACGAGGACGGCTCCAAACGGTGGGGTGAGAGCGACCTCCGCGCTCACGAGGCCGGGATCGTTCTCGACCGGGCCCACCAGCAAAAACTCGTGCCGTGGGACGCGATCGACGACGTTCGGCTGACCGACGACGAACTCGTCATAGAGCGCGGCCGCTGGCTCGATATCCGCTGCGATCGATCGGCTATCGACGATCCCGAGAACGTTCTCGAGGGAATCCAACGCGCACGCGAGCGAGCCGAACGCTCCCGAACGGCGGAGTTTACACACTGAAGTGGGAGGGGCATCTGCTCTCGCGTATGGCCGGTCTGACCGTGACCGTCGACGACCGCTCGCTCGAGGCGACCTGGACCGACGAGGCACCCGAAACGAGGGCGGCGCTCGAGTCGGCGCTCCCCGTCGCCGGCGACGGGATTCGCTGGGGCGACGAACTGTACTTCGATCTCGCGCTCGACGCGCCGCCGGAAAACGCTCGGGAGGTGGTCCCCGAAGGCGCGATCACCTACTGGCCATCAGGTGACAAGCTGTGTCTGTTTTGGGGGGAAACACCGGCGAGTCACGAAGGTGAACCGCGGGCCGCTGCACCCGTCACCGTCGTCGCGCTGCTCGAGGACGTATCGCCGTTGGGTGATCTCGAGGGAGGGGCTCGAGTGCGACTCGAGCGAGCGGAGTAAAGCCGGATTCAGGTTCGGTCACGTGGGACCGGCCCCGGGGTGTGCGTTCGGCCATCGGCTCTGGAGAGGACGATCCACTGGGGAACGGCGAGTACCGCGAGCAGTCCACCGGCGGCGAGAGCGAGCGTCCCCGAACCGATCGCCAGCCCGTAGAAGAGCCCGGCTCCGAGGACGACGTACAACACGGCAAGAACCCAAACTAACTGATTCATGTGAGTTATAAGCCGGACGATACGATAAGGATAGCGGCGATTCGGCGGTGGCGTTGTAGGATCAGTGATCTGTGGTCACTCAGGAACCGTTCAACGGGAATAAGTTAAGACGGATAACTGATTACCGGACGGTATGTCAGCCGAAGACGAGGACGAGATCGATCAGGTCGCACAGCTTCGCCGGCTCGGAATCGGGCTCGTCGTCGGTGGACTGCTGTTCGGTGCGCTCTCCGTCGTCGGTCCGGTGGCCGCCGTCGGCGGCGCGTTACTTGGGCTCGGAATCGTCGTCTGGTACGAGGAGTACACTACTCAGCGGACCGTCGGCATCGGTCCCGGGATCGGTCTCGTCGGCCTGTTCGGCGCGTTGAACGCACCACTCTCGCTCGGGTTCGGCTCGCTCGAGATCGCTGCCTTCGCCGTCGTCGGTGGAGTCGCCGACTACCTGCTGGCACCCGCCTACGAGCGGGTTCGAGCGTCGGGTGAGCGAGCGGGCGGGCGGTGAGAACGCCGACGAGACGTTCCGATGGCGACCGGCGGTACGGCTCTCGAGGCACCACTTTTGTGTTCGAACGTCAAGACAAGACGTATGGAGACGAAATCGATCCGGATTAGAGAAGACGTCTACGAACGTCTCCACGCGAGAAGACGGGACGACGAGAGCGTGTCGGAGCTCATAGATCGGCTGCTCGAGGAGTCGACACCGAACTGGCGCAGGGGGTTCGGGACGCTCCCAGAGGAAACCTGCGACGAACTCGAAACGATCGCCGTCGAGTCCCGGAGCGAGTTGAGTCAAGGGCTCTCGAGCCGGCAGAACAGTGTTGTGGACGACGAAGACCTGACTACGTATAGTAACAACTGAAACGATTCACATACCGATCGCAACGCCGTCCTGCGATCGGATGTACAGTGACGTTCAGTGGCTACTATAGCTACTTGCCCCAGAACGGGTCCCGACTGCGCTGCTTGTCGAGGTACATGTTCAGCGCCTCGAGTTCGTCGCCGGGAATCTCGCTCGCGAGTTCCTGTTCTAAGATCTTCGCGTGCTTCTCGGGAATCTGGATCCAGAGTTCATCGTCCTCTTCGATCTGACGGCCGACGGTCGGGCCGTCGATGGCGACCGAGACGCGGTTGCCCGCGCGGGCTTCGTCGACGTCCTCGCCCTGTTCTTGAATCCCTTTGACCTGCCCGACGCGGTTGGGTTCGTTGTTCTCGAACTTGACGACGTTCGCGTTGTTCTGTATCGTCCCCGAGTTCACCTCGACGCCGACGACCGCGGGGTCGTTCTGGCGGAAGGTGTGATCCGGCAGAATCCGGAATCGGGCCGGTCGAATCACGTTCTCGAGGATCGTATCCTGCTGAGCGCGCTCGAGTTCGTCGACGAACTCCTCGTACTCCTCGATGAGCTGGTAGATTACTTCGTCCGTAAAGATCCGCACGTCGTCGTTTTCGGCGCGCTGTTCGGCGTCGCCGAGGACGTCGACGTTGAAGCCGAGGATGACGCGCTGTTTCGGCTCCTCGGCCGTCGAGGCCACCGAAACGTCCCGGGGCGCGATGTCACCGACTTCCGCCCGGACGATAGGAAGCTCCACCTCGTCGAGTGCGTCGGCCATCGCCTCGAGGCTGCCCAGGGTGTCGGCCTTGACGACGACGCCCTGCTCTTCGGTGTCGACGGCGATGTCCGCGAGTTCGGCACGTACCTCGCCGACGACGTCCTCGAGCGGCCGGTCGCGAACGACGCGAACGGGCGCGCCGGCCATCGCGTCCTCGAGATCGGGCGCGGCGACCTTGATCCCCGAAGCGGCCGACACCTCGTCGACTTTTTCGAACCGACTCTCGGTCCGGATTTCGGCGAGCGGGCGGGGCTGGAGCAGGGCCCGAACGTCGGTGACGATCGGTTCGTTCTTCCCGCCGATGACGATCTGATCGTCGGCCCTGATCGTCCCGTCGTAGAGGACGGTGTCGATGGTCGTGCCGAACCCTTTCTCGTCTTTGACCTCGAGGACGGTGCCGACACCGGGGCCGGTGACGTCGATCTCCATCTCCTCTTTCATGTAGCGCTGGGAGAGCCCCATCATCACCGTCAGGAGGTCGGGAACGCCCTCGCCGGTCATCGCCGAGACGGGGACGACGCCGACGTTGCGCTGGAAGTTCTGCACCCGCCAGTAGAGGTCGGCCGAGAACCCTTCGTCGCTTAAGTTCCCGATGATCTCGTAGAGCTTTTCGTCGAGTCGCTTGCGGACGCGGTCCGACTGGGCCTCGTAGGTGTCGTTGATCGGCGAGTCCTCGTTGACGTTCCAGCCGGGAACGGTGTCGATCTTGTTCGCCGCGACGATAAACGGCGTCTGGGAGCGACTGAGGATTTCTAAGGCCTCGAGCGTCTGGGGCTGGAACCCGTCGTTGACGTCGACGACGAGGATGGCGATATCCGCCAGCGCACCGCCGCGAGAGCGCAGCGTGGTAAAGGAGTGATGGCCCGGCGTATCGATAAAGAGGAGGCCGGGGAGATCGAAATCGTCCGGATCGACGAGATCGCCCGCGATCGTGGAGATGATGTCCAGCGGGACGGCTGTCGCGCCGATGTGCTGGGTAATCGCCCCTGCTTCGCCCTCGATGACCGCAGAGCCGCGTATCTTATCGAGGAGACTGGTCTTGCCGTGATCGACGTGTCCGAGGACGGCGACGATCGGTGTTCTGAGAGATGTTGGGTCGCGCGTATCCGTATTCGACATGGTGAACCACCCGAGAAGGTCTTATCTAACGCGTCGGTAGAGCGGTAGTTAAACCCATCGTCATCCGCGGCCGCGTTGACGGCGATGGCGAGGGGTTCGTCATACTGTCGGGCAGAACTATTGTGGAAACTCGCCGCTTCCGTCCGGCGAATTCTCTTCATTGACTTCTGCCCGACAGTATCACCGCGAGTCGTGGGTCGGGAGGACTGCGAACCGTTGCCGATATCGTTCGTTGCGACCGACGTCCGTCTGACGACGCCGTGGTTTTTAATACCGATTAGTAAGAACGGGTATGCATGAGCGATATACTCGCTGAAAATCTCTCGGGGAAGTCCGTCATGGGTTCCGACGGCACTGAACTGGGACTGCTCTACAACATCACGATGGATCTCAAGTCCGGCAAACTGCACAACCTCGTCATCGAACCCGACGAAGAGCTGCCGTCCCGGTCGGTCGACTTCGACCGCGACGACGGCGGCCGGTTCCTCGTTCCCGTCAACCGCGTCCAAGCGGTGAAAGACTACATCGTCGTCCAGCGCTAACGGAATGTACATTCTCGACTCCTCGGCGTTTATCCACGACTTTCACACGACAGAACAGACTGCGACTATTCCGCTCGTCCGCGAGGAACTCGAGGACGAGTCCGCCTATCGCTACGACGCGATGGAAGGCTCGGGGATGCACATCCACATCCCCAACGAGGACACGACCGAGAAAGTTAAGCGTGCGGCCAAAGAGTCCGGTGATCTGGACGTCCTCTCGGAGACGGACATCCGACTCGTCGCGGCGAGTTTCGAACTCGACGGAACGCTCGTGACCGACGACTACGCGATGCAGAACGTCGCCGAAAAGCTCAACGTCGCCGTCGAAGTGATCGCCCGAGAAGGGATCGACGAACAGCGCCACTGGCACTACCAGTGTCAGGGCTGTGGCCGCGAGTTCGACGAACAGAAGGATCGCTGTCCGATCTGTGGCTCGGAACTGGCGCGCAAGAACCCGTCGTAACCGGCCGTCGTCGCGATTCTACCGGTCCCAGGACTCCGTAACTACAGCAACAGCGTCGCGAAGACGACCGCGTTGTAACAACCGTGAACGAGCGCCGGCACGACCAGATTCTCGGTTCGTTCGTAGAGCACGCCGAGTATCAGCGAGAGCACGAACAACAGCGAGAGGCTCGCGAGAAGCTCGCCCGCCCCGGCGGTTGCGTACGCCAGAATGTGGACCAGCGTAAAGACGACGCTCGCGACGACGACGGCACCGTACCGCGAGAACGTCTCGTAGAGGGATTTCTGGACGATATTCCGGTAGAGGAGCTCCTCGAACGGACCGACGACCAACACCATCGCGGGGATGATGACGTACAGCAGATCGGGGTTCTCGACCACTCGCTGTGTCGTCGTGTGCTCGGAGGACTCGATGCCGAGTGCTCCCATGAGCGCGGAGATGCCGAGGTTCGCTCCGAGTATCAGGATCAGGCCGACGACGATCCAACCGACCGTCCGAAGTGTCGGTCGCTCGAGGTCGATAAACGACAGGTCGCGTTCGCGAAGGGCGAGGTAGCCGACCGCGACGCCGCCGAGTCCGATCGCGAACGCGAGGTACTCGATCACCGTCCACGCCAGTTCCGGGCCCTCACCCCCTGTTAGCTGCACCGGAATCGAGAGGAAGATCGACGCGACCGTGATACCGACCAGCCCGGCGACACCGAGCACCGTCATCTCGACCGTCTGTCCGAGTCGGTGGAACAGTCCCTGGCCCGAAACACCGGTGCGGTCGGCGACGCCGACGCCGACGGCGGCCGTCGCCAGGAAAAACGCGACGAACAGCAGCGAGATCGACCACTCGAGGCCCGGGACGGCGACCGAGCCGAGCACGCCCTGGGTGATCACGTAGCCGGAGCAGACGACGGTGAGGAGGCTCGATCCGGCGGCGACCGAGCCGGCGAGGCGGCGTTCGAGGAACCCGTGCCGGCGGGCGAAAAAGGCGCCGGTAGCCACGAATGCGGCGGCCGCCGCGGCCCAGAGTGCAGGGTCGGCGACTCCGCGGCGAACGGGGCCGAGGAGCGCGACGAGCGCGACGGCCGAGAGGACGGTTCCGGCGGTCGGCACGACTGCCGTCGACGAACGCTGGACGCCGTCGCCGTCGGCCGCCCGTGCGGTGTCGCTCATACGTGGGTGTTCGCGTGCGCGCTCTTAGGCGAACCGGAACGGAGCGAAACCGATCGGACAGGCCGTCGGTCCGCTCGAGGATGACTCAGGCCTTCGGAACCAGACGGGCGAACGGGCCAGTGTTGGCGTACTTGCGGGACCAGTACCAGATGAGTGGCACCCCGATCGCGGTCGGCCAGAGCCAGCTCAGGACGGGCGAGACCGAAGTGAAGTTGACGACGGACACGGCGGTGACGGTGGCGATGTACGCGCCCATCATTCGCCCGAGGTGGTCGTTCAGCCACGGCTCTCGACGATCCGAATCGCGGAACGCCAGGAGATCCGAGACGCCGACGACGAGGCCGATCAGCCCGAAAACGATCATCACGGTTCCGAACGAATTGCCCCCGACGAGAAAGCCGACGCCCCAACCGCCGAGGAAGAGACACGCGCCGACGACGAGTACCGCGGCCGCCCAGTCGACCGGCTCCGCCTCGTCCGCCGGTCGCTTTCGAGCGAGCACTCGGTAGCCGGTGAACGCGAAGTAGCCGCTGAAGACGGCGACAAGGGTGAGAAACACGCGATTCGACGACGGCTCGAGCGCGAGCAGGGGGAATACCGTTACGACGACGACACCCATCGAGGCAACGTAGACGCGTCCGGCACGTCGATGCCGTCGGCCGCCTTTCACCGTCACGACGGCGACGAGTCCCGCCAGTAGGGCGACGACGCCGGCTGCGATATGTGTCCAGAGCGTCGCGCTCTCGAGTGTTGCCATAGGGAACGTGTCGTCTACGACACGATAACTGTGCCTACGAGCCCGTTAGCAGCCTCACCCGCGCTACTACTCACGGATGTATCCGTCCGACAGGTCGTCGAGCGGATTCCGGGGAACCGCCAGTGTCGGCTGCTATCGTTCGATTCGAAGCTCCGTTTTCTCGGCGACGGCCTCGGCCTCTTCGAACTCGCCGCCGCCGAGCAGCCCTCGAGTCGCCTTCTTCGCCCACTCGACGGCCGGCTGTTCGAACGTGTTGACGGCGTAGAGTTCGCCCGCGAGCACGCAGGCGGCCTCCAGTCCGTACAGCAGGCCGCCGAGTTCGTACTCGTCGACGCGCTCGAGTTCGAGCCGGACGTTCGGCCGGCCGGCCGCCGCCAGGCTGGCCTCGGTGGCCTCGAACTCGGCCTCGAGCAGTTCGCCGAGCGTCGCGTCGCCGAGGTACGCCAGATCGTCGACGTCGGTGTCGGGAATCGGACGATCGTCCGTCTCGCCGGGCGAGACGAACGTGACGAGTTTGTCCCGCGGTCCCGCCCGATAGAGCTGCAGTTGTGAGTGCTGGTCGGTGACGCCGAGTGCGCGCACCGGCGTCTGCCCGAGGTCGTCTTTCCCCAGACTCTCGGCCCAGAGCTGGGCGAACCACTCGGCGGAGGTCTCGAGGGACTCCGCGTAGGGAACCATCGCGTTGATCCCGGCCCCGCGCTGGTCCAGCGCGTAGCTCACCGCGCCGTAGGCGTAGGCTGGGCAGTCGAACAGCGATCCCGAGAGGGTCTCGCGCTCGGCGGCCGCCCCCGCGAGCAGTGCGTCGAGATCGTGCCCGCAGACTTCGGCCGCGACCATGCCGACAGCAGAGAGCGCGGAGAAGCGACCCGGAACGCCGTCGGGGACCTTCAGCGACGGGAGATTGTGGCGGTCCGAGAGGTCCCGGAGGGGACCCGACTCGCCGGTCGTGACGATGGTCCGCTCCGTCCAGTCGACGTCCGCGTCCTCGAAGGCCTCGCGCACGACCAGAAAGTTGGCCAGCGTCTCCGCCGTCGTTCCGGAGCGGGAGACCACGTTGACCGCTGCGTTCTCGAGATCGAGTCGCTCGAGGTGGCTCGACACCCACTCGGGGTCGACGTTGTCGAGGTAGACGGCCTCCGTGTCGCTCTCGTCGGCGAGCGCGTCGGTGATCGTCGCCGCACCCAGTGCGCTGCCGCCGATGCCGACCGTGATCAGCGCGTCGGCGTCGGCGACCGGTTCGACGGCCGTTCTGATCTCGTCCGGATCGGTCCGTACGGGGAGGTTCAACGCTTCGTAGCCGTGTTCGTGGGCGTCCATCCCCCGTTCGATTCGGTCGTGGGCGTCCGCGACCTGCTCGTCCAGTCGTTCGAGAGACTCCCTCGAGACGCCCGGCGAGGCGACGGACGCGAGCGCGTTACCGATATCGACGTTCATAGGAAAGCAGGCGACCGCCGGGGTAAAAGCCGTTCCGTGATACGCACGGTCGACTCGCGTTCGGCCCGTTGCGACGGGCGAAACCGGAACACCACATGTGTAGGGGCCACCTTTAGGCGCCCGACGCCACTAGGTGTCTTCGAGTACAATGCCCAGTCATACCCCTACCGAGCCGGTGGACATCCTGCTCGTCGAAGACAACCCGGGTGACGTCCGGCTGACCCAAGAAGCGTTCAAGTCGATCGACAGCGAGATCGAGTTCCACATCGTCACCGACGGCGAAGAGGCGACGAGATACTTCGACGTCTGCGGGACGGACACCTCGAGTACCGACCCCGATCTGGTGCTCCTCGATCTGAACCTCCCGCGGATAGACGGCTTCAGGATTCTCGAGATCCTCAAGGACGAACTGGACTACCCGCCGCCGCCGATTCTCGTCCTCTCGAGTTCGGAGACCGAAGAAGACATCGTCGAAAGTTACGAGCGAGCGGCGAACGCGTACCTCACGAAACCGGACACGCCCGACGAGTTCGATACGCTCGCACAGGCGATCGAAGACTTCTGGTTCGATTCCGCACGGCACCCGCCGGCACCATCATAACGCGCCCGATACGGCACCCACCGACGGTATCGGGTCCGGCACCGCCCTCCCGCATCGGAGTCGGTACCGGCGGTTTCTGGTCATCGGTTTCGAAGCGTCAGTCGGCTGGATCTCGAATCTCGGGCAGTCCCGCCGTCACTAACCGGCGTAACAACACCACGACACCGTTCTGGAGCCCTTTGGCGAAGATAGCCTGCTCGCCGGTTTCGTCGCCATCCGGGTAGTACGAACCGATCAGCAGCGTCTCGCGATCGACGAGCAGGATCCGGCTGATCGCTACCTCGCTGTCGCCCTCGATGCCGGTGAGCCAGTGGAGTCCGGTTTCGAACACCTGGGTTGACGGAAGCCGCGACTCGAGCACTTCCGCCGTCGCCTCCGTCTGTCCACCGAGGACGAGCGAGAGGTCGCGATCGATCGCCTCCTCGAGTCCGTCGAACAGCGCGTCGGACATGATCCCCTCGTCGACGACGAGAAGCGCGATCTCAGACTCCGCGTTCTCGATGAGGTCGAGGGTCCGCGACTCGATCGCGTGGTGACCGGTCAACGACCAGATTTCCTGGACGTGATCGTCGTCGTCCAGATTCTGAACGTCCGTGTTCTCGAGATACGTCTCGAGCGTGTCGATCCGACTGGCGTACTTCTGCCGGAGAATCTGCGTCGCCTCGGAGATGGCGACGGCGCGATACAGCTGTGGACTCGAGTGTTGTACCTCCACTAATCCCTGGGACTCGAGGATGCGAATCGCGTCGTACACCCTCGTGCGCGGGACGTCCGAGATTTCGTGGATCTCTTTGGCCGTTCCGTTAGGCAATTTGTTCAATGCGACGAAGCAGCGCGCCTCGTACTCCTGTAGTCCGAGGTCCTGCAGTAGACTAATCGCTTCCGTTGTAGTTTCGTTCTGTGTCATGGCCCAACCACGAATTCGGATACCCGAACACACAGATTACGGCGCGCGCATGGAAAAGAATTCGTGTTTCAGCGTCGCTCGAAACGAGCAGTCGACGGTCGGGCGGAGCGTAACAGTCGATTCACTCGGATTATCACACAAGCTACTTGAGGGTGCGCTTGCTACGCGTTAGTGACAGGCTTCGTTTGGCCCAACCACGACGAAGCCTGTCAGTTTCTCATTCGCTCGAGCGCCTCGCTACTCGATCGACCGACTATCACTCCGTACGACAGGCGGTAAAAAAACCCCATTGTCCGTACATTTCGACGTGGTATCCGTTCGAGCGGTTCCCCGAGTGCGAATCTCGGAATCGGTCGCGATGGAAAACCGCGGTCCGGTTACGGCAACGTCGTCGAGAACGTTTCGTGGTGTTCGGCCAGCACCTTCAGAACGGGCCTGATTTCGTCGAATCGAGGACCTGCTTCGATAGCGTTCGCGTTCGGATACCAGTCGATAAACCCGTACTCGTCGAGCATGGGGAGATGAACGTGCTGTCGTTTGATGCGTACGTCACCGCCGTCCCCGACGATGTCGGGCGGCGAGTCAATATCGATCAAATCGGGTCCGTTCGCCAGGTCGAACAAAATCTGCCGTCGTTCCGCGTCCGCTAACGCGGTGAATAAATTATCGTATATGGGTGCCATTCGCGGGTGCAGAGTAGGCACGCACACTGTTCATACCCCCACATTTTCACATCTATGTGAGTTTTGAATAACTGGGTGAATGCTTCGTCGAGTCCGGTTCCAAGCGACGAAGGCTCTCCTGTCGACCGAAAGCCGAAACCCGGAAACCGGTACCCGCCGTACGACCGTTCATGACCGAAACGACCGGTACGTTCGTCGTCACCCACGCGGAAGCCGAATCGGCCGTCGTCCGCGACGTCGAAACCGCACAGGTCCACACCCTCGCGTCGAACCCCGGCCTCGAGGTCCACGACGTCCTCGAGGCGACCGTCGCCCCTGACCCGCCGCTCGAGGTGACGTGGCAGGTCGTCGAGGTCGACGACCGGCGCTCGATCGACCTGGTCGACAGCGATCTCGAACCGACGCAGCTGGAAAAAGAACTGGCTGCCGACGCTGACGTCGGCGATCTAATTCAGGAGGAACGCGCCGGCACCGGCGAGATTCACGTCTTCCGCGTCCCCGAGGACGAGGTCGAGGCGGCGGCCCAAGACGTCCTCGACGACGAGGAGACGATCGCCCGTGCGGCACGGCTCGAGGCGGTCCGCGTCGAGGTTCGACGGTCTCCCGAGGACGGCGTGTTGAGCGTTCGATACCTGCCGGATTAGTTCCCTAACTGGGCCGCGCCCGCTCTGGTGTCGTCAGTCGGGGAACGACGCCGCTGAATCCAAGCGAACCGATATCCACTGGATGGGAGAACCGACGGATCACTGGACGGGCGAATTTCCCGGTCTGAACCGACCGTGCACTCAATCGTGACGGTGCTCTTTGGCGACGCTCTCGAGGTCTTGGGCCTGCAGACTGTTGAACGGAACGTCCTCCTCGACCGTGAACTCGGCCACGTGGCCGCAATCGTAGCACTCGAGGACGAGGTCAGTTCCGTGGACGAGGATGCCGACGTCGTCGCCGTCGGTACAGGACGGACACGTGAGCCACTCCCGGAATCGATCGGACATACCAGCACCTACGAGCGAGCGAAAATAGCGTTCGACGGTGTATATACCACGACTCAGTCCCGCGACGCTGGATCGACGACGGAGACCCGCTAGCTGGGACGGCTCACTCGTCGTCCGGATGGCTGATCGTCAACGTACTCCTGATGAGATTCTTGTGGCCGCCGTGGAACCGCTTCGAAAGCGCCTGTTGGGAGACGCCGAAGCGGTCCGCCAGTTCGCTCATCGTCACTTCCTGTGGAACGTCGTAGTATCCTTCCTCGAGCGCGGTCAACAGCGTTTCGCGCTGTTTCGGCGTGAGGTCGTACTGCGCGCTGGCCATCGGCTGCTCCTGCTCTTTGAGTTGGGTGAGTTCGAACGCAATCTCGTTCTCGGCACAGTAGCGCTGGAACTGGGAGAGCGAGTCGCGGTCGTCGAACCGCATCCGGAGCTCCCAGAACTTCGCTCGGCCGATCGCGTGGAGAATCGTCGCGCCGAGTTCGACGTACGCGTAGACGATGCTCTCGACGTTCCGGGTCCACTCGGCGCGGTACAGTCTGGCCCCCTCGACTTCGTCGATCTCGGCGATGTTCCTGACGGACTCGTCCTCGCGAAAGGCGGTCTCGAACTCCGCGTGATCGCCCCCGCTGACCCAGAAGTACGGCATCACCCGATCTTCCATCGTCGCGACCACGCGCTCGATCTCGACGATCATCTTCGGGGCGGCCGTCAGCGCGTGGTACAACGCGAAGTCGTCGGACCTAACGGAGAACTCCGCGACGATGCTCATACCGCGGGTTAGCTGCCAGTGGACATAAACCACCCTACGTGACGTGATCGGCCCCGTCGCCGTGGTGCATCACTGCGAACGACCGTTCGGCGGCCGCTGCGAGCCGTCTTCAGGCCCGACTCGGGCCGCCCTCGCTCTGGACGCGCCAACTGCCCTCGAGCCCGCAGGCCTCTCGCACCTCGTAACTGATCTCGGTCTCGCCGTCGACTCGAGCGCCGCCGTCGACGCGTTCGACCCGCAGCGGCACGTCCAGGGTGTTGCCACAGCAGCCGACGCCGACGAACTCCTCCCAGACGTCGCCCGCTCGAGCCTCGTCTCGAGTCTTGCGCAGGAACGCCCGAAACGACGGCTTCTCGACCTGAAACCGTCCCCAGTCCGAGAGGTCGGCCGGATAGGAAACCACGACGCGCTCTGCGGTCCTCGCGCTCGGCTGATCGGTCGGTTCGATCGATCCTCCCGAATTCTGACCTGATTCAGGCGTCATAACTGATGAGACGGTCTCGAGCGGCTTCAGCTCACCGCCCCGAGAGTAACGTTCTTCGAAAAACATGCTGTAGAAATTGAGAAGGCTTACTTTTGCTGACCCCCAGTGGTCGCGTACATGGGGTATTTCGACGTACCGGAGTTCGACTACACCCGGTACAGCAACCGCCAACTCGCGGCGGTGCCGCTAGCCGTTCTCGCGGTTGCATTGCTCGTCCTCACTGGCTCGTTTCTCGCGACCGGCGCGCCGGTCCAGCTGGGGATGGACTTCGCCGGCGGCTCCGAGCTAACCATCCAGACGACCTCCTCAGAGGAGGAGATCGCACAGGCGTTCGACGAGGAGCCCGAGTCGGTGCAGGCAGTCACCGCCCCCGACACGGAGAATCAGTACATCATCCAGTTCACCTCGACCGATCTCTCGTCGCTGACCGAGCAAGCCGAGGCGAACCTAGAGCAGGATGGTGACGCGGCCATCGTCCAAGAGGAGCGGACGGTCTCGGAGACCTTCGGCGAACAGACCCAGCAGACCGCCCTCCTGGGTATCGCTGTCGCGTTCCTCGGGATGAGCGTGCTCGCGTTCTTGCTCTTTCGGACGTTCGTCCCGTCGATTGCGATCGTCCTCTCGGCGTTTTCGGACATCGTGATCCCGCTCGCGTTCATGACGATCACCGGCATCTCGCTCTCGCTGGGGACCGTCGCCGCGCTGTTGATGCTAATCGGCTACTCGGTCGACTCGGACATCCTGTTGAACAACCAGATCCTGCGCCGGCAGGGTGACTTCTACGAGAGTACCCTTCAGGCGACGCGGACCGGCGTCACGATGACGGTCACGTCGATGGCCGCGATGCTCGTGATGGGCGTCTCCGCGTGGCTGTTCGGCGTCGAACTGCTGGCGTCGATCGGGATCATCCTCTTCGTCGGTCTCGCGGCCGACCTGATGAATACATACATGCTAAACCTGAGCCTGCTTCGCTGGTACAAGTTCCACGGGGTGAGATCGTAATGGGGCCGATCAGTTTCGTCAAGGAGTACTGGCGGCTGATGCTGTTGCTCATCTTCGTCAGCTTCGCGCTCGTCGCCCTCTTTATTCCCGGCGGCATCATGGCCGACGACAGCTACGTCGACGGCGAGAGCGTCAACGACAACCCGACGAACCTCGAGTACGGACTCGGCCTCGACGGCGGGACTCGAATTAGCGCGCCGGTCATCGGCATGACCGCCGAGAATATCGACGCTGGGGCCGTCGACGAGGAAACGGGGACCGTCGATAACGAACGGCTCACCGAGATCGAGAACACGCTGTACAGCAACGACGAGTTCGACCTCGATACCGGCGACGCACGCGTCAGCGTCGACGACAACGGCGAGGTGCACGCCGAGGTCTTCACTGACGAGGTGACCGAAGAACAGTTCGCCGCAGCGCTCGCCGAGGCCGGCGTCGAGGTCGACCCGGACGAGGGCATCCGCGACGGCGTGACCGCCGAGACGCGCGCACAGATGATAACAACGATCCAGCAGAAGATCAACGCGGCCGGACTCGACGGCGGCGACGCCTACGAGTCCGAACAGCTCGGCGGCCAGCACTACATCGTCACCGAAGTGCCTGACATGGACCCCGACGAGCTCCGCGAACTGCTCTCCGAACGCGGTATCGTCGAGGTCGTCGCCTACTACCCCGAAGACGACGCGGGGAACCACACGAACGAGACGGTGCTCGAGGGCAGCGATATCGCAACGGTTGACCCACCACGGGCCTCCGAGCGCGGCAGCGGATACGAAGTCCCGGTCGAAGTCTACAGCAACGCCGCGCCCGAGTTCCAGAGCCGGATGAACGATATCGGGTTCACCGGTGAAGGACAGCAGATGTGTCAACTCAGCGGGGGCGATGACGGGGTCAACTTCAACCACGACGGGCCGCAGTACTGTCTGTTGACGGTCGTCGACGGTGAGGTCATCGACGCCCACTCGATGGGACAGAACCTCGCTGAACCGATGGCGGCCGGGACCTGGGCGAGCGATCCGTCGTTCGTCATGGGTGCGCCAAACCAGCAGCAGGCACAGAGCCTCTCGGTGAGCCTCCAGTCCGGCGCGCTGGCTGCGCCGCTGGACTTCAGTCAGGAGCAGACGTACTCGCTGTCGCCCGCGCTCGCCGACCAGTTCAAGCTCTACTCGCTGCTCATCGGCGGCCTGTCGGTGCTGACCGTCAGCGGGATGGTCTTCCTGCGCTACCGCGACGTCCGCGTCGCCTCGCCGATGATCCTCACCGCGATGGCGGAGGTGGTCATTCTGCTCGGCTTCGCGGCGCTGATACGCATGCCGCTGGATCTCTCTCACGTGGCCGGCTTCATCGCCGTCGTCGGGACGGGGGTGGACGACCTCATCATCATCGCCGACGAGGTGATGGACGAAGGTGACGTCAGCTCCCAACGAGTGTTCGAGTCGCGGTTCCGCAAAGCGTTCTGGATCATCGGGGCCGCCGCCGCGACGACGATCATCGCGATGTCGCCGCTGGCCGTGTTAAGCCTCGGCGACCTCCGCGGGTTCGCGATCATCACCATCCTCGGCGTGCTGATCGGGGTTCTGATCACCCGTCCAGCCTACGGGGACATCCTCCAGCGGCTGCTGACGGACAAATAAACGGCGCGTACTCGTTCGATTTCGATTCTCCTCGCTTCCTCGCTCACTCGTTTCGACAGCGCGGACACCAGTCGACGGCTCCGTCGTGGCCGTACGCACGTACAAAGTCGAGAGAGACGGGGTCGTTGCAGTTGGTACAGATCGGCATCTCGAACACAGCAATTGGACGGCGCAACGGCAATGAGCGGTCAGCCTGCGATCGCAGCCCGCTCGAGTCGGTCGCGAGACGAGCCAACAGTTCGCGTGAATCGAGGTGAGAGCCGGGACGTCCGCGATCAGAACTGCTCGAGGCCCGTCTGTTCGGCCTCGGCGAGCACGTTCTCGCAGGTCGACCACGACTCGCGGGCGAACGGCGGGAGAGCAGCGTGCTCGTCGACGTAGGACTCGAGGAACTCGCGCGTGTTCGGGTCGCTCGGATAGCCGCTGCCGACGGGGCCGTACTCCTCGGCGATGGCGGCGACGTGGGCGTCGCGTTCGACCTTGGCGACGATGCTGGCCGCGCCGACGAGCTTCGAGTCGTCGTCGGCTCCGTGGCGAGCGTCGATCTCGAGGGCGTCCGCGGACGCCTCGAGGGACGAAACAGCAGCGCAGGCCTCGCTCACCCGACGAGCGAAGCGATCGGCGTCGGTGTCACAGGCGTCACAGAGTCCCGTAATCGAGTCGGACTCGAGTGTATCCTCGTCGAGTCCCTCGAGGGCGCCGTCGATCGCCTCGGCGTGTGCGGTCACGGCCAGCGAGTTCATGTCCGTTTCCGGATCGTCGATCCGGGCCGTCGTGATCTCGGCGACGCCGACGCGGATTCGATCGTCCTCGCGGATGGTGGCCGCCAGTCCCTCGCGGCGCTCGGGTGCGAGTCGCTTCGAGTCCGCGATGCCGTCGGGGAGGACTGCGGGGTCCTCGAGTGCGACGCTCGCGGCGAACATCGACCCGAACACCGGCCCCTTCCCGGCTTCGTCGACGCCGAATTGCATATCACGTGGATCAGTGGCCGACCGCTAAACCGTTGCGTTGTTTGATCGTCGGTCAGTCAATCACACACTACTATTGAGTTAGACGGAAGATTGTCAGATAATGAGTTCGAACACGAATCGGGTTCAGTTTCGCGCACCCGACGAACTCGTCGAGCGGGCGGATATTCTGGCGACGGCCCTCGAGACGGATCGTGAGGACATCCTTGCCACTGCACTCAGAGAGTATATGGACGAAGCGGTATGCGACGACGAGATCGAGCAGGAGATCGCCGGTGCGTACTACGATGCGACGATCACGGACGAGCAACTGGTGTCACTCGTGGGCCGTTCGAGAGCGACGGGTTTTCGCGTCCTTAAACGGCAGCTCGAGCCGTCATACGTCGACGAAATCGCCGATTTGTAGCACCGCTGCTAGTTAGTGAGATCGAGATGACCCGCTCTCGGTACGGAAGAACGAATTACGCGTCTACCGACGCCCTCTCTCCGTCATCACGCGGCTCGTCCCGGAAATACGCCTCGAGTTCGAACGGTTCCTCCTCACCCTCGACGCTGAGCACGTCCAGTGCGGTCACCTCGGCGTCGGTCTCGAGCACTCCCGCCAGACTCGGCACCGTCCGGCCGTCGTCGCTGCTGACGAGTTCCTTGACGTAGAGCCCACCTTCGCCGTGAATCGTGACTTCGGCCTGCGTCGGCTCGAGGAGTTCTCCGCCCATCTCGTAGACCGTTCGTTCGCGCGTCAGCGCCGCTCGTCGGTGATCGACCCGCTGTGGCGTGTCCTGCTCGACGGTGGCGCCGGTGAGTTCCTCGAGTGCGGCCTCGAAGTCGCCTTCCTCGACGGGGTCGGCGAACTCGACGTCCGCGCGATACTGCTTGCTCGCGTCGTGTTCCTTGACGCGCTCGACCATATCGTAGGTCGCGAGTCGGAGGCCGTCGACCTCGACCGCTCCCGCCGCGGCCTCGTTGATCTCGCGCTCGAGCGCTGCGACGTCGACTTCGCGCGTGCTCGGCCGTTTGACCTCGAGGACGAACGGGCGGCCGCCCTCGAGCATCCGGGCGTCGACGTCCTCGCGGCCCGCGCCGTGGAAGGTGCCTTCGTCGCCGTCCATCGCGTCGACGACGTGAGGACGGACGACCTGTTCGACGCTCGTATCGTACAGGTAGCCCGAACCGCCGCAGTAGTCACAGGGCTCCTCGCCCGTGTCGGCTAACTGGATCCCGCTGCCGCCACACTCCCGGCAGGGCCACTCGGTCTGGGGGATGTCCCGCTCGAGTTTGCGGTAGCGGCCGTAGACGAACGCGGGGTTGACCTGCACGTCGACCGCGTGGCTCGTGACGGACTCGGAATCGAGGGCCTCGAAGGGGTCGAACCCCTCGAGATCGACGATGGCGAGGACGTCCGGGCGGTCGAAATCCACGTCGGTCTCGGTCATATCCCCGATGCGAATGCCCACCTCGCGGTTGACTTCTCGTTTGAGCGACTCGCCGACGTCGGGTTCGAGGCCGGCGTCCTCGCGAAGGAGTCGCTCGTTCTCCTCGACCAGCGGCGGGACGCGGGAACCGACTTGATAGGTGTCGAACTCGACGGTTTCGAGGGCGTCGACGATCGTTTCGGCGATCGCATCGAACGTGCCGCAGTAGCCCTCGCAGACCCAGCAGTCGGCGGGGGGAACGGGATCGTAATCCTCGTCGTCGTCCAACGCGATCGTCGTGCGCAGCGCCCGGCCGCGCTCGTCGTTCGTCAGTCCGAAACTCCGTGCGGCGAAGGGGCGACCGAGACAGGAGTCGCAGATGGCCCCCGTCTCGAGTAACGCGCGGGCGTCGTCCGTGATCATATCCGAAATCGGGGGGCCGCGGGTAACACGTTTTCCCTTCGGGGATTCCGTCACGCTCGATGATCTCGTCGGCAGATGACTGGTTTCCTCTCACGACATACCAACACACGTGAGCCCGGACGTTCAAATGGGTAGGGTGCTATCACCGGAACATGAACGATTCCGGACTGGATCGCCGCGGCTTTCTCTCACTCGCTGCCGCGGGATTCGGCGGCGCGCTCGCAGGGTGTGCGGAACCCCGGACTGAGAGTTCGATCGAGGGGAACTCCTCGAGCCAGATCGACCGGGACAATCTCGCCGAGGGGTCGACCTACACCGACGTCTACGAAGCCGTCATCGACTCGGTCACGCAGGTCCAGGTCTTCGGCATCGAAGACCCGCTCACCGGCGAGGAAGGACAGGGACAGGGCTCCGGGTTTCTCTTCGACGGCTCCTACGTGGTGACGAACGAGCACGTCGTCTCTGACGACGCCGAAATCGATCTGCAGTACATCAACGGCGACTGGACGAGTACGCGACTGGTCGGCACCGACTTCTACACCGATCTGGCCGTCCTCGAGGCCGACCACGTCCCCGAGGCGGCGACGCCGCTGTCGCTCTCCGAGGCGTACCCGGTCGTCGGCCAGGAGGTGCTCGCGATCGGCAACCCCTTCGGTCTCGAGGGGACGATGACGAAGGGAATCGTCAGCGGCGTCGACCGAACGCTCGACACGCGCGATCGGGACTTCTCCTACTCGAACGTGGTGCAGACCGACGCCGCGGTCAACCCCGGAAACAGCGGCGGTCCGCTCGTCGATCTCGACGGGAACGTCGTCGGCGTCATCAACGCCGGCGGCGGCGACAACATCGGCTTCGCGATCTCGGCGGCGATGACGAGCCGCGTCGTGCCGTCGCTCATCGAGACCGGCGAGTACGAACACCCCTACATGGGTATCGGACTCGCGACCGTCGACCGCCACATCGCCGAGGCGAACGACCTCCCCGAAGCGACCGGCATCATCGTCACCCACGTCGAACCCGGCGAGGCCGCCGACGGCGTGCTCGAGGAAGCCACAATGGGCGGGGAAAGTGACCCGGTTCCCGTCGGCGGCGACGTCATCTTCGAGATCGACGGCGAACCGATCCCCGACCGCCACGCGCTCTCGACGTATCTCGAACTCGAGACCAGTCCGGGCGAGACGATCGAGGTCGACTGCTGGCGGGACGGAACGGAAACCGCGGAATCGCTGACGCTCGGCAGCCGTCCGTCGGCCCAGTGAGATCCGCTTTGCTGTGATATAGTAACAACGGCAACGATTTACACACTGATCGCCGAACCGTCTGGCGATCAGGTGTGCACTGACTTGCAGTGGCTACTATAGTTCGGCGACGATTCGCCTCGAGTTCGCCCAGGTTGCGGCGCTTGATTGTCGTGAGACGGTTCGAAAGCACCCCCTACACCGGCGGCTGTGCCGGCAACAACTGACTGGATGGTCGTAATCCCGCCGTACACGTTAGCGACGGTTTCGGTCTCGGTTTCGTGAGTGAACGATCTGAACTGGTACGGAACTGAACGCTATCGTCACTGTTCAACCGGTTAGCAGGTCGATAACAATAGGACACTCTCGGGTAGTCGTGACCAGAGCGATTCCCCCATCGCCTGCCACACATGAACACGGACATCAACACTGACGGCGACACGCAGTCACCGCCCGACGAACCGACGACGGAACTGGATCACGTGACCGTCGAGAACGACGACGCGCCGAACGAGTGTGCGATCTTTCCCCGAGAGGCGAGCGAAGAGGCCCTGATGACCAACTGGATCTCCGCCCACGAAGACTCGTTCGTCGCACTCGAGTCGATGCGCTAAGGCCATGAGCGTTCATCTGGGCCACGCGATCACCGCTGCCGGCTTCTGGCTCGGCACGCTCCTGCCGGTCGCCTATCTCCCGGTCTTTCTCGCCGGAATCGACTCGGTCGCCACGCTGTCGATCCTCGTCGGACTCCTCACGATCCACGCGCTCGCCCTGATCGTCGGCCACGAGTATCCCGCCTCCCGAACCCGCTGACGGCCTCCC
This sequence comes from Natronorubrum amylolyticum, assembly GCF_052040145.1. Lineage (NCBI taxonomy): Archaea > Methanobacteriati > Methanobacteriota > Halobacteria > Halobacteriales > Natrialbaceae > Natronorubrum > Natronorubrum amylolyticum. Next base: position 978,720 of record NZ_JBPPFW010000001.1, read on the forward strand.
GTTCCGACGGCGAGGCGTCGTTTCGGCCCTCCCACCCGTTCGAGCCGTGTACTCGGCTCGCTGTCGCCGCGACGACGAGCCGTTCGACGCCGACGAACGCAGACGGCATCCCGTCTCACGGACTGGTCAGCGAATCCGATGAAAGAAATACCCTACTCGGCGTGGGAGCGACGCGTATGCGTACCCGCTGTCCGCTCTGTACCCGAGACGTCCCGCGCGAAAAGCAAGTCTGGTGTACGTGTGGGTCCGCGATGGATCCCGGCTGTTACGACGCACACGAGGACTGGTGTGCCAGGCGGGGGACCGACGCCTGGATCGGTGCGCTCGAGTTATAGTGACAACTGAAACGATTCACACCGATCGCAATGCTGTTCTGCGATCGGGTGTGCCTTGTTTTCAGTGGCTACGATATAAGTCAGCCGTCTACCACAGCTGGGCACGCGGGGTGTCGCAGCTGTTACAGACCACCGCTCGGTTCTCCTTGTAGGTGTCGCGCTCGAGTTCGCCGTCGTCGCAGTCCGGACAGGGACGCCCCTCGAGAATCGCGAGTAACTTCGGGTCGTCGTTGCTCGTCCGTGAGGACTGTGATTTCGCCATATACGCAGTACAACGCCGAGACAGTGGAAACGGTTGGCCATGCCTATGCAATGTCAACTACCCCAAAATCGAGACGTGAGGTGGATCGAAAACCGGCCGAATAACCTCGCCTTCCACTCGATTCCGTGGTATGGCTTCCCTAGACGCCACCGGGAGATCGGCCGCGAGAAACCGTGGCGGCTATCCCGTCGGTCGTCGTCCCTCCGGTATGCGCCAATTCGTACTGCTCGGTCACGAGGTGCCGACCGAGCCCGAGTTCTCGCTCGACGACCTCGCCGGCGGGGCCGGTCGCCTCGACGCCCTCTGTCGCTCGATCACCGCCTCGTTCGTCACCTCCCACGGGATCCGCGAGGACGTCCGCACGCATCTCGTGATTCAGGACGAACTCACGATTACCTTCGACGGGAGCGAGCTTCGCCGGCTGAACCCCGACGAACGGAGTACTGCGGCACTGGTTCGGAACGCGCTGGACCACCGCGACGAGGCCATCGGCGCGCTGCCCGCCGAACCCAGCCCAGGGGTCGAGGTGTATCGGCGCGGGTTCGAAGGCACGCTCGAGACGGTTGCGACGGAGGGACCCGTCGTCCAGCTCCACGAGGACGGTGAGGCGATGGTCGACGTGGGCGGACTCGAGGATCCGGTGTTCGTGCTCTCCGATCATCAGGACTTTACCGACGACGAAGAGCGGGTGCTCGAGGGCGTCGTCGACCAGCGACTTCGACTCGGACCGGAGCTGTTGCACGCGGATCAGGCGATCACGGTGGCCCATCACTATCTGGACACGGCCGGCTACGAACAGTTCTGAGCGGGGGTACTAATCGCCACCCGGTAGCCCGATCGGCGGTTTCGGAACCGTTAAACGATTCGCCGTTCACAATTGTAGATGCGGGCCGGTGGGGTAGCTTGGTATCCTTCGGCCTTCGGGTGGCCGTAACCGCAGTTCGAATCTGCGCCGGCCCACTGGATATAAACCCCTTTTCCCGCATCTCCTGACAGTTAGCGGCCGGTTTGGGGGGTGGTCGGCATGACGGTCGCTCCGTGGCCGTCGACTGACACTTCGACGACGTGCGAACACTGCGGTGCGTACGTTTCGGACCGCTTCTGCCGCGTCTACGGTGACAACGACGATCGCGCCCACCGCTGCGGAGACTGTGACTCATACCGCCGACTGACTCGCGGGTCCGCAGCTGGTGTCGACGTCGGGATTCCCGATCCGGAAACGGCCGTCGGTCACCACGGAGGTGAGGCCGATGTCTGAACGCCTCGAGTGGCCGGACGGCTTCGAGCGGACATCGGCCGACGACCGCGAGTCCTATCCGCACGGGTTCCGCGTTTCTCGGAAGCGAGCGTTCTACAACATCCTTGAGGAGCTGCGGAAGATGAACGCTCGGAACGTACAGGTGAAGACGGCCGCGCCGCACACGCAGGCGGAGCCGAACCGGCCGTACGCCGACCGAGACCCTGACGATTCGGGCGTCGTGGTCTACTTCGAGCGAGACGGCCAGCAGTTTGCCGTGCCGTGCGATCGGTGGAACAACCTGCGAGACAACGCGCAGTCGATCGCGAAGTATCTCAACGCGAAGCGAGCGCTCGAGCGCTACGGTGTTCAGACCGTCGAGTCGGAGTTCTCGACGCAGGCGCTCCCGAGTGCCGACGAGGACGTTGTAGCGCCACCGGAGCCGCACCACGACGTTCTCGAGGTGGCTCCTGACGCTGCTGACGACGACGTGACGGCCGCCGCTCGAGCGAAGAAGAAAAAACATCACCCAGACCTGGGTGGCGATCGCGAGCGCTTTCAGCGCGTCGTCAAGGCCGAGGAGGCGATGCTCGATGAGTGAATTCGTCCGGGCGAGTCAGCTGTATATCGTCGAGAGTCGGACGCCCATACCCCATCCAGCCCATCAAGCGACTGACGCCGACGTTCGTCGCGCACTCGAGGAGCGAGAGATTCGGGCCGATGGCGGTAACGTCTCGAGCGGTACTGAGCAGTCGCTGGTAGTTACAGACGATCCGTTTCACCGTTCGAATCTTCGTCTCTACCCACGGGTTCGCCCGTTCGTGGATCGTAGTATTCTCTCCCAAAAAATCCACGGAGAGCGATCATTGCACCAATATAGGTGGCAGTTACGAGCAGGACGAATTCGACTATCAGATCCAACACCATGTGATAGACTTCTGAACAGACTGTATAGATCTATTCGTTCCACACTCACGGGAATAGAGCTGTCCGAGGGGGCCGATCAAGATGTCTGAGGGCGTTAGTAAGCGAATCTGTAGAGGGGAGGTCCCGCTGCTTATCATCCTTCTTGGATGGTTCCCCGTGACGATTCTCGCCAGCAAGCTCGCAGGCAATCAGGTAGCGCTCTACGCGGGGCTTGGATACTTTGCCGCAGTCTTCTACTTTACCAACCGTTCACGCGGTGCGGGAATGAGCAGTCCGAGGAGCCCGATCGGGATGTCTGAAGGCGGAACTGAACGATTCGAGGCGTCGTCGGTCCTGTTCGATTGTTGGATGGACAAGGCGTCAGCGAACATCGAGAAGTGGGGTCTACAGGACGAGGAGACGCTACTGCTGGCGATTCAGGAAGAACTCGGAGAACTCACGCAGGCACATCTCGAAGCCCGTGACGAAGGCGGTGATCCGGGCCGTGTCGACGAAGAGTTAGACGACCTCGGTGCGCTCCTCTTACAGCTCCACGAGTCACGAAACAACCGGTCACCACAGGCGGCTACTGGGCAGAAGGACGGTGGTTCTCGATGAGGTCGCGAACGTCCGAACTCGAGAGTTCGAAGGCCAGCGGTGACTTCCTCGAGGCAGAGATCGTGCAGGTGATCGACGGCCTGGAGTACGTCGGTGACCGTACCGCGACCTGGCACGACGCGCGAACCACAGCCGTCCTCGAGGCAAGTCGGTCGCTCCCGTTCTACGGCATCGTTCTCGTCGAGCCCGATACGCCGATCGAGATCAAGGGCTGTCAGATCGAGACGAGCAACGGCAGCCGATCGACTCGAGGCCGGTTCTACGTCAAACGGAGTGCTCACGAGCAGTTGCTCGAGGCGGGCGGGATGTACCTGCTCGTGGTCTATCTGCCGCGACCGGGACTTCCGCAGGTCGCCCGCGCGATCGTCCCGGCGACGCTCGTCGACGAGCTGCTGTCCGGTCGGTGGTACGACGTCGGCGGGTCGCGCTCTGAACAGGAAGTCGCGAAACTCGCGTGGTCGCACGTGATCGATCCGGCGGGCGTCGATCCGTCGGTGACCGTGGGGTGTTCGCGATGACAGAAAACGGACGTTCGCAGGACGACCACGTCGACCGTCACGGTCGCGTCGCAAACCATCCTGACGAGTTCCGGGCCGCTACTGGTGAGCTTGAGATTTTCGACGATGGGCTGGCTCTCGGTTACCTCCGACGGCTCGAGGTCTTACTCAAGGCGTGTCCGCTCAAGGTCTACGCCGCTAGTAGCCTCAAGCACCCGTGGCCGTACCGGCTTCAGAACGCCGCAGAATGCTACCCAGCATCGTTCTGGCGATCACAGGACCGTATCCTTGATTCCGCGATTGGAGAGAATCTGAGTAACGGCGATGTCCTTCGGCACGCACTCGAGCGCCACGCGACCGCGGTCGTCGCGAAGGACTACCTCCATGATCAGACACAGACGACTGAGAGCATCCGCGAGTTCGTCAGGTTGCACGATCCGGATGTCCATCCACGAGCGTACATCCCGCTTCAGCCGCCCTACGACGAACACGTCGCGGAGGTTTACCCGATTATCGACGAGTCCCACTTAGAGCATCGGTACATGCTCGGTGGGCTGGCAACAGCCGCTCCTGAGGAACGTATCGATGGTCTGCTCGAGTTTCGATCTGAGATCGGCGGAGACCCAACCGCACACGGTCTCGGCTGGGGACTCGACGATGAGTTGGTCGCGACCCTCCGCGAGGAGCCAACGCTGTTGGATTCGGTCGATAACTCGAGTCCGTCACAGGCGATCCAGAACGACCAGGTTCTCGATAAGCACTGGCGGGCGAAAGCCTGTCGGCATGTCGACGGTCAGTATCAGAATACGGTCGGTGGAACCTTCGAGTTCGCGATGCTCGTGCAGGCAACGCACCGTCTGACCAAGTTTAACACCGATTTCGAGGCGTTGAGTGAACAGCGGAATCTCGCCGAGTTTGGAGGTGCTACCGCCGATGACTGAGATAATTCTCGTCGGCTGTTCAAAATCCAAGAAAGAGGGGACTCACTTAGCTCGAGACCTCTACGAGCCGAGTCCAATCTTTCGGAAACGCCGTCGGCTGGCGCTCCAGCGCGCCGATCACTGGGGTGTGTTGTCCGCGAAGTTCGGCTATCTTCGGCCTTGGGACGTGACGCCGTCTTACGATACGCATATCAGCGAACGATCACCGGTTTGGGCGGCGTACGTCCTCGAGGATCTGCTTCGAGATCTCGAGTTCTACGATGCCGATCAAGTGACGATCCTCGCCGGAAAGCGGTATATCGAACCGCTCGTGACGCCGCTCGAGGCACACGGGTATAAGATCGCTGACCCTCATCGTGGGCTTCGGCCCGGCGAGCGGATGTCCTCGCTCGACGAGGCGGTCACGCCCGGTAAGCAAGTGACGCTTACAGGTGGTGGTCTGAGATGACGGTCCGCACATCGTACTTCGGTGGACTCTCGAGTCATGACCCTGCCGACGAGGATGCCGTCTTCGGTGTCGTCCGCTACCCGCAGGATTTCGTGGAGCGGCTGACCGATCGGAATATCCCGGCGGTAGCGCCGCCCGAAGGCCTGCTGAATGCATACAAGGCCGTCGAAACGGCCGCGGAAAGTGACGGCGAGGCGAATCCCGCTGCGGTCGCGTGGAACTCCGTCAAGTACGAACGTCGATATCGGAAACACCTCGCCGATCCCGGCCCGCAGAACGTAATCGACGAGCTGGCCGACCGCGCTCGCGAGCGCGATATTTGGCTCGTCTGTTGGGAAAAGGATGCCCGCTGGTGTCACCGACGACTGCTCGCGAACGCTGTCGTTGCCCAGCTCGAAGACGTCGAGGTCGTTCATCACCCGGATCCGTCGACGATCCCCGTCGGCAACGGTCGCGACGAGAGCGATGACAGCGGCGAGCCTGGTGCGACGCTCGAAGACTTCGCCGAAGGAGGTGCGTGATGGCGGACCTGACCGCCTTCGGCCTCGAGCCGCAGGACCCGAGTGACGACGATCGCGAGGAATCCGATACCGATTCCGAACCGGTTTGGTCGGAGTGCGTCGACTGCGGGTACGCTGGATATGAGGTTGAGGCTCGGCTACAGTACCCGGTACCGTTGTGTACGGCGTGTTTCGCTGAACGGGAGGGATTACTGTGAGCGCGCGGAAGTTCCTCCGGTTCCAGTGCCACGAGTTCGACGCGCACTTTCATCTCGTGCGTGATGGGCTGACGCCGTACTACGCGCTGACGGACGTTCGGAAGGACCATGACTGGAGCGCGAACGGGAAGCCGACCGGCACCTTCGAAGCTGGGGGCGAGACCTGGCGGGTCTGTCTCGACTACGATCCGCAGCCGATTCTCCCGTGGTCGGACGCGTCGTACAGCCTCGAGACGGCGTATCTCTACCGGATCTATTTCGTCTGTGAGGATGCGACGTACGACGGCGAACGCGCCGACCAGAGTCAGCGAGTGAAGGGCGGAACGATCACGATTCGGCCGCGCTGGCCGGATATGAAACGTCAAGAGAAAACCGACGCTGACGGCGACGGCGAATGGAGCGGCCCGGTCAAGGACGTTGACGGCTACATGGATCTCGGCGTTCCGTACCTGGATGCACAGGTGCAGGGCTCGAATATCGACTTCGACCGCTATCCCCAGCTGCTCGCCGAGGCCGCGGCGACGTTCGGCGTCCCGCGCCGGTACTTCCACGACTTCCACCACACGAGCAACATCATCGACGCTGCGGTCTACGTCCGCCTATTGCGGTCGGAGTCCGGCCCGATCTACGCGGCGGACGGCCCGATCGCCCGCATGCATTCGCTACTCGAGTCGGATCGATCCGGGTATCGGAAACACGTCGAAGACAACCGCGAGCGACCCGGGGACTACGTGACGACCGTCGTCGACGACGGTCGCGCCGGGAAGGTGATTCGAGCCCACGAGATCGGGAAGGAAGCCAAGCACTACTACATGAAGGATCCCGACAACTACGATCCCGACGAGTTCGGCTGGCATCCGAAGCTCGAGGTCGGCTACCAGACGAGCGTCACTGAGAAGACGGTCTACTGGGACCGCGACGACGACGAACTCGACCGTCACAATCTTCGGCGCGAACTCGAGGAGCTACTGGTGAACTTGCTCGACTGGGGCGGCTTGGACGTCACCGGCGGCGAGCAGTATCAGGAGGATGCCTACTTTGATCCTGACGACCGCGAACGCCGGTCGCTGAAGTTGGTCGACTGTCCGCTACCGGAAATCGAGAGCGAGCAGGAACAGGCGATTATGCGCCTGTGGGGCGATATGAATCCGTCCGACGAGGCACTTGTCGGGACGTTACTCACGGATGGCGGTGAGGTTTCCCCGCAGGACGCAGCTGACGAAACCGGGTACTGCTACGATACGATTCTTCGGGCCGTCGATCGCCTCGAGGGATTCGTCGAGCACACCTACGGTGAGCTGGCGATCGAGAGCGATTACGCGGCGCAATCGATGCTCAAGCGCGTGCGCTCTGCCGAGGAACAGTTCCGCCGATCGATTGGGTCGGCAGTCATGCAGGTGGCCGACGACGCCCAGGGCGTCGAGACGGACGCGCTCGACGAGTTCGTTCGGAACTACGACATTGGGATCAACGAGAGCCGCGACTACTGCCGTGCGCTCCTGAAGCCTCGCTACGTTGCTGCCGATAGAGACGACGCGAAGTGTCTCGCTCGAGAGGCGTACACCGCCGTCTGTGAGCGCTACGGGAACGCTCGCGGGATCCACATGAAGGTGGAACTCGCCGATGGGTCGGTCAAACACTTCCGAGATCTCAATCAGGGATGGGCTGGAGCCGATTGGGATCACGACGAGGCCCGCCGGAAGCGCGAGCGCCAGCTCGAGGAGCAGGCCGCCCTCGATGATCACGACGTTGACCCCGAGGAGATCGATCTCGAGGAAGCGTGGACAGCATTTGCCGATCGCGACGAGTGGGTCAACTACTCGCATCTCCGAACGATCGTCTCGTCGGTTGCCCACGATGTCGACGAGGCTCTGGATGTGCTCCAGGAGCGCGGCGAGATCGTCACCGAGGAGGGCCGCGGATTCGGGCTCGCTGCCCGGTAGCGCGGTCCTCGTGAGTGGCAACACTATCGTTATTACTTATTTTCACAGAATTTTATACGTATCATCCCGGTTCGGGGGTCTCGGCGAGCGCGGCGACGGCCGACCCGCTTCGCTCCCGCCGTCGGCCGTCGCCGCACCCATCCCGGAATCCGACCCTGCGGGTCGAATTCCGGGTTAGGGGGTGTGGCTAAGGCCAAGGTCACAAATTAACCGCCCTGCCTCCGCACAGCCGCCGCAGGTGGTGCGCGAAAATTCGCGGGTCAGCAAACATTGATGGGGTAGACATGAGTTTGATGAGATCGAGAGATTATAGAATGGAAGAAGCAACACAAGAAGGAAAGTTGAACCAGATGACTTTAGCACGATCGTGAGTACCTGTTGGGGTAAATCTAATGTCTCAACAGAAAAAATCTGAAATAGATGGGTCATTCGAACACCACATATTATTACATTTTTTTGCTTATCCCATTGAGTATTATATGGGAAAGGCAAGAGAGAAACCACCAACACCTATTGCGAGGTTTTTCGAGCAAAATTCTGAATTACTTTTAATTTCTGGTGTGTTTGCGGCATTACTCATGTATTTATCACAGCTAACTATTTCGCCAAATCGCCCAATTATTGTTGGAATGATAGGCAGTGCGTTGATGTTCGGAATTGCATTTGTCTCAGTACTTCACCAAGCACTTATTGATTTTTCTAGAGCTGCTGAAAGTAACTCCATCCCCTATATGATAATATATTTAAATATTATTCTGTCGCTCATATTCATCACTATATCTGTGGGTTTATTCTTTAGTCAATATTCTACGACAGTATTCGACGTTATTGAAAGTATGGCCGCTATCATACTCTTATCTATTATTGTGGTTGTTGGGTGGAACAGAACAATCACTATTCCAACCCCGATCAATCTTGGGCCTGTCACGGGATATCTTGTTCAAAAGTCGTGGACGATTGTCTCGTTATCTTTGGTGATAATTCTAATAGCAAGCCAATTATCTGTTATCGATCTTGATCAGGTGGTTTTGGGAAGCTACTTTGAATATGTCGATAACACTAATAGTACCCTCTTGATGCTAATTTCTGTGTTTTTTCTTTTATTATTCAGCATGATTACACTAGTGGTGTCCGTCATAGTAATCCGGTTAATTGTTCTTACAGTGATTAGATTTACGGGAAAATTCACTGGTTGAACGCTCCCCGCCCCCTACCCTTGGGATTGTACGTCGACAGATTCGGTTTCCCGAATATGCACACGAGATGCGAATACTCGTGTGTACGATGACGCAGCTCCGAAGGAGAAACCGTTTCGGAATTCCGGAAACTGCACTCCATTGCTTATCCGTTGTGCGCTCGCTTTGGGCTACATGGGCAAGACAAACCCTACCTACCGCGATACGCTCCATGAATTCGAAAATGAGTGGTCACCGTACCACAGAGCACTTCGGCTCGAGTATCAAGATCACTTCGAGCGGCTATTCGTCCAGGCGCGGAACTTCGCCGACGCTGGTGGGATTCAGAATCACACCGATCCGACGACCACACACCTCATTTCGATGCTGCTCGCTCAGGAGTGCCGGATCGCCAACCTCGAAGAGCAACTTGAAACCGTGGATGAACTCAGTAATTCCAGCGAAGACCTCTCCAACGAGTCTGCCGACGGCCAATAGACATAATCCACGCTGCTTGCATGCCTTTAAAGGGCAGGGTACGTGGATTGTCGGATGTGCCTACGGGGTATATCCTTCAAGTCGGAGCCAGACCTACTAATTGACTTCATTACTTAGATTTCCCTCTCATATAAAATTCTTTGAATAACATTTCCACATAGAGGTAGGGGGATGCTTTCAAAAACTGCGTAATTAAAAACACAATCGTTAGCAAAATTGTAGCAGAGATTATAAACATCCACATTTCCGTATCAGGATATTGGATTCCTATATAATAGGTATAAAGTGGAAGTGAGAGAATTGTCGCCACCTTCAGGTTGGTATTGAAAACATATAGATTAAAATAATTTCTAGTACGTGAGCTTAAATCATCTCCGAGATATAAGAGAAGGCTATCATAGAAATCTCGGGGCAATGCAGAGTCTGGATTCAACTCAAATTTTTCTTCCATTTCGTTTTGTAAATCAAAATTGAAACGTTCTCCAAGGAGATCTTCATCATTAGATTCTTTAATGGATCCAACTATATCCGGAAACCGTTCGTCAATTTTCTTTAAATATTGGTACCAGGTTGGTAGATGAGATTCGTCACCTGTAGCTGTATAAATAGAATGAGTAAAAGGCAAAGGAACCCGAAATAAACCCGATCTTAGTTGCTCAATCAATTCTCCAAAAATAAGAGCCATTAGAGATACTAAAAGAAGATTAGTATTAGACGGATTGATTTCTATCGGAGAAGTCAAAAATAAGGCCAATAATACCGGTGACATCAGCACTAACCCTGGAACAACTCGCGTCAAAAAGGCCTCAAAAGAGAAGCCTACAGGAGTTTGTGTTGGCATACTATATGTTTACCTCTTTTAACATATACGGTGTGTGATTCATCACCCTTAAAATGCTGGTAGATGTTGGAGGAAGTCGAATTGGTGGATATCAATTGACCCCCACCGTGCCCTGCGGTCAGACGTCGCGAAGAACGGTTTCCCCAATATGAACACGAACCGAGCACCGGCCGTGTTCATATTCGGCCCATAGCCCACGAGATCGTGTCGGCCGTCGCGCCGATCACGACGGGTGTCACCCCCTGTTTATAAATCGAGGCCGTTTGAGTGAACCGAAAAAACTAGGATAGGCGGGTTGTGTTCACGGCCATGTCTCACAATGAGACGCCCGGATCGGTTCGAATCCGGACAGACGACGGTAACGAATGGCGATTCGACGCTATCCAGAAAGCTTCCCGGTTCTACGACTGCAACCGGAGCAACGCGGTTGCGTTCGCCTGCGAAGACGTCGACCAACTCGTCGCCGCAGCTGCGCGCGTCCTCGAGCGCGACGATCTCACTCGCGAACAGCGCCGGGAGATCGCCGAGACGCTGAGTACTCGAGCCGTCGACTTTGAGGTTCAGACGGAGGTTTCAGTGACGACGAAAGGAAAGATGTGAGTCGGCGAATCTGACGATCAGGTACTGTGGTCACATTTCTCCAAGAAGCTTCTTACACCGAACGGAAGTCAGTCCCATTGGAACGCCTTCTTCAGAGAGGAAAACGTAATCACCGTTTGGATCCTCGAGTAAGGTCTCAATCAGTTCGGATTCCGCATCTGAGGAGACAAGAACGGCAGGCTGGTTTGGATGGGAACTCCGAAAATGGTCGTAGATCTCCTGTGTTGGTAGGCCTATTCCATCATCGATTGTAATTACGCAACAGGTCCCAGTGAAATCACGTTTGTCAATGTCCGAGGGCGAAACGATTTCTTCGACCGTAAGTTGTACTTCTGATTGGGTAATCTCTGCGAGTAACTGTTCACCCCTCGACTCTTCTGCGATGATCGTTACTTTGGAACCCTCTGACATACATAAATTATTTGTCACCGGGCGTTGTCAATAGATTGCTTTCATAAATAGAGGGTTCATATTGACGCCCATTTGAGAGTCGTCCAAAATCCATTGTAGCAGATTAGAAATCAGAATACGTCGGCGATAGCTATTTTCGCCTGCTCGGTTCCACGATGATTGCCACCTCCGTGCCAGCGGAGTAGCGGCAGATCGCTCGAGCGAACCATCTTGTCTTTCAGAATCGTACAGCCAGAACGGCCGTGTGGCCGGTAGACGACGAAACAGTACCAGCCGTCCGCTCGCCGGAGCGTTTCGTGATACTCCCGGTAGACCTTGAAATTCCCCGGCTGGCCGTTACTGTGTTCGATCATCGTCGATTTGATCTCGACAGGCGTTCCGTTCTGAAACCGAGCGTCGTGCCAGCTGGCTCGCTCGAGCGTGAACCGTCGTTTCTTCGCCATCCGTTTCTCGCAGGCCGTCCCGAAGTGATTCGCTCGTTTACTCCGGTTCATGTCTCTCCTCGATAGGGTGGGCCTCCGTCCCGATCGGGAACGAAGACGGCAGCCATTCTTGTACCTGTTCGATCGTTTCGGGAATGTCGGTTCCCGCGTAGTACAGCAGTTGGGACGACCACATGAGGGAAATTACGTACCACGTCCACAGCGGAAAGCCGAAAACACCGGCCAGCGCCAGCGGGATTGCGAAGACGTTCAGTTTGATCGCGAGCAGGATCGCAGGTAGCTCCCACAGCCCGCCCGCGACGGTCGCGAGCAGCACGCCGATCACGACGTCTGCCGAGTGACGCGACAGTCGACGACGGAGCTTCATGGGTCGTCCCTCCGTTCGTCACGCCAGCGCCGGTCGGCTCGAGCCGTCGACCACGTGAAGAATGCGGCGAATAGCAGACTCATCACTCCGAGTCCGTACCCGCCGGTCGAGATCGCCAGCGCCGCGACCGCGATCGCGCCGCCGATCATGGCGAGAGTCTGTCTCGAGAACACGCCGCGTTCGTAATCTCGCCGTAGTTCGTGGGCTGCCGTCACGACAGCGAACCGAACGACCGAGGCGAGCCCGGCGAAGTTGTCGAAGACACTCACGGTGATCGAACCCCATCACGCGCGACGCGATTTTTTCGAAATCGACATTCAAAAAATGTCGCATTTCTTATGGTATGCACGCGCTCCACGCGTGGTAATATATATTCCTCCGCTGGTTGCGAGACGCTTCGCCCATCGCTCGCTCCGCTCCCTCCCCGGAGGGAGCGCGGTGGGCTTTGGGCTGCACCTATTCTAAAGGGGGCTCGGTTGCGCTTGACAGCTTGACACCCCGACGCCGTCATGCGATCACCTGCTCGACGGTGTTAACCCAGTCTCGCTTTTCGCCGCCTTCATCGATGTCCTTCCACCAATTCGAGACGGTAGCGTGGCTGTAGGGGACGAAATCAGCGGTTTCGCGGGCCGACATTCCCTCTTCTCGGCAGGCTTCCATCGTCCAGGCGGCGACCTGTTTCACCTCGTCTTCAGCGATCGCCGGGCCGTCGTCGTCGCCCGCGGGAGCGTTCCACGACCAATTCGCTTCGTCGTTCGTATGCGGCTCCCAGTCCGCCGGTGGGATTCCCGTGAACGGCCGCGGGTCGACGTCCTGTAGCTTCCCGCCGCTGATTCGCTCCGCTTTGATCGCCTTCCCCTTGTCGTTCCGGTCTGGCTTTTTGAGAATCGTCCCGACACGCCACAACAGCGGATGGATCGAACTCTCGTCGTGGCCGATGTAGATCAGCGCGCCGTTGTACTTGCGGATCTTGAACACCAGCGGTCCCATCAGCTTGCGGACTTTCTGGCCGTCTTCGCCGGTTCCCGAGGCGTTTGTCGAGAACTCGTCGCCGATGAACAGCTTCGGCTGCTGTGCGTTCTCGACCGGATCGCCGTCTTTCTCCACCCACTCCTCCAGGAGCGGATAGTGCGGAATCCAGCCGTCCTCGACATGGCCCGAGTCCGTCACCCAGTCGTCGTTACGCGGAAGCGTGCGGATATTCGAGGCGACTTTGAGGTTCCCGTCGACCCATCGATCACGCAGCTGCGCAATCAGGCAGGCGAGGTTCGTTTTCCCAGCTCCCATTTCGCCCAGGATCACGATCACTGGCGCGGGTCCGGCGACGATCTCCTGTAGCCGAGTGATCGCCTTGATACCCGACAGACTCGCCTCCTGCGACGGGTCGCCGATGTAGTGTTTCAGCGTCAGCGTATCGCCGTTGTCGAGCGCGTCACGCGCCGTGTGGCTGCCTTCGCCCTGTACGATTCGTCGATTCTTTCCGACGTCCATGTACGTCGCTGCGGCCTTCCCCTGCCAGCGGTCCGGGTCGTGATGCAACGCGCGCACGGTCATCTGACGGTCGATCTGCTCGTCACGGACGAATCCCGTGTGCTCGAGGACCTTGTCGGGTTCTTTCGCGAGGTTGCCGCGCTGGTACTCGGTGAAGCCGCCGACGGTGTAGTTGTCTTGCTCGTCGCTCATTCTGCTCCTCGCTCGAGTTCTCGAATGACTTGCTGTGCGTCGACATCTGCGTCATCGATCATGTGCTCTATCTCCTCCCGCTGCCGCTGCCGGATCGCACCGACAAGAAGCCGGTTCCGCCGCGCCTCGAGTTCGTTCATCGTCTCTCGGCATTCTTTCGCGAGAAGCCGCTTTTCCGGCCGCTTGGCGTAGTATTCGAGGTCTCGCGTCTTCTCTCGATACCGATCGAGTTCGCTGTTCGTCAGTTCGTACAGTTCCGACTGTCCGTAGAATTTCATTGATCCGTTCCTCCATCGGTTGCAGCGGCTTGTTCTGCGGCCTGTGCGCGCGTCTGCGGTGGTCCGCCGACCGTATCGATTCCGTGCTCGTCGCTGTAGTCCTCGACGTACTCAGTCACGTCCTTAATCTGGTCCTTGTCGGCGTCCTCGGCGTCGCTCTTCGCCGATTCAAACCGATCCTTGACGGACGTTCGCGGGTTCATCAGACCGCGCTCATCGGCTTCTGCTTCCTCGTTGATCACGTCGCCCTGAATCTGGAGCCCCATCTTCGAGATTCGTCCTCGAGTCCGGTTGAACTCGAGCCACGCCTCGATAAGATCGCCGTGGATGTCCTCGAGCATGGCCTTGGTCGTGACGAGTTTCGAGTCGGCCATCTGGCTGAAGTAGCAGCCGCGGACGACGAGATCGCCGGTGTCCTCGTGGTAGGTGAACTCGCGGACTTCGAACGACTCGTCGTCGTTGCAGCGGTACGGCGACGGTCCCTCAACGGTCTTCTCGGCCCAGACTTCCGGCGAGACGTAGTACTTCTTTCTCACGTCGGTCACGCCGTTGATGTGGTAGACGTCCTCCATTCGGCGCTGCCGGAGCTTCCGCGCACCCGTCACGAACAGCGCGAGTAGCGGCGGCCCCAGGAGCAACGACGCGGCGAACATCCCTCGAGCGACCGGTGGCATACCGGGGATCGACGGCCGGAACCAGATCAGCAGGGCACCGAGCGAGACCGCGGCTCCCGCCACGATCAGCTGGCCCTCTGCGAGCAGGTAGGTCAGTCGATCGCCCCAGCTGTTGAACGTCGCGCTGGTGTCGCTCACGCTTCGATCACCCCGCTTTCCTCCTGGCGGAGTACGATGACCGTGCCGAGTCCGGCCAATCCGACCGACATGAACACGCCGAAGAACAGCCCGCTCTCACCGCCGAACGTTTCGAACGGGTTGTCATCTGCGTCGCTCGGTTCCTCCATCTCAGTCGAAAGTCGAGCGGTCGACCCATCAACCGTGACGCCGACCGTCGACGCGCCGCGGAACTCGCGGACGTCCATCGAGATCGTCGTCTCGCCACCGCTCAGGTTGTACTCCCGACTGTACGGCTCAACGATGCCGTCCTGACCGATTCCGTCCATCGCGTCCTCGACGTCGACCGTTCGCTCCTGGTCGGCGACGAACGTGATCCGCGCCTCGCCATCCTCGAGCTCGTACTCAGTGATCCACGTGCCACCGTCGCCGAACGCAACTTCGTACTCGTCCGGCTCGGCACTCTCGAGTTCGGGGGCGTCCTCGAGCCACGTTTCGACGCGCTCGTGTTCGGAGTCGTTCAGCGCCTCGAGTTGCTCGTCGGTCGCCCAGTTCTGGACGGTCTCGACCTGCGATTCACTCGCGTTCTCGGCGTCGGTTCGGTCAAGAATCGAGTGCGTGTCGTCGCCCGGTTCGTCGGCTGCGGCCAGCCCAACGCCCATGCC
Source organism: Natronorubrum amylolyticum (assembly GCF_052040145.1). Lineage (NCBI taxonomy): Archaea > Methanobacteriati > Methanobacteriota > Halobacteria > Halobacteriales > Natrialbaceae > Natronorubrum > Natronorubrum amylolyticum. Next base: position 994,377 of record NZ_JBPPFW010000001.1, read on the forward strand.
CATCGCTGCGAGCACGGCTGCCAGCGTCACAAAAACGTAAACTCGTTTCATGGCTCAGTTGTTCAGGATCGGAATGGCGTCGGTTACGATGCTGACGACGGTGAGGATGACCATCACGATCACGGCGAGTCCGACCCAGACCGCGCCGTCTCCGAAGTCATCGAGCGGGTTGTCGATCCCAACGCTGACGTTCGTCTCGTCGTCTTCCTCCTCGAGCGAGTCCTGGTAGTCCTCGAGTTCGTTCAGGAACGCGGCGAAGTCTTCGGAGTCGAAGGTGTCGTACTCCGGGCTCTCGTAATCCGTTTCGTTCCTGTGGATGTTCTCGAGTTCGTCCTCGGCTCCGTAGTGCTCGAGGATGTTCATCACGTCCCGCGTGTACTGGATGTCGCTCTCGTCGTCGTAGCCGTCGACCTCCTCGAGGATCGTGTCGATGTCCTCGCCAGTCGCCTCCTCCAGGTCGTCGATCGTCTCGTCGTCGACGTGGGTGATCGTCGCGCCGTCGGCGTCGTACATCTCGTGGACCTCGAGCACGCCGTTCCAGAGGTCCACCTGCCCATCGTCGAAGATCATCGCTCGAGAGGCCATGCCGTCGACTTGTTCGCCGGGGTCGAAGATCGGCACGTCCTGCACGGCGTTTATGGGGGCATCGAAGGTCCATTCGATGGTTCCGTCTTCGGGGTCGAACGCAGCCATCAAGTCGTCATCAGACGCGAGATACATCGTCCGTCCGCCGGGTGCAGTGCTTAGGCCAGTGACGCGGGGGAAATCGTCATCGGACCATAGTTCCTCGCCACTTTCCGTGTCAACGCCGACGATCTCTCCGCCCCACTCTCCGAACGCTACAACGTCGTTGCTTGCCGTGAGGGCGTCAGGGCTGAAAGAGAAGTCGCCGAACGACCACTGTTCGTCGCCCGTTTCCGGGTCTAACGCCATGAGTGTCCCGTCATCAGCGGCGAAGGCGGTTTGTCCGTCGGGGGTGAACCCGACGACCTCAGCATAGCCGCCGTTGTCGACTGTCCATTCCGTGCTTCCGTCCGTGGTGTCGATCGCCACTATGTCGTCGAAGTTGCCGACGGTGAGCAGCAGGTCGTCTGTCGGAGACGCCGCTAAGTCGTTCGGGCTTCCCGAAACCGGGCTTTCAGTCCAGTTAGAGCTCCCGGAGTCAGCATCAATCGCATGGATGTCGTCGGCGCTGTCGACAGCGTACAGCGTGTCGCCATCGTGGGAGATGGCAAGCGATCCGACCCGATCAGAGTGGTCGTCGTAAGTCCAGTTGACAGAGCCATCAGAGGCGTCCAGCGATACGGTGGTGTCTTCGTCGCCTCCGATGAAGATTGAGTCCCCGTCACGGGAGATGGCAGCAGCACGGCCAGTGTCGTCGTACACCTCTTTTTCCCACAGGAGCGAGCCGTCGTTTTGGTTGACTGCGTAGAGGTTACCGCCTTGGTCGAATCCGTACAGAGGCGGGCCAATGACGTATTTCTCGCCGCTTTGGAATCCTTCCTCTGGCAGAGCGTCTCCGAAGACGACGCCCTCGTACTGCTCATCGTCGACGAACCCGTCCGGGTAGACGTGACGGTCGTCGAGATCGGGGTCGACGTCGACGGCCGTATCCGTCGCGCCGGACCACGTTACCTCCATTCCCGAGACCATGGAGAAGTCCGGTTGCTCCATCCCGAACTGCTGCATCATCGCAACCTGAAACCGTTCGTTTGTCGGGTCGTCCGTGCCGCTCAGGAAGTGAACCATCCCCTCCGGCGAGCGGACCTGCTCGGGCGTGATGTTCCCGGCATCGAGTTCGGCATAGATGTCCTCGACGAACGACTGTGAGTAGTTGGCCGTCACCGTGTCGCTGTCGTCCCAGATCCGTTGCAGGATCTTGCAGAACTCCCGGCCGTCGAAGACGCCCATCGGCGCGGAATCGACGTCCTCCTCTGATTCCTCATCCTCGTGGAATCCGGCGCTGGTGAACCGGTAGTCCCATTCCAGTTCGGTCCCGTCGTCGGTCTCGACCGTGACGACCTCCTCTTCATCGTCCCACGTGTCGACGATCTCGCCGGAGATCATGGGGAACGATCCGATCGGGTCGTCGCTGTCGACCTCGCCCTCCTCGCCGATCTCGAAGATCTCGACGACCGGCGTCTCGAGAGCGGCCGATTCGTACTCGTCGCCGAGCACGTCCTCGAGTTCGTCCTCGCTGACGTCCTCGATCGAGGTACCGTCGTGCAGCTCATACGCTGCCTCGGTCCGATCGTTGGTGAGCTGCAGCTGGTACGACTCGTCGTCGTTCTCGGGATCGGACGCGAGTGCGGTAAAGTAGGCGTCGAAGCCCTCCATCTCCCCGCCGTCCTCGACGAGTTCCTCCGCAGCACCGGCGACGTAGCTGTACTGGAGCGCGCTCTTGTTCGTCGTGTGGACGTGGTTGAACTCCGGCGTTTCGTAGTGCTGCCGGATGCGCTGGAGGGAGATGTCGTATCCCGTCAACGCGTTCTCGCCGTCCTCCCACGAGAGCGCGATACCGTGACGCGCCTCGAGGTTCGCGACCGGGCGAGCGTCGTTTAGCCGGTTGTTGAAATTGACCTCGTGAGCCGCGAGCGACTCGACCTCCGAGCGACAGATGTTATGGAGAATCACCGGGTCGCTCGACGGCGACTCGTTGATCGAACTGCGCAGCGCCTGGTAGGACGCGACCGCGACGAATCCACCGACGCCCATCGAGGCGACGGCGTATTCAGCACCGCTTGCGCTCGCAGCTCCACTAATTGCCGACTTCACGCCCGCCACAATCCCGTATGGTGTTGGATTGTCGACCGTCGCCGCTGTGCTCGAGGCCATCCCGCCCGCCGCGATCGCCGCGGCCGACGCGCCCGTCCCCTGGAGGAACGTTCGCCGGTCGAGCGAGCAGCCGGGGAAGATGTCGTGGGCCGTGGGCGTGGGCTGTGGGCTGTCGTCGGCCGACATTCAGACCACCCCCGAAGCCATCACCGCGGTCAGGCCGATCGAGACGGCCGACGCCGTGACGATGTAGCCCGTCATCACCGAACTGTACCACTCCGCCGACTCGCCGCTGAAAACGTTGGAACTCATGTCTGGAACCTCAGGGTTACTTGTAGGCGATCACGTAGAACGCCGCGCCGTTCAGGAACACCGTGAACCAGCCGACGTACCACATGCTCTCGAGGGTGACCGTCATCGCCGGGACGAGCGCCCCGAGGATGTTCAGTATCACCGCCAGGAGCACGACGACGGTCTCGACGTCGGTCCAGTCCTCCGGCGTGCTTTCGTTCGTCAGCCACCCGATCAGCAGGATTCCGATCGAGAGGATGAACGCGTACGTGATCTCCGTCCCGTGGGCCGCGTACAGCGCGTCCGTGAGCGAGACGTTCAGTGGTTCGTTGAACTCGAGCGTGCCGACCGCGCCGATCGAGAACGACGCGAGCACGAACAAGGGTGCGAGAATGCTGTCTGTCAGATCGATACCGTCTTCCTGACGAATCGAGTCAGGAACGTACTTCTGCGGTAGGCTGAGTGCCATACGCAAGCCCGCTTTCCCCGTTCTGACAAAATCGTTAGGAATACCACCGGAATCCCTTGGTTATCCCGAGGTTCACCAAGTTTTATGAGAAGTGGGGTTGCGCGCCGAGGTATGGCGCTAAATAAAATTCGTCAGTTGGACAGGGATTCGGTCGGGATCACGCTTCCGAAAGACGACATGCGCGTTGAGGGTTTGATCGACAAAAACGGCGAACTCAAGGGTGATCACCACGTTCACATCCGTCACATCGGAGAAGGAGAATGGGCGATTGAATTGATAACAGAAATCGATATGTATCAGAAGTAGAACCTGTTATCTATTAATCTTCACTATAGTCCCAGTCGACAGAGCCGATTACGCTTTCTGAGGATCCATCGATCGCGATGATGTTGACTTCACCAGTTTTCCCAAGAATATTATCTTCATCCTCATCACCCCAATCAGACTCACCAGGATTATGTTCTAGAGTGTGGGTTGCTCCTGTGCTGACGTCATTGAAGTCCAATCTGACTTCATTAGCATCATTATCAGGGTCATGATCTTCAATGACGAGATCGCCGTCTTCAGTACCATGATCATCAGAATCTGTGTATGTGTCAACTACATCACCGCGGATGACGAATCGTTCCGCGTCACCAGTTTCAGTCAGCGTAAATGTGGTGGTGTTGTCATTTTGGCTTACATCTGTGCTGACAACTGCGTTTACCGACCCTTGACCCATATCATCTCCAATGTCCAGTACGAACGCTGCGATTACGGCCGCGAGGATCACAGTTATTGCAACCATGAGAATAACCCCAATCACTGGGGACACTGCTCGCTCATCCTCCGAACCTACCAGCTTATTCCGAATTATCTTTCCATCCATGTTAATTAATCAAAGTCCCATTCAACACTACCAACTACGCTTTCTGAGTTCCCGTCAATTGCAATAATGTTGAGTTCTCCTGAATTTTCGATGTCATTATCACTTACTGACAATGTGTCTGTTGCGCCGACAGTTCCATCGTCAAAATCAAGTGGAGCTTCAGTATCAGTACCGTCAAGATGAGCACTACCGTCCTCACTACCACGGACAGCGAATTCTTCTGCACTACCTGCATCTTCGAGAGTAAAAGTGACTGAGTTGTCGTTTTGACTGACATCAGTGTTGACGGCTGCGTTCACAGAGCCTTCACCCATGTCATCACCGATATCCAGCACGAATGCCGCGATCACAGCTGCGAGAATAACAGTTATCGCAACCATGAGGATTACACCGATAACCGGACTCACTGCCCGTTCGTCTTCGCTTCCGATCAGCTTCTGTCTGTATTTGGTCAAATCCATTGTTGTCACGCACCGCGAGAACGGTCGGAAAGCTTATTCTCGGCGGTGTGATACCACCGTGTGACGCTCAGGGGGATTGGGTTTGCACAACCATCCCGTGCGTCATCCTTCCTGCCGTTCGGTTTTGGTGCTGATAGCAACCAGCCCACTGTTCCCATATATACCTAGAGGATAGTGAATCTCTCAGCGGCTGACAACGGTTTCATCAATGATAATCAGCGCCTGATAGAATCGCTCCAACGTGGCCTTGAAACCGCTGAGATACGCGATATCGGTCGTCTCAGATATGGGTAATAATGCTTTTGTCTGGGTAGCAACACCACGGCAGTATGACCGAATCGGCACTCGTCTCCGAGCGCGACCTCGCGCGCACCTACGACGGCGGGGCATACAGCGACCCGTGGGCGGCCGTTCTAGACTACCAGGCCGTCATGCGATATGCGAGCCACCACCCGAACAAGGGCTCCGGCGCGATCTCGAGCGCACTGGAGATGCCTCGAGGCCGCATTCGCGGCTGGGTCGACGGAAACGGAAAGCCAGACGCCGTTCGCGGGATCGAAGCCGCCCGCGAGTACGGGTGGCTCGATGCAACCTACGGCGATCGGGAGTTCATGGCGCTGAACACGCTCGTCGCGAACGTCTTTTCGGGCGGATCGATCGCGACGGAGAATTTCGTTCCGTCGTTCGCGCTGAACCACGCCGACCACCGCTCGCACGTGATCGACGCGCTCGAGAGCGCCGGTATCGAGTTCGACTTCTTCCACGAGGAGGACGACTCAAGGGCGACCGAGGTACGACCGACGAAAGACGCGCCCGTTCTCGGTCGGACGCTGGCCGTGCTCGGTGCGCCGGTCGGTCCGAAAGCCGAACTCGAGGACTTCTCGCTCCCCTGGTATCTCGACGACGCGCCGTTCGAAACCCGCGAGATATTCGTGCTCGCGTATCTCGCGAATCGAGCGATTCACCAGCGGACGAAAGACACGGTCCAGATTCAGGAACAGCGCTCGAAAGCGTACCGCGACGAGCTGGCCGCACTGATCGAAGACGTCGCGGGCGAATCGGTGACCTCCGGCGATCGAATGGTGACGATCTCGGCCGACGCTGCGCGGTCGCTTCGATTACAGCCACGGTATCGAAAACGGGTCGAGCCGCAGGACTGAATCAGTTTTCCGAAACTACTCCTCGTTCTCTAATTCTTCGGCATCAAGTTCGCCCTCGAGGTAGGCGAGCCCACGGTCCGAGATCACATACAGCCCTTCGTCGACGCGATCGACGAGTTCGGCGTCTCGAAGTTCGCCGAGGCGGGCGCTGATGTAGTGACGCGAATAGTCCGTGTTGGCCGCGAGAACGCGAGGTGAGAGCGTGAGACTGCTATCCGCGAGGGTCTCGAGAATGCGATCGTCGGCTTGTGTCATCCACGACACCCTCGGTCGTCGCATACAGGTACGTGCCATAGCGGCATTTTAGCAATACTGGTTGGATTGTCTGAGAGTAACATTTGATATTCTGTAGAATAACGTACGGTAAGTTAAATATAAGTAAGTGGGATGTTTCGGTCTGCCCAACGGAGGCCAGACGGACCCGCCGCTACTCGGTCGGGTCCTCGTCAGAAACGCGGACCCGGTGTAGTAGCACCGGCCCGCCTGGCTTCCGTAATCAGGGTACGGAAGCATGTATTCGCACACCACTACGGGGCAAAAAGTCCCCGATCGACCGCAGCGCGCGGGCTGTCGCCCACGGCCCACGCTCACGTTGAATCGTTTCGGAAATAGCCGATACTCGCGGAATCGTTCTCGAGAGCACGTTAGTCACCGAAACTGTACTTATCGGAATAACGGAATCCGGGTTCCGACTACTAAGAGGGCGGGGTACAGTCGTCACAAACAGCCGACGGACAGCGACCGCACGCGCCCCCAGTTCCACTTGATGGCGCGTGCGGTTCGTCCGCGGTCCCATAACAGTGAGACCATGAGCGAAATAGCACGCATCCACGGTAAGAGTACCGGATACTGTAACTACACCAGCCTGCTCAAGGTGGGCCGATGACGAGTGACGAGTTCCAGGCCCTCGAGCGACAGGCCAACGCGATGGAACAGCAGGCCGCCGCCCTCGAGGCGATCGCGACGGAGCTACGCTACCAGAACGCGACGCTCGTCGAGACGATCGACTCGATTGATCAGTTGGCCGCGCACGTCGACGACCACCACGTTTCGGAAACCGAGCCGCGGAGCCGCTCGGGCGCTGCGCTCCAGACGGCGATCGCGGACCGACTGTACGAACGCGACGACCGCGAGGGCGAGCTGATGAATGGGCTGGATCTCGCGAAGAACTGGGCGGGCGGTGATGACCGATGAGCCTGTACGGCCTCTGCTACGACTGCGGCGCACAGGCGACGCTTCGGTACAAGCCCGACGTCGCGCTCGACGATCAGCCGCGACAGTCGGTCTGTAACGGCTGTCGGATGCGTCGCGAAGAGCGGATGGTCGAGCAGTTCCGCTCGGAACGATCAGTCCCGCCGGTTCCCGGTCGCCGTGATGACTGTGAGTAGGGAACGCCGCCGCCCCGATCCGGGCGAGTTCACGCCTCGAGAGGCGGTCCGTCGCTACCTCCGCCGTCGCGAAGCCGATTCGACCGAGGGGAGCCTGCACGGGTGGGAGTACCGACTGAAGCTGTGGGTCGAGTGGTGCGAGTCCGTCGGTATCGAGACCGTCGGCGAGCTGCGTCCGTTCGATATGGACGAGTACTACGAGATTCGAGCCTCCGACGTCGCCCCGGCTACCCTCGAGGGCGAGATGTGGACGCTGACGAAACTCGCCGAGTTCCTCGAGGACCTCGGTGCCGCCGAGGATGGGCTGGCCGACGCGGTCCGGATTCCGGATCTCGACCCGGAAGACCGGTCGAACGATACGAAGCTGCACACCAACGACGCGCTCGCGCTGCTCGAGTTCTATCGAAACAGCGAGACCAACTACGGAACGCGCGCACACGCATTCCTCGAACTCGCTTGGTTCACCGGCGCGAGACAGGGCGGGCTCCGCGCGCTCGACCTCCGCGATACCGAGCTGGGCGAGAATCCGTACGTCGACTTCCGACACCGACCCGACACGGGAACGCCGCTGAAGAACAAGCTCGGTGGCGAACGACCGGTTGCGCTGAAGCGAGAGACGGCCGACGTCCTTCGCGAGTACCTGCGGAACTACCGGTACGACGTCCACGACGACCACGGTAGACAGCCCTTACTCGCGAGCGCGCAGGGCCGTCCGGGGAAAAACACGCTCCGCGTCTGGAGCTACCTCGCCACGTTACCATGCCATTACGGGCCGTGTCCCCACGGGAAAGAGCGCGAGACGTGCGAGTTCACCGAGTACGCACACGCGAGCAAGTGTCCCTCGAGCCGGTCTCCCCACCAGATTCGAACCGGGACAGTCACGTGGCTACTGAACCGCGGATGGCCCCCGGAGGACGTTGCGGAGCGGGTCAACGCGACGGTGAAGACGATCGAACAGCACTACGACAAAGCCGATCCCGAGCAACGACGACAGCGGCTCCGTGATCGCATGGAGAAACGCCGTCGATCGCTCGTCGATCAACTCGATTTCGAACGATGACACAGACACGCCCAGTTACGACGATTCCGAACAGCGAGCCAACCGAGAGTACGCCGTACGCGGGTAGTTCCCCGCTGCGCCGGCCCATTTTCACCCCATTTTAAACCGACGAGCGTAGCGAGGAGTCCGGAGTGGGATGAAATGCAACCGTGCAGATTCGAACCACGGTCGCAGCAAAGCTGCTCCCTGATTCGAATCTGCGCCGACCATCTCTCCCGCATCCCAAACCTCGAGCGACAGCCAACGGGCTACAGTGTGGAGAGTGTGACCCGCATCGACGACTGACCCGCGGGTCCGCTGCTGAGTCGATGTCGAAATTCCTGATTCGGAGACGGCCGTCACCAACGGGAGACGGCCAATGTCTACGTTCGTCCCGGCGAGCAGGCGACGACGTCGAGCGTCGAACGACCACAGCACAGCCAATTCAGCAGGTGACCGATACCGACGTTCACCGTGCCTCGAGGAGGGACGGTCGAACCGACAGCAGTGTCAGTAGCGGTACTGAGGTCAGGAGTGCCAGGGTAGAAAACCCTGACACGGAGCAGATAATCAAACTGCTCTGTGGAATTCGGACTCAGTTGGTGATTCTGGTGGTTGTGGTAGCTTCGAGTGCCTCTGAGTCCAGTTCACGCCACTCTGTAAACAGTAATAAATCTGCTAGGGGTTGGCAACAATCTCCGGAAGTTGTGTGCGAGAGCAGTGGGTTTCGATGTGCTAACTAGTCGACCGATTGAGCAAGACTGTCGAGGCGGCTACGTGGGTTATCGAGACCGCCCTCGACGCCGGTCCGCGCGACCTCGAGTAACACTGACCAGTCAGCCTCCGGAACTACTGTAACTGCCGACAGTCAGTCAGCAGCCGAGTCGAACAATACGTTGTCAGAGGCACGCACCGGCCCGGCTACCGATTCGGATCCGTCGGACCTCGCCGTCCACGGATTCGAGGCTGACGGCGGGCGGTCACGAACACGAACCGACTGCGAGCGCGCTATTCTCGATACGCTCGCGGACGGCTGCACTGAGCGCCGCCCAAACCCGCCAATTGCCATCTACAACCGGGTTGACACCTCTCGCGGCTACCAGAAGAGTCTTTGCGGACTCATGGAATTATCTCGAGTATGGCTGCCGACGGACTCGACGAGATCGACTATGGAATCCTTCATCTTCTTCAACAGAACGCCCGAGCCACGACGCCGGTCGATATGGCCGATCAGCTGCCAGTAACTGATACGACGATTCGAAATCGGATCGAGCGGTTGGAAGAGAAGGGGGTAATCGAGGGCTATGTACCGATCATCGACTACGAAGCGGCGGGCTTTCCGATGCGGCTCCAGTTTTCCTGTACCGCAGCGACGAACAAGCGCGAGGAGATCGCTACACGAGTACTCGAACTCCCCAACGTCGTCAAGGTGGACGAGATGTTGAGCGCGCGGGAGAACATTCGCGCGCTCGCCGTCGCGAGTACCACCGAGGAGGTCAACGATATCGCCGCTCGACTAGATGAACTGCCGTTAACGATCGAACGAGAGAGTTTGCTCCGGAAGGAGCGCATTCGACCGTTCAACCACTTCGGTGAGCACGTCGTCTCAAAGGAGTGATGGTCGTGAAATAAGATACAGGCATCTTTCTTCGAAAATTCAAGCATTTATAAGTTGTCGGTTTGGTTCCAAATAGGTTTGGGGGAAGCGTTTTTGTATCGGCGAATAAGTTGCGGACGATGACTGTCGTAGCGGAGCGAAGTGTCGACATCGATTCCGAAAACTCGGCTCGAACCCGTGCCTCGCCGAACCGACGAACCGACGCCCGCAAATATCCTCGTTGGCCGTCGAATACCGAATCGGTAGCATGCAGCTGTCAATACAACGCGCGGCAATCACCGCGCCAAGTGACGCCTTCGCCGGAATCACGGTTGAGTGACCGATCGACGATCACCGACCGATGAGTGAGGAACTGTATCGGTGCATCTGTCATACGTGCGAAACGGAGCGACTGATCGAAGGTCTCGAGAACGCACAGGAAGTGTTCAACGAACACGCCAGTATGGCTCACGAAGTTGAACTGCTAAATCGCAAGTCGCGCTGTCGCTATTCGAACCGGCCAATCGAAACCGAATGCGAGAACGACCAGTCGACGACTGACGGATAGTGTTGCCGCCCTCAAACAGTACAGAACCACTCGGCAGCGGGTTGGTCACGGCGAACGCGTACTAACTGGTGTCCCGTGCGTCGACGACTTCGTCGACGCGGATCCGCAAGATGACGCGCTCCGTTTCGATTTCCATCGGGTACTCGTCTTCGTCCATATATCGCCGCGTGAGTTCGTCGATGTGAGCTCGCGCACCCTCGGTCGTCATCTCGTCGACCTCGCCGCGTATCGACAGTCGCCGATAGGGGTTGTCGGGATCGATCATACTGACGCCGACGGACGGATCCGCCTCGAGATTGCGCACTTTTTGCCGACCGCGTTCGCTGTTGATCAGGAGCCGCTCGTCGTCGCCGTCGTAATCGATCCAGACCGGTGTGACGTGTGGGTCCTGCTCGTCGCCCAGCGTCGCGATGTGGGCGTACGTTTGCTTCTCGAACAGGTCCTGAAACGAGTCGGGAATGGGTACCATAGGTGCAATTCAGCCGTCGGTGGCTTTTCTCTGGTGCCTACACTGGGAGGTGACTGCGGACTCGAGGAATACGGATCGACGGCCAAACCGCCCATCGGCGGTGGAACAGTGTGGGAGGCATCGACAGCGACCACGTAGCACCTTCGCTCGTAACCCCGACGCGGCGCGATCTGAAACGGAGTCCTCGAGACGGTGATCACCGACGGATGAGGCACTACGACGAACGTGGTGATGTCTTCGAGCCCGGACGCGAAATCGATCGATTCGGCAGGAGCGAACAGTCGCCCACCGACGGCATCTGCGCTGAAACTGCAGGGCGCGACCAACGGTCTCTGCCGGTCGACCACGCGAATGTCGGCTATCGGCTTATCCCCGTCGAGAGAGTGGCTGTTTCTGTGACACGATCGAAACGGACACGGCGGCGGATGCTACAGCTGACGGGTGCCGCGGCGTCGGCAGCGTTGCTGGCCGGCTGCGGTGGACCTGGCGAAGAGGAAGAGGGAGACGAAACCGGCGCCGAAGAGGGTACTGGAAACGGGCAGGATCTGGAAGACGAAGAGGAAACGGACGAGGAAGACGAGGACGACCTCGCCGGTGAGAACGGGGAGGATGTCCCGGATCAGGACGACGAGGACGAAGCGTAACGACGGTCCACGGATTCAGCAAACACGGACAGTCAACATACCCTTGGTATCGTTCTGCGCCGATCACAGTACAGATTACAGAAACGGTGAATAGTCCCGATTTCCCACGAGAGGGCGAGCGAGGTTCTGGTTCTCGAACACCCTGTATTTCCCCCCTAAACGTCACGATAGCGGGGCTGTTCGGTGGATAACAATCCCCCGTCCGCACTAACCGTATCCGCATGAAACGCCGGACCTATCTCGCGACGGCAACGGGGGCGACTGCAGCGACCGTAGCAGGCTGCATCGGACTCGGTGGTTCCGACACCGACGAGGAGGCGGACGACGACGATGAGACCACCGACGACGGGCCGCTGGAACTCGAGGGGCCCGACGAGGACGGGACGCTCGACGATTTCGACGATCTCGACGCGTGGACGGTGGTCAGCGGCTCTATGACCGCCGAATCGGATCAGGCCGTCGCAGGAGAGCAGTCCGTGCTGCTCGAGGCCGACGCCGACGACCAGCAAGCCCGGATGGTCCGCGAACTTCCCGAACCCGTCAACTGCTCGACCGTGAATCTCGGCCTAGCCGTCGCGAGCGAGGAGACGATTACGCCGATAATCCAGCTGTTCGACGACGACGGTAACGTGATCGACTACCGCGCGACGATCCATCCCGGCGGCCTGCAGCGCTGTAACTTCGGCGTCGCGAGGATGGACAGCGGCGTCGAGCTAACCGAGATCACCGACATTCACATCGCGTTTCTCTCCGCTGAGGACTCCGAAGACAGACTGTTGCTCGACGATCTCTACGCGGTCCCCAGACCCGAGGACGGGCAGGTGATGCTCCAGTTCGACGGCGGCCACGAGTCGATCGAGTCGGAGGGGCTGCCGATTCTCGAGGCGTACGACTACCCCGCCACGGTGTTCGTTCCGACGGATCTGGTCCGCGAGGACGACGACGCGGAAGGCGACTATCTCACTGAGGACCAGGTCGAGGAACTCGACGACGCCGGCTGCATGATCGCGAGCTACGCGGCGAACGGACAGATACTCGACAACTACGACGAAGACGATCAGGCCGATCAGCTCGTCGATGCACAGGAGTGGCTCGAGGACGAGGGCTACGAGAACGGAGCCCGCTACTTCTCGTATCCGGCCGGGCAGTACGACGAAGACACCCTCGAACTCGTCGCGGACACTTACGACGTCGGGTTTGCCGGACACCATCCCGTGCAGGGCCACGTCGTCAACGCGGCTCGCTATCCCCGCCTCCTCAACCCGGACGTCGAAGACGTCGAGGAAGATCTCGAGCGAACGGCGAAACTTGGCGGGATCACCACGCTCTGTTACTACTCGCTCGAAGACGACGACACGGTCGAGCGACTCGAGGAGACGATGGGTCTCCTCGAGGACTACGTCGACGAGGATGAACTCGAGGTCATCATGCCGGACGACCTCGAGACCGAGTACGTGTTCGACGGCGAGTAGCCGGGGTTCATCGCCGACGGACTCCCGGTCCGCAAGCGCTCACATCGGCGAACGATCCATCGGGAACGGGTCCACAGACGAGGCACATCTGACCGTGGTTTTTCGGTCTCGAGAGTCGCGAGGCGCAACGGGTATTGACGTCCAGCACCAGCTTCGAGTAATGACCGAGGGACTCGATGCGGACGTCGACGGCATGGACGAGGTCGCCGAACGGCGCGACGAACTGGCTGCTCGCGTCCGGACGCACGCCGGCCAGATCGCGCGCGAACTCGCCGTCTTACAGGGTGGCGACTACGGCCAGGAGGAGTTCGACACGGACGGCGGTAGCTGGACGGTCAAGTACGAAGCCGGCGACGTCCAGTACCTGCGATTCGACCCCAAATCGGGGTCCGAGACGTACGTCGTCTCGAGCAAGCAGCCGCCCGAACCCGGCGCGCTCGAGACGGCGATGGCCGACTACGGGAACTTCGTCGCGGCCTACAACGAGTACGTTCGGTCGTTCGACGGCCTGCTCGCGGACGTGCCCGACGAGTTTCCCGAGGTCGAGTCGACGGCGGAGCTGGTCGCCGAGCGTGATCGAATCGTCCAGCAGATCCGCGAGGTTGGGACCGCGATGGCGGGCGAGCTGTACCGGTACAACGGCGAGTACGGCACCTACTCCACGACGGTGTCGGGAACGCGTTGGGAACTCAAGTGGGACGGCGACGCGGTCTCCTATCTGCGAGTCGGCGGCTCGGACGGGACGTACCTTCTCTCGCAGTACGGTCCACCGTCCGCACCCGAAGTCCGTCGGCTGGCAGACGACGTCGGTGCGTTCGTCGAGGCGTTCAACGAGCACGTCGACGATCTCGAGGCGGATCTGTCGCAGGTATCGCTCGGCGAAGACTGAAAAGCGTCTCGGTGTTCGGAGTCGCTACTTGCGCTGTAGGAGGACGTTTCGATCCGTTACGAGCGTTCTACACCGACCGCCGTGGAGTAAACGCGTCGACAATCAGGGTAACTGACTGACTGGTTTTTCCCCATTTCGCCCGCCGTTTGAGCTGTAGTATGACTCTATCACGACGTTCGACAATCAAGGCGATCGGTATAGTTGGCGGCGGTTCGGCACTGAGCGGAACTGCACTTGCGATCAACGAGCACGAAGACGACGAGCGAGACGCCGACGAGGTACCGGACGACGAAGAGGTGGGAGCGATTCGCGTCGGTCACTTCTCACCGGACGCCCCAAACGTCGACGTCTACGTCGACGACGAGCAGATCCTCACGGACCTCGCGTACGACGAACTCTCGCCGTATCTGGAGATCGCGCCGGGAACCTACAACCTGACGATCACGGCTGCCGGCGACGATGAACCAGTCTACGAGGAGACGCTCCCGGTCGACACGGATTACTACACGGCCGCGGCGATCGGCGAAATCGAAGGTGACGACACCGACGACGAGCTGGAAGGGCCGGAAACCGCCTCGTCGATCCAGGACGACGAGTTCGATGACAATGACGACGACGTCGGGCCGGACGACGACGAAGACGCCCTCGACGACGAGGCAGTTGCCGAGGAAGACGACGCGGCTGCCGAGGAAGACGACGCGGCTGCTGAGGAAGACGATGCAGTTGTCGAGGAAGACGACGAAGGCGGACCCGGGACGTTCGACGTCCTCCTGCTGCTCGACCGAGAAGAGGTCGAGCAGGAGGGCACGTCACAGCTTCGACTGGTCCACGCCTCCCCCGACGCGCCCGCGCTCGACATCACGGACGACCAGGGACTCCCGCTCTACGAGGACGTCGGCTTCGGTGAGCCGTCGGGCTACGTTTCGTTCGAGCCCGGAGAGCAGACGCTCGAGTTGTTCGAAGCCGGCGAGAACGAGTTCGACGCGGAGTTCGACGAAGACGACGAGGAAACCGAACAACCGGACACCGCAGCGTCCATCCAGGACGACGAGGACGATGGCCCCGACCTGGACGACGGGGACGACGAAGACGAGGACGATGACCTCGAACTGGACGACGAGGATGATCTCGACGAGGACGACGAAGACGAAGTCATCGATCAGGCCGACCCCCTCGTCTCCATCGACGTCGACCTCGAGGACGACACGGTGTACACGGCGTTTGCAATCGGCTACTTCGAGAGCGAGGACGACGATGACGACCGACCCTTCGAGCTGCGCGTCGCCGTCGACGGTCGCGAAGAAGAAGACACCGACCACGACGAGGCGCCCGACGAAGCGGAACCGGACGAAGAAGAAGTCGAAAACGGCGAGTACGACGATGACGACGAGTACGGCGACGATGACGACGACTACGACGACGGCGACGACGAGTACGGCGACGATGATGACGGGTACGACGACTACGACGATGACGACGAGCACGAGGAAGAAGAGCCGATGACGGCCGACGACTGATCACGGACGATCTCTCCGGGGAACCCCGGTTCGAGCGGTCATTTTTGGAGCGCGATTCGCCGTTTGAGGTCGGCCATTGCACGCACGAACAGCCACTGTTCAGACTCCTGTACCCGGTGACAGCGGATCGTTCGTCGCACCACTCCGCCGGGAGCACGCTCCTGGCGTAGTAGTTCGCTGTGCGGGCGCAAACAACGCGTTCGACAGACGGGCGGTTGGGAAGCGACACGGACCGTTATGGAGCCGTGACCGGAACGGCCGGCAGACTGGCTTCTTGCCGCCGGCCGCGGGCCGCCGATCGATACGAGATCGCGGACTCGGCGAGTACGACGTAGCCGTGGCTCGTCGGGCAGCAGCACACGATACGCTCGAGAAGAGCCAGGAGTGTTAGACGTCGACGTACTGGTCGACCCACTCCTGACGGCGCTGCAGGACACGTCGCCCCTTCGGGGTCAGTGCGTAGTAGTTCGTCCGCCGATCGAGTTGGCCTTTCTCGACGAGTTCCTTCTCGACCAGCGTGTCGAGATTGGGATACAGCCGGCCGTGGGTGACCGGCTGATCGATGTACCGATTGATGTCGTCGAGTATCTCCTGTCCGGACGGACGGTCTTTACCTGCGATCACGTACAGCAAGTCACGTTGGAAGCCAGTTAACTGATCCATGGATCACCCTCTGAATGACGACGTTCACCGATCTGTGGCTTTGTTATAGAGCAGGTACGATCGTCGGAGCGGCCGGAACGCACCGCGTAGGACCGCTGCTGTGTGTCGCGCCGCACGCAGCGTCGACGATACCAGCGTGACGCGGCGTTTTTGACGGTTACCGCCGTACAGCCCGGTATGCCTCCGGATCCGATCGCGTGGGAGACCCGAGATCGCCAGGTAGCCTATTCCTGCCCGGGCTTCGACGTCGTTAACGAGACCGTTCAGCTGCCCGACGGCACCGAAACCGAGTTCGACCACCTCTCCGAGCCCGCGAGCGTCTGCGTGCTCCCGTTCACCCCCGACGGCGACGTCGTCTGCATCGAGGAGTGGCGTCAGGCCGTCTCCCGAATCAACCGCGGTCTTCCCGTGGGCGGCACCGAACCGGACGACGACGACCTCGAGGCGGCGGCCCGCCGCGAACTCGCCGAAGAGACCGGCCACGAGGCTGAGCGTCTCGAGCCGCTGGTGACCGTCGAGCCGGCAAACGGCATCGCGGATTCGGTATTGCACTTCTTCGTCGCCCGCGGCTGTCGGCCGACGGCCGAACAACGGCTCGACCACAACGAGAGTATCCGAGTGATCCGACGGCCCTACGAGGCGTTGCTCGAGGCTGTCCGCGACGGCGAGATCCGCGACGGGCGGGCGGTGCTCGCCGTTTCGTACTATCAGCTGTTCGAGGTGGTGCCCTAAAAAATCGCAACGGGGTGCGATCGGTCAGTCGACCGATCGGCGGCCACAGTCGGTCCTCAGTTCAGTACTGCGATCGAGGGCTGTTCGTCGTTCTCGTCTTCGTCAGCATCGTTATCAGTGTCCGCGTCCGCTTCGTCGTCCTCCATTTCGTCGTCCTCGTCGTCAGCGACGTCCTCGAGATCGGCCGTGTCGCCGAGGGTGACGGTATCGGCGTTCATCGTGTCGATCGACATCGCCGACGCGGAGGCCTCGGAGACGACGACCTCGTCGTCTTCATCAGTCGCGTCGTCGTCGGTGAGACCGTCGTCTTCGTCGTCAGCATCGTCGTCACCGTCGTCCTGGATGGCTGCGTCGGTCGCTGCCTCGTCGTTCTCGTCGTCGGCAGCGCCGTTCTCGTCGTCAGCCGCGTCGTCTTCGTCGTCAGCTTCCTCGAGCGAGTCGATCGTCATCGTGTCGATCGAGACGCTTTCGACGTCGAACTGCTCGATGGTGAGGGATTCGACTTCGTCGCCGTTCGCGTCGTCAGTTTCCTCGTCGTCTTCGTCGTTGGCGTCGGTCTCGTCTTCGTCATCGGCATCGGTCTCGTCTTCGTCAGCCTCATCGTCCTCCTCGTCGCCGTTGAACAGACCGCCGAAGAAATCGCTGACCTGATCGAGGATGCCGTCGTCTTCCTCGATCTCGAGGTCGTCGACCGTCATCTGTTCGACGTCCATGGACTCGATTGTGAGCTCCTGGACGGTGAGTGCGTCAGTGTCCTCATCGAGGAAGTCGGCCTCGCCGTTCTCGTCAGTTTCGTCGTCTTCCTCGTCGACGCCGGTATCGTCCTCGTCGGTCTCGGCTTCATCGTCCTGGACGGCAGCAGCGGTTTCCGCCTCGTCGTCCTCGTCAGCGTTCGCGTCGTCCTCAGCCTCGTCTTCGTCAGCCGCTTCGTCCTCGTCGGCATCCGCAACCGGCTCGCCGTCGAGTTCGAGATCGGTGAACGAAACGTTCTCGAGTTCGAGTTGCTCGATCTCGATATCGGAGATCGTCACCTGCTCTTCGGTGTCGGCGTCGTCATCCACCTCTTCGTCCTGCTGGATGGCTGCGCCGGTCTCCGTGTCTTCGTCGTTAGCACCGTTCTCCTCCCCCTCGTCCGCCTCGTTTTCGTCGTCAGCCTCGTCGATCTCCTCCTCGAGTGCCTCGTCGTCGACGTCGAACTGATCGACGTTCAGCTCTTCGATCGTCGCGTTCTCGACGGTGACGTCCTCGAGGTCGAGGGTTTCGACCTGTACGTTTTCGAGTGATGCGCTCGCGTCTCCACCGGTAGTGTCTCCTGCGTCGTTCGCCCCTGCGGATGCGCCAGCAAGGGCGGGACCCCCCGAGAAGGCAACCAGCAGTGCCACGAACACCACACCGACAGTCTGCAATCGTGAATTCATGCACTCGCTGTTACCATCCAGTGACGGCTAAAACGAGCCGACTGTTACGGCGTTGTCTCGGAGAAACGCACAGTTAGAAATCACGACGAGAGCGCTAATCTCGCGTTCATCGTCATCGGTTCGATGACGGCCTTCAGCGGGCGTCAATCGGCCGAAATCGGCCTTATGCCTGCGATCGCCACCGACTTATTGTAATCGGCGAAGAACGAACCGTTACCCGGTCCGGTCGGCGGCTCGAATCGCTGAAGCGGGTATAGAACGCCCTCTCGGGCGAACGCGGTCACAAAAAGAACGGCAACCGATAACGCGGTCAGCACCGCGCTGACCGGCGTGTTACGTCGCGTCGATCAGTTCAGGACGCCGAGGATTCCGTTGTCATCCTCCTCTTCGTCGTTCTCATCGCCTTCGTCGTCAGCGTCGTCCATCTCGTCGTCATCGGCTTCCTCGTCATCGATGTCCTCGAGGTCGGCAGCGTCGCCGAGCGTCAGGGTCTCGGCGGTTGCGTCACCGACGTCGACCGTGGATGCGGAGACGTGTGCGATGGTCTCCTCGTCAGCGTCGTCGTCCTCGTCGAGTGCGTCGTCATCAGCCTCGTCATCTTCGTCGTCGAGGCCGACGTCGTCGTCATCGTCGTCCTGGATTGCAGCGTCGGTCGCTGTCTCGTTGTCCTCATCGTCAGCTTCGGCGTCGTCAGCCTCATCGTCTGCCTCCTCGTCGTCAGCTTCCTCGACCGTCTCGACCGTCATCGAGTCAACGGTGATCTCGTCAACGTCAAACTGCTCGATGGTGAGAGATTCGACTTCGTCACCGTTCGCGTCGTCAGCGTCGTCCATCTCGTCGTCGTCGTCGACGCCGACATCGTCGTCATCGTCGTCCTGGATGGCGGCGTTAGTTTCTGCCTCGTCTTCGTCGTCAGCGTCGGCATCGTCAGCATCAGCGTCGTCCATCTCGTCGTCTTCGTCCATGGCATCGTCAGCGTCCTCACCGACGGTCAGCTCGTCGATGGTCAGCGTTTCGACGTCCATGGTTTCGATGGTGAGTTCTTCGACGGTGACCTCGTCAGCGTCCTCGTCGATGAAGTCGAGTTCGTCGTCGGCCTCATCGTCCATCTCGTCTTCGTCGTCGACGCCGACGTCATCGTCCTCGTCCATCTCGTCGTCCGCGTCATCCTGAACGAGGGCGTTCGTTTCCGTCTCGTCAGCGTCGTCGTCGAGGGCGTCATCCTCGTCGTCCGCGTCAGCGTCCTCGAGTTCCTCGTCCTCACCGACTTCGAGGTCCTCGATGGAGACGTCCTCGAGTTCGAGGTGTTCGATCTCGATGTCCGAGATCGTCACTGCTTCCTCGTCAGCGTCGTCGACGCCGACGTCATCCGCTTCGTCGTCGTCAGCCGCGGCGTCGTCATCGTCCTGAATTGCAGCATCGGTCGCTGCCTCGTCAGTGTCGTTGTCTTCGTCGTCAGCCGCGTCGTCGTCAGCTTCGTCGAGTTCGTCCTCGAGCGCTTGCGTGTCAGCGTCGAGTTCCTCGACGTTCAGCTCTTCGATCGTCGCATTCTCGATGGTAACGTTGTCGAGTTCGAGCGTTTCGACCTCAGTATCCTGAAGCGTTACACTCATTTCTGCGCCGTCGTCGGTCGCTCCTGATGTTGCGCCCGCGAGGGCGGGGCCCCCTGAAAGGGCGACCATCAGCGCGACGAACACTACACCGAGTTTCTGCGATCGTGAATCCATGCACTCGATGCTACTGGCGGATAACGGCTAAAACGAGGCGACTGTTACGAGATTGTCTCGGGTAAAGTCACAGTTTGAAACCGTGCAACAGTCCCTAATCCGTGGTTCATCCTGTCGTCTGAAAGGACAGTATTGATGCGGGTCTGGCTACCGGTTGCTGAGAGATTTCCCTTGTGCCTGCGCTCGCCACCATCTTATCGTAACCGACCGTGAGACGCCTTCTCCCTGTCCGTTCGTATGTCAGGGGACGATCGAATTGCAGTTCCCCGACAGCCGGCCGTCGAAAACCGTCATGACTTACGTCGGACGGTCCAACAGCCGACCAATGCGCGAGTGCTTCGAAGTCCGGGACACCGACGCCGCCGGGCGGATCGGCGAACTCACCGTCCCGAGAGCAGACGTCACCGTCGAGACACCGGCGCTCTTGCCGGTGATCAATCCGAATCTGGATACGATCGCCCCCCGTCGACTCGCCACGGAGTTCGGGGCCGAAATTCTCATCACGAACTCGTATATCATCCACGAGACCGAGCACGTCCGCGAGCGAGCCCTCGAGGACGGCCTCCACGACTTACTCGAGTTCCCCGGCGCGATCATGACCGACTCGGGCTCCTTTCAGCTCTCCGAGTACGGCGACATCGGCGTGACGACCGAAGAGATCCTCGAGTTCCAGCGCGAGATCGGCTCCGACATCGCCACGCCCGTCGACATCCCGACCCCGCCGGACGTCGATCGCGAGCGCGCCGAGACCGAACTCGAGACGACCCAGGAACGCCTCGAGATCGCCGAAGGCGTCGAGACCGGCGACATGCTCGTGTCGGCGCCGGTCCAGGGCTCGACGTATCCGGACCTCCGCGAGGCAGCCGGTCGCCACGCCGATTCCACCTCGCTCGACGTCTTCCCCGTCGGCGCGGTCGTTCCGCTGATGAACGACTACCGCTACGACGACATGATCGACGTCGTTGCCGCCGCCAAGCGCGGCCTGGGTGCCGACGCGCCGGTTCACCTCTTCGGCGCCGGCCACCCCATGATGTTCGCACTCGCGGCCGCGATGGGCTGTGACCTGTTCGACTCCGCCGCCTACGCGCTGTACGCCCGCGACGACCGCTACCTCACGGTTCGAGGCACTCGTCACCTCGACGACCTCGACTACCTACCCTGTTCGTGTCCCGTCTGTACCGAACACTCGCCCGACGACCTCCGCGCGCTCCCCGACGACGAGCGTGAGTCCGAACTCGGCGCGCACAACCTCCACGTCACCTTCGAGGAGATCCGCCGGATCAAGCAGGCCATCCGCGCCGGCAACCTGCTCGAACTCGTCGAGCAGCGCGCTCGCGCCCACCCGACGATGCTCGACGGCTACCGCACCCTGCTCGATCACGCCGCTCAACTCGAGCGGAGCGATCCCGTCTCCAAGGGCTCCTTTTTTTACACCTCCGCCGAGAGCGCCCGGCGGCCCGAAGTCCTGCGCCACCACCGGCGCCTCGAGCGACTCGCCGTCCCCGACACGCTGCTCGTCACCGAGGGGGGTCCCCCGCGCGGCGACGAGTACGACGACTCCTGGCGCGTCGAGCCGCCGTTCGGCCCGTTCCCGCGATCGCTCTCGAAGAGCTACCCGCTCACCGCCGAAGTTCCCGACCGAACGGATCGCGCGGCGCTCGAGGCCGCAGCAGACGGCGTCGCTCGACTCGCGGCGGCGAATCCGGACGCCGACATCACGCTCGGCCATCGCGGCTGGCCTGACGGCGTCCTCGAGCGAGTCACGGACGCCGTCGATGTCGTCGATCTGAATCGAGAGTAGCCGCCTGCGCGTCGCTAACGGATGGAATCGAAGAGGAAAATCGGTCAAGCCGCCAACTGACACGAGTTCGCGGGCACAGCGCTGGACGTGACGGTCCGATTCGGCCGTCGGTTATCGGGTCGCCTGTCGGCCCGACGTCTGGGCAGCCATCGGTTCCGCCACCGGCGTTCCGTCGACCGTGATCTCGAGACCGTCGCCGCACTCGATTGCGATGTCGTGACCATCGTAGGTGAACTCGAGTTCGCCACGTCGCGGGCCGCCGCGTCGCGTCGGCTTGAACAGCGCGTCCAGTGCATCGGGATCGATCCACTCGTACAGCGGCGGGAGTTCGGTCGGCGAGACGCCGCGTTGCGTCGAAACCGCGGTGACGACGGCGATACTCACGGACTCGTCGAACCCGTTGTCAGTGGAACCGATGAATGTGTTGTTCACGCCGTACTCCAACGGGCGGGCGGATAAAAGGGTAGCGTCGGTACGGCGACACTGACTGAATTATTCGAGGGATAGTTCCGCACTTCAAACAATCGTGGCCAGTAAGGAGTTGTATCTGGACATTCATCCGTTCTAAATTGCCGTTGCGACGATCTCGGCTGGCCGAACGAGCGTCACAGCGATGTCGCGAACGTCGCCTGCCGAGGCGGCTACGTCGGCCCGAGACGACGATCGCCCGTCGGTACCGATCGACCGAACATCAGAACAGCAAAGGTGTCGGCGGCGTCTGGTTCGCGTATGCTCGGGGTTACGTCGCTCGTGCTCGGTCTGATCGTCGTCGTGCTGTTCGGCTCGTGGCTGGTCAGGCGGTTCCGGGGCGGGAGTCAGTCGACAGCGCAACGGGAGTCGTACGAACGCCACAAGGACGCCCAGCAGCGCGAGCCCCCGGTCGATATCGGTGACGTCCGAGAGGTCGGCGTCCAGGAGTTCTCCGAACACCACTCCGGCGAGCGACAGGCCGTCTGCAAGATCGAAGGGTTCGTCGTCTTCGTCGAGGACCTCCCGAACGACGTCACGGTCGGCGACGTCCTCGAGATCAAGATCCTCTCGTTCAACCGCGGCCACACCTCCGCGACGGCGACGTTCGTCGCTCGAGCCTGACCGACGACGCGATGTGACCCACTTTTAGCGGATACTTTCCCCCGTCTCAGCCCGACAGCGAGACGAGCGTCGCGCCGACCACGACGACCAGCGCCGCGACGACGACCGGCCAGGTGACGCGCTCGAGTCGCCGCGGCAGGAACAGAACCGAGAGAACCACCACGAGCAGCGGCGTCAGCTGTAGTAAGGGCATGACGACGACCACGGGGGCGATCTCGAGGGCCGCGAAGTAGGCGACGAAGCCGACGGTCGTCGAGACGCCGCCCGCGACGAACCAGCCGGTAGAGGCGGCGCGGATCGGAACCCGCCGCAAGGAGTCGGTCAAGCGGAGGTAGCCGACGAAGCCGACCGTCGCGACGCCCGCCATGACCACGATTCCGGGTAGCGTCGGCGTCCCCGCGGCGAGCCCCATCGAGATGAAAATCGGCTCGATTCCGATGCAGGCGGCGGCGACCAGCGGGACGACGAGCGTCGCGCCGGTCTCCCGGATCGACTGCTCGGGGCCCGTGGCCGCCGCGGTTTCCCACGAGACGACGGCGATGCCCGCGACGATCAGCACGATTCCCGCGAAGTGGACGGCCGTCAGTCGCTCCTCGAGGAAGACCACGGCGAACACCGTCGCGAAGAAGACGTTCGAGGCGATCACGGGCGAGGTGAGGTTCGCGCCGATGGCCTGAATGCTCTTGAACGTCAGTAAGCGGGCGACGAACATCCCTGCGAGGCCGGCCGCGCCGAACGAGACGACCGAGTAGGGCGTGAACAGATCGACGTAGGGCGGCGAGTACAGCACCAGTACCGGCGGCGTGAGCAGTGCGATGTTACAGCCTAAGACGATGAGCACTCCGTCGGTGACCTCGCCGGACTCCGTCCCGAGCCGTGCGAAGAGAAACTGCCCCGCAAAGCCCGCGGCGGCGACGCTCGCCAACAGCACGCCCAGCAGCGAGTCCGACACCTCGAGGACCATACGCCTCGCTTTCGCCGGCGACTGGATAACGGCACCGAACCACCGATTCGGCTCGCACGCTCGGTCCGCCGGTCGCTCGGACCACCTGCGCCGTCGTTCGGAACGCGTACTCGAACGAACGGGACGAACCGCGACCGACAGCCTCTTTCACCCTCCCGCTCGCAGGTTCAGGTATGACCGATTACTTCGAAGTCCACGAGCGCGACGGGGCCGCTCGCGTGGGCGAACTCCGCCTCGAGTCGCCCGTGACGACCCCAGCGCTCGTCGACCACGTCCTCGAGGACGCGGGATCGCTCTGGAGCGCCGACCGGGCCGTCCCCGAGGGCGACGAGTCGACGCTGACCGTCCTCCCCCACCGGGCGTTCCCCGGGGGCACCGCCGCGGAAGTCCAGGATTCGTTCGCCGTCGACTCGCCCGACGTCGACTATCCGAGCGTCGCCGTCGTCTCGAGCGAGAGCGCGACGGACCAGGGAACTGACGCCTACGCCGTCTCCGACGTCCAGTCGATCACGGGCCACGGTGCGGCGCTCGTCGAGGCCGTCGTGACCGTTCGCGAGGCGATCCCGGCAGACACCGCGCTGTACTTCTCCGGCGTCGCCACGCCGCGCAACGTCGCCGTGCTCGCCTACGCCGGCGTCGACCTCTTCGACGAGACCGCGGCCGTCGTGAAGGGAACCGAAGGGCGGTACCTCACGACCGACGAGGCGTACTTCCTCGAGGACTTAGCGGAACTCCCCTGCTCGTGTCCGGCCTGCCAGCAGCCTCGCGAGGAGTTCACCCGCGAGGACTGCGCCGAGCACAACGCCAACGCCCTCAGGGCGGAACTCGGCATCGTCCGCCGTCGCATTCGGGACGGCCGGCTCCGAGATTACGTCGAGGGACAGGCCCGCCAGAATCAGTGGCTCACCGCTGCAATGCGCGAACTCGACTCGCAGTGGGGCTACCTCGAGGAGCGCACGCCCATCCTGCGCGACGCGCAGATCAACGCGTCGACCTCGGATACGATCCGGCGCGTCGAGATCCAGCGCTACGCGGACCGGGTGACCTCGCGCTACCGAAACCGGTTCAAGAACCCGCTCGTGCTGGTGCCCTGCTCAGCGGCGAAACCCTACAGCGAGTCCCAGAGCCACCGCCAGTTCCACGACGCCATCCAGTGGCGCGGCCACCTCGTCTCGATGACGAGTCCGATCGGCGTCGTCCCGCAGGAACTCGAGACGACCTACCCGGCCCAACACTACGACACCGTCGTCACGGGCCGCTGGTCCGAAGAGGAGAAGCGATTCGTGAGCGACGTCTTACAGCGGTACCTCGAGCGCAACGACTACCCTGAAATCATCGCCCACGTCCCCGACGAGGGCTACCGCGACATCGTCGGCCGCGTCGAGGAGGAACTGGGTCTCGAGGTCACCTACACCGTCCCCGAAGGCGGACACCCCACCGACGAGGAGTCGCTTGCGAACCTCTCGAGTGCGTTGTCGGGCCAACTGAAGTACTCCAAGCGGGAGCGCGAGCACAACACCGTCCGCGCCATCGCGGACTACCTGCTCGGCGACGGCGCGGGCGACGACCTCTTCGTCGACATGCAGACGACGAGTCGCTACCCGAAGATTCAGGTTCGCGACGAGGAGGACACACAACTCGCGACGATGGTCCCCCAGTACGGAACGCTTTCGTTCACCCTCGAGGGGGCGAAACGGTGGGTTGACAGCGACGTGCCGACGAAGCGAGTCGAAATCGACGGCTTCGTTCCGCACGGAAGCGTCCTCGCGCCGGGGATCGTCGACGCCGACGAGGAGATCCGCGTCGGCGACGAGGTCGTCGTCGAGGGGCCGAAGGCGTTCGGTATCGGTCGCGCGGAGATGTTCGGCCGCGAGATGCGCGAAAGTAGCCGCGGGATCGCCGCCGAAATTCGCCACGTCGAAGAGAAATAACGGTGCTGCGGCGACTACTGCCCCGCTCGGGGATCACCTGCCAGGACACGATTTGAGCAGGTGTTCGCGATAGACGGCCGCGGGAACGATCTCGCCGCAGAGTTCGCACTCGTGGTGGGCGTACGGATCGCCGACTGGTTCGTCGGCCTCGTGGTCTTCGGACCGGCGTTCGTCGGTCACGGCGATGCGTTCAGCTGGCACGTCCCTGACGGTTTCGGGTGCGGACCACGGTCGGTGTCGTACTAGTTGAAGAGTACGTGAACGAATACGGCACCAATCACGGATTATTCGAACATAAATCCGTTCTATCGAGCTGTTTTCCGTTGCATATCCGCCGATCATGGTGCTGGTAACTAAAGCCCCAAGTGTGGATCCATTGTCAAATGTCCTCGTCAGTGACGGTCGGTATTCTGGCCGAACCCTTTCTTTATCAGTGGCACGTCCGCGCGATCGAACGGCTCGAGCGGGAGTGCGACGTGACGGTGGCGCTGGTCGTCTCCAACGCGAGCAACACGAACGACGAAGCTGAGTCGTGGAACAGGAAAGCGCGAATCGAACTCGAGGACGTCGTCCAGTTCGCCGACGTCATCCAGCGGGAGCGAGCGTGGACGTTCGTCCTCGCCGAACGGACGCTCGGTCGAACACTCGGCGACGAACACCGGCTCTGGCACCGCCACTCCCTCGAAAACGTCGACTGTCTCGGCGACGCCGAGTTCGTCCCCTGTGAACCGCGAACCGAGGACGGCTGGAGCGAACTCCCCGACGACGTCGTCTCGCGACTCGCCGCCGACTGCGACCTCGCGATCCGCTTCGGGTTCGGACTCATCCGCGGTGACGTGCTGACCGCACCGGAACACGGCGTCCTGAGCTTCCATCCCGCGGATATCCGGCGCTATCGAGGCATGGGTCCCCCAGTACTCTACCGCGACGGACGGAGTCGTGCCGGCGCGACGCTCCAGCGACTCGACGAATCGATCGACGGGGGCGAGATCGTCGCGTACGACGAGGTCTCGCTCGACGGCTGTTACACGCTCTGGGACGTCTTCGATCGGCTGGCGGAGCTTCAAATTCGCCTCCTGGCCGATGGGGTTTCGAACGTGTGCGATCCCGAATTCGAACCGGAGACCGTCCCCGACGATCACCTCGGCGAGTTCTACGCCCGCGACCAGCGACGGACGCTCGGCTTTTCGGGCCGGGTGCTGGCGAAGAACATTATCGGGCGCTTTCGACAGCGACTCGAGCGCGCGCGATCCTCGAGGCAACCCGTCGATTCGCCGGCAGGATCGTCTAACTGAGTACCCGAGTCACTCCCCGAGCACCGAATCGAAGAACTTCCGTTCGGCCGTTCGGAGGTGCTGGTTGAAGGTCGCGGGCGCGATGCCGAGTCGCTCCGAGATCTCCTCGCCGGTACTCTCGCGGGGCCAATCGAAGTAGCCCGCGAAGTAGGCCGTCTCGAGGGCCGCACGTTGTTTTTCGGTGAGATCGTCCTCGAGCACCGAGTTCGATCCCGACTCGCTGCGCTCGCTGCGTTCGCTAGTGCGCTGGGCGAGGTAGGTGACGTCGTCGCGCTGTTCTTTGATGAGTTCGATCATCTGGCGGGTGTCCCGGCCGCGCGAGAGTTCGACGACGAAGCGGAACTCGCCGTCGTCGATCGTCGCGGACTGCACCCGGCCCCCGTGGGTCGCGATCGTCTCGAACAGCGAGACGGCGGCCGGCGCAACGAGTTCGAACTGGAACTCGTCGCGTCTGGCGGCGAGGAAGCGAACGTCGCTGAACCCCTCGGTCTCGGCGATCGTCTCCTCGAACGTCTCCTGATCGACGCCGTGGGCCGAGCCGTAGGCCAGCAGCGTCTCGTCGCCCCGGATCAACTGCTCGAGTTCGATCCGACAGGAATCCTCGGTCGAGAGCTGGATCAGCGGTTTGGCGAGTTCGTCGACGCGGAACTCGAGTTCGATGACGGCGTCGCTGACGAGCGCGTCCTTGCGCTCGATGGCCGTGATCGCGTGGGCGACGACGTCGCCGATCCGGGCGAGAATCGTCGTCTCCGGCCCCTCGAACGCGCGCGGCGACGACGAGTAGACGTTCAACACGCCGTAGACGAGGTCCTCGTGGGTGATCGGAATCGCGGCCGAGGACTGGTAGCCGCGTTCGAGCGCCGCTTCGCGCCACGGCGCAAACGAGGGATCGTCCGGTACGTTGTTCGCGACCTGGACCGAGCCGGATCGGATAGCCATTCCGGACGGTCCCTGTCCGGTTTCGTCGTCCTCGTCGACGCTGATCTCGACTGAATCGAGGTAGCCGTCTTCGACGCCGGCCGCCGCCTTCGGAACCACTTCGTCGCTGCCCGGGTTGACGCCGCCGATCCACGCGAATCGGTAGGCGTCGGACTCGGCGAGTCGGTCGCAGACGCGCTGTTCGAGATCCGCTCGGGTCTCGGTCGTGATCACCGCGTGAGTGATGTCGTGACCGATCCGGTTGAGCCGGTTGAGCGACTCGAGTTGCTCGCGCTGGCGCTGGCGTTCGTGTTCCTGTCGGGCGCGCTCGATCGCGTGATGGATCGTCCGGACGAGGAGCTCGCTCGTCACCTCGTCTTTGACGAGGAAGTCCTGTGCGCCCCGTTGGATCGCCTGCACGCCGACCTGTTGGTCGCGGACGCCGGTCAGTACGACGATCGGCGTCTCCGCGGTCGCCGCGTGGACCGACTCGAGCGTCTGGAGCCCTTCGCTGTCGGGGAGGTTCAAGTCGAGCAGGACGACATCGGTGTCCAGCCCTTCGAGGGTCTCGAGACCGTCCTCGAGTCGCGTCTCGCGAGTGATCTCCGGCGTTCGGCCCGCCGATTCGTCCGGACTGACGCGCTGGGCGAGCTCTTCGGTGCCCCGCAGCATCTCCTGGATCAGTCGCGCGTCGCCGGGATTGTCCTCGATCAGGAGGACCTCCAACGTCTCGGTTTCGGTCTCGGCGTCGGTTTCGGTCTGCGTGTTCGTCTCGCTCACGCCTGATCACCCTCCGGCGGCAATCGAACGACCGAGAACCAGAACTTCTCGAAGGCGCGGACGGTCTCGATGAAGTCGTCCGGATCGACCGGCTTCGTGAGGTAGGCGTTAGCGTGGAGTTCGTAGGATCTGACGACGTCCTCTTCGGCTCGGGAACTCGTCAGGACGATTACTGGAATCGACCGCAGCTCCGAATCCCCCTTGAGCTCCTCGAGGACCTCCTCGCCGTCCTTTCGGGGCAGGTTGAGGTCCAGCAGGATGAGATCCGGCCGCGGCGCGTCGTCGTACTCGCCGCGCTGGTAGAGAAACTCGAGGGCCTCGTTCCCGTCAGAGACGACGTGAAGATCGTTTTCGATACGGCCCTGCTTGAACGCCTCCTCGGTCAGTCGAACGTCCCCCGGGTTGTCCTCTACGAGGAGGATCTGTGCCGGTTCCGGTTTGAATGATCTCGAATTACTCATTGGTGGTAGATGTGCCCGTCGGTTCAGCCGTCGCGTCGGCGTCCGGCGGTTCCGGAAGCGTTGTCGTAAACGTCGCCCCCTCGCCGGGCGTCGAAGCGACGCGAATGTCGCCATCGTGTCGCTCGACGATGCGCTGACAGAGTGCGAGTCCGATCCCGGTTCCAGCGTACTCCTCGACGCTGTGCAGCCGATCGAACACCTGGAAGATACGCTCCGTATCGGCCGGGTCGATCCCGATCCCCCGATCGCGAACTGAAAGACGCCACTCTTGTCCGTCCTTCTCGGCGAACACGGATATACGTGGGGCCTCATCGCCGGAATATGTGATCGCATTGTCCAGTAGGTTCTGGAACACCTGTCGAAGCTGGCCGGGATCGCCGTACACCTCGGGAAGCGACTCCACCGTGATGTCGGCGTCGGTCTCCTCGATCCGCACCTCGAGGTCCGTCAGCACGTCCTCGAGGACGGCCTCGCAGTCGACGACCTCGAAGGGGTCGCCCTGCGTGTCGACCCGCGAATAGGCGAGCAGACCGTCGATCATCTCCTGCATCCGTCTCGCGCCGTCGACGGCGTACTCGATGAACTCCTCCGCGTCCGAATCGAGCTCGTCGGCGTAGCGCTGATCGACGAGCGTGAGATAGCTCGCGACCATCCGCAGCGGCTCCTGGAGGTCGTGGCTGGCCGCGTAGGCGAACTGCTCTAACCGTTCGTTGGACGCCTCGAGTTCGTCGACGAGCTCCTCGAGCCTGCGCTGGTCCGCCCGTCGGTCGGAGATATCGCGACCGACCCCGGTCAGGACTGGCTGTCCGGCGGGGTTCTCGAGCGTGCTCGCGGCAAACTCGTAGGGGATCGTCTCGCCCTCTTTCGTGACGACGTCGGCTTCGACGCGAGCGTGTCCGGTTTCGAACACCCCCTCGATGGCGTTCCCGACCCGTTGCCGGTCGTCGCCGTCGAAGAAGTCGAGCGGTGTCATCGAGTCGACCTCGTCATCCGAGTAGCCCGTCACGGCACACAGTGTCTCGTTCCAGCGCTGGAACGAGCCGTCCTCGCCGACGACGTAGAAGACGTCGTCGACCGCGTCCAAGATGTCGTCGGTGTACGCCTTGAACCGCTCGAGTCGAGCCTCTCGCTCGCGGAGTTCCCGCTGTTGCTCGTTGCGCTCGGTGACGTCCTGGACCATGATCATCCCGGCGAACACCTCGCCGCGGTCGTCTTCGACCGGCACCGTGTGGGCGAGCCACTCGCGGCCGTGAATGTCGTACTCGAAGCTGGTCCGCTCACCCGACAGTGCGGCCTGAAAGTTCGACTCGAACGTTTCCAACGTCTCGCCGTCGTACCGATCGTAAATCGTCTGTCCGACGAAGTCGTCGATCGAGATGTCGATCTCCTCGAGGATCTGCCCGCCACCGAGCGTGTATCGAAGCTCCTCGTCGAACAGCGCCACGATCCCGTTGGGGAACTGTTCGACCAGCGTTCGGTAACGCCGTTCGCTCTCCTCGAGTTCGCGCTGGTGGTGCTGGCGCTCGAGTTCGTAGCTGAGCCACTGGGTGAGCAGTTCGACGAAGCTCCGTTCGGCGGGCGTAAACGAGGTCGAACGGGGGGCGTCGTCGGCGAAACACAGCGTGCCGTACGGTTCACCGTCGACGCGAAGCTGTCCGCCCAGATAGCTGTCGAACTCCCACTTCTCGTAGGCGTGATCGTCGCCCCACCCCTCGACGGGCGCGTTGGTGAGCACGAGCAGTTCGTCTTCCTCGATCGTCCGCCGACAGTAGGTGTCGGATAGCTGCGTCACCGATCCAGGCCGTAACCGCTCGTCGTCGCCGCTGGAGTGGACGACCTCGAATCGGTCGTTACGCTCGTCGATATCTGCCATGAACCCGACCTCGAGCCCGAGCCGTTCGCGGCCGAGATCGAGCAGTTCCCGCGTTTTCTCGTCGAAACTCAGCTCGCGATCGGCCGTGATCGCGTACAGTCGCTGGAGCGTGCGGTTGTTCGCTTGCAGTTCTCGCTGTGTGGCCTCGCGATCGCTGACGTCCCGAAAGGAGATCGACAGCCCCGTCTCGGCGGGGAAGGCGGTGACCTCAAACCAGGTCTCGAGCGGCGGGTAGTACTCCTCGAAGACCGCCGGCTCCTGCGTCGCCATCGCCCGGCGGTACTCCCGTTCGAACGCCGATTCGACGGTCGCGGGGAACGCCTTCCAGAGGGTCGAACCGATCAGTTCGTCGTCCTCGCGGTCGGTCAGCTCTCGCGCCCGATCGTTGACGTAGGTGACTCGCCAATCGGAATCGACACCGATGAACGCGTCCGTGAACCGGTCGATCGTCGTCTCGAGTCCGGTCTCGAGGCCCCGACGCATCCGCAGGTTCTCGATCGCGGACGTGAAGACGTCCGCGACGTTCCGGACGAACGACAGCTCGTGGTCGGCAAACTCCCGGCGCTCGGTCGTATATACGCTGAGGACGAGTCGTGGGGCGTCCTCGTCCCTGTTGGCGTCGATACCGACGCTAACGGCGCTCGTGACGTCGTGGCTGGCGAACAACGTTGGCGTCGAGAACCGATCGCTCGCCTCGACGTCGGTGGCGACGACCACCTCGTCGGTCTCGAGCGCACATCCCACCGAGTTGGTCGAACGGGCGGGGACCGTCGCCGAACCGATCGTGCCGTCTCGCCAGCCGACGCCGTATCCGAGCGCGACCGCGTCGCTATCGGGGATCACCTCGAAAATCCCGCAGCAATCCGCCCCGAGCGCCTCCCGGACGGCGGCGGCGCCGTCTGCGAGAAACCGGTCGAGATCGGACGACTCGAGCGCTCGTTTCCCGAGTTCAGCGACGACCTCCTGTTGCCGAATACGCGATTGAACTGTCCCTGTCGGCGGGTCGGAGGTTGCCATAATCGATTGCCATGCACAAGTCGGCTGACGTGTATAAATGTAGTGCTCAAACTCATCGTCTGCCATCAAAGTCATCGATCCAGGATGGTCTCGAGCAGCGACGGCTGCAACGGAACCGATGGCCGGACCCACAGAGCCGTCTCGGTTAGTCGACGAAGGCGGACAGTTCCAGAAGCCGGCCGTCGCGTAGGGCGCGTCGAATCCGCGACCGGTCCCAGCCGAGCGGCGAGAGGACGCTCTCGCAGGCCCGGACGAGTTGGGTCGCATAGTAGTCGGTATCGTATTCGTCGCCCGCTTCGAAGGGGAGCCGAACCCGCTCGGGACCGCGGGCGTCGTCGTCCGCGACGACGTACCGGACCGACTGGCCGGGCTGGCGGTCGATTCCGCGGCGCTCGTATCGCTCGAGCGCCGCCACGGTCCGCGTCCGTTTTCGGTACGCCGGCAGCGGCTTCGACACCCGAGTCGTGATCTCGAGGGCGCTCGGATCGACGTCGCCGCGTCGAAGCGAGCCGAGCCGACGCTCGAGGACGTCACAGACGGCTTCCGGATCGCGCTCGCGGTCGAGCGTCTCGACGAACGCGCGCTGGCTCTCGGCGACGAACGCCGGGGTGCTCCGCTGGCGGAGCTCGATGCCGCGGAACTTGTACGCGCCGGCCTCTCGCTTGCCGAAGTACTTCGTAAGCGCCCCCGCCGATCCGGATTCGAACGCCTCGGTCCCCTCATTTTCCCCATCCGGAATCGAATCGCGCAGCGGGACGAAACAGACCCACTCGTAGCTGCCGTCGTGCTCGAGCGGGATTCCGACCTCCGCGGAGATTTCGTCGATGACGGCCTCGATCGGCTCCGGCTCGACACCCTCGCGCGGCGTCACCCAGAGACTGTCGACGATCCCGTGGACGATCCGCCAGCCCGCGTCCTCGAGTCGGCGTTTGGCCGTCAGCGCGACGTCGCGGGCGTAGGCGTTGATAGCCTCGTGGCACTCGATTCGACCGTACTTGGCGTTTCGATAGCCCTGGTAGCCGAAACAGGAGACGAGCACCCACTTGATCGCGCCCGATTCGGCCCGGAGACGGCTGGCCTCCGGTTCGGCGGGATCGTCGGCGAGTCGGTCCTTGATCGCCGCACGGTCCGAAAGCAGGGGCTCGAGGACGGCGGGGAGAAAGGCCGTGTCGTCGTCGACGGCGTCGGGGACGGCCTCGCAGACCTCGTATCCGAGCTCCGGCACGCGGTGGCTGTCGTGGACGAAATCGCCCGCGTCGTGGGCGCAGTCGACCGTCTCCGGGCTGATTCCGTGCTCGCAGATGATTCGCGGGTAGAGCGACGCGAAGTCGATTTCGCGGACGTCCTCGTGGAAGCCGACTTCGGGTTCGAACGCAAAGCCCCCGCGATCTGCCGTATGCAACGTCTGCACGTCCGAGAACCGTTCGGGCTCCCACTTGTTCTGGGGCGCGAGGACAGCCCACTCGCCGCGAGCGAGCCGAATCTGGCGCGAGGTCAACAGCGTGCCGATACTCCCCCAGGCGGCCTCCTGCAGGGGACGGCCCGTTTGCTCGACCATATACTCGAGCCCCGCCAGTCCCGACTGGTTCCAGAGGAAGCTGTTCGAGGCGTCGACGATCGCCCGGCCCGGAATCCGATACCGCGCCGGCGAGTGACCGACCCGGCCGTAGCTCTCGTAGGTGTTCTCGCCCGCCAACTGCGTCCACCCCGGCGCTCGGCCGAGGTGGAAGGCGTCGTCCCCGAACCCCAGTTTCGTCGCACGTTCGGAAAGCAACGGAATCAGCTCGCCGTGGCTGACGACGAGCACGTCCGGGTCCTCGCGCTCGAGGCGGTCTCGGAGCGTCTCGAGTACCGATCGCGGATCATCGCCGTCCGTACCAGCGGCCGGCTCACCCTCGATTCGGAGCCCGGAAACGTCACCGTCGGCCAGCTCGTGATCCTCGAGTTCGAGCCGGAGCGTCCGCAACTCCCGCGTCGGCGTGGGGTCGGTGCCGCGGTCGAGACAGTACCGAAAGCCGGGCTCGAGATCGACGTCGAACAGCCGGAACGTACCCGGTGCGTGGGTGCCCGACTCGTGGATGCCGCGGATCTCGCGGGCGAGTTGGCGAACGTCGTCGACGCGCTCGCAGTCGATCCGCAGCAACTCGCTTCGCTCGCCGACGTGGGCCTCGTGGAGGTCCGTCGCCCACCGCTCGAGTCGCGTCTCGACGGCCTTGGGATCGGACTCGAGGCGCACCCGAAGGTCCGCGAGCGCGTCGTCCGGTCCCGAGACGAACAGCGAGGGCGTGTAGTCCTCGACGAACGTCGGCTCGGCACCTGAATCGGTCAGTCTCCACTCCCGGACGGTGCCGTCTTCGAACTCGAACGCGTACGGATCCGGTCGGCTCATTCGGAGTCGTCACCCCCGTCCGCCGTCCGTCCGTCTCTCCCCTCGGGTGCTGTCCGATCGTCTCTCGCCTCGGGTGCTGCCCGGTCGTCGCGCTGCTCGCGTTCCTCGAGTTCCTCGAGTTCGGCCCGAAGCCGCCGCAACTCGACCTCGTGGGCCAACGCCAGCGACAGCAACAGCGCCCGCTCGGGATCCGTCGGGTTCGCGTAGCCCGCCGCATCCGCGAACGTGCGGCCCCGGTCGAACAGCCGATCGAAGTCGGCCTGGTACTCCCGACGGAGCGCGCGACGCATCGGTTTCCACTCGGACTCGAGTCCCCGAAGCGCGTCGCGGTAGGTCGGATTCGTTCGGCCCATCAGGGCGTCACCTCGAGGATCCCACGGTCGTGGGCCTCGACGACCGACTGTCCCTCCGCGACGGCGCCGTAGAGATCGACCCAGTAGGGGATCGTCGTCTGCCAGTGGGTTCCGTGCCAGTAGCCCGCCGTGTCGTCGATTGCGGTTCCCATTTCGCCGTCGTCGTCCGTCGGTTCCTCGCCCGAGCGCACGAGTCGAATCCCCTCACGCGTGCGAACGCACTCGAGAGTCGTTGCTGCGTACGCCGAAATCGTCGCTGCACGGTCGTCATCGGCGCTCGTCGCTACTACCGGGCAGTCGAGCACGCGGCCCAGTTCGGCGAGCGTCTCGAGGGCGGCCGCGAGCAGGTCGTCGCGCTCCCAGTCGGGCAGGTCGGCGTCGTGATAGAGACTGGCGACGTTCGGCGCGACGATCAGCTCCGTCTCCGGCCCCGCTCGACGGGTAACCCGCCGAACCAGCGAGTGGTGCTGGTAGGCCGTAAACGCCCGAGCGATCCGCAAGGACTCGAGCGTTCGGTCGCTCGGGACGCAGTCGTAGAGCACCTGCGTCGCGGCCGTGTTCCGAGCGTCGATCCAGTACGCCGTGGCGTTCGTCTCGGCGTTGCGCTCGGTCGCGGCTTCGGTCAGTCGAGCGCCGACGAGTCGGTGGAGGATCGTCGATCTGGCTGACGGCACCTCGAGCAGCGTTAGTCCCGGCTCGAACTCGAGTCCGAACGCGGACGTGTGAGTGTCCATGGATGGAGACTCGAGCGAGAGGCGGATAAGCGACGGAGCACCGTTTCCGTAATTCCGAAAGCGAGTAGGAATCGGTTAGCCGGTCCGAGCGTACCGTTTCGAGCGGTGTAACGTCAATCGGAGACGATTCCGATTTCCGAAACGGTTGTCGGTTCGGCGACGCTGTGTTGTTTTCGTCACTATACTCTTTACCGGTAGCGTGGGTGAGAGGAGTGCCTGCGGAGCGTCGGTCGAAGCCCAACCACCACCATACACTTCGTGGGCGCTGTTCGAGTACAGACCGGGTTCCGTGAGAACCAACACGCTACTGAACGCAGTCGTCGAGAGTTCTCACTCGCGGTCGACCGCGTCATCGTCAATGATCCGGTAGGTCCGTCCGCGGCGTTCGCCGACCGCCTCGATCAGGTCGTAGTGGACCATCTTCGTCAGGTAATTCCGTAGCGTCCGGTTCGTCTTCGGGTCGTCGACCCGCCGCTCGTACTCGTCGTAGAGGTCGCCGGGTTCGATCTCGCCGACCTCCGCGACGATATCGTACAGCACCCGCTGGTGTTCGATCAACCCCTCGACGGTCTTTCGCCGGATCGCCGTCCGCGCGTCCGGAATCGCCGACTCGAGTACGTCGTCGGTCACGCGCTCGCGGCCCTGCTGGGCCGCTCGCCGGGCGGCCGACCGCAGGATCCCGATCCCGACCCTGGCGTCCCCCGACGCGGCGTCGGCGATCGTCCCCAACTGCTCGTCGCTCACGCATCCCGGCTCGAGCGCTTTGT
Source organism: Natronorubrum amylolyticum (assembly GCF_052040145.1). NCBI lineage: Archaea > Methanobacteriati > Methanobacteriota > Halobacteria > Halobacteriales > Natrialbaceae > Natronorubrum > Natronorubrum amylolyticum. Next base: position 1,030,899 of record NZ_JBPPFW010000001.1, read on the forward strand.
CCGCGCGTTCCGCGAGAATAGCCGCGAGTTCGTCGGTGCCGTAGCGATCGAACCGAACGCGGGTCCCGGCACGGAGCCGCGACCGAACCCGATCGTCGAAGCTCGCGAACAGCTCCTCCTCGCGGTTGGCGATCAACACGAGCGAGACGTGTCCCAGCCGGTGGAGATCGTACAGCGCCGCGGTCTCCTCCAACTGGTCGACCTCGTCCAGAATAACGACGACCGGGCGGTCGTCAGTCTCGCGCAGTCGGCCGAACAGTTCGTCCTTCGGCGTCGATCGATGGATGTCGAACGTTCGCCCGACGGCCTCGAGAACGCTGTAGAGGACCCGAAACCGGGTGTACTCCTGCCAGCAGTTGACGTAGGCGACCTCGACCCCGGGCTCCTGTTCGCGGAGCTGGGCGAGCGTGTAGCGGGCGATGCAGGTCTTTCCGACGCCCGTCGGTCCGAAGCAGAAGGCCGGGTCAGCTCGCCGGCCGTACAGCAGCGGCTCGAGGGATTCCGAGAGGAGGTTCACCTCGTCGTGGCGGTGGACCACTTCGCTGGGCACGAAATCCTCGCGCAGGACCCGGTCGTCGACGATCACAGCCGCTCTGTTCGCCGTCGACCGTTGTAAACGGTGGCGTCCCGCTTCCGAAAGTTCCGAAAGTAATTCTGTATCGCGATATGAGATTTATCATCCGGTATTCGGCCCGATTCGGATCGAAGTTCGACCCGAGACCGCTGGGTTTCGCAAGGCGATCGAACTGGCGTTCGGCGAACGCAGCCTCGAGGACGCTGTTCGTAGCGGGGTTGGGAGAACGGAGACGCGACGATGGGGCTCCGTCGACATCGGTGGGGAGGCTCGCGAGCGACGACTCCGCGACCGAACCCGGATGAGAGAGATTTCTCGAGTCGGAACCGACGGGAGCCGGCGCTCGCGAATCCATCACAGCGATCAGTACCGGTACCCCGACCGAGCCGAAACTCCCGCGCCGAAAATGGAGCATCGTGTCGCCCTGATTCGAGTCGTCTGCCTTGATAGGCGACAGCGGAGTGCCCAACACACCCCTCGAACCCCCGGAGCCGAGGCGTTCGAACGGGTATCGAGAAGCGTCGAGATCCGAGACCGGCTACCGATTTCGACCAGCTGCTTGGGTTCGAGTCCACGACTCACGCGCGTATGAAACATGTAACGGTGAATACCCCATTGGGTTAGCACGAGTTCTACCGGCGGACGACCACCGGGTCGCTCGAGTCTCGATCCGGCTCCGAGAAGACGAATAGAGCTGTGACTCTCGCAAACAGCAAGGGCCGTTCCGGCTTCCGGAGTCGTTCGAGTGCTTCGAGCATTTTGCGGGTTGGAGGGGGCGACCGAGCGCAACTCGCGGGGCAAGTCGATTGACCGGCGGCCGATTCCGAGACGTTCGTCCGGCTGCAGTCGTGTGTACTCCACTCGAGATGGCTCGCCGTCCTCTCGCGAGTTACACCACGATTGGAGGGCCGGGGCGACTGATACGACCGAACTCGAGGGAGCGTTCTTCGTGAACGAGGGTACCAACCCACCTTATAAATTGGATAGTGCTATACTAAATGTGGCGTGCTGACGATCAGCAATTTCACGAGACAGAGAGAAAAACGTCCAATACAGCATTTTCTAACATCATTTATTGGGTGAAATTATATCTGATAGAATCTCGCCACTACCAGTCGGTAGTGCAGAGAAGAAAACCCGGAAAACAGGGACTACACAGCAGTGTCGCCACTCACGAGCGGGAAACCCGGAAACGAAAACGTCAGTCAGGGGGATCTAACCCGACGTAATCCTTCGCAATCGTCAGGAATAGATCTGCCGTCACGAGTGGTTCATATCGGAACTCGGACTCAGCCCGTAGCTCCAACTTCACCAGTAGATCGGTGAGTCGCCAAACATTGTACATCGTACACGCGTACAGGAAGTTGAAGAACCGGTACTCGTGGTCCATCGACGTGGTACGGACACGGAAGCTCTTGATCTGCTTGAATCCGTTCTCAATCCCCCATCGATGCTTGTACTTCCTGATCACCCGCGCCACCATGTGTACCTTCTCCATCTCGGACATCTCGTCACTGTCCTCACCAGCACCACCCGGGAGTTCGAGATCAGGGTGATTCGTCTCAAACAACATATACAGCTCCTTGTCTTCCTCACTTCCCGGCAGTTCTTGTTCGTCTTCCTCTTCACGAACCTCTTCAATCACGTCACCGAACATCTGTCCAACATCTTCTGTATCCGCATCAGTCGCTTCTGCGAAATCACGGAGTAACTCCTGACGAAGCACATCCTCTCCATCTGACTCCTCATCCGCTTCGTCGCTCTCGTCATCCTCTATTCCATCATTCGTCCGCTCAGCATTCATTGCTGGCACATACACACGCTTCCGTTCAACCTCATCATCGTCATCTTCGTCAGTTGTCTCGTCAGCTGTGAAGTCACCAAGCGTTGTTCCCACGTCAGCGTCATCGGTACTGGCCTCATCACTCTCGATGTGGACGAGCTTCCCTTGGCGGCGAAGACGCGTACACGTCGCCCGCTCACTCGTCCGCATAATGCCCGGATTCAAATACCACACACCGTGATCCTCACAAACCTCTTTCACCGGATCGTGGGCAAACTCCCGATCCATCATCAGCAACTCGACATCTACCATGTCTGTCGCAGTCTCCAAGAGCTGGTCAACGATAGCGACACGTGAAAGCCCACGATGCACGGGAATCGCATCCAATACGAGTGGAATATCTAATCCGACAATTTGGATGCTCGCCCACTGAAAGTAGAACTCCGCAGACTCGTCTTCACCATCGTTCTTGTACCCGAGCAACCACGTGTTCGTCACGTTCCCGTCCTCGTCAGACTCGATTTTCCGCTTCGTTCGGTACGGGTTCGACTTCGTGATGTCAATGCTCACGAGGACACCGTCAACGAGTTCCGAGTCACGTCGAGCCCGCTCGAACAACTCACGTGTCGTGTCACGATGCATTTTCCGAGCGGCATCCGGCCCGATCTTCTGTAAATGGTGGCGGTGAGTACTGCCCGTCTGAACGCGATCACGCGTTGTCTCTGCCGCGAAATTCCACGTACCGTTCTCCGCGTACATCTCTTCGCGTGAATCTATGAACGCGTGCACTTCGAGGAATGCGTTGTCGTGAACCTCTGTGTTCTTGCCACGCGGGAGCTCATAGTTCTCCGTCACCATCGGCTTGGCTTGCTGCCATATTTCCCGTGTTTTCGCAATCGTCCGGTCTCGAACTGTTGAATCATCCTGTTCGACACCGTCAGGTGTATCAACGCTCGGATCAGGGTGGAAGACCTCGTCCGGCGCGGGCACGTCGTGTTCGCGTGCGACATCAACCAGCACCTGCCCGATAGTCCGCACGACCTGTTTGTGTTCGTTTGAGAGACGATCTTCATTCCATACTCGTCAGAGCGTGGTTTTCGATGCGATCCCATCCTCGAACCCGAGTTCAGCAACCAGCTCAGGGTTATCATCAAGATAGTCGTGAAGGGCAGTCTCGCCGCTCCATCCTTTGACGATACGGAGCAGATGTGCTTTCAGCAGCGATGCTGGTGGCTGTTTGAAATGCCAGTCAGCCACGTCATACCCGAATTTCGATGGGACGAGCTCGACGAAACAGATCGCTTCTTCTACGTCGTTGTGGTCTGGGTGTGCGAACCATTCTTCGATGAATGCGGCGGCATCCCACGCGAGCGGCCATGGATCTTCGTTGACCGTGTCGTGGGCTTCCGAGTATGGCCACTCCCGGTGAGACTCATGTAAGGAGTCAAGGACCGTTTGTTTCGTGTTGGGAGTGGCCGTCATAGATTGGTAGGCGGTTGTACTTCGAATCGAAGTGTAAGGTTCGGGGTGTTGTTTCCGGAAACCTGTCTTATCCTACGCTATAGGTGGTTAAACGCGGTTCCCGTACAGGACAATTCGATTTCCGAATTGTTCTAAATCAAACTCTATTTTGGAGCGAAGCGGGGTTCAGAGTAGAAGAAAGTTTGACTACGGATGCCAACAGGGTATAGCGTGTAAGACATGGCAGACACGCTTAGGGAGTTCTTTGAGCTGCGTGCTGACCGGATTACCCATCCCATCATAAGTTTTATTATTGTTACTACTCCCTATCCGTAAGTATGAGTACACTTACTGATCGACGGTTCCTCGTATTCTGTGCTATTTCTGCTTTTATTGGCGTTCCTGCTGCGGTTTGGCAATTTCCTAACGACGGGATACTGATGCTCATCGTTCCAATTGTCATATTAACCATCTTGATGTTTGCCGATGGATATGCCACTTCAACTTGAGTCCCCTGTACTGATTAGATTGGCACTATAGGCTAGATCATCTTGGTGGGAGGGCATCATCATATTCGCCGTCAAGGATTTCGGAACAATCAACGGGAATACTAGTCCACGCGTTCTTCACAACCTCGTACCCAGTCCACCCTTCCGTCCGAATCATCCCCACGGTTGCCTCGCAGAATTCAGGCTTTTCGATGAGGTCGTTGTCAAGCAGGATATAAAGGATATATGGTGGTCCCACAACGTCAATGTCGTACCCGTTGTCCTCGATGAGACGCCGAATAGACCGTCTCGCAGCTGAGTCAAGAATCGATACGATCTGATACGACGAACCGTGTTCAGAAAGTTCCTGCTTGAGCGATTGCTCGCCTGCATCTGGTCCATGAGGCGGGGAACGACAGTTACGCACGACCACGGCGACGAATCCTCGTCTAGATGTTCAAGAACACGTTGGCTCCCTCGTTTCAAGTAGTGCTCACGGCTGCCCTTAGGCGGGTATTTGTTCGAGTTGATGTGGTTTTGAAGTTCGTGCTTGCAGACGTTTGTCGTTGTAAGGTGGATCGCGTCTTTCAGTCGTTCCCACTGAGTGGTGTTCGCAACCGCGATCAAGGAACTCGTATCAGCCAGTATCGGATAGCGAGCCTCAGTCGCCATCGCTGCCCGTCAAGAATTCGGACGTGTCTCGTTCCAAAGCCGCCTCGAACGACTCTTTCTCCTCTTCCATCCTATCGAGTTTCTCACCGAGAAGGACACGGGCCACGTCCTCACCGATCTCACCACGACTGTATCGTTCGTACACCGCAATCTTGTCTTGTTCATCTAATGACTGTCGGAGCATTTCGACTAGGCCGACGCGGGCGAGTTCGCTCACGTTGACGCCACCGATGTGGATCTCATCGAGGAGCTCCGCTGCCTCTTTTTCGGCTCCGGCACGGAACTGAATCGTCTTGTCGTAGCTTGATCCGCTCATACATTGACGTTCGACGTGGAGAGGCATGTGTTATGACGCGTACTTACTTGTCATTACAAGTAGCCAAGAACGTAGCACTACCAGACAGGTCACCCTCTCTCAAAGGGTGCGATATGAGTTAGGAACCGTGAAGAACCAGTATGATCTAATGAAATGAGCGAAAGCTAGTGAACTCGTCTGGCGTGAGCGGCCACGACGGTCAGTGCAGAGAAGGCCACTACTGTGGCTGTCTCGTCGGAAATCGAGCGCGGCGCGCGATACGACGCCGTGCGCGTGAGTCTGGTCGGCCGTTCGGCAGGCGAGACGGCCGGTCGACGGACGCGACGAGCCCGGCTTTCGAGTCGGTCACCGACCGCTGCCGGACGATACAGGCACCATACTAATACGGTCGCTCGGCGGTCATCACCGTATGAGCGTCCACCCGACGTTTTCGTTCGACGACGAGATCCAGCGAACCGTCTACGAGTACGTCGAGCGAAACGGTGCCGTCGACCCCAACGAGCTAGCCCGATCGATTCGCGTCGATTCGGGAACCACGCACTCCAAGCCAGCCCGATCCGGAACGTACACGGAATCCGTCTGTCCCCCGACGGCGGACCTCGAGGCCTGTCTCGAGTCGCTGAAAGATCGGGGCTACCTGACCGAGTCGAACGGGAAGGTCCGCGTCGACTTCTCGGCGACGCCGACCGAATTCGAGTGCGAGGCCGGAACCGTGACCCTCAGACTGGCCCGGGAGGAAGACCGCGCCGGCATCGTCGAAACGATGCGCGAGGTCGCCGACGGTGGAACGTACATCGTCGCCGAAAACGTCGCGACGCAACTCGAGCGCGAGTCCGCCCTCGTCCGCGCGAACGAGGAACGGTCGCGGGTGTTCTTCGTCGCGGTCCTCGAACCCGATCGCGACGGCGACGAGTCCGACGGCGGCGACGAATCGGCGACCGACGCCAGGGACGAGTCGCAGGTGATCGGTTGGCTCCACGTCGACGCCCACGAACTGCCCTCGCTGCGTCACACCGCCGAACTGACCGTCGGCGTCGACCCCGAGTTCCGCCGCGCGGGCGTCGGCACGAATCTTCTCGACTACGGCCTCGAGTGGGCCGGCGAAGCCGACTACCACAAGATCTACCAGAACATCCCCGCGACGAACGAGGCGGCGATCGAGTTCCTGGAGGACAACGGCTGGCAACGCGAGGGCGAACACGTCGACCAGTACCGAATCGACGGCGCCTACGTCGACGAAGTGATGCTGGCGACGTGGCCCTGACTCGTCGCCGAACTGGAGCGGGCCGTAGTTTCTTGCCAGCCCGTTGTGTACGTCCGGTATGGACGAACTCTCACTCGGCGTCCCGAAACCGGTACTGGAGCGACTCCCCAATGACGACGAGACCGCCGCCGCGGACATGCAGGAAGCGGTCGCCGGCTGGGAGCAGCGACTGAACCGCGCGATCGAAGACGCGGAAGACGATCGCGAGGCCGCGGCTCGCGTCCTCGAGGCGATCGATCGCTTCGAACAGCGCCACGAGACCTACGACGACCTCGTGCCGGAGCTGCGAGCGTGGGGCCAGTCGCCGATCTACGCGATCGCGTGGCGCACGCTCTACGCGGACGTGATCGCACAACTGCACGCACACGAGGAGCTCGGCGAGCACCTGGATCGGGAGCGAAACGCCCGTCTGGTCGAGGACGGAATCCGATTGCAGGATCTGTAGCGATCGACTTGGAGCGAGTGGAACGTTCCGGGAGCGGAAGCCACAATGGCTATGCCGTCGTACTCGAATACGAACTCCAGTGGCATCGATCGACGATTCACCGACTGACGACCGTGACGGCGGAGCCGACGTCGAGTGCGGGGCTGCGATAGACCTGACGACGCGCGTTCGCCGTCGCGTCCTGCCGACGCTCCACCGAATCAAGGAGCCCCTCGGTGGCTTCGCGCAGTGCGTCCAACATCCCGACGAGTACGTGGGGACGGTCCAGTACGGGCTCTCCGAGTTTCGTTCGGACCTCGAGGCGATGTCGTTCGCCCCGGAGCCGGTCGCCTCCCTGAAGGTCCACCGGGACGGCCGGCTCTCGGCGGGCAGTTGGGCCCGACGACCGTCGCCGCTTTCGACCTGGCAACTACACGTAGCCCTCTTCGTGGACGGTACCGACGCTGTCGACATCTTCGCTCACCGGGAGTACTCGTGGCTCCGCCACCCCTACAAACACTACACCGCCGAGGGCTGGGACACGACCGGCGGCGTCGACCGGATGCGATCGTTGCTCTCGAGACACGACGTCGCGTTTCGAATCGATCGGCCGGACCGGTGAGGTCGACAGCACAGTCGGGCGAGCAGACCTGTCGACGTTCGGAACAGATTTGATCGTGGCCGATGGATCGTCGATCAATGGTCGATACGGACGACGTCGCCGCGTTCACCGATCTCTACCTCCCGACGGTCAACGGGGTCACCTACACGATCGTGCTCTGGCGCGACCGATGGCAGCGCTACCGAGGCGGGACGATGAATATCGTCTTCGCCGAGATGGACGGCTACGAAGCCTGCGATGGCGAGTTCTCGCTTCCGAGCGTCGGCGCGCCGCTGTACCCGCGCTACCGGCTGGGGCTGCCGGCGATCCCCGACGGCCTCGAGACGCCCGACGTCGTCCACGTTCACACGCCCTTCACCGTCGGCGCGGCGGGCGTCCGGTTCGCCCGCAAGCGGGACGTTCCCGTCGTCGCCTCCTACCACACCCTGCTCGAGGATCGCGTCCACCAGCACGTTCCAGAGTCGCTCGTTCCGAGCTTCAAACGGACGTGCAGGGCGTACGAACAGGCCTTTTTCGAGCGCGTCGATCACGTCACCGCGCCGACCTCGTTCGCCCGCCGGCACCTCCTGGAGCACATCGGCGCGGACGTCGAGGCGACGGTCGTCTCGAACGGCATCGATACCGAGTTCTTCCGACCGGTCGATCCGGAACCGTTCCGAAATCGCTACGACCTTCCCGACGGCCCACTGCTCGGCTACACCGGCCGTCACGGTCCCGAAAAGAACCTCGAGGAGGCGATCGACGCCGTCGCCGGCACCGACTACGTGCTCGTCCTCGCGGGCGACGGTCCCGCGCGGGAATCGCTCGAGGCCCGCGCCGAGGCGGTCGACGCCGACGTTCGGTTCCTGGGCTTTCTCGAGCGCGAGGAGCTGCCCGACTTCTACTCGGCGCTCGACGCGTTCGTCTTCCCGAGCCCGGTCGAAACCCAGGGGCTGGTCGCGCTCGAGGCGACCGCCTGCGGGACGCCGGTCGTCGCGGTCGACGCGGGGGCGCTCGTCGATAGCGTCATCGAAGGCGAGACGGGCTACCGCTACGATTCCGGCGACCTCGAGGAGTTCCGCTGGGCGATCCGGCGGACGCTGGCCGAAGGCGACCGACTCGCGGATCTCTGTCGCAGACGGCGGCGCATGCTCTCGGTCGACCACTCGCTCGAACAGTTGGGACGGATCTACGACGACCTCGAGCGGTAACCGTCGCGTTCGTCGGGGACGAGTCGCCGGATCCGAGCGGCAGCGTGTGCGTACAGACCAAGCGTTCAAACCCTCGCGGTCGGTAGAGGGCGTATGGAGTTTGCAGTCTCGCGGACGGGAACGACGCTCGTGACCCTCCACGGTGGAAGCGACACGACCGCCTGCGCCGGAGCGACCGAGGAGCTCGCATCGACGCTCGAGGCGCTCGACGCCGACGGAACGATCGCGGACTGGACGGTCGACGACGCCGACGTCTACGAACACCCCACCGGTCCGTTCGACCCGTACACGGTCAGCGTCGAGTTTGCCGTCACCGTCGTCGTCGAGGCGGACGATAGCGACGCGGCGGCGGGGGTGGGTGCCGGTGCGATCGACGAGGCCCTCGAGCGCGGGGACGTCGACTCCGTCACGTACACGTCCTCGCCGGCGGCATCTCCCGCCTGATCTCCTCCGTCGTTCTGCCGACGGACCCGCGACGATTTCGTCGGTTTCGTCGATCTCGGTGGCCATCTCGCGCGCGAACCGGACAGTCGGCCCCGGACGGACGACCGGCTGGCACCCGGACTTATGGCGGGCGCACACGACCATCCGCTATGGAGATCGAACTGCGGTTTTTCGCCACCTTTCGGGAGGCCGTTGGACAGAAAGAGCGAGTGGAGCCGTTCGACGACGGCGCCTCGGTCGGCGACGTGCTGGCCAGCCTCGAATCGTCGTACGACGGGCTCGAGGGACAGCTACTCGAGGACGGCGACGACGGCGTCGAGATCAGACCGCAGCTGAGCGTGCTCAAAAACGGCCGCGACGTGACCCACATGGCGGGCGTCGAGACGGAACTCGAGGACGGCGACCGATTGTCGGTGTTTCCGCCGGTCGCCGGTGGTTGAGGGAAACCCGACTGGAAGCTCCCACCGGATGGAGACACCCTACGATGGCGTGTTCGCGCCCGCGCAGGCGAGGAAGCCGTGGCAACTGATTCCGCGAGCGCTCCGAACCGAATCGACGCAGCCGAGCGGACCGGTAACAAAATGGTATGTTTGCAGTTTCATGCCGATTCGATATGATGCGAGCCGATGAAGAATGGCATCAGTTCCTGAAATATATGTTCGAAATAGATGATCTCTATCCGAGTGACAGCGGCGGCACAGACGGATCGGTCGTCATCCCGGCCGTTTCCGTCCCGAGTACCGACGCCTGTCTCCGCTCGCTGTCCCGGCGCGATATCCACACGATCGTCGTCTCCGAGGATCCAACCGCGAAGTCGTTCTGCTCGAGACACTGCGACGAAGCCGTCCTGGTTCCCGACCCGACGAGAAACCTCGAAACGTACGCCGACGCGCTGCTCGCCCTCGCCCGACGCGACGACGTCCGGACGATCGTCCCGGTGCGCGAGCCGGATATCTACGTCCTCTCGACGTACCGGGAGGCGTTCGCCGAACACATCGCAACACCGTGGCCGACGCTCGAGACGTTGCGGCGCGTCCACGACCGAGTACGACTGGCGGAGGCTGCAGACGCAGCTGGCGTTCCAGTCCCCAGAACGCGGCCACTCGAGGACGTCGGGACGATCGAGACGCCGTCCGTCGTCAAATCCCGGTACAACCTCCTCGTCGACGAGTACATCGACTCGGTGCCGCCGGATCAGGTACGACAGAGCAAGACCGTCGAGCACCTCGAGGCGGGAACGACGCCGAACGTCGCGCAACTCCGGGAGACGTTCGGCCACGACCCCATCGTTCAGGAGTTCGTTCCGATCGAGGAGGAGTACATGGTTGGCGCGCTCTACGATCACGGCGAGCTGCTGGCGTCGGTCCAGCACAGACAGCTCCGGGGGGCGTCGTACACCGGCGGCGGCGGCGTCTACCGGGAGTCCGTCTACGACGACGACCTCCAGAAGGCCGCACAGGCGTTGCTCGAGGAACTCGAGTGGCACGGGCTCGCCTGCATCGAGTACATGCGCCACCCCGAGACGGGCGAGTTCTACCTGACCGAGATCAACCCGCGGATGTGGACCTCGCTTTCGGCGAACGTCCAGATGGGCGCGGACTTCCCCCGCTACTACTGGCAGCTGGCGACCGGTCGCGCCGACGAAATCGAAGCCGGCTACGACCTCGGTGTCGGCTGTCACTACCTGAAAGGCGAGCTGACCTACCTCCTCAGTCTCCTGCGCGAAGAGTCGAACCTCGTCGACCGACCGTCGCTCCCGAACACGATTCGAGAGATCGCTCGCTCCTGTTACGAACAGCCCAACTTCGACGTGCTGAGTCGCGACGATCCCTGGCCGTTCCTGCAGGACGCGCTCACCACGCTCGACAGGGGCGTACTCGAGGGACGGGGGCTGTCCGAGTTCGGCCGGCGAGCCAGCGGTACGGCGCGACCCGTCGACTGGCGTGAGGCCGCAGACGTCGCTGAGACTCGAAGCGGGCGGTCGCAGCCGGTCGAACAGTAGCCGGTCGGCCGGACCGGTCGAACTGGGACGTACCTGACGAGTGATAGCACCGACCGTTCCGATTCCGAGAACGCTTTACGCGCCGGCGGTCGCAGAGTGAGATACGCAATGGCGATGGATTCGGAGTCGAGCACGGACGCCCCTCGAGAGTCGAATCCATCCGTCGACGACGCGGGGCCGGAACGAACGCCGGATACCGACGAGGTCACGTTCGGCTGGGAGGGGATCCGCGCCGGCTTTCTCACCGGCATCCCGATCGCGATCGGCGTCGGCGGCTACGGTATCGCCTTCGGCGTCCTCGCCAATCAGGCCGGGCTGAGCGTCGCGGAAGCGGCCCTGATGAGCGCGACGGTGCTGGCCGGGGCCTCCCAGATCATCGCCGTCGAACTCTGGGCGGACCCGATTCCGATCGCCGCGATCGTCGCTACGACGTTCGCGGTCAACCTCCGGTACTCACTGATGGGCGCGGCGCTCCAGCCCTGGTTTCGTCACCTCTCGCCGACCCAGATCTATGGGAGTCTCGTGATGATGGCCGACGAGAACTGGGCGCTGACGATGCGCGATCTCAAATCGGGCAGCGGCCGCGGCGCGTTCCTGCTCGGAAGCGGGATCGTGCTCTGGTTTTTTTGGGTCGGTTCGACGATTCTGGGCGTCCTCGCCGGTGAATCCGTCGGCGACCCGGACCAGTACGGCTTCGACTTCATCCTCGCCGCGGTGTTCGTCGCCCTCGCGGCCGAACTGTGGGAGGGACGGTCGACGCTGGTACCGTGGCTCGTCGCACTCGGAACGAGCGTCGTCGCCGCGAACGTGCTCCCGGGCCGGTGGTACATCCTGATCGGCGGACTGGCCGCCGCTGCAGTCGAGGTGATGCGACACGATGGGTGAGGTACTGTCGCTCGACCCGCTCGTCGTCGGGGTTATTCTCGCGATGACCGTCGTCACGGTGGTCGCGAAAGTCGGTGGCATCTGGCTCGTCCGTCGATTCGACGTGAGCGAGCGAGTCGAGGCCGGACTCGATATCCTGCCGGGTGCGATCGTGATCGCCGTCCTGGGCCCGGAGCTCGCGGCCGGCGGTCCCGCCGAGTGGGCCGCCGCGGGGGTCGTCCTCGCCGTGATGTGGCGAACCGAGAACATCCTGCTGGCACTGTGTGCGGGCGTCCTCGCCGTGGTGGCGTTCAGGGCGGTCGTCTGAATGCGCGCGACCGCTCGTCGTCCCGCGTCTCGCCGAGTGTCGCCGCCGGGTCGGATTTATCTGGATCGCTCTCGAAAGACGGCTATGGGAACGCAGGTCGAACGATCTTTTCGCGGCATCTCCGAACGGCTCGCCGTTCGGTATCTGACGAATTTGGGCGGCGAGCAAGTCGCCGACGATACCGTCGCGGGCGACGACTGGACGGCGACGCTCTCCTCGGAAACGGTCGGCATCGGCCCGTCGTTGACGCTCACCGAAGTGACGGTCGTCTTCGAGGGGCCGGAGAACCGGAGCGATGGTAACAGCGAGAGCGACGGAGCCAAAGCGGATCCCCTCGAGCCGCTGATCGAGGAGTTCGCCCAGAAGGCGATGCGAGCGGGGGGCTGATGCCCGGCGACCCGATCGAGGGACAGGTGCTCGTACTGACGGCCGCGAAGGCGAGCGTGCCGCCGGAGCGACTGCCGACGCTCGTCCATCAGGCACAGGCGCTGCTGGGGCCGGCCCTCGAGCGGTACCGTCGCGAGTACGAACGCTGCTACGCCGACGAGGAGCTCGAGGTGTTTCTGGTGGAGTGGGGCCACTGGGAGGAACTGGCCACCGATCTCGACCTGAGCGAACGCGAGCGGTCGGCGGTCCGCCGCGCACACGAGGAACAACTGCTGCGGATCGGCCGTCGAACCGACCGCGAGGGCGCGTTCGAGACGGCACTCGAGATCAGAGAGCCGGTCTGTATCGGAACGGGCGACGTTCGCGACGGTCGGGTAGAAAACTAATCACGGACGAGAGGGCGAGCGCGGTTCGACGACGATGGCAACTATAAAGACCGTGTTCCTCCTTGCTCGAGACACTGAGACGATGGCTATCGATCAGGAGACCGAAATGAGCGACGCGGAGATCGACGACTTCCTCGGTCAGCACGAGACGGGGGTGCTCTCGCTCGCGCGCACCGACGATCCGTACGCGATCCCGATTTCGTACGGGTACGACGAGGACGAGCGCGAGTTCTATATGCGGCTGGTGTCGACGCCGGAGAGCGAGAAACGCGAGTTTCTCGAGTCCTCGCCGGGGGCACGACTCGTCGTCTACGACGAGGTAGCGTCGACCTACCGGAGCGTCATCGCCACGGGGAGCTTAGAGAACATCCCGCCGGCGGAGCTGACGCCCGAACAGATCGCCCAGTACGGCGACGCGAAGCGTCCGCTGTTCGAAATCTGGGCACAGGGGAAGAAAGACCTCGATATCGAACTCTACCGACTCGAGCCGGAGTCGCTCAGCGGGCGGCGGACCGACGTCGATCGCGAGGAGTAGGTGAGATCCGTAGCCATCGGGGGTCGACCGGTCAGTTCGACTGTTGTTCGGGGGCGAAATCCGCGGCCGCGACGTCGCTCCCACAGACCGGACAGCCGTGTTCTAACGTGGCCTCGCGCATCTCCTCGTTGACCTCGATCGCTTGGCCGCAGTCGGGACAGGTAAATTCGTATCTGCTCATGTAGGGGTCAGTAGTCGTCTGAGACGTGCGTTGTCTACGTTCATAGCTGTGCGTCCACTATATATAGGGTTGCGGTTCACCGCCGAATTGCAGTAGGTTCCGAAGGATTCTTGATCGATGCGGACGCCGGCAGATCGGCGTTCAGTCATCGTACTCGAGGATCGCGTCGAGGAGTTTCGTCTGTGCGGCCGCGAGGTGTTCGGTGAACGTCGTGCTCGTGATCTCGAGCGCCTCGGCGACCTCGCCGGCGTTGGCCCGTTTGGGGTGTTCGAAGTAGCCCATTCGGTGGGCCGTCTCGAGGACCTCTAACTGCCGCGCGGTCAGCGTGCTCCGGTCGACGAAGACGAGGTTCGTCTCGGCGTGGTCCTGCTGGGACTGGAGCAGTCGCTGGACGTCGAGGTTCGAAAACTGCGCCTTGAGGTCGCCGATGATCGCCTGCAGCCCCTCCATATCCGGCGCGTGGAAGGTGAGGAAGAGTGCGGATCCACGCGTTCGGACGTCGACGACGGGCGAGTCGTGGCGCTCGATCCACTCGCAGGGACAACCGCGACCGAGCTCGCGAGTGAATCGGTACACCTCGCTCGTGCCGTAGGAGAAGATCGACGTCAGCTCGACGTCGGTGTCGAACGCGTCGGGGTACTCCTCGGCCTCGAGCATGAACTCCTCGGAGACGCGTTCCGGCGCGTCCGGGTTGGTGCTCTTCGAGACGGACTGAACGTTGCCGCTCGCCGCCCCGGCGGCCTGCGTGACGACGCAGCCGGCCGGATCGTCGATCTTGATCTCCGCGCGAATCCCCGAGGGCATCGAGTGCAGATGTGGCTGGAAGCCTCCTAAACCCTGCGTCCGTGCCCGTTCGTTGGGAACCCACCATTCGACCCCCGAGCGAACGGACTCGAGACCGACTCGAGCGTCCGATTTTCGCCACCCCATATAAAGCACCCTGTATTTAGTGGGACTCAATTGGAGGTGGACCGGTCGGTAGTACGAACTGAAGACAATGTCCGCTACGAACCCCACCACGAAGCGAGGATGGCCAGCAACCGACGACGCGGTCGACGCCGGCGCGGTACTCGGCGCGCTGGACGACGACGCCTGCCGAGCCATCCTCGAGGCGACGGACGACGAGTCGTTGACCGCAACTGAGCTCTCCGAGCAGTGCGAGATTCCGATGTCGACGGCCTACCGAAAGGTCGAGAAGCTGACCGAAGCCGACCTCGTCGAGGAGCGGGTTCGCATCAACACCTCCGGCAAGCACGCGACGGAGTACCGCAAGTGCTTCGACGACGTCCTCGTCTCGGTCGACGACGGCGACATCGCGATCGAGATGACGAAACCCGACGCCGATACCGACGCCAGCGCGCCGTTCGCCGTCGCCGACGACTGATCGTCTCGACGCATCCCCGCTCGCGGGTCGTAGCGGACGGCGAACCGGTTGTCAGTCCGATCCGCTCGAGCACCACTTCTGTTCGTTTTTCTTCGTCTCCAGTACGCCGCAACCGCTCGGTCTCGACAGTCGGCGGGAGAGCGACGGCGCCGCGTCAGTCGACGCGCCCGTCGTACTCCTCGTCGATCATCGCGAGAAACCGCTCCGGCGTGGCCGAGACGACGGCATCGGGAGCCCGGTCGAGGAGCCACTCTCCGGCGCTTGCGAGCGGTTTTCTGATCAGCGTGTAGCCGACCGACACCGCGAGCAACGCGGCCGCGACCGTCCGAATCGTGCCGTCGAAGACGACCAGTGCGGGGAGGGCCAGCACGGCCGCGAGCGCGAGGTCCTCCGGCGCGCCGTCGTAGCGGATCCAGCGTCGCGGCGCGAGCCAGCGGCCGTGATAGTGGCTGTAGACGGCCCGCTCGGAGGTGGCCAGCCAGGGTTTCGGCTCGAGGCCGCCGCCGGCCTGATCCGAAAGCGAGTGGAAGGCGGCGGCGAGGAGGAAGACGGCGAGGCCGACGGTGGCCGCCGTCGGAACGGCGAGGGCGACGACGCTCGCGGGCGCGGCGACGAGCCAGTAGTAGACCGGAAAGTGGAGCGTCCGTCGGTGGGCCCCAACGAGGTCGAGATCCGGGAAGACCCCGCCGAGGATCGCCGCGACCGCGACGACGACCGCGAACTGCGGCGCGACGAGGGCGACGAGGGCGGCGAGAACGAGTCCCGCGAAGGCGTGTGTCGTGGCCATCATGGGGACTCGAGTACGGGCGACGCGGGGATACGTTCGGCGGCAGCATACGACGGTCGGCTGGAGACCTCCGTGCGCCCGTCGACTCGCATCGCGGGGACACAAACGCCACGCGACGGGCGCTGCAAGCCCCGCGTTTTAGCGAGGGTCTGTCGTACGTGACGACGAACGATTTCTCGTGCCGACACGCGCATTTCACGGCCAGCGAACGAACGCCCTCCTCTCGTGGCTCGCCGTCGCCGTCGTGCTCGCCATCGGGGGCTGGGCGCTCCTCGAGGGACTCGTCCACGCGACGCTGTTCGCTGCGACCGTCGTGGCGATCGCTCTCGTCCCGGTGGCCGTGCTCGGGTCGAAACGCGCCGCGCTCCCCTGGGAGGTAACGGTCGCGGCGGTCGTGCCGCTGCTTGCGGCGACCGTCGCACCGGACCTCTGGACCCGGCAAATCATCCTGTACGCCGGCGCGGCCGCGCTCGCGCTGGCGCTCACGCTCGAGATCCACGGCCTGACCGAGGTGCAGTTCGAGCGGTGGCTCGCCGTCGCGTTCGTCACGATGCTCGCGGCCGCCATCGCGGCGACGTGGGCGACGCTCACCTGGGCGCAGGATCTCGTCGCGGGAACGAGCGTCATCGCGAGCAACACGGAGGTGATGTGGCTGCTGATCGCCGCGACCGGCGCGGGACTGTTCGCGGGGGTCTGCTTCGATCTCTACTATCGTGGGTTCCCCGGCGAGGAACTCGTGTCGGCGCCGGTCGACGGGATCGACGAGGAACGGTTCGCGATCCGATCGGATATCGACGGCTATCCCTCGCTCGAGGAGCGACTCCCGGTTTCCGCGACGGTTCAGTGGTGGTTCGTCCAGACGCTCCGGGTGGGACTGGCGGCGATGGTCGTCTACGGACTGGTCACGTTCGATACCGGGACGGTGACCAACGTGGCGACGATGCTCGCGATCACGTTCGTCCCGACGCTGCTGCGTCGACGGTACGGACTGCCGTTCGACGCCGGACTCGTGCTCTGGATCACGCTGGTCGTCTTCCTCCACGCCGCAGGCTCGTTCTACATCTACGAGCGCTCGTTCTGGTGGCACAACGTCACCCACCCGCTCTCGGCCACGCTCGTCGGCGCGGTGGGCTACGTCGTGATCCGATCGCTCGACGAACACCGCGAGGAGATCCACCTCCCGCCGGTGCTCGTTCCGAGTTTCGTCGTGCTCTTCGTGCTCTCGTTCGGCGTCTTCTGGGAGATCGGGGAGTTCGCCCAGGACATCGTCGCGGATTACGCCGGCGTCCAGATGCCCCTCGCCCAGCACGGGCTCGACGACACGATGACCGACATCGTCTTCAACACGATCGGCGCCATCATCGTCGCAGCGTGGGGGCTGCCGTACCTCACGGACCTCACCGACGCCGTGACGGATCGACTCGAGGGCTGGCGCGGGCTCGTGGACGAGCGCTAGCGCTGGCCGCTACGACGCGAGGGAGAGCCAGACCAGGGCGAGGCCGCCGCCGAGCAAGGAGAGTCCGAGTAGCGCCAGCGCGATCCCGTTTCGGACCTGCGATCGCGCGGCGGCCGACGCGTCGCCGATCGTGATCGCGTACCGACTCAAGCCGTCGGGCGCGCCGACGGAAACGTCCGTTTCCGATCCCCACTCGTCGGCTCCCGTCGCGGCCCGAGCGCCGTAGACGTGAACGGCGTCGCCCGGTTCGAGCCGGCGCTCTTGCATCCGAAGCCGGTGCTTGATATCGACGGACGCGGGTCGAGCCGACGACGCCTCGTCGTCACCGCTTTCGGCCGCGTCGGCTTCGTCCCGCAGCAACAGCCACCACCCCGGTCCGAGCACCGCCGCCAACGCGGGCGCGTGATCGAACGATCGCGGCTCGATCTCGTCGCACTCGGTCGCCACGGTTCGCCACTCGCCGAACCGGAGCGTCGCACCCTCGGGATCGACCGCGGCGCGTGCGGTGCCGAGATCGACGACGAACGGCCGTCGCGACTCGTCCGCGTCGACGGTCTCCCAGCGGCCTCCCCGTCCGGAATTGCCCTGATTCGCCCGAAACCGCTGTACGCGGACCGACCAGCACAGCGACGGCGTGTCCGAGAACGGGGCGTCGTCGAGACCGGCCTCGCTCGAGGCGCGGGCGGTTCCCTCGAATTCGACCGGTTCGGTCGCCTCGAGCAGCTCCCGCCCGTCGATCGGATCGTTCGCGACGATCAGGGCGACGTCTCGAAGGTCGGCCGCGCTTCGAACCGCCGCGTAGAGGCCGGCGGCCGCGAGCGCGACGCCGAGTACGAGGAGCATGACTTATCGAAATATGTGAGAAACGACAGGTAGCGATTTCGATCGGTTTCGCGAGCGGTCGCTCGAGATCGAGCAAGACGACGACAAAATCGGAGGCGACGCTACCATCGCGTCGATCGATGGGTCCTCGATCAGTGTTCGACCGCCTCAGTCGTCCGCCGGTGCCGCCGAGTCGCCCGCGGAGACGCCCGTTCCGGGACCGAGATCGATCTCGAGTTCCTCGAGTTTCTCGTCCGGCACGACGCCGTCGACCCAGCCGCGGTGGTCGTAGTACTCTTCTTTCATCTCCTCGAGTTCGCAGTACTCGCCCTCGCTGGCGCCCTGTCCGGGGATGCCGTCCTCGAGGAATCGCGCGGGCAGCGAGTCGTCGTCGCCGTCGAAGCCGACGAGGTTGTTGTAGTACCGTTCGAGGTTGTAGATCCGCTCGCCGGCCTCGAGCAGGTCCTCCTCGCCGACGTCCAGTCCGGTCATCCCGTTGTACTGGAGGACGTACTCCTCGATGCCCTCCGCGAAGGCGTTGAACTTGCAGATGTCGAACGAGTCGCTGATGGCGTGGAGGTCCTGGAAGGCGGCGGTGAGTTCGCCCTTGCCCTCGTACTCGTAGGGATCGACCTTCTCCGGAATGCCCAGGATTTCGGCGGCGGGGGTGTAGCCCCGCAGGTGGCAGGCCCCGCGGTTCGAGGTGGCGTAGCCGATGCCCATTCCCTTCATGCAGCGGGGGTCGTAAGCCGCGATGGTCTGGCCCTTGACCGCCAGCGAGTTCTCGTGGGCGTCTTTCGCCTCGGAGACGCGGCGCGGCCCTTCGGCCAGCAGATCCGCGAGGTCGTTCTCGCGGTGGGCGATCTGTTCGATCATGTCGATCATCGTTTCGGTGTCGCCCCAGTCGAGTTCGCCGACGCCCTCGAGTTTCCCCTCCTCGGTCATCTCCATCGCCATCGCCATCATGTTGCCCGCCTCGATGGTGTCGAGACCCATGTCGTTACAGCGGTCGAGCATGAGCGCGATGGCGTCGCGGTCGGTGTGCCCGGAGTTCGGTCCGAGCGCGTACGCCGACTCGTACTCGTAGGACTCCGTGCGGACGTTCATCTCCTCGCCCTTGTGCATCGCCGTCACTTCGACTTCCTTCTTGCAGGCGACGGGACAGGAGTGACAGGTCGGTTCGTCGACGAGGATATTCTCGCGGACGTTCTCCCCGGAGACGCGCTCGGCGTCGATGTCGGCACCCTCCGCATCACGCATGGCTTCGGTCGAGGTGTACCGACCGTTTTTCGTCGGCAGGCCGTCCATCTCCTCGCCGATGTTCATCAAGACGTTCGTCCCGTACATCGAGAGCCCGCCCTCGTTCGGCGCGGTGACGTCGGATTCCGTGATGGCCTGCATGGCCTGCTGGTGGCCCTGCTTGAACGTCTCCGGATCCGCAGGCTGGGGCATTCGAGTGGTGGATTTGACGACGATGGCCTTGAGGTTCTTCGAGCCCATCACACAGCCCGTGCCGCCGCGACCGGAGGCCCGGTCGTCCTCGTTCATGATACAGGCGTACTTGACGCCGTTCTCGCCGCCGGGGCCGATCCCCATAACGCTGAGGTTCTTCCCGTATGATCCGTCTACTTCCTCCTCGAGCGCGTCGCGGGTCTCGTGGAACCCCTCGCCCCAGAGGTGGGAGGCGTCTCGCAGTTCGATCTCGCCGTCCTCGACGACGGCGTACACCGGCTCGTCGGCTTCACCCTCGAAGAGGAGGCCGTCGAAGCCGGCCCACTTGAGCCGTGCGCCGGACCAGCCGCCGTGGTGACTGTCGGTGACAGTACCGGTCAGCGGCGACTTGGTACAGACCGCGATCCGGCCGCTCATCGTCACCTGCGTGCCCGACAGCGGCCCGTTCATAAAGGCGAGCAGGTTGTCGGGACCGAGCGGGTCGACGTCTACCCCTTGTTCGAAGACGTACTTTACGCCGAGCCCCCGTGCGCCGATATACTTCTTCGCGTCCTCCTCGTCGATCGATTCGTAGGCGACCTCCCCGTCCGAAAGATCCACACGGGCGACCCTATCTTGAAATCCGCCGAGTTCAGTCATGATAACTCCTCACCGTTCACTTCGACGCCTATGCTGTTAGTCGTTCTCACCCAAGCGTAACCAAAGTACATTACGTTCCGTATTCGATCCGATCACGGCTAGGTGAGAGAGTCAGTCAACACGTGCTGAATGAGTGGCTAACTGCTGGCTAGCAAATACTGCCAGATCGTAACTGCTGGTGGTCTCGAGTCGATGTTGAAATCCGAACGAAACTGGGGTCTCGAGACGGCGACCGCTACAGGAGGAGCGCGACGATCGCGAGGATGATGAAGATCAGCACGAAGATGCGGGCGATCTCCATCGAGATGCCGGCGACGCCGCGGGCGCCGACCGCCGCGGCGACGATCGCGAGCACGAAGAAGATTAGCGCCCAGTACAGGAAGCCGCCGCCGCCCATCTGCAGTGGTACCGACGTTGCGATATCGAGCATAGCCCGAGCTATCACGACCTGATAGATAAACCTCGGCGACCGTCCAGATTCCTAAGTCCCGACTATAATCGGGTAAGCCTGGCATTCAGTCGTCGGTGTCAGCCCGAGAGTGTTTCCTCGTCGAAGAGCGCGCGGCAGAGTTTCGCTTCGGCCGTTCGCAGGTGTTCGTGGAACGTCGGCCGCGAGACGCCCATCGTCTGGGCGAGTTCCTCGCCGGTCGTCGGCCGGGGCCACTCGAAGTAGCCGCTGAGATACGCGCGCTGCAACGCGGCGAACTGCCGATCGGTGAGGTCGCGCTCGAGTCGCGCCGCGAACTCCTGGCGCGTCTCCGGGTCGCGGTCGCGCTGCTGGAACGAGACGACGTCCGTCCCCTCGTACCGATCTTCGACGGCTTCGACGATCGAACGGACGTTCGCCGAGCGAGGGATCTCGAGCGTGAGGCTGGCGCGTCCGTCCTCGCTCTCGATCGCGCCGGTGCGGACGCCTCTTTCGGAGAGCCAGCCGACGAGGTCGTCCCCGCCGGCGAGTTCGATCAGACACTCCGACTCGCGCTCGACGACGATCCGACAGTCGAGGCCGGCGTCGGCCGCGGCCGCCTCGAGGGCCTCCGCGGTCGCGTCGGGGCCGGTGACGGTGAACAGCGACATCGTCTCGTCGTCGGTGCGGTGCACCGAGCGACGGTACTCGAGCCGACAGTCCGCCGCCGCGGAGATGGCGACGGGAGCGACGGCCGTGTCGGCGAGCGTGAGTTCGACGGCGACGACGGCGTCGGTTTCGAGGACGCGGCTGGTTTCTCTGGCGTTGACACCGCTCGCGACCGCGCGAGCCAGCGCGGAGAGAATCACCGTCTCCCGGTCGTCGATCGGTCGGTCGCGATCAGTTCGAACGGTGAGGACGCCGTACTCGATCCCGTTGTACGACAGCGGGAACGACGCGTGGGTCGTTCCCTCGAGCGTTCCGGTAGCCGCCTCGGTCTCGGCGAGTGCGGTGGCCGCGGGGTGGTCGCCGTCGGTAGCGATGCCGTCCGTCGTGTCGCCGCAGTCGCCGGCGCTCGCTCGGACGTCGATCGTCCCCGTCGCGGGATTTCGCTCGCCGATCCACGCGCCGTCGTAGCCCGTCTCCGCGGCGATCCGCTCGCAGACGTCGGTCTCGAGGCCGGAGCGATCGGTTGCACCGGCGACGACGTCCGTGACGTCCTGAATCAACCCCTCGATTCGCTCGAGGAGGTACTCGAGTTCCTCGGTCCGGGTTTCGAGCGCGAGTTCGGCTTCCTTGCGAGCCGTGATGTTGTTCTGGAATCCGACGTAGTTGGTGACCGTTCCCGCCTCGTTGCGGACGGGAGCGATCGTCACCTCGTTCCAGAACTCGGTCCCGTCCTTGCGGTAGTTCTTCAGTTCGACCGTAACCGGCCGATCCTCGTCGATCGCGGCCGCCATCTCCGCGATCGCGTCCTCGCTCGAGTCCTCACCCTGCAGGAATCGGCAGTTGCGGCCGATGACGTCGTCGTAGTCGTAGCCGGTCATCTCCTGATAAGCGTCGTTGACGTAGACGAGCGGGTTGTCCTCGCGGTCCGGATCGGAGATCGTGATCCCGACCGGTGCCTCGTTGATTGCCCGGTCTTTGATCGCGCGGTCGCTGTCGGCCGGCGACGGAGTCTCGTCGGTCTCCTCGGCCGCTCGATCGAAGGTGATCGTCGCGCTGTCGGTCGACCGATGGATCCGGGCGTCGTACCGATCGCCAGCGATCTCGTCACCGCTGTCGCCGGCGATTTCGAGCGTCACGCGACGAACCGTGCCGGCCGTCGTCTCGTGGATCTCGTCCTCGAGTCGCGGCCACGACGCGAACACGGTCGCCGCCTCCCACTCGCCCGCGCCGGTTTCGTGTCCGTCAGCGTCCAGTCCGAACGTGTTCCGCGCCGCGCCGTTCGCGTACGTGATCGTCCCACTCGTGACGGCAACGACGGGATCAACGACGGCCTCGAGCGCTACGGCCGCCGATGTGGCCCGTCCCCCGCCACCGTACTCCGCGTCGGCGTTCTCCATACACGTCCTTGGAGGGGGAACTCCTAAGAACCTCGGTGATGGGACGAACGGGTTACTCGGCGAACAGGTACCCCCGAATGTTATGGTTCCTCATGACATAGTGTGACACATGTCTGCGTACAGATCACCGTTCGAACAACTCCGAGCGAAATTCGACAAGTCGGAACCAGAGTGCCCGGCGTGTGGGTACCACGACAGCGACGGCAGCTGGCGTGTTACGACCACTGGAAGTCGCGTTACGTACCAGTTCGTCTGTCCCACCTGCGACGCGATCGAGACGCGGGAGATGCGTTTGTAACGAGCCCGGTTCCAACTCTGTGAGCGTCACCTGATTCGATGGGACAGCGTTTCATCGCCGAGTTGGTCGTTTCGCACGACGATCTCCCGCTGACGCCGACCGTTCGGGACGTCTCCGGGACGACGATCGCGGTCGAGTCACAGCCGCTCTCGTACCCGGAGCGACCCGGACCGATCATCTTCTACTCGGTATCCGATACCGACTTCTCGGCGTTCGAGTCCCTGCTCGAGACCGATCACACCGTAGCCGAGTGGGAGGTAACGATGGATTTCACGGACTGTCGCATCTATCAGATCTACGTGGCTTCGGACGCCAAGTTCACGACTCCCGAAATAGCCGACCTCGGACTACAGGTGCTCTCGATTCGGAACACGGATCGCGGGTGGCAGTTCCGGCTGCTAGCCCCGAACAGGGAGCGCCTCGGCGACTACTGGAAATACTGTCGCGACGAAGGCGTGGAGTTCCACCTCGAGAAACTGTACAGCACCGGTCCTCAAGCAGGGCCCGCGACCGGCGACGGGCTCGAGGCAGCCCTCACCGACCGCCAGCGCGAGGTTGCCCGCACCGCAGCTCGAATGGGCTACTTCGAACCCGACGGCGCCGACGCGGCGGCAGTCGCCGACGAACTCGGGATCTCACCCTCCACGCTGTCGACGCATCTGCGGCGAATTATGGCCAAAGTGCTCCGCCACACGTTCGACGACTAACTCGCTTCTCGAGAGGGACTGTGGAGGGTGTATCCGCCCCCATATAATACGAAGAAGAGTACGACAGTAGATACGAGGGTGCCACCGGCGGACGGAACGGTATGACAGAAGAGATGCTTTCGTTCGCTCCGGAGTCGACGGACAGCACAGCTAGCCTCTCCATCGTCGAGCGGATCGCCGCCCTCGAGGAAACGGATCCGGTAACGCTTCCGCCCCTGTACGACGCCATCGATCCCGAAGCGCTGAATTCGCTCGTGGACGCCTCGACGGCACGTAACTCGCGGTCGCCGGCGACGGTTCGGTTCACCTACTGCGGCTACGACGTGGCCGTTCGACGCGACGGCGAGATTACGATAGCGGCCGCGTGATAGCCGACCGACTCGTTTACGGCACCGAGTTCGGTTCGGAGCCGGATCGGACGGTCTCGAGTCAGTCGCTCGAGAACGGGACGGCCGACGACCCCAGACGAAGGCGCTTTAGGCGCTGGGCTGCTTGCCCCTGATAATGAGTAAACCCACGCCCGACGTCTACGAGCAGGGCAAGGGCATGGACGCCCACAACCAGGTGATGCGGGAGATTCGCTCGCGCAAGGAGGCGAGCTACGACCCCCACGAGCCGACCCGCGTCTGGCTCGACGAGGACAACACCCCCGGCGGCGTTAAGACGAGTCTGACGATCATCCTCAATACGGGCGGCTGTCGCTGGGCCCGCGCCGGCGGCTGTACCATGTGTGGCTACGTCGCCGAGAGCGTCGACGGCGGCAGCGTGAGCCACGAGGCGCTGATGGACCAGATCGACGTCTGTCTCGCACACGAGGCGGAGAACGCCGACGAACCCGCCGAGCTTATCAAGATCTACACCTCCGGCTCGTTCTTAGACGAGCGCGAGGTCGGTGCCGAGACCCGGAAAGCGATCGGCGAGACGTTCGCGGATCGGGAGCGCATCGTCCTCGAGTCCCTCCCCGACTTCGTCGACCGTGAGAAGATCGCCGACTTCGCGGGCCACGGCATCGACACCGACATCGCGATCGGTCTCGAGACGGCGACCGACCGCGTTCGCCACGACTGCGTGAACAAGTATTTCGACTTCGCGGACTTCGAGGACGCCTGCGCGGAAGCCGCCGCGGCCGACGCCGAAGCGGGCGACGTCGCGGACGCTGGGATCAAGGCCTACCTGCTGATGAAGCCGCCGTTCCTCACGGAGTCCGAAGCCGTCGCCGACATGATCTCCTCGATCGAGCGCTGTGCCGACGTCTCCGGCTGCCACACCGTCTCGATGAACCCGTGTAACGTCCAGCGGTACACGATGGTCGACGAACTCTACTTCAACGACGGCTACCGCCCGCCGTGGCTCTGGTCGGTGGCCCACGTCCTCGAGGAGACGGCCGACGTCGATGCCATCGTCGTCTCCGACCCCGTCGGTCACGGCTCCGATCGCGGGCCGCACAACTGCACGGAGTGTGACGATCTCGTCCAGAAGGCCATCAAGGACTTCGACCTCCGACAGGATCCCAGCGTCTTCGAGCAGGTTTCCTGTGAGTGTGAACTGACCTGGGACACCGTTATGGAGCGCGAACGGAGTTTCAATCAGCCGCTGACGCGATGACATCCACCCCGTGGTGAACGACGGGACACATCTCGTTTCTCCTGCAATCCATTAATCGCCGGTCGCCGTACTGTCACCCGTCGACTGGACGAGTTCGGTGTCGGCCTGTGGAATCTCGATCGTGACGACCGTTCCCCGCGGCTCGTTCGACTCGAAGGTGAGTTGACCGCCCGACTGGGTGACGACGAGGTTGACCAGCCAGAGACCGAGCCCGCTCGTGTGGCGGAGCTGCGTGATCTCCCGGTCGCCCTGCAACAGTTCGCGCTCTTCGTCGGGCATCCCGGGGCCGTCGTCGGCGACGGAGATCGCCAGCATCCCGTTGTCCGTCCGATCGCAGACCGAGATATCGATCGTCGGCGACGACGAATCGTTGTGTTCGACGGCGTTCTCGAGGATCTGGAACAGCGCCGTCTGGAGCGACTCGTTGGTCCGCGCGAACGTTCGCTCGGGGATCGAACTGGTGAGTTCGACGTCGGGATAGCTGCTCTCGAGTCGCGCGGTCGCCTCGGCGATAGCGTCTGCGACGTCGATCGGTCCCGCGGTTGTCGACTCGCGCTCGAGGACGCGTTCGACGGCGCGAGTTTGCTCGGCGAGTCCGATGAGTTCGCCCGCTCGCTCCTGGATCGTCGTCGCGTACTCGACGTCGTCGTCGTCGACGGCCTCGGCGAGCATCTCCGCACAGCCGTCGATGATGTTCATCCCGTTTCGCATGTCGTGTCGCAGCACGCGATTCAGGATTTCGACGCGTTTCTGGCGCTGTTTCCGGTCGGTGATGTCGGTGTAGACGCCGAACGTACCGCTCGAAGACTCGTTCATCTCGACGGGTACGGCTCGGAGCATGAAATCGCGCAAGCCGTCGGCGGTTCGGCGTTTGACCTCCGCCTCGACGATTTCACCCCGACTGCTGCGTTGTGTGATCGCTTCGGCCTCGGATTCCTCGTCGGCAGGGACGATAAACTGGTGGAGCGGTTCGTCGACGAGCGACGACTCCTCGTACCCGAAGAGGCGTTCGAACGCCGGGTTGACCGATTCGGCGATCGTGTCACCGTCGGTCTGGCGCGCGCTGACGACGGCGTCGGGGACGTTCTCGAACAGTGCGGCGAATCGGTCGCGTTCGGTCCGCAGCTGTTCCTCGAACGTGAGTCGCTCGAGCGCGTCGGTCACGTGAGAGAGCAGCAGCTCCGCCAGATCCTCGTCCTCTTGCGTGAACGCACCGACCTCGGTCGAGACCGTCTGGAAGACGCCCCAGCCGTTGATCGGCACCGACAGCACCGAGCGAAACTCCTCGGCCCCCGGCTCGGCGACAGGCACCGTTCGAATATCGTCGAACCGGTTGGTCTCCCCGGTTCGGTACGTCATGCCGGCGATCCCCTCGTCCACGCCGATACGCCGGTGAAAGTCGCCGTCGAGCGACGCCGAAACAGCTTCCTTGACGAGATGCTCGCCCTCGGCGCGGTCGACGACGCAGACGTCGAACTCGAGGACGTCCGCGGCCGCCTCGACGGTGAGCTCGGCGATCTCCACCGTGCTCTCGCAGTCGTCGAGCTGTGAGGCGACTTCGTGCAGTCGCTCGATCTTCGCCTTGTGGTCGACGAGTTCCCGCTCCATCCGTTTGCGGTCGCTGACGTCGCGGACGACCCCGGCAGAGCCCTCGAGCGCGCCGTCGCCCCGCAACAGCGTCGTGTTGACCTCACACGGAACGCGGTCGCCGTCGCGCGTCACCAGCGTGATCTCGTAGGTCGCGACTCGATCCTCGTCGGCCGAGACGAGCGCGCGAACCCGTTTGCGACCGCGTTCGACGCTCTCGTCGGTGAGGACCGTCGAGGCGTGTCCGCCGACGAGTTCGTCGCGGTCGTAGCCCGTCGCCTCGGTCAATCTGTCGTTGACCGTGATGAAAACGCCGTCTCGGTCGAGGGCGTAGACGCTGTCGCCGATCGTTTCGACGATCGTCTTCGTCTGTTCGAGCTCCCGATCACGCGCCGCTCGATCGAGCGCCGCTTCGGCCGTCGCGGCGAGTACGTGAACGAGGTGAATCTCGGCGAGCTCGAGCTCGTCGTCGCCCGAGGCAGCGACGGACAAGAGCCCGTGGTCGCCGAGCGGGTGGACGACGGCGGTACCGAACTCGATATCGATGTCGTAGGGGACCATCTCTCGCGAAGCGTCGTCGAGAATGACCGGGTCGCCGTCGCTGTAGGTCCGCCAGAGAATGTCGTTTCCGGGTCCGATCCTGGTGATGTCACCGGTGTTCGCCTCGAGCGCCGACGTCCCCGCGACGAGTTCGAGCGTTTCTGTCTCGTCGTCGT
This sequence comes from Natronorubrum amylolyticum, assembly GCF_052040145.1. Lineage (NCBI taxonomy): Archaea > Methanobacteriati > Methanobacteriota > Halobacteria > Halobacteriales > Natrialbaceae > Natronorubrum > Natronorubrum amylolyticum. The sequence goes on from NZ_JBPPFW010000001.1 coordinate 1,058,745, forward strand.
AGAATCGGAGTGCAGCGAGCGACCGATCGAGGATGTGTTCGGTCGCGTCGGTGACGATCGAGGCGATTTCGTCGACCGACTCGGCGCGCATCAGCTCGTGTGTCGTCTCTTGAAGTGCCTCGAGGGCGTTCGCGCGTTTGCGCTCGGCCGTGACGTCCTGGACGAACGAGCGGACCCCAACGACGTCCCCGTCGTCGAAGGTCGGCGTGTTGTACCACTCACAGGAGAGTACCGAGCCGTCTTTGGAGACGTTCTGTGAGGTCTGCCAGCCGGCGTTGGCGGGGCCGTCCCCGACGAGCAACTGATTCCAGTGATTGATCACCGACTCCCGTGCCGACTCGGGAACGAGCAACTCGATCCCGTGTTCGCCGTGCGCTTCCGTCGCGGTGTAGCCGAACAGCTCCGTTGCAGCGGGGTTCCAGGACGCAACCTCGAACTCGAGGGTCCACTCGATGATCGCGAACGGCGATCGGTCGACGAGCATCGCGAGCCGATCCGCGGAGTCCGTCTCCGGGCCGTCCTCGGGGGTGATCGCCGGTGTTCCAGGTTTGCCATCCGTCTCGAGCGTGGCGCAACCGTCGGGGCGGGCGTAGCTGTCGGCGTCCGAACGACCGTGGCTGTCGGCGTTGGAACGAGCGCGGCTGTCGGCGTCAGGACGGGTGGAGGAAGCGGCGTCCGCGTCGGTCGTGGTACTCGAGCGCTCGAGCAGATCGTCGACTCGCGCGGCGAGGAGATCGACTCCCTCAGATTGCGGGACGTAGCCGTCCGCACCGGCGGCGATCAGTTCGCCGGCGAGCGCTTCGCTCCCGTCGGCGGGAAAGACCACGATAGGAACGCCGGGACTGTGCTCTCTGAGTCGCACACAGCCCTCGACGAGGTCGGTATCGGGCACGTTCGACGTCAGAACGACACAGTCGGCACTCGAGAGCTGTGCAAAACAGCCGGCCGCGGTTCCGACGACGGTGACGCTCTTCGAGACGTTGCGGAGCCCCTGAACGACCTCGTCGCTCGCGTCGGCGTCGGCGTACACGAGACGCGTATCTGGTTCCATACACCCATCCCCTCCAGCAGGGTTCGTGCTCGTCAAGGAACCGCCACGTAATTACTCTTCGACTCGACTCAGAAACTGAGTCGTCGAACAGCCCGTCCGACTCATCTCGAGAGTTCGCAAGAGAGAACGCCTCAGTCGGCTATTCGACGCCGGTTGCGGCCGTTTCGAAGCCGCGGAGGATCCCCTGTCCGTCGGTCCCGCCGACGTCGGGCAGCGTCGCTCGTTCAGGATGGGGCATCAAGACGGCGACGTGCTCGCGCTCGCCGAGGACGCCCGCGACGTTGTGTTTCGAGCCGTTCGGATTCGCGTCCGGCCCGGTCTCGCCGTCCTCGTCGCAGTAGCGAAAGAGGACCCGCCCCTCGTCCTCGAGTTCGTCCAGTCGATCGTCGTCGACCTCGTAGCGACCCTCGCCGTGGGCGATGGGGACTTCGATAACGTCGCCCTCCTCGTACGCCGCCGTCCAGGGCGTATCGTCGCGCTCGATGCGGAGGTAGACGTGCTCGCACTGGAAGCGGGCGCTCTCGTTCGTCGTGAACGCCCCCTCGGTGAGCCCCGACTCGCAGCCGACCTGCGCGCCGTTGCAGACGCCGAGGACGGGCGTGCCATCGGCCGCCGCCTCGCGGACCTCGTTCATGATCGGCGAGCGCGCCGCCATCGCGCCGGCGCGCAGGTAGTCGCCGTAGGAGAACCCGCCCGGCAGGACGATTCCGGACGTTTCCGCCGGCAGGCCGTCCTCGTGCCAGACGATCTCGGCGTCGATCTCGAGGTGTGCGAGGGCGCGCTCGGCGTCTCGGTCGCAGTTCGAGCCGCCGAATCTGATGATCGAAACCGTCACAGTCGCCACCCCCGGGTGTTGCGACCGACGGTTTCGATCAGTGTGATCGAGACGGTCATCTACCGCTCGTCGACCTCCACGTCGTAGTCGTGGATGGTCGGGTTCGCCAGCAGGCGTTCGGCCATCTCGCTCGCGCGCTCGCTCGCGGCGTCGGCCGACTCGGCCTCGAGGTCGACCTCGAAACGGTCCGCCGAGCGAAGCCCCTCGAGATCGAAGCCCAGGCGCTCGAGGGCCTGTTTCGTGGTTTCGGCCTCGGGGTCGAGCACGCCGTGTTTGAGTCGAACGGTCACCGTCGCGGTGTAGGCGGTCATCACCTGAAACCCCGTAACCGTGCTCAAAAACGCTTTCGGGTTTACGCTGTGATACACGTTCGTGAATATCTCTGCGAAACGGGCCGACGGCGGCGCGGTTCGACGGTCGAAAGATAGTCAGACGTCCGGCCGAGCGACTCTGACCGCGAGAAAGAGCGCGGCGGAGACTAATCCGACGACGGCGGCGCCGACGAACGGTACCGCGTAGCCACCGAACTGGTCGATACCCATACCGACGCCGTACGGCACGAGGGTTCCGGCGATGGCGAACCCGATAGCCGTCACGCCGAACAGCGTGCTGAGGTTCCCCGTCCCGAAGAGGTTCGCGAGCAGCGGCGACATGAGCGTGGCGGTCCCGCCGTAGCCGAAGCCGAAGACCCCAGAGAGGACGAGCACGGACGTCGACGTTGGAACGACGACGAGCAGTAGTATCGGCACGCACATCAGGACGACGCAGACGGCCATCATTCGATCCGTTCCGATCACGTCGGCGGCCCAGCCGGCGGTAAACTTGGCGACGACGTTCATCCCGCCGATGATGCTGAGCGCGATGACGCCGATTCGGCGGGTCACGCCGGCGGCATCGGCGAAGTCGACGAGGTAGACCAAGATTGCGTTCGCCGGAACGAACATCAACAGCATGGCGGCGAACACGACGGCGAACAGCGGCGTCTTCACCGTCGACAGCGCCGTCTCGATCTGTGCACGCATCGAGCGCAGTTCGCCGCCGTCGGCCGTCGGGGGCACCTCGAACTCGCCGGTCGTATCGGCGCCGACCGCGGACGGTCGGTCCGCGAGCAGGACGATGGCGACGACGAGCGCGACGAAAAACATGGCCGCGAGGGCGAGGTAGGTTCCCTGCCAGCCGAGCGCGCCGATGAGCACCTCCACGAACGGCGGCATCGCGAGGATGCCGACGCCCCATCCCGACACGGCGACGCCGGTTGCCAGGCTTCGACGTCGCTCGAACCACCGCGGCGGCGTCGTGTACGCGACGACGAACGTGATCCCCATCCCCGCCGCAGCGACGACGCTGTAGGAGGCGAGAACCCAGTAAAACGACGGCGACTGACTCGCGCCGAGCAATCCGACACAGATCAACGCCGCGGCGAGAACCAGCAACCGCTGCAGACCGTACCGATCGATCGCGAATCCGAGTACGGCGGCGCCGCTGAACGTGACGAGCGATTGGATGCTGAACACCAGCGAGGTGTTCGCGTAGCTCTGGTCGAACTCCTCGAGAACCGGACCGAGAAAGACGCTGAAAGAGAACATCGTCCCGGCAGTCATCAGCGACAGGGCGAAACAGCCGACGGCGACGAACCACCCGTAATAGACGCCGGACTCGAGGAGCCGAGCCTGTAGTGGGTTGGCACCCGACATACGCTACGGTACCGGGTTCGGACAATAGTCGTCCACGAACCGTACGATTTTGCCGCTTTTTGATACGGGACGGTTCAGACGGCGCTCGACAGGAAACGGACGGGCCGCTAGCGAACAGTACTCGAACGAGCAGCGGCCGCCCGAACACTCACCGGAACAGTCGAGCGAGTGTCGACGACAGGCGGTAGCCGATCGAACCGTTCCGGTAGCCGTTCCAGCCTCGCATGCCGCCGGCGAGGGTGACGGCGTCGTAGCCTTCCTCCTCGAGGACCGCAGTTGCTTTTTTTGCGACGATTCCCGCTTTACAGACCGTGACGACCGTCTTTCCATCGGGAATAGCGGCGAACGACTGCCGGAGTGCGGTGTCGTCGCCGCGTCGAAGATCGTCGTAGACCGGGACGTTCCGGCTGCCGTCGATGTTGCCGCGCTGGTAGCTCTCACGCGGGCGGATATCGAGGACGTACGGTTCCACCCCGTTCGACAGTCTATCGTCCAGCTCCGGCGGCCTTATCTTGTCCATGAGTCCCAATACTCTACAGCCATACAAAACGATACGGATGCCGTCTTCGGTTGAGGGGGTGGGCTCGAATTCGGACTCGAGTCACCGCAGACAGCCAAAAAGCGTCCGATCGAACGGGACGGGGGCTCAATCCGCCGAAAGCGGCAGGCGCTCACGCTTTGCGATCTCCGTCGTCAGACGATCCGCCCCTCGCCGCGCTCCGGCGATATTCCCCGCGAGGGGACCGACAGAACCCGTCGCTAATGCGCCAGTGACGAACACCGACGATTCGCTTCCGTCCGTCTTGGACCACGCCAGCGTCTCGTCGTCGAGGACCGGCATTCCCCGATGGCCGCGCTCGAGGTCGAGTGCCCCGGCGACGCGGTCGACGAACGGGTGCTCGAAGACCGGGGCAAAGCCCGTCGCCAACACGCCGCGCTCCGCGGAGAGACAGCCGCCGTCCTCGAGCAGGAGTCGAACCCGGCCGTCGACCTCGCGGGCGGAGCGAACGTCGCCGTAGCGGATCGACAGCGAGCCGTCGTCGACCGCCGTCTCGAGGCGCTCGAGCAGCGTCCGCGGAACCGTCGCGTCGTTGCGCGCCTCGCGGACGGTTTCGTACCGCTCGCGCGAGCCGGGCGGGTGTCGATGGAGGTGGCGACTGATGTGGTTCCAGTTGATCCAGCGCGGATCGGCCTCGGTGGTCGCCGTCTCGAGGTCGCGTCTCGCACAGAGCGTGACCGGTTCGCGCTCGCGTTCGGCGAGACAGGTCGCGAGCTGGGCGGCCGTGATCCCGCCGCCGACGACGACGGTCTCGTCGGCGGGCGTCTCGGGGTCGAAGCCGTCCCAGACGTGAGTGACCGAGTCGATACCGGCGGCCCACGGCGGCGTCCGGTACCGGCCACCGTGGCCGATCGCCAGCACACAGGTTCGGGTCCGAATGCGAGAATCGGACGTCTCGAGGACGAGCGAGTCCGTCCCGTCCGCCGACCGTCGAATCGACTCGACGGTCGTCTGTCGGTGAAGTGTCTCGAGGTCGGCGCGGTCGATCACGTACTCCGCGTAGTCGAGAAACAGCGACAGCGTCGGCCGACGGGGATAGCCGGGCGTCGGTCGGAGTTCGTCCGTCCGGTCGCGTCCCTCGGCGAAGTTCTCGAGACCGAACGGCTCGGTGCCGACGTGGTGGACGAACGTCGACCGCAGTTCGTCCATCTCGCACGCGCGGGCCTTCTGCCGGAACGACTCGAGCAGTCGATCGTGCGGATCGACGATCAGGAGGTCGTCGCGCTCGAGGTCGGTCTCCTCGAGCAGTCGCTGACAGCAGTACGTGCCGTGGATCCCTCCGCCGACGATGACACACTCGAGCATCGAGATACGGTATGCCGAGTTATTACTTTACACCTTCGGATTATTAATAGCTGGTATCGATGGTTGGCGTATTACTACTCTCGAGACGACTGCGAGGATCGGTTCCGGGGGCTGGATTCGGCATCTCGTCCCTGGAGAGGGGCTTTTTGTGTTCTCTCACGAACACGATAGTATGAGTGAAAACCGGCCACTCGTTCGGGGGGTGACACCGTCGGTAGCCGTCGTCATCGTCGCCGTACTGGCAACGTTCGTCGCGCTCACGGTGATCAACTCCTCGGTCGCGATCATTCTGGCCATCTTCGGCCTGCTGTTCGGGGGCGACCTGCTCAGGGAACTCGCCGAGGCGCTCGACGGCGAAACCGACCCGGCGGCCGACGACGAACCGACGACCGATCACGACGCCGAAGACGCCCTCGAGCGGTTGCGCGTTCGCTACGCCGACGGCGAGCTATCGGACGCGGAGTTCGAGCGTCGGCTCGCAGTGCTCCTCGAGACGGAGACCGTCGCGGACGTCGAACGCTACCTCGAGGAAGACGCCACGACGCCATCCGTGCAGGGAGCCGAGACCGAGGTCGACCGCGAGTTCGAGCGGTCGTCGGGGTCGTAATCGCGATCAGAACAGCAGCCGCCCACCCCAGGCGATGACGAGTGCGAACCCGATCGCCGCGGCGGCCTGTCGGGCGAGCATCGTCGCGACGAACCGGGTCGAGACCTCCCGTGCAATCGTGAACGCGGTGACGAGACAGGGCAACAGGACGCCGGCGAGGTAGACGGCGACCAGCACCTCGACGGGCGAGAGCGCGGCGACGCCGGCCGACTCCGCCGTGAGGAGCGCGATGCCGTCCTTTCGAATCGCGGCGAAGACCACCGGCAGGGCCGTTTCCGCGGGAAGGGCGAAGAGGGCCATCGCCGGCTCGAGGACGACGCCGAGTCGCTCGAGCGCCCCGAGATACTCGAGCAACGCGGCGGCGACGCAGATCACGGCGAAGACGGGGAGCGCCGTCGTGATGAACCCCTCGAGCGACCGACGGGCCTCGCGCCAGATCGCGCGGGGACGGGGCCACTCGAGGAAGGTTCGGCGGTCGACCGCGAGGGAGGTAGTGCGGGCCTCGAGCGGGGCGATCAACCGGACGTAGAGCAGCGTCGTCACGACGAGAACGAAGAGGTAGGGGCCGACGAGCCACGGCATCCCCACGGCGGCGAAGACGGCGAGCGTGGCGGGGAACTGGTAGGAGCACGCCGAGCCGAAGGAAATCGCGGAGATGGTCGTACAGCGGGTGCAGTCCGAACAGCCTCGGGTGCTCGTGACCGCGGGCACGTTGCAGCCGAATCCCATGACGACGCGGACGAGGTCCCGGCCGGTGAGCCCGACCCGGCGCATGACCGGGTGGAGCGCGGTCGTCACCCGCATCGTGAGCCCGCTGGCCGAGTACGCGCCCATAAAGAGCGCGAAGATGAGCATCGTCGGCAGCGCCCAGACGAACAGGAACGGCCCCATCGAGAGCAGGCCGTAGTCCCCGCCCAGCACGGCCGCGAGCGGCCCCGGTAGCGTTTCCGCCCAGCCGATCGCGGGCTCGAGTGCGCTCCCCACGATCGGGTCGAGTTCGCCCGCGACGGTGTTTGCGAACCAGACGGCGACGGCGGCGGGAGCCAGGAGCACGAGCGCGCTCACGACCGGGCCGAGAACCGGCCGCTCGAAGATCCGTGCAGGTGGCTCGAGCTGCCAGCCCGTTCGGACGCCGGTTTCGCCGGGCAGTTCGCTGCCAGCAAAAGGAGCAGAAGGACCACTCGTGTGTCGAATCGCGGCCAGCACGTCGCGGCCGTCGGCCGCCAGCGCCGAGTAGTCGATCCCTCTACCGTCGGTCTCCGTTCGGATTCCGCCGTCCGCCGCGACGCGGTCGAGGGCTCGCGCGTCGACGGGCATCACGGGGACGGCGAGGTCGGACTCGAGGTCCGCGATCACCCCCCGGGCCTCGTCGACCGCCTCGATCCGATCCCAGTGCGTGACGACCACCGCACCCACTCGTCCCTCCACGAGCGGCAGGAGATCGTCGAGATCCCGGTCGAGATCGGTCGCCGGGACGACGACCGCGACCGTTTCAGCTCGCTCGAGGCTGTTCAACGCCTCCCGCGTCGTCTCGGTATCCGCCTCGAGCGTGATCCCGGGGGTGTCGACGATCTCGAGGTCGTCGGTTCGGTAGACCTCGCTCGAGACTGTCGACCCGGCCACGTTCTCGTCGGCCGGGGCTGCGCCCGTAAGCCCCGCCGCGAGCGCCGATTTCCCGACGCTCTCCTTGCCGATCAACACGACCCGTTCGCGGTCCGTGTCAGTCATTCAGCGCTGCTCCCCGTTTCCAACGGCGACGCATGACTCTCGGTGCATTCTCGCCCGGGTATCACCGCGCCGGTTTAATAATTCTATCGAATGGAATAATAACTACTATTAGATTGGAAAGGTATTTGTTAACTGAATGCCCGACAACTCGATTCCCGTTACGGTACTGTCCGGGATCCTCGGCGCCGGCAAGACGACCGTGCTGAACCACGTGCTCCGCGAAAGCGGCGATCGAGAGCTCGCCGTACTCGTCAACGATATGGGCGAAGTAAACGTGGACGCCGAGCTCGTCGCCGAGTCCTCGGACATCGCCGACGAAGACGAAGAGCTGATCGAACTCTCGAACGGCTGTATCTGCTGTGAACTGCGCGGAGACCTGCTCGACGCTATCGGCGAACTCTCCCGCGAGCGCGAGTTCGACGGCATCATCGTCGAGTCGACCGGCGTCGCGGAGCCGTTGCCCGTCGCACAGACCCTAACGCTGGGCTTCGACCAGGCCGATCTCGACCCGACGGAGTTCTACGAGGAGACCGGTATCGAACCGCTCGAGGGCTGTCACCTCGATACGACGGTCACGGTCGTCGACGCCCATCAGTTTCAGGCGGCGATGCAGTCCGACGAACTGCTCGACGACGACGGCACCGAGAAACACCTCGGAGATCTCGTCGTCGAACAAGTGGAGTTCTGCGACGTCCTCCTGTTGAACAAATGCGACCTCGTCGACGACGACACGCTCGAGGAGATCGAAGCGACGCTTGAGGTGCTCCAGCCTCGCGCCGAGATCGTCCGCACCGAACACGGCCGAATCGATCCCGACCGCATCGTCGATACCGGCCGGTTCGACTTCGAGGCCGCGAGCCAGTCCGCCGGCTGGATCCGAGAACTCGAGCAGCCCCACGCCTCGGCCGAGGAGGAACACGGCGTCACCTCGTTCGTCTTCGAGGCCCGACGGCCGTTCCACCCGGAGCGGTTCGCCGACCTGCTCGACGAGTTCCCCGACGCGGTCGTGCGCGCGAAGGGTCACTTCTGGATCGCCAGCCGCGAAGACGACGCGTTCACGCTCAACGTCGCCGGCCAGTCGATTTGCGTCGGTCCCGGCGGCCGGTGGATCGACTCGCTCCCGACCGAGGAGCGCCGCGAGCAACTCGAGGACAGTCCCGAACTCGAGGAGAGCTGGCACGACGAGTGGGGTGACCGCAATACCAGACTCGTCGTAATTGGCACCGAAATGGATCACGAGTCGTTACGGAGCGATCTCGTCGATTGCCTGGTCACCGAGGCGGAACTCGACGCCGATCCGTCGACGCTCGAAGACCGATTCCCGACGTTCGAGCCGCCGGAGGAAGCGGCGGCGGACGACGCAGTGGAGGGGCCAGAGGCGGACGGCGAGCACGAACACGACCACGACCACGAGGCGACGGAGGAACTGGGAATTGCGGACTGAGACGCCCCCATCATGAGCGACGGGAACACGAACTCGGACACCGACTCGAGTGCAGATACCAGCACGACGCCGCTCGGTCCGCAGTCGGACGACGGCGACGTCTCCCCGTGCTATCGGGCCTACGTCGAGCGCAACGATCATCGGCCGGACGTCTGCACCATCTACTCGGCGGTAACGGCCGGTTCGATCGAGGAGACGTGGATCAGGGCGTATGGCTCGGCGTTCGTCTCTCGAGACGACGTCCGATGACCGACCGAAGCCGCGATCGGACTGCAACCGAGCGGTTCGAGATTCGATTCGAACCGACCACTGACCGACCCAACAACGACAACACGAAACCCATGTCAAACGCGTTCCAGACAGCTGTCAAACCGGCCGTCCACCACACCGAACGACACGACGCGATCGACCGACTGATCGAGGAGGACGAACGGACGAATCTCTCGATCATCGTCCAGATGAGCGGTCTCCGCGCCAGCTTCCGGCGACAGGCGCTCGAGGGACTCGCGGAGTGCAACGCGACCGACGAACTCGAGGAACTGGCCGAAGAGACGGCGATCGACCCGTCACTGCGCCGCCGAGCAGCCGCCCTCCGTTGAGAGAGGCGTTTGAAGGCTGTCCCACCGGCAGATGCCGACGGAGTGGCGATCCGCGTTGCCGGACCGCCTTCGACGACTGCCGGCAATAGACCGCTCGTGCTTTTTGTACCTATGCGTCGTAAGTCGACACTGGTCATGTCTTACACCTGCTCGACCTGCGACGACTCGTTCCAGTCCGCGGCCGGCGTCACCCAGCACGTCGCGCTGCACCACAACACCTGCGCCGTCTGCGATGATTCGTTCGACGAGACCGACGAGCTACGCGAGCACATTCACGAGACGCACTGACGGTCGAGTGAAACATCGACGACCGTTGACGACCGGCTGCGGAACGACTCTCCCGTCGATTTTTCTGCGGACGCAAAACCGCCAGGGGAGCACATCGACCGTCTCGGTGTTATCTTCGCTCTCTCAACAGTCGCAGTACTCCGGCTCGCAGCACTCGAGGTCCTCGAGGAGCATCCGCTTCTCGCGATAAGCCTCGAGCGGGTCGGTGTCGACGCCGAGTCGATCACCGACGGTTTCGGCGACGACGGCGAATCGCTGGCGGAACTTGTAGATGAAGCAGAACTGCTGGCCGTTGTGAGCGACCTGCGGCCCGACGAGAAACAGCCCCGGCGTCTCGGTCGATTCGTCGCGACCGGTGAGTTCGGGGAATCCGCGGTCGTCGAACGCGAACCGGTCGTCGACGAGCGTGAGACTCCCCTCGAATCCCGTTGCAAGGATCGGCGGCGTACTCGAGTGAATCCGATCGCCGTCCTCGGTGACGACGGCGTACCCGTCGCTATCGAGATCGATATCGGCTTCCCTCGCCGACTCCCGTTCGATTCGCGCGACGCGCGCGTCGGTAACGAGATCGATCAGTCGGCCGGCCTCGAGCGCAGCCTCGAGTCGTTCCGTCGTCCGGGGCGATAACACCTCGCTGGGGTCGGGGCTCCGATACTGCCACGGGCCGTCGTCGTCCAGCACGGTGACGGAGAGCCCGGCCTCGGCCAATCCCAGTGCGGCATCGATGCCGCTCTCCGCCCCGCCAACGATCACGGCGTCGTCCGCGGCGGGGATCGCGACGCCGGCACCGTCGGCCGCGACCGGTGTCGACGACGGTTCCTCCGGTTCCGGCTCCGTCTCGGTGTCAGTAGTCGGGTTTTTGGTGGCAGAGTCGGTCGAGTGCCGATCGGCGTGGGCCGACCACGAGTCGATGGTCGAGACGTGAACCGCGTGGGACGCGCCCGGTATCGACCCGCCCGAGGGGTACTGGTACTGCCCCGCGGCCCAGACGACGTACTGTGCGGTGATGGTTCCCTCGCTGGTCTCGAGCGTGAACCCGCCTCGGTCCGCGTCGCCTTCCTCCTCGCTCCGTTCGTCGATCGGTTGGTCGCCGTCGGGGACGACGGCTTCGACGTCGACGCCGGTTTCGATCGGGAGGTCGTGAAACTCCGCGACCGCCTCGAGGTAGTCGGCGTACTGGTCGCCGGTCGGGTGCTCGCGGTCCAGCGCGAGCGCGGGCGAGGTGTCGAGCGTAATCGCGTTCAGATCGCGCACGCCGAAGGCGTTGGCCGGGAACGACGGCGTCAGGAGTCGCATCTCGTCGGGCCACCGTCGAAACGAGGCGCCGATTCGGTCGCGCTCGAGGACGGCGTACTCGAGATCGAGCCGCTCGAGTGCCACTGCAGTCCCGATTCCTGCGGGCCCGGCACCGACGATTACAACGTCGATCGGTCGTGAGAGCGTCATTCGGTACTAGCAACAGTCCCGGCATTATTAACAACTTTGGTCCAGGATTTGTTAATCGTGGGTAAGAATAGGGGACAATATAGTACCGTTCCGTTCTCAGGAACATCTACGGAAAGCAGGACTTTTGACTACAGGTAGACTCAAACTCGTACTGATGACTCGCTATTCGCCCGAGCGGAGGTGGCTGCGATGACGACCGACATCACCGAAATCACCGTGATCGGGGACGACGACACCGGGCTCATCGCCCGGGTGACGAGCCTCCTGTTCGAGCGCGGAATCAACATCGAGGATCTCGATCAGGCCGTCCGTGACGGCGTCTTCCGCATGTACCTCGCCGTCGACACCTCCGAGATGGTCTGTACCGAAGAGACGCTCCGGGAGGACCTCTCCGACCTCGGCGACGACCTCGGACTCGACGTCCAGGTTCGGTTCCCCGCCGACCGCGACAGTCAGCAGATCGCCGTCCTCGTCACGAAGGAGAGCCACTGCCTCGAGGCGATGTTCGAGGCGTGGGCCAACGACGAACTCGGCGCGGATATCGGCGTCGTCATCGGGAATCACGACGACCTCCAGCCGCTGGCCGAACACTACGACGTCCCCTTCCACGACATCGGCGACGAGGGCGGCCAGCAGAACGAGGACGAACTCCTCGAACTTCTCGCCGAGTACGACGTCGACCTGATCGTCCTCGCGCGGTACATGCGCATCCTCTCTCCCAACGTGGTCTTCCGCTACGAAGACCGTATCATCAACGTCCACCCGTCGCTACTGCCCGCGTTCCCCGGCGCGGAGGCGTACCGACAGGCCATCGAGGAGGGCGTCCGCGTGGCCGGCGTCACCGCCCACTACGTGACGACCGACCTCGATCAGGGGCCGATCATCACCCAGCGCGCGTTCGACGTCCCCGACGACGCCGAGCTAGACGACATGAAACACCGGGGCCAGCCCCTCGAGGCGGACGCCCTGCTCGAGGCCGTCAAACTCCACCTGAACGGCGACGTCTCGGTCCACCGCGGTCGGACGTCGGTCCGAGAGAACGGCGACGAGTACCAGCTCGGCCTACCCGACGAGGTCGACGAATTCACGCCGGACCGGCCGGTCGACGGTATCGGGAGCGTCGTCGCGAACAACCAGTAACCGGTCTCTTCCACTGGATTCGACGGGGGAGTACCCCACCTCGCTATTCGGTCGCTCGCTTCGGTCGACCTACGATTCCCAACTCTCGAGGCAGTCGTCGCTACAGAAGTGCTGGTAGACCGTCTCACTGTCCTCGAGCGTCGTGACGACGCGTTGCTCGGTAGACGATGCTACGAGATCGCCACACGCTCGGCACTCGGGTGAATCCTCGTCCGTCGAATCAGCCATTAGCTATTCGAAGGGACAAGAGCCACTTGAACGAACCTGTTGCGGCGGAATCGGCCACGGCCGACAAATCACCGCGCCTGGAGTGTCTGGCGGAGCAGTAGCGGCTTCGATCGACGGCGCCGCACGGTCGATCGGGTGTGCTTCGAATCGACCGTCACGTCCTCCAACGGCTGGCGGTCTTTATCGAGCCGTCTACTCAGATTCTCGACCCCTCACGCCGTTGATCGTTGGCTCCGGGAGCAGTAGCCTTATCGCCGATTCGACCGTATCTTGGTACGTTATGGCACAACAAGAAGTCCAACAGGAGTTGTACGTCGATCAGTACACGCTCGGACTCGTGGGTCCCGACCAGGAGTGGGCGGGGACCGTCGCGGACGGCGGAACGATCCAAACGTACACGCCGCCGGGCTGTTGGGGACCGATGGTCACCCCCGAGTTCCGCGGGGGCCACGAGGTCACCCGACCGATTCGCGTCGAGGGGGCGTCGGTCGGAGACGCGGTCGCGCTCCGCATTCGGGACGTCGAGGTGACGAGCATGGCGACGAGTACGGGCTCGATGGCCGAACGGGAGGACGCATTCGGCGACGATCCGTTCGTCGACCACCGCTGTCCGGAGTGTGGCACCGAGTGGCCCGAAACTGTCGTCGAGGGAACCGGTGAGGAGTCGATCAAATGTGTCGAGTGCGGCGCGAACGCCTCCTCCTTCGGCTTCGAGTACGGCTACACCGTCGCGTTCGACGACGATCGAACGGTGGGAATCACCCTCGACGAGGACGGCGCGCACGAACTCGCCGAAGACGCCGACGAGGTGATGGACATCCCCGAGAACTCCCGGCAGCACCCGATCCTGCTGTACGAACCCGGCGAGATGCCCGGCACGCTCGGCCGCCTGCGTCCGTTCATCGGCAACGTCGGCACCACGCCACCGGTTACGATGCCAGACTCGCACAACGCGGGCGACTTCGGCCAGTTCCTCATCGGCGCCGAACACGACTACGGCGTCGAGACCGAAGCGGATCTCGAGGACCGAACCGACGGCCACATGGACATCCCACAGGTCCGGCCGGGAGCAACCCTGCTCTGTCCCGTCAAGGTAGACGGCGCCGGCGTCTACGTCGGCGACCTCCACGCGAATCAGGGCGACGGCGAACTCTCGCTGCACACGACCGACGTCAGCGGCACCGTCACGATGGACGTCGAGGTCATCGAGGGACTCGATATCGACGGCCCCCTCCTTCTGCCGCCCGAAGAAGACCTCCCGTTCATCAGCAAACCCTACAGCGAGGAAGAGCGCGAGGCCGGCCGAGAACTCGGCGCACAGCACGGCGTCGACGTCGAGGACGATATGGGGCCGATCCAAGTGATCGGCTCCGGCGCAACGGTCAACGACGCCACGCAGAACGCCTTCGATCGGGCGACGAAACTGCTCGAGATGAGTGAGGGCGAGGTTCGCTCGCGGTGTACGTTCACCGGCGGCGTCCAGATCGGGCGGCTCCCCGGCGTCGTCCAACTCGACCTGCTCGCCCCGATGGATGTGCTCGAAGAGCGCGGTATCGACCACCTCGTACGCGAGCAGTACGGGCTGTAGCGGGAGATCGATAGAGCGGCCCGTCTCTCACTGCGGTGGCGCGCGCTGTACCACGGCGAGCGATCAGCGAGACGTGGGTCGAAGTCGTGTGAGCCAATCGGTTGGGGAGGGTGTGGCCCGCCTATAGTAACAACTGAAACGATTTACATACCGATCGCATAGCTGTCCTGCGATCGGGTGTGCATTGACTTTCAGTGGCTACTATAGCTGCCAGCACGAGCAGAACGCTCTTTCGACCGCCTCTCCCGTTCGGGAGACGTAACAGTCGGCATCGAACGGCTGGTCGTTAGTTTCGAGACCCACCCTGAACGGCAGGCGTCAGCGACAGCGAGGCGTCGTCCGAAACCGGGTCCTCGAGTCCGACGCGCTCACCATCAACCGAGACTCTGACGCTCGGTCGCAGTTCGTCCCCGTCGTAGAGGTACTGGGCCGCTCGCGGATACGCATCGGCAACGTCGTCGATAGCATCCCCAACGGTATCGCCGGCGAACTCGAGCGACACCGTCTTTTCCCCGGTCGCGCTTCGCAACGGTCCGTACACCGTGATCTCCATGGTCGTACGCGAGACTGGCTCCGGAGGACCATAACGTCGGTCCCCGATTCGATCCACTCCGAACGGCTGTCGGACTCCCTCGAGACCCGATCCTACCGAGGACGAAAACACCACAAAAGACGAACCGCGAACCTCAGTCGTCGCTCGGCTCGGCCGTAGGCGTGGCGGACGACTCCGTCGCACTCGAGGTGCCGGACCGGTACGAGGAGACGACCGGACCGAGGGCGAACGCCACCATCGCGCAGACGATCACGGCGAGCATGACGCTCGCGACGATCGTGATACCGTACGTTGGGTCAAACGGGACGATGCTCGTGACGATTCCACTGGCAGCGAGGGACATCGGTACTCGAGTATATGGTTTTGGGGCGTTCGATATGAGGATTACCTTTCAAACAGCGGATGGCAATAGATAGCGAACTGCACAGCGACGTGACGAAACCGCCGGAGTGCGCTTCGGCGTGACCCGGAGCTGCAATCGAACCATCGTGACAGTGTCTGGAGCGAACGTCGCTCGGGACGGCCGCTCGTAGTCGAAACGTACTACCTGAACCGCGACGGACGACGGGTTCCGGTATCGATCCCTACAGCCGCTGGACGGCCCCGATCGCACTCGAGAGCGGCGGCGCGTCGAACAGTTCTTGGCCGGTGTAGGCGTTCGCGCCGGCACAGTACAGATCCCGCGCCGTCTCGAGGACGCCCTCCTCGAGCGGCTCCGGCGTCTCCTCACAGAGGGACTTCCAGTCTGCGACGTCCTCCTGCTTCGCTTCGGCCTTTGCGGCCTCGACGGCCTGAACCCACTCGGGCTGGGTGCGCTTGTGGTGCTGGCGGAGAACTTCCTTCGAGAGCTGGGTACCCTCGTAGCTGAAGCGGTTCTCGTCGAACGTGCCGACGACGTCCGCGACGCGGATCTCGCCCTGGTAGTAGAGACACTCGATCTTGCCGTCTTCGTGGACCAGCCCGGCCGATTCGGCCTGCTCGGTGACGATCCGGTTGACCTCGCGAGCGACGGACTCGAGGTCGTCGATGTCGGCGACGCCCGCGATCGCGTCGGCCTCCTCGCGATCGAGCTGTCGGTCGCCCTCCTCGTACTTCGTCGTGAACTCGACGATCGGCTCCGCGAGGTCGACGGCCTCCTCGGGCCAGCTCTCGAACTCGAGGCCGTGGTCCGCGGGATCGGTTCGCCGCCGGAGGCTCGAGCCGACCGGCACGCGATTGCGGAAGACGACCTCGAGCGGGATCAGGTAGTTCTCGCCGGCCGCGTCGTGGTAGTGGTCGTAGTCGTACTCTCGACCCTCGTTGGGCAGGTCGGGGACCTGCGTGAGGTCGATGGCCATCTCCCACGGCGGGCGCGACGACTCGGCGAGGGGGACGACGTCGCCGTCTTCGACAACACCACGGTAGTGGGTCGGGACGCCTTCAGACTCGAGCAGTTCGAAGTTGAACGCGCCCATCGCACAGAGACTCGCGCCCTTCTCGGGGATCTGATCTGGCATCTGCCCCCAGTCAAACACCGAGTAGGCGTCGGTGAAGACGAACGACCCCTCCCCAAGGTCGTCGTTGGTTGCTGCCTCCTCGATGCGGAACTCTTTGACACTCGTCATACGAGACACCTCAGGACGTAGCCGCCGCCGCAGTTCATACCCCAGTTGCCGTGGCCGGACCCTAAGAAGGTTTCAGTATCCGGCGGCGTCTCGAGTCCACCGAAATTCGCCTTCCGGTCCGCTGAATTGGCGTCGCTCGGCGAGCGAGACGCCGACGATCACCGACGCGACGACGAGCAGGATGCCGGCGATGACGAGAAACGCGGCGCCGACCGACAGCTCGTCGATAGCGACGCCCAATAACCCCGGGCTGATCGCTCGATTGGTCGAATCCGTCGACAATCCACACGCTTTTCTCGCTGTGCTGGTATTGATACGCCGATGGAGCGACCGGTGACCGAGGCAGACCTCGCGTTCGAGCACGTTCCCGAGACCGACCAGTCGTTCGAGAACGCACTCGAGAAAGCACGCGCCGGCGACCGACTCACGGTCGACGACGCCATCGAGTTACTCACGACCGGGACGGACGTCGAGGGAATCGATCGGACGCGAAAGGAACAGGTGCTCGAGGCGGCCGATCGACGCCGCGCCGAGGTCGTCGGCGACGAGGTCACCTTCGTCGCGAATATCAACAACAACGTCACGACGGCCTGCAACGTGGGCTGTCTGTTCTGTAACTTCAAGGACGCCGCACACACGTTCGAACGGGACAGCGAGGTCGAGACGGCGGGCTTTACGAAAACGCCCGCCGAATCTCGCGAGATCGTCGCGGACGCCGTCGAACGCGGCGTCTACGAGGTCACCTCGGTCTCCGGTCTCCACCCCGCGTTCGCACTCGACGAAGAACACCGCGAGATCCTCGAGTCCCACCCCGAGCCGAAGGAAGTCAACTACAAACCGCCCGAACGGTACGCGACCGATCCCGGCACCTACGTCGAGCAGATGGCGGCCATGAGCGTCGACGACGTCCACGTCCACTCGATGACGCCCGAGGAGGGCTACCACGCCCGACGGGGCACCGACTGGTCCTACGAGGAGGTGTACGGCCGTCTCAGGGAGGCCGGACTCGACACGGTTCCCGGCACGGCCGCCGAAATCCTCGTCGACGAGGTCAGAGACGTCATCTGTCCCGGCAAGATCGGCACCGACGACTGGCTCGAGGCGATGGAAGCCGCCGCGAACGTCGGACTGGGGCTGACGGCGACGATCATGTACGGCCACGTCGACAACGAGGCCCACCGCGCGATCCACCTGAAACGGGTTCGCGACCTTCAGGACCGGGTCGACGGCGCGATCACGGAGTTCGTGCCGCTTTCGTTCGTCCACCAGAACACGCCGCTTTTCGAGCACGACGTCGTCTCCGGGGGGGCGAGCATCGACGAGGACGAACTCATGATCGCCGTCGCTCGCCTCTTTCTCGACAACATCGACCACGTCCAGTCGTCGTGGGTCAAGTACGGCGACGAACAGGGGCTGAAGATGCTCGCCTGCGGCGCCGACGACTACATGGGGACGATCCTTTCAGAAGAGATCACGACCCGCGCCGGCGGCGAACACGGCGAGTTCCGCTCGTTCGAGGACTACGTCGAGATGATCACCTCGATCGGTCGAATCCCCGTCGAACGCTCGACCGACTACGAAACGCGCCGCGTCATCGACCCCGACGATCCGCCGTTCGGCCCGCAACTGGGGCCGAAAGCGGACGGGACGCCGCTGCTCAACGCCGAAGAGCGCGCAGAGCGAACGGTTCCGGCCGACGACTGACAGGCCGTCGACTCCGACCGGCGGCGGGCGTCGACGCCGACCGACGAACTGGGGGCGGTTTTTTGCGAATTCCGGTCGTGACGTACGGTGTGAACCACCTCGTTCCGATCGACGACGGAAACTGGCGGCTGCCGAACCACGCCCACGTCGTCGTCTACGACCGCGAGCCGAGAGACGGCGGCCTGCTGACGATTTACGACTGCGGAGCCGCCCAGAAACCGCCGAAAGCCCAGTTGCTCGGTACCCTCGAGTCGGTCAACGCCGACGCCACGGTCGAGTCGACGCCGACGGGCCAGGTTGTGACGCTGCACGAGTCGGCGACGCTCACGGAGACCGGTTCGAAGCGGTTCCGTATTCAATAAGCCGACCGAGTCGAGAGGTCGGCTCGGGCCCGGTCGGTGATTCGTTCCGCTCGAGTCGGCAGCCCAGTGTCGCGGAGCGATGCTTTATGATGGTTCTCGGAAACGTGTGCGTATGCGACTCGAAGGCAAGACAGCGTTCATCACGGGAGCCGGATCGGGACTGGGCCGCGAAGCCGCGCAACTGTTCGCCGAGGAGGGGGCGACGGTCGTCGGGGCCGATATCGATCTCGAGGGCGCCGAAGAGACGATCGACCGCGTCGAGGAGGCGGGACAGGAGGGAACCGCACTCGAACTCGACGTCACCGACGCGGACGCGGTCCACGCGGCCGTCGACGAGACAGGTTCGGAGTACGGACTCGATATCATGGTGAACAACGCGGGCGTTAGCCACCAGCGCGCGAACGTCGAGGAGATCGACGAGGACGAACGCGACCGGATCATCGACGTCAACGTCAAGGGCGTCTGGAACGGCTGTCACGCCGCCATCCCCTACTTCAAAGAGCAGGGATCGGGAGCGATCGTCAACACGGCCTCGCTCGCGGGCGTCATCGGCGCGCCACAGCTCGGGGCCTACTCGCTGACCAAGGGGGCCGTCGTCAACTTCACGCGGACGGTCGCCGCGGAGGTCGGACCACACGGCGTGCGCGCGAACGCGGTCTGTCCGGGCGTGACGGATACGGCGATGCCTCGAGAGAATCGCACCGAAGCGGAGTGGGAGGCGACCAAGGCGGAGATGTCGAAGTACTACCCGCTGAAGCGACTCGGTCGGCCGGAGGACGTCGCCAACGCGATGCTGTTCCTCGCGAGCGACGAGGCCGACTGGATCACCGGCCAGGCGCTCGTCGTCGACGGCGGCTTCTCCTGTACCTAATCGCCGCGGTGGAGACAGGCGTTTCACTACTGGCGACGAAGAGCGACCCATGTCCACCGACGAGTCCTACATCCGAGACGCGATCGACCTCGCTCGAGCGGCGGTCGACAACGGCAACACCCCGTTCGGATCACTCCTCGTCGTCGACGACGCGGTCGTCCGGACGGCCGAAAACACGACCCGAACCGACGACGATATTTCCGCTCACCCGGAGTTCAAACTGGCTTGTTGGGCCGCCCGCGAACTCGAGCCGGCCGAGCGCGAGGCGTGTACGATGTACACCAGCACGGAGCCGTGTCCGATGTGTGCGAGCGCGATCGTCTACGCGGGGCTCGGTCGGGTCATCTACAGCGTCTCCGTCGACTCGCTCGCGGGAATTCGCGACGATTCGGTGATCGAAATTCCCTTCGAAGAAGTGATCGATCGGGGTGGTGGGTCAACGACGGTCGAGGGGCCAGTTCTCGAGAGCGAAGGGCTTGCGGTTCACGAAGCGTTCTTTTGACGACTGTTTCGGCGTCGGTCGCAAAATCGAGGGACGGGTGGACGAGAGGACTACAGCGGATGCTCAGTGTGGCCGATACTGCAGCGATCCGGTCGAAAACGATTTGATGGTTGACACCAGCGAGCTAGTATGATAAAAAGACTGTTCAGAGAGCCCGACGGATGGCAGTCCGGAGGGGTGTTTATCGCCGTCGGTCTCTTTTTCCTCGGACTGTACGCGTTCTACGGCCTTGTCGGCGCGGTAGGAACATCGTCAGCGCTCCACTTCGGCGTCCTGTGGCTGTTGCTGGGGATTCCGGAACTCCTGCCGAAAGAGCGCACGCACATCGCCGGCGGACTACGAATTCTCGGACTGGTGTTTGCCGTCGCGTTGGCCGTTTTCTACCTCTCGCGGCTGTCGATCTTCCAGTAGCTCGGTGAGGTGACGGTCATCGCTCGAGACGCGTTCGTACCCCGAATCGGACGCTCGCTACCGAGAGACGGCGCTCGTCTCGCTTCGAAGCACGGACCGGTACCGTTCGCCGGCGTCGCCGTCGGCCTCGAGCGCCTCGCGAATCGTCGGCGAGATCCACTCTCGCTTGGCGTCCGCTGCTCGAGGCCCCGACGCACCGGCCGTTCCGTCAGCGGCAACGCCGTCGAAGCCGTCGGTTCGAAGGTCATCCGGCAGAAACCGCTCGTAGACCGGTAATCGCTCGCCGAGCGGCAGGTCTGCGGAGGCAGCGATCTCCTCGAGTTCGCGCAGGGCGGGCCACGCGTAGTCGGGATTGATGTGGTCGTCCGTGATCGGCGACACCCCGCCGAGGTCGTCGACGCCGCAGTCGATCAGGTCGCGGGCGGGCGCGAGGTTCGGCGGGACCTGCACCGAAATCTCCTCGGGGAGCGCGACGCGAGCCATCGCCGTCACGCGGCGCATCGTCTCGAGGTCGGGGGAGCCGTCGGACCAGCGCTCGTTGTTCGAAACCGGCTGGACGATCACCTCCTGAACGTGATCGTAGCGCTCGTGCATCTCGCGAATCGCGAGCAGACTTTCGGCCCTGTCACGCCACGTCTCACCGATGCCGACCAGAATTCCCGTCGTGAAGGCGACATCGAGTTCGCCAGCGTTTTTGATCGTTCGGAGGCGCTGGCCAGGCTCTTTCTTCCGAGGGCCGGCATGAGCCCCGACCTCGGCCGTCGTCTCGAGCATCACGCCCATGCTGGCGTTGACATCCGCCACTTCGGCCATCTGCTCGAGCGTTTGATCGCCCGGATTGGAGTGTGGAAGCAGCCCTTCCTCGAGGGCGACCTCGCAGGCCGCCCGCAGGTAGGTGTGAATGGAGTCGTGACCCCACTCTTCGAGTTGCTCGTGGATCTCGGTGTAACGGTCGTCGGGATCGTCGCCGAACGTAAAGAGGGCCTCCGTACAGCCCGCATCGGCCCCGCGGGCGCAGATGTCGCGGACCTCCTCGAGCGTGAGCAAAGAAGCCTGACCCGGCGGATCGAAGTACGTACAGTAGGTGCAGGTGTAGCGACACGCCGTCGTCAGCGGGACGAAGACGTTTCGCGCGAAGGTCAACGCCGGCGGCGCTTCGACGTCGTCGGGCGTGACTGAGAGGAGATCGTCGACCGCCGCGTCGTCGACCACGATGTCGACGCCGTACTCGCTCGCCCCGGGGAACATTACTGCAGAGTGGCGTCGCTCGACACATAAGGCTTCACTTCTCCCGAACGCCCGCCCCACTTTCGCGGCTATCGGTCCCGTTCTGCGGGGTCGCGTCTGACGACGCCGACCCGACCGTCCCGTCGTTCGAGTTCGAATCCGATATCGCGGAGCGTCGCGGGTGCGCGAGCGCGCTCGTCGCCGTGGACGAGCACCTCGACGAGGTCGTCGGGTTCGTCGATGTCAGTCCCCAGCCGGAGCGAGTCGATCGTCTCGAGGCTCACACCCATCTCCTCGGCGATCTCGCAGTGGTCCAGATAGGACGCCCCGTGGTAGTCGACCCGAAACGCGGGATCGCGAACGACGAGCGCGTTCGTGCCGCCGCCGCGGCCGGGCGCGATGGCGACGTCGGCGTCGGCCGCAAAGAGGTCCTCGAGCGCGTCGGTCGTCGCGAGTGCGAGATCCGCCATGACGACGGCGACGCCGTCGTCCGTGTCACCGCCGTCGCCGCCGCTGTCGGTCTGTCCCGGCAGGCGCGCGTTGACCGCGTCGGTGAGCGGGCGGTCGTCCACCGCGACCGACACCGACTCGAGCACGTCCGTCGGAAGGTCGAGTTCGGCGGGATCGATCGGCGCAGTCGCCACCACCGTCGGCTCCCGGTCCGCCTCGACGATCACACACAGGACGTCCGCGAGCATGGCCCGCGCGAACGCCGACCGCTCCGTGGGGGAGAGCACCGACTCGAGGCGCGTCTTCGGGTCGGTCGCGGCGAACGGGACGACGACGTGCATCTATCGACGGTTGTCCGGACGCGGGCAAAAACACGTCGAAGCCGAGACCGAGGCGGGACGAGAGACCGCCGTTCGTCGACACCAGACACCACCGTCGTGCCCCCCGACACGAGCGCGGCCGCTGGGGTCGTCGAGTCGCGAAAGAACTGAGCGCCTAGAACAGCGGCTCGAGTTCGTCCTCGTCGTCTTCGACGAGCTCTTCTAAGTTCTCCTCGCTCTCCTGCTGGATGTCGTCCATGTTCTCCTGGGCCTCGATGGCGACCTGCTGGAGACGCTTGATTCGCGGAACGTTCGTCACGCCCGAGAGCAGGAGTGCTGCGGCCACCTCCGGCTCCTCTCGCGGGAAGTCGCCACCGCGGACTTCCATGCTTCCCGTTTCCTCCTCGAGCCACTTCCGCCCGCGTTCGATGCCTTTTCGGTTGAGATACTCCGACGGACCGGAGACGACGAGCAGCGCACGCTCGGTGCCTTCGATCTCACACGGGAGCGTCAGTCGACCGAGTGCGGCCTTCCGGACGAGGCTCGTGATGCGGTTGGTCGTGTTCGCGGCGTCCAGATCGTCGGTGCTGCCGCCACCGTCGCCGGTAAAGCGCGAGAGCAGACCGCCGCTCGTGTTCAGGTCGACTTCCTCGCTGGCGAAGCCGACGGTCGAGACGCCACCGCCCGAGAGCGTGTTGATGATCTCCGACGAGTCGACGACGCTCTCGGCGACTTCCTGTCCGTCGCCGACCTCACCCGCACCGAAGAGAATGCCGAATCGTCGGACGATCTCCTCGTTGATCTGATCGTAGCCGCCTTCGACGGACTCGCCGGTCTGTCGCCAGGAGTCGTTGTCGAAGACCATCAGATTGTCCACTTCGCGGACGAAGGTCTGGAACGATCTGGCCGCGTTGAGGGTGTAGATCCCACCCTCGTCCGTGCCCGGGAGCACGCCGAGACCGTAGACAGGAATCGTGTAGATACGCTTCAAGTGTTTGGCGAGGACAGGTGCACCGCCGGATCCGGTTCCGCCGCCCATACCGGCGACGACCAGGAACGCGTCGACCTCGTGGGTCGGGATCGCGTCGATGGCGTTTTGCACCTCGTCGATGTCCTCCTCGGCGACTTCCGCGCCGAGTTCGTTGTCTGCACCCACGCCGTGGCCCTTTACGCGGGCCTGGCCGATGAGTACGCGGTTCTCCTCCGGAATATTATCGAGACCGATGAGGTCCGCTTTCGCGGAGTTGACGGCTATCGCCGCGCGGACGATTCCGCTACCCGTCCGATCGTCGTAATCGAGGAATCGATCGACGATCTTCCCACCAGCCTGTCCGAATCCGATCATCGCCAGCTTCATAATTTGTCAGGGGGCTCCGTTGAATTGGTACAGAGTGATCAAGGGCATAAGTCTTTTGTTGAATTGAATGTCTCTTCTTCTTTTGTGTTCCGGGAAATCGGATGCCGGCAGCCGATTTTGGCTCGAAAAAACTCACGAGAAACGAGTCGGTTTCGACGTCAGATCTGTTCTTTATACTAAATCTTTGGGCCGATCTGTCCACCCTTGAGTTCCCCGTACAGAACCGCAAGCCGCCGATACGGCGACCGACCGATCTCAGACCGACGTCGAACGTGTCCGTCGCCTCGAGATCGTGTCAGTCAGTGATTGAATACGTCAAGCAAACGCTGAACGCGTCGAGCGACCGCTGACCGTCTCAGGCGGATTCGCGCTGTGGCTCGCGAGGCTCGTGGATACCGACCTCGAGATACGCGCCGAGCGTCGTCAGTTCGTCCTCCGAGACGCCGAACGCGCTCACGTCGTTGGTGACGACGGTGTTGTTCATTTCGAGCGAGCGCGCCTGATCCGGGCCGAACGGAACGAGTGGGACCACGCCGGCCGCGGTCAACCCGAGTTTCGTCAGGGAGAGGGGAACCGAGAGGATCCTGACGGACTTCCCCTCGGCCGCGTAGGCCAGCCGCGTCGCGTCCGCGAGCGTAACGATCTGCGGGCCGGCGATCTCGTAGGTTTCGCCGACGTGGCTGTGATCCTCGACGGCGTCCGCGAGCATGGGGACCAGATCGCCGACCCAGATCGGCTGGAATCGCGTCTGGCCACCGTTCGGCAGCCCCGTCACGTACGGCGTCGTGACCTGCTTGGTGAACTCGAGGAACTCCGCGCCGTCGCCGAAGACGACGGAGGGGCGGAAGATCGTCCAGGCGAGGTGTGAGTCTCGGACGACGTCCTCGGCTTTCCCCTTCGCCCGAAGGAAGTCGGTCGGCGCGTCCGGATCCGCGCCGAGGCCGCTCATCTGGATGAATCGATCAACGCCGCCCGCTTCGGCAGCCCGGACCAGATTTGCCGTGCCGCCGAGGTGGACGGTTTCGTGGTCGAGGTCGCCCGGCGGCTTGTACAGCGGCGAGAGCGAGACGAGATTGACGACGGCGTCGTGGCCCGCGACGGTGTCGACGATGGAGTCGTAGGCGCTGACGTCGCCCATCGCGCGGTCGACCCCCGCGGGGAGATCGCCGTCGCTGGGATCGCGAGACAGCGCCGTCACGTCGTGGCCGCGGTCGTCGAGTTCCGTACAGAGAGTCGTCCCGATGAACCCAGTACCGCCGGCAACGAGCACCTTCATACACCGAATATCCCCACGCAGCGATAAATAGCTGGTCGCCTCCGTGGTTTGGGTTCCGACGCTCAATAGCGGCTACTAAATAGTTCTCGCCACGAGGTGCGAGCATGCTGGTCACGCTCGAGGGATTGGACGGCAGCGGCAAGACGACGGTCTGGGAGGCCCTGCGGGAGTCCTATCCCGACGCGACGTTCACTCGCGAACCGACGAACGACTCCTGGTACGGCGACGCCGTCTACCGATCGATCGACGACGACGAGGCAGACTCGCTCGCGGAACTGTTTCTCTACACTGCCGACCACGCCGACCACCTCTCGCGCGTGATCGAACCGGCGCTCGAGCGCGGCGACCTCGTCGTCTCCGATCGCTACTCGGACTCCCGCTACGCCTACCAGGGCGCGACCCTCGAGTCGTACGACCGCCTCGAGGCCGACCCCCTCGAGTACGTCGTCGACGTCCACGAGCCGTTCACCATCGACCCCGACCTGACGATCTACCTCGATCTCGACCCCGAGACGGCCGCGGAGCGCGCGGGCGCGACGAACAAGTTCGAGCACGCCGACTACCTCGAGTCGGTGCGCGCGAACTACGAACGGGTGCTCGAGCGCGACCCCGACCGGTTCGTTCGGGTGGATGCGATGCAGAAGCCGGAACGAGTGCTTGAGGAAGTGCGGGACGTGCTGGCCGATGTCGTTGGTGACGAGTAGCGGAACTGCGCCCCATAGAGAACGGGTTTGCTATCGACCGATAAGTACGGAGAAGGCAGTTACCGGCAGAGCCGTTGGGCTATCTGTTGACTGCCAAGAACCGCGTGCTGAATACAGAGGGAGAGTTCAGCACTTGAATTGCATCAAGTCGGACTGGGGACGGTTATCCTGAGAGAGCCTCTCAGCAGATGCGTCGTTGCAAACTTCGGAGTGTTCAGTTGACTGACTTCGACAGTTCCGCACCGGCTTTGAACTTCACGTCGTTGCTCGTAGTTCCTGCGTTGGCGAGGTGGACGAGCGGGGCATCTAGCGCCGCCACAGCCGACCATGGTTGGAGGTCGCTTTCGGACCCCGATCCGCTTATTTCACCGGCAACCTTGACGTTCACTGCGTTGAGCCCCTTTCGCCCCTGCTCTGTCATGAGACCCGCTGGAATACCACCAGTGTCGGCGTCGAACTCGCCGCTGAGTACTGCCGAACCCTGCTGACTTCGGTCGCGGGAGAACTGCTCGACGATGCGGTCGTCGTAATCGTCGCTCTCGACATCCTCTGAGGTCACGCTCGCAATCTCGGTCGGCCCTTCGTCGAACAAGAGTGTTGCCGAATCCTCGTAGAGTGCGCCCTCGTCGAGTATCCAGCCGCCGGCGAAGATGACCTGCTCGTCGTGGATGTACCGCCTGACATAGAATATCCCGGGTAGTGGGCATGGGCAGTCTTCTGGCGTCACGCTCACGGGACAGACCAGCGTCTCCGAGGCCGAAACGTCGCCCGCGGCACGATTCGAGCCCCAACAGTAGAGCGAATTATCGTCCCCGGAACGCCGCTGCCCCCAACATTGCACTTCCCCATCGTTCAGGCTCGCCACTTCGCGGAGCGTGCCGTCTGGTGCGACGAAAACGCACTTTCCGTCGATTTCGTCCTCCTCAGCGGTGGTCTGTATTTCTTCCCCAGTCTGTGGATTGCGTCCTGTACGAGCACTGACGACAGCGCCGCCCTCGGTGCTGTAACCGACGATTCCCCGGTTTGTAGTGCGGTAGGTATCGAGCTCCGCCGAGAGAATCGATCCACAGGAGATGTCTCGGTGAAGCGACACAGGCCCGTCGAGCTGGATACAACCCTCGTCGTCGTACGAAACCCCTTGGCTACCGTATCGGTCGTGGAATGGTGTCCGGAGCCCGTCCGGTTCGTGTGAGGCTGCGAAATACGCAAGGACCCGTTCGGGCGTGAGTTCCTCGGCTAGCGAACCGAGGTCACCCGGAAGGCTGGCGTCGGGGAGACAGACGGTAAACTGCTCCCCGATGGTCGGCTCGTCTCGTAGATACAGGATGATGTCGGTGAACCTCGGTCTACCGGGACGACGCTCGACGAGTTCGTCGTCGAGTCTTTCGACATCCCGGAGGACGAGCTCCTCAACGTGCTCCAGGCGTTCAGCCGCTTCCGCCCAGTTCTCCGCCTCGACAGCGTCCGCTGCCTCCTCAACGGTCTTCGTTCTTCCATCGGAGCTCTCTCGAATGGGTTCACAGACGCTGATTCCACATCTATCGAGTGCCGGTCTGAGCGTTTCCACCGTAGTGTCGAGGAATGCATCGAGAGCACGGGTAGCTTCGGATTGTGATTGCCGGTCTACGGCTTCCAAGCCGGTCGTTACGTCTTTTAACAACTCGAGTTCGATGTCGAGGATGTCCGCGAGGATGTCTCCTTCTTCGTCATCGTCGTGGTCGTCGGGACCGCCCCACCACTCGCTCCGCCGTTTGTTCGACCGGACGGAGTTGTAGTCGTTGGCTTGCGTTCCGGTGCTAATAGCCCAGCCCTCGAGTTCGAGAAGTCTGCCCTGATGCGTGAGCGTCGGCGGCACCGAGCGTACCGTGGCTTCACCAGCGCGACTCACCCGGGGCCGAGATGGGTCTGCGGCCCTACCGTCGGCATCGCTACTAACGCTGGCGTCACCGCCCGATAGTAATGTGAAATTGCTGTTATTATCCGGTATCGACCCTCCGGCGTAGAACGCGGCTGGCGAAGAAACTCTCGTCCCAACCAACTGTTCGCTCCCCCTGTCGAACAGGCCATCGATGGTAGAACACCCCGCCAAGCCACTGAGTACGGCCGCTCCCCCGGCGGCGAGAACCGACCGTCGCGTCGTTCCGAGGTCGGTGGTACCACGCGCGGTCCGGGTTTCCGCCTCGTTCGATCTGCTATCCATACCACTTATAAACGTCGTACAACAGCATAAACATTCACAAATTTATGAGTTATAAGCAACACTTCAACTCATATATAATGAATCCTCTCTCAGCGAGTGGTCGAAGACGGTGGGTGGGCGAGGATGGTTCGATCTGAAGTCCTCCCGTGCGAGATACGCGCCCTGTATCCAGCACGACGCTACGAACATCATATGATTCAGACAGAGTGATCGATGTCAATTAGCAATGGTAGTGAACGATCGTTCGATCTCTGAATGGATTCTATGGCCGGGAGCGCAACTCGAGTAACACGAGAGTCGTGTGACCCAGACGGAAGAGCATGCTCTTTCGAGCATCGCGAACCCGACGGGTTCGCTCGACGGGGGAGGGCAGGCCGTTCACCGTTTCTTACCGCGAGTGAGCCCGCAGGGCGAACGAAGGCTCGGCAGTCACAGCCCGCAAACGAAGTGAGCAGGAACGTCTTCCGTTGCTTTTGGTCCAGGTTTTACCGAGGGACACCGCGCTGTGCGTCAGCTTTGCTGCCGTCAGCGCGGCAGACCGTAGCGTAAAAGCTGGGTTCCTCTAGTCCATCGCGATGTACGTCTGCGTGTTCTCGACGCCCTCGACACCCTGAATCTGGGTGGCGGCGATCTCCTTGACCGCCGCGGGCGTCTCGACATTGGCTTTCGCGATGATGTCGACGTCGCCGGCGACGATGTGGGCTGACTGTACGCCGTCGATCGATTCGATGCTGTCTCGGAGTCGATCCGCCTCGCCGGTGTTCGCCTTGACCATAATGAATGCTGTAACCATCAGTTGACACCTCCAGTACCCGACGTCGCGTCCGAACCCGTGTTCGCGGCCGCCTGTGCTTCCGACTCGCCGACGAGGAGTTGGCGAACCTCGCTCAACACGCCGTAGTCCGCGAGTACGACGAGTCGGTCGCCGTCCTCGAGCGAGAGGTCTTCGTCCGGCAGCCCGAGGTCCTGGTCGTGCTTGCCGAAGGCGAGCACGGTCGCGTTGGCGGGCAGTTGCAGTTCGCTGATCGTGTAGCCGTTGACCGGGGCCTCCGTGGTAATCGTGAGTTCGACGACCTGCAGGTGTGGCGCGATATCCGCGATGGCGCGGATGGTGCCGCCCAGTAGGGCGTTTTTCGCGCCGATCGCACCGAGCCGTTCGGGGTAGATCACTTCGTCGACCTCGTGGGCGTACTTGCGGTAAATCCCCTCGCGGTAGGCCTCGTCGATACGCATGATCGTCCGACAACCGTAGTGGTTGGCGATCATACACGCGGTGAAGTTGACGTTCAGGTCGCCGGTCAGCGCGCCCAGCGCGTCGGCGTCGGCGATGCCGGCCTCCTCGAGGACGTCCTCCCGGGAGCCGTCACCCTCGACGACGGTGAACTCCTGGTTGCGGGCCCGACGAATCATCGCCTCGTCTCGTTCGATTACCGACACCTCGTGGCCCTCTTCTCGAAGAACGCGCGCCGTGCGCAGGCCAACTCGTCCTGCCCCGATGATCACGAACCGCATGCACTGGGCTACGCTTCCCCCCGGCAATAAGCTTGCGCTGATATACCATACCAACCGGTCGAACCGTGTCGGGAATCGGGCAAAGGTTTTAGTCATGCGAAGATGTACCACACCGTCGAGAATGGTTCACGCGTTTATTATGATCAAGACGGCCGCCGGGAAGTCCGAGGGACTTCTCGAGTCGATCCGGGACGTCGAGTCGGTCTCCGACGCCCACATCGTCGCGGGCACGTACGACATCATCGCGGAGATCGACGCCCCCGAGGTGTACAACGTCCTCGAGGCCGTCTCCTCGGGCGTACAGGCGCTCGAGGGCGTCACGGATACGAAGACGTACATCGCGATGGACTAAAGCGAACTTTTCTGCTGTCGTTCGGAAGACGCGGAGCGTCTTCCGTGATCAAGCGAACCCTTCGGGTTCGCGGACCTCGCGGGATCTTCGATCCCGCTCAGTGACGAAAGGCGCAAAACTTCGTTCTACATCGGCATGCCGCCGCTCTCGCCCTCGCTGGCCTGCTGACCGCGGCTCTGTGCGTTCTCGAGCAGCGTCGCCGCCGCCCCCTGATACTCGTAGCCTGGGATGATTCCCTGCGCGTAGGTGCCCTCGACATACTCGATCAAGGCCTTGGCGTCGTCGACGCCCTCGCCGGCGTCCCAGGCGACGTACTCGAGGGCGACGGTGACGTCGGTCGCATCGCGCTCGACGACCGGCTCGTCGTGCGTGCTCGTGTGCGCGACGGTGAAGACGTCCTCAAGGCGGCGCTCGAGCGTCTCGAACCAGCCGTCTTCGACGACGGGAGCGACGGCTTCGCCCGCGACGGCGGCGTCGAGCGTCGGGAGCGTGACGGTCACGTAAAACGCGTCGTCTCGCTTTCCCTCCGCATCGCTGGCGGTGACGGCCGCGTCGAAGACGGTCGTCGTAAGTTCGTAGCTGCCGTCGTCGGTAGTCGGTTCGAACGCGTCGTGTGACTCGAGTTCGCGGGCAACGGGCTCGGGAAGGGCGGTCATTACCGAACACACGGGCGTCACGAAAAAGGGTGTTACGTTCCGACCCCAGATCGGGCAACCGTTTCATCCTATTACACAGTTAAAACGGGAAAAACGCCAGACTGAAGCGGGATCGTTTCACCATCGTAGCCGACTGTTTCTGCGCAAAATGGGCTACATAACTACAACGGATATTGCCGTTTTTTGTCGGCATGAGTCTCGATAGACACGCCGCCGAACGACGCCGGTTCGCCCGCCTCCTCGGTATCGATGGCGAACTCGGGAGTGGGCTGCCGATCGGCACCCACTCGAGTGGAACCGCCGAGGGGGATCGCAACTGCGACCATCGCCGCGAGGCAGAACAGACCCGACGGAGCGACCGGCTCGAGCGCTAGTCGAGCGCCCGCTCGCCGAGAAACGAGTTGAGCGCCGTCGCAACTTCTTCGAAATCCTTGACCGTAAGTCCGTCAGTGGTGACCAACACGCCCTCCCTGTCGTTGGTCACGCGGATCAGGAAGCCGTTGTCGAAGACCCGAATCGTGTAGTTGTAGTCGCCGAGCTCCGACCCTTCGTAGGCGGTCTGGGCCGTTTTGAAGCCGCGCCACTCGTGGCCGATAAAGGTTGACAGGTCAGCGTCGCGTTCCAGATCCTCACGAAGGTAGAGCTGCTGGTAATCGTCGCGGGTGAAATACGTCGCCGAGCGGAGGCTGTCACCGATGGCCGTCCGACAGGTCGTGACGATCTGGTCTGACGCGTCGTCGGTAAGTAATCCAGTAGGCATAACTGATGGATCGAACCCCCGAGACCTTAACCGCAGGGGCAATTGTCGATCAGTTGAGACGGAATCGCCCGCGCCGGCGTCGGTCTCAGACGGCGTCGATCGCTCGCTCGAGGTCCGCGATCACGTCCTCGACGTCCTCGATCCCGACCGAGAGCCGCACGAGGTCGTCGGTGGTGCCGCTCGCCAGTTTCTCCTCCTCGGTGAGCTGCTGGTGGGTCGTGCTCGCGGGGTGGATGATCAGCGTCTTCGCGTCGCCGACGTTGGCAAGCAGGCTCGCGAGGTCGACCTCGTTGCAGACCGTCTCGGCGGCCTCGTAGCCGCCCTCGAGGCCGAACGTGATCATGCCGCCGTATCCTCCTTCGAGGTACTCGCTCGCGTTCTCGTGAGTCTCGTGGCTCTCGAGGCCGGGATAGTTCACCCAGTCGACCGCGTCGTGGTCCTCGAGGAACTCCGCGACGGCCATCGCGTTCTCGCAGTGTTTTTCCATCCGCAGCGGGAGCGACTCGAGTTTCTGCAGCGTCGTCCAGGCGTCGAAGGGCGACTGCTGGTTACCCAGATCGCGCAGGCCGCGAGTTCGCGCGACGATGGAGAAGGCCTGCTCGCCGAAGGTTTCGTGGAAGTTGACGCCGTGGTAGGCCGGGTTCGGTTCCGTGATTTCGGGGTAGTCGCCCTCGTCCCACGGGAACGAGCCGCCGTCGACGAGCACGCCGCCGACCGTTGACCCCGCGCCGTGGAGCCACTTCGTCGTCGAGTTCCAGACGAGGTCCGCGCCGTGCTCGAGCGGCCGGCAGAGGTAGGGCGTCGCGAACGTGTTGTCGACGAACAGCGGGACGTTGTGCTCGTGTGCGATATCCGCGATGCGTTCGATGTCCGGGGTGACGAGGGCGGGGTTGCCGATCGTCTCGAGGTGCACGAACGCGGTGTCGTCGTCGATGGCCTCCGCGTAGGCGTCGTAATCGAGCGTGTCGACGAATTTCGTCTCGATCCCGCGCTTCGCGACGGTGTGGGTGAGGTAGGTGTAGGTTCCGCCGTAGAGCGAGGAGGCGCTCACGATGTTGTCGCCGACGTCCGCGAGGATGAACGTCGCCAGATCGAACGCGGCCATCCCCGAGGCCGTCGCGAGCGCGCCGACGCCGCCCTCGAGCGTTGCGATGCGCTCCTCTAGCATCGCGTTCGTCGGGTTCATAATCCGCGAGTAGATGTTCCCGAACTCCTCTAAGCCGAACAGCGCCGCGGCGTGATCGGTGTCGTCGAACTCGTAGGACGTGGTCTGGTAGATCGGTGGGGCGCGCGCTCCCGTCGTCGGATCGGGCTCCTGGCCGGCGTGGATGCTGTTCGTTGCGAAGCGGCGGTCGGTGTCGTCGGAATCCTCACTCATGTGACTACACACCACACTGCGAGTAGCAAAAGCCTTGGCGAAAATTGCCACGAGGGAGGAGTAGTGAGTCGGGTTTTCCGATTCCGTTCGGCAAATGAGCGGGCGGGCTCTTGAACTGCTACTCGAGCAACGGCTCGCCGGTCATCTCGGGTGGCTGCCGGATGCCGATTAACTCGAGCATCGTCGGCGCGATGTCAGCGAGCGTACCGCCCTCGCGGATCGTTCGGCCCCCGGCCGTGCCGTCCGAAGCACGGTAGATCAGCGGAACGAGGTTGTACGTGTGTGCCGTGTGGGGATCCTCCTCGGTCCCCATATCGTCCGCGTTGCCGTGATCCGCCGTTATGAGGACGTGGGAACCCGCCGCTCGGAGCGCGTCCGTCAGCCGACCGAGTTCCGTGTCGACGGCCTCGACGGCCTCGATGGCCGCCTCGTAGTCGCCCGTGTGGCCGACCATGTCGGGGTTGGCGTAGTTGAGCACGAGCACGTCCGGATCGTCGGATTCGATGGTAGAAATCGCCGTATCGGTCACCTCGGGCGCGCTCATCTCGGGTTGCAGGTCGTAGGTCGGCACGTCGGGACTCTCGACGATCTTCCGAATTTCGCCGTCGAACTCGACCTCGCGGCCGCCGTTCAGGAAGTAGGTGACGTGGGCGTACTTCTCGGATTCGGCGATCCGGACCTGCGTCTTGCCCGCGTCGGCGAGCACCTCGCCGAGCACCTGACTTGGCTGGTTGGGCGGGTAGGCGACCGGGAGGTCGAACGTCTTGTCGTACTGGGTCAGCATGACGACCTCCGTCTCCGGGGGATCGGTCTCGAACTCGTCGGCCCAGTCCTCGGGGCGGATGTCCGCGAGCATTCGCGTGAGCTGGCGGGCGCGGTCGGAACGGAAGTTGAACCAGACCACCGAGTCGCCATCTTGCAGCGCAAGATGGCTGCCAGCTGAGCTCTGCTCAGCGCTGTCGCCGTCCTCGAGCGCCGGCTGATCCGCTATCACGGTCGGCTCGACGAACTCGTCCATCTCGTCGCGGTCATAAGACGCCTCGACGGCGTCGACCGCCGAGTCGGCGGTCCACTCGGCCTCGCGCTCGACGATGGCGTCGTAGGCGCGTTTCGTTCGATCCCAGTTCTGGTCACGGTCCATCGCGTAGTATCGACCCGAAACGGTGGCCACGTCTCCCGTGCCGTGTTCGTCGACGACGTCCTCGAGCGTCGAAAGGTACTCCCGCCCACCCGTGGGCGACGTGTCTCGGCCGTCGGTGAAGGCGTGGGTGACGGCCTCGACGTCGCGGTCGGCGGCGAGTTCGATCAGCGCGTGGAGGTGCTCCTGATCGGCGTGGACCCCGCCGTCGCTGACGAGTCCGAGGAAGTGCACGCGGCCCCCGTTCTCGCGAGCGTGATCGAACGCCGCGTTGATCGCGTCGTTCTCCCGGAAGGAGCCGTCCGCGATCGAGTCCGAGATGCGCGTGTACTCCTGGTGGACCACCCGTCCAGCCCCGATGTTCAGGTGGCCGACCTCGCTGTTGCCCATCTGGCCGTCGGGGAGCCCGACCCGTCGACCCGCGACCTCGAGCGAGCCGTACGCGCCCTCGTCTGCCAGTCGGTCGAAATTCGGCGTTGCGGCCGCCTCGACCGCGTCCCTGCTCGTTCCGTCGCCGAGTCCCCACCCGTCGAGGATGATCAGCGCTGCGTCCATGTGCGACGGGTCACCTGCGGTCCGTAATTAGCTGTCGTTGTCGCGCGAACGGGCGCGGCGAGACAAACGAACCCACTCCCGGCTCAAATCGGGGACAACCGGAACGCTGAATTGTCGCTCCCCCCAACCGTCTCGTATCCGATGGGCACGGACATCCCGGAGGGCGCCCCGATCGTCCTCTTCGACGGCGTCTGCAACCTCTGTCACGGCTTCGTGCAGTTCATCGTTCCCCGAGACACGGAGGGACAGTTCCACTTCGCGTCCCTGCAGTCCGACGTCGGACAGCAGTTGCTCGCCGACCACGGACTCGAGGACCACGACCTCGACTCCGTCGTCCTGATCGAGGGCGACGACGCCTACGTCAAGTCCGACGCGGTGATTCGCATCGCCCGGAAACTCGGCGGAATCTACCGCTTGCTCGGCCCCGCCCGATACCTCCCGCGGCGACTTCGCGACTGGGCGTACGACCTCGTCGCCGAGCACCGCTACCGGATCTTCGGCCAGAAAGAGCAGTGCATGATGCCGACCGGGAACGTCCAGGAGCGGTTTCTCGAGTGAGTCGATACTGTCGGTCGGTGGCCCACGGGACCAGTAGCCACTGAAACGCGTCGTTCCGTTTCAGATACCGGTCTCACTCGTCGGGCGTTATCACCGTTTTCTCCCACTCTCCGTCCGGAATGACGGCTTCGACCTCGATTTCGAGAGCGGCGTCCTCGTCGACGAGTCGAGAGACACCGATCATTGTCGCCGCCGGGAAATCCGGGTAATCGAACAGATCACGTCTCAGTTCGTGGAGCTGTTGGCGAAGCTCCGTGGTGAGTGCGTCGTCCCGAACGTAGAAACGGAGGAGCGTGATGTCGGTCAAATCGCCGTCCAGGTCGTCTTCGATTATCTCTTCGATGATCTCGAAGATCCGTCGGGCCTGTTCGATCGGACTCCCATCCGGATGGATGAGACCCGACAACGAGACGTCGAGTCCGGCGGCGCACTCGGTGGCAACGCCGACGGACATCGCCGGTTCGGTCCCGTCGTCGAGTTCGCCCATCGCGGGACCGAGTACGATCTTTTCCATACTGCTGCCGATCAAGTCGGATACAATAATAGTTTGCCACGTTCTCGACGCAGCAACCACTGCGCGTACACCTCGAGCACCCGAGCAAACAAACCGAGTTAGTCGCGTCGATGCTCGAACGTCGCGCCGCAGTCGCCACAGATCGTGCTGTGGCCGGGCGCGGTCCGCTGGGCGAAGACGGCCCCGCAGTCGTCACAGATCATGAAGAGTCGGTGTTCCGGCCGGACGCCAGCCTCAAACGTCATGCGGACCCAGGCGCCGGGGTTGGTTTCGTCGTAGAGCGTGACGCCGTCGCCCGTTTGCCGCCAATTGATCGGTTGTCCGTCAGTTTCGACCGTCTGCCTTCCTCGCTTGGACATCGGGATAAACGGGTCCACACCGTCGGTACATATAATTTTTCTGATGGTAATTTACACGGCCTCGAGTTAACGACAAACGAGACTCGAGCCACCCCCGACCGCTGACTTTTTGCGGGTGGACTGTGCGCGACAGGATATGACGCTCGATCCGGTCCACTACGACGGCATCGCGCGCCTCGCGAGGCGGATCGACCACGGCGCGGACGAGCGCGACCGTCGCGCGTTCGCCGAGACGGTCTGGGCGGAGTTTCTGGATCCGCTGCTCGACGACGGCCGGACCGTCGTCGACCCGGTCGGCGAGCAGCGCCGCCGGTACGTCGACTGCGAGGACGTCGCCCTCCACGACCGACCGTTCCCGACCGAACACGGCCTCGACGCGGGGACGATCAACCCGACGACGTTCAAAAACGGCCTGGTCATCGATATCGCGCAGGCGGCGATGAGCGCGACGCCGAGCGACCTCGACCTCCACCGCTCGCGAACCACCGTGATGACGGTCCACTCGAACGACGAGACGATGACCGTCGACGAGACCTGGGGGAAGTTCGACGAGGGCTACAGCCGGAGCCGCGCCGTGAAGATCCCGCCGCTCCCGCGGTTCGCCGAGGGCGTCGTCCACGCGCTCGCGCTCTACCTCGCGGAGAGCAAACACGCCTGCGACCACGCCGAGGACGTCGAAGACCTGCTCGTTCTGGACGGCCCGCTCTACCCGCGCGGACTGCTCCGCTGGGCCGACCAGCACCCCGATCTGGCTGACTTCCTGCTCGAGGATCCCCGGCCGACGACGGTGCTCGAGAACTACGTCCGACTGGTCGAGCGCTTCGTCGACCGGGAAGTGCCCCTCGTCGGCTTCGTCAAGAACCCGGCGACGCGGGTCATCACGCGGACGCTGAAGTCCCGTCGGGACGTCGACATCAGCGCCCCGTGGAACGACGATTCGGCGCTGTTCACCCGACTGCTCGAGCGCGGCGAGTACGTCGACGACGTCGAGGGCGAGCGCTGGGAGCGAGACACGTCGGCGCTGACCTACACCAACTGGTTCCGCTCGCGAGGGGGCGTCGACCGTCCGCTCTCGGTCGACGGCGACGCCCTCGGAGTCGAGCGCGAACTGCCACACGAGACCTACGAAGTGACGTTTTTCGTCGTCTACGATCCGCGAGACGATCTCGTCTACCGGATCGAGGCCCCCTACGCGTTCACGCGGGATCCCGAACTTCGCGAGCGGCTGACGCTCCAGCTGTTACAGAACGTCGCGGTCGCCCACGGGCCACCAACGATCGTCCAGAAGGCCGACGAACTCGCCCGCATCAGCCGCACCGAGAAACGGTCGCTCCGCGAGACGCTCGAGGCGCAGTTCGACACGTCCCAGGCCCGGACCTACGACGACCACCGGTGGGACGAGGAGTACTAGCCCGGTACGTGTGAGTACGTCGCCCATTCGAGCGCAGATGTGGAAAAAGTATCCGCAGCGCTAGTCGGATGTAAATCTATTAGTGGCTGCTATCGATGAGTGTTACCATGACACGACACTCTGGTGAGAGCAATAGTCACGAAGACAAATCTACCGTCGACTCGAGCCGACGTCGATTTCTCGGGACGACCGCCGGCGTGTCGGCCGCGGCGCTCCTGCCGACCACGGCGAGCGCGGCAGCACAGTCCAACGACGAGACGGTGACGCTCGTCCACGACACGCACTTTCACGGTCGGTTCGAGGACGCCCAGGAGTTGGAACTGAACATCGCGCGGTACTACACGGTCGTCCAAGAGGCACTCGAGGAAGCGGAGCAGTCGATGTTCGTCGGGAACGGCGACGAGATCGCGCCCTCGGTGCTCGGACTCGAGTTCGAGGGCGAGCACATGATCGAGGCGCTGAACTACATGGATATCGACGTCGTCGGCGCCGGCAACCACGAGTACGACTTCGGCGCCGACGTCGCGACCGAGCGATTCGAGGAGAGCGAGTTCCCCTGGGTCGTTGCGAACTTGCTCGACGACGAGGGCGAGCCGGTGCCGGGCACGGAGCGCTGGCGGACGTTCGAGCAGGGGGGCCTGACCGTCGGCGTCTTCGGCCTCGTCTCCGAGGGCTTTCACTCGCTGACCGACTATCCCGAGGAGTGGGAGGTACTCGGCTACGTCGAGGGCTCCCAGGAGGCGGTCGACGCGCTTCGGGATGAAGGCGCGGACGTCGTCGTCTGCGCCTCGCACGTCTCGACGGGCGTCCACTACACGCTCGCCGAGGAGGTCGAGGGCCTCGACGCCATCGTCGGCTCTCACTCCGGCGTCGTCTTCGACGAACCGGAGATCGTCGACGGGACGATCATCAGCGAGTTCGGCGACGAGTTCGACCACGTGGGCTCGATCACGCTCGACGCGAATGGCGACCTCGCTGACTGGCAGCGGACCGACCTGCTGCTCCCCGAGTGGGAGCCCTCGTCGGCGGCCGAGGAGTACGACGAGATCAGCGTCCGCTACACCGACGAGATCGAGGAGGACGAGTACCTCGCCGACCTGACCGACGAGTGGACCGGCGAACTCGAGGACGAACTCGGTCAGCCGGTCGTCGAGAGCGAGGTCGAATTGAACGCCACGTTCGACAACTACGCCGTCGAGACGAACTGGGGGAACTTCATGACCGACGTGATGCGCACCGTCGGCGACACGGCCGATATCGACGTCGACATCGCCGCACAGAACGGCGGCGGCATCCGCGGCGACTCGACGCACGGACCGGGCGAGATCACGGGCATGGCCATCATGGACATCCTCCCGTTCCCGAACGAGATCGAGGTGCTCGAGGTGACCGGCGAGGACGTCGTCGCCTATCTCGAGGAAGAGCTGCGCTCCCATCCGGACGACGCCTTCGGCGCACAGCCCGCGATCCAGGTCTCGGGCGTCTCCTACGAGTGGAAGGGCCACGAGGACGACAGCTGGGTCGACAACGTCTTCGTCGGCGGCGAGCCCGTCGACGAGGACGAGACGTACTACTTCGCGCACAACGACTACTCGATCGGAAACTCGCCCACCCTCTCGGCGGCCGAGCAGATCTTCGCGTCCGGCCAGTTCCAGGGGCCGCTGCTCCTCGAGTACCTCGAGGACGTCGACACCATCGCGCCCGAGCGCGAAAACCGAATGCTCCGCGTCGACGAGACGGTCGACGAGGCGACGGTGTCCGACAACGGCGACGAACGGACGCTCACTATCGACGTGCCCGATGGCGCCGCGGAGATCCAGCCCGACTCGTTCCGCGCGGTGATCCGCACCGGCGACGACCTCGAGGCCGAGTCGGCGGCCGTCGACGGCGACAGCGTCGCGGTCGCGTTCGACGCGGACGACCTGCTCGCGCTCATCGAGGACGTCGACGACCCAGCACTCCGACTCTTCGGGGAGTACGAACCGGATCAAGACCACTGGCCCTACGAGTTCGACGTGCCGACGTCCGACGGCTACGACCACTTCAAACTGCGTGCGGACGTCGACGCCGCGGCGGTCGAGGACCCGAGCGACGACGATTCCGGCGTCGACGGCGATCCGGACAACCACGCCGACGATGACGACTCAGACGACGGCGACGGCATGCCCGGCTTCGGGCCGCTCGGCGCGGTCGCCGGCGGCGGTGCCGGCGCGTACCTCTACGCGCGCAGTCGCTCGAGCGGTGACGACGGCGAACGGACGGAAACCACCGAACGCCCATCCGGCGATGACGACCGCTAACTGACCGGTCGTGATCGTAAACAGCACATGATGACCCCGAACCCTCCCCGACGAACGTGATTCCGAACCCCATCCGCCGACCGAACCTCGCCCCCCGATCGATCGCCGTCGGTGCCGGCACCGTACTCGTCGCGACAGCGCTCGCGCTCCTCGTCGTCGCGACGCTGGGACTCGCCGCCGGAACGGCCGTCGCCGGCGATCAGTCGGCGGTCCTTCGACCGTCGCCGTACGCGATCGACGCGGATCCCGGCGAGGAGTTCACCGTCGAGATCACCATGCAGAGTCAGGGCGGTCACGGCGGTGAGGGCGTCGAATCGGTCGCGCTCGTCGCGCAGTACCACCCCGACTACCTCGAGATCACCGATATCGAGCGGGGGCCGTGGCTCGAGCAGGGGACGGAGACCGACGTCGAAGCCGAACGAGTGCTCGCCCACGACGAGGGCACCGCCGTTCTCGAGCAGTGGCGAGACCCGGTCGAAAACGGCGCAACGGGCAACGCCGAACTCGCGACGATCACCGTCGAAGTGGCAGACGACACGCCTCCGTCCGAGGCGACGATCAGCGTCGGTGAGAGTCGCGTCGAGGTCCTTCGGCAGATGCCGTTACCGATCTTCGATCAGGACGCCACCGTCACCATCGACGGCGGTGGCGAGGCGGCCCCGGCGTTCGACCACCCGGATCCACACGACCTCGAAACGGACGCCGTTGACGACGGAGAGAGCGACGGTGCATCCGGAGCGGATTCAACGACGACTGATGACGGGGACGAAACAGACGATGGCGATGCGGTCTCCGGTCTCTCGGCACCGGCAACGGCGGTGATCGTCGTCGGGACGGTTCTGGCGTTCGTCGGCCGACGGTTGGTCGGAAACGTGTAGTACCGGCGAGAACGGACGCAAAGCTGGAATGAGGGGCTCAGCGTCGGGGTCGCGCGATTACGTGTCGGCGGCGTCGCCGTCGCGCTTCTCGACCTCGAGTTCGACGTCGACCGGATCGATACCGATCCGGGCGAACTGCGTTCGAACGTGTTCTTTGGCCCCCTCGAGGGCCTGATCTCGAGTATCGAAGCCGCGTGGCATGGGCGACTCGAACGCGAGGTTCACCTCGCGCCCGTCGACCAGCTGTGTCGACCCGCCGCTATCGACCTCGTAGAACTCGTCACAGACCCAGACGTACGCGGCGTCTTCGTCGGGCGCGCCGCGAAACGAGGGCGCTCGTTCACCTCGTTCGTACAGCGTGCCAGTCAGTTCGGTGCCGCCGGCACGACCGCGTACCAGGATCATAGCCCGAATACGGCTCGCGACTGCAAAAAGACAGTGGCGGGCTGACAATCGTGTAGTCGACCGGTCGACGGTCTCGGCCCGTCGGCGATGTAATCCGGCGACCGATAGTACCGACCCGTGGCTTTTCGGACCCACGCCGTCCGTATCCGGTACCAAAACAAGTTAGCGAACCGCATTATACGGCGTATAGTACTGTTTCTCTCAGCCGTATCGTTGCCACTACACCGGTATTTCGGGCCGCTATACGTGTTATCCAACTCTTACGAAAGTAATCGCAGATTCTCGAGCCAAATCGTTTTGGAAACGGGCTTATCCCCCCTGCAGCAGTGGGTGTTAGTAATGAGTTCGGAAGCATCCTTCGGCGGCGGAAGCGAGCGGGACCCGTTGGCAGACGTTCCGACGGAGTGTTACGACGTCCTCCGGCACCCACGACGGCTTCGTCTCCTCGAGGTACTCGGCACCTACCGGACGCGACTCACTCTCGAGGAGCTCACGACGGAGCTCGTCGAACGCGAGTCCCTCGAGGTCTCGACGGGACAGGCGCGACACGACGTTCGCGTCAGCCTCGTCCACAACCACCTCCCGCGACTGGCCGAGTACGATATCCTCGAGTGGGACGCCGAAACCGGGGCCGAACTGGTCGACGAGCCACCAGTCCACCCCGCGGACCTCGCGGGACTGCTCGCGCTCTGTGATGGCGACCGCGGACAGGAACTGCTCGACGCGCTCGTCCACCCCGTCCGGATGCCGGTCGTCTCGGTCCTCTCGGACCACAAACGACCGCTTTCCGTCGAACAGCTCGCGTCTGAACTCGTCGCACACGGCGTCGATATCGATCCCGAGCAGGCGAGGGTCTCGCTCTACCACTCGCACCTCCCGACGCTCGCCGACATCGGCGTGCTCGAGTTCGATCACGACTCCGGACTGGTCGTCCGACACGAACAGGAGCTGTCGACAATTCAGTAACCGCCTCGCCGGAACCCACCATCTCCGTCCACCTGACGGAGTTAACCGGTCTCAGCCGCACCCTGCTTCCGACGCGTTTTGCCGATTCGCCGATCACCGCTTTTTGTCAAGATCGTCGTTCGAACGAGCGACTATCCCGAAATTACCACCATAAGGGACCCCGTAGTTCCGGTTTACCGACTCTCGTTCTCGCGTAGGTTCGCGTTACCGGATCGCTGTTTCAGCCGAGGCGGAGGGAAACGGGTTTGAGGACTCGGCCAGATGGAGTTGCTATGACCGATCTGGGTGACTTCGGTGAGTTCAGCGCCGACGCTGACACCGATTCGTCCGCTTCAGGCGACGTCGAAGCCGATTCGACTGGATCCGACTCGGCGGCCTCGAGTGCCGACGGATCGACAGGAACGAGCACGGAACCGACCGACGACTTCGAAGCGACGAGCGTCGAGCCCCGCGGCGAGGACGTCGGTATCGGTGCTCTCTGTGTTTCCCAGGGGCTGCGCGTCGCGGAGGACGAAGAGGAGACCTCGCTGCGCGCGTACGTCACCCACGGCAACCGCTCGTCGATCCGCATCGGCAGCTATCTGCTCGCGCCCTACCCCGACGGCGAGACGCTGTTCTGTCGGATCACCGGCCTCGAGTACGCCCAGCAGTACCACGCCGATGACGCCACGGAGATCCACGCCCGGCGCGCGATGCGAACCGACGAGGTCGACGAGTCGGATTACAAGTTCGTCGCCGAACTCGAGCCGGTCGCCGTGCTCTACGACGACGACGGAGAGTTGAAACGGCGGATGACCGACCGCGTCCCGAAACCGCAGACGGTGATCGCGATGGCCGACGACACCGAGCAGATCAAGACGGGGCTCAAGATGCCCGAAGACGGTGTCTTCCTGGGCCATCTCTCGGTCGGCGGCGAGAAGGTCAGGACCGCGGCGTCGCCGCCGACGATCGACTACCGGATCAAGGACGACTACGAGGCGGGCGATCCGCTGATCTTCCGGCACACCCTGATCGCCGGCGGCACGGGGTCGGGGAAGACCCACGGCGCGAAGAATATCCTCCGACAGTTCCTCGCCGAAGAGCGGACCTACCCGATGGACGACGGCCGCGAGGTCAGCCCCGCCGTCGTCCAGTTCGACCCGCAAGACGAGTACGCCCAGATGCACGACGACAACCCCGACCTAGACGACGAGTTCGCACGCCGTCTCGAGCGCGAGGGCGTCGCCTACGGCGGCCACGACGAGACGACGGCGTTCGTCCCCAAAGTCGGCGACGCATCGTACGCCGCGGGCCACCACAGCGCCCAGCAAGTCGAGTTCACGATTCCGTTCACGATGTGTCGAACGCGGCCGTGGCTCGTCTCGGGCGGCTCGCTCAACGACAACCAGTACGGCGCGCTCACCTATCTCATCGACCGGTTCTTCGACGATTACGGGGACGACGGCACCTACGCGGAGTTCAAATCCTTCCTCGACGACCCCGCCCTCCGCGAGGAGCTCGACGAGTCCGGGCGCGTCCACGAGGCCACCTACGACGCCGTCCGCCGGCGCGTCTTCGGCTTCGACGACGTCTTCGACCAGGACGCCCGCCCGATCACCGAACTGATCCACCAGTTCGTCCGCCCCGGTGGACTCTCGGTCGTCCCGACCTACCACGTCAACGATACCCGGGCGACGGAGGCGGTCGTCCTCGCACTCTCCTCGCTGCTGATCGACGAAAAGCTCTCGAACGATCCGTTCTTCGACCGGATCAAGGAGACGCCGCTCGTGCTGGGGATGGACGAGGCCCACAACTTCCTCACCGACGCCGACAGCGTCCAGGCCCGGAAGGTCATCTCCAAGTTCACGGAAGCCGCCAAGCAGGGCCGCAAGGAACGCCTCGGTCTCTTTCTCATCACCCAGGACCCACAGGACATCGACGACGCCGTCTTCAAGCAGATCAACACCACCGTCGTCCTGAACCTGGGCGACGAGGACGCGATCAAGAGCGTGAACATCCCGAGCACGCTCGAGTCGAAAGTGCCCTACATGGAGAAAGGGCAGATGGTCGTCTACTCGCCGGACAACTCCGAGCCGGTCGAGTTAGTCGGTCTGCCGAAGTGTCTGACCAGACACGGCCGCGATTGAGACGGCTGCAGAGATTTCGCAACCCGGTCACTCACTCGAGTAGCGTCCGCTCGAAGAAGTCGCCGACGGCGTCGGTGATCGCCGCGTTCTGCCCGACGAAGAAGTGATCGGCCGAGAGCGCGACGACCTCGTCGCCGCGCGCTTTCGCGCGCTCGACCACGGGCTCCCAGTCGACGGTTGAGTCCCGCTCGCCGTAACAGATCTGGACGGGACACTCGAGCGACTCAAGCGACGCGCAGGCGTCGAGGTCGTCGGCCAACTGCGCGGTCGGCGCGAGCGCGGAAGCGGCGTCTGCGTCGACGTCGGCCGCGGCGAGCAGCGCCTGACTCGCGCCGAAGCTGTAGCCGAAGACGCCGATTGGGATGG
Organism: Natronorubrum amylolyticum; assembly: GCF_052040145.1. Lineage (NCBI taxonomy): Archaea > Methanobacteriati > Methanobacteriota > Halobacteria > Halobacteriales > Natrialbaceae > Natronorubrum > Natronorubrum amylolyticum. The sequence goes on from NZ_JBPPFW010000001.1 coordinate 1,103,032, forward strand.
TACCACCGTGCTCCCGATCGAACCGATCGTCGTCGCGAGCCCACCGGATCGCGTTGCGCACGTCCTCGCGCTCGCCGTAGCCGTCGTCCCACGGGCCGTAATCGAATCGCAGGCAGGCGATCCCCGACTCGCGAAGGGTCTCCGCGACCGCGACGAGCCGCGAATCGGTGCGCGAGCCCCCGTGCTGGGGATGGGGCGGGCAGGCGACGACGATAGCGTTCGTCTCGCCGTCAGGCTCCTCGAGCGTCCCGCGGACGTCGCGGCCGCCGGGAACGAGCACGTCGGTCATGGGTGGACTGACGACTTGCCGCTTATAGTAGCCATTGAAAGTCGGTACACACGCGATCGCCGACGGCCGTGCGATCGGCGCGTAACCCGTTTCAGTTACGACGAGAATCAACGCGGCGAGAATCGTCCCGAATACCGTCGCTATCATCATCGTCTGTCGCTGATGTGATGTTTTTAAGGGCGACGAGCGATACGTAGGAGTATGGGCATCCTCTCTCGGACCTCCTACGTCATCCGGTCGAAAATCAACTCGGTGCTCAACCGGGCTGAGGATCCGACGCAGACGCTCGATTACTCCTACGAGCAGATGCGCGACCAGCTCCAGCAGGTCAAACGGGGCATCGCGGACCTCACGACACAGAAAAAGCGCCTCGAGATGCAGAAGCGGCGTCTCGAGGAGAACGTCGACAAACACAACGATCAGGCCCGCACCGCGGTCCAGCAGGGGCGCGAAGATCTGGCGCGACGCGCCCTGGAGAAGAAGAAGACGAAGATGAACCAGATCGAAGATCTGGAGCGTCAGATCTCCCAGCTCCAGAGCCAGCAGGACAGCCTGATCGACCAGAAAGACGAACTCCAGAACCGCATCGAGGAGTTCCGCACGAAGAAAGAGACGATGAAAGCGCGCCACGAGGCCGCGAAGGCGAGCTCCACCGTCTCGGAAGCGATGACGGCCACGGGCGAGGAGTTCGAGGACGTCGGCCGTGCCATCGAGCGCGCCGAAGAGCAGACCGAGGATATGGAGGCGCGGGCCGCCGCACTGGACGAACTCCACGAGTCCGGGGCGTTCGACGACGTGCTCTCGGACAAGGACAACATCGACCGCGAACTCGAGGCTCTCGAGACCGGCAGCGGGGTCGACGCCGAACTCGAGACGCTCAAATCCGAAATGGGCGAGGGCGAGACGGAGGCGTCCGAGCCAGCCGCCGACGTCGACGAGGAAGCGCTCGACGACATCGAAAGCGAGGTCGACGAAGAGGTCGAGGCCGAGCTCGCGGAGTTACAGGACGAGGAGAACGCCTGATCGCGATCCGCGGGCAGTAATCGAACGGCGTAACGACTCGGCACTCGTTTTCGTGACGATCTGTGCGGCGCGGATGCAAGAGCAACGACTACCACGGTCGACGCAAAAGGGACCGTATGGGCACGGAACAGGCGTTCGAGGTGCTGTCACTCACTAATCAAGTCGTCCTTCTCGGGGTCGCCGAACTACATCGAGACGGCGAGACACCAGTCCAGACGCACAAACTTCGCCACGTATGCACAGACCAGCTCGAGTACGTCGACACGGAAGTCGTCGGCACGATCACCGAGGCGGACGTCATGCGGTCGCTCTACCGACTCGAGGACGAAGGGTTCGTCGAGGAGGTCGAGATCGACGGAACGTCGCCGACGGGGAAGGGGCGGCCGGCGTACGCGCTCGCGCTCACGTCGGAGGAGGTGCGCGAGGGGGTCGACGACACCCTCCTCGAGGACGAGTAACGACTCGAGGCGCTCCGTCCGGGATCCTCTCGGCTCGAACTCGAACCGTCACTCTCGCGCATCTCGCGGTTTGAACCCGAACCACTCGGCGAGCGTCGAGATCACGCGATCGTGGAGATACCAGAGGATAGCGACGGCCACGACGATGATGACGCCGTCCTCGAGTCCACCCATCAGTCCGAGCGCGACGATCAGCGTCGTCGCACACGCGGCCGCGTGATTCGTCTTCGTCAACAGCATCGTCGTCGTCGTCAGCATCATCGCGAGCGTCGCGCTCGCCATCAGGTAAACGAGTTCCCATGAGAACGCGATGTTTGGTCGGTCGAATACCACGTACGCGCTGACCTCGTTGCCGACCAGCGCGTAGGCGATCAGCCCGCAGACGACGGCGACCGCGTGACCGCCGATGACGTGGTAGCCACCCTCCGCCCGCGGCTGCTCGCCGGTCGCCATTAGGTACGCCGACGGGCCGAGGCTCGGAAACAGGAACGGCCGACCGGTGACCAGCGTGATCGCACCGAGGACCATAAAGTGGAGAAAGACGTTGACCGTCGCGCTGTACTCATCTTTCAGGTCGAAATCGGTCTCCGGCTCGTCGACCTCGAGATCGGCGTCGGGCACGTGGTTCGGAGTAACGACGCGTATCGTCAAAAGCGCTCGCGCTGCAGGTCCGCTCATCGATACCGCCGCGGACGCGGCGAGCCGACGGGGTGGAGGGAAGCGACGTCCCGTAGTGACCGCGTTCTTATTCCGGTCGCCAGCCAACTCACCGCTCGTGAGCGGACGACGAACCCGACGACGACTGCTGTCGGCGAGCGCCGCATCTGTCGTGGCCGGATTCGCCGGCTGTCTTAAGGAGGAAGTGGGTGCGGACGACCCGCTGTTGGGCGATCCCAAAGCATACGCCGAGGCCGAACTCTCGAACGGAGACGCCGACAATCAGATCGAGCCGCCGGTCGTCCACCTTGTCGAGGGCGGAACGGTCGAGTGGGTCGTCGACGGCGGCGACCACGAGGTAGTCGCGTACCACCCCGATACGCACGGCGATCAGCGACGAATTCCCGACGCCGCGGAGCCGTGGTCGAGCGGCGAGCTGGGCCCCGGGGACGCCTTCGACCGCGTCCTCGACGAGGAGGGCGTGTACGATTACGTCTCCGTCCCGTACGAATCGGACGGCGCGGTCGGCAGTATCGTCGTCGGCTGGCCGGACCTGGACGAAGAGCCGGGGCTCGATCCGCCCTCCGAGGCGTATCCGGATGCTGCGAGAGACGCCCTCGAGCGGCGCAACGATCGGGTTCGGGACCTGCTCGAGGACGTTTACGAGTAAGAGCGCGCTCTCGCGTCCCGGTCCGCCGTTCGATCCGCCACGGTACGGACGTTCGAATTAGGTCGGCGTCCCGAGCGCGGTGATATCGTACTCGGCGAGATCGTCGGGGGGCTCGAGAATAATGACCTGAAACTCCCAGATCACGTCGGCGTCCAGATCGCCAGTCGAGGCGAGGTAGCGACCGATCTGCTCGCCGTCGTCGTTGTAGACTCGGACACGGACCTCGACGAGTTCGATCCGATCGCCGCCCGTGTTTTCGACGGTTCCCTGGACGGTCGAGCCGCGGTAGTCGTCCTCGAAAACGAACTCGTGGTCGGTGAGCGAGATTTCCTCGAGCGGCGTGACGCCCTCGTCGATCTCCTGTTCGGCGAGGGCCTCGGCGGCGACCAGTTCGTCTTCCGTGCGCGGTTCGCCGTCGACATCGCCGATCTCGCCAGCCTCGTACTCCGGATCGCCGCCGATTCCGGGACCGCCGTCGCCGGTGCAGCCGGCGAGTGCGGCCGCGGAGCCGACGCCGAGTGCGGCGAGCACGCGCCGACGACTCAGTGCCGAGTTCGTCATCGGTGTCGCCTCCTCGCGAGTCCCGTTGGACGTGGAAAATCCGCGTGACTGAACATAGTGAAATCGTCAGCCTGAACGCATTTGAGTGTAGGCCCTGAACCGGCAGCGTCCGGATTCGTTCGTCGAAATCGGTCCAAACTCGTCACAGGACCCAGAGACGCACGGATTTAGTATGTGCAACGCAGGCCCTTATTATCGCCTCGGCTGATCGTAAGAGTATGGGGTCTTCTGAGACCGACGAGACGCTCGAGTCCCACGGAACGGAGATCGGGAAACGGACTAATTCGCTGACCCGACTCCAAGAGTGGTTTCTGGTCGATGGGGACCGTCTGTTCATCGCGGCACTCGTCTCTGTCGCCGTCTTCTCGTTGTTTCTCGTCATGAACGAGGTCGGATTCATCGCCTTCAGTAACGACGACTCGATCACGCGGCTCGCGGGCGGGATGATCGCCGGAACTTTCTCGCTGGTCACGCTCGTCGTCTCGATCAACCAGCTGATTCTCTCCCAGGAGTTCGCCTCCGCCGGCGGCGCGCGCGAGCAACTCGAGGGCGTGATGAGCTTTCGGGACGACGTCGCGGAAACGGCGGACGTGCCGGCGAGTCCGGCCTCACCGACCCGGTTACTCGAGCTGGTCGTCGAATCGATCAACCACCACGCCACAACGCTCGACGATGCCGTTTCGAGGTACGACGACGACGAGGTCAGAGAGCTGATCGATAAGTACACGAACAGCATCGAGGAGAGTACCGAGCGGATCGACGACACCCTCGAGCACACGAGCTTCGGCACGTTCAGGGCGGTTTCTGCGGCGGTGGGCTACGACGCCGCCTGGCAGCTCTACGTCGCCAAACACCTTCGGGGACGACACGGCGACTCGCTACCCGACGACGCAGTCGACGCGCTGGACGACCTGATCGGGACGCTGGAACTGTTCAACACGACTCGCGAACACTTCAAGACGACCTACCTGCAGCGAGAACTCACCCGGTTCTCGCAGTTGACGATCTACTTCGGCGTGCCGGCGATTCTGGCGGCGATGACGATCGGTTTCATGTACGCGGACCTCACCGGACCCACGATCAGCGCCGTCTACCTTCCCTTCGTCGTGAGTGCACTCATCGCGGTCGTCATTACGCCGCTGTCCCTGCTGGTTTCCTATATCCTCAGGACGGCGACTGTTACCCGTCGGACGGCCTCCGTCGGACCGATGTTGCCACAAAAGGATCCGGACGCAGGACCGTTCAGCGTGTCGTACGACGACGAGTGAGTCCGAGCGCGAGTCGGACGCTACTCCCACTCGATATCGGAGCCGCGGTCGGTCTCCCTGAGGATGAACGGGCCGATCGCGAGCGTCCACTTCGCCACGGTAACGATCCGGAGGATGTACGAAAGGAAGATCGAGAACGGTGTCACCCCGATCGCGAAGGCCAGTCCGATCACCAACAATCCGTGATCGATCCCTGCCGTCGTCCCGGCGATATCTCCGGTCTCGAAGATCAGGAGCATGTAGGCGGCGACCGCCAGCGCGGGCAACGACACGGCCACCAGCGCCCGCGAGAGGTCGATCATCTCCCACCGGAATACAGCGTCTTGAAGTGCTCGCGAGCCGGTCCGAAGAACTCCAGATCGGCGAGCAGTTCGTCGAACGTCTCGAGCGTCTCGGCCGAGAGCTCGTCGGCGTGGCGATTTCGCACCCGTCGGCCGGTGTAGATCTTCCAGGAGTAGTTGTACTCGAGGGCCGCCGCCACGACCTCGAACGTCCCGAACTGCCGTCCCTCGAGGTCGGGTGCGACGCGATCCGCGTCCGCGGCGATTCCCTCGGCGTACTCGCGAACGTCTTCGCGTACTGCCTCGTCGAGGTCGGATTCGGCCTCGAGGCACTCGAGGATCGTCCGCGCGTGTTCCCCGGTCGTTTCCACGAGTCCGCGCAGAAACGTGGAGGGCTCCGGTGGGCTGGTCTCCCGACCGACGGCGTCCTCGACGTCCCGGCGGAACGCCATCGCGTTGTCCATGCGCTCGCGCTGCTCGCCGACGGGGCCCGGCGACCTCGAGGACCGGTTCGAGTCGATGGCGTCGTTCCGCCGCGAGGTCGAGGAGTTAACGGGCGAACCCGTCAGTCCGGCCGCGCCCGCCGACTACCTCCAACTGATCGTCGAGACTGCCGCCGAGCGCGCGGAGACGCTACGGCCGCTCATCGACCGAATCGACGATCCCACGTTCGCAACTCACCTCGAGGAGTTCGTCGACGCGGTCGTCGACGAAGGGGAGGATCGTCTCCGACTCGCTCGAGGGTGCCGATTTCGGCACGTTCGAGACGCTGTCTGCGGTGCTCGGTCACTTCAACGGAGCCCACCTCTACGTGGCTCGAAGCATTCGAACACACCACGCCGACGAACTGCCCGACGAGGCCCTCGAGACGCTCGATTTCCTCGTCGAGTTGCTCGGCCACGTCGCCATCGCTCGTCAAACGTTCAAGACGCTGGACATGCAGTACGAACTCGCGCACCTTTCGAAACTGCTGTTAGTCGTCGGCTTTCCGACGCTGCTCGGCGGCGGAATCTTCATGATAACCTACGGAACGATCATCGAAATCGTCGGCGATCCGACCGCGCTCGTCCTGATCGTCAGCTTCGTCGTCACGTTCGTTTTTCTGCCGTTCATCGTATTGTTGGTCTACACGTTCCGGATCGCATCGATCGCGAGTCGAACGGCCGACTTCGGCCCGTTCGTTCCGCGTGTCGACTTCGAAGAGTAGCGGCGTTGAGCGGTTCCGAACGATCGGTTGCTCGACTGTGATGTCGACTCGTCGGCCTCGTCGAACGGACGTCGGACGTCACCGGACGAACCCCGTCGTATTATTGTGGGAACACGTCGCAGTGCCGTCGCTTCCCGGGCCGGGTATTTTGACCGCCACCATGGTTGGTTGGAGCAGTCGATGAGCGACGATGATTCGGGCGACGACTCCGGCGGGCAGGAGCGACTGGGCGGGACCCGGCTGTGGATCCTGCTGCAGGTGAATCGGTGGGCGTTCACGGGGGCGATCCTCCTGATCGTCTACGTCGTGCTCGTCGCCACGAGCCTGCTCGATCTCACGCCGTTGCGAACGATCGTCGAGAACCAGGACGGGATCGAGTTCCTCTTCTCGGCCTTTATCGGGGCGATCATCACGGGCACCTCGATCGTCGTCACGATCAACCAGCTCGTGCTCTCCCAGGAACTCGGCGCGGTCGGCGACCAGCGCGAGCGCATGGGCGAGGCGATGGACTTCCGACAGACCGTCGAGGACACGATTTCCGAGGACGCGAGTCCCCCCGAACCCGGTGCGTTCCTCTTCGAACTCGTCGACGGCGTCTCCGAGCGGGCGAAGGAACTCGAGGAGGTCGTGGAAGACGAACGCGACGAAGAGCTGCGGGAGAAGATTTCCGATTACGTCGACGACGCGACGGAGAACGCCGAGAGCGTCAAAAGTGACCTCGACGGTGCCCAGTTCGGGACGTTCCAGGTTATTTGGAACGCGCTCAAATTCAATTATTCCCGGAAGATCTACGACGCCCGCAAGATCCGTGACGATCACGCGGACTCGCTTTCGGACGACGCCGACGAGAAAATCGACCACATGATCGACACGCTGAAACTGTTCGGGCCGGCCCGCGAGCACTTCAAGACGCTGTACTTCCAGTGGGAGCTGATCAACCTCTCGCGGGCGCTGCTGTACATCTCGGTGCCCGCGCTGACGATCATGGGGATCATGATCATGTACGTCGACGGGAACACCTTGCTCGGCACGACGCTGGGTATCGACAATCTCGTCTGGATTACCAGCGCCGGCTTCGTCGTCGGCATCTCGCCGTTCGTCGTCTTCATCACGTACATCCTCCGGATCGCGACCGTCGCGAAGCGAACGCTGGCGATGGGGCCGTTCATTCTCCGGGAGTCAGAGCGGGACGAGGATCTGGGGTAAGCTGCGTTCCCAGCTTCCGAACTGGGTGGGTTCCCGTCGCTGACTGCAGTGTTTCCGTAGCTATTTCCACCCCATCGTGGTACCCCCGTGACGATGAGCGGCGACGGCTCACAGCCCAGCGACACGATGGCCGAGCGAAGCGCTGACCCCACCTGGAAACACCAGCTCCTGCTGAACGCGAACCGGTGGCTGGTCACGGCCGGACTGATGGCCTTCGTCTTCGTCGGTCTGCTCGTCGTCAGCGAACTGAGCCCGATCTCGCTGCGGGCGCTGATGGGCGAGAAAGAGCCCGTCCACACGCTCTTTCAGGCGCTCGTCACCGCGCTGATCACCGGCGTCACGCTGGTCGTCACGATCAATTCGCTGGTTCTCTCACAGGAGCTCGGTGCCGTCGAGGACCAACGCGGACGGCTCGACGGGGCCCTCGAGTTCCGCGAGGACGTCGAGAGTTCGATCGACGCGCCGATCAGCCCGCCGGAGCCGGCGTCGTTCGTCCAGGCGATCATCGCCGCCTCCGAGGAGCGCGCGACCGACTTTCGTGACGCCGTCTCCGACAGCCGCGACGAGGAACTCAGAGAGCGCGTCGACGACTTCGTCGACAACCTGACGACCCACGCCGACTCGATCCGGGACGACCTCGAGGACGCCCAGTTCGGCACCTACGACGTCGTCAAGGCCGCACTGGACTACAACTACTCCTGGAAGATCTTCCGCGCCCGCCGGATCAAGAACTCTCACGTCGACTCCTTCGACGAGGAAGCCGAGGAGGCCTACGACGAGTTGCTCGAATCGCTGAAGCTGTTCGGCCTCGCCCGGGAGCACTTCAAAACGCTGTACTTCCAGTGGGAGCTGATCAACCTCTCGCGGGCGATGATGTACGTCGCCGTTCCCGCGCTGGTCGTCGCGATGTCGATGCTGCTGTTTTTCGACGCCGACGCCGTGACCGGAACGATACTGGGAATCGACGCCATCGTCTGGATCGTCGTCGCCACCTCGACCGTCGCCGTCACGCCCTTCCTCCTGTTGATCGCCTTCATCCTCCGGATCGCGACGATGGCCAAACGGACGTTGGCGATCGGACCGTTCATCCTGCGGGACTCGAGTCGCGGCGAGGAGATCGACTGGGAGTCGGAGTGACGACGCCAAGAAGCGCCGAAATCGACGCCGCCCCCGAGCTACTTCTCGTTCGGGGACCAGTAGTGAGACATGGCCAGCACCGCTTCCGACACCGTCCGCGTCTGGTTGGTCGAACGAACGTATTCCGACGACGAACAAAACCTGATCATCCTCACCTACGCGACCACTGAGGGAGACCAATACTTCCGCAAAGAGCGGGCGCTGACGTCGTTTACGGACGTTCGAGACACGACCGCGGCGATCGACGCCGATCCCGGCAACCTCGGTGCCGTCGACGACGACGACCTGCGAGAGCAGTACGCCGCCGAAGCCCGGCGGATGGCCGACGTTCACGATCCCGACGACGTTATCTGACCACCGCTACCGACCAGAACCGATCCGACCACGTGCGGTGGCGCGCGCTGGGCCGGAGTTCGCTCTTCGGAGCGAACTCCGGATCGACTTTGCGCGAGGGATGAGTGACCGACTGAAAGGAGGGAACGAATCGGTTGGGGAGGACGTGGAAACCCTAGCCGCCAGCGTCAGCAGGACACTCGCATTCGATCCACCGATTCCACGCGTTCATCGTCGTCACTCGTCTCCGTCGAGTCCGTCAGGGTCTCAGACGGTCTGTTGTAACGATTTGTCGGAGCAACCGCAGGACACTCGTGGTTTCTCCGGAATGACTTACAGCAGTCCGTATCAAAGCGGTGCGCCGACGAGCACGAGTTTGACGCGCTCGTCACCACGATTGAAGATCTGGCGGGACTCTTCGGAATCGAGGCGAATCAGCTCGTCTGCTGCGAGCGTCACCGTCTCGTCGCGATCGGTCAATTCAATCTCGGCTGTTCCCTCGACCACGTAGTAGATCTCCTCCTGATCCGTGTGGGTCTCGTCGTGTTCTTTGCCCTTGCCGCCGGGCTCGAGTTCGAGGATCGAGAAGCCGACGTGGTCGGACTCGAGTTCCTCCTTGAGGAACCACATGCCGCCGAACTCCTCGGGGACAACTGACTCCGGATCGGTCTTGGACGCCGTATCGTAGCCCATACGCAGACGGTCGATCGGCGTGGCTAAATCGGTGGGGAAAGCGGAAATCGCACTGGTCGGTTCGGACGGGAAGATCAGTCGGACTTCAACCGAACTTCGATTGAACTTCAACCGGACTCCGATCACTGCCGTCGAACACGCCGTCACGGCCGTCTTCCCTCGCCTCCGAAAGCGATGTCTGATGAATGACTCACACGGCCCCGGTTACGCTGGCTCGTGCTATCACGATTCCCGCAAATCGTTTACTTGGGCCGCTAATAGTTCCTCTATCAACTTCGAACCAGCCACACACAACGATGATATGACATGAGTGATTCGAGAGATGTACTGCTGTTCGGTGCGCTTGCACTCGTCTGGGGGACGGCCTTCACGGCGATCGAAATCGGGCTCGAGACCCTGCCACCGCTCCTGTTCGCTGCGGCCCGGTTGGACATCGCTGCGGCCGTCTTCGTCGGCGTCGTTCTCCTCCGCCGTCTCGAGTGGCGACCCCGGACGAAGGGGGATCTGGCGCTCGTGCTCTCGAACGGACTCCTCGTCATCGGCGCGCACTTCGCGTTCTCCTTCGTCGGCCAGAGCTACGTCTCGAGTAGCGTCGCCGCGATCGTGCTCAGTTTCACGCCGATCATCACCCCGCTCATCGCGATTCGCCTCCTCGCAACGGAACGGATCGTCGTCACCGACGTCGTCGGTCTGGGCGCCGGGCTCGCCGGCGTGATCGCGATCGCCGTCGCCGGAGGTACCTTCGACGGACAGCTCCTCGGCATCGGACTGCTCCTGGCGTCCGCGGTCGTCTTCGCGCTCGGCTCCGTGCTGACGGAACGCTGGACGCCGGTTCTCCCGACGATGTCGCTCCACGCGTGGTCGATGGGTATCGGCGCGGTGTTCCTCCACACTACGGCCTACGCACGTTCGGGGGCGACGATCCAAAGCGTGACGTGGACGCCGTCGGCAGTCGCGGCGCTCGCGTACCTCGGTATCGTCGCCACCGCGGGCGGGTTCCTCCTCTATTTCGCCCTCCTGAGCCGGATCGGCGCGACGAACGTCAGCCTCATCAACTACGCGTCACCCGTCGTCGCGACGATTTTCGGGGCGACTCTCCTCGGCGAGCAGATCACCGCGGCGACCGTCGCCGGGTTCGCGCTCATCGTCATCGGATTCGCGCTCTGCAATATCCGTCCGCTCTGGCGGCTCACCCAGTCCACTCGGAACACAAACGGGAGCAATCGGCCGCTCGAGGGCGGCGAGATTCGCGTCCGCGGGAACGTGTATACGGCGACACACGATTCCCAGACCCGCCTGCAACCGAGCGATTAACGCCGCTCGCTCGTTATCCGCGATTCACAGCTAGCAGTACCGTTCTATCGGTGATTGGGAGTACGATTTCGTTAGCAACGCTGGCCGTGAAAATCGCGCTCAGTAGAGGTCAAAGAGTTCTCGCCAGTAACTGTAGATGGCAGATTGACTAAAAGACAATAACCTTCCCAATCAAATCTGTTACTATGCCGTTGTTGGAAGGTCTAAAGACGTGGTTTGACTATGAACTCCTCTTCATAGGCCTCGCCATCTCACTTCTTGTTGCTATTTGGGTAATAAACCAGACAACTGGTTATTTGGGAGAACTTCCGCTTACAAGTCCCGAATTTGCCATCGGTATCACAGCTATCGGTTTTGGAACAATTATTTTTATGATTTGGCTGGCGGGACGATATAACTGAACAATATGTGGGTCTATTGATCGGCAGACTCACCGCAGTCCGATTGAAAGAAACAAAGCCCTCGTGGTGAACTCATCCGCTGAGAGTATAGAAATGACTTGCCACTCCCCATCAGGAGGACGATTCCACCGATTAATGTCAAGTACATACCAGTCCCTGCAATAAACATTCCTGTCACTCCGTACTGAGTGAAAAAGAACCCTGACGAGAGAACGACCGAGACGGTTCCGACAACCGTTCTAAACGCTTCGCTGCTAATCCACCGAATTTCGATCAGTATCCCGAGCGCAGCAATGACTGCAAGTACAAGCGTTACAAGTCCATACGTTTCCGTTCCTGATCCCATACCCGCGATCTTGACTAGATGAATGTACTCATACGCCGGATTCGTGATGACCCACGGAAAGTACGCACCGAGACCGAGCAAGCAGAGCCCCGCCCATACTATGATTTTCGAAGACACGACCATATCATCATTTGACATCTATAAAACATAACCTTTTCGTGTAATTAGGAAGGTATCTGTACCGACCGTTGCACTCCTCCACTCACTGCACGAACTCGCTGCCTGTACAGTGATGAACGGCTACTGAATACGTTTTCATTATTTGGATTACGTAACGGTGTCTGTGACTGGTAGAGTGTCAACTGATCAGTTCGCAGTTGTAGGTACCGAATCGGATGACCCAGTGGTATACTCAATTCCGAACCGAGAAGCCGTATTGCTCTCCACGTAGTACGACTCCGAGTACCCGCTACAGCCCCGGCACCAGCGCCGCGAGGTCATCCGGGAGGTGCTGGGGGACGAGATCCTCCGGAAGTGTCTCCCAGCTCAGTTCGTCGGTGCCGGGTTCGGCGTCGGTCTCGAGGTCGGCGTTCTCCGCCGGCGCTTGCTCGCGGTACTCCGGCGGCGGCGCGCCATGGGCGTAGACGCCCTCGGGGTGGTCGACGGTCCAGACGTGCATCATACATGGCGTTCGGCAGGGTAGCTCGAGCCCTGCAAGCCCATCCTGAGCGAAGTCCTGCTCGTAGGCCTGCCGGTAGTACCACCACCCGAACCGGCCGGGGAGGCCGGCGTGGTAGTGCCAGGGCGAACAGCGACCGGGCGTCCCGTCGTGATCACCGTGGCCGTCGTGGTTGTCGTGACCCTCATCGTGGTCGCCGTGATCCTCGTCGTGTTCATCGTGGCCGTCACCGTCCCCATCGTGATCTTCGTCAGCCGCCGCCTCACCGTCAATCACATCGTGCTCCGCGTTCCCGTCAGCGTCGCCATCGTCGTACACCGCCGGCGGCGGATCGACGGGCTCGCCGCCTCGAGTCGCGATGAACATCACGCCGATCGAGCGCCAGGAGTCGTTGTCCACCAGCACGGACTCCGGCCGCTCGGGGTTCAGGATCTCGTCGTCGCCGACGTACTCGGGGTTGATCCAGTGGGACCAGCCGTCGTCGTCCCGGTTGAGCGTATCAAAATAGGGTTTGAACCCCGCGTCGACTAACGCGGCGACGTCGGGATACTGCTCCTCGAGGGACTCTCGAACGGCCGTCTGCAGCGCGACCGTCTCCGGGTGGTCGTCGTCACAGCCGTCCATACTCGACCCCTCGCAGTGCCCCATACTCGGCTCGATCGTCGCATCGGGACAAGAACCGTCGAACCAGGACTGCGCCCCACCAGGGGTACTCGCACTCGCTTGCCCTGCACCGAATACCGAGATCGCGCCGACACCCGCCGACGCGCGCAAAAGTGTCCGACGGGATAGGTTTCGACTGCCGTCATCGTCGTACATACCCGCATTTCCACACCGAGAACCGGCATAAATCCCTGTTGACGATTCGGCTGACACTCGTTCCGTGAAACTACTCGCGGAGCGAACGTTGATTGCCCGAGGACCAGTCCGGCGCCGATTACCGCAACATGGCACCGGTTCCTGCCCGCTCGAGACCGGCCAGCTCGATCCGGCCGTCGGGCATCGGAACGCCGTCGTAGGGATCGTCGGCGAGCAACAGCGAGCCGTCGAGGTCGGCGTAGTCGAGCAGCGGCGCGAGGTGGCAGGCCGCCGCGATCGAGGCGTTGGATTCGGACATACAGCCGCACATAACCTCCAGACCGTGCGCGCGAGCCGTGTGGATCATCCGCTTGGCTTCCCGCAGGCCGCCACACTTCATCAGTTTCAGGTTCGCGATATCACAGCGGTCGGCGATTCGGGGAATGTCCTCGAGCGTGATACAGGATTCGTCGGCGGCGATCGGCAGCGAAGAGCGCTCGTAGACGAACCGTAATCCCTCGGGGTTCTCGGCCGGAACGGGCTGTTCGACGAACTCGAGCTCGAACTCGGCGAGTCGGTCGATCTTCGAAACCGCCTCGCGGGGCGTCCAGGCCTCGTTCGCGTCGACGTAGAGACGGACGTCGGGTGCGACGGATCGAATCGTTCGGATGATCTCGATATCGCGCTCCGTTCCGAGCTTGACCTTGAGGACGCCGTGACCGCGCTCGAGGGCTTCCTCCGTCTTCGCGCGCATCGTTTCCGTGTCGTCGAGCCCGATGGTGTAGGAGGTCTCGAGGGTCCGCTCCGGATCGAGCCCCCAGTACCGATAGAGGGGGATCTCGAGCCGTTTCGCCGCCAGATCGTGCAGCGCAATGCTGACCGCACAGCGGGCCGCCGGGTTCCGGTTGACGGTCTCGCGCATCCGGCGTTCGATTCGCTCGAGCTGGTGGACGTCGCCACAGTCCTCGACGACGGCGAGCAAGTCGGGAAGGACCGTCGTCACCGTGTCGACGGTCTCGCCGTAGTGGGGGGACGGGCCGGCACCGCCGACGCCGACCGTCCCGTTCTCGTCCTCGATCCGAACCGTCACCACCTCGGCCTCGGTCGCCGTCCCGCGGGCGATCGTGAACGGGTACTCGAGCGGCAGCGCGTGTCGTTCGAATGCGGTCTCGAGCGCCATTTATATCAACTCCTCGAGCAGGGCGTCGCTTCCGAAGCGGATGACGTCCGACGCAGGCATGCCGAGGTCGCTCGCGTACTCGTCGACGGCCTCGCGTGCGGCCGCATCGTCGTCGATGTTCGACGTGTTCAGGGCGCCGGCGACGACCTCGCTGTCCGCGACCGATGTGGCGAGGTCTTCGTAGAGATCGACGTACGCCGAGAGTTCGGGGAGCGCGAACGATTCGTAGCCGTGGATTACCTCCCGACCGGCGTCGTGACAGAGCACGAGTTTGTCGGCCATCGCGCCGTGGAGGATGCCGCAGGTAACCGCGGAGTACGCGGGATGAACGATGCTGCCCTGGCCCTCGACGAAGAGGTAGTCGTGCTCGTCGCCTTTCTCGAGAATCATCTCTTCGACGGCGCCGGCGGTGAAGTCCGACACCACGCGGTCGATCGGGTTCCCCCAGCCCTCGATCATGATCCCCGTCTGGCCGGTCGGGATCACTTCGGCGTCGTAGCCGGCCTCGCGAGCGTCGCGAGCGAGTTCCATCGAGACGGTCATCTTGCCGACCGAGCAGTCGGTGCCGACCGTGAGAATAACCTCGGCGTCGACCTGATCTGCGATACCCTGACTGACCGTCAGGTCCTCGGGCGGCTTGCGTACGTCCCAGAGTTCGCAGTCGTTCTCGGCCGCGAGCGCCGCGAACTCCTCGTCCTCCTCGAGGAAGTAGTGCAGCCCCGAGACGACGTCGCAGCCGTACTCGAGTGCGGTTCGAACGTCCTCTCGCCAGCTTTCCTCGAAGCCGCCGCCGATGGGCGCGATACCGATTAGCAGCGCGTCGACGTCATCGGCCGCGAGATCGGCCATCCCCTCGCGGATCGGGGCGTCCTGGACGTCGGGAACGAAATCGGAGACCCGTTTCCCGGCGTTGTCCCGGTCGAGAACGGCGACAACTTCGTCGTCGGAGTATCGCAACACGCCGAGAGCGGTCTTGGCACGCCCGGGAAACTCTTCGTGGGCAAGGATTGCAATTCGCATATCCGATCATGAACGAGGGCCTACTTAACGATAGATATTCACGACATCCGCCGCGTTTCGAGTACTCGTCGGCGCAAACGGGGCGGGTGCTGCCCACAGCTCGGCTTCGACGTCCGCGAGTTCAACCGCTGCCGGCGTTCGAGGGTCGCCCCCTCGAGATCGAAATCGCCGATTACTCGAGCGCACACGCGGGGGAACAGAACCCGCGATCCGCCGCGTTGGAGCCGGGGTGGGCCGTGAACTGTTCGCCACACTGTTCGCACGAGACGGAGACGAAGTCGGAAATGGCGTCCGGTCGACAGTACGGTCGCATCGATCGAAACGGCTTGGGTTCAGTTCACCGACTGTCAGGGCTGAAACGGCAGGTGCCAACACGCGAGACGCTTACAGTACCCGCAGATCGGTCGTCCAGAACGACCGGTGAGCGTCCTCGAGCGCCGGTTTCGGGTCGCCGGTCGCGTCGACGGCGGCGGTTCCCGCGACATCGAGCCCCGATTCCTCGACGAGCGTGTCGACGACGCCGCGCTGACCGACGACGAACAGGCGCTCGACGTCGTAGTCGGCGAGGGCCGCCGTACAGCGCTCGAGGTGGTCGTCGATCTGGTCGTCCCGAATGCGTTCGAATCGAGCCTGCGAGAAACCGCCCTTCGAGTGGCTGCCCTTCACGTCGCTCTCGAAGCCCCGGTAGTCGACGCGCTCGTCGCCCTCGTAGACGCCGAGCGCGAACAGATCGGTTCGGACGAGCGCGAGCGCGTACCGGCCGGTCGGCAGGAGCCACTCCTCCTCGAGGGCGAAGCGGTCGGCCCACGTCGTGTGCGACTCGTCGCCGCCGAGCGTCTCGTCGGTGAGGTCGACCGGCGGCTCGAGCGTGACGGCGACAAGCCCGGCGTCGTCGACGCAGAGCACGCACGGGGCCGCCTCGTCGACGAGCCCGGTTCGGTCGCCCAGCACGTCCTCGAGGTTGAGATCCGTCTCGTCCCGGAGGTCGTCGACGGTGTCGTCGGCCCCGAGAACGGCCGTCAGGGCCCCCTCGGGACCGGTCCGAACGGAGGTCAGTCGATCGACCACGTCGGCGAGGCGACGTCCGCGCAGGCGTTCGCGACGACGGACCGCGAGGCTGTCGCCGTCGTCGTCGACCTGCTCGAGTTCGCCCTCGAGTTGGGCGATACGGTCCTCGAGCCGGTTGACTGTCTCTTCGGCGTCCTGTCTGGCCGTGGCCGCGTCGGCCCGGCGCTCGGATTCGGCCTCGTAGCGGCTCTGCAGTCGCTCGTTTTCCTCCTCGAGTTCGTCGATACGGTCTTTGAGCGAGGCGCGGCCGAGCAACTCGTCGAGCATTCGTTCGAAGGGGCGAAGCGAGAATACTTCTAGGTTCCGGCGTTTCGCACGTCGTCGCCGGAGTCGGGCCAGCCGCCGGACCAGGTGAGCAGTCGCTCGGCGTGCTCGCGTCGGGCGAGCAACACCTCCCGGAGCGACGGCGGATTCCGGACGTCACAGCCCTCGAGCATCGGCTCCGGGAGGGCGAGCGTGTTCGTCGGCACGTTCTCGTTCCCGTGGACCGGAAAGTGCTGGCTCTCGAGTTTCATCACGAGCGGTGCATCGAGGCGTTCGACGCCGTCGCCGGTCGCGTACACCGCTTCGTTGATCTGCTCGTGTTGGTCGCTGTGCATGAGGGCGTGATCCCCGTCGGTCGGCGTCACGTAGAGTCGTCCGAGATAGTAGCTCCGCGAAAAGCGCTCGAACATGCTATACTATACCACACTCCGACGAGACATAACTATTTTCGGACAGGCTTAAGTCGAAGGACTAACAGCGAAGACGGTCACCGGCAACGGATTCCGGACTGCGAGGAACTGGTTCGACTGGCCAATCAGTTCACGAACGATCAGAGGGGCGTGTGAACGATAGTCACGGCCTGGGAGCGCGACCCGACGGTGCGGACCGCGGCTGTTGCTCGCACGGACAGCGATCGGAGATGAACGGCCTTCACGATCGCAGCGTTCGAGCTGAAACTCGAATTCAAGGATCGGTTGGATGCTACCAAAAACGGCGCTAACGGTTGTGAACGGTCGAAATTGAACTGACGATCCACAAATTCGATTGAACGGTACGAACGAAGGTCACTCTTTTTAGTATGTTCGGGACAAGTGGAATAGTAATGAGAACCAGTCGGTCGGTCGCGTTCCTCGTACTGGTCGCCATCGTCGGACTCACGGTCGCCCCGATCGCGAGTGGTGCCGTCGTGGGGACGCTTACCGACGATTCCGACAGCGAGGGCGAGTCGAGCGACGAGGTGAACACGGACGTATCCGCGTTCATGCAATCCGTGGCAACCGACACCGATCGGTCAGTCGAGTCCGGAATGCACGATTCGAGGTTCGAAGCCGCCGATGACGATCGCCGGGCCGATATCGTGCTCGAGCGAACGGCCGACCTCGAGGACCGACACGCCGACCTCGAGGCCGAACGTGAGGAACTCGAGGAACGGAAAGACGACCTCCACCGGGGAGAGTACCAGGCGCGGATGGCGCAGGTGACCGTCGAGATCCAATCGCTCGAGCGAGCGATCGATCGGACCGAACAGCAGGCCACCGAAACCGACGTCGATGACGAGCGACTCGACGAACGCCTCGGGGAACTCAGAGAGAACGCCGCAACGCTGTCAGGTCCGGAGGTAGCCGAGATCGCACGCGGACTCGGCGGCCCTGACGGTACTCCCGGCGGTGGCCCACCGGCGCACGCAAGCGCCGGCAATCAGTCGAACGGTGCTCTCGATCAGGGAAACGGTAGCCCACCGGATCACGCCGGTCCCGGCAACCAGTCGGATACTGGGAGTCAAGGGCAGGGAAACGCTAGCCCGCCCGGTCAGGCCGACCCCGGCGACCAATCGGACGACGGAAATCCGGGGCAAGGAAACGCTAGCCCGCCAGAACAGAGCAGTTCTGACGACCGGACCGACGACGAAGCGCAGGCCGGCGACGAAGCGCAGGCCGACGACGAGAACCCGGGGCAGGGAGCCAGTCCTGACCGAGGGACCGACGTCGATCGAGAAACCGGTAGTCCGCCGGACCACTCCGAGTCCGACGGACAGACTGATGGCGAAGACGCCGAACAGGGCGACGAGCCTCCCTCGAACGAGGGCGACTCCGGCAACCAGACAAACACCGGAAGTCCGGGGCAGGGAAACGCTAACCCGCCGGGCCACGCTGGCGCCGGCAACTGACGGGCGATTCGAACACCGACTCGAGCGATACTCCACCGTTCTCACCGACCGCCACCGACCCAGACCCGTACGTCTGCGTTCGCACCGAGCAGACACCCTTTTCAGCGACGACCCCTAACCCTCTCGTGATGGACTCCGCCGCGTTGCTGGATTTGTTGGGGAACGAAAACCGGAGACGGATCCTCCGGCTGCTCGCCCGCAAGCCCTGTTATGTCACCGAAATTTCGGAGTACCTCGGCGTGAGTCCCAAGGCGGTCATCGAACACCTCCGGAAGCTCGAGGAGGCGGGCCTGATCGAGAGCCGGGTCGACGACCAGCGTCGGAAGTACTTTCATATCGCTCGCCACGTCCGTCTCGAGGTGAACGTCTCGCCCTACGGCTTCGCGAGCAAGAGCGCCTATCCCGCCAACAGCAGCTTCGACATCACGACCTGTCGGCACCTCACGCTCGACGTCTCCTGGGACGAAGGCGGCGATCTCGACGACCTCCTCCACGCACTGGAAGATCTCGAGCAACTCGAGAACGAACTCTCGCTGGCCCAACGATGGGTTCAGGGACGACTCTGTGATGTGCTCGACGGCATCTCCGAGACGGTCGGCACCGGTCCCGAAAGTCGGATCTACGCCGACCTGCTGGCGAGCATTCGCTCCGAACCGAAATCGGTCGGCGAACTCGCCGAGGACGTCGACGCACCTCGCGAACTCGTCGCCGAACTGCTCGAGTCGATGGCCGACGAGGGGGTCGTTCGCCGGACCGAGCGGGGATGGGAGCTGACGACGGCCTAAACGGGCTCGACTCCGCGAGTCGGCCGCTCAGTCGATATCTCGAACGAGCCCGTTACGCAGGTCACGACCGAAGTAGTAGCCGATGAGACAGCCCACCAGCCCGGCGGCCACGCCGACGGCGACGACGGCCTGGTAGGAGCCGGCGACCGCGAGCACGGTGTAGCTGGCCAGCGCAGAGAGGCCGCCGACCGTCGTCCCCGCGGCGGCCATCTCGAGGTACCGTCGTTTCGACGTGAGCAGTCCGACCGCGAAGGCGACGCCGAACATGCCGAGGACGCGGCCCGCGAACGGAATCGTCATTCCCCCGGCGACCAGTCCGGTTCCGACCAGCAGGACGAACGCGAAGAACGCTCGCGGCGAGAAGTACTGCTCGAGCGAGGGTCCCGACGTGGGGATCGAGAGCTTCGACTTCAGGCTCGAGAGCCGCGACGAACCCGATTTCGCGTCGGGTTCAGCGGGAGCATCGAGCGGCGTAGACGTCGTCCGCGAGTCCGCGTCGACCGACCGCTGTGGCTCACCCTCCTCCGGGGATCGTGACTCGCCGGGGTCGACGCCGCCCCCAGTTCCCGAGAGCAGTTCCTCGGTCTCCGCGAGGAGATCCTCGGTGTCGCGGCTCTCGGTCACCTCTTCCGAGCGATCGCTCATACTCGTTCGTTGCATTCGAGAGCGCATGGGTTTTTCCCCAACCGGCCACAGGATATACGACTCCGGACCCCCCACCGGAGTCATGGAGTGGCTCGCGCCGGCGACGTTCGGACTGTTCGCGGCCGGCGCAGGCCTGCTGTGTTACGTCCTCGTCTCGAACCTCGAGCCACAACCGGAGTATCCGGCGCTGATGACGGACCTGATGCGACTGCTCGGGGCCGGCATCGCGATCTGCGGGCTCGCGATAGGCGGCGTGTTTCTGTACGCGGCTGCGGGGACCTACCTCGGCTGAGCGACCGCTCAGAACCGGCGCGGATACCGACTCGCGATGCATCGTCTCCGTCGGTCGCGTCGCTGTTGCTCCCGTGGCCCGACGTCAGGCACAGCGACAGTTCTCGGCAGCCGATACGAAGAGACCTATTTTTCACCGCGGAGCCAGTATCTGTCAGCGATGAACGCCGAACTGCTCGCGTTCGGTGTCAGTGCACTCGCCTTAGGGATCGGTGCGTTGGTCGGTGCCCGGCACCTCTATCCGCGACTCGAACTCGCCGAGGACGCCGAGTCCTCGCTGCAGTTGCTGACCGCGATGATCGCGGGCGTGCTCCTCCTGACCGGGTTAGGGCTGGTGCTGGTCGGTTTGTTCGGCTAACGTAGCGTCACTGCCCGACGAGTTCCTCGTAGCGCGCGCCGGTCTGTTTCAGCGTCTCGGTCGAGTAGAGGCGCTCGTGGTCGACCGGAAGATAGTCGGTCGCCAACTCGTCGATCTTGGCGTCGACAGCGTCAGGATCGCGACCGTGGATCATCGTGAACAGGTTGTACGACCAGCCCTGCTCGGGCCGGCGCGGTCGGTGATAACAGAGCGTGACGTAAGGCAGACCGCCCGCGCGCTCACCCCACGCGTCGAGGTGGTCGTCGGGGACGTCCCAGACGACCATGCAGTTCGAGTCGAAGCCGGTAACGACGTGGTTGACCACGCAACCGATGCGTTTGATACAACCGTTGTCGACGAGCCGACCGATCGACTCGAGCACGTCCTCGACGTCCGCCTCGAGCCGGGCCGCGATATCCCCGTACGGCGTCCTCGAGAGCGGAAAGCCGTCCTGGATCGCGAGCAGGAGATCGGCGTCGAACGCGGAGAGGTCGCCGGTCGCCTCCTCGCTCATGCGGGTCGCGGAGGAGTCGGTGCCCGCGTCTATCGATTCGCGTGCGAACCGGTCCGCGTTGACGACGGGGAACTCGAGGTCGATATAGTAGTCCGTCAGCATCGGCAGGTTGAGAACCGCACAGCCGGTTCGGGCCTCGATTTCCGCGAGGATTTCGTCCCGCGTCGCCCGCGAGCCCGCGGTGACGACGAACCACATGTTCCACTCGTGGTCGCGGGCGTAGTTGTGGTTGACCTGCCGGTACTCGTTGATGATCGCGGCGACCTCGTCGAATCGGTCGTCGGGTGCCTGCACGGCCGCCAGCGTCGACGACCCGATCACCGGCGGGTTGAGCACGGCTCCGAACCGCCGGACGATGCCGGCGTCGTGGAGTCGGCTGACCCGCTCGAGCGCGTCGTCCTCGTCGATACCGAGATCCGAGCCAATGTGGCGAAACGGACGTTCCGCGACGGGAACGCCGCTCTGGTAGCCGTCGATGATGGCCGCGTCGACGTCGTCGATCGACTCGCGCCACTCCCCCGAGAGGCTGCTCATTGGATGGGCTAGGGAGAACACCACCGTATCGTTTTCGGGTCCGCTCGAGCGCCGGCGGGTGTCGGGGTCGGTCCAGACCGGGCGGAGACTAGGTCGCCGCTGCGCCACCCGGCCGGTTGCCGACGTAGAACCGGTGGCGACCGATCCGATTTCTGGGACTGTCGCGTTGTTGGCCGAAAAACCCGTCATTCGTCGGCGAGACGAGACCGGAAACGGGAGGTTTTTGCGCCGCCCGTCCCAACGAGCGCGTATGGCGAAGGCAACCCAGGAGTTCGGCGAGTGGCCGCTCAAACGGCTGATGACGGAGATCGTCGGCTCCGGTCCAAAGTCCGCCGACGACATGACTCGCGAGCAGGCTCGAGAGGCCCTCCAGCGCATTCTGGCCGGCGAGCCCGACGAGACGACACTCGGCGCGTTCTGGCTGGCCAACCGCTGGAAGCGCAACAACCCCGAGGAACTCGCGGGCTACACCGACATCATGCTCGAGGAATCGGTCGTTACCGCCGAGCCCGACGCGAATCCCGTCGACTGCGGCGCGAACTACGACGGCAAGCACACCTCCGCCGTCCTCGGCGTTGGCGCCGGACTCGTCGCCGCCGCCGCGGGAACGCCCGTCGTCGTCCACTCCGGTGATCGAGTTCCGACCCAGAAGGCGACCGCGTACAAACACGTCCTCGACGAACTCGGCGTCCGGACGGAACTCGAGCCGACCGAGAGCGCCGAGATGGTCGACGAGACCGGCTTCGGCTTCTACTACCAGCCCGCCTTCAATCCCGGTATTCAGGAGCTCTACGAGCGACGCGACATGATGGGCGTCCGGACGTTCGTCAACACCATCGAGACCGTCGCCAACCCCGCCAACGCCGACGTTCACCTCGGCTCGTTCTACCACCTCGCGTTCGCGAAGAAGATGACCGACCTGATCGAGGAGAGCGACCACCTCTCCTTTTCCCGTGCTATCTTCTTCCAGGGGATGGAGGGCTACGACGACATCCGACCCGGCTACACGAAGGTCGCCGAGTGGGACGAAGGCGAGGCGGAGCTCGAGGACTACGAAATCGAAACTGCGAACTACGGCATGGAGATGGAGGCTGAGGACCTCGCGGTCGACGACGTCACCGCGGATTCGGCGTCGATCACCGAGGAGGTGCTGGCCGGCGAGCGCGACGACGACTTCGCCGACGCCATCGCGCTCAACGGCGCGTTCCGGATGTACGCCCGACAGGACGTCGAGAGTTTGGAGGATGGCCTTGAAAAAGCGCGTAACGTGATCGCGGACGGCAGTGCAGAGTCGGTGCTCGAGGATCTTCGCGCGTTCTGAATCGCGTCGGTGCGGGCGACGTTCACGATAGCGGATCCCGGTTTTTGCTGAAGACCTGCGAACGGCCGTTCAACCATCTTACCACTGTTTAGGTTTCGAGAGGTTTCGGCAAACAGAACCAGTTTCCGAATCGATAATGATGAACGACTTTATGTAGCCGCCCTCCGATGTCGCGAGTATGCGATTAGCAGACAAGACCGTCGTCATTACGGGTGCGGCATCGGGGATCGGCGAGGAGACTGCAAAGCGGTGTGCCGAGGAGGGCGCCCGCGTCGTCGTCACGGACGTCGATACGCCGGGTGGCGAGGAGACCGTCGCCGACATCGAAGCGGCCGGCGGCGAGGCCGAGTTCCGCGAACTCGACGTCACCGATAGCGAGCGGTTCGACGAAGTCGTCGATGCCGTCGCCGAGGAGTACGGCATCGACGTGATGATCAATAACGCCGGCACCGGTCACCCCGGTGGGAGCCTCGAGGACGTCGACGACGCCGTTCGGGATTTCGTGATCGACGTCAACATCAAGGGCGTCTGGAACGGCTGTGCCGCCGCGCTTCCCCACATGAAAGCACAGGGCCACGGCTCAATCGTCAACGTCGGCTCGCTGGCCTCGATCCTCGGACTGCCAAAGCAGGCCGCCTACTCGACGACCAAGGCTGCCGTCCTGAACATGACTCGAACGATCGCCGCCGAGGCCGGTCCCTACGGCGTCCGCGCCAACGCCGTCTGTCCCGGCTTCACGGAGACCCAGATGCTCGATCAGTACTTGGCAACGCAAGACGATCCTGAAGCGGCTCAGCAAGCGATGGCCGAGGATTACCCGCTGAAGCGACTCGGTAAACCGGAGGAGATCGCCGACTCGATCCTCTTCCTCGCCAGCGACGAAGCGTCGTTCGTCAGCGGCCACGGGCTGGTCGTCGACGGCGGCTTCTCGACCTGCTGACGGATTCGGCCGGGAACGCTGCCGGACGCGCAAATCGAAACCGGTTTTTCGCCGACGGTCGTTTATGGCTACTAATACGTCCGTCGGCCGGACGGCTTTCACGATGCTCGTTCCAGCACTCGTCGACGTCGGCACGATCCTCGAGGAGGGAACCGGCCTCGGCCGCTACCTACTCGTCTTCCTGCTCGCGATGACTCCGGCGATCGAGCCGTTCGTCGTCATCCCGGTCGCCATCGGACTCGGACTCGATCCGGTCGCGACGGGGCTTGCCGCCTTCGCGGGCAGCGCCACCGCCGTCGGCGCGATCGTCGTTGGGCACGGGCGACTGGTCGCCTGGTGGTACCGACGGACCGGCACCGACCCAACCGACTCGAGCAAACGCTACGGACGCGCGCGACGGCTCTGGAAGCGCTACGGACTCGCCGGTCTCGCCCTCGCCGGCCCGATACTCGCGGGCATCCATCTCACGGCGTTGCTCGCGGTAGTCGCCGGTGACGACACGCGAGCGATCCTCGGGTGGCTCACGGTCGGACTCGGCGTCTGGACGGTCGCGCTCGTCGTCGTCTCGACGGTCGGCTTCTCGCTGTTGGGGCTTCCCTGAGCTCACTCCTCGCGGATCAGCGCGACGCTCGCGAGCTGGTCGCCGCCGACGACGGTCGCCTCCTGCGTGAGCGCGTAGAGAATTCCGTTGCGGTCGGCCACGGCCTCGTGTAGTGGTTCGTACGTCGTCGGATCGTACACCGTGCCGATCGGCGTTCCGGCGGTGATCTCCTGACCGACCTCGAGCGATGGCTTCGGTCGGAACAAGCCGGCCGTAGTGGCGGTAACCTGTCCCAGATGGTTGCGAGCGACGGTGAGATCTCGCTCGGGGATCTCGCCGGGAAGCATCCCGAGGTACCGACAGACATCGAGCAAGCCGTCGACGCCCTCGTCGACGACGTCCTCGACGATCTGCTTGTTGTGCGCGAGTTCGGGGGTGATCGATGGGATCCCTTCGTTCGCGGCGGCGACGCGGAGCTTTCCGGCGAATCCGCGTCGATGCCACTCGTCGGAGGCGTCGTCGTCGGCCTCTTCGGACAAGAGGAGATCGATTCCGAAGGCCTCGGCGAGCCGACGAGACCGCGTATCGCCCTCCTGGTAGACGGTGTGGGGGAGCATGTCGGGACTGCCCGTGTGGAGGTCGATAACGGCGTCGGCCTGGCTGATCTCCTCCCAGAGGCGGGCGGCCATTCGCTGGTGGAGGCTCCCGCCGGCGTCGCCCGGCCAGATCCGATTCATGTTGGCGTTGACGCTGTCGAGTTGCTCCGGCGTCGTATAGGAGACGCGATCGAACGTTAACGGATTCGCGACGGGAACGGCGACGACGGTTCCCGACAGCGACTCCAGCGGCAGCCGTTCGTGAAACCGCCGAAGTGTCTCCGTTCCGTTGATCTCGCGACCGTGCTGGGCCGCCTGTACGTAGAGCGTCGGACCCTCCTCGGCGCCCCGATACGTGTGGGTCGTCGTCGTGAGCGCCACGCCGGACGGTAACCGTGCGAGCGTTATCTCGTTCGTCTCGTGGGTTCCGTCGGTCTCGGGAATTCCGTGGCTCATGGTTTATCGTTCCACGTCCGGTGGTATGTAGCTGCGGCCGCCTGCTGCCATCGGATCAGACGTGTCACTCCGTCCCTCCGTCGTCGGATCGACCCGACGCTGGGGAGGCACGCGAGAGTCCGGTACTCGAGGCGGGTGAACTTAGACGCTACCGCGACGAAATCGCTCTCCCGAGTCGATCAGTTCGTTCGTCCGAAGACGGCGGTCGTCGGCAGCCGCGTGACGTTCTCCGAACGGATCGTCGGACTGCTTCGCCGCATCGAGCAGGTCGACATCCGCTCTGAGGAGTCGCGCACACTCGAGTCGCATCGCCCTGGCCTCGTCGGGGGAGATCGTCCCGGCGAGCGGGAAACGCTCGACGAGCGGCGAGTAGGCCGTCGGATCGATCCCGAACGACCGGAGGTACGTCCGAACTCGAGGGGTCAGCCCATCGACGATCGCTTCGTCGGACAGCCCTCGGAGATGCTCGAACGTCGGGATGACGATCGCTCCCGGATAGCAACCCGGCTCGCCGCCGACGACCACGGGCTTCGTCGCCGCCTCCTCGAGAATCCGTGCGATATCGAACGCGAGTTGGGAGAGCTGGCTCGGAAGGGCAGTGTCCGACGCACGCCACTCGACGGTTCCAAGGTCGTCCCGGATCCGGACGGGACTGTGGATCACGTTCTCGATCGAGAACTGTTCGTACACGGTGGCCTCGGGAACCCCGCTGGCGACGGCGAGGTTCAGAAACGAGTCGAAGTTCTGCCGTGCCTGTTTCGCACGCGCGTCCGGTGTCAGCACGTATGGCTGGAGTTCGCGAAAGCGGTGAAACCGGTCGTCCATCCCGCGACGATACGCGGCGGCCCGCGCCGCGGTCGCCGTTCGCTGCCCGCCGTAGTACGGCGACGACGCGACGAGCGCGAGCGCCGGATCGAGTGCCGTGAGGAGGTTCGCCTGTGCGATCGAATTCGTTTGGTCGAAATGAACGTGCATGCCAGCGACGTTCTTCGCGAACCGCAGGTCGTCGCCGTAGATCCGCTCGAGCGTCGCGCCCCGTTTCGATCGCACGGCCGGCGACTCCTCGAGTAGCGGCGTTCCGAGCGGGACGAGCTGTTTCCCGTGTGCGGTCGCGACGTCGAGAACCGTGTTCAGTACGTCGATAAACGCGATCTCGAGGGCGACTCGTGACTCCATCGGCGGGAGGACGACTTCGATGAGTGAGTCCACGAACTCCGGAACCACGCACTCGTGTGCCTGCACGAGCGGGTCCCCCGACGTGAGATCACCTTTCTCGTCGATCACCCAGTATTCGACCTCGAGTCCTAGTTTCATAGCGATCACTTGTACGAACGTTCTACATCCCGACAGCCAGTGGCGGGCGAAATAGTTCGCGCAGTGTACTACTCTTCCGAGAAATATAAGGTCATTCTAGCATTTAGAGTACTTACCTATAAGTTATAATATACTCGCAGGCGGTTAAACCACTACTCGCGGGGCTTGCAGTACGGGAACCAACACCGGAGAGAAACGGGGAACGAACTCAACAACCTACCAGAAGAACCGGTCGAGTACATCACATCGGCTGAAAGCGTGCATTGCGGACTCGCTGAAGGTACTGCGCTACACATTACAGGCGCGAGTGGAACGCCAGTATCCGCACAAGCGAAGCGAGTGTAGTCCACCGACGGCGAGACCGGTGGCCGAGCAGTCGGTCATCGACGTGTTTGCGCCCGACGAGGGACGCCTTGCGTCCCTCAAGCCGTGCGAGCGGATTGCCATAGCGAACCCGAGGGAGAAAGCGTTCGTTCCCTGTACTCAGCGCGGTGTTCGACGGCTACCTGGGTCTGTCAACAGCGGTTCCGGTAACTGCGTCGTCCGTGCGCACCGCTGATGGTACGGCACGTATCACTACGGCGAGTTTCGACGGCGCTCGCCGTCACAACTCGAGACCACTACCGTTTTCTGTCGGCCCACCGTCGGCGAAGCTATGGGAGACGTTACTGCGACCCTCCACACCAACAAGGGAGACATCGAGGTCGAACTGTACGACGAACGCGCGCCACGAACCGTCGACAACTTCGTCGGGCTCGCGACCGGCGGAAAGAGCTGGGAGGACCCCGAAACGGGCGAGGAGGTCGACGACGAGCCGCTGTACGACGACGTCGCGTTCCACCGCGTCATCGAGGACTTCATGATCCAGGGCGGCGACCCGACCGAAACCGGTCGCGGCGGCCCCGGCTACCAGTTCGACGACGAGTTCCACGACGAACTTCGACACGACGACGCGGGCATCCTGAGCATGGCGAACTCCGGGCCGGACACGAACGGCTCGCAGTTCTTCATCACGCTCGACGCCCAGCCCCACCTCGACGACCGACACTCCGTCTTCGGGAAGGTCACCGACGGGATGGACGTCGTCGAGGAGATCGGCAGCGTCAACACCGGCCGCAACGACGAGCCCAAAGAGGACGTCGTCCTCGAGTCGGTCTCCGTCGACTACGAGTAATCTCGGCACCGGTCTCGAGCGGCACTCGAGCGTGTCGCCCTCGAATCACCGAGCGGAGCTTCCCGACATCGGGACATTCCTAGAGCATGAGTGTTACCGCTCGAACAGACGCTCTCGTGAGTGCGGTGCAAAAACGGGTGATGCTTTTTATACTGATCTTCCGAAACACCGAACACGGTGACTCTCGAGACCCTTGTGGAACGGACGCTGTCGGTACTGGGTTATCCGTCCGTGACACACGGGCTCGCTGACTGGTATTTCGATTCGACTGACCTCGAGATCGCTCCCTCCGCTCGTATCGCGATGGGCTGTCTGCTTCGAGGCGCGGTCAATCTCCGCCCGCATACGAGAGTGAGTCGAGGCTGCATCCTCGCCGGCGACGTGACGATTGGAAAACGGACGAACCTCGAGCCGAACTGTGACCTCATCGGAGAGGTCGAACTCGGTCGATACTGTGCAATCGCCCGCGAGACGACGTTCCAGCAGACGAACCACGAGACGAGGAGACCGTCACAACAGATCCGGTTTTACGACGAGGTGCTCGACAGCGACCTTCCGCCGACGACGAAGGGGGCGATCACGGTCGGTAATGACGTCTGGATCGGGACCAGGGCGACGATCCTCTCCGGCGTGACGATCGGGGACGGTGCCATCATCGGGGCCGGAGCGGTCGTCAGTTCCGACGTCGAGCCGTACGCCGTCGTCGCCGGGGTCCCGGCCGAACGGATCAAGTGGCGATTCCCTCGGGCGGTTCGAGAGAAGCTGCTGGAACTCGAGTGGTGGAACTGGGACGAGGAGACGATGCGCGATCGACGAGCGTTCTTCGAGCACGACCTCCGGACCGTCGACGACGTCGCGGAGATAGCGACCCTGCTTGAGTGAACCCGTGTTCGAAAGCCGTGCGCGTGTGGTCACGGCCGACGGAACGCAGTCCGACGGCCCTGAGTCGTGTTGTGCGCGTTCGCGAACCGCCTCGAGACCGTCTCCGCCGACGACGGATGCGCCTCGGGACGAGTTCGAAATCCGATATCGTTATTTTGTCGCCGCGCTCACCAGCGGTATCGCTCCACATCGGCCGCTCCATCGACGAACGCTGCTCGCAGCGACCGGCTCGGCTCTCGGACTCGCCCTCGCCGGCTGCGCGAATACCGCTGGAGAGGATGTAAAACGCGACGCGGACGCGAGCGACAGCGGATCGACTTCGGACGCCAAGACGGCCGACGCGCTGACGGCGACACTCCACATCAACACGGGCGACGTAGCGGTCGAACTCTACGCCGACCGCGCCCGCGAACCGTCGAGAACTTCGTCGGTCTCGCGACCGGCGAGCGGCCGTGGACCGATCCCGAAACGGGCGCGGACGTCGACGGCGAACCGCTGTACGAGGACGTTCTCTTCCACCGCGTCATCGAGGACTTCATGATCCAGACCGGCGATCCGCTCGGCACCGGCCGCGGCGGTCCCGGCTACCGGTTCGACGACGAGTTTCGCGACGACCTCCGACACGACGATGCGGGCGTTTTGAGCATGGCCAACTCCGGGCCGAACACGAACGGCTCGCAGTTCTTCATCACGCTCGAGGCCCAGCCCCACCTCGATGGCAGACACACCGTCTTCGGCAGGGTTACTGCGGGAATGGACGTCGTCGAAGCGATCGGGAGCGTCGACACCGACGCGAACGAACGGCCTCGAGAGGACGTCGTCCTCGAGTCGGTCTCCGTCGGCGACGAATAACGGGACCCCAGAGCGCGGGTTCGTCGTTCGGGACGCCCTTCGAATCTCGAGGTGCGTACAGACCGAGCATACGTCGCTCAGTCGAGCGAAGACGGTACTGGAGTTCGGTTTGAAACAGTTGCACGGCTACGAACTCGCATTAAGAGCCAGATAGTGTTACGACAAGTTTCGCCACATGGTCGTATGTCTACGTGGAACCGACGATCCGTACTGGCAACTGGTGCAGCGCTCTCGCTCGGCGGGCTTTCGTCGATCGGTGCGGGATCGGAGGCTGACGACGCCGCAGAGCTACCGGATCCGACCAGCGATCCCAATCCAGAAACGGATGAGGACTGGCCCTCCTACGACGGCGGTGCTGGACACTCGAGGTCCATTTCGGACACCCGCGAGTTCGACGGTGAGACCCTCGAGGCCGCCTGGTCGGTCGCCATCGATAGTGGCCGCGGCGAATTCGGCGCCTCAGTCGCCGTCGCCGACGATACCGTCTACACGAGAACCGAGTCCGCGGTCGTCGCGCTCGAGGCGGCGGACGGGGCGGTCGTCTGGGAGACCGACGATGTCGACGCGTGGGGGCCGGCAGTCGCCGGCGAAACCGTCACGCTCTCGGGCGAGGAGGTCGTCGCGCTCGATCGAGCCGACGGAAGCGTGCGGTGGACCACCGAGTTCGACCCCGAAGACCGAGGCGACGTCAGCAGGCACACGGTAGCCTACGACGCCGTCTTCGTTGTTTTCGACGGAACGCTGTACGCCCTCGAGATCGACGACGGTTCGATCCGCTGGCGGCTCGAGTCGATCCGGGACGAAGACGGTGAGGAGCACGAGTTTGTCACCGACGTTGCTGCGGCGAACGGCGTCGTCTACGCCGTCTCCGAGGAGGTCGCCCTCGCGCTCGAGCCCGACTCGGGCAGCGAAGTCTGGCGGTCCGAGGTGTACAACGGCGGGGTGTCCCTTCCGTCCCGCGCGACATCGGCGGGCGCCCTCCTCGGGGGCGATATGTACGAGCGTTCGATCAGTGATGCTGAGTCGGGTGAGGGTATCGGAGTGGTCAACTCGGAGTACATCGAGCCGGTTTTGGACGAGGAGATGTACGTCGACGGCGGTCCGCACACGTTCTCGGGGCAGTCCTACGCCGCGGACGACGAGTACGAGTGGGACGTCGACATTCACTACAGTTCGGTGTCGACCGTCATCACCGGCGACACCGTCTACGCCTACGTCGACGAGGCGAACCACCCGCCGAACGCGGAGTACAGCGCGGATCTCGTCGCCCTTGACAGGTTCGACGGGACCGAACGGTGGGTACGATCGGCCGACGAGGCGCCCGTTGGCCCGATACGGGCGATCAGCGGCGAGACCATCTACGTCGACCACGACGGCGAACTCGTCGCGCTCCAGGAGCAAACAGACGAGAAAGACGGTGACGACCAGCCCGACGAGGGTAACGAAAGCGGCGAAGATGACGACGGTTCCGGCGATGACGGCACCGACGAAGACACGGACGAGGGAGGCGACGAGCGGAGCGGATCCGAAGACGAGGACCAGCAACAGGACGGGGAGGACGACACCGACGAGGGCGAACCCGACGAAAACGACCAGCATCAGGACGACGAGAATGAATCCGATGAGGACGAATCCGACGGCGACGACCAGAGCGGGTCCGCCGGCGGAGACAACGACGGTTCGGAGGCCGGAGATGAAGACGCTGAAACCGAGACAGACGCCGAAAACGAAAGCGAGACGAATACGGGGAACGAAACCGAGACAGACGTCAGCGACGACACAGATACCGACGGCGTGCCCGGATTCACGACCGGTGTTGGACTTCTCGGTGGGGCGACCGCTCTCGAGTGGCTGCGCCGAACGTCAGGCGCTGACGAATCGACCAGCGTGAACGAACCACCCGAGTAAGGGACTCGATTGCCGTCCGTCGGACGGGACTGCTGACACCGTATGTACGTATCGAACCGGATGGCTCGATTTCACGCTCCGTCCGGATCGACGAAAGCCGTACTACCGACCATCGAAACCACTGAATCCGACACGCCTCGAGTTCGAGAACCCATCGCCCGTTCCGAACGGTTCGCCCCAGCGATCGAAAGCTACAGTTCGAACTCGAGGCGGTCCCCTTCCTCGACGTCGCGCTCGTCAGTCCACTCGTAGACGACCTCCAGCACGTACTGGCCGCGGCCGGCGTAGGTCTGTTCGCTGCCGTCCTCGTCCGGGCCGGGCTCCGGCGCGTGATGGATCTCCGTGATAACCCCCTCGTCGTCGGCGAAGACGATGTCGATCCCGAACGACATCTCCCGCATAAAGAACTCGCGATCCTCGACCGCCTCGTAGACGAACAGCATGCCGCGGTCGTCGGGTAACTCCTCGGTGTCGCTCAGTCCCAGGCCTTGCAGCTCCGGCGTGTCGGCGATGGCCGCCGTCACCGTACCCAGTTCCTCGCCGTCGGAATCCGTCACCGCTACCTCGGTCGTCTCGTACTCCGCGTGAACCTCGGCCGAAGAGTCGTCACTATCATCGATGTCGCCGGTATCGTCGGTATCGTCGCTCGAGTTCTCCGTCGTCTCTTCGAGTTCGTCACCGTCATCGTCGGCTCCCTCATCGTCGCCGGTATCGTCGGCACAGCCCGCGATTACGAGAGTACCGAGGCTCGCGGCGGCTCCTGTCAGCACGGTTCGTCGGTTCACGGTCGACGATTGTCGCGAAGTCATTTCGATACGCAACCGACCACGAAAGCGCTGATAAGTGTTTGTCGATCGGTTCGTGAATATAACTCGGCGGACAAGGTTCGAATCGCCTACCGAGCGGCTCGGTCGGCTTCGTGCCTCGAAGGTGAGGCCGTTTGCGGCAACCCTTCGTGACGTGCTGACTCCAAGTAGCGTCGTCGAACGGAGGCCGAGAGTCGTCGGTGGGAAACGCAGTGCGTACGTTTAGGGAGAACGCACGCGTTAGAGACAATGTGAACTGGACAGCCGACGACGTCCCCGACCTGCACGACCGAACGATGGTCGTCACGGGAGCCAACAGCGGGATCGGTCTCGAGGCGACCCGCGAACTCGCCCGAAACGGCGCGACGGTAGTCATGGCCTGTCGGGACACCGAGCGCGGCGAGGCCGCCGCAGCGGACGTCCGCGCGGACGTTCCCGACGCCGACCTCCGCGTTGAGGCCTGCGATCTGGCGAGCCTCGAGTCGATCCGCGCATTCGCCGAGCGCCTCGAGGGCGAGACCATCGACGTCCTGATCAACAACGCCGGGGTCATGGCGATTCCCCGCTCGGAGACCGACGACGGGTTCGAGACCCAGTTCGGCGTCAACCATCTCGGCCACTTCGCGCTCACGGGGCTGTTGCTCGAGAATCTCGGGATCCACGAGGGGCGCGACTCGCGGATCGTCACCGTCTCGAGCGCGATGCACGAACGCGGCGAGGTCGACTTCGACGACCTCCAGGGCGAGGACTCGTACGACCCGTGGGACGCCTACTGTCAGTCGAAACTGGCGAACGTCCTGTTCGCGTACGAACTCGAGCGGCGGCTGCTCACCGCGGACGCGAACGCCGAGAGCGTCGCGGTCCATCCGGGTTATGCGAACACGCAGTTGCAGTTCCGCGGCCCCGAGCAGAGCGGCAGTCGGATCTGGATGGCGGCGTCGCGGCTCGCGAACACCGTGGTCGCGCAGTCGGCCGAGATGGGCGCGCTCCCGACGCTGTACGCGGCGACCGCGCCGGACGCGGAGGGCGGCGCGTACTACGGTCCCGGCGGACTGCTGAACATGCGCGGCGCTCCCGAACGACAGGCTTCTTCGGATCGGTCGTACGACCGCGAGACCGCTCGTCAACTGTGGAAGGTCTCGAGCGATCTGACCGGTGTAACGTACGATCTTCCCGAACCGAAGGCCCCGTCATCGTGAGCTGTTGACTCGAGAGCGCCCGGTGCGATGGTCGCTCTCGCGGCGACCGTAACGCGAAAGGCGACGCAGCCGAACTGTCGAGTAATGAGCGACGACGACGGTATCCAGCGCGCGAGCGACGTCGGCTCGTCTGACGCGCCGCCGATCGAGGAGAAGCCCTACAAGATCATCTTCGAGGCCAACAAGTGCTTCGGCGCGGGCAAGTGCGCCGAGGTCAGCGACAATTGGGAGATGTCCATCGCCTCAGGTATCGCCAAGCCGAAAACGTACTTCTTCGGCGAGGACGATCTCGAGCATAATGTCCGCGCGGCGGAGGTCTGCCCGGCGAAGAAAGACGATGGCTGCATTCACGTCGTCGACCGCCGCACCGACGAGGAGATCGCGCCGGACCCCCACGGCGACGGGACGCTGAGCGTCGACTGGTAGGGCTCGCGTTCGCAATCCGGCGGGCGCGACTCACTTCGGTCGCGATTCGATCGCTCGAGGGAACACCGAAACGCACATCCCGAACCGGGGACAACGGACGACTGCCTTCTGTGCGAGGGTAGCCAAGCAGGCCAACGGCGGTGGGCTTAAGACCCGCTCCTGTAGAGGTCCGAGGGTTCAAATCCCTTCCCTCGCATCGCTGTCGCGAGTCATTCACGAGCGACAGCGATCGAATGGAAGGAGTTGAACGAGAGAAGACGCAGCGCGAACGGAGTGAGCGACCGTCTTCGCGTTGTTCAAATCCCTTCCCTCGCATGTCACGCGAACACCGGTGAGCGGTGACTGCGAGCGGAGGAATTTGAATCAGGGAGAGGAGCGGAGCGAAACGACCGTGGTTCAAATCCCTTCCACCGAATTCCGTTTCTCACGATCATTCAGTTCGAAATTCCGGTAGAGTATAGAGACCATCCGAGAAATAAGTAGAGAACCGTTTCGGCGTGCTCGAGGCGACCGGCAGTAGACGCCGTCCGTCGAGCACGGAATCCTGCTACGACTCCGACCTCGAGTCCACGCTAATCCCCCTCGCCGCCGTCGCCTTGAACGACGCCGTGATCGACCGGCCGGCCTCGAGACCCAGTCGCTCCGCGCTGGCTCGAGTGACGAGTGCCTGTAACGTCGTTTCGTCCGCGAGCCGAACCGTCACGCGGTCGATCGCATCGCCGGATTCGACGTCCGAGACCGTCCCCGAGAACCGGTTGCGGAGGCTGGTGTCGTCGTCTCGAGGGGTTTCGTCGGGATCTGTCAGGACGACGGCGTCCGAGCGGATGCTAACCTGCACTTCGCTCGCGTTCTCGGGGGCGAGCGCCAGTATCGAGCCGACGGCGGTCTCGACGGTCGCGAGTTCGCCCGTTCGGTCCCGAACGGTGCCCGAGATAACGGACTCCGTGACCCGGGCCACGCCGTCGAGTTCGGCAGCGTGTCGGTCGAACCGTCGGCGAAGGTCGTGGGCGTTCTGCGTAAGAACTGTCCCACCGCCACCGCGGCCGCCGCGTTGCCGTTCGGTGACCGGACCGACGGCGTCTTCGATCTCGACGATCCGATTCTGCAGGCGCGCGTACGACCGGCCGAGTTCGTCGGCCGCGCTGTGCATCGAACCGTGGTCGTCGATCGCCTCGAGCATCTCGACGTCGCGGCGATCGATCGTCACGCCGTCGACCGACAGTGTCGTGGTGTAGCCCTTTTCGATCGTCATCAGTAGATCAACTCTCCGTCGATGAACTTCCGTGCACGTTCATCGGTTGGCTCCTCGAACACCGTTTCGGTTGGCCCGACCTCGATAATCTCGTCTTCGAGCAACACGGCGACCCGATCCGCGATCCGTTCGGCCTGATGCATGTCGTGGGTGGCGATCGCGACGCCGATGCCCCGATCTCGCGCGTTGCGGATCGCCTCCTCGAGGACCGCCGTGTTTCGCGGGTCGAGGTCCGACGTCGGCTCGTCGAGGAGGAGCACGTCGGGTTCGTACGCGAGCGCCCGGGCGAACGCGACGCGCTGGGCTTCGCCGCCCGAGAGCGACGAGGCGTCCTGCTCAGCCTTGTCGGCCAATCCGACAGCGGCGAGCGCGTCGGTCACCTCGATGGTGCCGTTTTCGGCCCCGACGAGACTCGCGAGTTCGTGTCGAATGCGGTCCGTCCACGACTGTCTGACTCGGAGCCCGTACTCGGCGTTGCGAACGACGCTCGCGTCGAACAGGCTGGCTTCCTGAAAGACCATTCCAATTCGGCGACGGTACTCGAGTCGTTCACGGTCGCCGACCGCCCAGACGTCGGTTCCGTCGTACTCGATCGAGCCGTCGTCGGGCGCGTCGAACAGCGCGAGCAGCCGCAGCAGCGTCGACTTCCCGACGCCGGAGGGGCCGATGATGGCGACGACCTCGCCGGGCGAGACAGATAGCGAGACGTCCTCGAAGACGGTCTCGTTGTCGTAGGCGTGGCAAACGTCCGTCGCGCGCAGCGTCATCGGTACCGCCCTCCGCCGTCGTTTCCGAGTCGAACGACGACCGCGTTGACGGCCAGGACGAGGACGAGCAGGATCGCGCCGAGGAGCATCGCGGTCTCGAACCGGCCCTGCCGGGCCTCGAGCTGGATCGCCGTCGTGAGCGTCCGGGTGACCGACGTTCCGTCCGAACGGGCGATGTTACCGCCGACGATGAGGACGGAGCCGACTTCGCTGATCGCACGGCCGAAACCCGCCAACACGGCCGTCGCGATCCCGTAGCGCGCTTCCTTGATGGTGACGAACGCGACGTCCGTCCGCGTCCCGCCCATCGCGTACGCCGCGTCCCGGACGTTCTGCTCGACGCTGCTGACCGCGGCGAGACTCACGCCGGCGATGACGGGCGCTGCAAGCACGAACTGCGACAGGATCATCGCCTCGGGGGTGAAAACGAGGTCGAACGAGCCGAGCGGTCCCTGATTCGAGACGGCAAAGAGGACGACGAGGCCGACGACGACGCTGGGAAAGCCCATCCCGGTGTTGATGAGCGACGTGAGCAGCGTCTTCCCGCGAAACTCTTTGAAGCCGATGAGGAGGGCGACCGGAAGACTACACAGCGTGCTCAGCGCGACGGCGACGAGACTGACGTACAGCGAGACGACGATGATGCTGCGGATGTAGTGCCACTCGAAGGGAAAGTCGACGACCAGCGGCGCGCCCGTGGTGAGTTCGAGTACCATCCGTGCGCCCCCTCAGTCGTCCGTGCCGTCCCAACCCTCGGGGACGTACTGCTGGAAGTTCGGTTCCTCGGAGACGGCCTCCGGAAAGAACAACTGTTCGCCCTCGACCGCGTACTGCTCGATCCGTTCGCGGCTCTCGAGTCCCGTGAGATACCCGATGTACGCCATCGCGAGGTCGTAGTTCACGTTGTCGTGGACGGCCGGATTGACGGCGACGATGCCGTACGGATTCGCGAGCAGGTCCGGACCGTCTCCGATCGGACCCTCGACGTGGATCTCGAGGCCGATATCCGACCGCATCGAGAGATACGTGCCGCGGTCGGCGAGCGTGTAGCCGCCGCCCTGGTCCGTCTGGGTGAGTATCTCGCCCATGCCGCCGCCGCCGTCCAGATACCACTCGCCGAATTCGTCGTCGCCGACGCCGGCGGCGTCCCAGATCCCGAGCTCTTTTGCGTGGGTACCCGAGTCATCCCCACGAGAAACGAACGTCGACTCCGCCTCGGCGATGTCGGTAAACGCCGCTTCGACGTCCGTACTCCCCGAAACCCCCGCGGGATCGTCGGCGTCGCCGACGACCACGAAGTCGTTGAACATCAGGTCTCGGCGATTGATTCCGTAGCCCGCTTCCAGAAACTCGTCCTCGAGCGAGCGGGCGTGGACCATCACGACGTCCGCGTCACCGCTGCGGGCGGTCTCGAGTGCGGCACCCGTCCCCTGACCGATCGCCTCGACGGTGACGCCGTATCGGTCCTCGAAGGGCGCGTTGAGTTCGTCGAGCAGGCCCGTATCGTAGGTGCTCGTCGTCGTCGTGAGCCGGAGCGTTTCGCCGGTGATCGCTCCCTCCTCCCGGCTCCTGAACGCCGTACAACCGGCGATTCCGGCAGCTGCCGCAGAGCCGACCGCTGCGACGAACTGCCGGCGTTGTATCGACATAGATACTACGATACTGCCTCGGATGAAATAGGTTTGGATCGCGGCGTAACCACAGCGAGTTACGTCCGTCTCGATTGAGAACGCCGTTCGGGCACGAGGAGTGCGTTTTTCGACGTAACCGAATCAGCTGCGTAACCAAAAAAGGCAACTCATCCGAGCGCTACCGAAACCCGACCCAGCGTTCCACCAGACGAGACGTGTACTCGCGTCTCACTCACTACCGAACCCGAGGCCGGCGGAGATGTGCCGCGAGGAACTACTCTTCGACCGATGACTGTTTCTCGTCGGGCAGTCGTGCGAGCGCTTCGATGGTGGCGACGACCGGTTCGTCGGCGTCCGCGGGACGAACGACACTACTCGCCGCGTCGTACTCGAGCGCCCCGTCGGCGGCCAGTTTCGGCAGTCGATGCTGGACGAGATCGAGGTAGACCGCCTCCTCGGCCGTCCCCTCGAGCGACGCGATCTGTGCCGCGATCGTTTCGACGCCGAGCGGCCGGTCGGCGAGCGATACCGCCTGTAGCGTGTACCATGCTCGCGTATCGGACGCGAGACTGGCAACGGTTCGTGCGTGCGGCGAGAGG
This sequence comes from Natronorubrum amylolyticum, assembly GCF_052040145.1. NCBI lineage: Archaea > Methanobacteriati > Methanobacteriota > Halobacteria > Halobacteriales > Natrialbaceae > Natronorubrum > Natronorubrum amylolyticum. The sequence goes on from NZ_JBPPFW010000001.1 coordinate 1,141,504, forward strand.
GAGTCGATGTCACCCTGTCCGTCGGCGGCGTCCGCTTCCTCGAGCGACCCCAGTTCGACGGTGTGTCGCTGGTTCGCCGCTGCGGCGGCCAAACCGACGACGCCGCCGCTCAACATGCCGATGATGAGCAAAAGCGACGAATCCGCGACGGCGTTTCCGACGAGCCACTCCGCGAGCAGGAAGCCCGAGACGAGCAGTCCGGCGGTGAGGGAGCCGACGAGAGACCACGTCGCGATCGACCACTGATCCTCGTAGGAACGCCGCTGCATCGCGACCCAGTAGCCCGTGTAGACGAGTGCGAGCGCCGGCGCGATCACGAGCAGGCTTTCGATCGATTGGACGACGATCGGTTCGGGGTAGCGATACACCTGTCCCAGCCCGGCGACCCCGAGTGCGATTCCGAGCACGGCGACGAACCACGCCGCGCTCTCTTGCCATCTCGTCGACCGTGGCCGTCTGCTGTCCAGTGAGCCCATCTCTGTCTGTACTGTAGCACGTCGCAGAGTAAGAACGTTCGTGCGTTCGTCGAAGGGGAATCGATCGGTCCGGCCAACCAGAGGGTGCAGGTGCAACTGTTTCACGTCACCGGCTGGTACCACGGCCGAGAGTCCGATGGGCAACCCGAATCGAGAGCAATCACGGATCGCCAACAACCGACTGGCAGTCGCCGTAGTCGTCGGTTCGCTGCTCGTCCTCTCGGCAGTCGGACTGCTCTATCGGACCGGGCTGCTCGAGGACATCGTGCCGACCTACGGCCCTGCAGCCGACGCAGCTCCCCTCTACGTTCTGATGGCCGTCGCGCTGCTCGCACTCGTCGTCTGGAGCTGGGGCCGGCTGTTCTCGTGGTTCGAGTAAAAGCGGCGACGACGGGACGGCTTCGACCTAGAAGGGGTACTCTCGAGACTCGCGCTGGACCGAGATCCACTTCGTCGTCGTCAGCTCCTCGAGGATCGACTCGCCGTTGTACCGGCCCAGTCCGGACTGTTTCATCCCGCCGAAGGGGACGTGGGGCTCGTCGTTGACCGGCTGATCGTTGATGTGGATCATCCCCGTCTCGATACCGTCGGCGATCGATCGGGCCTGCGCGAGGTCCTCGCTGTGGACCGACCCCGAGAGGCCGTGGATCGTGTCGTTGGCCAGTTCGATCGCCTCCTCGTCGCTCGAGTAGGGGATCACGGGCGCGACCGGGCCGAAGTGTTCGTTACACGCCGCAGCCATGTCGTTGTCCGCGTCGGAGAGGACCGTCGGCTGGACGACCAGTCCGTCGTGCTCGCCGCCCGTCTCGAGGGTCGCGCCTTCGTCCACTGAGGTCTCGACGTACTCGAGGATCTGATCGCGCTGGCCCTCGTCGATGATCGGTCCGACGACGGTGTCCTCGTCGGTCGGATCGCCGGTCGGAAGATTCGCCGCGCGGTCTGCGAGCATCCCCACGTAGTCGTCGTAGACGTCCTCGTGGACGAGGTGGCGGTTGATCGAGATGCAGATCTGGCCCTGGTGGAGGAACGAACCGAAGACGCCGCCGTCAACCGCGCGCTCGAGGTCGGCCTCGTCGGTGACGACGTGGACGTTGTTCCCGCCGAGTTCGAGCGCGGGAAGCGCGCAGTTGCCGGCCGCGTTCGCGGCGACTCGCTGGCCGATCTCGGTCGACCCCGTGAAGGCGAGCACCCGCGGAGTCTCGTGGTCCGAGATCGCGTCACCGATCTCGGAGCCGCTGCCGGTGACGACATTGAGGACGCCCTCCGGCACGCCGGCTTCCTCGAAGATCCGCGCGAGGAGCAAGCCGCCCGTGATCGGGGTGTTCGAGGCCGGTTTGAGCACGACCGCGTTGCCGGTCGCGATGGCCGGCGCGACCGCTCGCATCGAGAGATGCAGCGGGAAATTCCACGGCGAGATGACGCCGACGACGCCGGCGGGCTGGCGCTCGACGACGTTCTCCTTTCCGGGAATGGTCGACTCCATCTGCTGGCCATCCATTCGGAACGGGTAGCTCGCCGCCTGCTGCATCATCCCCGTCGCCGTCTGCAGTTCCGCCCCGGACTTGACTTGTGTGCTGCCGGACTCGAGGGCCAGCAGTTCCATGATCTCCTCGCGGTGCTCGCGGACGAACTCGAGTGCGGCGGTGATCACGCCCGCTCGTGCCTGGGGCGGTTGCTGGGCCCACTCTTTCTGGGCCTCGCTCGCGGCCTCGTAGGCCCGATCGACGTCGTCCTCGGTCCCGGCCGGAACGGTCGCGATCGCCTCACGCGTGTAGGGGTTCTCGACCGCGATCGTCTCGCGATCGTCGGGCTCCGTCCACTCGCCCGCGAGATACAGCGAATTCCAGCCCGAATCGGGTGTCAACGGGAGCTCTGTCATACGGCGACGTTACCCGACGAATGTGGAAAAGTGACATACTGGCAGGCGCAACGGGGCGAAATCCACGTTCGCTCCGTAACCCCTCCGAAGCGGAACGTCACCGTGTCCAGCGGTAGGTGCAGGTCAGGCAGGTAACAAAATCGCATTTGGGTTCATTATTTGCTGTTCATAGCAAGTGTAACACTACACAGATTATACAAAAGTCGGCTCTGGTGAATCACCAGACTACGCCGACGTGATCCGATACAACTAGGAGTTGAAGCGGGAAACGGCGGATGCTCTATGTCCAAAATTTCCCGCTTCACCGGGAAGGTCGTGACGTTAGCTAAAATGCTGTTAATGGTCGAGGCGAATCCGCCGCCCCGTAGGGTGGCGACGGATTCGCCGACTACGCGGTCGTTTCGCTGCATTGTCTACGGATTTACTCGGAAAAGTCCTACCGTGAAGCGCTCGATCTCTTGACCGAAATGCCACAAATACTGGCGGAGATCGGCCTTGAGAAAGCCGATTTCCCTGACCACTCGACTCGTGAAGGCATTTGGCAGGATCAAGATGGCGGTCTGGCGAGTAGTGCTGCTCCTGTCGGCGCAGCTCCACGAGCCATCTGGTGAGTAGTGCTGCTCCTGTCGGCGCAGCTCCACGAGCCATCTGGTCATGCAGCGATGGATGCGACGTTTTTCGACCGCGAAAACGCCATCAAACACTACTGCCGCCGGACGAATTATCGTCGACGCCGTGCGTGCGCAAAGTTGGTGTCGAGAGTTCCGTGAAATCGTCCTAATGTGTGCCGTCTACAACATCAAGCATGCTGTGAGCTAGGCAAATTCAACGCCGTATGGCGATTCACCACGGCCGGGGTTTTCGATCGGCTATCCGACGCGACCAAGCTCGAGGACGAGTTCGAACGCCGGAATCCGAGGTGATTTTGGTCTCCGGTGAATATGTCAACTATAAACTATCAAACACAAGAGTGGCTTTCCCGTTATGATCAAGAAGTGAGCTTCCGCTGGGGTCTTCGGCATTATCCACATCGTAGTGGTCAGTGAAAGAATCCATGAAGCCATCAATCCTTTCCTCAGCTTCGAGATACGAGACTGCTTCATGAGGAACTGTATCATCCTCATGGGCAGCAATGAGCACTTGAGTTCCAGAATCCCATAACCGCCCATGAGTTCTCCCAGTAAAACCAAAGGGACCTGACGCGACAGATTCATCATGAGATTCAAACTGCCCATCAATCATCGCATATCGAGTTGCGTCGGTGACTGACGTCGTCCAGGTGTAGCTCCCAGTCCCATTACTGGCAATAGTGCTTGCACAGTCATCAGCATCCGAAAACTGAACACTACCAACCAAATTGATTGGACCACTGAGAGTGAACATGTTGTCCTCATTGTTGTGGTAGTACTTTGGATGCTCACTCGGATAGGAAGCTGCCGGGCCGATCTCACCATTCTCTGACATCGAGACCAGCAATTGGTCAGCATTATCCGATTCAGTTAGTTTGGCCCACTCATCTTCCATCGCTACAATATCCTTCCACTCCTCCGTCTCCGTAAAGTTGTCTTCTCGAGGAAGATCGTCTCGTTCTGGCTCTGGACGCTCGTGGGTCTGAGTCACCTCTAGCGAACTTTTCCCATACCGATCTTGAAGTTGGGGACTCTGTTTCTTTGTCGTTACTTCCACTTCACTAGGAGTGATTTTGACAGTAGTTATTTTTCGTCCCTCAACACTGAAGTCGGCCATATCCACGTTTGGTCCAGATTTTGCAACCACAGTTCCCAATGCTGAACTGGCAAGAATCGTACTCCCTGCAACAGCACCAAGGAACGTCCGGCGAGTCGAATCTCTTCTCTTTGAATTCGCACAGTCAGTTTTCTTCGACATGCAACTCAGAAATACAGTCACTATAATTTATATTTAATTGGCTAGTTTAAGTGGTTTCTACTAATCGGAAGAAGCCATGCCATCTAGTGTAGTTAGGTAGAATATTTGATTCATATATCCATAATGAATGACCGTAGCCAACTCCCCCTGCTTTGTTAACTCATACATACCATTTTTCTTCTTAACTAATCCATACTCTTCTAATTCTTTATGCGCATTGTAGACCGTACTCTTAGAAACGCCCATCTTTTCAGCCAATTCCCGTTTATACATCGGATTTTCGTAAAGAGCATGAAATAGTTCTGAATGCTTTACAATAGCTTGAGCTACATCTCTACTCATTATTGTACCAATCATACCACCCCTACATGAACTTTATTATTCATTGTCATTAATACATCTACCATCTTTAGTCTCCTAATCGAATTCTGCATGAAATTGTATAATTAATACATATACACTATTGTATTGAGAGTATGTGGTTATTATTTATGATCAGTTTGAATTCTGGCGGGAGTAGAATGGATGAAATGGAAGTGGGTAAGGTACTCGTCCCCATATAAATCATCCAATTAAGTTTATTTAGGAATGGATATATTTCAGAGTATGGGAGATAGCCCAAACAATCCCAACCAAAACACCAGTCCAGATGTATCACGCCGAAGGATACTCCAGACAATGGCAGTTACATCTGTAGCTAGTACAGGTGCACTCAGCGGCGTTGCCAGTGCAAATACAAACGACCTCATCAAGAAATACGAAAGCAGTAACAACTTCAACGAGGCAATCGACACGGAAAAAGAATTTGTTGACGCACTGCTTGAGTCCATCAACGAATCTCGAGAAGAACTAGATCTGGAAGTAGAAACAGTTTCAGAACCAGACGAAAGCGGAGAAGGTGAAGTGATCAAGAAGAGAAAGGGAGATAATGGACCAGTCCCTCAACTGAACTTAATTAGAAAAACAGAGAGTGGGCCACTAAACATAATAATCTACCCAGAATCTGACAAGGATCCTTTCGCAACTAGAACGATAGAAGACGGAGACAAACTAGAGAGTTTTACAACCGGGGAAGAAAACAACGATAACAATGTCGAAAAAGTAACAGAGTCACTTTCCGGTGACGTGACCACTCAACACTACACCTGTCCACCATCTTGCCCAACAGACGATGATTGCTGTGAATGCGTCAGGGAATGCATCGGCTGTTGCAATGAAAGTTGCACACCCACTTACACCTACGGATGTGACTGCTGTCAATATACCAACCCCAGCTGCTGGGGAGATTGTTATTGAATTGTAAGCGAGTGTTGGGATAATGAAAATACACAACTATAAAGGTACCCATCATATGGCTATACGGAAAAAATTCATCAGCCCAGATAAAATTACGATCACAGTGTTCATTGCGCTGTTAGCATTGCCTCTACAATACTTCCTATTCATCGCGTTATTCCCAGATGGTGATTTTGAAATGGTAAGATCAATGCTGGACACACTAACAGAAGTAGTTCTCTTTCCAGCAAATCTCTTTCTTGGAGGACTAGCCAGCATTCTTGAACCGGTCCCCCTGGTAACTCACGGACGTCTTCCAGGTGGGATCGGATTAATCATTTACATGGTGTATTTCTACATCATAGGTGCGCTTGTTAGTTCTCTCTATGACCTTACCGTCAAGGGTAATGCTAACAAGACATAGTAGTCTCGAGGCTCTATTGTAATCCTCTGGATTTACAGGTTCGCCCTGTATGTACACTTTCTCGTTGATTATATCCCACCAGCAATATACTGGTAATCAATTCACAGTTCTCATCGACCAGCTGTTTCAGATTAAAGTGTATTTAGATAGTTGAATTTCAACAGAGCCGAGGGTCGTCAGTCTGGAAGTCAAATTGATGGCTCTGGTGAATCGCCATACTGCTTCGGGTTATAGTGTTCTGAGGGCCTTGTGATAGCGTCCATCTGCTTCGTCACTGTCGATATCCTCAACGTCACAGACACATTCGCCTCAGGATGACGCCTCGGGCAACGTAGTTTCTCATCGAAAGTCGACACAGTCTAGCAGTCATTAAAGTCCAAAAATACTATATTAAGTCGTGTAAGATACACTATATGGAAAGGACACATACCATATTGGAAAGCAGGGTTGACATCACCCTCGACAAAAAGGAGGTTGGGAAGTCGAATGGCCGGTGGCACAATGAGTGAACTCCCATCAAATATTGAACGTCAGAAGCGGAAAGGAATCGTCCTGTTAGCTGGCGCGGTACTCATCTTTGGTGGCGGAATGCTCGTCTTCCAATACTACGATCTTCCGCCCGTGAGCTATTTGGGGCTCCTCGTACCAGTCGGCATTCTTGGGTTCTTTGGGTACAGAGCAGTGTCCGCCACTCGTGATCGAAACGCATTGCAGGACGAGCGCACCACCGAATTACACGGAAAGGTTAGCCTCAACTCGTTCTGGTGGTTAATAAATATTATATTCGTCGACGCGGTCTTCGGGTTCTTTCCGGAAGAAGGATCGAGCATACTGTATGTATTCATTGGATTGGCAATATACGGACTGTATTTTGGATATTACCGATACATCGAGTAATCTATGGACAACGAACTAAAGGTATATCGTGCGATGCATGATTTGACACAGGAAGATCTCGCTAAGGAAGTGGGAGTAACTCGACAAACAATCAATGCACTTGAAACGGGTCGATATGATCCCTCACTCGAACTTGCGTTCAAACTTGCAATCTACTTTGACTGCTCAATAGAAGATTTGTTTTCCTATAACGGTGATTAAACCGTTCCACTCACATCTGTAGTATGCCTCCCGTTCATTGAACGATCACGAACAGTACAGTGTCTATCATCCGATAAGAACGCGCCGCAGTCCTCACAGACTCGAGCCACCTCCGACACGGACCGTACCGATCGCTCGAGCGAAAAAGACGACTCTCTGACCCCGACTGTTGTCAGTCGCCCGTCCGAAACGACAGATCCAGTGACGGCGCGGAGTGAGTAAGCGATCCCATCGAGATAACGTCGACGCCCGTCGCGGCGTACGCCGCAACCGTCCCGAGCGTGATCCCCCCACTCGCTTCCGAGAGCACGCCGTCGTACGCCGCAAGCGCATCGACGGCGTCTCCGGTCTCCTCGGGCGTCATGTTGTCGAGCAGGACGATATCCGCACCGGCCTCGGCGGCCCGCGGCGCGTCCTCGACGGACTCGACCTCGACGTCGAGTTGCGTCGCGAACGAGGTCCGCTCCTGAAAGTGGTCGACCGCGCCCTCGAGTCCCATCTCCGCGACGTGGTTGTCCTTCACCATCACCATATGGGAGAGGTCGAGTCGGTGGGTATCGCCGCCGCCCGCGACGACGGCGCGTTTCTCGAGCCCCCGAAGTCCGGGCGTCGTCTTGCGAGTCGCGGCGATCCGCACGTCGTCGGATTCGGTGCGAGCACGATCGACGACCTGCTGCGTCCGCGTGGCGATTCCCGACGCGTGACCTGCCAGATTCACGGCGACGCGTTCGCCCCGCAGAACCTCGCGTGCGGGCCCCTCGACGCGGAGGAGTTCGTCGCCAGGTTGGACGTTCGCGCCCTCCTCGAGCGACTCGAGCACGTCGACGCCGAGATAGTCGAAGACGGCCGTTGCGGCCTCGAGCCCGGCGACAACGCCGGGCTCCTTCGCGACGAGGCGCCCCGCGGTCTCGCCGGGAACCTGATTCGTCACGTCGTGGTGGCCGACGTCCTCGCGGAGCCAGCGCTCGACCTGTGCGTTCGTGATCATTGTGGGTTAGTCGTCCGCCGGCTGTTCGGGTTCGCCGGGCGTCTCGTTCGCGTCGTTCGCGACGTAGTGACAGCCCGTCGATTCCGGATTCTCGCTCGCCGCTCGAGCGATCAGCAGGGCCGTCACGCTCGCGTTCCGGAGTTCGTAGAGGTCCCGAGCCGTCCGGGTGCGGATGTAGGCGTCGACCTCGCCCTTGAGTCGCCGGAGGACGGCGCTCGCGCGGGCGATTTCGTCGGGGTCGCGCTCGAGGCCCAGATACTCGTCCATCGTCCGCTTCAGCCGGATCGACTTCTCCGCGGCGAAGCGTTCGGGGAGGTCCGGGTCGCTGTCGCGGAGGTCGGGCGCCTCGACGGGTTCGGGGTCAGCGTCCAGACCCGCAGCGTCTTCGCCCGCGCGCAGTCCCCAGACGAGGCCCTCGAGCAGGCTGGTACTCGCCAGCCGATTCGCACCGTGGACACCAGTTCGTGCACACTCACCGACGGCGTACAGTCGGTCGAGGCTCGTCTGACCGCGGTCGTCGACGTCGATACCGCCACAGAGGAAGTGCTCGCAGGGTGCAACCGGAATCTCGTCGCCTTCGATACCGCGGTCGCGACACTTCTCGGCGATGGCGGGGTACTCCTCGGCGAACGCGCCCTCGAGCGTGCTCACGTCGAGCACGACCTCTCCGGTCGTCTCGCGTTCGGTCTCGACGGCGCGGGCGACGACGTCCCGCGGCGCGAGGTCGCCCTGCGGGTGGTAGTCGTCCATGAACCGCTCGCCGTCCCCGTTCCGAAGGACTGCACCCTCACCGCGCAACGCTTCGGACAGCAGGAACGTGTCTTGCTCCGCGACTTCGCCGCTTCGCTCCGACGCGCCACGCGCCTCGCTCCCATCGTAGGCGGTCGGATGGAACTGTACGTACTCGAGGTCCGCGACATCCGCCCCAGCGAGGGCGGCCATCGCGATCCCGTCGCCGGTCGCGTCGTCGGGGTTGGTCGAGCGCGTGTAGAGTGCACCGATGCCGCCGGTCGCGAGGATGGTCGTGCCGGCGAGTATCGGATTCCCCGTCGGATCTTCGTCGCTCACGACGCCGTGGACGCGGCCCTCGTGCGTAATCAACTCGAGCGCGGCGGTATCCTGCCTGACCTCGATCCGGTCGTGACTATCGATGTGATTCAGGAACGGTCGCAAGATGTGCGTGCCCGTTGCGGCGTCAACGTGGAGAATGCGGTAGTTCGAGTGTGCGGCCTCCCGCGTGTAGTCGAACTCTCCCTCGTCCGTCTCGTCGAACTCGATCTCGAGCGTCTCGAGCAGCACGTCTTCGACGGCGTCGTCGGCGTTTTCGACGAGCACGTCGACCGCGTCGGGATCGGCGGTGCCGTCGCTGGCCGCGATAATGTCCTCCTCGAGGCTCTCCGGATCACCGCGAGTCGTCGAGATGCCGCCCTGGGCCCAGTCGGTGCTGGCGTCGGCGGGTTTCGTCGCCTTCGTAAGCAAGCACACCTCGGCTCCCTCGCGGGCGGCCTGCAGGGCGGCTGCACAGCCCGCGATTCCGCTGCCGACGACCAGAACGTCCGCAATTTCGTGGTCGTGATTGTGAGTTGCGGTCATCGTGAATCAGATCTCGAGCATTCGATCGAGTGCGACGCCCGCGAGTTCCTTCTCCTCGGGGGCGACCTCGATGACGTTGCGTTCACGACCCTCGACGAGCTCCTCTAACACCCAAGTGAGGTAGTTGGGGTCGATCTGGCGCATGGCGTTGCAGTCCATACAGGCGTCGCCACAGAGCGGCAGGACGTTCACTTCGGGGTGCCAGCGTTGGAGGTGCTCGGTGAGGTGGATCTCGGTGCCGATGGCCCACGTGTCGCCGGGATCGGCCGTTTCGACGGTCTCACAAATTGTCGCCGTCGAACCGGATTTGTCGGCGGCCTCGACGACCTCGCGGCGGCACTCGGGGTGGACGATGACCTTCGCGTCGTCGTGTTCGGCCCGGATCTGCTCGATGTGGTCCACGCGGAATCGCTCGTGGACCTGGCAGTAGCCGTCCCAGAGGATGATATCGCTCTCGGCGACCTCGTCGGCGTCTTTCCCCTCGGGATCCCACGGATCCCACTCCGCAATTCGATCTTCCATCCCCATCCGGTGGGCCGTGTTCTCCCCGAGGTGTTTGTCGGGCAGGAAGAGGACCTTATCGCCCTTCTCAAAGGCGTACTCGAACGCTTTGTGCGCGTTCGAGGAGGTACAAACGAGTCCGCCCTGACTCGCACAGAACGCCTTCAGATCCGCGTAGGAGTTCATGTAGGTGATCGGGATAATGTTCGCGTCCGGCGCGGCCGCCGTGATCTCGGCCCACGCGCTGTCAACCTGTAGGGCTTCGGCCATTCCGGCCATCGGGCAGGAGGCCTCCATGCTCGGCAGGATGACGGTCTGGTCGTCGTCGGTGATGATGTCCGCGCTTTCGGCCATGAACGTCACGCCGCCGAAGATGACGTACTCGGCGTCTGCGTTCGCAGCCTCTTTCGAAAGCTGATAGGAGTCACCGATAAAATCGGCGTGCTCGACGATTTCGCGTCGCTGGTAGTTGTGGCCCAGAATAACGACGTCGTCGCCGAGTGCGGAGAGCGCCGCCTCGATGCGTTCGGTTCGTTCGTCCTCCTCTAATCCCCGATAACGGGGCGGCAGCTGTTCGAGGTTGTCGTATTTGAACAGACTCAGATCAGTCTCCAGCTCTGCCGTTTCCATTTTAACCATATCACGTCACCTGTGGGTGACTGAACATCACAGGGCGATATTGAATAACTTTTTCCTTCGATACGGATATATGACGGAATACCATCGGCTGGTACCGAAGTTGAAAACGTGGAGTTGGTTTTTCTCCGTTGGGAACAGGTATTCGGAGCCGACTCTCCGTCGGGCCGCCACTGACGACTTTCCGTTTGAGAGTGGAGGAGAGTGTATGTCACTCGAGGACGCCTTCGCGAACTTCACACGGCGAGACTGGGAGCGAGACGAACCCGACGGGACGGTCCGACTCGCCGTGATCGGCGTCGGCGGTTTCGCCCGAAATCGCGCACTCCCGGGCATCGCCGACGGGAGCTACTGCGAGACGACGATGCTCGTCACCGGCTCGCCCGACCGAACGCGGACCGCCGCGGAGTCGTTCGACGTCTCGCACGTCGTCGACTACGACGCGTTTCTGGCCGGCGACCACGCGGAGACGTACGACGCGGTCTACGTCGCGACGCCGAACGCGACTCACGGTAAGTACGCGATCGCAGCCGCGGAGCACGGGAAACACGTCATCTGTGAGAAACCCCTCGATACGAGCCTCGAGCGCGCCCGAGAGATCGTCGACGCCTGTGCCGATGCCGGCGTGACGCTGATGACCGCGTATCGACTCCAGACCGAGCCGACGGTCCGTCGCACGCGGGAGCTCGTCCGCGATGGCGTCGTCGGCGAGGTGGTCCAGGTCCACGGGGGCTTCTCCCACCCGCTTCTGGAACATGCCGGTCCCGACTCCTGGCGACTGGATCCCGACCTGTCCGGCGGCGGCGCGCTGGTCGACCTCGGTGTCTACCCGCTGAACACCACTCGATTCGTCCTCGACTGCGATCCCGAGGGCGTGTACGCGACGACACACTCGAGCGGCGAGCCGTTCGACGCCGTCGACGAGCACGCCGCCTTCCAGCTCGAGTTCGACACCGGCGCGACGGCCTCCTGTACGGCGAGTTTCGACGCCCACGCGAGCAGTCGGCTCGAGCTGGTCGGCACCGAGGGGATGATCCACATCGCCTCGCCCTTTGGCGGCGTCGTTCCCCAGGAGATGGTCGTCGAGAGCGGCGATCTGCGCATGGAGTACACCGGCCCGCCGATCGACGAGGTCTGTGAGGAGTTCGACTACTTCGGCTACTGCGTGCTGACCGGCACGGATCCGGAACCCGATGGTGCGGACGGGGTTGCGGATCTACAGGCGATCGAGGCCGCCTACGAATCGGCGAAGACGGGGTGTCGAGTGGCTCTCGAGTGAACGGGGATGTCGGATCGACCTCGAGTGATATCGAGGTTCGCCGTCGCCGGTCCGTCGCCGATCACTCCGACTGATCCGGCTGCTCCCAGGGCTTCCCCTCGGCGTCGACGAGTTCGAACATCTCGTCGAACTCGTCAGGGAACTGTTGTTCGACGTTCGCGATTCCGTCGCCGGGAACGGTCTCGTTCAACAGCGCGACGACCGCCTTGATGCGGAACACCGCGTCGGACTCGTCGACGTCTGACGGCCGGCCGTAGTTCGTCTCGAGGTCGAGATCCTCGTAGCTCATGCGAGCGACGACCCGTTCGACGAATTCGTCGAAGTCGTAGTCGTTCCCGTGGTCGACGTGGAGGAGATACCGGTCGATCTCCATCGGGAGCGGGCTGGCGATATCCGTCGCGCCGCCCTCGTCGACGCGTTCGCCGATCGTCTCGAGGACGGCGCGCGTCGTTCTGACGGCCTCGGCCTGCGTGCCGGCCTCGATTCGGTGCTGTACCTCGCCGAGGAAGTCCGTGTAGCTCGTCTTGTCAGTCTCGGTCATCTGGAATCCGAGGCAGGTACCTCACTCACCCTCTCGAGCGGTCGATCCAAAAACGTCGTACCGGGATTCGCAGGGGAGAAGCGCGTCCTCGAGTCGAAACAGTTCGCCGCTACGAGAGAGCGTCGAAAACGATCTCGCCGTCGACCACCGTCGTCGCCACGTCGATTTCGTCGATCCGTTCGGAGTGGTCCCACGGGGACTCCTCGAGCACTACCAGATCGGCCCGTTTCCCCACCTCGAGCGTTCCGAGTCGGTCCTCGTCGAACCCGGCGTAGGCCGCGCCGTGCGTGTAGGCTCGCAGCGCCTCGGTGACCGACAGCCGCTGGGCCTCGGTGCCCGCGTTCACCGCGTACTGGAGCCCGAGCAATGGATCGAGGGGCATGCAGTCGGAGCCGAAGGCGAGGGGAACGTCCGCCTCGAGCACCCGTCGAAGCCGATTCGTTCGGTTCCGACGCTCCCGGCCGAGTCGCTGATCGTAGAGCCCGCCCTCGTCGGCCCAGCGGTGGAAGTTCGGCTGCATCGACGCCACGATTCCGGCCTCGGCCATTCGCTCAAGGTGGTCGTCCGTCACCAGTTCCGCGTGTTCGATCCGGTGGCGCGCCGTGGTTGCGTTGGGAGTCTCCTCGAGGAGCGAGAGCGTCTCCTCGATCGCCTCGTCGCCGATGGCGTGGACGCAGATCTGGAACTCCTCGTCGCTCGCTCGGTCGGTGACCGACGCGAGTTCGTCGGGGTCGACAACCCACTGGCCGCGCACGTTGTCTCCGTCCGTCTCGGCGTCCGCGTACGGCTCCCGAACTCTGGCCGTTCGACTTCCGAAACTCCCGTCGGAGAAGGACTTGATCGCACCCGTCCGCACCCGGTCGCCGCCGGTGTTCGTCGAGAGTCCGACGTCGACGAGCGACTCGAGGTGGTCGCTCCAGTAGTCGAGCCGAACCCGTATCGGGAGCTCGCCGTCGGCCGCCAGTTCCCGATATATCTGCGGCGCCCTCGAGCCGCGAACCTTGTCGTGGACGCCGGTGACGCCGAGTTCGACCGCGTGTGCCATCGCCGCGGTGAGCACCTCGCGCATCTCCTCGCGGCCCGCCGTCAACTGTGATCTGACGGCCTCGGCCGCGTCTTCGACGGCGACGCCCGTCGGCTCGCCCTCGGCGTACCGGAGATCGTCGTCGGGCAGGTCGTCCGCGAACGCCTCGAGCGCGGCCGTGTTCAGCGACACCGTGTGGAGATCGACGCGCAACGCGACGACGGGACGCTCCTCGCTGACTCGATCGAGTTCATCGCGTGTGAGCGGCTGCGTCCGCGAGCCGTCCCACGCGCTCTCGTCGTAGCCGAAGCCGAGGACGTGCTCGCGGTCGGGATCGTCGTGGGCTTGCTCAGTCAGGAGATCGACGCACGATTCGGCGCTGTCGGCGCTCGAGAGGTCCGCGTGGACCAGGTGCTGACCCAGTTGCTCCATATGCGTGTGGGCGTCGATGAAGCCGGAGAGGACGACTCGGCCCTCGCAGTGGAGGACGTCGGTCTCGACGCCCTCGAGGAACGTGAGCTCGTCGGCGTCGCCGAGACGGACGATCTCGCCGTCGCGGACGGCGACGGCCTCGTGGACGGTGTCGGGGTCGGTGAGGGTGTGAACCTCCGCGTTCGTGACGATGAGGTCGGCGGCCGCTGTCATAGCAGCAAGCGTGCAGGCGAAGGGCAAAACAGTTGGGTCCGACGGCCCGCTGTCGGTGGCGAGTCATGACGAGACGGCTGCGGCAGTATGATGATCCGTCGATCTATCCCTGGAGATGCTAAAACTGCATCTCAGCACAAGGTTGACCTGTGAGGCCGTAGAATTGGCCATATGATCGACCGCGAGGGCCGGATCGTCTTCGGCTCGCTCCTGGTGTTCGTCGTCGCCCTCACGGGCTCGAACATCGCGGAACACCAGTTCGGGGCGTCGCTGCACGATCACCCGGTGCTGTCGTTTCTCGTATTCGGCGGTATCGCCGTGGTCGGCCCGCAGCTCTACCTCGCCGCGACCGAAGAGGAGCCGTGGTCTCGAGAACGGATCCAGTTCGTAACGGTCGCGACGGCCGTCTTCGCGACCCTGTTCGCCGCCGACGCGAGCGGGATATGGTATCTGGTGCTCGCGTTCATCGGTGCGTGCTCGCTGTTCGCACTCGTCTGCTACGAGGTGCTCCGGTGGCACCGGATGACGGTCGACGAGGTCCGGCCGGCCCCGACTGACCCGTAGCCGACGGTCGGACCCACGGCCGATTCGAATCGGCCGGGAGTGACAAAACTTCTAACTTTCTTCGATCGAATACGCCGGTATGGTCTCCCGAGAAAACCGCGTCATCCTGGGCTCGTTTCTCCTCCTCGTTGCCGCAGTTGTCGCCATTACTGCCGCAGAGCAGTGGCTGGACCTTCGGTACGGCGACAATCCGGTACTCGCGTTCCTCCTGTTCGCCGGGCTGGCCGTGGCCGTTCCGCAGCTCTATCTCGCGAGAACCGACACCGACGTCGACCCGCGGAGCAGGGTCCGATTCGCGGTGATCGCCACGATGGTGTTCGCGGCGATGTTCGCGGAGTCGACGGCCGACTTCCAGAGCCAACTGATTCTGGCGATCGCCGGCGGTGCGTTCCTCGTGCTCGTCGCCGCCGAGTTCGTCCTGGGGTATCGCGGGTCGGCGGCCGGCGGCACTCGAGGCGGTCCCGATCGATAACGGAGGATGGACCACGGTCGGTCCGTCGAAAGCCAAATACCGCGTGCGGCTTCGATCCGATGGCCCGTCCTCGAGCCACGACGATCAGCAACCCTTAGGACCGACCGCTGTCTTGGCCAACGCATGACAGACCCCGAGGACCTTGCTACCCAGGTACGCGAGGGCGACCTTCGCATTCACGAACTCGAGGAGCACGCAGACCACGATACCGCAGCCGAGGCCCGCCGGCTGTTCGTCGAACGCGAAACCGGGACCGATCTCGAGTCGATCGGCGACTACACGTTCCCCGCCGAGCGAGCGGAGCCGAACATCGAGAACATGATCGGTGCGGCTCAGATTCCGATGGGGATCGTTGGTCCGGTCGACGTCAACGGCGACGCGAGCGGCGCGAGCGACGGTGGCGCGGCCGACGGCGAACACTACCTACCGCTGGCGACCACCGAGGGCGCGCTGCTCGCGTCGGTCAACCGCGGCCTCGGCGTGATCCGCACCGCCGGCGGTGCCGACGCTCGCGTGACGAAAAACGGGATGACTCGAGCCCCGGTCTTCCGCGTAAACGGGGTCGCGGAGGCCGCCGAAACCGTCGAGTGGGTCAACGATAACTTCGACACGCTGGCCGAGGCCGCCGAGTCGACCACGAGCCACGGCGAACTCCTCGATATCGAGCCGTACGTCGTCGGCGACTCGGTCTACCTGCGATTCGCCTACGACACGAAAGACGCGATGGGGATGAACATGGCCACCATCGCGACCGGCGAGGCCTGCGAGATAGTCGAGAGCGAGACGCCTGCCTCTTTGGTCGCCCTCTCGGGGAACCTCTGTTCCGACAAGAAACCCGCCGCGATCAACGCCGTCGAGGGCCGGGGCCGCTCGGTGACGGCCGACGTGCTGATCCCCGGCGAACTCGTCGAGGAGCGCCTACATACGACCGCCGACGCAATCGCCGAGGCCAACACCCGCAAGAACCTCACCGGCAGCGCCAAGGCCGGCAGTCTGGGCTTCAACGCTCACGCGGCGAACGTCGTCGCCGCGGCCTTCCTCGCGACCGGCCAGGACGAGGCCCAGGTCGTCGAGGCCGCGAACACGATCACGACGATGGACGCCCGACAGCGTGAGGACGGCACGTCCGACCTCTACGCCAGCGTCTCGCTGGCCTCCCTCGAGGTCGGCACCGTCGGCGGTGGCACGAAACTGCCGACGCAGTCCGAGGCACTCGAGATTCTCGGTCTCCGGGGCGGCGGCGAGCCGGCGGGCTCGAACGCCGACGCGCTTGCGGAGATCATCGCCGTCGGCGCGTTAGCCGGCGAACTCTCCCTGCTTGCGGCGCTGGCCTCCCGACATCTGGCAAGCGCACACGAAGATCTGGGTCGGTGAGCGAACCGCAGACCGGCGCGGCATTCGAGAAATCGTCGCTCAGCCGGCGACCTCGCGCTCCGCCCGTCGAGTCCGGATCGTCACGAGCGCGATGTACGCGCCGCCGCCGACGAGCAGCAGGTAGCCGCCGAGCACCTGTAGGGCGCTCGCGGCCGGCGCGACCAGAACCAGTCCGACCGCCGCAACGGCGTGAGCGACGGCGAAGTCGCGCCGACCGTACGCGCCGTGGAGAACGGCGATAGCAGCGAACGTCGCGGCAAACGCGCCGATCGCCAGCATCGTCGGATCAAGTCCGAGAATCGTCTCGTCGATATACCTGCCGTACGCGAAGAACGCGAGCGCGACGATCGTTCCGACGCCGATCGCCGTCCCCTGTACGTCCACCGTCTCGTCCATATGCCCGACGTTGGGACCCGCGGTCCAAAGCCCTGACGTTCCGCTCGATTCACCGTCACTGACGGACTACAGCGACCGGTATCGGCCGCCGCTCTCGCTCACCACGCCGCGACTCGTGAGTTTCTCGAGGGCGTCCCGAACGTACTCGGCCGACACACCGCGCTCGTCGGCGTACTCGACGACCTCGCCTTCGGTCGGTTGATCCAGTTCCTCGAGGGCGCGTTTGACGATCTCTTTCTTGCTTCCGCTGCGACTCGGCTGGCGCGGGTCGCGGTCACCGGCGGCTTCGACCTCGTCGACATCCAGTCCGGACTCCTCGAGGTACTCCGCGTCGTCGACGACCCCCTCGGCGACGTCGTCCTCGAGGGCGTCGAAGGAGTCCAGTTTGGCGAAGGCTTCGCCCTCGCCCTGTCGACTCGCGAGCATCGAAGCGCGGACGTCGCGGGCGTGTCCGGCGTCTTCGGTCTCGACGAACTTCTTGCGTTTCTCGTAGCCCCGCCGCGAGCCACAGCGGGGACACTGCGTGGTCTCCGAGCGGCCCTCGATGATCCAGAGGTTCGAGCACTCACTACAGCCGACGACGGCGTACATACGTCGAAGTGAACGGGGACGGTAGTTCAAGGTTCGGCACGCGGGGCGGAAGTGGTTTCGTGAGCTGTTAGCGGACTCGAGTCATCGCAGGGCTCGAAGCACAACGACGCGCGCGTCTCGCAGCCATCCACACACCGCAGAATACGACGACCACGGCGTCACCACGGTGCCGGGAGCATCGAGAGGAAGATCAGGAACGCGGCGAGATTCAGCAGGAAGCGCATCAAGCATGCGCCGACGAGGTTGTCGTACCCGGGATCCGCCCCCATCGTCGCCGTGTACGCGAACAGGCGTCTCCGTCTACGGAACCGACGGCGAACGACGTGACGAGGTCGACCTCGAGTCATCGTCGAACCCCTATCGCTCGCCGACGATCGCTGACGGTCGACTGATCGTTCCCACGGACGACGGAGTGGTCGCAGTCGGCGACTGACGGTCGTGGTGGTGCGGCCGATCACCGCTTGAGGAGCCTTTTTTGCCCCGGATGCCGACGCAGACGCTATGGAACGGATTTCCCTCGACGACCTCGAGCCGTCCGAAGCCGCCGACGGCGTCCACCTGGCCCTGATGGCCGGCGCCGACTCGATGAACGTCCAGCATTTCGAGATCGAACCCGGTGCGGCGGTCGAAGAACACAGCCACCCCAACGAGCAGACGGGATTCATCTACGAGGGCGAACTCGTCTTCCGCAGCGACGGCGAGGAGGTCGTCTGCGGTCCCGGCGACTCCTATGCGATTCCGGGCGAGCAACCTCACGCGGCCGAGAACCGCGGGGACGAGACGGTTCGGGGCGTCGACATCTTCAGCCCGCCGCGGGAGAATCCGAGCTGGCAGGACTGAGACGGTCTGCTGTAAGTCAGTTCCGGAGCGACAGTGGACCGTCTTGCGATCGCTTCGGTAAACAGTTACAGCAGATCGGATGACGACGCTCGCGGGAGCCGCGGTTTTCTGTCGATAGTGGTCGACAGGCGACGTAGATGGAGCACCTCGATGACCCTCGAGAGAGCTCTGCTCTCTCGTGATGACGAGATGCTTTCGGCATCTCGAACCACTTGAACCCGAGGCAGTTCACGGCGTATCGAGAGCACCGGCTCTCTGCGCTGTCAGCGAACGATGTGAACGACGTGGAGCTGTCGTGTCACCACCCCATATAATAATTAAACCGAATATATTATTAATCCCTACTAATTTTTTAGTCCACATGTTAAGTGAGTCGGCCAGTGCGGACGAACCGGCATTCGACGAACGAGCGGGACCGTGGATCGCATTCGCACGCGTCTTCGCCGGGTTCTTGCTCCTGTACGAACTGACGCTGGGCGGCTGGTGGAAACTCGGCTGGATCACCACGGGTCCGAATCCGGAGTGGATCGGCTCGGACGCCGGAGCGGAGGTTCTCTCCGTCGCCGAACGGGCCGTCGAGGACGGAACATTCGGCTGGTTCGCGGCGATCCTCGAGACCGTCGTGATCCCCTATCCGGAGCTGTGGACGGCGCTCGCGCTGGCGGCTCAGATCGCGACCGCCGTCGGTCTGATCCTCGGCTTGTGGACGCGGCCGGCGGCGCTCCTCGGTATCCTGTACTTCATCCCTGTCTTTCACTTCGGAATGATCAGAACGTCGCCCCTGTTCACCGTCCCTATCGCCTTCGCGTTCGTCGCGAACGCTGGCCGGTACTACGGGCTCGACGGCATCCTCTGGCGACGATCAGACATCGTCGGCCGCCTCACGCGAGCCGTCAACGCGCCGCTGCCGATCCGCCACACGTGGTATCCGGCACTCGCAGCCGGGTTCGCCGTCGTCGCGGTCTACTACCTGCTCTCGATCCCCGAGATGGTCGACACTCGAGTGCACCTCACGAGCCTCGAGATGACCGTCTTCGCCGGACTCGTCGCCGGTGGTCTCTCGTTCGTCTACCGTGGTGCGAATCCGGTGACGGTCGCCGCGGACGCGCTTCGCGTCTTCGTCGGCTACCGCTTCCTCCAGGAGATCGTCGTCCGGACCGAGCCCGGGGCGAACGCGCTTCCCGGCTGGGCGAGCGCGGACGCCCAGACCGAGGTGTTCGAGGCCATCGCCGAAGCACACGTCGCGCCGATGAGCGCGTTCCTCGAGCTAGCGGTCCTCCCCGCGATGACCGCGTGGGTCGTCGCCTTCGCAGTCGTGCAGACGACCGTCGGAATCGCACTACTCGTGGGTTACCGGACGCGACTCGCGGGCACCGTCGCTGTTGGCTACCTCGTCGCCCTCACGGCACTCGGACTCGTTCGTCTCGCCCCGCTCGTCTTCGCGAGCGCAATCGTCGCCGCCACGCTCGCCGGACGACACGCGAGCCTGGATTCGATCGCCGGGCGTAAGCCACGGCCACCGGCGATTTCCGAGCGAGTCGCGCTGCCCGCCGCCGCCGGTGGGGTCGCGCTCCTGTCCAGTGCCGCCCTGCTCGGTATCGATCCCGAGGCCGGCTACGGCGAGGTCGCCGGCCCGGTCGCCCTCATCATGATCGCCTTCGGTCTCCTCGCACTCGCGCTGGTTTCGTGTACGACGCCGAAACGGGCGTCGGATCGACTCGAGCCGTCCGCGGCGACGGCCGAGGACTGATCGGGGCGAACCCGACCGCAGGGAGTTCGGTCTCGAGCGTAACCGATCGACGCCACCGGAGACACTGAAGAATACCACGGAGTTATATGCTGTAGTTTGCAAGGACAGCCGATGGCAACCGAATCGCAGTCGTCGGATTCGTGGGGAGTCGGACGGGTCGGATCGTACCTCGAGCGGTTAGGACCGACGTGGCTCGCCGGAGCGATCGCCGCGGGACCGGCGACGATGGTCAGTCTGCTGGTCGCGGGCGCGAGCTTCGGCTACGCGCTGCTGTGGGTGGTGGTCCTCTCGGCGATCCTCGGCACCGTCGGCCAGTATCTCGCGATGCGGCTGGGACTGCTCACCGAGGCCGGAATCGTCTCTGTCGTCGAGGAGCACCTCGGCTCGTTCTGGGCCTGGGTGCTGGTCGTCGACGCCGTCCTCGCCGCTGGACTCGCCCAGCTCGTGATCATGAAGACGCTGGCGGACGTCAGCGCGACGATCGTCGGGACGGCGGGCGTCGGTATCTTCGCGCTCGCCGATCCGCGCCTCTGGGGGGTCACCTGGGCGATACTCCTCGCGCTCGGGTTGGCCGGCGGAGGGTACCGGCTCGCCGAAATTGGTGCCAAAGTGCTCGTCTCGTTAGTGGTTCTGGCTTTTGTCGCGTCGCTGTTCGTCGTTCCGATCGATCCGGCTGCAGCCGCGTCCGGACTCGCACCCGAGATGCCGGCCGGCGTCGGCGGCGCGGTCGTCGCCGCCGGCGTCCTCGGCGGCGCGGTGCACATCACGCTCCTGACGATGCAGAGCTACACGATGCGGGCTCGCGGCTGGACCGAGGGCGACCGCGACATCGCGACCTTCGACGTCGTCAGTTCGATGCTCGTCGCCTTCGGGATCTTCAGCCTCGCCGTCTTCCTCGTCGCGGCGAGCGTGCTTCCCGACGCCGGCGTCGATCCCGCGACGCTCGACGCGATCCAGGCCGCCGAGGTCCTCGGTCCCGTCGCCGGCGAGTACGCGACGTGGCTGTTCCTCGCCGGCCTCCTCGGGGCGGCCGTCTCGACGCTGGGCGGGAACACGATCGTTCCACCGTATCTCCTCGCCGACAAACTCGGCTGGGAACAGTCCGTCGAGGATTCGCGCTACCGGGGGGCGATCGTCGCCGTCGCGCTCGTCTCGGCCGTCGGCGCGTTTCTCGAGGGAGCCTTCTTCGAACTGCTCGTCCTCGTGCTCGCCTTCGGCCTCGTCGGGACGCCCTTCGTCCTCGCCGTCATCCTCTATCTGTTGAACGATCCCGACGTCGTCCCCGAGACGAACTCGCACCTGCTGAACCTCGGTGGGCTCGCGCTGTTCGCCATCGCGAGCGTGCTCGCGGGCGAGTTCGTCCCCGAGGAACTCGAGACCGTCACCGAACCAACCTCGGCGTTCGTCGTGGCCTTCGCGGCCGCGATGGCGCTGGCGATCCTCGGTCTCGTCGCGCGGTACGTGCGGGAGCGATTCGGTGCCGAGTGACGGCCGTTCGAACCAATCTTCAAGCCGGTAGAGGGTCATTGATCCGCTATGCCAGCACTCGAAGACGACGTCGTGATCGTTACCGGCGCGAGCCGCGGTCTCGGTCGCTCGATGGTCGAACGCTTTTCGGCGGAGGGCGCTCGAGTCGTCCTCACCGCACGCGATGAGGACCGACTGAACGAGGTCGCCGCCGATCTCCCGACCGAGTCGCTCGTCGTGCCCGCGGACGTCCGGGACAGCGACGCGGTCGCAAACGTAATCGAACAGACGCTCGAGGAATTCGGTCGCATCGACACGCTCGTCAACAACGCGGGCGTGGCACCGATGGACTCTGACGGCGGTCTCGTGAACGTCACCGACGAGGAGTGGGAGGCCGTCCTCGAGATCAACCTCACCGGCGTCTTCCGCTTTACCCGCGAAGTCCTGCCCCACATGTACGACCAGGAACGGGGGAACGTCATCAACATCTCCTCGGGGCTCGGCCGGCGAGCGATGGCCGGCGTCGGCCCCTACGTGAGTTCGAAGTGGGGACTCGAGGGACTCACCCGAACGACGGCACTCGAGGGCGAGGAGCACGGCGTCAACGCCAACGCGCTCGATCCGGGCGGTCGGGTCGATACCGACATCTGGGCGCACCTGCCCGACGAAGAGCGCGAACGAATTCTCGATCCGGACGTGATGGACGACGCGGCCGTTCTGCTCGCCGCCCAGGGCCCCGACGGGGTCAGCGGCGAGTCGATGGACGTCGAGGGGTGGGAGCAGCGACTCGAGTAATCGTTCGATTCGGACGACTTCCATCCCACTTCGGATCGGTACGCTACTGCGGGTGGCGCGCGCTGGATCACGGTGACCGACAGGGAACCGTGAGCCGAAGCCGTGCGAGGGATGAGTGAGCGACTGTAAGGAGCGAACGAATCGGATGGGGAGGACGTGGAAATCCCTGTTGCCACGATAGCAGCGTAGTACTCTTTTCGTGGATATTTCCCTGTTCCCGTTCTCTTAGCTGTACGCCTCAAGCGCGTCCCACTCGCGTCGCATCAGTTCGCGGACGCCGTGCTCGAGTATCCCCTCACCGAGTGAGGTCGCCCGGTAGTACGAGTATAGCCCCTCGCTATCGGGATCCTTCCGTTTTCGGTTCTCGACGAGGCCGACGTCAACGAGTTCGTCGAGGTGATAGTGTAACGTATTCGATCGGATCTCGAGGCTGTCACGCAGTTCGCTCGCGTGCTGTGGCCCCGTCTCGACCAGCGTATTGAGCACGCGAAACCGCGTTTCGTTCCCGATCGAGCGCTGCATCTCGAGGTACTCTTCCAGACTCAGGATGCTCTGCTCCGGAAGCAATTCGTCCCCGGATCGACGTGCCGAGCGCTCGGACTCTGCCATGCGACAGTGTTGAATCGCCTCGTGCTTAAGCGTTCCCTGAGTCAGTAATTGCTGAAATCGGCCTACTTTATATAGTCGGAGTGAGCACGTCGCGTATGCGTGATCGGATCATCGACGAACTGGGCGAGTTACCGCGATCACGATTCCTCGTCTACGTGATGGGACCGTACGAGGCGTTCGACGTCGAGCACGCGCTCGAAACCGCCGATTCCGATACAGTTCTGGAATCGGTCGACTTCGGAACACTCACTGACGCTAACCACGACCTCGAGCGTGACGAGGCGGCACTGGATCTCCTACTCGAGGTTCGCGATCACCTGCGAACGAATGCAGGTGTCAGTGCATTTCTCGCGATCGATATCGACGTACCTCTCTCGGAGCTGGACGCCGCGACCCAAAGTATCGCCTTCGCTCGAGCGAGCAACGCGGTCGTCTACGTCGTTCCCGCCGTCGGTGATAATCTCGGTGTCGGGATCGAAGTGGGGTCCGTGCTCGAGGCGCTGTACGCCGAGAACGCCGCGGATCACCGACGAGAACGAGTCGTATTCGTGCACGAATCGGGTGTCCGTAGCGCGATGATCGCAGCCATTCGTGATCGTTGGGAGGCCCGAATCTACTCCTACGACGATCGTGAGGACCTAAATCGCCAGATCCGACTGTTCGTCCGTGATCTCGTTCGGAAGGAACGAACGGGTGAGTTGCCACAACTCGAATAGTTGCGTTTGTAGCGAACCTTACGACAGCGACTTCCGCATCTTCACGTGCGGTATCCCGGCCTCCTCGAACTCCTCGCCGTAGCGTTCGTACTCCAGACGGCCGTAGAAGGGGGCGGCGTGGGTCTGGGAGTGCAGTTTCAGCGACTCGAGTCCCGCCTCCCGAGCCTGCTCCTCGAGGGCGTTCATCACCGCGAGACCGACCCCCTCCCCGCGTCGCGACTCGAGGACGGCGACGCGTTCGACTTTCCCGAGCCCCGGTTCGGGCACCCGCAGCCGGGCGGCTCCGATCGGCTCGTCGCCGTCGTAGGCGACGAAGTGGGTCGATTCCGCTTCGTACTCGTCGTACTCGAGTTCCTCGTCGACGTCCTGTTCCTCGACGAACACCGTCCGGCGAACCGCGAAGGCGTCCTCGCGTTCATCCATCGTGTCGACTACGCGTACCTCAGTCATTGCACGCGAGTTCGACCCGTCGCAACGAGAGCGTTACGACACGCCCGCAGGCCGTTTCTTGGGCGGGCCCCGCCGGTTCCGAGGAGGACAAGTCGGACCATAGCGGCGACGTCACCGTCGTTCGAGACGGTAGTCGTGACGGTTACTGTCGCTCCCGTCCGTCTCGGTTTCGACGTCTCGTATCGACGTCATCGAGCCGTTGTCGACGGTGACCGACGCCGAATCGATCGTCGCCCCGAGGTTCGAGACGATTTCGAGGTCGAAGCGGCCGCGATGAACCGCGTCCTCGGGCTGGGGGACCACGATTCGCATCGGTCCGTATTCGAGATCGAAGTCCCGAACTCGTTTCCGGACGATCGTTCCGTCGGGAGCGGTGATCGCGACGTGGAATGCGGTCGATTCGGCTTCGAGCGCGACGAAAAACTCCGCGTCTCGGCCACTGTACTCGACGTCGACGTCGTCGATAGACGCCGCGGGCGGCGACGCGTATCGAGCGGCGGCGACGGTACCGACCCCGAGAACTGCCACCGCACCCGTCGAAAACGCGACGGTACGGCGCCCCGGAGCGCGAGAGTGACGAACAGATAGCTGCTCGGTCAACAGCGAAAGGACGACCGCGCTGGTGCCGGCGGTTCCGATTGCGACCGGATACTGGACGAGTGAACGACGGATCGCGAAGCTGTCGACCCAGTGAAAGCCGAGCATGGAGAGCAGCGGGAGGACCGCCAACAGGACGAGCCACGGGGCGATGATCGCCGTTCCGACGAAGGTGACGCGATCGAGATCGAGTCCCTCCACGACCAGCCAGGACGCGAGCCCGAAGCCGAACGCAGCCAGTGCGACGTACTGCTGTGGGCTACTGTACAGTTCGAGGTGAGGTTCGTACCGCGAGGCGACGACCAACGGAACGAGCATCCCGACGACGACGACCACGA
Source organism: Natronorubrum amylolyticum (assembly GCF_052040145.1). Classification (NCBI taxonomy): domain Archaea; kingdom Methanobacteriati; phylum Methanobacteriota; class Halobacteria; order Halobacteriales; family Natrialbaceae; genus Natronorubrum; species Natronorubrum amylolyticum. Next base: position 1,166,709 of record NZ_JBPPFW010000001.1, read on the forward strand.
CTGCCGCCGCGAGATCGTCGCCTGGTTCTCGACCCGCACGGAGTCGCACGAGCGGATTCGCGACGGCGGACCGGTCGTCGTCGCGATCCGTGTTAGAGGGCATGCCCGTTCGTTTTCATCCGTATGTGATAGATATTTTCCCTGAGAGCGGTGACGATAATCCGCCGGTGAGTCGCGACTCGAGTGGGGTCGAGAAAAACGCAGAAAGTGAGGGGTCGTGCCGGACGAAGTCCGTTTTGAAACGTCGGCTTGCGCCAGTTTTCGATGTGTTCGGCGCGAGCCGAACGCCCGAGAAGCGCTCTACGAGAGCTTTTCGATGTTCGCGACGACTTCCTCGGCGTACTCGCTCGTTGCGAGCTTTTCGGCGTCCTCGAGCTGTCGTTCGAGGTCGTAGGTGACCTTGCCGGAGGAGATGGTCTCCTCGACGGCGTCGACGACGAGGTCGGCGGCGTCGTTCCAGCCCATGTACTCGAGCATCATGCGGCCCGAGAGGATCATCGCGGTCGGGTTGACCTTGTCCTGGCCCTCGTACTTCGGTGCGGAGCCGTGGACGGGTTCGGCGAGCATGCGTCCCTCACCGAAGTTTCCACCGGGGGCGATGCCGAGGCCACCGATCTGTGCGCCGGCGGCGTCGGACATGTAGTCCCCGTTGAGGTTCATCGTGGCGATGACATCGTAGTTGTCCGTTCGGGTCAGGAGCTGCTGGAGCATGTTGTCCGCGATGCGGTCGTTGACGACGAGCGTGTCGTCGTCGACTTCGCCGTCTTGCTCCTCCCAGAGGGTGTCCTCGGTGATGACCTCGTCGCCGTACTCCTCTTCGGCGACCTCGTAGCCCCAGTCGCGGAACTGGCCTTCGGTGAACTTCATGATGTTGCCCTTGTGGACCAGCGTGACCGAGTCGCGGTCGTTCTCGAGGGCGTAGTCGATGGCCTCGCGGACGAGTCGCTTCGTTCCGAACTCCGTGATCGGCTTGACGCCGATGCCGACGGGGCCGTCGTGAATGACGTTGTCGGCACCCATCTCGCCCTCGACGAACTCCTTGACCTGCTGGACTTCGTCGGTACCGGCTTCCCACTCGATGCCGGCGTAGACGTCTTCCGTGTTCTCACGGAAGGTGACCATGTCCATCTGCTCGGGCTCTTTGACCGGGGACGGAACGCCGTCCATGTGATAGGTCGGTCGAACGTTCGCGTAGAGGTCGAGCAGCTTTCGCAGGCCGACGTTCAGCGAGCGGAAGCCGGCGCCGACGGGCGTCGTCAGCGGCCCCTTGATCGCGACGCGGTGTTCCTTGATGGCCTCGACGGTCTCGTCGGGAAGGTTCTCGTCGTACTTCTCGCGGGCGGACTCGCCGGCGTAGACGCGCATCCAGTTGATATCGCGGCCGGTCGCTTCTGCGGCAGCCTCGAGCACCTTCTGTGCGGCAGGACCGACGTCACTGCCGACACCGTCACCGTAGATAATCGGGATAATCGGGTTGTCAGGCACCTCGAGTTCGTCCTCGGTACCCTCTTTCAGCGTGATCTTCTCCCCGTCTTCCGGGACCTCGATCTTGTCGTAGCTCATCTCGTCTGTACGGTTCTTCGACGGGGGTAAAAGGTCTACCATTTCTATCGACGGACGACGAAATGCCGACGGTTCGAAACCGGATCGGGACGGCGATTCGACGCGACAGCCGATCGCGGTGGATGCAGCCGCTCGGCACACTGTCGACCCCTGGAGCGGAAAATCCGCCCGACTGAAACGACGAGCGCGCTCGTCGTCGAGTGTCCCGCTCCCGTCGCGTCGCTGGCGACCGATTCCGATCGGTCTTACGAACAGTTCGGTTCCGGGGGGTCGTCCCAGTAGCGGACCATCAACACGACCCCAGCACCGACGAGGCACGCACCGAGGACACCCAGCGTCCCCCGTCCGATCGACGTCAGCCACCCCTCCTCGAGTGCGGCCCACAAGGCGGCCAACACGGTGATTCCGACGACGGTGAGCGCCGAGCCGACGTCGACCCGGTCCCGGCGGTCGTCGGTCGCCAGTCGCCAGACGGCGATGGCAGCCATCGTCGCACAGAAGACGGCGAGTATCGCGACTGGCGTCATTGTCGTCAGCGGTACACAGGCTGCCGTCGTAAGTGTACGGGATTCGGTCCCGCCGATCGATCACGAAACGTTCTCCTCCCCCGCGCTCGCTCGAGACCGTATGCAGGTGCTCGTACACGGCGGAGCCGGTAGCGATCCCGAAGAGCCCGAACCCAGACAGGACGTTCTCGAGCAGGCCGCCGACGCCGGCGCGGCGGAATCGGATCCCGTCGACGCGGTCGAAGCGGCGGTAGCGGTTCTCGAGTCCGACCCGCGGTTCAACGCCGGCGTCGGCAGCGCAGTCCAGAGCGACGGCGGGATCCGAACCGACGCGGGGCTGATGACCGACGATCGCTCCGTCGGCGCCGCCTGTTCGATGCCGGGCGTCGAACACGCGCTTCGCGTCGCCCGCGTCGTCATGGAGGAGACGCCTCACGGCTTCGTCGCCGGCGATCACGCCGTCTCGCTGGCCGACGCGTACGGCGTCGAGACCGGCGTCGACCTCTGGTCGGAACGCACGCGTGAGAAATGGAGCGATCTCGAACCCCCGACCGGTGATTCCAGGGCCCACCTCGAGTGGATCCGCAGTCGGTACGGCGACTCCGATCCGGACGGTCGAGACGAAGATGCGGACCCGGACAGCGACCCCGAACGGCCCGACAGCGACCTCGACCACGATACGGTCGGTGCCGTCGCGTTCGACGGCGACTCCCTCGCGGCGGCGACCTCGACCGGCGGCCGGTGGCTCGCGCTCGCCGGCCGCGTCGGGGACGTCCCGCAGGTCGGCTCCGGCTTCTACTGTTCGCCCGCCGCGGCGGTCAGCGCGACCGGTGCCGGCGAAGACATCGCCCGCGTGACGCTCTCGAGACGGGTCGCCCGCCACGTCGAGCGCGGCTGTGACGCCGACGAGGCGACCTCGCTTGCGATCGAGGAGTTCGGCGAACTCACCGGCTCTCGGGCCGGCGTCATCGCGATCGATTCCGACGGAACCCTCGGCTCGGCGTACAACAGCGACGCGATGCAGACGGCCCGAGCGGACCGGCGATAGCCCGATGAGATTTCGACGATTGACGTGAGGTACTTTTAATATCGTCGTGACCATCGTCGCACTCGATGCTCGAAGCCCCATACCACGCGGCCCGGCACTGTCCGGAGTGCGCCTCGAGGCTCTCGAACGTACAAGGTGTCGACGCCTGTTCGGAGTGCGACTGGGTCGATACCGACCGTTCGACGACACCGCCGGCCTGAGCGGCGCCGCCAACGGGAGTCGACCGGAGACGGAACCTCTTTTTGTCGACCGGTACAACCCCGGTGCATGGCCGAATCCGAGGTGGACCTCGAGTCCGAGAAGTACGAAAAGCACCGCGAAGCGGGGGAGATCCTCTCCCAGGTCCGCACAGAGACAGCCGAACGCGTCGAGGTCGGCGCGAGCCACCTCGAAATCGCGGAGTACGCCGAGGACCGCATCCGCGAACTCGGCGGGAAACCGGCGTTCCCGGTCAACATCTCGATCGACGAGGAGGCCGCCCACGCCACGCCGTCGATCGACGACGAGGAGACGTTCGGCGAGGAGATGATCAACTTAGATATCGGCGTCCACATCGACGGCTGGCTGGCCGACACCGCGATCACCGTCGACCTCTCGGGCACCCCCGAACTCGCCGAGGCCTCCGAGCAGGCCCTCGAGGCCGCGATCGACATCATCGAACCCGGCGTCGACACCGGCGACATCGGCGCCGAGATCGAGGACGTCATCACCGGCTACGGCTACAACCCCGTCGTGAACCTCACGGGCCACGGGCTGGGCCACTGGGAGCAACACACTAGCCCCAACATCCCGAACCGTTCCGTCTCGCAGGGGACGACGCTCGAGGTCGGCGACGTCGTCGCGATCGAGCCGTTCGCGACCGACGGCGGCGGCAAGGTCACCGAGGGCGCCAGCGAGGAGATCTTCTCGCTCGAGCGCGAGGGATCAGTCAGAAACCGACAGGCTCGCGACGCACTCGAGCAGATCACCGAGGAGTTCCGCACGCTGCCCTTCGCGACGCGGTGGCTCGAGACCGACCGCGCCGAGATGGCGCTGCGTCGGCTCAAGCGCAACAACATCGTCCACGGCTACCCGGTGCTCAAAGAGGACGATGGCTTCCTCGTCAGCCAGAAAGAGCACACGATCATCATCACCGAAGACGGCTGTGAAGTGACGACGGAGTAGCCGGGCGTCGAGATCAGTCTTTCTGGAGCGGCGTGGGTCGAGCAGTCTCGAAAGAGAGGAGTCAATCTCGGAAGAGAGCGCACTGTCACGCGCGGACGGCGCCAGGCGTCGGGAGAGCGAGAGCGCGGTATCGAGAGATCCGTTCCGTGCGTCGCCGTATTTGAACCGTATCGTGCGTTCAGGCGTTGTTCATCCGCTGGCTCGTCCGATTCCCACAGCGCTGGCACTCGGCCACGCGGTAGGGTTCGCGGGAGAACTGGGCGTTCTCTTTCTTGAGGCTCTCGGTCCGAATCTGGACGGACACCTCGTGGAGCGTGTCCAGATCGCAGTCGTCGCAATGCTCGGTCATCCCGTTGACGGAGTCGTCAGTCGTTGCCATTAGCGGACTCCTTTCGTCAGTACGGTCTTAAATCCCTGTTTCATTTCGAGCGCTGAGTCGAACAACTGGACGAAACCTCTCTAGATGCCCTCTCCGGCCACGAGAGCGTTTATTACCGTTCATGCATGTCTCCCTGAGATTCGTTCTCGGGCTACAGTCACTGATTGGAGCAGTACAAGGACCGTTTACGACGGGGCTCGGACCGGAACCGGGAGTGAAACGCTTTAGGGCCGTCTCGAGTGGGCATCGGTATGGAACAGGTGTTCGCACCGTGGCGGATCGACTGGATCAAACGCGAGGACAAGAACCCCGATATCGACGACTGCGTCTTCTGCGAGCTGCCGGAGCGAAGCGCGGATCGCGAGAATTTGCTGCTCGCACGGAGCGCACAGGCCTTCGTCATGCTGAACAACTACCCGTACAACCCGGGCCACGCGATGGTGATACCCCGAACGCACACGGGAGACTACCGAGACCTCACCGACGAGCAACTGCTCGATCACGCCCGCTTGAAACAGCGAACGTTCGACGCCCTCGAGGCCGCCCTCGAGCCGAACGGCTTCAACGCCGGCTTGAACCTGGGTGACGGAGCCGGCGGCTCCATCGACGACCACCTGCACACGCACGTCGTCCCGCGCTGGGAGGGCGACACCAACTTCATGCCCGTCCTCAGCGACACGTCGGTGATCGTCGAGGCGCTCGAGGAGACGTACGACCGCGTCCGCGAGGCGTTCGCCGGACAGGAGGGGGCCATCGTTCCCGACGACGAGGACGAAGCCATCAGGTTCGAGTGACGAGTGGGATCGGCTGATGAGCGTGGATCGACTGACGAGTGGGGATCGACTGACGAGTGGGGATCGACTGACGGGCGTCTCGCGCGCTGGCAACTACCGGCACGATACCCCGGTCGACCATACGTTTTTGCGGCGCTGTCGCGTGCTATCGAGCGTCATGGAGTACGAGGTCGTCCACACCGACGACGTACCGAAGACGGATCTCTCGGAGATAGACGAAGTGCCGCCGGACCTCCAGATCCGCGCGTTAGACGAGGTGCTCCCCACCGAGCACGTCCAGCTCAAACTCTGGTATTTCGAGCCCGGCGAGGAGATCCAGTACCACGCCCACAGCGAGCAAGAGGAGCTATACTACGTCCTCGAGGGGGAGTTCTCCGTAAAACTCGGCCGTTCCGGCGAGGAGGAGTACGTCGACGCCGGGCCGGGGACGTTCTGGATGGCGCGGCCGGAGATCGGTCACGGCCATCGCAACGTCGGCGACGAACAGGGCGTCGTCCTCGCGATCGGGGCCCCCGCCGTCGAGGATCCCGGTCTCGATCCGCACGGTCTCGAGGACGAGTAGCTGGTTCTGGCGACGGGGGACAGCATAGTTCGCCTCGAGGTCAGGCGTAGTTCGCCTCGAGATAGTCGAGAATGCGTTCGGATTCGGGCATCGTGACGCCGCGCTCGTCGTCGACGATGACGGGGACCTGCCGCTGCCCTGAAATCCGCTTGACCTCGTTTCGCTTCGAATGCAGCCCTTCGGTCCAGACGCTCTCGTAGTCGACCTCGAGTTCGTCGAGGCGGTCGGCGACGAGTTCGCAGTACGGACAGCCCTCGAGCTGATACAGGGTTACCATAGCCGTCCATTCGGCTCGCGCCGACAAAAGCGTGGGTGCCAACGCGCGTCGGCGTCGGTGCCAGCGCGCGTCGGTGGGGGTTCTGCCGCGGAACGGAGGTTTTTGTCGCTTCGCGGGGGAGACGGGGTATGCCACCGACCGAGGGCGACACCGTTCCGGCGTTCGAGGCACTGTTGTGCGACGGCGAGACGTTCCGCTCGACGGCGCTCGACGAAGCGCTCGGGGATCGGGGCGGCGTCTTGATCTGTACCGGCTTCGCGTTCAGCGCGATCGCACAGAACTGGTGGAAGCAGTTCGTTCGCGCCGGCTGGGGCGAGTTCGAGGACGTCTCGGTGTTAGGCGTCAGTCGCGACGGCCCCTACGCGCAAAACGAGTTCCTGCGCTGGCTGAACGAGCCCGCGTTTCGCTTCTTCGCGGATGTCAACGGCGAAGTGAGCGAGTCGCTCGACCTGCTCGCCGACCGCGACCACATGGCCAACGTCTCGACGCCGTGGCGATCCGCGTTCGTCCTCGACGCCGACCGGGAGGTCCAGTACGCGTTCGTCGCGGACGACTGGATCTCGCCGCTGCCGCGCGAGGAGATCGAAGCGGCTATCGACGAACTCTGAGGAAAGCGGCCCGTAACCGAGCTACACTGGCTTTCCGAACGCGTACATCGTCTCGTGAGCCGTCACCTCGCAGTCGACGAAATCGCCGGGCTCGAGGCCGTGCTCGCTCGCATTTTGTACGATGATCTGCCGGTAGGCCGAGTCCCGACACTTCACGGAGTCGGCGGTGCCCTCCTCGACGACCAGCACGTCTTCGCGGGTCTCACCGACCATGTCGGCGTAGGCCTCGCCGACGATTTCGCGCTTGGCTGCGCTCATTTCCTTCGAGCGCTCCTTCTTGAGCGTCCCGCCGAGACCCTTCATTTGGGCGGCGTCGGTGCCCGGCCGCTTCGAGAATCGGGTGACGTTGACCTTCTCGGGTCGCGTCTCGCGCAGCAGGGCCATCGACTGTGCGTGGTCGTGGTCCGTCTCGGTCGGGAAGCCGACGATGAAGTCCGTCGAGAGCGTCCAGTAATCGAGGGCCGCGTCGAAGGCGTCGATAACCTCGAGATACTCCTCGACCTGGTGCTGGCGACGCATATCGCCGAGCACGTCGTCGCTGCCCGACTGCACCGGCGCGTGCAGGAAGTCGTAGAGTTCGTCGTACTCGGCGAAGACGTCGGCCAGTTCCTCGCGGATGCCGTGGACGCCCTTCGGGTTAGCCATCCCGACGCGAACGCGGAACTCGCCCTCGAGTTCGCAGATCTGCTCAAGCAGGCGGTGCAGTTTGCGCTCGCCCTCGTCCCAGCCGTAGACGCCGGTGTCCTGGCCCGTGATTCGGATCTCCTTCGCGCCGGCGTGGATCAGTGCGCGAGCTTTTTCGACGTTCTCCTCGATCGACGGCGACTCGATCTTGCCCGTCGCGTGCTTGGTGATGCAGTACGAACAGTCGGACATACAGCCCCTCGCGATGGGCAGGATGCCGACGACGCCGTCAAGAATCGGCTCGGCGTCGGGCGTCGTCGTCGGACACTCGCCGTTCGTGACGGCCTCGGGCACCTCGTCCCAGTGGAGCACCTGCCCGTCGACCTCCGCCTTCGCGAACTCCTCGCCCTGGGCGAGGGCCATACAGCCCGTGATGAACAGGTCCGCGGTCTCGTCGGCCAGTTCTTCGGCGCGACGGAGCATGTTCCGCTCGGTCTTCTCGACGACGGTACAGGTGTTCAGGATGGCGACGTCGGCCTCATCGGCGCCGTCGACCCGGTAGTGGCCCGCATCGCGGAGCCGTCGCTCGATCTCACGGCTCTCCCCGCGGTTGGACGTACAGCCGTACGTCTCGATGTGGTACCGGGCCATTCGTTGCTATACGCTCGTCCGATCCGAACGGCCAAAAGCCCGACGGATCGGGGCAGCCCACCCCAGCGGACGACGGGATCCGCGCTCGAGGCCCTCTCGACGAGCCGGTGACTTGCGTATCGACGGCGCCGGCAGTGCGATCATCGCCGGACGTGCGGGGGCGCTAAAACTCGCCCCGAAACTGCGCGTCGGAGAGAACGCCGGGACGCCCCGTGCTCCCGCCCACGTACTCGCCGCGTTGGACCCGTTCACGAAAGGCGTCGTAGACCCGATACCGCTCACCGTCACGCGGGTCTTCGAACGTCTCCGTTCCGCGAGCGCCGCCGAACACCGCCCAGTCGGTTTCCTTGTCGATGTTGAACCAGCACGCCATTCGGACGTCGGTCGCTTCGACGTAGTCGAAAACGTCGTCGATCCACTCGCGTTTAGCCTGGACGTCGTGGCCGCCGTCCCGACTCGAGGTCGTCCCGAACTCGGGAATGGATAGGGGACGATCGGTGAGGGCCGCGAGCCTGTCGCGCATCGGTTCGAAGATCGAGTCCGGCGACTGCCAGCCGTCCCCCATCGGGCTATCGCCGAAGTTGTAGCCGTCGATGCCGACCCAGTCGACGTACTCGTCGCCGGGGTAGCTCGCCTCCGTGTGCACCGCCCCGTGTTCCGTCGCGTTCGGGTTCCAGAGCCACTGCACCCGATCCCGTGGGTCGTCCGCGCCGATCGCATCGACCGCGTCCATCAGCCGCCCGTGGACGTACCGCCAGGCGTCCACGAAGGCCTCGGCATCGCCCGCTTCGAGCACGCTCCAGGGGAGCCAGTCCCCGTTCATCTCCGGAAACGGTCTGAAGTAGAGCCGCCGCGGCCCGTCGATCACCGGATCGTCGGTCGCCAACCACGCCGCGAGTGCTTCCACCCACCACTCGAGGACGTCGTCGTACTCGCCGTCGCGAACCTGTCGCGTGATCGTCGATGCGGTCTCCGACTCCGAATCGGTGTAGGAGAGCCAGGTCACCATCGGCACGTGACCGGTCTGCCAGACCTCGGTCATCCCGGAGAGAAACTGCCGACGCACGCGCTCGTCGTCGTCCGCGTTCACGTACAGCGTGAGCACGCCGAAACGGGTCTCGAGCCACCGCTCGAATGGGCGGAACCGCTCCGGGGACGCGGCGTTTTCGCCCGGATAGGCGCCGAGAATCCGCCGGCGCTCGTCGGCCGTCGGCCCGGCACAGCCGCTGATCGCACTCAGAAGCGGGGCCGTGCCGACCGAGCAGAGTACGTCTCGTCGTCGCACGAGAGTGGTACGGCTCGGGGCACCATAGTCTCATGGACGGTCGCGGGCGCGCCGAAAGCGTGCCTTCAAGTCCGACCCCGCGCAACGCCACCACATGAACCCAGGCGATCGCGTTCGCGTCGACCGCGCGGATCGCACGTACGAAGGCGTGTTGCTCCCCTCGAGTACCGACGACCACCTCGTCGTCAAACTCGAGGGCGGCTACAACGTCGGCGTCGACCGGGAGGGCGCCGACGTCGAACTGCTCGAAGAAGACGTCTACGAGATCGACGGCGATACCGCGGGTGAAGAGGGGAGCGTCTCCGAGATCGAGTTCGACGACGAGCTGCCGACGATCTCGCTGATCTCGACGGGCGGCACCATCGCGTCGACGGTCGATTACCGCACGGGCGCCGTGACAGCCCAGTTCGACGCCGAGGACGTCCTTCGCGCGGTGCCGGATCTCGCCGGCCGCGCGAACTACCGCGGGAGAGTCGTCGCCAACATCCTCTCGGAGAACATGGAGCCGCCGCTCTGGCAGGACCTCGCGCGGGCGGTCTCCGAGGAGATCGAGGCCGGCGCCGACGGCGTCGTCGTCATGCACGGCACCGACACGATGCAGTACTCCGCGTCGGCGCTCGCATTCATGCTCGAGACGCCCGTCCCGATCGTCTTCACGGGCAGCCAGCGCTCGGCCGATCGGCCTTCCTCGGACAACGTGATGAACGCCGTCTCGGCCGTCGAAGCCGCCAAGAGCGACTGCGCGGAGGTGCTGGTCTGCATGCACGCCTCCGAGAGCGACGACGTCTGTGCGCTGCATCGCGGCACCCGCGTCCGGAAGAACCACACCTCGCGTCGCGACGCCTTCGAGACCGTCGGCGCGGAGCCGCTGGGCGAGGTCGAGTACGAGACGGAGGAGATCACGTTTCGACGAGAGTACCAACAGCGAGGCGAGACCGATCTCGAGCTTCGCGACGCCCTCGAGTCCGACGTCGAACTCCTCAAGTTCACGCCCGGAATGGACCCCGCCTTCCTCGACGTCGTCGAAGGGGCGGCGGGGCTGGTGATCGAAGGTACCGGTCTCGGCCACGTTCACACCGACCTGATCCCCCGCATCGAGGAACTGATCGAGGACGGGACGACGGTCGTCATGACCAGTCAATGTCTCGAAGGGCGGGTCTGTGACCGCGTGTACGACACGGGCCGGGATCTGCTCGAGGGCGGCGTCATCGAGGCCGGCGACACCCTGCCCGGGACGGCGAAGGTGAAGCTGATGTGGGCGCTCGAGCACAGCGAGGACGTTGAAGAGGCGATGGGTACCTCGTTAGACGGCGAAATTCAGGAGCGATCGGTTCCCTGGGAGTAATCGCGAAACCGACCGTCTCGACAGTGGTTCGGGGCGGACGATCCGTCCCGTCACCCAATCGCAGGTATGCGATTTCACGGCACGCTGCGTCCGTCTGAAAAGCGCTTTCCCGCGTGACTGCCTCAGGTGCGTTCACCGAACCATGGTTCCCAATCTGGAGACCGAGACGCCGGTCGAGATCCGCCGGGCGACCCACGACGACTACGAGGCCGTGGTCGAGTTCACGAGCGACATTTGGCCGGATCGGGGCGGCGATTACATCCCGAAAATCTACCACGATTGGCTCGAGGACGACGACGCCGAGGATAGGAAAACGTTCCTCGCGGAGGTCGACGGCGAGGCCGCAGGCATCGTCCAGGCCGTCATGCTCACCTCCGATGAGGCCTGGTTCCAGGGGATGCGCGTCTCGGCCGACCACCGGCGACAGGGCGTGAGCCAGCGGTTGACCGAGGCCTGCTTCGAGTGGGCTCGCGAACGCGGTGCGTCGGTCGGCCGGATCATGATCTTCTCGTGGAACGCGGTCTCGATCGGGGCCGCCCGTTCGAGCGGCTACGAGCCGATCACGGAGTTCCGGTTCGCCCATCCCACCCCTGATCCCGACGCCGAGGGACCACATCGCGTCTCGAGGGACCCGACGGCCGCCTGGCGCTACTGGACCCACAGCGACGCCCGCGAGCACCTGGCCGGGCTCGGGCTCGATCCCGAGGAGTCGTGGGCCGTCCGCGAACTCACGCGCGAGGACTTCGAGCGCTTCGCCGACGAGTCGGCGGTGTTCGCCGTCGTGGGCGACGATGGACTCGCGGGAGCGGCCTACCGGAGCCGAACGTACGAGCGGACCGTCGGGAACGATGACGATGTCGACTCGAGCGGCGACGACACGGAACCCAAAACCGAGACGTGGGCCGAGTACGGCGTCGGCGCGTGGGAGGACGTCGACGCCGCCCGCTCGCTGTTCGCGGCGATCGCTCGAGACGCGGCCGACTGCGGAGCCGACGAGGCCCGCGTCCTGATCCCAGAAACCGCCCGGTACGTCTGTGACGTCCCCTACGCCGGAGCGGGACTCTCCGACGAACCGGACTTCGTGCTCGGGATCGACTTGACCGTCGACTAACGGGGGCGAGCCGTCGGTTTCGGGCTCTGCAGGAGGACGATCGTCGGCTCACTCGCGTTTTCGAAGCCCGCGAGACGCCGCTCGTTCAGCGGTACTGACGGGTGGGCTACCTCTACTTGGTGCGTGCTAGCGTGGGTGACGACGATATGGTCGCCGAAACCCCGCGAGAGAGCCGCCACGACGAGATCGAGGCGATACTGAAAGCGAAGGAGGGAGGCGTGAGACCGGTTCGAGACGAGGCGGACAAGTACACGGTCGTCGGGCCAGCCCGGCGGGATACCTTCGCGAACTGGTTGACACCCATCGAAGAGCACTTCGTCTGCCATCGGAACGACATTCCGGACGCCGACGCCGACGCGTGGAACGTCTCGCTCACCGGACAGGCCGAGGCAGAGCTTTCGATAGGCGAAATCGTGGACGAGTACCCCACCGTCGCGGTCGCCCACACGATGGAGTGTGCGGGGAACGGCCGCGGGCAACACGACCCCGAAACGGGAAGCGTCCAGTGGGGGTTCGAGGCCGCCGCCACCGCGATTTGGACCGGCGCGCCGCTCGGCTCGATCCTCCGCGACCACGGCGTGGAGTCCGTCGAGGGGAAGTGGTTGACCGCGGTCGGCGGGGACCCCGCCGACGGAGACGACGTCTTCGCGCGGTCGATCCCGCTCGAGAAAGCGACCGACGGCTGCATCCTCGCCTTCGGAGTGAACGGCGAGACGCTCCCGCGGGAGCACGGTTATCCGGTCCGTTTGATCGTTCCCGGCTGGTACGGCGTCAACAACGTCAAGTGGGTCGAGGAGCTCCGAGTCACGGACTCGATGGTGGTTCAGGGCTCGCTCGATCGACCGGGCGAACACGCCTACTGGCAGCAAGAGGCCTACCGGATTCACCCCCCGGAGACCGACCCCGAACCGAACGAGACGATCGAGACGGTCGACACCTGGGAACAACTCGAGGGCGCGGTCGATCACCCCTACACGTTCGACGCGAACGTGATGTCGGTGATCGGGAGCCCCGACGGGGAGTCACCCGTCACGCCGAGAGCGGACGGAACGGTCGAAATTCGGGGCGTCGCCTGGGCGGGCGACGACGCGGTCGACCGCGTAGAGCTCTCGACCGACGGCGGCGAAACGTGGGACGACGCGGAGCTGTTCGGTCCCGACTACGCCGGCGCGTGGCGGCTGTTTCGGTACGACTGGGACGCAACGCCCGGTCACCACACGCTCGTGTCGCGCGCGACCGACGAACTCGAGCGACGACAGCCGGCGACCATCTCCGCGCCCGACGCCTGGGACGGGGCGCTCGAGAACGACGAGTTCCCCTGGAACGAGGGCGGCTACGCGGCGAACGCCTTCGAACCGAACGGCGTGACGGTCGAAATCGATTCCGCAGCCGACTCCGACGGAAACAAGTGAGTCGGATGGAGCGAACCGCGGCGCGACGGGGCGCTATCCGCCGCTGACCGGCGGAAACAGCGCCAGTTCGTCTCCCTCTTCGAGTTCCGTCTCGAGGCCCTCCTCCTCGACTAAGACGTTCGTTCCGTTGCGAAGCACGTTGATCTGTGAGCGCAGGTCGCCGTCGTCCAGGACGCGCTCTTCGAGCGCTGATCGGTCCGCGACGAGTTGCTCGAGGGCGTCTCCGACGGTATCACCGGCCGACGCGTCGACGGTGACGTGTTTGTCGCCTGCGCGCTCCGCGAGGTCGGCAAAGAGCTTCCACTCCGTAGGCATACGTGGCGATATCGGTGCCGACGGCAAGTAGCTACCGCTCCCGTGTACGGTTCGCCGGCGACACCGACTCCGCTGGTGATGGCTCTCCCGCGGCTGCAGCCGACTCCGTATTCGATCCGCGCGTCTGTGCGATCTCGGACACCCGTCGGAGCGCCTCCGGACGGCCGAGCACGTACGCCGTATCGCCGGCCTCGAGCCGCGTTTCTCCGTCGGGCAACGCGAGGTGGTCGGCGGCGTCGGCTGCCGACGTCCCGCGCTCGACGGCGACGACGAGCACCGGGAGGGTGCCGACGGTCGCCCCCTCGAGTCCGTCGCCGGCCGCGACGGGGAGCGTCGTCACCGTTTCGTCGGCCGCCCGCAGCAGGGACACGAGGTCGCGCTCCGCGCCCGGGCTCCGGGGAAGCGTCACGAGTCGGTAGGCGGCGTCGGACTCGAGTGATTCCGCGTCGTCGGCGTCGACGGCGACGGTCGCGACGTCGTCGGCCACGCCGCGGAGTTCGCCGCCGGTCACCCGTCGCAGTGAGTCGCCCTCGCGCCGCCAGATGCGGACCGCGTCGCCCGGACTGGCGTCGGGTGCGGGATCGCCTCGGACCGCGACGGCGACGCTGCCCGGCGCGAGCGTCGGCCCGATCCCGGCCGGCCGGCTGCCGAGGCCGAGGTGGGAGATCGTGCCGTCGTCGGCAAATTCGACGTCGACGTGGCCGATGCCGTGGTCGCGCTCGAGGCGATCGATCAGCCGCTCGCGGAGCCGATCGGTGGTGAGCCGCCGCGGAAAGAGGAACGTCTGGCCCGCGAGTTCCGCCTTCGTCGTGGGGTCGACGGAGTCGTAGCCGTCGATGTCGGCGATGGTCTCGGGGAGTTCGACGGTGACGACGCGGCCCGCCGAGCGGACGAGTTGGCCGACCTCCGTCATCGTTCGGGGAGCCGTCGCGGCGAACGCGTCCCGCGCGAGGTAGTCGCCCGCTCGGCGGCCGCCGTCGGCGGCGATCGCGCTCGCGGTGAAGGCCGCGACGGTGTAGACGGCCGTCGCGGGCTCGAGGAGCCCCGTGTCGCCGATGATCGCATCCTGGAGGGCGGACTGCGTGTTCAGCCAGATCGCGACCATCGTCACGCCGAGCAAGATGGCGATGCCCTCGGGAATCTCGTCCGCGCTGTACCAGCGAAAGACGAACGCCACCGTCGCACCAGTTCCGGCTGCGAGCAGCCCGAAGCCGAGGATGCGAACGACGGCGTCCACCAGCGTCTCCGAGGGGAGCGTCTGGGCGACGACGGGATCGAGGGCGAACGGTGGGACAACGGCGGCGAGGACGAACAGCGCGGCCACGGATTCGACGTGTGCGGCGCTCATTCCTCGAGGCCCTCCACGAACTCGTCGATCGTCCGCTCGGGGCCCGCGACGAACAGTTCGTCGCCCGCCTCGAGTCGCCGTTCGATGCCGGGGCCGAACACCCAGCCGTGGCGGCGACCGCTCGTCTCGCTCCCGTGGCGGCGAATCGCGAGGATCGTCACGGTTCCCGAGGAGACTGCGTCGGCGGTCGAATCGCCGGCGCCGGTCGGCCCGACGGTGACGCGCCGGATCGCGTATCCGACTCGTCTGACCAGGGCGAACGCCTCGAACTCGCGACTGGTGCCGCGCGAGCGGACCCGGATCCGCGGCCGATCGGTCTCGAGCAACGCTTTGGCGTCTCGGCGGGCGACGGAGACGGTGACGCGGCCGACACCGCCCGCGCTCGCGGTCGTCGGTTTCGGCTCCGAATCCAGCGCCGGTGCGTCCTCGCCGCCGTCGGTGACCGCCGTTCCGGACGGTCCGTCCCCAGACTCGTCGTCCGCGCTCTCGGCGCGTTCCGCGTCGATTTCGGTTCGCGCACTCAGGATCGTCCCGGAAATCGTTCGCTCACCGGCGCTGACGGTCACCTCGTCCCCACGGGCCAGCCCCGTCGGGACCAGCGTCGCGAGCGAGACCGCGCGCTGGCCGTCCGGGACCCGCCGCGAGAGTCCGCCCGACGGCGGCGCCGCGACGATCGTCGCGCGGGCCTGTTCGTCGATCGCCACGTCGACGTCGGCCAGATCGTGGTCCGTCCGCAGGCGCTCCTCGAGGCGGACCTCGAGTTCCGAGAGCGGGATGTCGGCCGGGAGCTTCCACGAGCCGTTCTTCAGCGTCCCGCGGAGATCCGGCGAGAGCGGGGGATAGCCCTGCATATCCCGAATGTCTCCCGATGGGCGAACCGTGACCTGGCCCATATTTCCGACGAGTTCGACGACGTCGGCTGAGAGCGTTCGTTGGCGGATCGAGGTGAAAGAGAGTCGGCGAGGCAGTTCCGCACCGAGTTTGTCGCCCTGGCTGTGGGCGTAGAGCGCGAGCATGAGGACGACGAGGACGGCCACTAATAGCCGCGGCGACTGCGCGATGTTGGGTTCGACGAGCCCCAGCAGGCCCCCCTGCACGCTGGCGATCGAGAGCGCGAGGACGACGACACCGAACCCGGGCAGCGTGACACCCGTAAAGTAGCGAACGAGAAAACCGAGCGAGCCGGCGACGAATGCGGGAACGATCCCCGTTAGGAGACCGAGATAGAGCCCGAGCAGGACTTCGACCGGAAGCGTCATTGGTGGTGACAGGCCCGGGAGCGATAAAGGCGTACCGACACCGGATGCGTGTTGGAGGCGTACCGACACCGGATGCGTGTCGAAGGCGTACCGACACCCGATGCGCATTTTCGGCTCGAGCGCAACCGCAGCGCAGCGACTCGTCGCTGAATTCACAGTCACGAGCAACCGACATCAGGCCGAACGAACTTGTCGACGGCCACCGAACACCCACAAAATGAGCGCCGACTCCGACTCGACGTCCGTCGCCATCGCCTGCCAGGGCGGTGGCAGCCACACCGCCTTCACCGCCGGCGTCCTCGACCGCCTGCTGAGCGATCCCACCCTCGAGCGCGAGGTCGATATCGTCGGCTTCAGCGGAACTTCCGGCGGTGCGGTCTGTGCGCTGCTCGCGTGGTACGGCCGCGAACACCCCGATCACGAGCCGGACGAGCTGCTCGCCGACTACTGGGCCGATCTGGCGGCCGAGGGGCCGATCGACCGCGCGGCCAACAGCGCGATCCGCTGGACCAGCCAGCTCGGCCGCATGGGCGTTCCGCTCCCCGACGTCAGCCCGTACCACTCCCCGGCCGCCTACTGGGGCAAGCGGGAGTTTCTGGACCTGCTCGAGCGCCACGTCGACTTCGAGGCAATTCCGCAGCTGTTGGACGGGACGGAGCCTGCGCTGTTGATCAGCGCCATCGACGTGCTGACCGGCGAGTTCGAACTCTTCCGCGAGGACGAGCTCTCGCCGGAGGCGATCCTGGCGTCGGCCGCGATCCCGTACGCGTTCAAAGCCGTCGAGGTCGACGGCAGCTACTACTGGGACGGCCTGTTCTCGAAGAATCCGCCGGTCAAGGACTTCGTGACGAATCGCGAGACCCCGGATCCCGACGAGCTCTGGATCGTCAAGATCAATCCGGAACGCCGCGATCGCGTGCCGAAATCGTCCGACGGCATCGCTGACCGCCGCAACGAACTTTCCGGGAACAAGTCGCTCAACGCGGAAGTGAGCTTCGTCGAGCACGTCAACGACTGGATCGAAGCTGGCTACCTCCCCGAGAAGTTTACCCACACTGAGATCGAACGGATTCGATTCGGCCGGTCGGATCTCGGCTGGCGGACGAAACTCGAGCGCAGCCCCGAGTTCGTCGAGTCGTTGTACGCCGACGGCGAGACGGCAGCCGAAGCGTTTCTCGAGGGGCGATGAAACCGTCCGAAGACGGAGCCATTAACTAACGCCGCCGCGGACCGGTGGGTATGGCAGAGGTCCGAGCGTGGCAAGATCGGCTGCCCGACAACTGGCGACGGATCCTCTCGACCCGGGCAGCCGTCGCGCTCGCGCTGACCGTCGCACTGCTCTCGGTCGCGACTGCAATCGTCAACATCGGCACCGACGTCGTCTACGGCCCGCTCGCACCGTACCTCCCGGAAGCCGTTCAGGACACGGCTGGCTTCACCGGCGCACTGACGGGATTCATGATGGTCGGCAGCGCGCTCGCACTGCGCCGCGGACTCCGCGTCGGCTGGTGGGCGACGTTCCTTCTCCTCCCGCTGACCGCGGCCCAGGGGCTCCTTCAGGCGAGTGCGTACTCGCTGCCACTGATCGTCCTCTCGCTCGTCTCGATGCCCGTCCTCCTCGTCAGTCGAAAGCGGTTCACCCAGCCGCTCGAGCTCGGGACGACCGAGATCGCAGCCGGTTCGGCCCTGATCGGCGTGCAGCTGTACGGAACCATCGGCGGCTACGCCCTTCGAGACCACTTCGAGGGAATCGACAGCATTCTCGACGCCTTCTACTTCACGATGATCACCTCGAGTACGGTCGGCTACGGCGATATCACGCCGGATCCCGACTCGACCGAAGCGCTGCTGTTCACGATGTCCGTCCTCGTCCTCGGCGTGGCCAGTTTCGGTATCGCCGTCGGGGCGCTGGTCGGCCCGGCGATTCAGGCGCGAATTACGAAAACACTCGGAAAGATGACCGACTCACAGCTCGAACTCCTCGAGGACCACATTCTCGTCCTCGGCTACGGCGAACTGACGGAACCGATCGTCGACGAACTCGCGGCCAGCGACCGGGAGTTCGTCGTCGTGACGAACAACCGGGACGTGGCACCCGCGCTCTCCGATCGAGGAATTCCGGTGGTCACCGGCGATCCGAGCGACAAGGGACCGCTCCGACGGGCGAAAATCGAGCGCGCGAGGGCGATTCTGGTCGCGACGAATCACGACGCCGAAGACGCGCTCACGATTCTTACTGCCCACCAGCTCGCCCCGGAGACCCGCATCGTCGCCGCCGCGACCGACCGCGAGAACACCGAGAAACTCGAGCGCGCCGGCGCGGATGCGGTGATCAGTCCCTCGGTGTTGGGAGGCCACCTGCTGGTCCGGTCGGCACTCGGCAGCGACGACAGCGAGCTGATCGATCGAATCATCGGCAACAACGAGAGTAACGACTGAAACGCTGTACACACCGATCGCAACGCCGTCTGACGATCGGATGTGCGGTGACGTTCAGTGGCTGCGATAGGTTTCAGAACGGTCTCGGTCGGTGACGCAGCGCTCGGACCTACTCCGGCGCGCCCTTGAGAATGTCGACTCCGCTCGAGGCACCGATCCGTTCGGCGCCGGCCTCGAGCATGGCCATCGCCTCGTCGTAGCTGCCGACGCCGCCGCTGGCCTTGACGGGACGGTACTCGCTCATGAGTTCGACGTCCGGGATCGTGGCTCCGCCATCCGCGAAACCCGTCGAGGTCTTCACCATCGAGGCGTCGGCCGCGACGGCGGCCTCGCAGGCGCGATGTTTCTCTTCGTCAGTCAACAGCGCGGTCTCGATGATCACCTTGACGGGAATCGGCACCGCGGCGACGAGTTCGGCTAGCTCGGCTCTGACGGCGTCGTCGTCGCCTGCCTTCAGCCGGCCGATATTGATCACGACGTCGAGTTCGTCCGCGCCGGCTTTCCAGGCCAGAACGCCCTCGCGACGTTTCACGTCGTGATCGTTCTGCCCGTGGGGGAAGCCGATCACCGTCGCGAGCGTGACGTCGGGTGCGTAGTCGTCGGCCTCCTCGAGGGCGTACGGCGGGATACAGGCGTTCATGCCGTGTTCGTTCGCCTCGTCGAGGACGGTTCTGACGTCGGCCATCGTCGTCTCGGGGCCGAGAACGGTGTGATCGATCATCGGCGCGAGTTCGCTGCGGTCCATACGGAGGGACAGTCACCGGACCGCCAAAAACCCGCCCGATCACTTTTGGCCGCTCGAGTGCAACCGGTTGGCATGGACGACAGTCTGCCTGCCGTCGATCCGGACGTCGCGGCGACCGCCGCCGACATCGCCGAGATGGAGATTCGCGGCGCGGCGACCATCGCCGACGCGGCCGCGGAGGCGCTCGCGAGACAGGCCGAACGCTCCGAGGCCGCGAGCCCGAACGAGTTTCGCCGTCAGCTGCGCGCCGCCGCGAAGACGCTCTACGAGACCCGACCGACCGCGGTGAGCCTGCCGAACGCGCTCCGGTACGTTCTCCGCGGGATGAGCGGCGAGACCGTCTCGGAACTACGGGCATCGACCATCGCCCGCGCCGAGGAGTTCCAGGTGGATCTGGCACAGGCCCAGTCGAAACTCGGCGAGATCGGCTCGAACCGGCTGCGCGACGGCGACGTGGTGATGACTCACTGCCACTCGACGGACGCCCTGTCCTGTCTCGAGGCGGCCGTCGAGGACGGCAAGGAGATCGAGGCGATCGTCAAGGAGACCCGCCCCAGAAAACAGGGCCACATCACGGCGCGACAGTTACGCGAGTTGGGGGTACCGGTGACGCTGGTCGTCGACAACGCGGCCCGCCGCTACCTGGATCGAGCGGATCACGTGCTCGTCGGCGCGGACAGCATCGCCGCCGACGGCAGCGTGATCAACAAGGTCGGGACCAGCGGGTTGGCGGTCAACGCCCGCGAGCGCGGCGTGCCGGTGATGGTCGCCGCCCAGACGATCAAGCTGCATCCGGATACGATGACGGGACACACCGTCGAGATCGAGATGCGCGCGGAACGCGAAGTCGTGTCGGACGAGGAGCGAGCCGATATCGCCGGCGAACGGGCCGACGACGGACTCGTCGTCGAGAACCCGGCCTTCGACGTCACCCCGCCGCGGTACGTCGACGCGATCGTCACCGAGCGCGGCCAGTTCCCGCCGGAGAGCATCGTCATCCTGATGCGAGAGCTGTTCGGCGAGACGACCGGCGAGCCGTGGGAGCCCTGAGCGACGGCCGTCGGCCACCGTCAGCGACGAGCAGTGACGACGAGATCGAAACACGAGTACGGCACCGAAGCTGTCTCGTCCGAGCGAATAGTTGACAACCGGAAAGTGTTAGTCGCTGGTGTGTGCCACTACCCATATGGTATTACCCGAGGGGTTCGTGCTCCCGCCGTGGTACCTCCTCGTTCCGATTCTCGTGGTACTGGCGGGGGTCATCGCACTGCTGTGGGCGCTCGAGCCGCCGGTGACCGATCAGACGGTGCTGGCGTTCGTCCCGTGGATGCTGTTCGGCTCGGCCTTGCACGTCCTTCACCGACTCGAGGCGTATCCGGACCAGTTCGAAACGCTGTTCGCGACGCCAACGGTCTATCTCGTGACGGCGATCATCGCCGGCGGCAGCTGGATCGTCGGGATCTTCCTCTACGCGGGCGGGCTGCAGTCGACGATCGAGCGGTTCGTCGGCGTCGTCGGAACCGCGTTCTTCACCGTCTTCACGATGGTCATCCTCAACATCGGCTGGGAGGAGGGGACGTTCGAACTGTTTTGGCCCGTCATTAGCGTCGTCGTCGCCGGAATCGTCACCGCGGTCGCCTGGATCGCGCTCAGCCTCTGGTTCACCGACGTCGCCGCGACGACGAGCGCCACCGGCGCGCTCGTCGTCTTCGGACACGCCTTAGACGGCGTCTCGACGGCGATCGGCTACGACGTCCTCGGCGCGGCCGAAGACGTCCCGCTCTCGCGGCTGATCCTCGAGGCCGGCGGGTCGCTGCCGACCGCCGAGTACGTCGGCGCCGGCTGGCTGTTCATTCTCGTGAAAGTCGTCCTGGCGCTCGTGATCATCGGGCTGTTCAAGGAGTACGTCGAGGAGCGGCCACA
Source organism: Natronorubrum amylolyticum (assembly GCF_052040145.1). Classification (NCBI taxonomy): domain Archaea; kingdom Methanobacteriati; phylum Methanobacteriota; class Halobacteria; order Halobacteriales; family Natrialbaceae; genus Natronorubrum; species Natronorubrum amylolyticum. Next base: position 1,188,067 of record NZ_JBPPFW010000001.1, read on the forward strand.
GCAGGCGCGGACGATTCTCGCGCTGGTCGCCGCGGTCGGACTCGGCCCGGGCGTTCACAACGTTTTGCAGTTTATCGTCACCTAGATTTTTTTCGGACGGCTCCGTCTTCTCGCTCGTATCGATGGATCCCACCGTACTCACCGCCGGCCACGTCAACTGGGACGTCACGTTACGCGTCGATCGACTCCCCGAACCCGACGGTGAGGCGACGATCCGCTCACAACGTCAGTCCGGCGGCGGCAGCGCCGCGAACGTCGCCGCCGCGCTCGCCGGACTCGAGATCGACACGGGTCTGATCGGCAGCGTCGGCGACGACGACAACGGCCTACTCGCCAGGCGCGAACTCGAGGACGCGGGCGTCTCGCTGTCGGGACTGCAGGTCGTCGAGGGTGCCGACACGGCCGTCAAGTATCTGCTGGTCGACGATACGGGCGAGGTATCGATTCTCGGCAACGACGGCGTCAACGAGGCCGTTCGACCATCGGATCTCGACGCCTCGCGCATCCGCTCGGTCGACCACGTCCACCTCACGAGCCAGCGTCCCGACACGGCCAACGCCATCGCGACCATCGCCTCGGCGGCCGGCGTCACGGTCAGTTTCGATCCCGGTCGGCGGGTCGGCGACCGCGACTACGGCGAGACGCTCGCGGCAGCCGACGTGCTCTTCGTCACCGACCGCGAAGCGACGGCGCTCGACGGCGACACCGACTACCGATCGGACGACCAGATCCTCGTCATCACGTCCGGCGACGACGGCGCGGCGGTTCGAACCCCCGACGGCACGTACACCCACCCCGGGTTCGACGTCGAAGCCACCGACAGCGCGGGCGCGGGCGACGCGTTTGCGGCCGGCTTCATCGCGTCGCGACTCGAGGGTGCGGGGTTCGACCGGGCGCTCGAGTACGCAAACGCCTGCGGCGCGCTCACCGCGAGTCGGGACGGCGCACGGAGCGCGCCGACGGCGAGCGAGGTCGATCGATTTCTCACGGACCGATCGTGAACGGTATGCATATACCAGGGTGTTTCGGGGGATATCCCCGTGCAGTCCGGCGATTCTCACCCGTCGTCGTCTGACGGTAATTATATAGGCGACGCCGTTGGCCACTCGGATAGACAGTCACGGAGACGTGACGGAGAGAGAGAGACATGACGGAACGAAGGATCAGCGAGTCCCACGGATGCGAGTTCAAACGCCGCGTCCGGTACGAGCGAGACGCGGACGAATCGCCGAGTATCGCAACTGCAACGGCGTTGGCGGAGTTCCACGGCGAGGACGTTGCAGCGAGCAGTACTCGATTGTACGACTACATCGATCCGGACGCACTCGATGCCCTCTTCGCGGAGACACACAGCGGTACCGCTCGAGCACCGGGCACCGTCGAGTTCACGGTCGAAAACGTGGCCGTAACGGTCGAGTCCGATCGAGTGACGGTGGAGCCGGCGGACTGACTGCTGTCCAACGGCTGGTGGACAGTAGCCAGCGGGGCGGGGGTGGCGCAGGTCGCCGGGACGACGGACGCTCGGGACCCGTCCTCGAACCTTTTTTCTCGCCGCCACGGAAACGGAGGAGTATGGCAACGCAACCGCACCTGTTGGTAGACGACGGCGATCTGACTGACCGGGTTCTTATTCCGGGTGACCCCGGTCGCGTCGACCGCATCGCGAGCCATTGCGACGAGCACGAAACGATCGCCGAAAACCGCGAGTACAAGGTCGTCAACGCCACCTACGAGGGCCAGGAGCTGACGATCTGCTCGACCGGCATCGGCTGTCCGTCCGCAGCCATCGCCGTCGAGGAACTGGCGAACGTCGGCGTCGAGACGTTCATCCGCGTCGGGACGACCGGCGCGCTCCAGTCGGATATCGAAATCGGCGACATGATCGTCGCGACCGGCGCCGCGAAGAACGAGGGGACTTCGAAGCGCTACGAGGCCGTCGAGTATCCCGCCGTGCCGGACTACGACGTGCTCTCGGCGCTCGTCGATTCGGCAGAGGCCAACGACGAAGACGTTCACGTCGGACCGATCGCCTCGGACGACGCTTACTACGCTGAATCCGACGAGGCCGTCGAAGACTGGGAGGCCGCCGGACTCCTCTCGGTGGAGATGGAAGCCGCCGCCGTCTTCTCGCTTGCCCGCCGGAAGGGCCTGCGCGCCGGCGCGATCTGTACCGTCGACGGCAACCTCGTCGAGGGCACCCAGAAGGGCACCGACACCGAGGACGACGAACTGCCCGACAAGGCCAAGAACAACGTCGGTCGCGCGATCGATATCGCGCTCGAGGCCACGACCCAGCTGTAGCGGTCGCTCGTCGCTGCTTCAGACACTCAGTTTTTCGTCGAAACGCTCGACCGATAGCGTCCGCTCGACTCCAGACACTCCTCGAAAAACAGGCGTCCGTCAGTCGTCCGACAGTCGTGCCGCGAGCGCCGTCGCCCGATCCGTGAGGTCTTCGGTCGTCGTGGACGCGTCTTGTAACTCGTCGTTAATCGCCGCAAAGAGCCGATCGAACGCCATCTCCCCGCTCTCTCGCTCCCAGTCGGCCGTCTCGCGGGTCTCGAGTCGGCAGGTCGAACACCGATCGCCCTCGAGCGCGTCGAAACAGCCGTGACAGCGCTCGAGCCCGGCGAGGACCGTTTCGGATCGCTCGACGACGGTTCGAAGCGTCGACTGCAGGTCGGTCGCCGACGCCGAAAACGCCTCGACCGACGACCGAACGTCGGCGTCGAACGCCGCCTCGTCGATCGCTGCGAGCCGCTCGAGCCGTGCGTCGGCGATATCGATCGCGAGCAAGACGTCCTGACGGATTCGGCGGTACTTCGCGGCGGTCTCGTCGGCCCCGGGCTGTCCGGCATCAGCCCCAGTGCCGGCGTCGGGCTCGGCATCGCCAGCAGCCTCGGACTCGGCGAGCGTCGTCGGAAGCGAGGTTGCAAGCGACGCGAACGAGGCGACGTCCGAGATGGCGCCACCCTGCGTGCGGGTCGTCTCGCGGACGTAGTCGAAGAGAGCTTCCCGCGAAGACGGTGGGTCGGGGGCTGCACTCGAGCGGGGAGTCGAGGACGAGAAGGACGCGAAACAGTCGGTGCAGACGGTCACGAGCGCGCTCTCGTGGACCGTCCCGTCGAGCGGCGCGGCACCGACGGGGTGCGTTCTGCAGTCCGTCGGATCGGTGGCGTCACCGACCGCGCCACAGTGTCGACACGTGTGGTCGTCTCGGTCGAAGACGGCTCGTCGGTCGGCCTGCCAGTCGCGGGAAGTCACGAGCGAGCGAAGACAGCGCGACGACAAAAACGCACCGGCTCCGCGGGTGGACGGGAAGAACGAGCCGTCCAAAGGGTGGACCCACCCGTCCAGAGCCACCTCAACCACTAACCCGCTGGCCGTCGAATACGACGTATGGCCGATTCGACCGACGAAGACGAAGACGCGTTCGACGACGAGTTCGAACTCGAGCGCGCGTACGACCGAGACGAACTCGCCGCGGTCTTTCGCGAGTTCGCGACCGCGCTGGCGGACGACCAGCCGCTGCAGTTGAGCGACGGCGAGCGAACCGCCACCGTCGCGATCCCACAGCGGGTGATCGCGGAGTTCGAGGTCGAACGCGACGCCGACGCCGAACCGCCCGTCGCGGAACTGGAGGTCGAACTCGAGTGGGACGACGCCGACGGCTCGAGCGTACGACTCGAGGAGCACGACGGCGCGGTCTCCGATAGCGCGGGCGACGAGGACGGCGAGAGCGACGATGAAGCGAGCGAAGGCGACGAAGGAGCGACCGAAACTGACGACGAAGCGAACGGAAGCGATGACGAGACGTCCGAGAGCGGCGACGGATACGTCGAGTCCGAGTCGGACGAGGATACGGTCACGGTACGGGCGGGAGACCGGAGCGGTCGAACCGGGCGATTCGAGATCTACGAGGATCGCGCCGGCGAGTGGCGCTGGCGGTTGGTTCACTGGAACGGGAACATCGTCGCCGACAGCGGCGAGGGGTACACCTCCCGATCGAACGCCAAACGCGCCGCACGAAGCGTCATGGGCACGGCACCGGCCGCGAGTATCGAGGATCTCTCGGACTGACGCTCAGGGTCGAAGCTCCTCGAGTTCGAGGTCGAACTCGAGGTCCGGCGGCCGGCTGGCTTTCTCGTACTCGAGCGACGGTCTCGCACCGGCCGGAATCCCGTTGTACTCCCGGAGAAACCCGATGATGCCGCGAGCCCCGCCGAAATCGCCGCGGTAGCGCCGGAACAGCCGCGGAATGGTGGCGACGTCGCCCTCCGGGTCGTATCCGACGTTCTCCTCTAAGAACCACTCGACGACGATATCCAGCTCCGCGTCGACGTCGGCCGGCGAGTAGACCGTTACCGGCGGACAGTGCTCGGCGCCGTGACTGATCGCGAAGTGGATTCGCGGATCGCACGCGGGCAGCCGAAACTCTCGTTCGAACGACGAAGGGAGCAGCCGGGGCAGATAGCCGAGCCCCCAGGGATGTTTCGAGCACCGAAGCAGCCCGTGCTCGATATCGTTGAGACTCAGCCAGACGCCCCCGATCGGGATCCGATCGCGGGAGACGAACTTCCAGCGCTGGAGGAGACTCCCCTCGAGCGACGACGGATCCGCCTCGAGGAGCAACTGCGCGTAGGCGTTGTAACAGTTGAGCCAGAACGCGAGTTTCCCCTCGCGGGTGGCGAGCGCCCGTTTCAGGTGGGCCTGCTCGAGCGTCGCGAGGTGGTCTTGCAACCAGTCGGTATCGCCCTCGGTCTTGACCGCGTACAGCAGATCCGCCGAGAGGGAGAGGGGATCGAGCTGGGTCGACATTCAGTGGTGTGTTAGCGTACCAGACCCTTGAAGACGTGTGGCGAGTGAGTACGACAGTCCAGACGCTGGATATGTCTGGTTCAGTTTTATCCGATAGGTCGTGGTCGAAACCGCTGTGAACCTGAGTCGAGGCTATCTCCTGGCGCTCTTTCTCATCGTCGCCTACCTGTCGTGGCAGCTCGTCACGCCGTTCGTGCAGTACGTCCTCGGTGCCATCCTCATCGCGTTCGTCCTCTATCCGCTCCAGGGTCGCCTCGAGAACTACGTCTCGTCGACGATCGCCGCGTTCGCGCTCGTACTCCTCGCGATCGTCGGCTTCATCGTTCCCTTCGTCGTCGTCGCGATAGCGGTCGCCGACGACGTTGCGAACATTCTCCAGGATATCGACCCTGAGACGCTTCAACTGGCGGAGATCGAGGACCGCATCGCGGAAGAGACGGGATTCGAGATCGACATCACGGAACAGCTGGCCGGCTCGGCCGAGCAGATCGGGACATTGCTGCTCGAGCAGACGACCGCGTGGTTTAGCGCGGTCACCCACGCCCTGATCGGGCTGGGGCTCATGCTGTTCATGCTCTACTACCTGCTCAAAGAGGGCGACACCCTCGTGGCGTGGCTTCGGGAAATGACGCCGTTGCCAGACGACGTCCAGGACGACCTCTACGGCGAACTGAACGAGGTCATGTGGGCGGTGCTGGCCGGCCACGTCCTGATCGCGCTCGCCCAGGGAGTCATCGCCGGGCTGGGACTGTTCGCGACCGGCATTCCAAACGCCACGTTCTGGACGTTCGTCATGGTGATCCTCGCGCTCGTTCCCCTGATCGGCACGTTTCTCGTCTGGGGACCGGCCGTCGGCTACCTCCTGGTGACCGGCGAACCGGTTCTCGCGCTCGTGCTGGCGATATACAGTGCCGTCATCGTCGGCGTCTCGGACGACTACCTACGGCCGATCGTCGTCGACCAGTTCGCCGAGATCAGCCCGGCCGTCATCATCCTCGGCGTGCTCGGGGGGATCTACGCGTTCGGCGTCATGGGACTGTTCTTCGGTCCCGTCATCCTCGGTGCACTGCTCGCGGTGGTCGACGTCATCAACGACAACTACGACCGACTCGGGGAGGAAGGCGGGACGCCCGATACGTAAGCGACGGTTGGACGGGACGCCCTCTCGCGGCAGATTCCGGTCACACAACGCGAAACGACGTTCGGTGGAACGAGCCGGTAGCAGCTATTTATCCGTCGGGACTGTCGGTCATCCATCGATGGCAGACGGTGACTCCGTACTCGAGTCCGTCCGGAATCGGTTCGGAACGCCCGAGCGGCGGATCGACCGCTCGAGCGAGAATCGGATCAAACGCTGGATCCTGTTCGACGGCAATCGCGAGCGCGTCGCGACCGCGCTCCTCGTGACCGTCTTCGCCGTGATGCTCGTCTTAGGCGGGCTCTGGCCGGTCGGCTACCAAGAGCTGCTGGCCGAGACGACGACGGTACAGACGGTGTTCAATACGCTCCTCTCCGGGACGATCCTGCTGGTGTCGATCGTCGTCTCGATCGCGGCCGTCGGCATCTCTCAGGAGCTGACCTCACTCGGCAACCAGTCCGAACGCGTCGACACGATCGTCGAGTTTCAAGAGGAGATCGAAGACGACGATATCGTCGACGTGAGTCCGGCCCGACCGGGACAGTTCACGGCCGTCGTCCTCCGATCGATCAAACAGCGAGCCGACGAGCTACAGGGGATCGACGGCACGGCGGGCCGGGAGTACCGGGACGAAGTCGACCGGCTCCAGAACGATAGCCACTCGAACACCGAGGAGGTGCTGACGACGCTCTCTCGGGTCCCCGACGGCACCACCGACGAACTCCTCACGGGACTGAACTACGACTCCTCGTGGCAACTCTACCAGTCGCGGCGCATCTTGAGCAAGTACGACGACGAACTCACGGCCGAGGAGCGGGAGATCATCGAGGACATCAGGGAGACGCTCCACAAACTCATGGTGAGCCGCGAGTACTTCAAGACGCTCTACTACAAACTCGAGCTTTCGGACCTCTCGACGACGCTGCTGACCGTTTCGCTGCCGATCATCGTTTTCATCACCTACGTCTTGCTCGCGCTCAACTCGGGGTTCTTCCCGGACGTCACGGTCGCCGGATTCACTCCGCTGACGGTCTTCATCAGTCTCGCCTACACCATCGCGCTGGCCCCCTACGCGGTTCTCACGGCCTACGTTCTGCGGGCCGCGAACGTGACGAAACGGACGCCCGAGGAGGGGCCGTTCGTGCTGGACGGCGACCGCGAGACTGCCTACGACCGGCAGTAGCTGGGATCGAATCTGTCCGACCCTCGAGCGGTCGTGTCGGCTGTCGTGAACTATAAGTCTCCGCAGAACGGCGAGACGGTATGTCAGTTGCCGACGCTGCATCGACCGCGGAGGCTATCGTCGACGAGATCCTGTCTGCAGTTGTCGCCGATAGAACCGTCCTCGAGGAGGTCACCGCCGGATTGCTCGCCCGCGGGCACGTGCTGCTCGAGGACGTCCCCGGAACGGGCAAGACGCTGACGGCCCGCTCGTTCGCCACTGCGCTCGGCCTCGAGTTCTCCCGCATCCAGTTTACGCCCGATCTCATGCCAGCAGACGTCACCGGATCGTACGTGTTCGAAGAGGACACGGGCGAGTTCCGCTTTACTCACGGGCCGGTGTTCGCGAACGTCGTCCTGGCGGACGAGATCAACCGCGCGCCGCCGAAGACCCAGTCCGCGCTGCTCGAGGCGATGGAAGAGGGACAGGTAACTGTCGACGGCGAGACGCACGATCTCCCCGACCCGTTCGTCGTCATCGCGACACAAAACCCGGTCGAGCAGGAGGGGACGTTCGAGCTGCCGGAAGCCCAGCGCGACCGATTCATGGTGAAGACCTCGCTCGGCTACCCCGACGCGGACGGAACGCGCGAACTGATCGACCGCCGCGCGGACCGCGACCGACCGGATCCGACCGTCGAACCGGTCGTCGACCGCGAGGCGGTCCTCGAACTCCAACGCGTCCCCGAATCGATCACCGTCGAGGGCCCGGTCCGCGACTACATCGGCGAGATCTGTCGGGCCACGCGCCGAGACGGTCGCGTCGACGTCGGCGTCTCGCCGCGGGGCGTCCAGCGGCTGTTCGAAGCGAGTCGGGCGGCGGCCGTCCTCGACGGCCGAGATTACGTGGTGCCCGACGACATCAACCGCATCGCCGGTCCCGCGCTCGCTCATCGGCTCGTCTTGCATCCCGAAGCGAGCGTTCAGGGAACCGCTCGACGCGAGGTTATCGAGTCCGTACTGGACGACGTCGACGTTCCGTCGATGGAGCCGCCCTCACCGGAGCAGTAACCGCGCGCCGACGGCGATCGTCACGACGGCAGTGAGGACCCCCGCCGTCGCCGGCACCGACAGCGTCGGAGAAACGACCGTCGCCAGCCACAACCCGCCTGCGGCGACGGGAACGGCGACAGTTGCGACGACACCGCTCCAGCCGATCCGGACGAGCTGTGGCCGTCGCGACGCGCCCGCCGAACCGATTTCTCGCGCGAGAACCCGCCCGTAACGGCCGACGTCGTACGCGAACAGCCCCGCCGCGAGTGCGACGAGCGACGGTACGGCCGTCCGGACTGCCTCAACCCCCGTGGCGGCCGAATCGGTACTCGTGGCGATAGCGACGACACCGACCGCGAGCCCGGCGACGATCATGTTCGCGGGGTCTGGGGTGCCGACCGTCCCTATCGCTTCAGTATACCACCACAGCACGAACCATCCGCCCCCGAGAACGACCGCCGACGCCCCGAACAGTATCGCGGCGTCGTTCAAGCCGATCGGATCGGCGCGAGTACCGATGCCCGCTGCCACAGCGGACGCTCCGACCCCGAACGCGGATCCGACGACGACCGCGACGACGGCGTTGCCTCGCTCGTCCGTTCGAGACCACGAGTTCCGGGCGATACCGCCCAGAACGGTGAGCATAGCCCCCGAGACAGCCATCACGACGGTCAGTCCGCGAACGATGGTGCTGCCGGCGATCACTTCGAGGAGCGACTGGAACGGTGGTACGAACGCGGCGACCAGTGCCGTCAGTACGAGCACGACGAGCAGCAGGATCATGCCGATCACGAGCCACCAGAGCAGCAGTCTTCGCAGCGCAACGTGTGCGTCCCGGCGTCGCGGTTCGGTGAACGCAGCGGAGGGAACGACGAGCAGGCCACTGGCCAGGAGAAGGCCGGCGACGACGATCCAGCCGAGCAGGCCGGCGATACCGTGGCCGGTGGCCCACAGCACCGCCTCGAGCATCGGTTGGGGCCCGCCGATCGTCGCTGTCCAGAACACGAGCACGGCGGCGATACAGGCGGCGATCCCAGTGGACAGCGCGCCCGTTCGCGCACGCAACAACGCCGACTGCGTCGGCCACGCCGCGTCGATGTGCCCGAGGGCGACCCCGACGACCGTTCCCGCGAGCAACAGGACGATACCGAGGGCCCCGGTTGCGCTCCCGAAGGCGGCCACCACCCCGAGGACGACCGCCGGCAGTACCGCCGACGCGACCGTCGCGCGCCAGAGCGAGCCTGCAAACCCGCGTATCGTCGCCGCGAGCGCGAGCCCGGCCACGATACCGACGGCCGCCATCGGATCGTGCACGGTCAGCGCGAGCGTGCCGACGACTGCGGCGACCACGATCGCTCGCGCCGTCGTCGACGGGAGCCGCTCGTCGACGGTCATCGATCACCCGCCTCCCCAATAGCATCGTGCAACACCAGCCCGAGCGGTCGCTCGAGTTGCCAGTCGACAACGCGAGCGCCGGTCGCTCGGACGCGGGCGAGCCGATTCCGTCGATCGAGCGCTTCCAGTCGCGTCGCGACGTCGTCGCTACCGGTGGTGACGTCGGGTGAGATCACGCGGACGGCGTAGCCGCGCGCCCAGAGCATCTCGACGAGCTCGGCCGGCAGATCGTCGACGAACGAGGAAAACAGGTACACCTGGGCCTCGCCGGGGAGTAGCTGGGGAAGGGTCTCGAGCGGGTCCCCCTGTCGCAGTCGGGCGCTGGTGGTGCCGACGGAGTCGGCACCCCACGTCGCACGCAGCAGGTCCACCGCGCGCCGTCGCGTCGTCGGATCGGCTCCCGGTGAAACGGTCGACAGCTGACGGTCGTGAACGCCGACGACGCCGGTCGGATGGCCCCCCGCCACGAGCGCCTCGAGGGTCCGTTCGGCGGCGGTGCCCGAGAGTTCGATCGCCGGAAGCTGTCCGGTCGTCGCCGCGCGAAACTGGCTGGATCGGGCGTCGACGACGCAGACGATCCGGGTCGCCCGCTCGGCCCGGTACTCGACGGTCGCCAGCTCCCGCGTGCCGGCGTACCGACGCCAGTCGATCGCGCCGACCGGGTCGCCCGACTGGTACTCCCGGACGGCGTAGAACTCGACGCCGCTGCCGCCCTCGTCGGTCGGCACCTCGCCGGCGTAATCGTTCGTCCCGCCGCCGAGGGGCACCGTCTCGACGGGTGGCAAACAGCGAACCGTCTCGTCGCCGGCCACGTTCGCCGTCCACGTCTCCGCCACCGTCCCCGTGAGATCGCGGGTCCGGATCGTCGCGTCGCCGAACGCGTGCTCGCCGCGGCACAGTTCGACCGCGTACTCGACGGTCGCCTCCGCGTCCGGCTCGAGGGTAACGCACGCCCGGGGCGATCCCGAGACGACCGACAGCGCCTCCGGAACGCCGTCGACGACGCGCAGATCGACGATCGGCTCCGAGCCGACGTTCCGGACGGTCGTTCGCACCGTGACGGTGTCGCCGGGGTCGCCGGAGCTGTCGTCCGCCCCGGTGTCGAAACCGCCCGACTCGCCGTCCGCACCGTCGTCGACGGCGAGTTCCCGCCGGAGGCGCACCGTCGCGTCCTGCCGGGTTCCGACGACCGCGGCGACGACGTACCAGAGGGGTACCGTGGCAGCGGCGACGAGCAGCTGGCTGCCGACGACGATACCGATTCCCGCGAGCGATAACGCGGCGACGAGTCCCCACTCGCCGCGGCCGAATCGGTCGATTTCGCGCTCGCTCACGGGTCCGCCTCCTGCCGATCGGCCGCACGCGTTCCGGTCTCGATCGCGTCGATCGCCTCGAGCGTGCGCCCTACACGACGGTGATGGGCTGCGCCGGGATCGACCGCGCCGCGCAGTCGCTCGGGGAGCGGCTGGCCCAGATCGTCCGCGAGAAACGCCGCGGCGACCGGGTCGTCGGTCCACGTCCCCGAGCGGACGGCTTCGCGGGCCGCCCCGGGCTCGAGTCCGCGTCGGGTGCTGACGACTCGAACTGCACCCTCGGCGAGGCGGTCGTGGATTGCCGCGGTTCCGTCGTTCGTCTGACACCGATACCAGCCGCGAGCCGCGGTGTCGAGTCGCCATCCCGTCTCGCGGCCGACCTGCCGCTCGGTGCGGGTCGTGGCGGCTTCAGGAGGCGGGCCCGTGACCATCGTCGGGATGGTCGGCTGGGCGCTCCCCCGCGCCCACCAGAGCGCGGCGATCACGATCGCGCCGCCGATCGCCGGAATCAGGACCGCGATCGGGTACAACAGACCGGTGAGCGGTCCGCCGATCGGGACGAATCCGCCGAGCAGCACCGCACCGGCCGCCAGCGTGACGCCGGCCGCGACCAGCACGACGGCGATCCGCTCGGGATCGACCGAGGCGATCCGATCGGTCGGGTCGCGCCACAACTCGGTGAGCGATCGTCGACGACCGCTCATTCCGATCCCTCCTCGCTTTCGTCCGAATCGACCTCGTGATCGATCACGTCGTCCGCCGCGGCCCGCGCCGCTTCGACGCGGTCCGGCGACGGTTCGCGATCGCCGTACTCGACCTCGCGGAAGATCGAGACGAGTCGGGACACGCTCGCGGCCGGAAACCCTGCGGCGAGCGCGTCGCGGGCGACCTGCCCCGGCGTCCGCGTCTCCCGCTCCTCGACGCCCAGTCGGTCGAGGAACGCGTGCCACGCCGTTCGGACCTCCGCGCGCGGACCACGCGGTGCGAGCGGTTCGTCCGCCAGCTGCGGACGGGGACGATCGTCCGCGGACTCGTCCGGGTCCTCGCGCTCGTCGTCGAACCCGAATCGGTCACGGAACAGCGACCCGACGGAGTGCTCCGATCGGTTCGGCCCGCGGAGGAGCGAACCGAGCGACGGCAGCGATCCGAACGCGGTGCCGAGCGACGAGAGGGCGGTGCCGAACGAGCGACGCCCGCCGCTGATGCCGGGACGTGGAATCGAGAGCGACGGCATCGATATCGACGGCAGTCGGAATCGGCTGAACGAGTTCGCGGGCCGTCTTAGCAGATCTGAGAGCGCCGCGAGCAGATCCGCGAGCCCGACGAAGATCCCGGTCGAGAGGCGATTGCGACGGGACTCGTGGGTGGCGGCGAAGCGCAGATACGTCACTGCCCCGCCGATGAGAAATCCGGGCCCGAACACGACCAGCACCGTCAACCGGAGGTAGAGGTTCTCGACGCTCGTCGTCGCGGTTTCCTCGCCGACCTCGACGGAGACCGTCGCCGCGTCGTCGATCGGCAGCCACACTCGCGTCTGGCCACCGTCGTCGGTCGTCGTCGAGCCGCCGCCCTCGAGCGACACCGTCGCGTTCGGGACGGCGGCCCCGTCAGCCGACACCTGAACGGGTGCTGGTGAGCCCGGAAACAACACCGGAGAGGTGAATCCGATCTCCGGTTCGGCGACGTCGACGGTGCGCTCGCCCTCGACGGGACCCCGTTCGACGCGAAGGTCGACTGGACGGGCCGTATCAGGAAGCGGGACCGTCGCCGTACCGTCCTCGTCGGTGGTCGCGACGGATTCGCCGTCGAGGAAGACCGTCGCGTTGGAGACGGGGGTCGAACCGACCGCGACGGCCACCTCGAGGTCGCGAGCCGGGACAGCGCCGCCTTCGGGCTCGATCGTCGCCGCCGTCTCGACGTCGACCGTCCGCGACTGGTTCGTATCGGGGACCGTTACGTTCATTTCCTCCGCGTAGGGGACGACAACGTTGATCGAGCCGAAGTCCGTCTCCCCGACCGATTCGCCGTTCACTTCGACGGATTTCTCGTTGAAGCGGCCGGTGTCGTCAGGCGAGACTGTGACGTCGTTCCCTGGTTCGAGATCTCCCTCGATCACGATATCGTGCGAACGGTCGTCGGTACCGCTGTCGTCGTCTCGATCGGCGTCAGTATCAGTTACGTCTTCGGTCGGGTTCGACGAGGGCGCGACCGACTCCCAGTCGCCGGCGGACGTCCCGCCGTCCACCGACGCCGGCGACTCGAGTCGGGGATCGGCCGCGGGCAGCGCACTGGCGACGACGAGCAGACAGCACATGCAGCCGAGGGCGAACAGCAGTCGACGCGTTCCCGTCACGATACGTCCTCCAGTTCGGTCGCGACGGCGGAGAGTCGCCGCACCCGTTCCGCCACCGGCGGATGCGTGTCGGCCGAATCGATCGACTCACGGAACGCGGGCGTGCTCCCCTCGAGCCACCCAGTGATCCGTTCGCGGCGCTGCTCGGACGTGGCCGGTCGCCGAATCGTGGGCAGCGAGGCCGTGTCGCGGCCCGTGACGAGTTCCGACGGGATGATACACAGGGCGCGGGTTCTGGCCCGCCGAAGGTCCGTCGCCGGGGGTTCCGTCGTCTCGGCGAGCGTCACCAGCGCGGTTGCAAGCGCCAGCGGCGCGCCCGTGATTCGGGCCGCCGCATCGTCGGCTGCGAACTCTCGCGTCTGCGAGAGCGTCCGGGTCGCCCAGTCCGCGACGATCGGGAACAGCCAGATCACGGGTGCGACGAGGACGTACGTCAGCACGACCAGCGGGAGAAACCACTGTAGCGCGACCCGCCCCTGGTCCGACAGCGCGCGCCGATCGTAAACCGCCCGCCGTGCGAGCCGCGCGGCGTGATACGTTCGGTCGGCGACCTCCAGAAACAACGTCGTGATCGTCATCAGCGTCACGTCGCGGTTAGCGATGTGGGCGATCTCGTGGGCGAGGACCGCTTCCAGTTCGTCGGCATCCAATCGGTCGATCAGGCCCGTCGTGACGACGATCGTCGCGTCGGTCAGCCGACCGATCGTGTAGCAACTCGCTACCTCGTCGTCGACGACGCGAACGGCCGGTTCGGGGACGTCGACGGTCATCGCTAGTCGTCGCACCGTCCGCGCGACCGCGTGCGATTCGTCGCCGTCGGCGCCGCTCGTGCCCGAGAGCACGCGCCGATAGCCGTAATACGCCTGCGCCGCCAGAAACCCGGCGACCAGCACCAGAGATGTCGACCACGAGACGGGCAGCCGGACGAGGTCGACGCTGACGGTCCCGTGCTGGAGCAACACGATGGCTCCACCGACGACGCTGGGCAGCAACACGCCGTAGGCCCACAGGAGCGCGAACACGAACAGGGCGTTCATCCCGACGAACACCGCGAGGACGCCACAGATCCGCAACCGGAGACTCATGGAGGGGTATTGATGTACCATCTCGAGTCCGTAACTAAAAATTTTCCGTGTGGTATCATATTCCTCGGTTACGCATCCGTGAGGGTTCGCGGCCCGTATCACGGCGACGGCTCACCCGACATCGGCGTTTCGCGCGAAGACTACAGCGTTCAAGGACGGCGATGTCGTACCCCGACCATGCGCGTTCTGACCTACATCTACAACGCCGACACTGCCGCCGAACACGTCGACCGCGTCCTCGAGCGACTCGAAACTCGCGAGGAGGACCTCGAGTACCAGAACGTCGCTGCGGCCGAGAACCGCGACGACGCCATCCGGGAGGCGACGTTCGCGATTCGAGAGTCCGTCCGGATCGGGCGAGGTCCCGGCGAACTCTACGACGACGAGGGGAGTCCCGACTTCTCCGCCGGCGCCCTCATCACGCAGGCGCCGACGGGTCGGCGAACGATTCACGTGGGGACGGAGGCACTCGAGGCACTCGATACTGACACACCCGACTCCCCCCGGTAGCGTCGTCCGTCCGCTCTCGAGCGAACGGCGCACGGGGGTGTCATCGAACCAACTATACTCGTCGAGAAACTGGTACAACCTATGGCGAGTCGATGGACGCAGATCGCAACCGGATTTCTACTGAGCGGCGGGCTTCTGGCGATTTTCATTGTGCTCTCCGTTCCCGAGTTGCCGCTTTCGTCCTGCACTGACGTCGGCTACAGCGGTACCGAGCCGCCGGGTGGGTTCGAGTACTACGAGTTCTCTCTGGGATGGGTCGCCTACTCGCCAGACGGCGGCGTAAACCGGTGTGATACGCCGGTTGTAACTATTGCGGTCGGATTACTCGCTCTCGGGAGCGGAATCCTCGCCGTCGACCGCTGGTACCGGTAACTCCGCGTCTGCACCGATCGGTCCGCCCGTGGCGCATCCGAGTCACTCATCGGCGACGATCGAGTCGGCGGCGAGCCACGACTCGAGATCCGCGCCGAACCGCCTCGTTCGACTCCTCACCTCACTCGAGCGCTGCGTCGACGAACTCGATCGGCGTCGGCGGCTCCTCGGTCGCGCCGGGGCGGTTCTCGAGTTGGGTTCGACAGGACGCGCCGGGGGCGACGATGCGCTCGCCGTCGCTCTCGTCGACCTGCTCGTACAGGATCGAGGCGATGGCGTCGCTCATCGAGGCGTGCTCGGCTTCGTAGCCGAAGGAGCCGGCCATCCCGCAACAGCCCGAGTCGAGCGGCTCGACGGCGTAGCCCGCCCGCCGCAGGACGCCGACCGCGTGGTGGTCCTTCCGGGTCGCCTTCTGGTGGCAGTGGCCGTGGTAAGTGAGCGCCTCTCCAGCGGCGTCAGCGTCGAAGGCGATCTCCTCGTCCAGTCGGAAGGCATCGATATACTCGCAGACGCCGTAGGTCGCGCCTGCCACCTGCACCACGCGCTCGTCGGTGAGCAGGTCGCCGTAATCGAGCTGGAACATGACCGCGTCCGAGGGCTCGATGACGACGATCTCCCAGCCGTCCTCGACGAGCGGGGCGAGCTTCGAGACGTTCTCGTGGGCCGTCTCACGGGCCGTCTCGAGGAAGCCCTTCGAGTACGCCGGCCGGCCCGTGTCGCCGAGTTCGTCGGGGACCGTGACGTGGACGTTTGCGGCCTCGAGGACGCGAACGGCGGCCTTTCCGGCCGCGGGATGGTTGTAGTTCGTGTAGGTGTCGGGGTAGACGACCGCCTTGCGGTCGGCCTCCTGCTCGCTAATCTGTGCGCCGCCACGGCGGTCGAACCAGTCCCGGAACGTGTTCGCGTGGAACGTCGGCAGCGAGCGACTCGAGTCGATCCCCACCGTCGCCTCGAGGAGTTTCCGCGCCCCGGGGAGCTTCGACGCGGTGTTCGAGAGCGGCGCGAGACGCGAACCCCACGCCGAGAGCGTTGCGACGTTCGCGAAGAGCCGATCCCGAAGCGTCGAGCCGTTGCGCTGGTGGTACTCGTGGGTCACTTCGGCCTTGAGCTTCGCCATGTCGACCTCGCTCGGACAGTCGATGGCACAGCCCTTACAGCCGATACACAGCCCCATCACCTCCTCGACGAACTCGTCGGAGAAGGCCTCTCCGGGCTCTAAGTCGCCGCTCATCGCCTGTCGAAGTCCGTTCGCCCGTCCGCGGGTGGTGGTGATCTCCTCGCGGCTCGCGCGGAAGGTCGGACACATCACGCCGCCGGTCGTCTCCTGTTCGCCGCGACAGCCGCCACAGCCGTGACAGAGTTCGACCATCCCCTGCATCCCGTTGTCGTTTTCCCAGACGAGTTCGGGCTCGAAGCCGGCCTCGAACTCGTAGTCGGGATCGAACCGCAGGTGTTCGCGCAGGTCGGTCGGATCGTCCTCCCGGAAGACGACCTGTCCCGGATTGAGGAGCCAGTCGGGATCGAACGCCGTCTTCAGGTCCTGGAAGCTCCGCCAGAGTTCGTCGCCGTAGAGCTTCTGGTTCCACTGGGTTCGAGCGCGTCCGTCGCCGTGTTCGCCCGAGACGCTCCCCCCCAGTTCGACCACGAGATCGGTGACGTCGTCCGCGATGCCGTGGAGCTGATCGATGCCGATCTCGGTCTTCGTGTTCACCAGCGGCCGGATGTGGAGGACGCCGGGGCCCGCGTGGGCGTAGAAGGCGGCGTAGGTGTCGTGCTCTTCTAGGATCGACTCGAAGCCCTCGACGAACTCCGGAAGCTGGGCCGGCGGGATCGCCGTGTCCTCGATGAACGAAATGTGTTTCTCGTCGGTCGTCCGCGAGAGCAAGATCGGAAGCCCGGACTTGCGGAGTTTCCAGAGCTGTGCGCGCTCTTCTTTTTCGTAGGCCTCGAGCGCTTCGATGGCGAGCGTCTCGGCCTCCGTTTCGGGCGCGTCTGCGGACGGCTCCCCGGCCGGCGTCGCCGACGGGAGGCGGTCGGCGAGCAGGCCCGCCACCTGCGCTTTCCCGTGGTCGGCATCCTCGGCGTAGAACTCGACCAGCAGGACGGCGTTCGTCCCGTCTGGGAGGATCTCGGTGACCGGCCCGAACTCCGCCGTGTCGCGGGCGAGATCGATCAACACGTCGTCGAGCACCTCGACCGCGGAGGGGTCGTGGGCGAGGATCGGCTCGACGTCCCGCATCGCGTCGTGGAGGTCCGAATAACACAGGAGGGTGACGGCTTTCGTTTCGGGGATGGACTCGAGCGAGACCGTGGCCTCGGTGACGATGGCGAGCGTCCCCTCGCTGCCGGCCAGCAGGCGCGCGAGATTGACGGTTCCCGGCTCGCCGGTGTCTTCGCCGCCAGGCATCGTATTTCCGCGAGCCTCCGCGACGAGTCGATCGAGGTTGTAGCCCGAGACGTTGCGTTTCAGGTCGGGGTAGGCCTCCTCGATCAGGTCGCCCTCCTCCTCGAGAATCCGGTCGACTTCGGCGTAGATCCGTCCCTCGAGGTCGCCGTCCGGATCGGCGCGGTCGGAGATCTCCTCGAGCGTGACCTCGCCGAACGTCGTCACGGTGCCGTTGGAGAGCACGGCTTCGACCTCCTCGATGTAAGCGTCGGTCTTGCCGTACTTCAGCGAGTGTGAGCCCGTCGAGTTGTTGCCGATCGCGCCGCCGATGGCGCTCTTGTCGCCCCACGCGGGGTCGGGTGCGAACTTCAGGTCGTGGGTGGAAAGCGCCTCGTTCAGCGTCCCGAGGATCGTCCCGGGCTGGACCGTCGCCGTCCGGCCGTTCGGATCGATCTCGAGGATTTCGTTCATGTGTCGCGAGAAGTCCAGTACGACCGCGCGGTTGACCGTCTGCCCGGCGAGACTCGTTCCGCCGCCCCGCGGGAGCACCGGTATCTCGCGCTCGGCGCAGTACTCGAGGATGCCGGAGACGTCGGCCGTCGACTCCGGGAACGCGACCGCGATCGGCGTCAGCTCGTAGGGGCTCGCGTCGGTCGCGTACAGTTCACGGGAGTAGGAGTCCGCGCGGACCTCACAGTCGACGAGGGTCTCGAGGTCGTCGACCAGCGCCGGACGATCGACGTCGTCGCTCCGATAGTCGTAGTTCGCGCGTCGGTCGGCGGCCGGGTCGGCGCTCGGCTCCAGAGACATACCGTGTAGTAACGCACAGACGGCTAAAAGCGTCCGGCATTAGCCGACCCCTCGGTCGCGTCCGGACGGAAACGCGGCCGCTACGGATGAATCGTGTTGGTATCCGAGACTGACTCGCGATGTCGGCTGGCCGTCCGCGAGTTTTCGGGTCGCCCGAGCGAACGGTATCCGTCTCTCGAAGGGCGTAGTAACGGGAAGTCGGCGTTCTGGTGCGATGAACCGACTGGTCGATCGGAGCGGATCTCGAGGCTCCTACTCGCCCGTTAGGGGTGACTCTGGTGGTGATCGAGTTGAAACGGCCCCGTCGTTTTCCCACGGACGCCCCCGGGGCCACCGTCCAGCCGACGGACGGCACGCTCTTTTGGCTGCCAACGCGAACAAGCGATGTGCCTTACTAGTTGGGGTATCCGGTGGCAGAGTCAGCGGCTGGAAACACCCTCACAGGAACTCCCGCTCCACCGCCGAGAAACCGGCTGGGAAACCTGCATTTCGGTTCTTCTACCACATTCCATATTATTTCCTCCATTATATATGTCGTTTTTGCAGTAGGTCTGGGAGCGTTGCTGACGTTTACGTCAAAACCCCCTTTTAGAGCGTCAGAGCACTGCTACAGAGTTCTAAGAGACGGTTCGATCGGAAACCGTGGGCGGCGTACAGATTCGGCGGGCTCCCTCGAGAGACCGAGTCAAATCACCGTACAGATCGTCAAGGGCGATGGATCTGTGGTTATTGTCCGCGGAACCGAGTTCTCGTTGCTATCGGTTAGTCTGATATCGGAGAGGAGAGTGGTTCGTAGATTGGTCAGATTCAACATGGTTATCATTCGCGAATCCGCTACCAACGAGTGGACGATACTGACCGTCGAGCGTCCGAGCTCAGTCGTCGCCCCAGTCGCCACTCATCTCGACGCGTTCGCCGTCCTCCCAGACGTAGTAGCCCTCGCCGGTTTTCTTGCCGAGATTGCCCGCACGGACCTTCCGGCGCAGCGACTGCGGCGGCTTGAACCGCTCGCCCAGCTCCTCCCGGAGGTGTTCGGCGATGTGCAGCCGGACGTCGAGGCCGACGTGATCGGTCAGCTCGAGGGGGCCCATCGGATGCCCGTAGCCGATCTCCATCCCTTCGTCGATGTCTGCGGGGCTGGCGACGCCCTGCTCGACCATCCGGATCGCCTCGAGACCGAGCGCGATCCCCAGTCGCGAGGTCGCGAACCCGGCGGTGTCGCGGACGACGACATCTTCCTTCTCGATCCCCTGGACGTAGTCGACGGCGAACGCCTCGGTTCGCTCGTCGGTCTGCTCGGCGATGATGATCTCCACCAGATCCATGATGTGGGGCGGGTTGAAGAAGTGGAGTCCGACGGCGCGCTCGGGGTGTTCGAGCGCGCTGGCCATCTCGGTTACCGACAGCGAGGAGGTGTTCGAGGCGATGACGGT
Organism: Natronorubrum amylolyticum; assembly: GCF_052040145.1. Taxonomy (NCBI): domain Archaea; kingdom Methanobacteriati; phylum Methanobacteriota; class Halobacteria; order Halobacteriales; family Natrialbaceae; genus Natronorubrum; species Natronorubrum amylolyticum. The sequence continues at coordinate 1,207,891 of NZ_JBPPFW010000001.1, forward strand.
GTCCTCGCTCGCGGCGTCCTCGACGTCCGCGAAGACCTCTTTCTTCAGGTCCATGTCCTCCGGTACGGCCTCGACGACGAGGTCGGCGTCCTCGACGGCCGCTGCGAGATCGGTCGTTCCGTCGATGCGCTCGAGGGTCGCTTCCATCTCGTCTTCGGTAAGCTTGTCCCGGTCGACGCCACCCTGGAGGTTGGTACGGATCCCCTCGAGCCCGTTCTCGACGAACTCCTCCTCGATGTCCCGCAGGACCACGTCGTGGCCCGCCATCGCCGACACCTGCGCGATCCCGTGTCCCATGCTTCCGGCTCCGAGCACTGCGATTTGCATACGTGGAGCCACTGCAGAAACTATCAAAAGCGTTCCCTTTCGAACAAACGGCGTCAGTACGCGCTCGGCCCGTGATGCCGTTGCTCAAGTCGAATCAGCCCACGTGGCGCGCGCTGTCGATCGCTCAGGGGCGATCGACAGCGCGCGCCACCGCGACGTATTCGCTCTGTGCTGAATACGACTCCAGTCCCTCGTCGGTCGCTCACTGAACCACGGATGCACGGTCGAATGACGAAGAACGGAGCTACTTTGGGTTCAGAGCGCGAGTCATTCAGTACCAATGAACGACCAGCAGCCAGTGATCGTCGAGGCAGTCAGGACTCCACAGGGGAAACACGGCGGCGTCTTCGCCGAAACCGGCAGCGAGGAGCTTTCGGTCCCGCTCGTGAACGCGATGCTCGAGCGAACCGGACTCACCGGCGACGACGTCGACGACATCCGGTGGGGCTGTGCGAAGCAGGTGAACGAACAGAGCAACAACATCGCGCGCGTCATCGCGCTCTGCTCGGATCTCGGCGAAGAGGTTCCGGGAACGACTATCGACCGGCTCTGTGCCTCCTCCGCCGAGGCGATCATGAGCGCCAGCGACGCCATCCGAGCGGGCCAGCGCGACGTCATCGTCGCCGGCGGCGTCGAGAACATGTCCCGCAACGAGCGCCGCAAGGGGATCGACTCCTACGACGGCATCGCCGAGCAGTACGACGCCGCGGGGCTCGCGATGGGGCAAACCGCGGAAAAAGTCGCCCGCGAGTACGACATCTCCCGCGACCGACAAGACGAGTACGGCGCCCGGAGCCAGCAGCGCGCCAACGAAGCCACGGAAGCGGGCACGTTCGACGACGAAATCGTCCCGATCGACACCGGTGAGCAAGTCGTCGAGGAAGACGAAGGCCTGCGACCCGGCACCACGAAGGAGAAGATTTCGGGGCTCCCGCCGGCCTTCGAGGAGGACGGCACCGTCACCGCCGCCAACGCCTCGCAGGTTTCGGACGGGGCCGCGGGTGTCTTGATCACGAGCAAGGAGTTCGCCGAAGACAACGACCTCGAGATCAGCGCCGAAATCGAGGATCACAACGTGGCCGGCGTCGATCCGACGGTGATGGGGATCGGCCCGGTTCCCGCCGTCCGCGGCATCTGGGAACGCAACGGCCGCTCCGCGGGGGACTACGACCGCGTCGAACTCAACGAGGCGTTCGCCAGCCAGACGCTGTACTGTCAGGACGAACTCGGCTTCGATGACGACGTTTTCAACGTCAACGGCGGCGCCATCGCCATCGGCCACCCGCTGGGTGCCTCCGGCGCCCGGTTGCCCGTCTCGCTGATTCACGAACTCGAGCGCGAGGGCGGCGGACTCGGCCTCTCGACGATGTGCGTCGGCTACGGGCAGGGCGCTGCGGTCGAGTTCCGGGTTCCGGAGCAGTAACGGCACGCAGTGGAACTCGAGCCCCGTTTTCTGCACGCTACGACTCGAGCAACGGCTATCGAATCACGGTTACGCTCGAGTATGTGCACAGACGGTGCTCGAGCAGGGACGACCCACCGTCCGCTGTCCGGCGAGAAAAACGGGAGAATCGATGCGGGATCCCGGCTTAGAGGATCTGGTCGGCGATGATGTTCTTCTGAATCTCCGAGGTCCCCTCGTAGATCTTCGTGATGCGGGCGTCGCGGTAGTAGCGCTCGGCGGGGTAGTCCGTGACGTAGCCCGAGCCGCCGTGGACCTGGACGCCCTCGTCGGCGACCTCGACGGAGATTTCCGAGGCGAACAGCTTCGCCATGCTCGAGTACTGCGCGGCGACGTCCTGGTTGTTCTTCTCGACCTGGCTGGCGGCGCGGTAGGTCAGCGAGCGGGCGGCCTCGACCTTGGTCGCCATCTCGGCGAGCTTGTGCTCGATGGCCTGGAACTCTTTGATCTTCTGGTCGAACTGCTCGCGCTCGTTGGCGTACTTGATCGCGGCGTCGAGGGCACCCTGGGCGGCGCCGACGGCCTGTGCGGCGACGCTGGTTCGGCCGGACGCGAAGAACTCCATCAGCTGGTAGAAGCCCTTGTCGACTTCGCCGATGACGTTGTCTTCGGGAACGCGAACGTCGTCGATGATGACCTCGGCGAGGTCGGAGGCGCGGATGCCGAGCTTGTTGGTGATCTTGTCGGTCGAGACGCCGTCGCGGTCCATCTCGACGAGGAAGGCGGTGATGCCACGGTGGCCCTCGCCGGGGCTGGTCTTGGCCATCAGGACGCCGACGTCGGCGACGGTCCCGTTGGTGATCCACATCTTGTTGCCGTTCAGGACGTACTCGTCGCCGTCCTTCTCGGCGACCGTCTCGATGCCGGCGACGTTCGAGCCGTGTGCGGGCTCGGAAATCATGGAACAGGAGGCGGTCTCGCCGCCCGCGACCTTGGGGAGCCACTCCTCTTTCATCCATTCGTCGCCGAACTCGATGATCATGTTCGTCCCGAAGCCGGCGGAGCCGACGGCGCTCCCGATACCGGGGTCTGCGCGCCAGAGCTCTTCGGTGACGATGGTGCTCGAAATCTTGTCCATCCCGGCACCGCCGTAGTCGATCGGGATACTGGGTGCGACGAAGTCGTACTCGGCGGCCTTTCTGCGGATCTCCTCGGGATACTTGTGCTCGCGGTCGTGCTCCTCCGCGACCGGAGCCATCTCGTTTTCACCGAACTCGCGAACGGCCTCGCGAATCGCATCGTGCTCGGCGGACAGCGTGAATGCCATATATCACGGTTGTTGTCCGGTACCAAAATAGCTTCGATGTATTCAACAGTTGCAACGTATGGCCAACTGATTTCGAACGTTGTAAATCAAAGTTCGACGTGGAGAAGCATCTCCTGCGATATTGAGCGAGCCGCTCCCCCTCTGCATTTACAGTGGTAAGCCGTGTGGCGATGGTGCTCTCGAGCGAGCCGTCCCACTCCCCACTGTTTTACAGCGTGCGGGCTACTCGTCCTCGCCGCGGATCTTGAACTTCTGGACCTTGCCGGTCGTAGTTCGGGGAAGTTCCTCGACGAACTCGACTTCGCGCGGGTGTTTGTACGCGGCCATGTTGTCGAGGCAGTACTCCTTGATCTCCTCGGGCGTCGCCTCGGCGTCCGGCGTCGGCACGACCAGAGCCTGAACGGTCTCGCCGCGTCGGTCGTCCGGTACGCCGACGACGGCGGCATCGGCGATATCCTCGTGTTCGAAGAGCAACTCCTCGACCTCACGGGGGTAGACGTTGTAGCCGCCGGTGACGATCATGTGCTTCTCGCGGTCGACGACGTAGAAGAAGCCGTCCTCGTCCCAGTAGCCGATGTCGCCGGTGTGGAACCACGTCTGGCCGCCCTCCTCGGTAAAGGCCTCCTCGTTGGCTTCGGGCAGGCCGTAGTAGCCCGCCATCACGTTGGGGCCGGAGACGACGAGTTCGCCGGTGATCTCGGTCAGGTCGGTCTCGCCTTCGTCGATCGGTCCCTCCTCGACGCGGGACACTGCCTCGAAGTCATCGTCGACGACCTTGGCGTCCATCCCGTCGAACGGCTTCCCGATGCTGCCCTTCCGGCGGGCGTCGGGCCCGTTCGCGTGCGTCGTCGGACTCGTCTCCGTCAGTCCGTAGCCCTCGTAGAGGGTCGGCCCGAAGACCGCCTCGAAGCGCTCGAGCACTTCCATCGGCAGACTCGAGCCCCCGGAGTTGACGAACCGAAGCGAGGAGAGATCGAACTCGTCGGCCTCGGGGTGGTTGATCATGTCGTTGAACATCGCCGGCACGCCGAACATGACGGTGATGCCCGCGGATTCGATCATCGTCATGACCTCGGTGGAATCCCACTCGGGGACCGGGTAGTAGGCCGCGCCGTTGAACAGGGCCCCGTTCATCACGACGGACATGCCGTAGATGTGAAAGAGCGGCAGCGTGCCGATCAGTTTGTCCTCGGGGTCGATGCCGCCGATCAGATCGGCGTTGGCTGTGGCCGTCCACGCGAGGTTGTCGTGGGTGAGCAAGACCCCTTTCGGCGTCCCCGTCGTGCCGCTCGTGTAGGGCTGGACGGCGATATCGTCGTCCGCGCGGTCGACGATCTCGAGGGTGTCCTCGGCGAGGAACGCCTCGAAGTCGGTCGCCTCTTCGACCTCGTCGCCCACGCTGATGACCTGTTCGACGTCGGTTTCGTCGACGACTTCGGCAACTGCCGGGACGTTCTCCGAGAGCGTGACGACGGCTTTCGCCCCGCTGTCGGAGAGGAGGTGGGAGATCTCTCGAGCCTTGTACTGCGGGTTCATCGGGACGACGATCCCGCCAGCCCGTAGCGTCCCCTGGAACGCCGTGACGAACTGCGGGAGGTTCGGGAGGTAGATCGCGACCCGGTCGTCGGCGCCGATGTCGTGGTCTGCGAGTGCCTGGGCGAACTGTCCGGCACGTGTCCAGAACTGCTCGTAGCTCAGTTCAGCGTCGTCGAAGACAACCGCCGGCGAGTCCGGCCGTTGCTCGACACTCTCGGCGACGTTCGTCACGAGATTGGTCATGATACGTGAATCATCCCAAACCGCCAAAACCGTTGCGAATCGTGATGTTCGCCGGCGTCGTCAGTCCGACACCGACGGACCGCGAACGCGATCGACGTCGTAGCCGATCAGATAGCGCGCTCGCAGGAGCAACAGCACGACCGTTGCTGCTGCGACGGCTTGGATGGCCATCCCCACGGTTCCGCCGACGACGGTGCCGAACATGGCCGCGAATCCGGCGACTACGTAGAACGCGCGAACGGGCAGCGATAGATCCTGCGCACCGTCGAAACCGACCGTCCCGACGATGAGGCCGATCGTGCCGGCGAGGACGACGGGGAACGCGAACAGCGTCATCGTACTCCACTGGATCAGACTGTTGTTCGCGACGAACGCGAACGGGATAACGAACCCTGGAGCACCGATTCGCAGCGCCTGCACGCAAGCCGTCATGAAGCTCGTACCGGCGATCCGTGACCCGACGGCAACGGAGATCGCCACCGGCGGCGTGATCGCGGACAGCATCGCGAAGTAGAACACGAACATGTGAGTCGTAATCTCGGGGACGCCGAGCTCCGTCACGGCGCTCGCGATCAGGAACGCGACCAGAATGTACGCCGCGGGCGTCGGCATGCCGAGGCCGAAGGCGATACTCGCGATCATCGCGAGCACCAAGACGAGCGCCAACCCGCCGGTAAAGCCCATGATCGACACGTCGGCGAATCCGATAATTCCCGCACCCAGACGTCCCGTCATTCCGCTCGTCTCGAGCAGTTCGACGATCAGCCCCATCGCTGCGAGCACGCCGACGAGGGGGGCCATCTCGAGGCCGCCCTGATACAGTCCGTCAACGGTCTGTTTCGACGTTTTCACGAGCGACCGATAGGAGGACGCCCCGACCCCATCGGTCGTCGAATCGGCCGACTGAGCATCTCCGTCGGTCGTTCCATCCGAATGGGTGTTCTTGCGACCCAGTTTGGATTGGACCGCCTCGTCGATGCTGAAGACGTCGATAAGGAAGTTCCGGACGAAGATGATGGCGACAATCGACAAAATGGTGTAAAAGCCCGCCGTCAGGGGCGTAAACCGCAGGATAATGAGCGTGTACAGCAACACGCCCAGCGGAATCAAGAAGTGCAGGCCGCTCAGGAGCACCCGCCAGTCGAACGGCGAGAGGTCGGACGTCGTCCAGCCGAACTTGAGGATGCTGAAGTGAACCGCGAGACAGACGCTCAGGTAGAACAGCGCCGCCGGGATCGTGCCGGCCTGAACGATATCCAGGTACGGGACCTCGATGATGTCGGCCATGAGGAACGCCGCGACCCCCATTACGGGCGGCAGCATCTGCCCGCCGGCGGAGGCGACGGCCTCGATCGAGGCCGCGTAATCGTCGCGAACGCCCTGGTCCTGGATCATCGGGATCGTGAAACTCCCCGTCGTCGCGGTGTTCGCCGCTGCGCTCCCGGTGATCGACCCCATGATCATACTCGAGATAACCGCGATCTGGACGACGCCGGTTCGCAGCGTCCCGCCGAGTTCCGTGCCGACTTCGCGGATGTAATCCATGAGGCCGTAGGCCTTGGCAATCCCGGCGAACATGATGAAGATCGCGACCCACGTCGAGCCGATTCCCATGATCGTGCTGTCGTAGATACCGGACTGTACGCCGAGGGCCGCCTCTTCGATGATCCCCGTGACGTCTTCGCCCGACCACGCGAGTAGGTCGGGGAGGAACGGCAAGGTGCTCACGGCGGCGTGGGAGTAGACGATCGCGAAGATGGCGACGGACGCGATGATCATCCCGAACGCCCGTCGCGTCGCGTCGGTGACGAGGATGATCAGCGCCGCGCCGATGATGTGATCGGTCGTCGAGAACCCGAGAATGTGTGCATCGCCGTCGAGGCGGTCGAACGCCCCGAAGATGTACGCCATCGTGACGAGCGAGAGGACGGCGAGTCCGATCGCGAGATACGGATCGAACCGGCCGTAGACCCGTTTGAACCGCTGTGTGGCACGCGACAGTCGGTCGCTCTCGAGACCGAGGTCGTCGAGCAGCGTCACTTTCTCCGGCGGTTCCTGTGGTCGCTCCGAGTCCGCATTGTCGGCTGCCGCCGGATCGTCGACAGCTGACGAGTCGCCCAGTCGCTCCCTGAACTGCTGGCGAGCATAGTCCAGGTAGTAGACCGCCAACCCCCAACCGGTAAAGAGCACGACGTACTCCGCCCGCTCGGAGAACACGAGCTCCGGCGGAATGAACGCTCTGAGAGAGATTCCGGCGAGAGACAGGTTCGTGAGGATGTAAAACGCGTAGTAGATGGTGAAGGCAGTCAGCGCTGCTGCCATGGCGTACGTAATACCGTCTAACAGCCGGAGCGGTGTCAGTCGGCCGAAACGAGAGCGTTGGGTGGACATCGGTCGTTAGTTATCCAGCGCGTGTTCCAGTGCGCGCTCGAGACCGGGCGCGGTACCGGAGCCACTCGGCGTCGGTGAGACCGTCATATCCGACTCGATGTCGGAGAGGGTCTCGAGATCCATATTGTTCGTGATGAAGAACCACGGCAGGTCGTAGTAGTGGAAGATCTGCGTCATCTGGAAGTCGAGCTGGTCGAACGGCTCGACACCCTCGCGGAACTCGCGCGCCGTCCAGTTCTGGAGGAAGCCCATCTCGATGCTTTCGTCGGCGATGTCGCCGATGTTTTCTTCCGTGCCGTCGCTCGTCTGGGCTTCGATGGACAGATCGTCCAGATGACCGTTCATGACCGACGCCAACGCCTCGTTCGCGGCGTGGCCCGTCGTCCCCTGCTCGGACGTTTTCATCCGGATCGTGTCGACGTCAAACGTGTCGTCGGGTTCGTCTGCGCGTTCGAACTCGTCGCTCCAAACGTCCAGTTCCTCCTCGTAGAAGTCCGCAGCGGCCGGGTGGAACGGAATCCCTTCGTAGGCGTTCTGCACCCAGAACTCCGGATCGTTGTGGAACGCGAAGATGCCAAACTCGTCGGCCAGCTCTTCTCGAACCTCCCACATGGTCTCGAGGTACGTGTAGACGACGTCGTAATCGAGTGCCGCCTGGGAAACGAAGTTGTACGAGAACGATGGACACGGAATCTCTCCGGGTACGTCAACGTCGTCGTTGTCGGCACCCTCCATCTCGTCCGTGTCCAGATTCTCGATGAGGAGCGTCTCGTCGTCCTGCCACGCCTCGTTCGTCTCGTCCGTGACGTCGAGCACGCGGAACTCGTCGACCGACGCCATGGCCTCCTGCAGCCAGCCGGGCGTGATCGAGAAGTTCATCATCGTGCCGACGCCGACGTCTAGCTGTCCCTCGTTCAGGGCTCCGCCCTGTTCGGAGAAGCTCACACTGATCCGTTCGTACCCGGAACCGTCGTCGTCCTCGCCGAAACAACCGGCGAGCGCCGTCGCGGTGCCGACGCCGGTCGCCGCGAGGAACGATCGTCGAGTCTGTCCGCTGAAGCTACCAGTGGGTCTCTCTACCATGAGACCAGAATCAATGCTATAAGGGTATAATAGTATCTATATTTGTTTGGTACTATTCATCAGATAGCTAAACACTGTTCGGATGACGTACAGCAAAGACTACGACTGCAACCCGAACCCACGTCGAAGACCGCTTTCGACTCGAGCGGTTCCGGATTCCATCGTTCGAGGACGGTCTGCGGATCCGTCGTCAGTAATCTGTACACGTACCGACACGCTACACGGTCACGTGTAACCGGAAAGACAACACGAAGACCACAATACCTATTGTGCCTATAATGCTCCTAGAAGGTATGTTGGACTTCGTCAATCTCGAAGCAGACCTCGACCAGGAAGAGCGCATGATCCGGGACACGGCCCGGGAGTTCGTCGAGGAACACGTCAAACCCGACATCGGGGAGCACTTCGAAAACGGCACGTTCCCGAAAGAGCTCATCGGCGAGATGGGCGAACTGGGCTTTTACGCGCCGAACCTCGAGGGCTACGGATCGCCCAACGTCTCCGAGACGGCGTACGGCCTCCTGATGCAGGAGCTCGAGGCCGGCGACTCGGGCCTGCGGTCGATGGCGTCGGTGCAGGGCGCACTCGTCATGTACCCCATCCACGCGTACGGCAGCGAGGAGCAGAAAGAGGAGTGGCTCCCGGCGATGGGGCGGGGTGAAGCGATCGGCTGCTTCGGACTCACCGAACCCGAACACGGCTCGAACCCGACGGCCATGGAGACCTACGCCGAACGCGACGGCGACGGCTACGTCCTGAACGGCTCGAAGACGTGGATCACGAACTCGCCGATCGCCGACGTCGCGATCGTCTGGGCGCGCGACCGCTCCGCCGAAGACACTCCCGTTCGCGGCTTCCTCGTCGAGACCGACCGCGACGGCGTCAGTACGAACAAGATCGACGAGAAGCTCTCGCTGCGCGCGTCGATCACGGGCGAGATCGGCCTCAACAACGTCCACGTGCCCGAGGAGAACGTTCTGCCGGGCGTCGAGGGCATGAAGGGGCCGCTGTCCTGTCTGACCCAGGCTCGCTACGGGATCGCCTGGGGAGCAATCGGCGCCGCTCGAGACTGTTTCGAGGAGGCCCGTCAGTACGCCAAAGACCGCGACCAGTTCGGCGGTCCGATCGGTCGATTCCAGCTCCAACAGCGCAAACTCGCGGAGATGGGAACCCAGATCACCCTCGCCCAACTGCTCGCCTACCGACTCGCCGAACTCAAAGAGCGCGGCGAGATGCGCCCGCAGCACGTCTCGATGTCCAAGCGAAACAACGTTCGCATGGCGCGCGACCAGTCGCGGATCGCCCGCGAGATGCTCGGCGGGAACGGGATCACCACCGACTACTCCCCGATGCGCCACATGGCCAACATGGAGACGGTCTACACCTACGAAGGGACCCACGACATCCACACGCTCGTCCTCGGCGAGGAGTTCACCGGCATCGCAGCCTACGAGTAACGTTCCATTCGGTCCGAACCGCGTTTTTTCGTCGCCGCAGCGTTCCAACTGCGATTTTGCGGCCTCCACTCACATCCAGAGCACCACCGAGACTGAGAGAAAACTCTGTTTCACATAGCGGAACAAAAGATCGGTACGCCGAACGGAGGACGATTTGTTCCGCACAGCGATAATTTCGTTTTGCTATCCGGAACATTGATTGAGATCGTGACGTATACCCCTGTATGAGCACGCACGGGACGGACGAAACCGACGCCGGGGTCTCGACGACACGCAAGACGTTCGAGATCCTTGAGGCGCTCAAAGCCGAAGAGGGGGTGACGATCACGGAGCTCACGCGACGAACGGGGTTGAGCAAGAGCACCGTCTATCGACACCTCACGACGCTCACCGACCTGGGGTACGTCGTCGAACGCGACGGCGGCTACTACATCGGGTTTCGACTCCTCGAGATCAGCGAACAGGCTCGAACCCGGAAGACGGGATATACGGCCGCGAAGCGAAAGGTGTTCGAACTGGGGCAGGAAACCGACGAGCGGGCCGTCTTCATCGTCGAAGAGGAGGGAGAAGGGGTCTACGTCCACCGATACGGCAGTCTCGCGGACACGATGATCGGCAAACGCCGACCGCTGCACTCGCTGGCATCCGGCAAGGTTATTCTCGCGGAGTGGAACGACGACGCCGTCCGCGAGTTCGTCGAGCGGCGCGGACTCGAGGCGATTACGGACAACACGATCACGGACCCCGACGTTCTCTACGAGGAACTGGACCGCATCCGCGAGCGCGGCTACGCCGTGAACAACCAGGAACATATGGAGGGCCTGTGCGGCGTCGCCGTTCCCGTCTACACCCCAGATGACGAACTCCTCGGCGCGCTGGGCGTCTTCGGGCCGACGAGTCGATTCAAGGACGAGTACCTCCACGAGGAGCTGCCCAGCCTCCTCTGGGACAAGGCGGGCGAGATCAGGGTCACCCTCGCCTACGGCTGAGTCGAGAGTTCGGATGCTGAACTGACGGGCCGACAGTGACGACAGGTGATTCACCTGCCCGTCGACCGATCACCGTCCGCTCTGCCGCCAGAAAGACGGCTCGCTCCGCTCGAACGGTCCCCATCGAATTCTCGATCGGTCGGCAATTGGTCCCGAACACTCTAGTCGCGGGCGGACAACGACCGGATGATGAAACGCGACGTAACGCCATCGAAACGACTTTCCACGGGTCACGAGTAGCCACGCCGCATGGACGAGCGGAACAGGAGTCCCGGACCGATGCCGAAAGTCGCGCGACTGCTCGAGAAGTACGACCTCGAGGGCGTCGGCGACGAACTCGAAGCCCAGTGGACCCACCCCGACGACCGCAAGAGTCTCCGGGCGCTCGCCGATTCGTTCAACAAACGACTCCTCAGGGCTGCACTCGAGGCCGAACGAATCGAGACGATCACCGAAGACGTCAGCCACCTCTACGAACTGCTCGATCGGACGACGGGCAGCCGTGGCGAGCAGTTACAGGCCAGGCGACGCCTCGAACGAGACGGTGTCGACGTCGAGACCCTGATCGACGAGTTCGTTTCGTATGGCGCAATCCGGTCGTACCTGACCGGCTATCGCGGCGCGTCGCTTCCGGAGACGACCGACTCCGACGTCCGCCGAACGGAACGGAACGCCATCGAAGGCCTCCGCCAGCGAACGGTCGCCGTGACCGAAAGCAAACTGGCCCGACTCCGGAACACCGACCGATTAGCTATCGGGTCGCATCGAGTGCTCGCGAACGTCCAGGTCGTCTGCGAGGACTGCCACAGCCAGTACGACGTCGCCGAACTGCTCGAGGCAGGCGGGTGCGACTGTGACGCGCCGTAACGGTCGACGCTGAACCCGATAACGGTCACCGGCTGTGAGTGACTGTTCAGAGACATATAACAAAAGTACAGCTGTTATGGGTTGTGCGCTATCGACCGGATTCGGCTGCCGGTTCGTTCGCAGAACCGCACGAGCTACCAGTTATCGGAGAATGTAAGGTATCGTATCGCACGGTCGCAGTCGTTCCGTTCGGTAGCTGGTATCGAAACGGCGAGAGGCGACGTGACACACGTGTTTCGGCCGGACAGTGCCCTGGCTACGGGCGATAGTTGGTGGTTCACGGAGCCATTCCAGATCTCGTCGTGTAACGGCGTTCGATCGACTGTAACGTCCGTTTGCCGGTATTGTCAGCAGGGCCAGATTACTCGTCACACATGATGTCGCCGAAACTGGTTTCCAAAACCGACAGATCCCGGAATTATTCGTAGACGAACGGTCGACCGACGTGTGTTCTCCGCTGCGACAGCAACGCGTCTCCGGTCGTGAGAGCCGCGACGAGCGCGGGTCGTCAGTCGACGATCGCCGCGAGTTCCCGCTCGAGGGCCTCGAGGTCGATCGATCGACTCCGGACGTCGCCCTCGTACCGTTCCTTGTACCCCGAGCCGGTCAGAATCGCGACGACGTCGTCGTCCAGTTCGATGGCGCCCGATTGCGACAGGGTCCGGATGCCGGCGACGGCGACCGCGCTCGAGGGTTCGACGGAGACACCCACCGTCGTCGACAGTCGATCCATCGCGTCGCGGATCTCCGCGTCCGGGACGGAGACGACTGCACCGCCGGTGTCTCGAGCGGCCGCGAGTGCGCGCGTCCCGCTCGGCGGATCGGCGTTCGCGATCGAAACAGCGAGCGTGTCGTCGGCCGTCACCGGCGACACGATTGCGGCGTCCTCGCGATAGGCCGTCGCCACGGGATCGCACGCGGCCGCCTGCACGAGATAGAGTCGGGGTACGTCGTCGAGGAGACCCGCTCGGTTCAGCTCCCGAAGCGCTTTCCAGACCGCGCTCGCCTGCCCGCCGCTGCTGACCGGCAGGACGATCGCGTCCGGCGTTGCTGGCGACAGTTGCTCGAGGATCTCGTAGGCGACCGTCTTCTGTCCGGCGACGCGAAACGGCGTATCGGAGTTGACGAAGGCGACGTCCGCCTCGAGCGCGAGCGTCTTGTGGTAGAGTCGTCCGTACTCGCCCTCGACCCGGAAGAGGTGCGGCTCGTGTCGCGCGATCAACTCGAGTCGCTCCTCGGGCGTGTCCGCAGGGACGAATACCGCACACTCGAGGCCGGCGCTCGCGGCGTACGCGCTCGTACTGAGCGCCATGTTTCCGTGCGAGACCGTTCCGACCCACTCGTAGCCGGCCTGTGCCGCGTAGCTCACGCCGACCGCACTGCCGCGATCTTTGAAACTCCCGGTCGGATTCTGGCCCTCGTGTTTCAGCGAGAGCGAACAGCCGGCGTACTCGTCCAGCCCGCCCGCGCGAACGAGCGGCGTCGTCCCGGGTGGAACGCCGACCGGCTCCGACGCCGGAAGCACGTCGGCGTAGCGCCACATGCCGCGGCTCCACTCGGCGTCGGGCCACTCGAAGCCGCTCGGATCGGTCTCGACCCAGAGGGGTTCGCCGCACGAACAGCGGTTCCGATAGTTGGTTTCGTACGCTCGCCCGCAGTCGTAACAACACAGCTGTCCGTTCATCTACAATAACGGTCCCGCCGGAGCGATAAAACGCTTCCCTCGATGGGACTCGCGAGATGGTTTCGCGGGCGGAATAGTGACGCCGAGGAAAGGTGGCGTCAGCGGACCACGGGGGCGTCGACGTCGCCGATCGTCTCGACCGACGCGCGGACGTGGTCGCCCGGTTCGATCGGCTCCGCGCCGGGCGTGCCCGTGCTGAACAGGTCGCCGGGCTCCAACGTCATCACGTCGGAGTGGAACGAGACGATCTCGCGGGGTGGGAACAGCATGTTCCGGACCTCGTTTTCCGCCGCGACCCGATCGTTGACGATCGTCTGCACCGTCAGGTCCTCGAACGCGAGCGGGTCCTCGGGGACCGCGATCGTCGGGCCGACGACGAGGAACGAGTCGAAGCTCTTCGCCCGCGTCAGGAATCGCGGGTTGCGCTGGAGGATGTCCTCCGCGGTCATGTCGATGACCGGCAGGTAGCCGGCGACCACGTCGTCGACCGCGTCCTCGTCGACGTTCCGACACGCTCGTCCCATCACCACCGCGAGTTCGGCCTCGGCCGTCACCCTGTCGGTCTGCTCGACCGGCGGGAGCCGGATGGGGCCGCCCGGCCCCGTGACGGCGTTGCTCGGCTTCATGAAACTCGCCGGCTCGTCGGGTCGTTGCTCGTCGAGGTCGCCCGCGTGTTCGGCGTAGTTCAGCCCGATTCCCCAGAGCTTTCCGAACCGCTCGAGCGGCGGTCCGAACTGGACGTGTGCCGAGTCGATCTTATCGGCCGGCGTCGCGTCCACGTCGGGGAGCGTCCTCGCCGCAGCGCGCGGGAGCGCGTCCTGGACGGTCTCGAGGTCGGGTGCGGCCGCCGAGAGGGGGACAAACCCCTCCTCGTCCCCGAGAAGCGGACGCCCGTCGATCGTGCGTGCCAGGTACTGCACGGTCACTCCTCGCGATCCGTCCAGAAGTCGAACGAGCGGCCGGGCGCGAACACGTCGAGCCCGACGGCCAGTTCGTCGCCGGTGTTCTCGACCCTGTGGGGTTCGTCGGACTCGAGCAGGACGGAGTCGTACCGCTCTAAGGTCACCGACTCGCCGTCGTCGGTCGTGACCGTGAGTTCGCCCTCGAGACAGAGACAGACCTGCTCGTTTTCGTGGTCGTGCATCGGGGAGCTGTGGCCCGGCGGCTTCTCGAACCATTCGAAGGAGAACTGGTCGCTGCCGGCCATCGAAACGCGTCGCCACCCCTCGTCGGGCTCGTACGTCTCCGCGTCGTCGAAGTCGACCGGTTTCATAGGTTCGCCCCCGTGGAGCCGCCGTCGATCAGGACGCTCTCGCCGTTGATGTAGCCCGACACCGGCGAGGAGAGGAACGCGACGGTGTTGCCGAGTTCCATCGGGTCGCCGACTCGCTCGAGGGGGTTGCTCGCCCAGTCGTCGAGCCCCTCCTCGTAGGAGTCGTAGTCGCCGCGGTCGACGGCCTGATTGACGAGGTCTTCGATGCGCTCGGTCTCGTGCGGGCCGGGGAGAACCGCGTTGGTCCGAACGTCGGGCGCGAACTCCTTCGAGAGCGTCTTCTCGAGGCCGATGACGCTCATGCGGACCGAGTTCGAGAGCACCAGACTGTCGATGGCCTCCTTGACGCTTCGGGAGGTGATGTTGACGATCGTCCCCTCGCCCTCGCGCAGGTGCGGTTCGGCCTCGCGGGCGAGTCGGACAACGCTCATCACGAGCAGGTCGTAGGCCTGATACCAGTCGTCGTCGTCGGTATCCAAGAACGGCCCCGACGGCGGACCGCCGGCGCTCGTCACGAGGTGGTCGATCCCGCCGAACTCGTCGACGGTCGTCTCGATCAGCGTCTCGATGTCGTCTTCGTTCGTGAGGTCGCCCTGCTGGGCGACGACCTCGCCCGTCGCGACGTCCTCGATCTCCGCTCTCGCGTCCTCGAGTCGGTCCTCATCGCGGCCGTTGATAACGACGTTCGCACCCTCTCGAGCGAGGGCCTTCGCCGAAGCCTTCCCCAGGCCGCTCGAGGAAGCCGTTACGAGCGCTGCGTTGTCGGTGAGCTGTAAGTCCATCTCGTCCGTATTCCCAGAGGAAAAACCCAAAAAGCTTGGTGTTGCGGTAAGGACTCGGGACAGGCCGATCGGGTGCAACTGCCGTCAGTCGGCGTCACGTGAACGAACTCGTTGTCGACGTGGAACAGACGCGCACTCGTTGCGACCGGCTCGGCGATCGCACAGGTAGATCAGTTCCATATAGCGGAATATAGTTCCGTGGAAAGCAACGCTTGCTGCCGTACCGCGTCCCCCACCGCGCTCGAGTCGGCTATCAGCCGTCGTGCTATCGCGTCGCCGACCAGTACGTAAATTACAACCATATGAATGTAATTGCGGGCTCGTACACGTCAATTCGAAACGAGAATCTTCCATACTGTGGAATTCTCCCTCGCGTCCG
Source organism: Natronorubrum amylolyticum (assembly GCF_052040145.1). Lineage (NCBI taxonomy): Archaea > Methanobacteriati > Methanobacteriota > Halobacteria > Halobacteriales > Natrialbaceae > Natronorubrum > Natronorubrum amylolyticum. The sequence goes on from NZ_JBPPFW010000001.1 coordinate 1,223,631, forward strand.
AGCGTCCGTACGTCGGTCCGAACCGCTGTACGTCGGTTCGAGCCGCCGATCTGCGCTGAGAGCCAGCACTCGGTGCGTTTCAGTTCCGTATGCTGGAATTTATACGTCGAGTGCTCGTACGCGAGCGTATGACGGACGACAACCCCAATCGGATCGGGAGCACGAAGACGAGTTTCGAGATCGTCCACGCGCTCCAGGAGAACGGTCCGTCCCGGCTCTCCGAGATCGCCGACCGACTCGAGCTGACGGAGAGCACCACCCACCGGCACCTGAACACGCTCTGTGACCTCCGGTACGTCTCGCGGCAGGGCGAACTGTACCAGATCGGTCTCCGCTTCGCCCGGTTGGGTCGAGCCGCCCAGACGCGGGACCCGGCCTACCAGATGGCGAAGCCGTACGTCCAGACGCTGGCCGAAGAGACCCAGGAGCGGGCGCAGTTCGTCGTCGAGGATCACGGTCTCGGGATCTACCTTTACCTGGAAACCGGCAGCAACGCCGTCCGAGCCGGGTTCGGCATCGGTCGACAGATCCACCTGCACTGCTCGTCCGCTGGCAAGTCGATCCTCGCACAGTACTCGCGAGAGCGCGTCGATACGATTCTCGACCGATGGGGGGTTCCGGCCCACACCGAGAACACGATCACCGACCGCGAGGCGTTCTACGAGGAACTCGAGCGCGTCCGCGAGCGCGGCGTCGCCTTCAACCGCGAAGAGCACGTCCACGGACTCAACGGGACTGCGGTGCCGGTCAAGCGGGAGGGAGAGGTGCTCGGCGCGCTCGCCGTCGCCGGCCCCTCTCATCGGCTGAACGGCGAGCACCTCGAGGCCGACGTTCCCGATCGGTTGCTCGCGGCCGCGAACGAACTCGAGTTGAACATCACCTACTCGTCGCCGGACAGCGCGGACGACCACGTGGTCGAGTGATACGGATTACTGTACCGATTTACCGGTGCAACCGCCGCCAGATCGCGGTTGCGGCGGAAATGACTTACAGGAAACCGTATGAGCGTCACTCGAACGACGCCGTTCCCTCGTCGAAGGCGAGTCGCTCGCGCGCTATCACGGAGACCGAGTCCCCGAGATCCTCGAGCAGCGCTTCCGAAACGCGGAACTCGGCGAGATCGGTCGTGTTTTCGATCCACGCGACCCGGACCGTCTCGGGATCGTAGCCGCCGAGGGCGTTCAGCGCGACCCGGAGCGCGAGTTCGTCGTCCGGCGCGACGACGGGAAGCTTCGCCTTGGAGAGCGAGCCGCTCGTCAGCGCGTTCGCGTAGGTTTTCTGCAGATCGAGCTGGTCGACCGCCGCCCGTCGGGTAATATCCGCCAGCCCGATGCCGTTCCCGTTCCCGCTCGTCGCCTCGGTGAGCCCGCGGGCGTAGATCAGATCGATCGACGGCGTCTCCGGATCCGGCGCGTTGAGGACGCGGTATCGACCGATCACGTTCGTATCCATTCCGGCGCCGGAGATCTCCTTGCCGAGTTCGTCGACGACGAGAAGATCGATGTCGTCGACCGGCAGCGTCGCCATCTCCTCGCGGGCGCGCTCCAGCATGGCGGGCTCGCGTCGCTCGAGCGACGGTCCGTCGATCGCCTCGACCTCCCCGATCTCCTCGTGGAAGTTTTCGATGAGCGCGAGTCCGCCGAGCAGCGGGACGGAATCCCTGATGGAGGCAACCAGCGACTCGATCGTCGGCACGTAACCCCGATCGAGCGCCGTCGAGTGAAACGCCTGGGCGCCCCGTTGCTTGCCGAGCCCGACCGCGAGCATCTTGCAGAGCCCGCTCTCGAGCGAGCCGGTGAAGTTCGTGTGCGGCTTGACGCGATTGATCACCAGGACGGCGTCCGCCTCGAGCGCAGCGGTCGAGAAGTAAACCGGCGTCGTCATCCCGTCGACGTCGACCTCGTCGAGTTTTTCGACGTCCATCCGCGCATCGATCGGTGCGCCGACGTACTCCTCGGTGAGATCCAGCGCGGCGAGGATCTCGCGCTGGCCCTCGGGAGTCGCGCCGCCGTGACTCCCCATCGCGGGGACGACGACCGGTTCGAACCCTCGGTCTTCGATGTACGAGACCGCCTCGGCCGTGATATCGGCGATTCGGTGGATGCCCCTGCTTCCGATCCCCACGGCGACCGTCGCGCCGGGCTCGAGATCGTCGAACGCGAGTCGGTCCAGCTCCGAACGCGTGGTCGACAGCGGATCGGAGAGCGTACTCGTCGGCGGGTCGTAGCTGACGCGCGCGAACGACGGGGAGCCCCGTGGCTCGATGAGCGGCGCTACGTCATCACGATCGGGAAAGTCCATACGCGACATAGTATGACCTGCGTGTTAACTCCTCTGCGGAAGCTTTGCCGAAAGCTGAAGGAATTTAACGATACTCGTCCGTGACCGAGTATGGAGCGCTGCCGCGTCGAGTCACGCCCAGTCGCTATTGCGCTGGAAGAGCCGGTAATCGTCTCCGGCAGAACCCCCACGCATCGCGATCGCGCGATCACGGACGTTCGTCCCGAGAGCGGACCCGAGGGGCCACGATACGCCTTCGAACGGCTGTACAGCGACGGGGCCAGGGACGTGCTCACGTGACGGTCTTCGAGGGCATCATCGAGGAACCGCTCCGGCCGGACGACTGACATCCAAATACCGAGAGTACTCATGAAAGACTTCTCAAACCAGATAACGAACCGAGACGAGAGCCGCGACGTCGAAATCACGGACATCAACACCTGCGTCGTCGAGGGCAACTTCGAGTGGAACCTGATCACAATCGAGACCGACGCCGGCGTCACCGGCATCGGCGAGTCCTATCGGGGCGGCGGCGTCCCCGAACTCGTCGAGTACACCGAGCGGTTCCTGATCGGCGAGAACCCCCTCGACGTCGAACGACTCTACAGGCAGATCATCCAGGAGATGTCGGGCCACGGCGGGACGACGGGAAAGGTCGTCACCGCCGCCTCCGGCATCGAAATCGCGCTGTGGGACGTAGCCGGGAAACTCCTCGACCTTCCGGTCTATCAACTCCTCGGCGGGAAGTTCCGCGACGAGGTCCGGATCTACTGCGACTGTCACGCCGGCGAGGCCTACGCCGTCGAGGACGGCTCCACCGAGTACGCCACCGCGGAGGCCTACTCGCCGGCGGCGTACGCCAACGAGGCCCGCCGCGTCGTCGACATGGGCTTTACCGCGCTCAAGTTCGACCTCGACCTCGAGATGGACAACGATCCCGACCCGTTCAACGGTCGCCTCACCAACGGCGCGATCGAACACAAACGCGAGATCGTCGCGGCCGTGCGAGAGGAGATCGGCTACGATATCGACCTCGCTTTCGACTGCCACTGGGACTACTCCGTCGAGAGCGCGAAACGGCTCGCGTACAAGCTCCGGGAGTACGATCTGATGTGGCTCGAGGACCTGATCCCGCCGGAGAACATGGCGGCCCAGACGGAAGTCACGAAGGCGACGAAAACACCGGTTGCAACCGGCGAGAACCGGTTCCGGGTACACGAGCTCTCCGAACTGATCTACGATCACGGCGTCGACATCGTGACGCCGGACCCGACGACCGTCGGCGGACTCACAGAGACGATGCGCATCGCCGACCGCGCCGAGGAGAACTACATGCCCATCTCCCCGCACAACGTCTGCAGTCCGGTCGGCACGATGGCCTGCGTCCACCTCGGCGCCGCCATCCCGAACTTCGACCTCCTCGAGTACCACGCCCTCGAGGTGGACTGGTGGGACGACCTGATCGAGCGGGACGAACCGCTCATCCAGGACGGCTACATCGAGGTGCCCGAAAAGCCGGGCATCGGCGTCGAACTGGACGAGGACGTGGTCGAAGCGCACACGCTCGAGGGGACGACGACGTTCTGATCGGTCACCCACCGCTGCGGGCGAATGCGTGGATTTACGTCGCTATCCGCGAGAGGTAGTCCAATGACATCGACTTCGGCGGCCCCGCTGGACGGCGTTCGCGTGATCGACTGTACGCAGATGCTCTCCGGGCCGTTCGCGACGCAACTGCTCGCAGATCTCGGTGCGGACGTCGTCAAGATCGAGCGCCCGAACCAGGGGGACATTACCCGCAGCGTCGGCCCGACGGTCGGCAACTCGGAGATCACCGCTTACTTCGCGTCGTTGAACCGCGGGAAGCGAAGCGTCGAACTGGATCTGTCGACCGCGGACGGCGCCGCCGCTCTCGAAGCGCTCGTCGAGACCGCGGACGTCCTCGTCGAGAACTACCGACCCGGGACGATGGCGAAGTGGGGCCTCGGCTACGACGACCTGCGAACGGTGCGCGAGGATCTCGTCTACTGTTCGATCTCGGGCTTCCTCGAGGGCCCGTACCGTGACCTTCCCGCCTTCGACATGGTGGTTCAGGCGCTGAGCGGCAGTATGAGTATCACCGGGGAAGCCGACGGACCGCCGGCACGTCCGGGCATTCCGATCGGCGACATCTGTGCGGGGATGTACGCCGTTATCGGGATCACGACGGCGCTGTACGACGGAGCCGGCCAGTACATCGACGTGCCGATGTTCGAGGGACTGGTGTCGTGGCTCACCGAGCGGGCGGGACGGACGTTCGTCACCGACGAACCCTATCCGCGTCAGGGGACCGTCCATCCGACGCTCGCACCGTACCGGACGTTCGAGACGGGCGACGGCTGGTTCGCGGTCGCGATCGGCAGCGACGGCACCTGGCGGTCGCTCTGTGACGCGCTCGAGCGTCCCGACCTCGCGGCCGACGATCGGTTCGAAACGAACGACGAACGCGTCGCCAATCGGGAGGCGCTGACGGCCGAACTCGTCCCGGTGTTCGAGCGGCGGACGAACGACGAGTGGTTCGACCTGTTCCGCGATCACGGGATCCCCGGTGCACCCGTCAAGGATACGCGCGAGGTGTTCGAGGACGAGCACCTCCGGGCGAGCGGCGTCCTCTCCGACCTCGAGATCGACGGCGTCGAACTCCCGTTCCCCGTCTGTCCGATCGCGTTCTCCGGGAGGACGACCCGGTCGGAACACGAACCGCCACGGCTCGGCGAGCACACCGCCCCCGTTCTCTCGGAGTCGCTTCCGGAGGAGACGGTGGCCGCGATCCTCGAGCGACGCGGGTAACCGAGCCGACTCGCACGGCCAAAAAACGGTTCAGAGCGCGGAATCGCAGCTACGTAGAACTCGAGACGAACGGCGCGTCCCACCCGTTAGCGATGGCTCGCTCCGCGAAGAAGATCAGCGCGAACACGCCGACCCCGGCGAGCTGGAAGAGACGGCCCGGATACACCATGATGAACGCACCCAGCCAGAACAGCCCGAAGCGAAGCGGTAGCCTGAACCGTCGCTTGAGATCGAACGGGAAGTTGATCCCGTAGATGATCGTCAACGCGCCTGCGAGCACGACGAGCCCGGTGATAACGGACTGGATCCCGAGGTCCGACGAGACGATCTCCGGGTGGTAAATAAACGAGACCGGGAGCACAAACAGGGGTGCGGCGATCGTGATCGCGACGCCACACGTCTCCCAGAAGTTCGATTCGGCGATGCCGGAGGCGACCACGACCGCGATTGCGACGGGCGGCGTCACGCCGGCCATCACCGCGGCGTAAAACACCATGTAGTGGGCGGCCAGCTCCGGCACGCCGAACTGGTTGACGAACGCCGGTGCGACGAGCGTCGAGACGATGACGTACGCCGCGACGGTCGGCATACCGACCCCCATGACGATACAGACGGCCATCCCGAGCAGTACCGCGATGAGCAACACGCCACCGGAGAGATCCATCAGCAACAGCGCGATTCTCGAGGGAATTCCGGTGACCATCAACAGGTCGACGACCCCGTTGACCGCCGCGAGAATAATGGCGATCGGAGCGAGAATAATCGCTCCACGACGGAAGCCACCGACCGTGTTCTTGAGTTCGGTGGTGAGCGCGTGTACGGGACCGTCGCTATCCGTCCGGTCGGCGACGATTTCCTGCAACACTGGCGTCGCGAGGCCGAGCGTAACCATCGCCACGATGGTCCACAGTGCCGACGTCATCACCGTCCACTGGAAGTATCCGAGCGTCACGAGGAGGATGGAGAACGGAATGCCGAAGCGAATCCCTTCGACGATCTTGTCGTTGCGCGTCATCTGCTCGTCGAAGTAGTCCTGAAAGTCGAGCTCCTGATCGCCGATCTCGTTGACCGAGGTGTAGTGAACGGCGACCGCGATGCTGATCAGGAGGATCGCGGCGGGGATGAGTCCCGCGACGATGACGTCAACGTACGCGATTCCCAGGAACGACGCCATGACGAACGCGGACGCTCCCATCACCGGTGGGAGTACCTGACCGGACGTCGACGCGGTCCCTTCGATAGCCGCCGCGGTCCGCCCTCTGAGACCCGAGTCCATCATCGTCGGAATCGTAAATGATCCCGTCATTCCGGCGTTCGCGGCGTAGCTGCCGTTGATCGAACCGATAACGGCACTCGCCAGCACTGCCGTCTGGGCGACGCCGGATTCGATGTATTTTGCGGTGACGATGGCGATTCGTAGTATGAGGTCGAACGCGCCGTAGGCGAACAATAACCCCGCATACAGCAGGAACGGCGCGATCCACGCACCCGTTAACTGGGTCAACGAGCCATAAAACCCTGCCATATCGGTGATCAACATCTGTAACATGAACGTGGTGCTGATGCCGCCGTGACCGAGGATCCCGGGAACCAGATAGCCGTAGATGGAGTAAACCATCGCCCCGCCGATGAGCACCAGGAAGACGTTCCCGTACGACCGCCAGGTCAGATACAGGATGACCGCGATGACCAGCCAGGCGAGGTTGTACTCGTAGTCGTACGCCCATCCCTGTCGATCCTGATACATCCCCTCGAAATTCAGGAACATATACGTGCTCGCGACGGCCATAACGGCGAAACACGCAGCGAGGATCAGCAGGTCCAGATAGTCTTCGTCCGCTATCGACTCTCTGGCCTGATCGAGCACGTACAAGGCGAGGATCGAACCGATAAACAACACACCGTACTGCGCTCGAGGAAGCGTCTGGGTCCGCATCCAGAACAACACGATCGCCCAGAAGATGATCGCACCGACGGTGACGGCGTTATCGAGTAGTTTTACACTGGCTTGCTGTACTGGCGTCGTCGTTTCTGTACTCATGGGGTCACTGTGGATGAGTTCGGTATGGTTCTGGGAGAGGGTCAGAAGCTCGGTTCAGTCAACTGATCGGGTCAGAAGTAGTCACCGGCCTCGTCCGGATCGCCGACGATCCAGTCGTCGTTCCAGACTCCTGCATCCTGGTAGTACTCGGCGGCGCCGGGATGGAACGGATAGTCGTCCATTCCGGCAGCGGCCATCTCTTCTGCACCATCCGGCGTGAACCGTTCTTCGGCGTCACGGACGGCATCTCCGTGTTCGTCCGCGACGCGCATGATCTCGTACACCGCATCGTCCGGCGTGTCGTGGTGGAACGTGAACGTCACCTCGAGGTCCCAAGCGACGATTTCGTCCGCACCGATATCCTGTTGCCAGTTGAAATCCTCCACGACGTCGTCGTATTCGACGAAGCCAGCGCCGTCGTAGCTCTCGATCGACTCGACGAGTGCGTCGGTGTGTTCGACGTACTGGACGTCGGTGCGAGCGTCGTATTCGACGACCCAGCCGGTGTTTCCGACGCCGGGCGTCCCGTACGCGATCGCGGCGTCGATGTTCCCCTCCTCCATCGCACCCGGCGCGTCGGAGACGTCCATGTCGACGATCTCCATCTCGTCGTAGACGTCAGCCGTTGGGTCCTGAGACCACACGTCGAGCGTTGTCTCGCGAGTGGAGAACCCCGGTTCGGCCGGATAGACGGTCGCACCGGCGAGGTCGTCGAACGTTTCGATATCCGTGTCCTCGCGCGCGACGAGGTAGATACTGTACGGGAAGCCGAGGAATCCCTGCCACGGGAGCGTGTCGACGGGATCTTCCTCGAACTCGCCGACCTGTTCCCGTGCTTTCGACATCGAGTTATTGTCGACGATTCCCGCGTCGAACTCACCGTCGGCCATCCGATACGCCGTTCCGATGTAGCCGGGGCTCTCGATCGTCGAGTACATGACCTCGTCACTGTGCTCTCCGACGGCAGACTCCATCGCGAGCCCGACGTCGAAGGTACCACCGGTGGACGTCCCAACACGTACTTCTTGCGTCTCGCCCCCTGTACACCCAGCGAGTCCGACGACGCCTGCCCCTGCGGTAGCCTGAACGAACCGTCGCCTTGTCAGGTTCCCATCATTGCCGTTCCTAGCCATATGTGTGCAATTGTGCGTGCCACACCTTATCACATAAATGTTGCCCAAGACCTAAAGAACATAAAGGAAGCTCGCAGGCACACGTCAAAGAACGGTCTTCTTACGGCACGGGAAACCGGGTAGGGCATCGGATCGTATCTGTACTCACCACATCCAATCGGGACAGTCTATTGCTCAAGAAGACGGAAACTACCACCGTGATCGGAGACCGGATCAGCATCCCGTGAAACGCGTGCAGCGAACGGTCTCGAACGTTTCCTCGAGTCGAGGTGATCAACGCTTACAGGCCGGTCGTGTGCAACGGCAAGCACACTGCGAGAACGTATCGAACGCGTAGCAGCCTTCGCCACCGAAGGCCGTCGAGACCGTGTCAGCTGTCAGCACGTGGATTTAATATCATCCGTTCGGACGTACCACTATGGTCTCGGACGGAAACAGCCCTGACGTTCCCGAACAAACGATCGGTCAACGCGTGTTGAACGGTCTCGATCGCCTGCAAACGGCGTACAACGACATCGAAAACAGGGCTCACGGTGTGCTGCCGACGATCTCACGTGGCCTGGAACTGGTGCTCGCAGTCGCCCTGTTCGTGGGGCTCGGGTACTGGCTCTACACGTTCCTGCTGGTCCCGTGACCAGTTCAGAGGCGAACCGACACGGCGGTGGCCGAACCGAAACGACCGAACGAGCACAGACCGATACCGACTGAACGTCGAGATGATTCGGGTCAGGACTCAGTACGTATGCAAAAGACAACGAGCTGGAAGGAGTGAGTATATATCCCAGTGTAGATATTTCATCGCCGTCATCGATTTCCTCCAATCATTCGCACAACGTGGAACCCGCACGATACCGAACCCGGTATTTTACTCTCTACGCGTAAGAGCGTCTTAGTGGCCAGCGCATCCGAACAGCTTCTAGCGAAAAGGTGGTTCAGAGGTGGTACAACCCTGTTCGTTGAATTCGCGGAGATAGATCTCCAGCGATACCACGATCCACAGTTGCCGAACCGGCTCGAGATTCGGTCAGTTTCGATCGACAACGGTATCCCTTCAATACCCTCGTTTAGCGCGTTGTGTCCTGTACCAGCGATCGGAACACGATCTCCCGGCGTCCGTTGGCGCTCGCGTTCTGTATTAGTCCAGAACAGTCGACCGGGCTCGTTCGAGAGTTGATCCCTCTGTGCTAGAGATAGTTATCTAATATGGTATACTCGGAATGGTGAGACGGTCAGACTGCACTCACTCACTGCCGCGGGTTTATCAATCAAGCCGCGGCCAACGAGGGCATGTCGCAACGACAACAGACGACGCGACGAACAGTCCTTCGAACACTCGGTTCACTCGGCGCCGTCACGCTTACAACGTCGGCAGTCGCCGGTGCACGGAGCGACCGCGACACAGCTCAATCAGAATCAGTAGCAGCGTCAGCCGACGACGGATGCGACGTGAATCAGTACATCGGCGTTGTCGACCGAATCGTCGACGGAGAGCACGTCGTGATCTTACTCGAGGAGGACGGCGAACTCGTCGATCAACACGTCGCTCCACGGTCGGAACTCGAGGACGTCGACGAAAGCGACATTCTGCTCGTTGTTATCAAAGACGGAGAACTGCTCGTAGCACAGCAACTGCCCAAGCGCCCAGGGGAAAGTATGCCCGAGAGCCGGAATCGGCGATCCGCTTCCGATCTCGCCGAAGATCTGTCGTAGTCCCGACGCTGAGACAGCCACTGTTTTTTGAATAACTCAGCACTGAAACAGTAATAGCTATCGACAAAGTTGTACGAAAGAGGACGACGCAGTCGCTCCGTGAGTGTAATATGAGTAGGAGCGGCGAATCACATTTCCCAGAGGCTCGCGCACTCCAGTACTCCGCGATACGCAGACGGGCTTATCTTCCGTGTTCGGGATGGGTACGGGAGGAACCCCGCCGCTGTGGCCGCTGTAACGTCGACCGGCGGAATCGAACCGCCGTCAGACCACTGTCGATGCTCGACGATGTGTCGAATATGAGTGAAGGCGGCGAATCACATTTCCCAGAGGCTCGCGCACTCCAGTACTCCGCGATACGCAGATGAGCTTATCTTCCGTGTTCGGGATGGGTACGGGAGGAACCTCACCGCTCTGGCCGCCGTAACGCCGATTCGCGGACTCGAACCGCGATCAAACCGTAATCGGTGGTTACTGACCGTAATGTATGTGTAGTCCAGTTTGCGTCCGGACCCGTTCGCCGCGTCACGGATCCAATGCGATGTTGTATGACTATGTGGCTTGGCCGATTAGTGCTCGCGGGCTCAACGCCTCGTTGCCTTG